>NZ_CP100376.1:0-1200000 GCF_030515985.1 Corynebacterium accolens | reverse complement strand
CAGTCTTTGACCCCACCTTGCGCAAGGCAGTGGACGCGGTCTTTGAAGAGGAAACTGAAATAGATGGCCGTACGGTGTATCGGTATCACCAGGAAATCGAGCCAACAAACGTAGCGCAGCTTTATGCCGCCGATGGCAATACCACCTCTTTCCCCAAGGAAGATGGGGGACACGAACCTGGTTATTTGATGCACTCGGGCAGTACGGATTTCTACGTCGACCAAGCTACCGGCCTGGTGGTGGGCATGGACATGGATATCGATGACTACTACGCGGACCGAGAGGGCGTAGGCCGCGAGCAAGCATTCGTCTTTAATGGTTCCACCTCAGAGAAGTCCCGCGCGGCGCTACTCGATGAAGCGAAATCGTTCCCACGTAACCGCGTGGCGGAGATTGCGCGGTGGGCGGCACTGGGTATCGGTATCGTGTTCACCTTTATTGGAGTCATTGGGGCGCTGGGAATTTACGACCATAAAAACAAGCATGTGCGCCGACGCGGAAAGAAAAGCGCCAGCGAAATTACTAGCGAAAGTGCCAGATAAGAGTATTAAGCGCGGTTCGGGTTGCGGTGGAATGAGTTTTTAGTGGTACGGTGCTTGTGGTTGCCCCGCTAGATCTGGCGCAACATTATTGCCGCGTTGGCGCAGCGGCGAGCGAGAGCTTGCCCCCGAACGCGGAATGAAAAAAGCCTTAAGAGTGGTGTGTCTTTACATACTTGAGTTTTTCCTATACACTAATTCGTTGCGCTGGAATCTGGATCTTCGGTGCACATTTAGCCTTTCGGGTTGGTGATGGCAAAACCGACTTGACAAGGTGATTTTGTGCATTCTGAACCCAGACACTCCACAGCAGACCGAATGCTAAAATTACCAGCGGTTTTGCTGCTCGTCGGCCAGGGCGAGTAGCAATCCGCGTGAGGTGCTGGAAGGACCCATCTTGGCAGTCTCCCGCCAGACCAAGTCAGTGGCCAATATCCCCGGAGCCCCGAAGCGATACTCGTTTGCAAAAATTAGCGAGCCTATCGCCCTGCCGGGCCTCCTTGACGTACAACTCGATTCCTTTGCTTGGCTCGTCGGCTCGCCGGAATGGCGCGAGCGTGAGCAGGCTGAGCGCGGCGATAACGCACGCGTGACGAGTGGTCTCGAGGATATCCTCGAAGAGCTCTCGCCGATTCAGGACTACTCGGGCAATATGTCCCTGTCCTTGTCGGAGCCTCGCTTCGAGCCGGTGAAAAACACCGTCGACGAGTGTAAAGAAAAGGACATCAACTACTCCGCGCCGCTGTACGTGACCGCAGAGTTCATTAATAACGACACCCAAGAGATTAAGTCGCAGACCGTCTTCATCGGCGACTTCCCGATCATGACGGATATGGGTACCTTCATCGTGAACGGTACCGAGCGTGTCATCGTCTCCCAGCTGGTGCGTTCCCCAGGCGTGTACTTCGATCGTTCCATCGATAAGTCCACCGAACGCCCGCTGCACTCCGTGAAGATTATTCCTTCCCGCGGTGCTTGGCTGGAGTTCGACGTGGACAAGCGCGATACCGTCGGCGTGCGCATTGACCGTAAGCGCCGCCAGCCGGTGACCGTCCTGTTGAAGGCGCTGGGTTGGTCCGAGGAGCAGATCAGGGAGCGCTTCAGCTTCTCTGAACTCATGATGTCCACCCTGGAATCTGACGGCGTTTCCAATACCGATGAAGCACTGTTGGAGATCTACCGCAAGCAGCGCCCGGGCGAGCAGCCTACCCGTGAGCTGGCGCAGTCCTTGTTGGATAACTCCTTCTTCCGCGCTAAGCGCTATGACCTTGCCAAGGTTGGCCGCTACAAGGCCAACCGCAAGCTGGGTCTTGGCGGCGACCACGACGGTCTGATGACCCTGACTGAAGAAGACATCGCCGTCACCCTGGAGTACCTGGTACGCCTGCACGTTGGCGAGCGTGAGATGAAGGCACCCAACGGTGAGATGATCTCGCTGAACACCGACGACATCGACCACTTTGGTAACCGTCGTCTGCGCACCGTGGGTGAGCTCATCCAGAACCAGGTCCGCGTGGGCCTGTCCCGCATGGAGCGCGTTGTGCGCGAGCGCATGACCACCCAGGACGCAGAGTCCATCACGCCGACGTCCCTGATTAACGTGCGTCCGGTTTCTGCTGCTATCCGCGAGTTCTTTGGTACCTCGCAGCTCTCGCAGTTCATGGACCACAACAACTCCCTGTCCGGCCTGACCCACAAGCGCCGCCTGTCCGCGCTGGGCCCAGGCGGTCTGTCCCGTGAGCGCGCCGGCATTGAGGTGCGAGACGTGCACGCCTCGCACTACGGCCGCATGTGCCCGATTGAGACCCCTGAGGGCCCGAACATTGGCCTGATTGGTGCGCTGGCATCCTACGCCCGCGTGAACCCGTTCGGCTTCATCGAGACCCCGTACCGCAAGGTCGTTGACGGCAAGGTTACGGATCAGGTTGAGTACCTCACCGCTGATGAGGAGGACCGCTTCGCCATTGCTCAGGCTGAGGTCGAGCAGGACGAGGAAGGCCGCCTGATCGGTGAGCGCATCGAGGTCCGCCTGAAGGAGGGTGACATCGGAGTGACCGATGCCTCCGGTGTGGACTACGTTGACGTTTCCCCGCGCCAGATGGTCTCCGTTGGTACCGCCATGATTCCGTTCTTGGAGCACGACGATGCTAACCGTGCCTTGATGGGTGCGAACATGCAGAAGCAGGCGGTTCCGCTGGTTCGTTCCGAGGCCCCACTGGTGGGTACCGGTATGGAACAGCGCGCCGCATATGACGCTGGCGACGTCGTCATTACGCCTAAGGCCGGTGTGGTGGAAAACGTCACCGCTGACGTCATCACCATCATGGACGATGAGGGCCAGCGCGATACCTACATCCTGCGCAAGTTCGAGCGCACCAACCAGGGCACCAACTACAACCAGACCCCGCTGGTGTCCATGGGTCAGCGCGTAGAGGCTGGCCAGGTTTTGGCCGATGGCCCAGGTACACACAACGGTGAGATGTCGCTTGGCCGTAACCTGCTGGTTGCGTTCATGCCGTGGGAAGGCCACAACTACGAGGACGCCATCATCCTCAACCAGCGCATCGTGGAAGAGGACATCCTGACCTCCGTCCACATCGAGGAGCACGAGATCGATGCTCGTGACACCAAGCTGGGCGCCGAGGAAATCACCCGCGAGATTCCAAACGTCTCCGAGGACGTCTTGAGCGACCTCGATGAGCGCGGCATCATCCGCATCGGTGCTGACGTTCGTGCCGGCGATATCCTGGTGGGTAAGGTCACCCCGAAGGGTGAGACCGAGCTGACTCCGGAAGAGCGCCTGCTGCGCGCCATCTTCGGTGAGAAGGCCCGCGAGGTGCGCGATACCTCCATGAAGGTTCCGCACGGTGAGGTGGGCAAAGTCATTGGCGTTGCTCGCTTCTCCCGCGATGATGATGACGACCTGGCACCTGGTGTCAACGAGATGATCCGCGTCTACGTTGCACAAAAGCGCAAGATTCAGGACGGCGATAAGATGGCCGGCCGCCACGGCAACAAGGGTGTTGTGGGCAAGATTCTGCCGCCAGAGGATATGCCGTTCATGGAGGACGGCACCCCGGTGGATATCCTGCTGAACACCCACGGTGTGCCGCGTCGTATGAACATCGGTCAGGTGCTTGAGCTGCACTTGGGCTGGTTGGCTCACGCTGGTTGGAAGGTCGACACCGAGGATCCGGCTAACGCCGAGCTGCTCAAGACCTTGCCGGAAGAGCTTTACGATGTCCCAGCGGACTCCTTGACCGCGACCCCGGTTTTCGATGGTGCTACCAACCACGAGATCGAGCGACTGTTGGCATCGTCCCGCCCGAACCGCGACGGTGACGTCTTGGTCAACGAGCACGGCAAGGCCACGCTTTTCGATGGCCGCTCGGGCGAGCCGTACAAGTACCCCATCTCCGTGGGCTACATGTACATGCTCAAGCTGCACCACTTGGTCGATGAGAAGATTCACGCCCGTTCCACTGGTCCTTACTCCATGATTACCCAGCAGCCACTGGGTGGTAAGGCTCAGTTCGGTGGCCAGCGCTTCGGCGAGATGGAGGTGTGGGCAATGCAGGCTTATGGCGCTGCCTACACCCTGCAGGAGCTGCTTACCATCAAGTCCGATGACGTGGTAGGCCGCGTGAAGGTCTACGAGGCCATCGTGAAGGGCGATAATATTCCAGATCCGGGCATCCCTGAGTCCTTCAAGGTGTTGCTCAAGGAGCTGCAGTCCCTGTGCTTGAACGTGGAGGTTCTTTCCACCGACGGCACCCCGATGGAGCTGTCTGGCTCTGATGACGATGACATGGATAGCCCATCGCTTGGCATTAACTTGTCCCGCGATGAGGGTTCTTCCGCTGACATCGCCTAAATAGATTCTCGGTCCACTGCGGAATGCACGGTTCCGGTGTATAGCACCGGGGCCGCCGCGGGCGGGCAATAAAGATTAATTCATTAAAAGCCATCAATTCCTCACATTACGAGGATGAAAGGGAGACATTACGTGTTTGACGTAAATCTCTTCGACGAGCTCCGCATCGGTCTGGCCACTGCTGACGATATCCGTCGCTGGTCTAAGGGCGAGGTTAAAAAGCCCGAGACCATTAACTACCGCACGCTGAAGCCGGAAAAGGACGGCCTGTTCTGCGAGCGCATTTTCGGACCTACCCGTGACTGGGAGTGTGCTTGCGGTAAGTACAAGCGCGTGCGTTACAAGGGCATCATCTGTGAGCGTTGCGGCGTTGAGGTCACCAAGTCCAAGGTGCGCCGTGAGCGCATGGGCCACATCGAACTGGCTGCTCCGGTAACCCACATCTGGTACTTCAAGGGCGTTCCTTCCCGCTTGGGCTACCTGCTGGACCTGGCTCCGAAGGACCTTGAGCGCATCATCTACTTCGCTGCCAACATCATCACCTCCGTTGATGAAGAGGCTCGCCACAACGATCAGTCCACTCTGGAAGCTGAAATGCTGCTGGAGAAGAAGGACGTTGAGGACGATACCGAGTCCGAGATCGCAGAGCGCGCTTCCAAGCTCGAGTCCGACTTGGCAGAGCTGGAGGCAGCCGGTGCGCGTGCCGATGCCCGCAAGAAGGTACAAAACGCTGCCGATAAGGAAATGCAGCACATCCGCGAGCGCGGCGAGCGCGAAGTCGCACGCCTGGATGAAATCTGGAACACCTTCCTGAAGCTTGCTCCGAAGCAGATGGTCATCGATGAGACCATCTACGAAGAGCTGGTTGACCGCTACGAGGATTACTTCACCGGCGGCATGGGTGCAGAAGCCATCCAGACCTTGGTCCGCAACTTCGACCTCGAGGCAGAGGCCGAGGAGCTGCGCGAGATCATCAACAACGGCAAGGGCCAGAAGAAGATGCGCGCGCTTAAGCGCCTCAAGGTTGTTGCCGCATTCCTGAACTCCGGCAACGACCCGGCAGGCATGGTGCTGGACGCTATTCCGGTTATCCCGCCTGAGCTGCGCCCGATGGTGCAGCTGGACGGTGGCCGCTTCGCCACCTCGGACCTGAATGACCTGTACCGCCGCGTTATCAACCGCAATAACCGCCTGAAGCGCATGATCGACCTGGGTGCACCAGAGATCATCGTGAATAACGAGAAGCGCATGCTGCAGGAGTCTGTGGACGCGCTCTTCGATAACGGCCGCCGTGGCCGTCCGGTTACCGGCCCGGGCAACCGCCCGTTGAAGTCTCTGTCTGACTTGCTCAAGGGCAAGCAGGGTCGTTTCCGCCAGAACCTGCTGGGTAAGCGCGTGGACTACTCCGGCCGTTCCGTTATTATCGTCGGCCCGCAGCTGAAGCTGCACGAGTGTGGTCTGCCGAAGCTGATGGCACTCGAGCTGTTCAAGCCTTTCGTCATGAAGCGCTTGGTTGAAAATGACTACGCCCAGAACATCAAGTCTGCAAAGCGCATGGTGGAGCGCCAGCGCCCAGAGGTCTGGGACGTGCTGGAGCAGGCCATTTCTGAGCACCCAGTGATGCTCAACCGTGCGCCTACGCTGCACCGCCTGGGTATTCAGGCCTTCGAGCCTAAGCTGGTTGAGGGTAAGGCTATCCAGCTGCACCCGCTGGCCTGTGAGGCCTTCAACGCCGACTTCGACGGTGACCAGATGGCAGTCCACCTGCCGCTATCCGCCGAGGCACAGGCAGAGGCTCGCGTGCTGATGCTGGCTTCCAACAACATTTTGTCCCCGGCATCCGGTAAGCCACTGGCTATGCCACGTCTGGACATGGTGACTGGCCTGTACTACCTCACCATGGACAAGGCAGAGGATGAGATCGGCGGCAACGGTCGCTACCGCGAGGCTGGCGAGGACTACCCGGCAACCGGCGTGTACTCCTCCTACGCCGAGGCCCTCATGGCCTACGACCGCGGCACGGTTGGCCTGCAGGCACCTATCAAGGTCCGCATCGATCACCTGCGCCCGCCAGAGGATATTGAGGCAGAACTCTTCCCCGATGGCTGGTCCAAGGGCCAGGCATGGTTGGGTTACACCACCATCGGCCGCATCATGTTCAACGAGCTGCTGCCGTGGAACTACCCGTACCTTGAGGGCATCATGGTCCGCAAGGGCGGCGGCACCGACGGCAAGGTACTCATTGGTGACGTGGTCAATGACTTGGCCACCAAGTACCCAATGATCACCGTGGCTCAGGTTCTGGACAACATGAAGGACGCCGGCTTCTACTGGGCAACCCGCTCCGGTGTGACCATTACGATGTCTGACGTGCTGGTGCTGCCGAATAAGACCGAGATCCTCGAGTCTTATGAGAAGGAAGCAGAGCGCATCGAGCGTAAGTACTGGGAGCAGGGTGCGCTTACGGAGCGCGAGCGTTATGACCGCCTGGTGGAGCTGTGGAAGGACGCTACCGACACCGTCGGTGAGGCCGTTGAGAGCATCTACCCGGATTACAACCCAATTCCAATGATTGTGAAGTCGGGTGCTGCCGGTAACATGCGTCAGATCTGGACGCTGGCCGGTATGAAGGGCATGGTTGTGAACTCGCACGGTGATTACATCACCCGTCCGATTAAGACCTCCTTCCGTGAAGGCCTGTCCGTGCTGGAGTACTTCAACAACTCCCACGGTTCCCGTAAGGGTCTGGCCGATACCGCGCTGCGTACCGCTGACTCGGGTTACCTCACCCGCCGTCTGGTGGACGTTGCTCAGGACGTTATCGTCCGCGAAGAGGACTGTGGCACCCGCCAGGGCGTGCGCGTTCCTATCGGCGAGGTCTCCGGCGACAAGGTCGTCCTCTCCGAGCTGTGGGAGACCTCCGCTTCCGGTCGCGTGCTTGCCACCGACGTCAAGGACGAAAGCGGCGAGGTCGTTGCAGAGGCTGGTGCAGACTTGACCGAGGAGCTTACGCAGAAGCTTCTCGATGCCAAGGTCACCGACGTCAAGGTCCGCTCCGTGCTGACCTGCCAGACCCCGGCCGGTGTCTGTGCTAAGTGCTACGGCAAGTCCATGGCATCCGGTCAGTTGGTCGACATCGGCGAGGCCGTCGGCATCGTGGCTGCACAGTCCATTGGTGAGCCTGGTACCCAGCTGACCATGCGTACCTTCCACCAGGGTGGTGTTGGTGGCGACATTACCGGTGGTCTGCCGCGTGTGCAGGAGCTGTTCGAGGCCCGTAACCCGAAGAACCGCGCACCAATTGCTTCCGTGGACGGCACCGTGTCCCTGTCTGATGAGGGCAACTTCTGGACCATGACCATCACCCCGGATGATGGTTCTGATGACGTGATCTACGAGAAGCTCTCCAAGCGCCAGGGCTTGGCCCAGGTGCGTCGCCCGATGGAGTCCAACCCGGATGCGATGATCGAGCGTTCCTTGAAGGACGGCGACCACGTTGAGACCGGTGACCGCTTGATGCGTGGTGCGGCTGACCCGCACGACGTGCTCGAGGTTCTGGGCCGTCGTGGCGTGGAGCAGCACCTCATCAACGAGGTGCAGGCCGTGTACCGCACCCAGGGTGTGGCCATCCACGACAAGCACATCGAGATCATCATCCGCCAGATGCTGCGCCGCGGTACCGTCATCGACGCCGGTACCACGGAGCTGCTGCCGGGCAACCTGATCGACCTTTCTGAGGCCAAGCAGATGAACGCTGCACAGGTTGCAGAAGGCGGCGAGCCGGCGCAGCTGCGCTCGGAGATCATGGGTATTACCAAGGCCTCCTTGGCTACCGAGTCCTGGCTGTCCGCTGCTTCGTTCCAGGAGACCACGCGTGTGCTTACCGATGCCGCTGTTAACAAGCGCTCCGATAAGCTTATCGGCCTCAAGGAGAACGTCATCATCGGTAAGCTGATCCCGGCCGGCACTGGTATCTCCCGTTACCGCAATATCTCCGTCAAGCCGACCGAGGCTGCGCGCAACGCCGCATACTCGATTCCGACTTACGGCGATTCCATCTACGGCGATGATGGCTTCGGTGAATTCACCGGCGCCTCCGTTCCGCTGGATGAGGATTTCACCTTCTAAGTCCTAGGCGCTCGTGTCCCTCGGCACCGCGTTCAATTAGAGCCCCCGCTTCCGTGCATACGGTAAGCGGGGGCTCTTGTTGTTGGGGTTGTTGTCACGGTTGCGCATGCCTGATTCGGCCGCCGAATCGGTTACGGGGACCCGTATGCGTGCCTGCTAGTATGAGTAAAGCCTGTGGCCCAGATAAGTAAAATGTGGGCCTTAGACTACTTGATTTAAACCATTACACGGGAGCTTTCAGAATCTGTGGGCCCGCGGACGCACAGGTCGCCCCGGCACAGAAATGAAGGCTGAGATACTGCGATATAACGCGGTGAACCGTTGAACCTGATCCGGGTAATTCCGGCGAGAGGGAGGAAATAATGACTACTAATGCAGCTGCGTCCGCAGCGCCAAAGCGCAACTTGAATTGGCGCGTGGTGGACATCGTGGTGGCATCCGTCTTGGGTGTTGCCTGTGGCTTCGTATTCTTGGGCTGGAATGCCGTGGGCTATGCCTGGTATGAGGCCATGGATGCGCTTACGCCGGGCCTTGGCGGTTTGGCCACGGGCATTTGGCTGTTAGGCGGCATCCTGGGTGGATTGGTCATCCGCAAGCCGGGTGCGGCAGTCTACGTGGAGGTCCTTGCCGCCACGGTGTCAGCCGATTTGGGCTCGCAGTGGGGCATTAGCACCCTGTACTCGGGCCTGGCACAGGGTATCGGTGTGGAGATCATCTTCGCCATCTTCATGTACCGCCAGTTCAACCTTGGGGTGACCATCCTGGTCGGTATGGCAGCAGGCTGGGGCGCTTTCGTCCTGGAGCTGTTTACCCCCGGTAACCTCGCGAAGTCCTTCGAGTTCAATATTATCTACTTGGTCACCCTGACCATCTCCGGTGCCATCTTGGCCGGCGCCCTGGGCTTCTATGTGGTGAAGGCATTGGCAAAGACCGGTGCCCTTGACCGCTTTGCAGTAGGCCGCGAACAGCGCGCTTAGGGCTTAGACCGCTGTGACTGATTTTTCACGCTTAGCAGGAAACGCCACAAAAATATCGGCTCGCGGCTACGGCTGGACTCACGCTGGGCGCTCCCAACCGGCGCTGCAGGACATAGACCTTGTCATCGAACCCGGTGAGAAGGTCTTGCTGTGCGGGGATTCCGGCTCCGGAAAGTCCACGCTTTTGGCGGCGATCGCCGGCGTCTTGGGCTCTGATGAAGAAGGTACGCGAACCGGCACCATCACCTTGGAGGACTCTGCGGGCACGGTCGAAGAACCGGGCCGGACCATTCCGGTGGGGTTGGTCCTGCAGGATCCGGATTCCCAGGTTATCTCCGCGCGCGTGGGCGATGATATCGCCTTCGGCTGCGAGAACCTAGCTTATCCGCGCGAGGAGATCTGGCGCAGGGTGCGCCAAGCCCAAGAGTTGGTTGGCCCATATGTGGACCTGGATTTTCCCACCGAGCACCTCTCCGGCGGGCAGAAGCAACGCCTGGCGCTTGCCGGGGTCATCGCCATGGGCGCGGGCGTGGTCCTATTGGACGAGCCCACCGCCAACCTGGATCCGGAAGGGGCGCAGGACGTGGTGCGGGCCGTCGGCAAGCTGGTAGAGCACACGGGTGCCACCTTGGTGGTGGTCGAGCATCAGCATGCGGCGTGGGAAAGCGTGCTGGACCGCGCGGTAGAGCTGAAGGATGGGCGCATTATTTCCGATGCCCCCTTTGCCGATGCCGCCCGCAAGCGCCAGGTCACCGGCCTCCCGCAGGCGCGGTCGTTGGCAAGCGATGCCCTCGATGAGTCCAACGCGGCGCTGTGGAGCACGGACTTGGTAACCCGCTATGGGCCACCGCGGTCCATCTCCCTGCCGGCGGGGGCGTCGACCGTCATTACCGGCCGCAATGGCGTGGGAAAATCCACGTGGCTGATGACTATGGCGGGGSTACTTCCGGCCGRGKCCGGGGRAATCGGGGKCGCTGRCTTCATCCSCCGCGGCGTGAAGGGCCCACCTTCCCGGTGGAAATCCCGCGAATTGGCGGACCGCATTGGTTTCGTCTTCCAAAATCCGGAACACCAATTTGTCTCCCGCAGCGTGGAAGAGGAATTGCGGGTAGCGCCCAAGGTCATGCGCGTTGATCCCCCAGAGGAACGCATCGCCCAGTTGTTGGAATCGCTGCGCTTGGGGCACTTGCTCAAGGCCAATCCGTTTACGCTATCCGGCGGCGAAAAGCGCCGGCTTTCGGTAGCAACGGCTCTGGTGACCGCGCCGGAGGTGCTGCTCTTGGACGAGCCGACCTTTGGCCAGGATCCCGGCACCTTCGTGGAATTGGTGGGCTTGTTGCGCCAATTGGCCGATGACGGCACCACCATTGCCTCCATTACCCATGACCCGCTGTTTATAGAAGCCTTGGGTGACCACCAGGTGGAGGTGCACGGTGCCTAATCTCTTGCGCAACGTCAACCCGCTAACCCGCATCTTCTTGATGTTCGTCTGGGTTACGCCGCTGCTTGCCTCCATCGACTGGGTATCGGCGGCGATATCGCTAAGCCTGACACTCATCTTGGCGCCGTTATGTGGCGTCTCCTGGGTGCGCTTGTGGAAGGCCGGTTGGTTCTTATTCCTTATCGCCCCGCTATCGGGCATTTCCATGCTGCTCTATGGCGCGCCCGGGGGAGAGGAGTACTTCAGCTGGTGGCTGATTACGGTGACGGAAAATTCGCTCACCTTGGCCATTGCGATCACGCTGCGTGTGCTTGCGGTCGCACTACCAACGGTGGTGCTCGCACGCGATATCGATCCCACCGAGCTTGGCGATGCCCTCTCGCAGATCCTCCGCCTTCCCTCCCGCTTCGTCATTGGTGCTGTGGCCGGCGTGCGGATGATGACGCTCCTGAAATCCGATTGGCAATCGCTCGGCATGGCGCGCAGGGCCCGCGGGCTCATGGATGAAGGGCGCTTAAAGCACTTGCTTACGATGTCCTTTGGTCTGTTGGTGATTGCTTTGCGCCGCGGCGGCAAGCTTGCGACCGCGATGGAAGCACGCGGTTTCGGGCGCACCCCACCCGGAGGAGGGGAGCGGACCTGGGCCCGAGAATCCAGGCTGCACGCCCACGATGGGTGGGTGATGGCCTGCGGCCTCGCCCTTGCTTGTGTACCGGTGGTAACTTCGGTACTTACTGGGGCCTGGAGATTCTTTGGCCTTTAATCCGCGAAAGCAGTGATTCAAGCACTATGGACATTGATGCCGAACAAGAGCGCCTCTTGGAGGACATCGTTAAGCTAGCAGCCTCACGAAAGCGTGCGTTTAAACCCGTCACGGTGCTTATCGATGGTCCCTCGGGCTCCGGCAAAACCTGGACCTCCGCCGCCTTGGCAGATCGTACCAATTGGCGGGTGGTTCACCTCGATGAATTCTATCCCGGCTGGCATGGCCTGGAAAAGGGCTCCGAGATGGTGGGCGAGCAAGTCTTGCGCACCATGAATCCCGGCTATTGGCGCTGGGATTGGGAAGCCAACTGCCCCGGTGACTGGGCCAGCCTCGATGTGCGCGATGATCTCATCGTCGAGGGCGTTGGCTCCGTCACCGCTGACAACATTGCGGCCGCGAAAAAGCGCGGCGCAGTAGTAACCGTGCGCATCGATGGCCCCCGCGAGCAGCGCTATGAGCGCGCGATTGCGCGCGAGCCGGCCTACGAAAAGTGGTTTGCCACTTGGGAAGAACAGGAAAAATCCTACTTTTCTGACAAGGCTGCAGAGCCAGACCTGACGTGGGAGTGGGAGTAGTCCCTCCGCGCCGCCGGCAGGATGGACTACCGGTTTTGTGTTCATGGCGCTGGCTTTGCTAGTCTTAGCGCTAGTTCACTATGTACTGCGCGCCCTGTGTGAATATGGCGCGCAAAGAACATGGTGAAAAGTCTGATCCTTAACAAGGCGCCCGCCTTGGGAAGAGTTCTGGACATGCGGAAGCGCCCCGGGAAAGAGCGCCTATTTTTGCATGTTTGGTTCCCTTCTTAAGAAGTGGTGCAATTCGACAGAAAGACTGTTTAATGCCAACTATTCAACAGCTGGTCCGCAAGGGCCGCCAGACCAAGCGCAAAGAGGTCTCTACCGCTGCGCTGAAGGGTTCTCCGCAGCGTCGTGGCGTGTGCACCCGCGTGTACACCACCACCCCGAAGAAGCCGAACTCCGCTCTTCGTAAGGTTGCTCGTGTGCGCCTTACCAGCGGCATCGAGGTTTCGGCCTACATCCCAGGTGAGGGCCACAACCTGCAGGAGCACTCCATGGTCCTCGTTCGCGGCGGCCGTGTGAAGGACCTTCCAGGTGTTCGTTACAAGATCATCCGCGGCTCCCTGGATGCCCAGGGCGTCAAGGACCGTAAGCAGGCTCGTTCCCGTTACGGCGCAAAGAAGGGACAGTAATAAACAATGC
Organism: Corynebacterium accolens; assembly: GCF_030515985.1. The sequence continues at coordinate 1,187,055 of NZ_CP100376.1, read as the reverse complement.
GTAAGAATGCTGCTCCGAAGCGTCCTGTAGTAAAGGACCCGGTATACAACTCCGAGCAGGTAACCATGCTCGTCAACAAGATCCTCCAGGATGGCAAGAAGTCCACCGCAGAGCGCATCGTCTACGGCGCGCTTGAGGCTTGCCGTGAGAAGACCGGCACCGACCCGGTTGGCACCCTGGAAAAGGCCCTGGGCAACATCCGCCCGGACCTCGAGGTTCGCTCCCGCCGTGTGGGTGGCGCTACCTACCAGGTGCCGGTTGAGGTCCGCCCAGACCGTGCCAACACCCTGGCACTGCGCTGGATGGTGACCTTCACCCGCCAGCGTCGCGAGAACTCCATGATCGAGCGTCTCTCCAACGAGATCCTGGATGCCTCAAACGGCCTCGGTGCTTCCGTGAAGCGCCGTGAGGATACCCACAAGATGGCTGAGGCTAACCGCGCCTTTGCTCACTACCGCTGGTAATTTTTAAGCACCTTCATCAATGGCCTAAGCAACGAGAAACGAGTTTCGCGCCGATTTCCGGGTTTCCCGGCGGCGAATTAAAACTTCATATCTCTTGCTTAGGCCATTTTGGTGGCACGTGGTGTGATTTAGTCCAGCACAGCTGGCCTAGTCCAGCGCATTCGCTTTGTGTCCAGTACACTGAAGCGATGGAAGTCTAGGAGCCGCTGGGCACCTAGCACGGCCACTCAATGGCAAACTTTTCAAGAACTTATCCATGCAGGCGTCTTAGCCAGGTTTCTGGTCACGGCGTCGACGACTATTAAGTTGGGGTATAAACGTGGCACAAGAAGTGCTCAAGGATCTGAACAAGGTCCGCAACATTGGCATCATGGCCCACATCGATGCTGGTAAGACGACCACCACCGAGCGTATTCTCTTCTACACCGGTATTAACCGTAAGGTGGGCGAGACCCACGACGGTGCATCCACCACTGACTGGATGGCACAGGAAAAGGAACGCGGCATCACCATTACCTCGGCTGCCGTGACCTGTTTCTGGAACAACAACCAGATCAACATCATTGACACCCCGGGTCACGTTGACTTCACCGTTGAGGTTGAGCGCTCCCTGCGTGTCCTCGATGGCGCCGTCGCCGTCTTCGACGGTAAGGAAGGTGTGGAGCCACAGTCCGAGCAGGTGTGGCGCCAGGCCGCTAAGTACGACGTTCCGCGTATCTGTTTCGTCAACAAGATGGACAAGCTGGGCGCAGACTTCTACTACACCGTTGACACCATCGTTGAGCGCCTGGGTGCCAAGCCGCTCGTTATGCAGCTGCCTATCGGCGCTGAGGATGACTTCGACGGCGTTGTTGACCTGCTGAACATGCAGGCCATCACCTGGCGCGGCAAGGTCGAGACCGGCGCTGAGCCAACCTACGAGGAGATCCCTGAGGACCTCAAGGAAAAGGCTGAGCAGTACCGCGAGCAGCTGGTTGAGGCCGTTGCAGAGTCTGATGAAGAACTCATGGAGAAGTACTTCGGCGGCGAAGAGCTCTCCATCGACGAGCTGAAGGCCGGCATCCGTAAGCTGACCATCAACTCCGAGATTTACCCGGTCTACTGCGGTACCGCTTACCGCAACAAGGGTGTCCAGCCGCTGCTGGATGCTGTTGTGGACTTCCTGCCTAACCCGCTGGACGTGGGCGAGGTTATCGGCCACGCTGTGGGCGATGAGGACCAGCAGCTTACCCGTAAGCCTTCCGTTGAGTCTTCCTTCTCCGCACTGTCCTTCAAGATTGCAGCTCACCCGTTCTTCGGTCAGCTCAACTTCGTGCGCGTGTACTCCGGCCAGGTCACCCCTGGTACCGAGGTCATGAACTCCACCAAGGGCAAGAAGGAGCGCATCGGTAAGCTCTTCCAGATGCACGCCAACAAGGAGAACCCGGTGGAGCAGGCTGACGCCGGCAACATCTACGCCGTTGTTGGTCTGAAGGAAACCACCACCGGTGACACCCTGTGTGACAAGAATGACCAGATCATTCTTGAGTCCATGGACTTCCCGGATCCGGTTATCAAGGTCTCCATCGAGCCAAAGACCAAGGCCGACCAGGAGAAGCTGGGTAACGCCATCCAGAAGCTTGCTGCCGAGGATCCAACCTTCACCGTTGAGCTGGATGAGGAAACCGGCCAGACCGTCATCGGCGGTATGGGCGAGCTCCACCTCGACGTGCTTGTTGACCGCATGAAGCGCGAGTTTAAGGTCGAGGCGAACATCGGTAACCCACAGGTTGCTTACCGCGAGACCATTCGCCGCAAGGTGGAGTCCATCGACTACACCCACAAGAAGCAGACCGGTGGTTCCGGCCAGTTCGCAAAGGTCATCTGCACCATCGAGCCGTACAACCCGGACCCAGAGACCTTGGAAGAGGGCGAATCTGCAACTTACGCCTTCGAGAACGCCGTTACCGGTGGCCGCGTGCCGAAGGAATACATTCCTTCCGTCGATGCTGGTATCCAGGACGCTATGCAGTACGGCTACCTGGCTGGCTTCCCGATGGTCAACATCAAGGCAACGCTGGAAGACGGCGCTTACCACGACGTTGACTCCTCCGAGATGGCCTTCAAGCTGGCTGGCTCCCAGGTATTCAAGGAAGCTATGGCCAAGGCAAAGCCGGTTCTGCTGGAGCCAATGATGGCCGTTGAGGTTGTTACCCCTGAGGAGTACATGGGTACCGTTAACGGTGACATCTCCTCCCGTCGTGGCCAGGTCTTCGCCATGGAAGACCGCTCTGGTGCCAAGGTTGTCAAGGCCAAGGTTCCGCTGTCTGAAATGTTCGGCTACATCGGTGACCTGCGTTCTTCCACCGCAGGCCGCGCTAACTTCACCATGGTCTTCGACTCCTACGCTGAGGTTCCTTCCTCCGTGGCTCAGGAGATCATCGAAGAGCGCMCSGGCGGCGCTAACTAAKAGCGACGCCCCGCCCGTTCAGCGGTGGCTAAGGGCTGGTAGTCTCTGCCAGTAGATGCCAGCCTCACCGCTAAATGTGGCAACTGGGCCAGGGTAGCGGCGGGCTGRGTTTGCAGCTAAAAMCATTGGTTGTGRATTKAGCCGGCCGTTACCCTCCCMGGATCCTTTWTTTKAGACTCTTGTTGAGGGAAATGGCCGCGAAGATTCGCGGGGTTACCTCCTATAATGGCGGTTTKAAAAAAMCGCGGGATAAATCTAGGATCGTGTAACTGGCACGTAAAGAAARCGTCATTAGCGCTTTGTCCCAGATATTGGGTCAGGTGCCAATGACAACTGTCAACCACGTGGCTGCGAAGGTCGTAGCCACCATATAGTCCAGGAGGACATACAGTGGCAAAGGAGAAGTTCGAGCGTACGAAGCCGCATGTGAACATCGGCACCATCGGACACGTCGACCACGGCAAGACCACCACCACCGCAGCGATCACCAAGGTTCTGGCTGACCAGTACCCTGAGGAGAACCAGGCATTCGCGTTCGACATGATCGACAAGGCTCCTGAGGAGAAGGAGCGCGGTATTACCATTAACATCTCCCACGTGGAGTACTCCACCCCGAAGCGTCACTACGCACACGTTGACGCCCCGGGCCACGCCGACTACATCAAGAACATGATTACCGGCGCAGCTCAGATGGACGGCGCTATCTTGGTTGTTGCTGCAACCGATGGCCCGATGCCACAGACCCGCGAGCACGTTTTGCTTGCTCGCCAGGTTGGCGTTCCTTACATCCTCGTTGCACTGAACAAGTGCGACATGGTTGACGATGAGGAAATCATCGAGCTCGTGGAGATGGAAATCTCCGAGCTGCTCGCAGAGCAGGACTACGATGAGGAAGCTCCTATCGTTCACATCTCCGCTCTGAAGGCACTCGAGGGTGACGAGAAGTGGGTGCAGTCCATCGTTGACCTGATGGAGGCCTGCGACAACTCCATCCCTGATCCGGAGCGCGCTACCGATCAGCCGTTCTTGATGCCTATCGAGGACATCTTCACCATTACCGGCCGCGGTACCGTTGTTACCGGCCGTGTTGAGCGTGGTCGTCTGAACGTCAACGAGGACGTTGAGATCATCGGTATCCAGGAGAAGTCCCAGAACACCACCGTTACCGGTATCGAGATGTTCCGCAAGATGATGGACTACACCGAGGCTGGCGACAACTGTGGTCTGCTTCTGCGTGGTACCAAGCGCGAAGACGTTGAGCGTGGCCAGGTTGTTATCAAGCCGGGCGCTTACACCCCTCACACCAAGTTCGAGGGTTCCGTCTACGTCCTGAAGAAGGACGAGGGCGGCCGCCACACCCCGTTCATGAACAACTACCGTCCTCAGTTCTACTTCCGCACCACCGACGTTACCGGTGTTGTGAACCTGCCTGAGGGCACCGAGATGGTTATGCCTGGCGACAACGTTGAGATGTCTGTTGAGCTCATCCAGCCTGTTGCTATGGACGAGGGCCTGCGCTTCGCTATCCGCGAGGGCTCCCGCACCGTCGGCGCTGGCCGCGTTACCAAGGTTCTTGACTAATCGAGGCTTCGTAACCGCTCAGTAGAGCTTTAAGAGTCCGCTGCACCGCATGCCGGTGTGGCGGACTTTTTTGATTCCTACACGCCTTGAATTGGAAAGGTCTTCGTCCACCGGCCGCCGGTGCATTAGCGGCTGTCTGCTGCACTCCGTGGTAACTGTAGAGCCAGCCGGAGGCATAGGATCGCTGTTGGAGGCCTGAAGGCAGCGATATGGTTATGCCAGGGTAGAGGCTATCTCAGAGGTTCCTAGGCGCTTGGGCCAACGGCTTGGCTGGCCCCCTTCGGCAGGAGGCGCTTAAGGATGGTTCTAAGGGTATTCCGGGGTCGTGGGGCCCTTAAGCTGGCGTACGGACTGCGCTAACGCCTAATGGTCCGGCGGCGCGATGCTGTCCCGCTCGCACGCACGGAGGAGCGAGGCTATTGCCTTTGAGTTGGGCCTGGATTGGGATACCGGGGCCAAACACACTCAGAGACGAAGGAAGGCCTCCCACACCTGCTAGCAGGTGGTGGAAGGCCTTTACTCGTTAAGGGAGGTAGGTACTACTTCTCCCAGCCGATGTTTTCCTTAGGGATGACGGCGAAGCCGAGGGCACCCATGTTGGCGAGGCCCTTCTTCTGGCCGACCATCACTGGACCGTTGGCGTATGGAAGCAGTCCGTACTCAGCGAAGGCCTCGGACTCAAGCTCGTTGATGCGCTCGATCTGCTCCTCGCGGGTTGGCAGCTTCTGCATTTCCTCGATCTTCTTATCGAATTCCTCGCTACCGGTCGAGGACTTGTTGAGGGTAGAGTCGCTAGCGTAAGTCTGGCCGAAGTATGCTGGGCCGAATGGGTCACTTGCAGCGAAGCCGGAGAGCAGGAGGTCGAAGTCGCGCTCGCTGGTGATTTTGGAGAAGTCAGAGCTTGGGCGCTCCTCAATCTTCAGCTCAATGCCCGCGTCCTTCAGCATCTTTTGGACGGCGGCAGCGGTGGACTTGGAGACCTCGTCATCGCCGATAAGCACGTAGCGTAGGGAGAGCTTGTCGCCGTCCTTGGCGTAGTAGCCGTCATCGCCCTCAGAGTAGCCGGCGTCTTCCAGTAGGCTCTTTGCCTCTTCAACGTCGTACTCGAGAACCTCAGAGAGGTTGTCCTTGTAGTCTTCCTGGGTTGGGTAGAGGGTCAGGGATCCCGGCATTTCCTCTTCATAGCCAAGCCCGTTGTAGCGGATTTCTGCGAGCTGGTCGCGGTCGATGGCTGCAAATACTGCGTGGCGAACATCCTTATCAGCCAGCTGTGGGGCCTTGGAGTTCAAGGTGAACAGGACGCTGGCCGGGCGGGTAGCTGCACGGACATCGATGGAATCGCCCATATCTGCGGCGATGGTGAGGTTATTCTTACTTCCCACACCGGCCGCGTCGATTTCGCCGGCCTGGAAAGCGTTGATGGTTGCCTGGGACTCCATCACGCGGTAGCTGACCTTGTCCAGCTTCGGCTCATCGCCCACCACTTTTCGTTAGGTACGAAGGACACGGTGCCGCCGCGGAAGTCGGCGTTGTCAACCTTGAATGGGCCCGCGCCGTACTGTGGGTTGAGCTTGCCCAAGTACTCTTGGTCAAACTTCTCGGCGGTATCGATTGCTGGGTGCAGGATGTCGTTGAAAAGTCCCTGCCACCATGGGTATGGACCCTCGAAGGTGACCACGGCTTCCTTGTCATTCTCGCCCTTCTCCACGGATTCGATGAGCTCGTAACCGTCGGTGGAGTTGACCTGGACGTCCATGTCCTTGCCGTTGTTGAAGCGCCAGGTGTTCTCGAAAGCGGTCCAGTCAATGGGGGTGCCATCGTTGAAGGTTGCGTCATCATTGATGTCGTAGGTTACGACGGTCTTATCGCCCTCAGTGGACTCGTCTACCGAATCCAGGTACGCGGGGTTTGGGGTGTAGTGACCCTCACCGTCATAAAGCGCCATCTGCGGGTTGTACCAGCTCCACACGGTGCCGGTATCCACGGTCATGTTGGCGTGGAAGTTGTTTTGCTGCTCAGTTAGCTCGCCGAGGGCGAGGGTGAGCTCACCGCCATCCTTAATCTCATCGCGTTCTTTTTCGTTGTAGTCACCGGTGGGCTTGACGTCGATCTCGAGACCGCCAACTGCCTTATTGGAGGAACCGTCGCCGTTGCCACCGTCAGAGCCCGAGCAGGCGGTGAGTGCGAGTGCCGTGGCGGAGAGAGTGGCAACCGTTGCTATGCGGAAGCGACCGAACTTTTTCATGGGGATTACTCCTTGCGTGAGATGAAGACGAAGTTGGCATAGACGGCCGATTAGGTGACCATCTGCTGCAACTATGTGAAATACTTTACAATATTTATATTTGTGTCCGCAATCACTTTATGGAAAGAGTGCGGGGGTCTGGGAGCTAGGCCCGGGATTTTTCCCTGCGTGCGCGGGCAACCTTGGGATCTGGATTCGGGATGGCATCCAGAAGCTTCTTGGTGTAGTCGTCTTGGGGGTTATCGAAAATCTCATCCGTTGAACCGGACTCAACAAACTTGCCCTTGTACATGACCGCAACGCGGTCCGAAAGGTGGCGCACTACGGAAAGGTCGTGGGCAACGAAGAGATAGGACAGGCCCAGCTTTCGCTTCAGGTCCTCGAGCAGGTTAATGACGCCCGCCTGGATGGATACGTCCAAAGCGGAGACGGGCTCATCGAGCACGAGCACCGAAGGGCGCGTGGCCAGGGCGCGGGCCAGACCGATGCGCTGGCGTTGGCCGCCGGAGAAGTGGCTAGGGAAGCGGTCCAGCTGCGAAGAGTCGAGGCCGACTAGGCCCATGAGTTCGTTCACGCGGGCATCGACATCGCCGTCGTAGCCAAGCGAGTTGAGCGGTTCCGCGATGACCTCGCGCACGGTCAGGCGGGGGTTGAGTGAGCTCATCGGGTCTTGGAAGACGATCTGGATGTCTTTGCGGGCCTCGCGGCGCTCGGAGCCGCTCATGCCATTGGCGTCCTTGCCATTGAGGACCACGGCACCGTTTTCTGGGTCCAAGTCCATGATCTCCAGCAGGGTGGTGGTCTTACCGCAGCCGGACTCGCCGACGATGGCCAGGCACTCGCCTTCGCGGATATCGAAGGTGATGCCGTCCACGGCCTTGACGGTGCCCACCTTGCGCTTAATCAACGCGCCCTTGGTAAGCGGGAACTGCTTGCGCAGGTCATTTACGGCGAGGGTGGTCTTGCGATCCTCGCGGGGAACGTCGGCCAAGACGTCATCGGAAAGCAGCGGTGGCTTGAACATCAGCTCACCGTCGATCTTGCGGTCGTGGATCTCCGGAGCGCGCAGGCAGGCGCTGCGGTGGGAGGTGGATTCGTCCTTGAGCGGAATCAGCTCCGGCTCGCCGGAAAGGCAAGCCTCTTGCGCGACGGGGCAGCGCGGGGCGAATTGGCAACGATCCTTTAGATCCACCAAGACCGGCGGGTTGCCCTCGATGGGGGTGAGGGGCTCCGAGGCCGAGGCATCGGGGCGCGGGGTGGAACCAAGCAGGCCCACGGTATAGGGCATGCGCGGGTTGGAGAAGATGGTATCGACATCGCCGTGTTCTACCGGCTGGCCGGCGTACATGACCATGACGTCATCGGCGGTTTYTKCCMCCMCACCCMTATCGTGGGKGRTCATGATGGTGGCGGCGCCGGKTTYGCGCTGGGCCAGCCGGRTGACGTCCAGGATCTGGGCCTGGRTGGTGACGTCGAGGGCCGTCGTCGGCTCATCGGCAATGAGTACGCGCGGGTTATTCGCAATCGCAATGGCGATGACCACGCGCTGGCGCATACCGCCGGAAAACTCGTGCGGGAAGGACTTCAGGCGCAGGTGGGGCTCGGGGATGCCCACCAGATCTAAGAGCTCGGTGGCTTGCTTCAGGGCTTCTTTCTTGCCGATGTCCTGGTGTGCCTGGATTGCCTCCACCAGCTGCGAACCAATATCGAAGACTGGAGTCAGCGCGGAGAGCGGATCCTGGAAGATCATGCCGATGCCATCGCCTCGGATACCGGACATTTCCTTATCAGAAAGCCCAAGGAGCTCGCGGCCATCGAATTTCACGGAGCCTTCTACCTTGGCGTATTCCGGCAGCAGGCCCATGATGGACATGGAGGTTACGGACTTACCGGAGCCGGATTCGCCGACGATGCCCAGGGTGCGGCCGGGGTGCAGGTCAAAGCTGACACCGCGCACTGCAGAGACGGTTCCAGCTTCAGAGGGGAAGCTGACGCGTAAGTCATTGACGGACAAGATAGGCGAAGTCATAGTTTACCTCCGGAATTGGAGTTGGGATCGAGTGCGTCGCGCAGACCATCGCCAATAAATGCCATGGAGACGGTCAGCAGCGTCAAGGTAGCGGCGGGGRAGKAGAAMTGCCATGGGGSGGRKTGCAGGGAGGSGGKGSCGCCCYGCAGCAAGGKACCGAGGGRGACATCGGGRAGCTTTACACCCAAGCCCAAGAAGGACAGTGCGGTCTCAGAGCCCACGGTGCCCACAACGCCGAAGACGAACTGGATGATAAGCAGCGAACCAATATTGGGAATGACGTGGCGGATGATGGTGCGCATCTTGGATACGCCCATGTAGCTTGCGGCGCGGACATAGTCCTGCTCGCGGACGGTAAGGGCCAAGGACCAAATCACACGGGCCTGGTACATCCAGCCGAAGGCGATAAGGACGACCATCAAAAGCTTCCAGTCACCGCCGGAGTCTGCCACCACGAGGGCGATGAGCAGGAAGGTCGGGATGGACAGCAGGAAGTGGATAACGGCGAGGACGGCCTTTTCCGCGATTCCGCCCCACAGGGCTGCGGCACAGCCGATGAATGCGGAGATGACCAACGTGGCAAAGGACACCACGATGGCAATGGTCAGGGACCTGCCTAGACCGTGGATGGTTTGGGCATAAAGGTCATTACCGGAATCGTTGGTACCGAACCAGTGCTCGGAGCTCGGTGGCTCAGACAGGGCGAGGAAGTCCGGTTCCGTGTAGTCCCACTGGGCAAAGAAATTGCCAAAAAGGGCGGCGAAGATGAGAAAACCCAAGATGAAAACGCCGACGGTAGCCAGCTTGTTGCGGAAGAAGCGGCGGACGTACAGCTTGTACCGGGAAGTACCGCGGGGAACCTCCGGCAGCGTGGCCATGCGCTCGGCCTCCTCATTGCTTAAAGGATCCTCGGAGACGACCTCGGTGCGCGTAGAAACCTCGCCACGGGGCTGTTTCTTGGACATCTTTGGTTCTTTGGGATTTGTCATTTAGCTCACCCTTACTCGTGGATCCAAGGCGACAACAACGAGGTCTGCCAGGACGGCGGACACGGCCGTCATCGCGGCACCGAATGCCGCGACGGCTACCGCGCCATTGATGTCGTTCTTACTGATGGTCTGGATGAAGTACTGGCCCATACCGTTCCAGCCGAAGATACGCTCCGTCATCACGGCACCGGTGAAAATGCCGGGCACGGAGAAGGCGACGGACGTTGCCACCGGAATAATGGAGGTGCGCAGCGCGTGCTTGCGGATGGCCTGCTGGCGGGTAAGCCCCTTTGCGCGTGCGGTGCGGACATAATCCACATCGAGGTTATCGAGCAACAGCGTGCGCTGGGTCATGTGGTAGCTGGCGTAGCTGATGATCACCAGGGAAATCGTGGGCAAGACGAGGTGCTGCGCGGAGTCCAGGAGCTTGGGGAAGAATCCCTCGACCCCCAGGGACTTGGAACCGACGACGTAGAAGATCTTCTTGCCGGTCAAATCGTTGATCTCCAGGGCGGCCCAGACGACGGCGATCGAGGCGACAACCACGTGGGTGTTCATCGCAATGATCGAAATTCCCTGCCACACGCGGTCACCGGTCTTGTACTGGCGGGAGGKGGTGTACACACCAACGGCCACACCGATGACGATGGAGAGGATGGKGGCCAGCAACAGCAGCTGTGCGGATACCCAGATGCGGTAGCTGATCTCTTCGTTAACCATCTCACCGACCGGAGATTGTCCCCAGTCCCACCTCGTGAGGATATTGGTCAGCCGGGTCCACCAACGCTCTAAGAGCGGGGTTTCTGGGCTGAGGTTATAAGGCTCGAGGAGGTTATTGATTTCCTCATCTGAAAGTGGTGGACGGCGCTCGGTGTAGTTTGAACGCGGGTCCAAAAACGAGGCCGCCAAGAAATAAGCCAAGTTAGTGGCTAAAAAGATCATGAGTAACCAGCCCAAGATCTTTTTGATCAACTACTTTGTCATTGGGAAATTCTCCGTGCGCGGTTAAGCAGGAAACAGTGCGAACAAATATGAAGCCAACGATGGAGTCGTTGTATGTGACCACTCTAATAAGATATAAGCGAGCGCACAATTCATGTAGTCCCGTGATGTACATCGCCAATCAAACGACAGGTATTTTTTCAGTGTAGACGCTTAGGGTCTTAAAAAGAAAAATGGGATTCAGCTGCAGATTTAAAAACCTGAATTGTTCAACAGTTATAAGGAACGCTTACCTGAAAATAAGGGAAAACGGGGGTAACCAATCAGCCAAGGCGGGCTGCTGCCCGTGGCTGTAATAGGGCGGAATGGCTCGGTAGGCTAGACCCTTATGGAAGATCCCACTCGCATTGACCCGACCTTGGCGGCGCTGCGCAACGCATGGGAGGGCCAGCCCGATCTGAGCCTGCCGACGCTCTTTGCCTTATTGGCCAACCGGGGCATCGGCTGGGGCGTGAGCGACGCGGACTTGGTGACCGAACTTGAACGGCAGGCCGAGGYCCMCCCGCCCCTACTGCCCCTTGAGGGCGGCCGCGTGGGCACTGGTGTGTGGCTCGTGCTTAGCGATSCCCCCMCCYCCCGCAYCACCGCCGATACCTCCCGCATCATTGTGCGCCGCCCGAATGCTCAGCCGGTGGTGTGGGAATACAGCGCCATTAGGCCAACGGGGCCCGGGCGGCCCTTTGTGGTTACGGATACTGAGGGCTTTGAACACCGGCTTGGGATCGTCTCCAGCATCATGCGCCTGGATGAACCGCTGCCGGAACTTAGCGGCCTGAGCCGCTACGAGTTGGGTGACTTTGTCTATGTCCTCCGCTTGGAGGACGCGATTGCAGTTCTAGACCACGGATTGCATCTCTTTCATAAGGAGAATCGGCGGGTGGTGGCCCGCGATTATGCGTGGAAAAGGATAGAAAAATGCCGCCCCGGCGAGGAGCTGGAAGTACTCCTCGAGGGCGGCGATTATGCGCGATTGGGCAGGGTGGTTGAGGTCCTTATTGCAGAGACCCCAAACCCCTTATTCAGCTAAATCCTTCATAGGTTTGACCTTGGTGAAGTGCAGCTTATAACTGGTATCCAGGTCAGCGTCGGGGAAAGCCTCCCGGAAGTCGCGTTCATTGGTCTCCACAGCATCAGTCAGTCTCTCCAGCGGGGTATCTGGGTTAGCAACCACCGTGTACTGCAGCGTTGGGCGGGCGCGGTCGTATGCAACCAAGCGGTCTACGCGTTCCACTCCATCGAGCGAGTCCAGATCCTTGGCCACCGCGGTGGCGATGGCGTTCATGGATGCAGAGATTGCTCCTTGTTCATTGGAGGCTGCGGATTCCACATTATTAAAGCGGCGGTGACGAAGGTTCACGACGATGAGCCACAAGCCAATGATGAGCAGCAGGGCAGAGGCGCCAGCCAAGACCCACACCCACCAATTATTATCGCCCAAAGTGCGCCACGTATCGTGGTCTACCCACTCGGCCAAGTACTCAGCAAATTCCACATTGAAGTTAATGAGGATCGGCCATACACCTAGCGCGATGAGGATGATTCCAAGCAAGCCGAGGAGGATTCGGTCAAAGGTAGCAAGCTTTTTAGACATGATTATCCATCTCCGGAATCTTCTCTACGGCTACGGTGACCTTGGGTGGGTCTGCAAGGACCTCTAAAGCGCGGGTGACAGCCTTTTCCACTCGCCCAGGCAAATCGGCGTCTTGCTCATCGCCATTAACGGTGACCTTCGCGCTCTTGGTATCCGCCGAAGTCTGCGCGGAAGCAACTCCCGGAACACGGCGTGCTGCAGCAGAGCTCAATCGCGCGACATCGACTGGCCGCATCCACATGGAAGCGGACTCGGAAGCGACCTGGGTGTGGGTATTGCGACGGGTCTTTACCGCAGCGAATACAAAGATGAGACCAACCACGATGGAAGCCACGCCAGCCCAGATCATCCACGTCTCTAATTGCTCGGTGGCAATAAGATCAAGGACCGGCTGAACCCACGATTGGGCATTGGCATCTGCTCCGACAAGCCAGGTTTCGCGGACACCCACAATGCCAATGGCAAGCAGAACGAAACCCAGAATTACGGTCCACGTGCGCACTGCAGGAGACGCCTTGGGCCGCTGCCCGAAATGCTCAGGCAAATTCATTTCAGCCATTATTGCCTCCTTGCTCGTGGTACGGGGTAATGGAAATGGCACGCAGCGGCTCAGGTCGTGGCGCATAGACGTGCAACGGGCGCTGGCTAGCTGGCGATACCTCAATGCGCTTTAGCGGTTCCTGACGCGGGGTCTGAACCTTGCGCAGTGACGCGGGCCTAACGGTCCGCACGCGTTGCTCGCTTCGGGAGTTGTCGATCTCGATCTTGCGCAGCGGCTGCGGGCGCGGTGGCTGCACCTTGCGCAGGGGAGCCGGGCGGGCAATGCGAACGCGCTTTTTCTGTTCTGAATTGTCGATCTCGATTTTGCGCAAAGGCTGCGGACGGGGAACAGAGACCTTTGCCTTTTTGACAAAGGGGCGTACCTGTCCGCTCGGAAGCAACCTGCCAGGGCGCGGAGCGCGAACGCTGCGTACCTGCTCTGGGCGTGGTTCGACGATGCGACGCGGTTCGTGATCTTCTGGAGCGCTAATTTCTAGCAGCTGGTGGTCTGGAAGAGCAGCGGAAATGCTGCGCACCGATGCTTCTCGCGGCGTATCGACGGAGCGCACTGGCGTGTCACCAGAGGGTGTCGATACTCCGCGAACAGCAACTTCCTTTCCAGAAGAAATTTCGCGGATTTCCGCCTCTTGCGGGGTGTCGACGTTGCGAACCGTTGCTTCTTCCGGAGTCTCGATGCTTCGCACTTCGACCGAGTCCTGAGTAACGGGTTGGGTCACGGTAGAAGGACTGACCTCCGGGGTAAAAGCTGAAGCGGCAGGACGCTGCGCAAGCTGTTCTGCGGTAACCCGGGTATCCGGAACCGATTCACCGACGGTGACATTAACGCGGGTGGTGGAATAGCCGGTATGGGCAGCAATAGCCTCTGAAATGGCGGCACGCGTACTTTCCGCGACTGCGGTAACCGGAGACGGCCACACCACAGCGATGGTCGCGCTCACGGCAGCGACTTCACGCTCTGGATCCATCTGTACCGAAACCCGTGGATAACCGCGTCCGCCAATGCCAGCAAGCTTGGCATCTAAATCTTTTGTGCCAGGCACGCTAGCAATTGCGGCGGTCACGATTCGTTCCATGGTCCGCAGCGAGAAACGCGTGTGGCCCTTAGTGGAACCTTCTGACATTAGCCTTGGCCTTTCTCCTTGCCAATGAGGCCATTCCACACAGCGGTGAGGTCGATGCGGCCATCAAAGTGGGAGCCCAAGAGGCCACCGATGGCAGCAAGCAGCACGGCCAGCAGCATCCAACCCCAACCTAAGTACAAAAAGAAGGCAAGTAGCAGGCCGATAACAATGCCCAATGTGGTGTAATTTTTCATATCTAATCCTTCGAGGGAGCAGCGGATAAGCCATCTACGGCATCAGAAAACTCAACGTCGACGCGATCTAGTTCCGTACATGCCTTGCGGGCGGTCGAGCGGATTTCTTCCGCCAGACGGTACAGATCAGGTTGCGCACTGATATCAACGCGAACGTTGATTTGCAGGTGGCGATCGTCGCGGGGATCGGGCCGGCGCATGCCGGAAACCCTTTCGCCCGGGAAGAGTAGGTTCACCGAGCCGTAGCGTCCGCCGTCAAGGCCCGCGACACCGTTGAGCTTTTGCACCGCTTCCGCAATTGCGTGAGCGTGGCTTACCTCGAGCTCAAATTGTGCTCGGGGTTCAGGCATTGTTCTTATGCCTGGCCCTGGTTCAGTGCAGCCTGCTCTTCAGACTCGGAGTCTTCCTTCGGCAGCTTGACGTTGTGAACGACAACGTCAACGCGCTCTACGGTCAGGCCGGTCATGCGCTCGACAGCATTCATGATGTTGCGGCGGATTGCCTCAGCCAGCTCGTGGATAGCAACACCGTACTCAGCGGTGATGGCGATCTCGATCTTTGCGGAGCCGTTTTCTACCTCTACGTCAACACCCTGGCGTACGTCCTCGGATGCACCGAAGGACTCGCGGATGGTGCCCATCATGCGAGCGCCGCCGCCACCGAGGGAGTCAACGCCGGAAACTTCGCGGGCTGCAATGCCAGCGATCTTGGAAACAACGACGTCATCAATGGTGGTGGTGCCGTACTGAGTCTCCAGGTTGTTGTTTACCTCGCGCTCTTCAGAAGCGGCAACGTTGTTCTCAGAGTGCTTTGCAGGAGTGTTGTTCTCAGACATGGTCTTTAAGGCCTTTCCTTAAAAATTGACTTGCATGGTCGCAATATGAAATTGAAGGACCAAGAACCAACGGTTCAAAATCCTTCCTTGAGCGTACCTACCGCCCAAGCAGACGTGGGGTCTAGGACAACAATATTTACCAAAACGTGATTATTGGCACTATTGCCGGAGTGGTTTGAAAAACACCAGCCCATCGTGCTTAAATACTTAGGTTGCTTTAA
This sequence comes from Corynebacterium accolens, assembly GCF_030515985.1. The sequence continues at coordinate 1,171,773 of NZ_CP100376.1, read as the reverse complement.
CAGGGCAGCGCGAACCGATAATGGGCCGTCTTAAACACGGTGCATATCGGGGAGACGCTGAGCTGGTAAAGCGAACATGACACCTTCGTTGTCACCGTGGCTCAGGGGTTTCCTGAAACACAGACTGGAAGGTCATCCGATCGGGCTAGGTCCGCGCTAGAGCAGAGACACCCCGAGACGATGGACCGGAGAAGGGGCATGGCAAATAAACAGCGGCAGTTAGCGAATAGGACACTCTCCACGTGTAATGCGTGAAAACCGTCCTCTTCACAATACTTTGACTACGGGTCTTGTACCCCGTCAGGAGCACTGCAGACTGGCATTTGCCATGTGCTGTATCTCTTGGTTGTCATGACAGTCAGACCACTGGCGTTGTGTCAGGCCCCAGGCCCGGACAACGTTATAGAGAAATCGAGAAGCAATTTCCCACCGCTTCACGCCCCGGAAACGCCGGGAATGTGAAAGTGGGGAAGCGAGGAAGAGGATAAGCGTGGCGGGACAAAAGATCCGCATTCGGCTGAAGGCCTATGACCACGAGGCAATCGACGCTTCTGCAAAGAAGATCGTCGAGACCGTTACCCGTACGGGTGCTCGTGTAGTTGGCCCAGTGCCGCTCCCAACCGAGAAGAACGTGTACGCAGTTATTCGTTCTCCGCACAAGTACAAGGACTCTCGCGAGCACTTCGAGATGCGCACGCACAAGCGCCTGATCGATATTCTCGACCCGACCCCGAAGACCGTTGATGCTTTGATGCGCATCGATCTTCCGGCAAGCGTCGACGTGAACATCCAGTAAGCGACTTTGGTGGAGAACTAATAATGAGTGAAAACGAGATCAAGGGCATTCTGGGCAAGAAGCTCGGCATGACCCAGGTCTTCGACGATGAGAACCGCGTTGTTCCGGTTACCGTCGTTGAAGCAGGGCCATGCGTTGTCACCCAGATTCGCACCCCCGAAACCGATGGTTACAGTGCCATCCAGATCGCCTTTGGCGAGATTGACCCACGCAAGGCAAACAAGCCTGAGTCTGGTCACTTCAAGAAGGCTGGCGTAACCCCGCGTCGTCACGTTGCAGAAATCCGCATGGACGACACCTCCGCATACGAGGTTGGCCAAGAGGTCAAGGTAGACATCTTCGAAGGCATCACCTTCGTTGACGTCACCGGCCAGACCAAGGGCCACGGCTACGCTGGTGCTATGAAGCGCCACGGCTTCCAGGGTCAGGGCGCAGCTCACGGTAACCAGGCCGCTCACCGCCGCGTTGGTGGTATCGGTGGCGCTGCTACCCCGGGCCGCGTCTTCAAGGGCAAGCGCATGGCTGGCCGCATGGGCCACGACCGCGTGACAACCCAAAACCTGAAGATTCAGAAAGTCGATGTCGAGTCCAACCTGCTGCTCATCAAGGGTGCTATCCCTGGTGCGCGCGGCGGCCTCGTCACCGTTAAGACCGCAGTGAAGGGCGGTGCACACGCATGAGCAACCTCAAGCTAGACGTCCACACCTCTGAAGGTAAGACCAATGGCTCCGTGGACCTGCCGGCTGAAATCTTTGACACCGAGGCATCCGTTGCTTTGATGCACCAGGTTGTCAACGCACAGCTTGCTGCTGCTCGTCAGGGCACCCACGCCACCAAGACTCGCGGCGCTGTCCGTGGTGGTGGCCGCAAGCCTTTCCGCCAGAAGGGCACCGGTCGTGCGCGCCAGGGTTCCATCCGTGCGCCGCACTACACCGGCGGTGGCACCGTCCACGGCCCGCAGCCACGTAGCTACGCACAGCGCACCCCTAAGAAGATGATCAAGGCTGCTCTCTTCGGTGCGTTGTCTGACCGTGCTCGCAACGAGCGCATCCATGTCATCGAAGAGTTGGTTCCAGGCCAGAAGCCGTCCACCAAGGCGGCCAAGGCTTTCCTCGAGTCCCTGACCGAGCGCGACAACGTGCTGCTGGTTATCGGCCGCGAGGATATCAACGCCCGTCGTAGCGCTAATAACCTGCCGAACGTTCAGATCCTGGACGCCGGTCAGCTCAACACCTACGACGTTCTCTACTCCGATGACGTTGTGTTCTCCGTTGAGGCGCTACACACCTTCATCACTCGCGCTACCGGCGCGGATAAGGAGGAGAACTAATGGCTAAGATTTCTAACCCGCGCGATGTCATCATCGCCCCGGTTGTATCTGAGAAGTCCTACGGTCTGATGGAGCAGAACGTTTACACGTTCTTCGTCTCCCCAGACTCCAACAAGTCCCAGATTAAAGATGCCGTCGAGCAGATCTTTGACGTGAAGGTCGACTCCGTGAATACCGTAAACCGTGCAGGTAAGCGCAAGCGCACCCGCACCGGCTTCGGTCAGCGTAAGTCCACCAAGCGCGCATACGTGACGCTCCGTGAAGGCAGCGACTCCATCGACGTCTTCGGCGCAGGCGCTTAAGCGCCACCGGAGAGCCGAAAGGAAAAGGAAGAATTATGGCTATTCGTAAGTACAAGCCGACAACTCCGGGTCGCCGCGCATCCTCCGTATCTGAGTTTGACGAGATCACTCGTTCGACTCCGGAGAAGYCCCTGCTGCGCCCGCTGAGCAAAACCGGTGGTCGTAATAACTMCGGCCGCAYCMCCMCCCGCCACATCGGCGGTGGCCACAAGCGCCGTTACCGTCTGATCGACTTCCGTCGTAACGACAAGGACGGCATTCCGGCAAAGGTCGCTCACATTGAGTACGACCCGAACCGCACCGCAAACATTGCATTGCTGCACTACGTAGATGGCGAGAAGCGCTACATCATTGCGCCGAAGGGCCTGAAGCAGGGTGCCGTTGTCGAGTCCGGCCCGAACGCAGATATCAAGGTGGGCAATAACCTGCCGCTGCGCAACATCCCGACCGGTTCGACCATCCACGCTGTTGAGCTCAAGCCTGGCGCTGGCGCTAAGCTGGCTCGCTCTGCTGGTGCTTCCATCCAGCTGCTGGGTAAGGAAGGCAAGTACGCAGTTCTGCGTATGCCGTCTTCTGAAATCCGCCGCGTGGACATCCGTTGCCGCGCAACGGTTGGTGAAGTTGGCAACGCCGAGCAGATGAACATCCGCTGGGGCAAGGCCGGCCGCATGCGTTGGAAGGGCGTTCGCCCGACCGTCCGTGGTGTCGTTATGAACCCGGTTGACCACCCACACGGTGGTGGTGAGGGTAAGACCTCCGGTGGTCGCCACCCAGTGTCCCCATGGGGTCACAAGGAGGGTCGCACCCGCAACCCGAACCGTTACTCCAACAACATGATCGTGCGCCGTCGTCGCCCGAACAAGAAGCGCTAAGAGGAGGTAAACAATGCCACGCAGCCTTAAGAAAGGCCCGTTCGTCGATGAGCACCTCCTCAACAAGGTGGATGCTCAAAACGATGCAGGCACCAAGCAGGTCATCAAGACCTGGTCTCGCCGCTCGACCATTCTCCCCGATTTCATCGGACACACCTTCGCCGTCCACGACGGCCGCAAGCATGTGCCGGTCTTCATCGAGGACTCCATGGTCGGCCACAAGTTGGGCGAGTTTGCACCAACCAAGACCTTTAAGGGTCACGTCAAGGATGACAAGAAGGGACGTCGATAAGCGATGAGTGAGACCATCACCTCCGCATCCGCCACGGCCCGCTACGTCCGCGTTACCCCGATGAAGGCACGTCGTGTGCTCGATCTGGTCCGCGGCAAGTCCGTAAGCGAAGCTTTGGCAATCCTGAAGTACGCACCGCAGGGTGCTTCCAAGCCAGTTGCAAAGGTCGTTGCTTCCGCAGCCGCTAACGCTGAGAACAACTTCGGCCTCGACCCACGCACCCTGGTCATCTCTGAGGCATACGCCAACGAGGGACCGACCATGCGTCGTTTCCAGCCGCGTGCACAGGGTCGTGCATTCATGATTCGTAAGCGCACCAGCCACATCACCGTGGTTGTCGAAAGCCAGCAGGAAGGGGCCAAGTAATGGGCCAGAAGATCCATCCTCACGGCCTACGTTTGGGCATCACCTCCGACTGGAAGACCCACTGGTTCGCGGATAAGGACTACGCGAACTACGTAGCCGAAGACATCAAGATTCGTAACTACCTCAACAAGGGCCTCGAGCGCGCCGGCATCGCCGACATTGTTATCGAGCGCACCCGTGACCGCGTACGCGTGGACATTCACACCGCCCGCCCGGGCATCGTGATTGGCCGCCGTGGTGCTGAGGCTGACCGCATCCGTCGCGAGCTGGAAAAGCTCACCGGCAAGATGGTTGCCCTCAACATCCTCGAGGTCAAGCAGGTAGACGCAAACGCAACCCTCGTTGCTCACTCCATTGCGGAGCAGCTGGTTAACCGCGTCGCATTCCGTCGTGCAATGCGCAAGGCTATCCAGTCCGCTATGCGCCAGCCACAGGTTAAGGGCATCAAGATCCTGCTGTCCGGCCGCCTGGGCGGTGCAGAAATGTCCCGCGTCGAGCGCTACCACGAGGGCCGCGTTCCGCTGCACACTCTTCGCGCCGAGATCGACTACGGCACCGCAGAGGCCCACACCACCTTCGGCCGCATCGGCATCAAGGTGTGGATCTACAAGGGTGACGTCGTCGGTGGCGTACGCGAGTCCGAACTGAACGCTCCGGCACAGGGCCGTGGCCGTGGTGACCGCAACGGTCGCTCCCGCCGCGGTGGCCAGCGCCGCCAGCGTGCACAGCAGAAGCAGGAGGGCTAATCCATGCTGATTCCTAAGCGTGTTAAGTACCGCCGTCAGCACCGCCCGAGCCGTCGTGGCGTGTCCAAGGGCGGAAACCGCATTAACTTCGGCGATTACGCAATCCAGGCACTGGAGCCTGCGTACATCACCAACCGTCAGATTGAGGCCGCACGTATTGCCATCAACCGCCACGTTAAGCGTGGTGGCAAGGTGTGGATCAACATCTTCCCGGACCGTCCGTTGACCCAGAAGCCGCTCGGTGTTCGTATGGGTTCTGGTAAGGGCCCGGTTGAGAAGTGGGTGGCTAACGTGAAGCCTGGCCGCGTACTTTTCGAGATGAGCTACCCAACTGAGGCTGTTGCAATCGAGGCTCTGCGCCGCGCTGGCCAGAAGCTTCCTTGCAAGGTCCGCATCATCAAGAAGGAGGACCAGTTCTAATGGCAACCGGTACCCCCGCCCACGAGTTCCGTGAGCTCGACAACGCAGAGCTGGAAMCCCGTCTGAAGGATGCGAAGGAARAACTGTTCAMCCTTCGTTYCCAGAAGSCCMCCGGCCAGCTGACCAACAACCGCCGCATCGGCACGGTTAAGCGCGACATTGCCCGCATCTACACCGTTCTGCGCGAGCGCGAGCTGGGCCTGTCTGTCGCTCCGGGAGCTGAGGCTTAATCATGAGTGAGGCTAACGTGACTGAATCCAAGAAGGGACCAACTCCGAAGAAGGAGAAGGTCAAGGGTGCTCCTAAGGTCCGCACCGGCTACGTCGTCTCGGACAAGATGTCCAAGACCATCGTCGTCGAGATCGAAGACCGCAAGCAGCACGCTCTGTACGGCAAGATCATGCGCTCTAACAAGAAGGTTAAGGCGCACGATGAGGAAGAAACCGCAGGCGTAGGCGATCTCGTACGTATCGCTGAGACCCGCCCGCTGTCCAAGGACAAGCACTTCCGTCTCGTAAAGATCATCGAGAAGGCTAAGTAAAACCTAGCCAGCGCAGCCCCTGTACCGGACCATATGGTTCGATACAGGGGCCTTTCGCTGTTTTAGAGCTCTTAAGGCCGGGCCCTTCCGTAGAACCAGTAGGGCACCCAGGTGACGTCGTCGGAAGAAAGGCCCCAATCTCTCACCACGAGGCCCCGGACCTTCTTCGCCAAGTCCCCCTCGCCGGAGACCCACACGTATCCTGGCGTCGGCGCACCGGCATAATCTGCTTTCAGCGTGGCAACGACAGAATCCGCCTCCTTGTGCGGCTCGGTGCGAAGGACGCGCATGCTGCGCACGCGGGACTCCCACCTGTCCGTAAGCCCGGGCTCTACCTCGTCATCGCTGGTGACCACCGCTACAACGTCGGTGGAACCGAGCTTCGCTGGGTCATGTTCCTCTTGGTAGGAAAGGATGTGCCGAAGGGCAGGCAGGGCGGAGGCATCGGCGACCAATAGCTGCGCAGCCTCGGTAGGCCGCCACATCTCGTTGCAGGTAAAGAACCCCGCTGTATCGCCGGGTTGCGCGCGCAGAATCCATCGCGAGCCGGGGCCGGAATCGCCGTGGGTGACCACATCGACATCGATAGTGGCCTCCTCGGGGTGGAGCGCGCGGATGGTGTACCAGCGCAGGTCCGGCCGCGTCTCCTCGTCTATAGCGGCGACGGCGGCTCGGAGGTTAACGCCGTCGACGGGGAAGGGCGTAAATTCCTGCCCGGTTTGGGGCATGACAAGGCCAAAGAATTCATCGGGGCCGGCAAGGTCATACGTCCGGAACGCCTCGGCATGAAACGTCAGGCGGTGCAGGCGCGGCCGGATCAGTTCATTCGCGGTCAGGGTAACGGGAATCAGTTGGTGTTCAGTCATCGGGGACGATTGTAGGGAACAGCTCATGCATTCAACATACTCGTTCGAAGCTAAGCCTTGCCTAATCCTTTGATTGGGGTCTAGGATCAGCAACGTCAATTTCTTCCTTTTTGAAAGGGCCAGCTTCATGAAGATTTTCGGACGCCGCACCATGGGCGTTGTGGCACTGCTGTCAGCCGGAGCCGTCGCATTAGCCGGTTGCTCGCGTGGTGAGGGCGATGAAAGCACGCAGTCCACCGACGCCGCCAGCGAAGAGCGCGTGGCTAGCCTGGGCCTGGGGGATGCCGATACGCTGCTCGCCCTAGGCATTACTCCCGTGACGGTGGCGCCGTGGGGCGCTGAGGGCGATGGCGATCCTTCCGGCGTTGGCCCGTGGTCAAAGAAGCTGCTTGGCGATGCCAAGCCTGAGGTCATCTACAACACCGCAACTGGTTTCACCGCGGATACCTTCGAGCAGATTACCGCTGCTGATCCCACCAAGATTATTGCTGTGAACCAGGCAGTAGATGCGCGCACGAAGGAATCCCTGGAGGATATCGCGCCGACCACCGTCAAGCCGGATGGCTATGAAGACTGGCAGGTTCCCTGGGAGGACCAAGTTGAGGCCATCGCGGATGCCGTGGATAAGGAAGACGAAGGCGATAAACTTATCAAGGACACCGAGAACGCCTTCGAGGAATTCCGCCGCGAGCACACCGAGTTGCAGGGCAAGTCCGCAGCCATCGTCATGCCTTATGACGGCAAGATTGGCCTGTACACCGATGAGGATGGGCGCGGCCAGTTCATCGAGGATCTTGGCATGGAAATCCCCGATGAGTTGAAGGGCGATGGCAGCAGCTTCTTCGTTGACATTGCCCCGGAAAACTACGCAAAGCTGAACCAGGTTGATCACCTCTTTGTCCTGGACTACAACGGCTCTGCCGATGTCTTGAAGAAGGATAAGACCTTCCAGGGCCTCGATGTAGTCAAGGATAAGCGTGTGCGCTACCTGGACACGGATACTGGCAACGCCATGAGCATGCCGAACCCAGTGACCATCCCTTGGGCAATAGATAAGTTTGAAGAGAAGCTGTAATTGTCAGCAACCACGAAGGACGGCCAGACTATCCAGACGGGTTCCACAGCGCAAAACCCCACAGCCACACCGGTGATGGAGCGGGGAAAGGGTCGCACGACGTTCCTTGTCGCCCTCATCCTCGCCAGCCTCGCGCTGGCGGTGGCGTCCTTGGCGCTGGGTTCCCGTTCCATTCCACCCGATGAGGTCATCGCCGCGCTGCGCAGGGCAGGCGAGCAGGATATCCGCGATATCGTGTGGAACCTGCGCATGCCGCGCACCTTCTTGGCCTATTTCGCCGGCGCGGCCCTTGCCGTCGCCGGTGTCTTGGCGCAATCGTGGACCAGGAACCCGCTGGCGGACCCGGGCTTTATCGGTATTACCGCGGGCGCGTCGTTCTTCGTTGCCCTAGGCACGGCCATTGGCATCGCTACCACCACCGGCATGCGGACCACCCTCGCGCTCGTTGGCGCGGGCATTACCACGCTGCTGGTTCTGGCCGTCTCGCGGCGGTTCCMGGACCCACTGACGCTCATTCTCGTCGGCGCCGGCGTCTCCSCCGCCTTGGGRTCGGGCGCGGCGATCATCGGCCTGTATTCCACGGACGTGCTCGATAGCATGCGGCGCTGGACCATCGGCTCGACCTTCGGGCGCGGTCCAGAAGACGTCGCCATCGCGGGCATTGGCCTCCTCATCGGCCTAGCGTGCGCGACAATGGCGGCCAGGCCGCTTGATCTTTTGGCGATGGGGGAGGAGTCCTCGCTCGCCTTGGGCGGATCCCCGACCACCGCGCGGGTGGGCGCGGCGCTAAGCGTCGTGGTGCTAGCCGGCAGCGCGACGGCGGCAACAGGTCCCATCGCCTTCGTTGGCTTCGCCATTCCCCACATCGTGCGGCGGGTGGTCGGCCCCAGCGTTGCCACGATGATCCTGCCCTCCGCGCTTTTGGGCGGTTGCGCCGTGCTCGCCGCGGATATCATCGGCCGGCTCATCGTGGGTAATTCGGAGCTAGAAATGTCCATCGTGCTTGCCATAGTGGGCGCGCCCTTCCTCATTTGGGGCGCCCACCGCGGCGTGGGCAGAGCGTGGGGCGATAACGCATGACAACAATAAGCAGTACCCTGCAAGCGCAGCAGCGTCGCAGGCACGTCCGCGTGCTCGCCGCCACGCTGGTATTTGCCCTTATCGCCCTCGCCGCGTACCTGGTGTTACTGGGGCAAGGGCCTTTGGACCTAAGCCCGCGGCAGGTCTTCGATGTGCTCACCGGCGGCGGCAGCGAGAGCCACATCAGGGTGGTGTGGGACCTGCGCCTGCCGGTCGCCATCGCCACCGTCATCGTCGGCGCCGCCCTCGGCGTGGCCGGCTCATGGACGCAGACCATGGCCCGCAATCCACTGGCATCGCCGGATATCCTGGGCGTGACCGGCGGCGCATCGGTGCTGGTGGTGCTGGGCACCGTGCATTCGCGCCCCGGTTTCGCGGACGGCATCCCGGACTTTTGGTGGCGGGCATGCTTGGCGATGATCGGCGCCTTCCTCGTTGTCATCCTCCTCGCCGTCCTGGGTGGCATCGGCACGAGCAACCGCATCGTCATCGTCGGCATTGCCTTATCACTGATGTTTCAGGCCGTCGTGGCGTATTTGATGCGCAGCGCGCAGATCCAGCGCGCAGCGGAGGCGCAAACGTGGCTGGCGGGCTCGACCGGGTTCGTGCGCATGGAGGTCATCGTGCCTCTACTCGTGGCATTAGCGCCGTTTCTTGCCATAGGCATCTGGTGCGCGCGGGAGCTGCCGCTGCTTGCCCACGATGATTCCTCTGCCATCACCCTGGGCGTAAATATCTCCCGCCAGCGCGCCTTGCTGCTCATCGCGGCAACCGGGATCTGCGCCGTGGTGGTCTCGGTGGTGGGGCCCATTGGGTTTATCGCCCTGCTGGCCCCGCACCTGGCGCGGATGGCGGCGCGCACGCCCACGCCATCGCCGGTGGCATCGGCAGCCGCAGGTGCGGCGCTGTTGACCGTGTGCGCCGTTATCGCCGGCGCGATTCCGGTCAACGCCCCGGTGGGCGCGGTCTCCTCGGTCATCGGCGGCTGCGCTCTGGTGGTCTTGGTGTGGAATGCGGCCCGGCGCAGCTAATCGCTGTGGCGCGCCACAGCGCGGATTGGGCAAACGAGCCACCCAAAAAGTGCTACACACTCGTACGTGGATGAAGGAAAAGATATGACGGATAATCAGCCCACGCGCTCGAAGCGCCGGTGCAGCCTCCAAGCCACCGGCATCCATGCGGGATATAAGGACGGTGAGGATATTCTCGCCGGCGTCGACCTGCATGCACGCGCCGGTGAGGTCACCACGCTCATCGGGCCCAACGGCTGCGGCAAGTCCACGCTGCTCAAAACGCTGTCTAAAATCCTGGCCCCGCGGCAGGGCAGCGTCATGGTCGGGGAAGCTGACCTGCATGCGATGAATGCGAAGGAAGCCGCGCAGCAGGTGGCGCTGCTGCCACAGCACCCTGTAGCACCCGATGGATTGCGGGTAGGCGAGTTGGTTGCGCGCGGGCGCCACCCCTATCAGGGCAGGATGCGCGGCCTTTCTCCAACGGACCGGGAGATCATCGCCCAGGCCTGCGAAGCCACGGAGATTGTGGACTTCCTCGATCGCGATATCGCTTCGCTGTCGGGCGGGCAGCGCCAGCGCGTCTGGCTGGCACTCGCGCTTGCGCAAGATACGCCGGTGCTGCTTCTCGATGAACCCACGACCTTCCTCGACCCCGCCCATGCCATGAGCATGCTGGAGCTGGCTCGCGCACAGGCGCGCGCCGGCAAAACGGTGGTTGTGGTCCTGCACGATCTCATGCTGGCGGGCCACTACTCCGATTCCATGGTGGTGATGAAGGCCGGCGATATCATCGCGCGCGGGGCGCCGAAACAAGCGCTGGCTCCGAAGGTATTGGCGCAGGCCTATGGTATCGAGGCGGAGGCCTGGGACGACCCGCTTGGCGATGCCCCCATTATCGTCCCTCGCCGCGTCCTCCCCAGCGACAGCTAAGCGCTGCCCGCGCTAAGCGCCAGGAGCGTTTGGCTTGGCTACTGCCGCGCCAACCGGCGGATGTCCAAAACCGAAATGGCGATGATGAAGAGGTTGAGCACGCAGCCGACACTCAACAGGAAATTGCCAATGCGGTAGGTGCCCGTACCCACGGCCGCCATGTTGCCGTATATGTAGATCCAGATTACCCAGCCCACCAGCAGCACGATGCCGGCGATGCCGGAGAGTAGCTTGAGGCTGCGTGGGGAGGCGGGGGCGAAGAATTTAAAGGCGGCATCGATAAGCGCGCCCGCTGCAAGGATGATGCTTACTCCACCCGAGAGCCAGAGGGGGAGTAGGGCTGCGGTGCCGACGACGACGGGGAGGATGAACGCGAGGAACGCTAAGAGGAATAGTCCCAGGTGTATCCACAGCGTGCGCTTGGTATAGCTCATAGGGCAGACTCTACTTCCTTGCGCAGTGGGGGATTGGCGCCGGTGCGGGAGACGGTGATGCCGGCTGCGGTGGCAGCGAAGTGGAGGATTTCGCGCCACTCTTCGGCGCTTAGTGCTGCGGCCTTGTCCACATCGAGGCCACGTTCATCTAATTGCGCCAAAAGGGCTGCCATGATGGTGTCGCCGGCACCGATGGTATCGGTGACTTCAACTGCGGCGGCGGGAACGTCGAGGGACGTGTCCCCAGCCCTGACGCTAATTCCGTCGCCGCCGCGGGTGGTGACCACGATGGGCACTTGGTTGGTGAAGTCCTCGCCTAAAAAGTCCACCTCTTCATCTGATAGCTTCAGCACCGAGACGTGTGGCAGCAAATCCGTCAGGAATTTCTTATGCGCTTCGGTGGCATAAAAGGGCCGGATATTGGGATCTAGGGCCACGAGCGTTCCCTGTGCGGCGAAGTCCCTGAGCAGCTGCGCGTAGCGGGAAGCGCCCGGTTCCAAGGCCAGGGAGACGGTACCGAAGCAGGCGATATCTGCCGGAGCTAGTTTGGGCTCAACGAAGCGATCTGCGGTGCCTTCCACATAAAAGTTATAAGAAGCCGTGCCGTTTTCCGCGATGGTGGTCACCGCCAAGGTGGTCGGTTCTTCGCCGCGCTGCACGTGGGCGGTCTCGACGCCTTCTTCCTCCAAGCGTCGAAATAATTCTTGGCCAAACCCATCGGTAGAAATCCGCGATTGAAACTCCACGTCCGCGCCCAAGCGCGCCGCCGCGATGGCCACGTTGAAGGGGCCGCCGCCCAGCGCCGGGGTGAGGTCATTCAAGCGGCCGGGGGATACCGGAACCAAGTCCACGAGGCCTTCGCCGCACACATGAATAGTCATAGTTCCATAGTATCGGGGACATGAACCACCGACCGAACTTTCACCTTGCCCCACCACTGGGCCGCCTCAATGACCCCAATGGCCTTTTTGTGGATGGCGATATTCTGCACGCGTATTACCAGCATGACCCTGCTTTTCCGCACAAGCCCAAGCGGACTGGCTGGGGTCACGCCACCACCACGGTGTCCGCGCCTACTCCATGGCGGCATTATCCCGATGCGCTCTATCCTGACCTGCCCTATGACAAGGATGGGTGCTACTCCGGCGGGGCCGTTGTTGACGGCACTGACGTGTGGCTTTTTTATACGGGGAACTTGAAAGAAGACGGGCGCCGCATCCCGTCGCAGAACCGCGTGCGGGTTATAGACCCTTCCGGGCCAGAAGGCGGGATCTATGTCCGCGATACCGACAACCCGCTCATCGCTGATTCTCCGGAGGGATATACCGGCCATTTCCGCGATCCCCATATTTCCCGCGCCGGGGAGGGAGGGCGCATGGTCATTGGTGCGCAAACGGAAGACGAACGCGGAACCATCGTGCTGTATTATTCGCAGGATTTAAAGCGGTGGGAATTCCAAGGTGAGCTTGTTTTTGATGATCCCGCGCAGCTTCCCGGTGGCTATATGTGGGAGTGTCCCAACCTGCTGACCTTTGGGGATAAACACGTGCTGATCTTCTGCCCACAGGAGGAAACGGACCGGTGTGGCTACGTCGTCGGCACCTTGGACGGGCTTAATTTCCACGTTGAGCGCGGCTTTACCCTTCTGGATCACGGCACGCAGTTTTATGCGCCGCAAGCAACCGAGGAAAATATCCTGTTGGGCTGGATGGGCATGCCCGGTCATGATGAGACGCCAACGCAGGGGTGGGTGCATACCTTGACTATTCCGCGGCGGCTGTGGCTGGAAGATAACTACCTGTGTCAAGAACCGCTGTGGCCTGCGCTGCCGGAAACCCGCGGCAGGGACGGCTTTGGCTCGACCATCGATGTAACGGGGGAGGGGGCTTATGCGCTTGTCGACGCCACCGGGAAGGAAGCGTTCCGCGTGGTGCAAGGCGGTGGCACCATCTCTTTCAACGGCGGTGAGCCGATCACATGCCCCGATGGAGAAATGCGGCTCATTGCCGATGGCTGCGCCGTAGAAGTCTTTGCCGGCGGCGGTCGCATCGCCGCGTCCTTCGCCGTTTTTGGGGATGCTCCCTGGCAGGCATGGGAGCCGCTGGACTAAGACCCTGCGAAACTAGGGTCGACAGCTTTTTGCTTTGTGGACATTTGGGTCCAAACAGACTTAAATGGGAAGTAGCCAATCACATCCGGTCATTTGATGTGACCTAAATAACAAAGGTCGGTCCATGGAGCATAAAGAGGTCGCCGCCCGCACCCTGAAGGCATTAGGCGACGAAGAAAATATTATTGCCCTTGCCCACTGCGCCACGCGCTTGCGCATGGTCTTGGATGATTCGGACAAGGTCGATACCGCAGCGCTAGACAACGATCCGGATCTGAAGGGCACCTTCGAAGCCGGTGGCATGTTCCAGGTCATCGTGGGCCCGGGTGATGTCAATATCGTCTTTCAGGAGATGACCAAGTCCATTTCCAAGGACGTCGCCGTGTCCACCGATCGCTTGAAGGATATTGCCGCGGAATCCGGCAACTGGTTTTCCCGCGCGGTCAAGGTCTTGGCCGATATCTTTGTTCCGCTAATCCCCATCCTGCTCGGCGGCGGTTTGTTGATGGCATTAAATAATGTGCTGACCGCGCCGGGACTATTTGGGGATCAATCCGTCATCGAAATGTATCCCTCGTGGGAAGGTTTTGCTGGGCTGGTCAACCTCCTGGCATCCGCTCCCTTTGCTTTCTTGCCCATCCTTGTGGGCTTTACTGCTACTAAGCGCTTTGGCGGCAATGAATTCCTCGGCGCTGGCATGGCCATGGCGATGGTCATGCCGGATTTGGTTAGCGGCTATAACGTTGCCGAGGCTATTGAAAATGGCGAGATGCCCTACTGGGATATCTTTGGCATCGACGTTGCCCAAGCTGGCTACCAGGGCTCCATCTTGCCCATTCTGGTCATCGCCTGGATCCTGGCGACGATTGAAAAGTTCCTGCACAAGCACCTCAAGGGCACCGTGGACTTCATGCTTACACCCCTGCTTACCCTGCTGGTGACGGGCTTTATTACCTTTATGGGGCTGGGCCCAATCTTGCGCACCGCCGGTGAGTGGTTGGGCATGGGGCTGGCCAACTTGTATGACTTTGCCGGTCCCGTGGCGGGCTTCCTTTTCGGTCTGGTTTATTCGCCGATCGTCATTACCGGCCTACACCAATCCTTCCCGCCCATTGAGACGATGCTGTGGAATGAGGGCGGTTCCTTCATCTTCCCCATTGCCTCGATGGCCAATATTGCCCAAGGTGGTGTGGCCTTGGCCGTGTACTTCTTGGCGCGCTCCGAAAAGCTCAAGGGCTTGGCCGGCGCCTCAGGTATCTCGGCACTGTTTGGTATTACTGAGCCCGCGATTTTCGGCGTTAACCTGCGCCTGCGTTGGCCGTTTTATATCGGTATGGCGGCATCAGCTATTGCGTCTACGTTTATCGCCATTTTTGGCGTGCTTGCGGATGCCCTCGGTGCCGCCGGCTTCATTGGTTTCGTTTCCGTCCCCCGCTTTGTCCCGACCTTCTTGCTGTGTGGTGTCATCTCCTTCGCCGCAGCCTTCATCGGGGCCTACCTGTACGGGCGGGTGCTCATCCACCGCAACGGCACCATCGATCCTGATGAGGTCAATCCTCCCGCCGCACAGGCTATGGCCGCCGAGGCTGCTGAAGAGTTTGCTGCCAGCGCTTCCGCCGCCGCAGATGCCGCGACAATATTTTCCCCGCTAGAGGGAAATGCTGTGCCCCTATCCAAAGTTAAGGACCCCATGTTCGCCGGGGGCAAGCTAGGTAAAGGCGTTGCTATCGAACCGACCGTCGGCAAGCTCGTCGCGCCTGCCGATGGCACCATCACCGTGACCTTTCCTTCCCACCACGCCTACGCCCTGCGCGTAGACGACCCAGCGGTGGGACCGATTGACATCCTTATGCACATTGGCTTTGATACGGTAAACCTCAAGGGCGAACACTTCACCTCGCATGTCAATAAGGGCGATACCGTCAAGCAAGGCGAGGTCCTGGCTGAATTCGATATCGAGGCCATCAAGGAAGCGGGGCTGCCGGTAACGACGCCAATCGTTGTGTCCAACGCCAAGAAGACCGGTCCCGTTATTCCCACCGCGGCTTTCCGCGAGGGCGAGCTCATTGGCTCTGGGACGGACCTATTTACCGTTGACCCGAAGGCTCAACAGGAGACTGCGGAGACTTCTACAAAGGAAGCAACGTCTTAAGGGCTGGGGTTTCTGATACAAGAAAGGCTGGGGATAAACCCAGCCTTTTACTTGCAGGTGTTCATTAGGCGCCGTTGCGCCGTTGCCCAGGCTTTGGGCGGCTGGTGTCACCACGGTGACAATGGCTACGGTATCGATCCCCTAGAAACCATAAGAGACCGCCAAGTCGGTCGCTACCAACACCGGCACGGCTAAGTTTTGTTGTGGGCCAATCGCGTGGGAAATTGCCTTAGGACTACTCAGGAATACGAGTGCTAACGCACACCTACCGTTTAGTGCAAGAGAATTGAACTATGCGAAGAATTTCCGGCGGGCGGTGAACACGCCGCCAAGCATCATTGCTGCAATGCTGAGGGCTGCCAGGAGCCGAGCGACAGTGTTCGAGCCGGTTTCTGCCGCCATGCCACGCGGAGCCTCAACAGCTGCAGGTGCTTCGGCTTCCACCGGTGTTTCGACGGGGGGCCTGCTCAGGAGCTGTTTCCTCGATTGCGCCACTTTGAGCGATTACTTCTTCTTTGTTGTTTTTGATCATTTCTTGGGAGGCGGCCTTCTCTTCTGGAGTAGGCTCCAAGTGAGTCCGAGATTGATCTCTGATGTAGGTAATGCCGTCCTTGGCGAGGTACCACGTCACGCCACCGATTACGAGAACTGCTGCTAAGGCAGCAATTCCAATTCCACTTTGCGCCTGAGCGTTTGCTTCCGGCGTAGGGGCGGTGGGTGTGACGCCGAAGGTGAGGGCGCCAGCTAACGCCGTGGCGGTCAGAACTTTAGGTATGCGATTTATTTTTGTCCTTAGGGGGCAGTGGAATAGGGAAGAGTCCGTCTGAGAGATAAACGGATCTAAAGATTAACAGGATTCTTTGTGCTGCATTACCGCTGCGCAAAGAAAAATCGTCCGATTATTTAAAACCAGGCACAGCTGTCCTAAATAGGGGGGTGCTAGGGCGAAAAGTTGCTTCGCATTCGAAGTTTGGAAAGCGCCACCCCCATATGGTTGAATGTATAGGTTGCGAGAGCTGGTCGGTCCGTAGCGGTGCGTTTCCGAATCGCCGGTCCGAGACCCATCGACGCTTTACGGTGTTCGTTGTAAAGGCTCGAGCACAGCAAGTTTGTAGACCGCGTGTGGCAAGGACGGAAATCTTGTCGCACATCAATCCAGGTCAGGAGACCCATAGTGATTCAGCAAGAATCGCGTCTGCGCGTCGCCGACAACTCTGGTGCACGTGAAATTTTGTGCATCCGCGTTCTCGGTGGCTCTGTCCGACGCTCCGCTGGCATCGGCGACGTAATTGTCGCGACCGTCAAGGACGCTGTTCCAGGCGGCAGCGTAAAAGAAGGCGATGTAATTAAGGCAGTTATCGTCCGTGCGAAGAAGGAGACCCGTCGTCCAGACGGTTCCTACATCCGCTTTGACGAGAATGCTGCAGTTATTCTGAAGGGCGATAGCGAACCTCGCGGTACCCGTATCTTCGGCCCGGTTGCTCGTGAACTTCGTGACAAGCGTTTCATGAAGATCGTTTCTCTAGCACCGGAGGTGATCTAATCTTATGAAGATCCATAAGGGAGATATGGTGATTGTCATTTCGGGCCCAGATAAGGGTGCGAAGGGCAAGGTCATCGAGGCATACCCGAAGCGCGAAAAGGTCCTCGTTGAGGGCGTTAACCGCATCAAGAAGCACGTCGCAAACTCCGCTACCGAGCGTGGCGCTGAGTCCGGTGGAATCGTTACCCAAGAAGCCCCGATCCACGTGTCCAACGTTGCGATCGTTGACTCCGAGGGCAACCCGACCCGCGTGGGCTACCGTTTCGACGAGAACGGCAAAAAGGTCCGTATCGCGCGTAGCAACGGGAAGGACATCTAAAAATGAGCGAGAACTACACCCCGCGTCTGAAGACTCGCTACCGCGAGGAAATCCGCAAGAACCTGAACGAAGAGTTCAACTACGACAACGTCATGCAGATCCCTGGCGTCACCAAGGTGGTCGTCAACATGGGTGTTGGCGAAGCTGCTCGTGACTCCAAGGTCATCAATGGCGCTCTCGAGGACCTGACCGCTATCACTGGTCAGAAGCCGCAGCTGCGTCGCGCAAAGAAGTCCATCGCGAACTTCAAGTTGCGTGAAGGCATGCCCATCGGCGCACGCGTTACCCTGCGTGGCGACCGCATGTGGGAGTTCCTGGACCGTCTGCTGACCATCGCGCTGCCACGTATTCGTGACTTCCGTGGTCTGTCTGACCAGCAGTTTGACGGTCACGGTAACTACACCTTCGGCCTGTCCGAGCAGTCCATGTTCTACGAAATCGACATTGACAAGATCGATCGTCCCCGTGGTATGGATATCACCGTCGTTACCAGTGCTACCAACGACGAGGAGGGCCGTAAGCTCCTGCGCGAGCTCGGCTTCCCGTTCAAGTAAATAGATCGCTAAAAGGTCCCAACTTCCATGGAAGGAGTTGGGACCTTTTAGTTTTATTGTCATCTGTGGATTCTAGGGGTCATTGCAACGATGACGGTTACTTGGGTGTGATACTACCGGTTTGTGTCAGGGCGTTGGTCATGACTTCGGCTGGGGTGCGCCAGTTGAGTGCTTTGCGTGGTTTGTGGTTGTGAATGTTGGCGATCATCTCTAGGTCCGTGGCGGCGTAGATGTACAGGCCACTGTTTTGGCAAGGTTTCTTCTGAGCCTACCGTTGGTGTTTTCGTTGCTGCCTCTCTCCCACGGCGATCCTGGACGGCAGAAGTAGATGGGAATATCAGTGGCCATGGTAAAAGCTATATGGCCAGACACTTCACTTCCTTGGTCCGGTTGAGTCCTCCTTATTAAGTCTTATTAACATAAGGAGGGTCGAACCTATCATTAGCCCGAGGGAGAACGTGTAGTTTGAATCATTCATTAATCCACCAAAAATGGATAGCACAAACCCGACGAAAAATACCCCAGACTCCGATCTTGGGTAAAAATCTCTACGTATAGAGGCGTTATACAGGGTCAAGTATATTACTGCCATAGCAAGAGGGAAAACACTTAATTCTCCCCAGAAAAAGCCCGCTAGAGAAGTGGATACAAGAATGATTAAAGGAAGTAAAACAGATTTCGATATACGACTAAACAAAGCTAATCACATTTCTCACGGGGGAGCCTTCGTCCATCCATTGGTTATAAATAGCTCAGGTCATCACGGTGATCGGCATAGACCCAATTTCTCTTAGTGGTCAGTCTATTCTATCACTTATTTGGGTCATCACTGCATACGGGCTCAATTTCCACTGACTTTCCCAAGAACCCGTAAACAGTTAGCTAAATTTATTATGCATAGTTTTTCTTTGTCAAAAGGAATGAATCAGGAAGGTAGGTAGATACCCGGCATATTCCATTGAACTATGTTTAACATGCTGAATGCAGCAGTCCAGGTTAGCTTCCAACCTATTCGGGCAGAGATTAAAGGCTTGGTGCGTAAAAACCACTTTAAAACGCAAAATGAGCCCGGCCCGAGCTAGTAATCGACCATGCTCGGGGCTGAGCTCTGCGTTAGGGGTTGATGCTTCTTGGGTTCTAAGGTCGTGGAGCAGTTCCTCGGTGAGAGTTCGTTGCGGTTGGGCGGTCAACGAACCCCGGAGCTTAAGGGCTACTGACTGCCTTTAGACCGCTTTTTCACCAGTACTATGCCGCCGACAACAAAGAGTGCGGCGAGCACGAGAACCCAACCGATATTGGCACCCGTAGAAGCTAGTGCGCCGTTGTGGGGGCTGGAAGAGCCTCCGCCGGATCCGGAGCTTGGACCAGAGCCACTGCCTGCGCCCTTAGCAGTAGTGGACTTGGTGGAGCCGTTCGACTTCCCAGCGCCATTTCCCATGGATGCCTTAGCGCCCGCATTCGATCCAGATGAGTTAGTTGCCTTGGACTTATCGGACCCCGGCTTATTAGTGTCGGTGCTATTCGAGCCGTTATCTGGCTTGGTAGCGCCTGGCTGCTTAACCTTCGAGGAGTCTGCGGGCTTGCCCTCTTCCTCTTCGCCTTCTTTGTCAGTGCCTTTTCCACCGGGCTGGGTGGTTGAATCGCCCACGAGGAAGGTCACGGTGTGCCAGTCGGTGAGTTTGTCGCCGTCGTTGTTGACGGTGCGCATTTCCATTTCGTAGCGCCCTGGTTCGGTAAAAATCCAGTGCGCGTGGACGTGGAAAGGACCATCCTCAACGCCTTTGATCGTATGGGTACCGTTGCTATCGGCTAAGGTGCGTGCCGGTGTGTTTAGGGAGGCAGTGTGGCCGGCCCACCATTTTCCGTCCGTAGGTGCCGACTTAGGGCGAACTTCGATCGCGGCGTCACGGTAGTCTTGCCCCACCTTGATCGTGTCCCACCCCGGCCACACAGCGTCGTGGTCCTGTTGCAATGGTAGGTGGTAGATCGTTGAGCCAGTCTTTACCATTCCGGTAAAAGACAGCGTCTTAGCCAGGGAGTCAGCGACCGTCACGCGGCGGGCATCGTGAATGCGCAGCGCTACGTCTTCAGGCACGTTGTGTTGGTCGTCTTCGTTGACATAGAAGCCGAGCTTGTTGTCCACAACCTTTGGCCCGAAGTCGATGTGGCCCTTGGTAATCTCGCGCTTCTTAGACGGTTCTGCGCTGGGAGCAGGTTCCGTTGTCTCTGGGCTTGGTTCCTTCGACGGTGTGGTGCTTTCCGTGCCGTTGGAGTCGCCTTCAGTGGCACTGTCGTTCCCAGTAGTGGGTGGGGCAGCAGATGATGAATCCTCGGTAGCTACCTTGAAGCGCAGAACAGCCTTTTTCGCAGGCTTACCGTCTTTTTCTGCGACCGTGACACCAACTTCATACGTACCGGGTTTGTTGAATGCCCAGTTGAGGTGCATGTGTTCTGCGGTTTCGGTGGTGTAGGAATGCGTGTCATCGCTGCCGGCAAGGCGCTGGTCCAGCCCGGTCTGATCAGCCTGGTATGCCAACCATTCGCCGTCCTTCGGGGCGCTGACGGGGGTGAAGGTAAAGGTGTAATTCTTCTTGGTGTCCTTGTAAGCATCCTCAGTGCTGAGCCCAGGCCACACTACACCGGTGCGCTGTGTCTCTGGCAGGACGTAGGCAGCGCTGCCTTTCTTTCCAAAGTGCGGAATGTCTTTGTTCAAAGTGGACTTGACCTGCTTTGGAACGGTGAAAAAGACATCGGAAGGCTTACGCCAGATTGCACCAATGTGGTACAGGTTCGTCTCGTCCTTGATGCCCAGGTGCAGCTCACCATCTTCGTGGATCGGGGAGATATCTACGTGACCCCGGTGCAGATTGAGCTCCTTGTGCGGGGTGTCTTTATCCTTCGGGTTCTGCGGCTTGGGTGAGGGGATCTTGGGAACAGAAGGCTTCGAGGTCGTGGAAGGCGATGGATTCTTGGATGGGGCAGAGCCTTCTGATTCTTCCGAATCCTGCGGCTTCTCTGGGGCGTCGGAGTCTTCTGGCTTCTCCGATCCTTCTGGTTCCTGTGAATCCGTGGAGTCAGAAGCCTCAGCGAACGAGACGGTGGTCTCAGCGATCGGCTCATAAGCATCTTTGTGAGTATGGCTAAATAGCGTGGCGCCACCGGCATCGGAGCGGGAATCAGGAACGATGCGCAGCATGAGTTGGTATCCGGGCTGCTTACAACTATCGATGAGTTGCCTGCTCGTTCTTTGCCCCGGCCCGGAAGTAAAGCTGATTTCGCAATCTGMAATATGYTTTYCCGGCAGGCTGGTCATCGGTTCGCCATTTMCCTTGWARAAACCGCCGGTAACGCGCACCGTGGTGCGGTCATCTTCGGGCTCTACGGTGATGTCGATATTGCGGTCACCATCGCCGTACACCTCGCTGGTGGACACGGTGATATCTGAGCTCTCGATCTTAAGGGGATCGGTCTCAAACGGCTCTATCTCTTCCATCTCAGGGGTAGGAAGCTCGCCGCTTTTCGTTGTATAAGCTTCGGCATCTTCATCGTCCTTTTCCCCATCGGTGCTGGTCCAGGACTTTACGGGTTCGGATACCCAGCGAGGGCTTGGGGAATCATTGTCGGGAATAAAGATGGCTTGGAAGTTGGATTCTTCATCACCAATCATTTCATCCCACGAAGCTTTACCGCCTTCTACCTTGCGCTCGGCAAGGTAGTGGCCGTTGATGGTGAATACGGCGCGGCCGGAGTCTTTGGCATTGCCAGTATCGAGGGAGAGCGTGGTGAGGATGCCTTGCTTCGCGCCCTTTGTATCGGCCTTGGAGGGAGCCATCTTAAATATAGGAGCGTTGGACTCGGCCCCTTCGGAGCCTGAGTATTCAGACTTGGCGTCGTTAAAGGCGGTATCAAGGTCGGTGATCGTGCGCTCGGCGGGGTTGGTTCCGCCTACCTGCCAGACCAAGGTTTGTGGCTCGGRGKGGRTGAAAGTGCCATCCTTCTTTCGCGCAGAAGCGCGGTAGGTGACCTCGTAGTGGCCAGGACGGGTAAACGTCGTGGCGTTATGCGTGTGCGTGCCTGCATTGACCCAGGTGGTACGGAATCCCGGGTCGTGGGAGGACCAGAGGCGGTTCAGAGGATAGTTCTCGTCGCTGTAGGTAAACAGCTCCATGCGGCCGGGGCCCTTAAAATCAACGATTTCCATGTTGAAGGATTTATCGCGGAATTGATCGGTGGGAAGATCCGCGGCGGCACCGAACCCAGCCCAGATGGGCATGGTGTTTTTCGGGAAGCCTACTGCGGGGCCGCCGTAGTACATGAGCTGGTTTTTCTCGGCATTGAGAAACTCGAAGCGCGGGTCATCGGGAACGCGCCAGGCATAGGCTCCTAGGCCGCCATCGACGCGGCCGTGGCTGACCCAGTTGATCGTGTCCTCGATGGGGACTAGGCCCGCACTATTGGACATGAGTTTGAAGTTTCCGTCCTTCCACACCGCGTGCGGGGAATCTACGTGCGTTTGGGTGCGGACAAGTGGGGCGTCCTCAGCGAGGGCGAAGGGAGCGTGGAATAACGCGAGCGCCAAGACCACGACTATGGTGGCAAGGCGCGGTAGTGAGGTGCGCAACGGCATAAGGTTCTCCCAAGGTTAGGTGCAGTGAACTTTTATATAGGTTGCGACGAATACTACACTATTGCAAACCGTTATCGTTAGCGTTGTTGAAAATAGTGAACCTTTGCCCGCGAGCTGGGAAAGAAGATATAGAAAGTCCCCACCTCCGGTTGCGGAAGCGGGGACTGTGTAAAGCTGAGGAAAAGGAGCGGATAAGCGGAAGGCGGGCGAGTGACCGCAGTGCTGCTGAGCGGTTAAACTTTGTCGTCCGCGGTGTGGGTGGTGCCCTCGAATTGCCATCCCACGACGGCATTGCGCACGGCGGCCTCGAGGGGATTGGCGGGCTGGATGCAGCTAGTCGTCAGCAGCCTGCCTGGCATCGCGTCCTCGCCCCATACGCTGGAGTCACCGGCTAGGCCTTGTTTATCGGGGTCATGGAGATCGGTTGCGGTGTAGGTGAGCCAGTTCTGGTCGGAATTCTTGGTGCGTACGTACAGCTTGTCGCCGATGCTGACCTTGTGCTCGTTGGCAGCGCCATCGTAAAGCTTATTGAATACGGCAGGCACGCCGGCGCCGGTGTGCCAAGCGATAACGACGATATCGTCGGCATTTGTTCTAGGCAGGGAGTAGGGGCGGTCATCGGCAGTATAAGTGCAAGCCTTATCCATGGTGTCAGGGTTTATGGCGCCATCGACTACGCGGCACGTGCCATCCTCAAATTGGGCATGGACGTCGATGGCAGGGATAAACATTTCTACTGCCGCGGACGGTTCGAACACGGGAGCATTTTCTGCAGAAACTTGGTTAGTATCTAATCCTTCGGGCGAGCTGATGTTGCGTTCGGACGTATTGATGCTGCGATCGATCGTGCTGATGACGAGGATCGTTGCAACGATGCCGGCTGAGACTCGAAGGACTCCGGAGGACGCCCATGCGCCTTTAAAGCGATCCCAAGGGGAAGAAGGGGCTTTTCGGTGCCTTGGAGCTGAGGTCTCTTTTATCCTGCGATTCGGGTAACGGCTTTGGATGTGACGCGCGTGATGCTCTGCTTTCCGCCAATCGCGCTCTGTGGAATGGTGCCGGCCAGATCCACCTTTGGGCCGGGAATTTTTATCAGCAACGCTAGAAGCATGGCCTGGAGTGTTGTGATTTAAGGATGTAGTGTGGCGCGGTTGCGCTGCGGATAAGTGAGATCCCTTCCTCCGTGGGTGGTCTTGGTGCTCCACTGCGACCTCCGAGGAAACTAGGGACAATAGGGGTGGGTGTGAACCCAGCTTAGAGTAATAATTTTCTTTTCCGGCTTATCGAGGCAGCGGTTGCGCTAACCGCTACGATACTCCGTGATTCTCTTGTCCGTATAAGTACAGCTAAATAAGGAAAATAAAAACGGTGTCTCTCAACGAAGCTGCCAAGGCCGGATCCCTGAAAAAGGCCGCCCTACTCGATCAATCATTTTCACGATTTTCTGTCCGCGCAATTCTCGCCGGTGTGTATCTGTGCATCGGCACCGTATTTGCCGGCGTCGTTGGCCAAGCGGTGGAAGAGCTTGCCCCAGGCTTGGGCTCCGTGATCTTTGCCCTGTTCTTCGGCCTAGGCCTCTTCGCCATCGTTATCCTCGGTGCTGAGCTGGCCACGGGCAATATGATGTACATGGTCTACGGGGCGATGCAGAAACACTTGTCCTGGGGCAAGGCCTTCTACGTACTGCTTATTACCACGATCTTTAACCTTGTCGGCGCCATCATCTTTGCCGCCGTCATGGGCATGTCTGCCAAGCTCGCGAATATGGATCCCTCGCACCTGTTGGTCACCATCTCTGAAGGCAAGCTGACCAAATCCCCGCAGGGAATGCTCGTGGAGGGCATGGCCGCGAACTTCGTGGTCAATATGGGCATCGTTGGCGCGGTCTTTGCCAAGGAAATCGTGTCGAAGTTCATCGTCATCGTCCCGATCATCGGCATCTTCGTGGGCCTAGGCCTGGAGCACGTGATTGCCAATTTCTGTCTCTTCGCGCTCACCTTCTTCGGCAGCGATCCGCTGCCGGCCGCGCTGACCGTTGGCAATGTTGCTCTCAACTGGACGCTGGTGTGGATTGGCAACTTCATCGGCGGCGGCTTGCTCATCGGTGGCGTGTACGCCTGGCTCAATAATGGGCCGGAAGATTACCGCGACTAGGCCAGCGTGCCCGAATAAAGGTTAAAGCGATCGGCACGGGCAAAGCCCACTAGCGCCATGCCGGTCTCGCGGGCGGTCTCTACGGCAAGGGAAGAGGCGGCGCTGACGGCAACGAGCATGCCAAAACCGGCCATGGCGGCCTTTTGGACCAGCTCGAAACTGGCGCGGGAGCTCATGACCAAAATGAGGTCATCGGCGGGCAGGCGCYCTTCCATGAGCAGGKGGCCAATAACCTTATCGGCGGCGTTGTGCCTGCCGATGTCCTCCCGGATGACCACCGGCTCACCCTCGAGGGTAAATGCGCCGGCGGCGTGGATTCCGCCGGTCTTGCGGAATTCCTTTTGGGCGGCGCGCAGCTTCTCCGGCAGCTGGACCACCAGCTGTGGGTCCACGGGGATCTGGGGGATGGGGTAGCGCGACTTCTTTGCCAGCGCCTCGATGGACGAAGTGCCGCACACCCCGCAGGCGGACGTCGTCGTGGTCAGGCGGAGATCGCTCAAGTCCAACGGCGTATTCTTCACCAAGTCTATGTCCAGCAGGTTATAGGTATTCATGCCCTCGACGGTGGAACCGGCGCAGTAGCGGGCAGTGGTGACATTGGAAAGCGCGGCAATATGCCCCTCGGAGTGGAGGAAACCGTGCGCCAGCTCAATATCGTGGCCCGGGGTGCGCATGGTGGTGGTGATGGTCTGCCCGCCCACGCGAATCTCAAGCGGCTCCTCACCGGCGACGGTATCGGCGCGGGTATCTACCTGCGTATGCTCGCCCAAGCGGACCTTCGTGACAGCGAAGGTGGCATTCTTGCGTCCGGCCATTACTTCAGCGCCTCCTTGAGGGTTTCGATATTTACCTTGGCTTCTGCCGTGCTTGCCGATGCCAACCCCACCACGAACGCCGTCAACGGTGCTGCCGGCCGCGACTGGGTATGGGCCACGTCCTTGGTTAAATCCAGCAGTTCCCGGGTCAGCGCCGTGGCCTCATGTGGCTCGAGGTTTAATAGCCGCGCGGCTTCTTCAAGCCATTGGTGGGCGGTGCGGATCGGATCTTCGTTCTCGGTACTCATCTCAACTACTCCTCAACTATGTGGCGCTGTATCCGACTGTAATGAATGCAGGGGATTTATTTGGAAAACCGCAGGATATGGCGTAAAGTGTTCCGGCGTGCCTGCGCTGCAGCCGGTGCACGCGCAAAGCCTTGCGGGTCTTGAGTGCTGAACTGGTAAAACGCAGAGCCGAAAAAGAATTGAACATCAACTTTGTTGTAGGCCCCTCGCCGTTTATAGCGGACCGTTGTCTGAATCAAAGGGTGGCGAGCGCCTTGCGGTATTGACCGTGAGGAGCGTGAGTAGCCCGAAATCACACGGAAAACGCTTTGGTGAGCACGGGAACCGCAACGAGAAAGGTACACGGTCACTCATATGACTATGACTGATCCTATTGCCGACATGCTGTCGCGCGTGCGTAACGCAAGTAACGCACACCACGACGTCGTGTCGATGCCTACCTCCAAGTTGAAGGCAAACATTGCTGACATCTTGAAGCAGGAAGGCTACATCGCTGACTACACCGTTGAGGGCCACACCCTGTCCCTCGAGCTGAAGTACAACAACCGCGAGCGTTCCCTGTCTGGTCTGCGTCGCGTGTCTAAGCCGGGTCTGCGTGTGTATGCAAAGTCCACCGAACTGCCACAGGTCTTGGGCGGCCTGGGCGTGGCTATCATTTCCACGTCCCACGGTGTGCTGACTGACCGTCAGGCTGAGGAGAAGGGCGTAGGCGGAGAAGTTCTCGCCTACGTCTGGTAAAGGGAGGTTTGACACATGTCTCGAGTCGGTCTAGCACCGATCGCCGTACCAAACGGCGTCGAAATCAACATCAACGGCCAAGACGTTGAGGTCAAGGGCCCTAAGGGTACCCAGAGCGTAAACGTTCCGGATCCGATCACCATCAACGTGGAAGACGGCATCTTGACCGTTTCCCGCCCTGATGATCACCGCAAGCACCGTGCACTGCACGGCCTGTCCCGCTCGCTGCTCAACAGCGCCGTCATCGGCGTGACCGAGGGCTTCACCATCAAGATGGAAATCTTTGGTGTCGGCTACCGTGTGCAGCAAAAGGGCCAGGACCTGGAATTCAGCCTGGGCTATTCCCACCCGGTCCTCATTAAGGCTCCGGAGGGAATCACCTTCGCAGTGGACGGCAACACCAAGCTGTCCATTACCGGTATTGACAAGCAACTAGTCGGACAGATCGCCGCTAATATCCGTCGCCTGCGTAAGGACGATCCTTATAAGGGCAAGGGTATTCGCTACGAAGGCGAGCAGATCCGTCGCAAGGTCGGAAAGACGGGTAAGTAAGCAATGGCAAACACTGAAAACACGAAGCGCACTCCAGTCGGCAAGGACATTTCTTCTCGTCGTCGCGAAGCACGCGCACGCCGCCACTTCCGTATCCGTAAGACCCTGCGTGGCACCCCTGAGTCCCCGCGCTTGGTCCTGCACCGCTCTTCGCGCCACATGCACGTCCAGGTCATCGATGACTTGGCAGGCCACACCCTGGTTTCCGCATCCTCCATGGAAGCGGACATCCGTGCATTCGAGGGCGATAAGAAGGCAAAGGCTGCCAAGGTGGGCGAACTGATTGCTGAGCGCGCCAAGGCCGCTGGCATTGAGCAGGTCGTCTTTGACCGCGCAGGCTACAAGTACCACGGCCGCGTCGCTGCGCTGGCAGACGCCGCACGTGAAGGTGGTCTGAAGTTCTAATGATCATCGTCAACGGAAACATCAACGGAAGGATCGCGTAATGTCGGACCGTGAACAGCGTGACGGCGGACGCTCCGCCGAGAACAACAAGAACAACCGCGGCGGCAACGGCCGTCGCAACGATCGTCGTAACCAGCAGGACAACGAGCGCGATAAGTACATCGAGCGCGTTGTGACCATCAACCGCGTCTCCAAGACCGTCAAGGGTGGCCGCAACATGTCCTTCACCGCTCTCGTCGTCGTTGGTGACGGCCAGGGCCAGGTAGGCGTTGGCTACGGCAAGGCTAAGGAAGTTCCGGCTGCAATCCAGAAGGGTGCAGAAGAGGCTCGCAAGAACTTCTTCCGCGTACCTATGGTTGCCGGCACCATCACCCACCCGGTAGAGGGTCGCGACGCAGCGGGCATCGTCATGATGAAGCCCGCCGCTCCTGGTACTGGTGTCATCGCCGGCGGTGCTGCTCGTCCAGTGCTTGAATGCGCTGGCGTGCAGGACATTCTGTCGAAGTCCCTGGGCTCCGACAATGCACTCAACGTCGTCCGCGCAACCGTGGACGGCCTCAAGCAGCTGGTCCGCCCCGAAGAGGTTGCCGCACGCCGTGGCAAGTCCATCGAAGAGGTCACCCCGGCCCGTATGCTGCGCAAGCGCGCAGGTCAGGAGGCATAAACAATGGCTCTGAAGATTACACAGGTAAAGGGCCTGGTGGGCACCAAGCCGAACCACCGCAAGAACATTGAGGCTCTGGGTCTCAAGCGCATCGGTCAGTCCGTTGTTAAGCAGGACACCCCGATCATCCGCGGCATGGTTCACAAGGTTCGCCACCTGGTCACCGTCGAAGAAGTGGCAGGGGAGTAAACCATGGCTGATATCATCAAGCTGCACGACCTGCGCCCAACCGCAGGAGCAAATAAGCCCAAGACCCGCGTTGGCCGCGGTGAGGCATCCAAGGGTAAGACCGCTGGTCGCGGTACCAAGGGTACCGGCGCTCGTAAGCAGGTTCCCGCTGCTTTCGAGGGTGGACAGATGCCCATCCACATGCGTCTGCCTAAGCTCAAGGGATTCAAGAACCCGAACCACGTTGAGTACCAGGTTGTTAACGTGGCTGACTTGGCCGAGAAGTTTGCCGATGGCGGCGACATCACCGTCGCTGACATCGCAGCTGCTGGCCTCGTCCGCGCTAACCAGCCGGTCAAGGTTCTGGGCAGCGGCGACATCAACGTTAAGTTGAACGTCACCGCAGACAAGTTCTCCAAGTCCGCTGTAGAAAAGATTGAGGCTGCTGGCGGTTCCGCCAACACCAAGTAATCTGGACTAGGGAATAACTACACCCCCTTTCCTCGCACCTTATGTGCGGGGTGAGGGGGTGTAGTCGATCTATGCGGGCGTATGCATGGCAGTGGTAGTGTTATCACCGTAAACACTCATCCCTACTAGCTAGGATTTTGCTATGTCGTCCATTTCTTCATTCCTTGCCGCTGTCATCTCCGCCGTGCTTGCGCTCGCCGGCTCCACCGGCCCCGTTGACACCAACCCGCAGCTGTCCCAGCCGGATAACGCTGAGACCGCGCAGGTGGCCCAAGCGCAGTAGTCGCGCTGATTAAAGCCTCGGGCCCTGTCAGGGATTGGGCCCGTAGCTGCAAAAAGGGTGGAACGCTTTCACTAGCGTTCCACCCTTATGTGTTTTGGGACCCGTCCTAGGCCTCGTCCACGGTCTTTTCAAAGAGGCCGGGAAAGCGGTCATCGGGGTCCGTTACGGCCTTGATGGCATCGGGAAGCTTTCCGCCGTAGAGCTCCTCGAACCGCTCCCGGGAGTAGAAGGCCTCGGAGTACAGCGACTTGTGGCCGCCCAAGTCATTGACCTTCTCTTCAATGACGCGGTTGAACGCACCATTGCCGGGGGCGCTGGGATCGACGTGATCGCCGTCCACACCGGACCAGAAGCCGACGTTGACCCACGTCTTTCCGGGGCGCAGCGGGTAGAGCGGCCAGGGGTCCTGGGACTCGGCGGCAATATCGCCGGTGCCCACGAGATCGCCCACACCATCGCGCAGGCGGATGGGGCAGAGCCAGACCGGCTGGATATCGGAGGCCTGGAAGAACCAGTGGAGGAACTCCGGGAGGTTTTCCGGGGTGACCTCGATATCCTGGACCACGCGCTCGGCGCGCGGCTTGCCGTGCGGCTTTTTGATGAAGTTGTACTCCAACTCGTACTTGCGGTCCAGGCGCACCAGCTTCCAGTAGAAGGAGCTGCGGCGCAGCTCGCGCGGCCAGACCTTGCGCACCTTGGGGTTCTGGGCGCCAAAGGCACGCGAGCACCAGAACCAGTCGGTATCCCAGCGCCAGATATAGTCGCGGATGGTAAGGCGGTCGCGTCGCATGCCCTGGGCGTGCTGCAGGCTGCGGTAGTAGATCTTATCCCGCGTGTAATCGGAGGTAGGGCCCTCCTCATCGGTAAAGCGGGCGAAGACGAGGTAAGCCTCGTCCTCGGAAAAGACCACGCCGTCTAGGCCATCGACGGACTCACCCTCGTGGGTGTGGTTGACGGAGACATCGGCAAGCACGCGGCTTGCCTCCTCCACCGTGTGGAAACGCTGCTCGCGCAGCTCCACGTAAGGCGGGACGGGCTCGAGCTCGATCTTCAGGCGCACCGCGTAGCCCAAAGAACCGTAGGAATTGGGGAAGAGGCGGAAGAGATCGACGTTCTGCTCGCGCGAGCAGGTAAGGATTTCGCCGGTGCCGGTCAGGATATCCATCTCGATGACGGACTCGTGCGGCAGGCCGTTGCGGAAGCTCGTGGATTCCACGCCCATGCCGGTCACCGCGCCGCCCAGGGTGATGGTCTTAAGCTGCGGAACGACGAACGGCATGAGGCCGTGCGGCAAGGTGGCATCGACCAAGTCCTCGTAGGTGCACATGCCCTGCACATCGGCGGTGCGGGCGAGGGGATCGACCTCGATAACCCCGCCTAGGTCGGAGACATCAAGGCCTACCTGATTCTCGCTGCGGCCGCGAAAGAGGTTAGAGGTCTTTTTGGCCAAGCGCACGCGCTTGCCGGCGGGGACCTCGCGGAAGCTGCGCAGTAAGGTGTCTACGCCGGCGCGGTGGGCCTGCCAGCCTACGGGCTCGATGCGCACGGCGTCGACGGGGCGCGGCTGCAGGGCAGAAACGCGCTCGCGTAAGTGATCCAAAAGGGTCATATGGGCTCCTTTTAAAAGCGGCTGTCTTCCCACCAACGGCGCTCAGGCACGCCGGCGCGGGAGCCGGCCTCGCCGAGCTTGATGCCCAAGAAGTGGTAGAGGTTAATGATATTGCGCTCGAAGCCCCACTCCGAGCCGGCCATGTAGATGCCGTAGAGGCGGGCGGTGGGCAGGCCTACCAGGTTGCAGGCCTCTTCCCAGTTCTCCTTCAAGTTCTCGCACCACTCGTGCAGGGTGCGCATGTAATCAAAGCGCAGGGATTCGGTGTGGAAGACCTCGAAGCCATTGTCCTGCATGGCCTTGGTGACGTTGCCGGAACCGGTGAGCTCGCCATCGGGGAAAATATAGCGGTCGATGAAGCCGCCTTTGGGCGTCTTGTGGTTATCCGGGTAGGTGATGTTGTGGTTCAACATCAGGCCGCCGATCTTGAGCTTGCTGTACATGAACTTGAAGAAGTCATCGTAGTTCTGCACGCCGATGTGCTCGATGATGCCGATGGCGGAGATGGCATCAAAGCCTTCTTCGGTGACATCGCGGTAGTCCATGAATCGGACCTCGGCCAGATCCTGTAGGCCTTCTTCCTCGATTTTCTTTTGGCCCCACTCGGCCTGCTCTTGCGACAAGGTCACGCCGATGGACTTCACGCCGCGGCGTGCGGCGTAGCGCACCATGCCGCCCCAGCCACAGCCCACGTCTAGGTGGGTGTCGCCTTCTTTCAGGCGCAGCTTGTCAAAGATGAGGCGGTACTTGTTTTCCTGTGCCTCCTCCAGGGTGGCGTCCGGGGKGGGGRAGTAGGCGCAGGTATAGGTCATGGAATCGCCCAAGAAGAGCTCGTAGAAGTCATTGCCCACGTCGTAGTGATCAGAAATAACGTCGGCGTCGCGCTCTTTGGAGTGCTTGGACAGGCCATCGTGCAGCTTGCGGCGCAGCCAAGAGGCGCGCTCTACCTCAGGCACCGGCTGGATGTGGAAAGCGCCCATGGAAGCCAGCGAGCGAACCACGCGGGCCAAGTCTTTAGCGCTGGGTTTTTCAAACTTGTCATACATGGCGTGCAGGGCATTGAAGATGCCGTACGGGTGGGCGGGGTGCTCGCCTTCTACAGAGATGCCATCGGTGACATAGGCGCGGGCGAATCCGACGTCGCCTGGGTGGGTGGCGATATAAGCAAGTCCGCCAAGGCTATTGATGGTGACCTTGTATTCGGCATCGACAGGGCCGGTGGCCGAGCCATCAAAGGCCTCCCAGCGGAACGGGTTGGGACTAGGGATGAAGACGTCGATGATCTCAGCAACGGTCATCGGCGTGAATTTTTTGCTCATTCAGACTTCTTTCGCAATGTTGGGGTCACACCAATAACGACCTTGGTGTTTAGGGACCGCAAGGCCGGAATCCTACGGGTAGAAAATTGCGCAGGGCAATAATTAACATGGTAAACCCCTAGCGGAATAAGCGCGAAAGAATGGGCAATCATTGTCACATAATGCGGGTTAGATGTGGCTCGCAGTTATATAGCTGGTAGGGTTATGGGGTCAAAAGTGTTCCACCGTTCCTTTGGGACTCCTTGTCTTTACTTCTTAACGCCGTGTGAGAAAGACGTGGAGCCCTGAGGGGGCCAACGAGTGTCCACCTCCGTGTGTTGCTGCGTGAGGAATCCATAGATTCGCGCGTGACAGCGGTAGGCCAGGAGGATTTTGTAGTGTCCGCCATTTTGCAGGCTTTTAAGGATGCCGACCTACGCAAGAAGATCGTCTTCACCGTCGTGATGATCATTGCGTACCGCATCGGTGCACAGATCCCGTCGCCGGGTGTAGATTACGCGTCAATTGCAGGACGCTTGCGTCAACTGACAGAGGAATCCGGAGACCTCTACTCCGTGATTAACTTGTTTTCTGGCGGCGCCCTATTGCAGCTGTCGATCTTCGCCATCGGCATCATGCCCTACATTACGGCGTCCATTATCGTGCAGCTGCTGACCGTGGTCATCCCGCGCTTTGAGCAGCTGAAGAAGGAAGGTCAATCTGGGCAGGCGAAAATGACCCAGTACACCCGCTACCTCACGGTCGCCTTGGCGCTGCTGCAATCCTCCGGCATCGTCGCGCTGGCGGACCGCGAGCAGCTGCTGGGCCAGGGCGTGCCGGTCTTAGCAGAAGACCGCAACTTCTTCACCCTCATCCTGCTCGTGGTGACGATGACCTCCGGTGCCGTCCTCGTAATGTGGATGGGCGAGCTGATTACGGAAAAGGGCATTGGCAACGGCATGTCCCTGCTCATTTTCGCTGGTATTGCTACGCGCCTGCCTACCGATGGCATGAATATCCTGCAAAACAACGGCGGCATGGTCTTCGCGATGGTGTTGGTCGGCCTTATCGTCTTGGTCGTCGGCATTACCTTCATCGAGCAGGGCCAGCGCCGCATCCCGGTGCAGTACGCCAAGCGCATGGTGGGCCGTCGCCAGTACGGTGGCTCTTCCACCTACTTGCCGCTCAAGGTCAACCAGGCCGGCGTTATCCCAGTCATCTTCGCCTCCTCGCTTATCTACATGCCGGTGCTGATCACGCAGATCGTCAACTCCAGCTCCGTGAACACCCCGGATAACTGGTGGCAGCGCAATGTCATTGCGCACCTGCAGGCGCCGTCGTCCTGGCAGTACATCGTCTTGTACTTCCTGTTGACCATTTTCTTCGCATACTTCTACGTTTCGGTGCAGTACGACCCCGCCGAGCAAGCGGATAACATGAAGAAGTACGGTGGCTTCATCCCAGGCATCCGCCCGGGCCGCCCTACGGCGGAGTACCTCGGCTTTGTTATGAACCGCCTGCTCAGCGTCGGTGCCCTGTACTTGGCGTTGATTGCCATTTTGCCGAATATCCTCCTGGACCTCGGCGTCGGCCACTCTTCTGCTAACGGCACCTCCGCCTTTGGCGGTACCGCCATCTTGATTATGGTCTCCGTCGCGTTGACCACGGTCAAGCAAATTGAATCCCAACTTCTCCAATCCAACTACGAAGGACTATTGAAATAATGCGTCTTGTACTTCTTGGCCCTCCCGGTGCTGGCAAAGGCACCCAGGCAGCAATCCTGAGCGAAAAGCTCGGCGTTCCACACATCTCTACCGGTGACCTCTTCCGCGCCAATATTGGCGAGGGCACCCCGCTGGGCGTTGAGGCGAAGTCCTATATTGACGCCGGAAAGCTAGTGCCTACCGATGTCACCGCGCGCATGGTAGAAGAGCGCCTCAGCCAAGACGACGCCAAAAACGGCTTCCTCTTGGACGGCTTCCCGCGCACCACCGAGCAGGCAGACATCCTGGAAGAGCTGTTGTCCAAGAAGGGCGAAAAGCTCGACGGCGTATTGAATTTCGAGGTTTCTGAGGACGTCGTTGTCGAGCGCATGATGGCCCGCGGCCGCGCCGACGATAACGAGGAAACCATCCGCACCCGCCTGGGTGTCTACCGCGATGAGACCTTCCCGCTCATCGAGCACTACGGCGATGCCATCATCCCCATCAAGGCAGAAGGCTCCGTCGAAGAGATCAACGCTCGCGCCATGGAAGCGCTGGGCAAGTAATGGCTTTTCGGCGCCGCACCAAGCGCATTCCCGCCCGCACCCCGGGCGAGCTGGATGCTATGCAGGCGGCTGGCGAGATCGTCGGCAAGGCGCTGCAAGCAGTCCGTGCCGCGGCGGCGCCAGGAGTGAGCACGCTGGAGCTCGATGCGGTGGCGGAACAGACAATCCGCGATGCCGGTGCCACCCCTACCTTCAAGGGCTACGAAGGCTTTCCGGGCTCCATTTGCTCCTCCGTTAACGATGTCATCGTGCACGGCATCCCGGATGCTAAGACGGTGCTTGCCGATGCCGACCTCGTCTCCATCGACTGCGGCGCCACCCTCGATGGGTGGGTAGGAGATAGCGCGTGGTCCTTTCCCATCGGCGAACTCGACCCGGGCGTTGCGGCATTGAACGCGGCGACCGAATGGGTGCTCATGGAAGGGCTACAGGCGATGGTGCCGGGCAACCGCCTGACGGATGTCTCCCACGCCCTGGAGCAGGCGACTTACCGCGCAGAGGACAAGTTTGGCGTATCCCTCTACATCGTGGATGGTTACGGCGGACATGGCATTGGCCGCACCATGCACGAAGAGCCCTACTTGGAAAATGAGGGAAAGCCCGGCCGCGGTCCCCTCATCCAGGAGGGCTCCGTCCTGGCCATCGAACCCATGCTCACCTTGGGCACCGTCGATAGTGCGGTGCTAGAAGATGACTGGACGGTGGTCACGCTCGACGGCTCCGTTGCCGCCCACTGGGAGCACACGGTGGCCGCGACGGTGGACGGCCCGCGCATCCTCACCAGGCGCTACTAATACTTATTCCCCGAAAAATCGCCGCTTAAACTAGGCGATAATTCCCTGAAAGGTTTATACTCACCACTATGTCTAAATTCAGCCTCCGCAAGTTAAGTGCCACCGTTGCTGCACCAGCAGTGGCTGGCGTCATGGCATTGAGCACTATTGCCGGCGCCCCGGCAGCTTCTGCTCAGCAACTCCCTAATCTCGACCAGCTCACCGCACAGGCCCAGCAGCAGGTTGATAACTTCCAAGGCCAGACCCGTGACCAGGCATGGCAGACCCGTACTGACATCCTGGATCAGGCTGAGAAGTACGCCCCAGAACTGGCACCGAATGTACAGTCCGCAGTGGATAGTGCACTGGAATTCCTTTTCCCGGGCCTAGTTGCGCAGAAGAACGAGGAAGCACGCCAGGCTCGCGAGGCCGCTGAGCGCGCACACGCACAGCAGATTGCGGAAGAAAAGGCGAAGGCTGAAGAGGCGGCGCGCCGTGCGGAGGAGCAGCGCCGCGCTAACCAGTTCGACCGCGGTTCCTGCCCGGCAGACGCCAAGATCTGTGTCGACCTTGACGGCCGCCGCACCTGGCTGCAGGAAGGTGGCGACGTCTCCTACATTTCCCCATCCATGTCCGCCGGCATGGTGGGTGAGGAAACCCCGCGCGGTACCTTCCACGTCAACCGCAAGGTGAAGGACGAAATCTCCCGCGAGTTCAATAACGCACCGATGCCGTACTCCATTTACTTCACCAATAACGGCCACGCTTTCCACCTGGACAACACCAACGTTGACTCCAACGGTTGCGTGCATCTGCCGTACGATGCCGCGGTTCGCTATTGGAACGATGTCCAGATTGGTGACAAGGTCTACATCTACTAATTCGATGTAGCTCACCGCGTTAACGCGCCTCGCCCTCGCGCTTGGTTCCAGAATCAGGAACTGAGCTCGAGGGTATTTTTAGTTTTACTCCGCTGGTTTGGGATTTATGAAAGTGCGTACGGTTTGGAAATCGTGTCGCTGCAGCGTATGCTGGTTTGACGGTGTATAGCGCCAGTAGGTCTGGTTGGCTTGCACCACCGCAGTAGACAACAAACATGCAGGTGACAGGTACTTGTCTGTCGCCAGAAAAGTAGAGGTTATGGCTAAGGAAGGCGCAATTGAGGTAGAGGGTCGCATCGTCGAGCCTTTGCCAAACGCAATGTTCCGTGTCGAGCTCGACAATGGGCACAAGGTTCTTGCACACATTTCCGGTAAGATGCGTCAGCACTACATCCGCATCCTCCCGGAGGATCGCGTCGTCGTAGAGCTGTCTCCTTATGACCTGACCCGCGGACGCATCGTCTACCGCTACAAGTAAACACAGTCAGCCTCCTCACCCAAGGGCGAAGCATGGTTTTGTCCTGTACACCTCAGGCTACGGTGGCCTGAGCCCGCACTGGWAAGCAACCCAAGGAYCCCCGGCACGGYCCGGGCGAAGCGTTGCAKGGRGSGGGASGGAKGGGRARAAAACCGCCGTAACAACCCGAAAGGACACGCCTTATGGCACGTCTAGCTGGTGTTGACCTCCCACGCAATAAGCGTATGGAGGTCGCTCTCACCTACATCTACGGCATCGGTCCAACCCGTGCCAAGGAATTGCTAGAAAAGACTGGCATTTCTCCTGACCTGCGCACCGACAACCTGGATGATGAACAGGTTTCGGCACTGCGTGACGCAATTGAAGGCTCCTGGAAGGTAGAGGGTGACCTCCGCCGCCAGGTTCAGGCTGATATTCGTCGCAAGATTGAAATCGGAAGCTACAAGGGTCTGCGCCACCGTCGCGGTCTGCCGGTACGCGGTCAGCGTACGAAGACCAACGCGCGTACTCGTAAGGGCCCGAAGAAGACGATCGCAGGAAAGAAGAAGTAGTTCATGCCTCCAAAGACTCGTTCCGGCGCACGCCGTTCCGGCCGTCGCGTCGTCAAGAAGAATGTGGCTCTGGGCCACGCATACATCAAGTCCACCTTCAACAACACCATCGTCTCGATCACCGATCAGACCGGTGCTGTTATCTCCTGGGCATCCTCCGGCCACGTTGGCTTCAAGGGTTCCCGCAAGTCCACTCCGTTCGCTGCGCAGATGGCCGCTGAAAGCGCCGCACGTAAGGCAATGGACCACGGCATGAAGAAGGTTGACGTATTCGTCAAGGGTCCGGGCTCCGGCCGCGAGACCGCCATCCGTTCCCTGCAGGCTGCAGGCCTCGAGGTTTCCTCGATCACGGATGCAACTCCACAGCCGCACAACGGCTGCCGTCCGACCAAGCGTCGCAAGGTTTAAGGGAAGGAAAGAGGTAAGAAAATGGCTCGTTACATTGGCCCCGCTACCCGCGTATCCCGCCGTCTTCGCGTCGACTTGGTCGGCGGAGACATGGCATTCGAGCGCCGCCCGTACCCTCCGGGACAGGCTGGCCGCAACCGCATCAAGGAATCTGAGTACCTGCTGCAGCTCCAGGAGAAGCAGAAGGCAAAGTACACCTACGGTGTGCTGGAGCGTCAGTTCCGCCGCTACTACACCGAGGCTAACCGCCYCCCAGGCAAGACCGGTGACAACCTGGTCATCCTGCKGGAGACCCGCCTCGACAACGTGGTTTACCGCGCCGGTCTGGCACGCACCCGCCGCCAGGCTCGCCAGCTCGTTTCCCACGGTCACTTCACCGTGAACGGCAAGAACATCAACATCCCGTCCTACCGGGTTACGCAGTACGACATCATCGATGTCCGCCCGCGGTCCCAGAAGATGGAATGGTTCGAAGACGCTCAGGACGCTCTTATCGATGCCAACGTACCGGCATGGTTGCAGGTCGTTCCTGATACGCTGCGCATCCTCGTGCACCAGTTGCCCGAGCGCGCTCAGATCGACATTCCGCTGCAAGAGCAGCTCATCGTCGAGCTTTACTCGAAGTAAACTGTTATACCGCACGGCCCTTCACGGCCACGCGGTCCATCAGGAATCTTCAACCTCAAGATTTTTACCCCCTCTACCGGCGTCAAATAGCGGTCGCCGAAAAGGAGAATTGAAATGCTCATTTCCCAGCGTCCTCAGCTCACCGAGGAATTCATCGACTCGTCTCGTTCCAAGTTCGTTATCGAACCGCTCGAGCCGGGCTTTGGTTACACCCTCGGTAACTCGCTGCGTCGCACCCTGCTGTCGTCCATCCCGGGCGCAGCGGTAACCTCCATCAAGATTGATGGTGTGCTCCACGAGTTCACCACCATCAACGGTGTGAAGGAAGACGTTTCTGAGATCATCTTGAACATCAAGAGCATGGTCCTGTCCTCCGACTTCGATGAGCCGGTGGTTATGTACCTGAGCAAGGAAGGCCCTGGTGATGTCACCGCGGGCGATATCCAGCCGCCGGCTGGCGTGGAGATCCACAATCCGGATCTGCACATCGCTTCGCTGAATGACACCGCTAAGCTGGACATTGAGCTCGTCGTTGAGCGCGGCCGTGGCTACGTCCCGGCTGCCGCAACCTCTGGGGAAATCGGCCGTATTCCAATCGACCAGATCTACTCCCCAGTGCTGAAGGTCTCCTACAAGGTCGAAGCTACTCGTGTTGAGCAGCGCACCGACTTTGACAAGCTGACCATCGACGTCGAAACCAAGAACTCGATTTCCGCCCGCGATGCCCTGGCTTCTGCCGGCGGCACCTTGGTCGAACTGTTCGGCCTGGCACGCGAGCTGAACAACGCAGCCGAAGGCATCGAGATCGGCCCCTCCCCGCAGGAGACCGAGTATATCGCCGCCTACGGCATGCCTATCGAGGACTTGAACTTCTCCGTTCGCTCCTATAACTGCCTGAAGCGTCAGGAAATCCACACCGTCGGCGAGCTTGCAGAATGCACCGAGTCCGACCTGCTGGATATCCGCAACTTCGGTCAGAAGTCGATTAATGAGGTAAAGATCAAGCTGGCTAACTTGGGCCTTGCTCTGAAGGACACCCCTGAGGACTTCGACCCCACCCAGCTCGAGGGCTACGACGCAGAAACCGGTGACTTCAAGGACCCGGCTGCGGACGATTCCGAGTAAAGAATCACCCTGAACTGCGGCACTCGTTGCCGCGCGCTCAACTTTTACCGCACACGAGGAGTAAACAATGCCTACCCCGAAGAAGGGTGCCCGTCTCGGTGGCTCCGCCAAGCAGCAAGCTCACATGCTGAGCAACTTGGCAGCTAGCCTGATCGAGCACGGCGCCATCAAGACCACCGATGCCAAGGCGAAGGTTCTTCGCCCGTACGTCGAAAAGATCATCACCAAGGCTAAGTCCGGCACCATTGCTGACCGCCGCGCAGTGCTGAAGCTCATCCCGCGCAAGGATGTTGTTTCCCACCTGTTCGACGAGGTTGCACCGAAGTTTGAGAACCGTGAGGGTGGCTACACCCGCACCATCAAGCTGGACAACCGCACCGGTGATAACGCCCCGATGTCCCAGATCTCCCTCGTTCTTGAGGAGACCGTGACCTCCGAGGCTAACCGCGCTACCCGCGCTGCCGCTTCCAAGGCCGCTGAGGCTGAAGAAGCTCAGGCAGACGAGGCTG
Organism: Corynebacterium accolens; assembly: GCF_030515985.1. Next base: position 1,132,379 of record NZ_CP100376.1, on the reverse strand, counting down.
CAGAGACCGAGGCTCCGGCCGAGGACACCGCAGCTGAGAACACCTCTGCTGAGGAGTCCGAGGAGAAGTAATCTCCCTCGGCCACTGAATCCGCGTCGGCCCTAACGCCGCGCGTGGATTGCACCGACTACTCGCAGCAGTAGCGCACAATCGCCGCCTTCCCATACTCTTTACGAAGAGAGACGGGAAGGCGGCTTTTGTCGTTTTCCCTCAGCCCCTGCGCCGCGACCTCCTGGGCCTCGGTATTTTAGTGTGACTATGAGCCGGTTTCGTCGCGCATCCACCCGCGCATCCACCCGCGCAACCTCTTATGCGCATCCTCCACTGCGATAACTGAGCAATTACGGCCCTCAGATATTGCATTTTCTGCTCAAAACGAATAGGGGAGGTGTAGCAGGAGAAGTTGCACATTTCGGGAACCCGCCGCCGCCTCCGGTAGCATTAGGTCCACCATGACTGAAGCAGCACCGATCGCAGATGAGGGACCAGCGGAAGGATTCGTTCGGCTCCGGTTAGACCTGGCCTATGACGGCACCGATTTCCACGGCTGGGCTAAGCAAAAGGGCGGACTGCGTACCGTCCAGGGCGTGCTCGAGGAGCAGCTGGCCATGATCGCGCGCACGGAGGTGCCGCTGACGGTGGCCGGACGTACGGATGCGGGCGTCCATGCCCGCGGGCAGGTGGCGCACGTGGACGTACCGCAAGAGATGTTGGAACAACGGTCCGTAGGAGGCGATCCGGGAAAGTTAGTGCGCAGGCTTGCCAAGCTGTTGCCGGAAGACGTCCGGGTGCACGGCTGCGAGGTGGCGCCGGAAGGTTTTGATGCCCGATTTTCTGCGCTGCGTAGGCACTACGTGTACCGGATAACCACCAGCCCGCGGGGTGCGCTGCCGACGCGGGCGCGCGATACGGCCGAATGGTTCAAACCGGTAGACATCGATGCCATGCAGGATGCGGCCAACGCGCTGGTAGGCCTGCACGATTTTGCGGCCTTTTGCAAGGCCAAGCCGAATGCCACCACCATTCGAGAATTACAGGAATTTAGCTGGCAGGATGTCTCGACACCGGAAGAACCGCAGCTCTTTGAAGCCCGGGTGACCGCGGACGCCTTCTGCTGGTCGATGGTGCGCTCTTTGGTGGGCTGTTGCTTAAGCGTTGGGGAAGGCCGCATGGACGTCGACTTTGCCGCGGCATTGCTTCAGGAAACCAAGCGCTCCTCTCGCATTCCCGTAGCACCGGCGAGGGGCTTGTCCTTAGTACAAGTGGATTACCCGGAGGCGGGCGACATGTCCGCGCGCGCGCATATGACGAGGGAAAAGCGCACGACCTTGTGAAAACACGCTGCCAAGTGGCAGGGCCGTGGAGCCTACGCTAGCCTGAGGTCTGGGTTTATTTAGACTTTCGGGGAATTTTCGGGGGGAAATTCATGGCACGTCCATTGCCAACGACGAAGGCCCAAGTCTCGGGCCATAAATTTTTGCGCCGCCGCGTGGAACACGGGCTCGTATTGGGCGATACGCGCATGATCCATGATCCGCTAGCCCGCCGCCGCAAGGCGATGATATTCGGCGGGGTAGGCGTGGCCTTTTTGGCCGTCGGTTCTGGGCTTTTAGCCTGGTTGCAGCCGAGCCCGCAGCCAGGGGACGCGCCCATCGTGCGCTCGGAACAGGGCCAGCTCTTCGTGGATGTCAACGATACGTACCACCCCGTTTACAACCTCTCTTCCGCGCGGATCATCGCCGGCGAGGCGGCCGAGGCGCAGACCATTGGGGACGAGCATTTACGCGAGGCCTCGTTGGGCACTCCCGTGGGGATTTCGGATGCGCCCGGCTATTTGGCCGCACCGGGCGAGACCCCGCAGCGCTCGTGGGCGGCGTGCCTTGCCGGACACGATGAGCAGCCTGCCGATAACCCCACCAGCATCGATAGCCAACAGGTGGCCCAAGAAGAGGTCATCGTGGTAGCGGATCCGCCGCAGGAGGGCTTTGGGGAGGAGCGTGCTGCGCTCGCAGAAACGGATGGCACGCAGTGGCTGCTCACCGCGGACGGGCGGGTGCGTTTACCCGATGCGCAGAGCACGGAGGGCCGGGTCATCCGCCGCGGGATTGGCATCGACGGGAGCACCCATGCCTGGCCCGTTCCCGCGGAATTGCTCAATGCCTTTGCGGAGCAGCCGCCGCTGACGTTTCCCGATCCGCTGCCGGACATCATGGATACCGGGCAGGATCAGTGGGCCCGGACGGACGACGGCGTCGCCGAGCTTTCCGCCACCCAGGCTGACATGCTGGTTAGCTACGGCGCGACGCGCAAAGAAGCCTCACCACGAGAGATAGGCGCGCTTGCCGATTCCCCCTTAAACTTCCGCCTGCCCGCCACCACCTTCGACTTCGTTGACCCAGGTGAGGGCTGGATGTGCGCCGATAGCAACGGTGGGGCAGCGATGGTGACTGAGAACCCCGGGACGGTAGCGCTCGCAGGTGAGGGCATAGCGGATCGCTTCGGTGGGCTATCGGCAGGAGGAGTTGGTGTGGATACCGGGCATGGCTATCACGTTGTCTCGCCGACGGGGCAGCGCCATGCGGTGGACAATAAGGAACTCTTGGAGGCCCTCGGCACCGGTATCGGGGCGGAGGTTCCGTGGGAAATCATCCGGCTACTGCCAGAAGCCTCGCGCTTGGACCGGGACGAAGCTCTGCAGGTCAGCCGCTAGGCCGACTTGGCTCGGCGTAGCCCGCGGGCAACCGTCAGGCCGGTCAGCAGCAGGACTAACCCGCCGATCACCCACCCGGTACGGCTCGCCGCTGGGGAGTGTTCGTCTTTGGCGGGTTGGATGGTCAGATCGCGCGCGGGTGCGGCATATTCGCCATCGATATGGGTCAGGGCGGCGAGCGGGTCGATGAAACCGTTGCCGGGCTCGCCGGCAGAGAGGAGACGTTGGCGTATATCGGCGGCGCTGGCGTCTGGGTAGCGCTCGGCTAATAAGGCGGCGGTGCCGCTAACCACCGGAGCCGCGAACGAGGTGCCATGAAACTGCGCCAGGGAATCCTGTTGGTTCTTCCCGTCTGCCCAGCCACCGGCGGGATTAAGCGCTAAAGGGACGAAGCCGTGGGCGGATAATTGTGGGCCATCGGCAGGCGTGAGGGAGTACTCCGCCAGCGCGTGGGCATCCTCTTGGGCGCTAATGGATAATACGGTCGGTGAATCAGCGGGAAAGACGTGATCGCCTTCTTCGCAGGTGCCGGAGGAAATATTGCCGGAGGCTGCGATGACTACCGCGCCGGCATCTTCCGCGTGGCCGAGCGCCTCATCCAAGCGGGAGCTATCGATGCGCTGCGCGGTCTTCGCTGGAACGCAGGACACGACGGAAATATTGATGACCTGGGCGTTGTCCTCCACGGCATGATCGATGGCGCTGGCCAATGTGTCGAGCGAGCCGGTAGTGCTGTCCTCGTCGGACTCGCCGGCCGTGCCATCGTATTGGCGATAATGCGCGCTGGTTTGGCGGATGGCGCGGATCTCAGATCGCGGGGCGATGCCAATATCGTGCCCGGCAATGATGCCGGCTACAACGGTGCCGTGCAGGTCGCAATCCCGGTGCGGATCCGGTTCTTCCGGAGTGACTAGGTCCGCGCCTGCGGTGAGATTCGGCAGCTGATCGTGGTGGGCAACGCCGGTATCGATGACGGCTACCTTAATGCCCTCGCCCGTGGCAAAGGAATGCAGCTGGGAGCGGTAGGCGCGCTGATCCTCGGAAGGTTCTGGCGCTAGGGGAGAAGGATGCGCGGTGGCGCATTCCCGGTCCGGTTCCCGCGCGCCCGCGATGGGAGCTGCTGCGATGAAGCCGCCGGTTTCGGCGAGGACACACGCGGTGAGGGCACAAGCAGCAAGCCTTGAACTGCCGCTGAAACCAGGTAGTACGGAAGAACGACGCGAGCGATTGTGGTGCATTATCCTAGCCCCCGAATGAGCTCGAAGATCCCGGCGAGGTGCGCGGCAAGCGGCAGGCAGGCGGCGATGGTCAGGGACTCGATGCGTTCGAACCAGGCGATGGTTGTTGGTTCCACCTCGCTCATTTTGGCCGTCCACAGTGGTGCGCTTAACATCGCGGCAAGCAGGAGGGCGGCGACCGCCGTCGGCGCCCAAGCGCCGGCAAGCCCATTGGTGGCAATCGCATGCACGGCGCACAAGCAGGCGGTGAGGCAGGCAACCATAGCGACGAGCATGAGAGCCCAGCTGGCAAGCACGCGCCCGTGACGCGCGGCGTGCATGACCACCGTTCCGGCAACAGAGACGCAGAGCGCTTGGACGAAGCCGAGCCCGGTTAAACCGGTGCCGAAGAGCACGGCTATGCGAGAACCGATGGAAGCGTCTCCCGCCTCGTTCACGGTCCCGTCCGTGGCCACGAGGGTGCCGGTGCCGGTGAAACTGAGCGCGATAAGGGCCGGGATGAGGCAGAGCGCGATTGCGCAGCAGATGCCCTCGTAGGCGTACCCGGCGCGGGTGGCGCGATCGTCCACATCGGGCTGGAGTTCATCCGATACGGCGAGGTCTTGGCCTGCGGTGGGCAATTGCGGCACCTTGAGTCCCGCGGTGGCGATGGTCAGCGCGGGGGCGGTGGCAAGCACAATGACGCCTGCGATAACGGTGCCCGCGGCCGCTGCGGTGCCGTGGCTCGTGCCGATGCCCGAATTCCCACTGAGCCCAGGAAGCAGGTAGCTCACGGCCGCAATGAGCACTAGCCCGGCGATGGTGAGCACACCGGAGGTAATGCGTACCGTGCTTAACCGGGTGAGGTGGCAGGCCAATAACGCCGCGAGGAGGGTGGCGCTGGTGCTGAGGGCGGCATAGGGGGCATCGGCAAGCGCGGGCGAAATAAGCGCCCACCCGCTCGCCGCCCCTGCCGCCAGGGTGAGCATGACAAGCGATAGCGCCCGCGTCCACAGCGCGAGCACGAAGGCCGCGATGGCGAGCCCGGCGCAGGCCACCGCCGGAAGTGAGAGCACCCAGGCCACGGCGAAGGCCGCGGCAAGCCCAGTCCACGCCCAGACGATGGGAATGGCGGAGGTGGTGTCGTCGCGGCTTTGGGCGGCGAGGGATTCGGCCGCATCGCGGATTACGGGCGCGGGCCGCTCCTCGCGCGGGGAGAGCACCAGGATGGAGCCTTCCGCAAGCGGCGTGGCGGCAAGCGGTGCGGTGAGGTCGATGGTGCGCCCGGATGCCGTGCTGGCGCGCCAGGGTGAGTCGATCGCGGGTGCATCGACAAGATCGGTAAGTTCTGCCATGAGCTCGCCGAGGCTGGAGCTTAATGGCAATGCCACGTCTGCTTCCTTGTGGAAGGAGTCTGCGTGGATGCGGATGGTAAGGCGCAGGTGATGCGCCGTTGGAGCGGTCATAATTCCCCCGAATTGTCTAAAGATTGTGGGCGTCCCCCTTGCCCAATGCCACATATTGTGGCTTACTGGTGGCGTCGTGTCCACCGCAGCGCGGGGAATCTTGGCAGGGGGCCAAGAGCGCTAAGCGTGTGGATCGGGGGAGGATTTTACCCATGCTTGGGATCGGGGAAACCCACATCGTGGAGCCATTGTCCATGCCGCTTCGGGACGCGCCACCGCCGCTTCCCACCGGCACCATCGAGGCAGAGGAAGTTCCGGAAGCGGTGCGCCCACAGCCGGTGCTGCTGGTGCGCCTGCTGCTGCCCATCGTGATGATCGCCGCCATGCTGGGCATGGTGGCGTTGATGGTGCTGGGCGCGGGCGATTCGCGGCATATCAGCCCGGTATCCTTGATGTTTCCGCTGATGATGCTGGCCAGCATGGCCATGATGTTTGGGCCGCACAATAGCGGGCAGGACCCGGATGAAACCCGGCGGACTTACTTGCGCCACATTAAGGCGCTGCGGGAAAAGGCCCTGGATAATGCCGGTGCGCAGCGCGCACACGAGCTGTATCGGCACCCGGATCCGGCGGGGTTGGAACCGCTGGTGGGATCGCGGCGCATGTGGGAGCGCGGGCCTGATGATCCGGATGCCTTGGAGGTGCGCGTGGGCACTGGGCCCACCACGTTGTGCACGCCCATCAACGTGCCTGATTCTGGTGCGACCGAGGACCTGGACCCGGTCTGTGCGGTGAGCATGCGCCAGGCCATCAAGGCGGTGGGCACCGTGCCCGATATGCCGGTGGTGATCCAATTGCAGGCCTTTAGGTTTTTATCCTTTACCGGCAATAATGCCCGCGATACGGTGCGCGCCCTCGTCATGCAACTAGCCCTGGCGCACGGCCCCGAGACCATCGGGATCGAGGCCATCGGCGGCGATTGGGAGTGGCTGAAATGGCTGCCGCACACCCGGGAGCCGGACAAGGCGCGGTTTCGCATTGTGCTTGTCGATGCCCTCCTGACCACCGGCACCGAAGACTTCTTCCACGGCGATTCTTATACCACCGTCATTGAGGTAGATGGTGCGCCGTCGTCTGCGTTGAGCCTGCGCGCGGAACAAGAAGGCCTGTGCCTCGTCGCGGCGGATACCCTGCAGGCGGTCACGGCCGCGGGCGTGGAAGAACTGGGTACACCCGATAGTTTAGGTACTGCCTCGGCCACGATTATGGCCCGCCGGATGGCGGTCTTTCGCCGCCCCGATAGCACCTCTGGGCGCCGGGGCAATGATTTGCTGGGGCTGCTTGGTTACAGCGGCGTGGATGAGTTGGCAGCTAGCGGCATGTGGCACGGGCGCGATGGCGCCTCGCGGCTCATGGTGCCCATTGGCATCGATTCAATCGGGCAGCCGGTGACCGTGGATCTCAAAGAATCCGCGCACGGCGGAATGGGGCCGCACGGCCTGTGCATCGGGGCGACGGGCAGCGGTAAATCTGAGCTCCTGCGTACTCTTGTCACCGCGCTTGCTGCCACGCATAGCCCGGATGAACTCAACCTGGTGTTGGTGGACTTCAAGGGTGGTGCGACCTTCCTAGGCTGTGACCGCCTGCCGCATACCTCCGCGGTCATTACTAATCTTGAAGAAGAATCCACCCTGGTAGAGCGCATGTATGACGCCATTTCCGGGGAGATGAATCGCCGCCAAGAGCTCCTGCGCACCGCGGGAAACTTTGCCAATGTGGGCGAGTACAACGCCTCTGCGGATGCCGTGCGGGACTACGGCCCCTTGCCGGCGCTGGTCATCGTCGTGGACGAATTTTCCGAGCTCTTGGGCCAGCACCCGGATTTCGCCGAGCTCTTCGTTGCCGTGGGGCGCTTGGGGCGCAGCCTCCACGTGCACCTGCTTTTGGCCTCCCAAAGGCTTGAGGAAGGGCGCTTGCGGGGGCTGGACTCCCACTTGTCCTACAGAATCGGCCTGAAAACCTTTTCCTCCGCTGAATCCCGCCAGGTCCTTGGCGTCACCGATGCCTACCACCTTCCCGGCCAACCCGGCGCCGGCTACCTCAAATCCGATGCCGAGGATCTCACTCGGTTTCAGGCCTCCTACGTATCAGGGCCGCTCGCGCGCCGGGCTGCACCTGGCACGGGGACGCACGCGGCCACGGACCAAGATGGCAACCCTGCAGGGCCGCCGCGCCGGGTGGAGCTTTTTACAGGCTGGGCGCAGGACGATGCCGCTGCACAGAATTCGCCCTCGGTGGTCATGGATGAATCCACATCGGTTCTTACCGAGGTGGTTCGCGCCGCCGGTGAGGAGGCCGCCGCGCGGGGCCAGGAGGCCCACCGCATCTGGCTGCCACCGCTGCCGCCGGTCATCGAGCTTTCGTCCCTCGATATGGAGAATGCGGGTTCCACCGCAGGGCAACTATCCGCGCCGATTGGGGTCATCGATAGGCCTTACTACCAGCGCCAAGACCAATTGGTCATCGACTTTCACAAGCACGGCGGCCACCTTGCCCTGTGCGGGGGACCGCAATCCGGCAAGTCGGGCGCGCTGCGCACGATAGTCTCCTCCCTAGCACTCAACCGGCGGCCGGAAGATATCCGTTTTTATGTCATCGACTTGGGCGGTGGGCAGCTAGCCGCCCTCGACCGGCTACCGCACGTTGCCGGGGTAGCCGGGCGCGAAGAAGGCGAAAAGATCCGCCGCATCGTCGATGAGGTTGCCGGGTTTATTCGCCGGCCGGAATCGCGCGAGACCTTCTTGATTATCGATGGCTGGCACCACATCGGCCCATCCAATGCGGAGTTTGAGGATATAGCCGAATCCATCACGGATATCGTTGCGGACGGCGCCTCCGCCAACGTACACGTCGTCATCGCCACCTCCCGGTGGACCACGATGCGCCCGGCGATTAGGGATCTCATCGCAAACCGCCTCGAGCTGCGCTTAGGTGAGGCGCTCGATTCGCTTATTGACCGCAAGCTGCAGCAAAAACTGCCCAGCGCTCCGGGCAGGGGGCTGACACAGGCCGGCGAAAATATGCTGCTCGCGCACACCTCGAATCAAGATATTGCCCATATCTGCCGCGTGCATGCTAACGCCGTTCCCGCCCCGCAGCTGAAGATGTTGCCCGCGGTCCTGACCCCAGAGGCGCTGGCTGCCCATGGCGAAGCCCCCACTGGCGGCATCCCGTGGGGCATCGGCGGGCGCGACCTTTCCMCCYTGGCCTGGRATCCGGAGCGCGAACCACACCTGGTTGCCATCGGCGCCCAAGGCTGCGGCAAGTCCAACTTCTTGGCGCAGGTCATGCGCGGGATTAGCCGCCTTCCGCGCGAGGCGGCGCGACTGGTGGTCATCGATCAGCGCCGCGCCCATCTGGGCACGCTGGATCAGGACATGGTGGCGGCCTATGCCGCAACGCAATCCAGTGCGCAGGAGGAAATCGTCAATACCGTTCGCACGCTGGAACAACGCTTGCCGGGACCGGATATCACCCCAGAGCAGCTCGCCGCCCGCGATTGGTGGGCGGGCCCGGATATTTACGTGGTGGTAGATGATGCGGACTTGGTCAGCGATATCGCCCTCGCGCCCTTGATCGATCTCTTGCCGCACGCGCGGGACATCGGCTTGCACATGGTCATCGCCCGAAAATCCGGCGGCATCGGCCGGGCGCTGTTCGGTCAGTTCTTTTCCGCGGTGCGCGACCTGCAACCCGCATTCCTGCTTTTCGATGCCGACCGCGATGAAGGCACCATCTTCGGGCTCAAGCCCAGCCACCAGCCGCCTGGGCGCGGGCAATGGAGCATCCGCGGCGAAAACTTGGGAATCGCCCAGGTGGTTTACGGGGAAGGAGAAGAATAAATGTCTACAGAAACGCCTATCTCCGCACCAACGGCAACGATTACGGTGACCGTCATGGATGCGGCCACCATCTTTGAAGGCCCAGAAACCGTGTACCGCTACGATCTCGCCGGAACAGGCATCGTAGAAGGCAAGGCCTTAGGCCACGTCATGGACCAGATTGCGAAGATCGCTGGATCCGCCTGGCCGGACGTGGACGTATCCGTCATCGCGGATCCCTCTGGCACCGCCGTCTCCCGCGAGGCCGTCACCATCCTGACCCGACAACTCGATGTAGCTGGCGCCCGCGTGCGGCAGCAGGACGCAACGCCCGCACCGGAATCAACTCCAGTACGAGAGGCTGAATCGGTTGCGGGCGAGGCAGGGGCGCAGGAAACAGTGCCTGCATCGGCTTCGGCGGCTCTTGCAGACGCTTCAGAATCCGCGCCCACAGCCCAGATGGATATATCCATGGAACGCGCGGAATCGGGAATGGAAACCGAGACTGGCACCGGAACCGGAACCGGAACCGGAACTGGAAAGCGAGCAGGAAAGGAGAGAGGAACGGGCACCCGGTGGGCCGATAAGCTGCGCGGCTGGATAGGTGCCATCGACATGTTCCACGTCGCGATCGTCGTGGTGATCCTCGCCGTCGTCGGCGCCTCGTGGTGGGCCATGGGCGCGAATGCGTCCAATGATGAGGAAGACGGCGAGGCGGTCACCACCGCTGGAAGTGCCACCGCTGCGAGCGCCGCCGATTCCGTGCCGACGGACGAATCTGGTGGTGGCAGCGATGACAACGCGGACGCGGCTGGCGACGCGGGCGGTGATGGCGAGCTCAACCCAGGCGAAAAGCGCCTTGATATCGAAGGGCTGTCCGTCGTCCTTCCCACCGGATTTCAGGCCACTGTGGAGGAAGGCCTGGTGACCGCTACAGGAGAAGACCCTGATCTAAGGATTCTCTTAGCGGCGGACTCGCTTTTCAACGTTCCAGCCAGGGCGCTCTTTGATGAAATCAAAGCCCAGGTGGATAAGGATCCAGAACTGCGCGATGTATCTGAGGACGCGGGGCGTTTGCACTATGTAGAAGACCCCGGCGATGGCTCCGTAGTGGAATGGACCATATGGGAAGATACCGGCCACCACATGTCGGTGGGGTGCCATACCCGGCATAACGCTAATGCCGTGCAAAAAGCCGCGTGCCGGATGGCCACCGAATCCCTGAGCAAGAAATAAACAGAAAAGTTTTTAACATCCCGGGAACCAAATGGGTCTGAGCACAGTCCAATAACGGTGAGAAAGCACAGAAGCTTTTTCGGGGGAAATCACACTCAACATCTCTTCCCGCCCTAAGGAGGGGCGCACTGTTATGTCTCAGACTTTTAAGACACAAGCCGATGTCATGGTCTCCACCGCCGGCCGCGTCGATAACACCAATGACGAGGTCCAAGGCGAGCTCACCCGTCTGCAGGGTGTCGTTGATTCTGTCCGCGGCAGCTGGGCCGGCCAGGCGCAGGTTTCATTCGATAACTTGATGCAGCGCTACAACACCTCCGCGCAGCAACTGCGCGAGGCATTGACCTCGATTTCTGAAAACATTCGCAGCAATGCCCACAACTTCGACAACGTCGAAGCCGAAAACACCCAGGCCTTCTCCAATGTTGGCGGCGGCCTCGCCCTGTAACCCAGTCACCTCCACCAGCAAATTCGAAAGGAAGCATTTTCGACATGTCCGAGATCAAGTACCAATTCGGCGCCATCTCTTCTGCCGCAGCCGATATCAACGCCACCTCCGGCCGCATCAACAGCACCTTGGCCGACCTCAAATCCCGCCTGCAGCCCATGGTGAGCACCTGGGAAGGTGAATCCGCAGTGGCCTATAACCAGGCCCAGGCCAAGTGGGATAAGGCAGCGCAGGAACTCAATACCGTGCTGGCAACCATCTCCAAGACCGTGTCCCAGGGCAATGACGCCATGAGCGATGTCAACCGCCGCGCCGCCGCTAGCTGGGGCTAACGCACCCTTGGCAGCATCTATCTAGCCTGCTTCTTTAAAGCGCAGTAGGGGAGTCGGGCGGTGCCCGTGCCCGTATCCATCTGGCAGGAGGCGAACGCAGCCGCCGTCCCCTACCGCGCCACTTACACAAACTGCCACATAGAACCTCTTTTACCGGTACCTTTTCTTCCTGGAAGGTGCCGGTTTCGGCGTTTTGGTCTTTTACTCCGGTAGCGGCTAAAGTTGTAGCCCTATGTGTTCGCTCGTCGGCAAGCAGCTGGCGAAGCGCTTCCCGCAGGTCTCCACCGGCCGCTGTTGGGAAGCGAATGGATGCTTAGCGCTGGCCGGCAGTTCCGAGACAGACTTTCAAGGAGTCATTTTGTCTACTTTCCACCCAAAGAGCGGTGACATCACCCGCAAGTGGTACGTCATCGATGCTACTGACGTGGTGCTGGGCAAGCTTGCTTCCACCGTGGCAGACCTGCTGCGCGGCAAGCACAAGCCACAGTTCGCACCCAACGTTGACACCGGTGACCACGTCATCATCATCAACGCTGACAAGATTCACGTTTCTYCCAACAAGCGCGMCCGCGAATTGCGCTACCGCCACTCCGGTTACCCGGGCGGTCTGAAGTCCATGACCCTGGGTCAGTCTTTGGACGCCAACCCGGTCCGCGTTATCGAAGAATCTGTTGCCGGCATGATGCCGCACAACAAGCTCTCCCGCGCTTCCATCAAGAAGCTGCACGTCTTCGTAGGCGATGAGCACCCGTACGCCGGTCAGAAGCCGGAAACCTTCGAGTTTAAGCAGGTGGCACAGTAATGGCTGAGCAGAACATCGACAACAATGTAGCCGAGGCTGCTGACATCGCTGCAGCAAGCGCCGCTACCGAAGAGTTCACCAACACCATCGGTGATTCGTTGGCTAGCGCCAACCCTGAGACCGAGGCAGAGGTTGAGGCCGCTGCTCCGGTTCACGAGGGCCCAATTCAGACCGTCGGTCGCCGTAAGCGCGCCGTCGCTCGCGTTCGCCTCGTTGCTGGCTCCGGCCAGATCGTGGTCAACGGCCGCGAGTTCGCTGAGTACTTCCCGAACAAGCTGCACCAGCAGGACATCCTCACCCCGCTGACCCTGCTGGACCGCGAGAACCAGTTTGACCTGAAGGTCACCGTTAACGGTGGTGGCCCGACCGGTCAGTCCGGCGCCCTGCGCCTGGCTATCGCTCGTGCGCTCAACATCTACAACCCGGCTGATCGCTCCACCTTGAAGAAGGCTGGTTTGCTCACCCGTGACGCTCGTGCAGTTGAGCGTAAGAAGGCTGGTCTGCACAAGGCACGTCGCGCACCGCAGTACTCCAAGCGTTAATCTCGCTTCTACTGCGCGCGCAAGCGCCGTACACTGCCGCTGCTTCCCCATTCTGGGAGGCGGCGGCTTTGTCGTTTTATCGCTCTTGCCGATGCCCCTCCGATTGGGCCGGCCAAACCCCGCTTGGCCRGCCTYTTGAGGCTTAGCCGTGSGKGAGGMAWAAGCGCTCAGTSGRGGGCGCGAKGAAGCSCCCYCACGCCGCAGCGCACCACGGACTGTAGGAACAGAGAAAAGCCCGCCTCTCATCGCGGGAAGCGCTAATGCGCAGTGCGATGGAGACGGGCTAGGGACCGAGGGCCTAGGGCCTAGGGGAGAGGTCCGGTTAGGCGGAGAGATTACTCATCGTCTTCTGCGGCCTTGTCCTCGGTTTTCTTCTTTGCAAAGTTCTTGAGCTCGGCGCGGCGCTCTTCGCGGAGGGCTGCCTGCTCTGCGAGGTATTCATCCGATGCGTTGATGGTGTACCACTCGTGGAGGTACGGGTCATCGTTTTCAATTTCTGCCCCGGCACCGTGGGCTTCTGGAACGGCGGAAGAGCTGAATACGAAGTCACCGTTGTGTTCTTGGAGGCCCAAGTGGGTGCCGCGCTCAATGGCGGCATGGGCGTATTTCCTGCGCAGTATTGCAGGGTCGCGTGCCAAGTCCTTGCCCCACGCCACCATGATGCCGATGAGGATGAAGGTAAACGGCAGCGAACTGGAGACCATGATGGACTGCAGGCCGCTCAGGGCATCCTTGCCGGCGATGAGCAGCAGGGACAAGGAAATGCCACCTAGGGCAACGCCCCAAATAACGGAAATCGACGTCGAGGGAATTGGTCGGCCTGATTGGGACATGGAGCCCATGACGTTGGTAGCGGAGTCAGCAGCCGTATTGAAGAAGACGACCACAGCGAGGAGGACGATGACCGTGGTGATGCTAGATAGCGGCAGCGATCTCATGAGATCGAACATCACATTCTCGCCGGAACCTTCAATCTCGATTCCGTCTCCATCCAGGTGAGTCTTGATAGCCGTGGCACCAAAGATGACGTACCAGAAAAGCGACAGGGTGGTAGGCACGAGCATGATGACGAAGACGAATTCGCGAATGGTGCGCCCGCGGGAAATCTTCGCAATAAACATACCGACGAAGGGCGACCAAGAAATCCACCACGCCCAGTACAGCATGGTCCATGCGGTGACGAATTCCTTTTCTGGTTCACCCTGGGAGGCGGACAGGGACATCATGTCTTCGAAGTGCTTGAAAAACTGCAGCAGGGAGGCGGGAATCAGATCCAGGATGTAGAGCGTCGGCCCAGTGATGAGAACGAAGACCGCGAGGCCGATGACCAAGCCCATGTTGATATTGGACAGGATGCGGATGCCGCGCTTGATGCCGGACATCGCGGAAAGAATGAAAAGGATGGTGAGGATCGTAATGATCACCACCATGATTCCGTTGCCCTCTAAAGGCTTGCCGGTAAGGATCGAGGTACCCGTGCGGATCTGCAGCGCACCGATACCCAGGGAGGTAGCCGTGCCGAAGAGGGTGACCAAAACCGCGAAGATATCGACGATCTTTCCAAATACCCGGTTATTCGAATCCGTAATGAGGGGTTCAAAGAGCGAGGAAATAAGCGGGATACGGCCGCGTCGATAAGCGGCATAGGCAAGCGCGCCGCCCACCAGTGCAAAGATCATCCACGGCAACGTAGCGTGGTGAAGTACTGCTTGGGCAAAGGCCGGAAGGATGGCCTCCTGGCTGCCGGATTCGACGCCGGAAAGATACGGCGGGGGRGKSAAGAAWAGGGSAAGCGGCYCCMTCGGGCCGKAGAAGACCAGGCCGATTCCCATACCAGCGGCAAAGAGCATGGCGATCCATGCGTTGCGGGAGAAATCGGGCTTGGAATCATCGGCGCCGAGCTTAATTTTGCCGGTTGGGGCGATAGCGATCGTCAGCAGGAATGCCGTGGTGGCAATCATGATGATCGTAAATAGCCATCCAAAGTTTTGGACGACCCACGCCCGCATGGTACTTCCTGTGCTAGCCAGATTATCTGGGGCGATGATGGCCCACAGGATAACGGCAAAGGTTGATGCCAACGCCACCGCAAAGACCGTTTTATTGGTCTTAAAATCGGCGCGGGTGTTTTCGACACTTACTCCGGGAATGAGGGCTGGATGAATAGCGCGTTCCCCAGAAGCGGCTTTCGCAATGGCTGACCGTGCCTTCTGCGAGGTAGTTTCAGGTGACTTGTCACCTGAAGATCTAGGTTCGTTCATCGTTGATCCTCTCTAAGGCAAAAGAGTGAAGTATAACCTAGCTAATAATTTCATATAAATGCCAAAAAGTACTACTTTAAGCAAATTTTGCTTTTCATCACAAGGACATTTTTCGTGATGTTGGTTACCTAATTAGCTCGCTTGTCGATGCCCCAAACATGCAACGGGTGGGACTTACAGGGCATAATTGTTTTCATGACTCGACTATTTGGAACCGATGGAGTTCGCGGCCTCGCGAATAAAAAGCTGACTCCCATTTTGGCCTTGACGCTGGGACAAGCGGCGGCGGAGGTCTTTACTGCGCAGCGCGAATCTTATGAGCGCCGCCCATTGGCAATCATCGGCCGTGACCCCCGCGTATCGGGCGAGATGCTCGATGCCGCCATCGCCGCCGGCTTGGCGTCGCGCGGCGTGGACGTTGTGCGCGTGGGTGTGCTTCCTACCCCAGCTATCGCCTTTTTGACGGATGATTATGGTGCGGATCTCGGCGTGATGATCTCTGCCTCCCATAACCCGATGCCAGATAACGGCATTAAGTTCTTCTCCGCTGGCGGCAAGAAGCTGCCGGATAGTGTGGAAGATAAGATTCAGGCCGCTATGGATAACCTCGTTGAGGAGGGCCCGACGGGCACCAAGCTGGGCCGCATTATCTCGGAGGCGCCCGATGGGCGTGAGCGCTATCTAGCGCACCTGAAGGAGGTCGTCTCCACTGACTTGAGCGGCATCAAGGTGGTTGTGGATACGGCCAATGGCGCGGCCTCGAAGGTTGCTCCGAGCGCCTATGAAGCAGCAGGCGCTGAGGTCATCCCGATTTACCACCGGCCAAATGCCTTTAATATCAACGAAAATTGTGGCTCTACCCATATCGAAAAAGCCCAGGCAGCGGTGCTCGAGCATGGTGCCGATTTGGGTCTTGCCCACGATGGCGATGCGGACCGCTGCCTCGCCGTCGATGCCGAAGGCAACGTGGTTGATGGCGATCAGATCATGGCCTTGCTCGCGGTAGGGATGAAGGAAGACAATGACCTGCGCTTTAACACGCTCGTGGCCACGGTCATGTCCAATTTGGGCCTGACGCTTGCCATGGAGGAGCAAGGCATTGAGGTCCGCCACGCGGCGGTGGGCGATCGTTATGTGCTCGAAGAGCTCCACCGCGGCGATTTCTCCTTGGGCGGCGAGCAATCCGGGCACGTCGTGCTTCCCGATGACTCCACTACCGGCGATGGCACCCTCACCGGTCTTTCCATCATGGCGCGTATGGCCAAGTCCGGAAAGAGCCTGAAGGAATTGGCCTCCGTGATGACCGTATTGCCGCAGGTGCTCATCAACGTTCCGGTGTCCAATAAGGCCGCGATCATGGATTCTGCCGAGGTCAAGCAGGCCATCGTGGAGGCAGAAGAAGAGCTCGGGGAAACCGGCCGCGTCCTGCTTCGCCCCTCTGGTACCGAAGAGCTGTTCCGCGTCATGGTAGAAGCGGCCGAAGAAGAACACGCCCGCAAGGTAGCTGGTAGGCTTTCTGCCGTCGTCGCCTCGGTATAGGCAGGAAAATAAGAAGTACCGGGAACCATTTGGTATAAACCCCAGTCCAATGAAAGTGAGCACACTTACCGCATATGGATTTGGGGATTTATACCGATGTCTGAGGTTTTTCTTCGCCCCGCAGAGGCGATGTCCGCACTACAACAAGCTATAAGCGCCAACGATGAACAGCGCCAAGCCCACCGCGCCGATGTTCCAGACTTTCCCGTTGCCGCGGCTGGGCGGAATTTTTCCGGCCACGGCGAGCGCATACGAAGCATCCTCGCGCGCATTCATGACAATGGAACGTGGCGCTTAGACAATATCTCTGCCACAGGCCAGGCAGCACACGATCAGATGCGCGCATTCGCCACGTACGATGCCGGCTTTAGCCGCTCCTTTGCAGGAGAAAGCGGAAAGGCAGTGGACTAATGAGTGCGCTGACTAAATCGCTTTTAGGGGATTATTCCGCCGCCATTTCGCAGTTCCAATTGGCATGCCTGGGAAATTACTCCGGCCCCAGCATGCCCTTGGGGCTTCTGAGTGAGCTCATCAGCGCGGTAGATGGAATCGCCCCACAAAACATTCTGCGCCATACCATTTCCGCGGTGGGCGGCAATCTTCCGCACGGTGGTGGAAAGGGGCTTGCGGATTTCCTGCGCACTGACGACTCCGATTTTGCAAACGGCACCTTGCGCGAGCACCTGACCGGCATTCAAAAAGACTTTGATATCCACCGCGATGAAAGCAAGCAGCTTACTGACTCTGCCAAGCAATGCTCGGGCGCTATTTCCGATGTCGTCGATACCTCCGACACCGCACTCACCGAGCTGATTTCCGCGGTCATCCCGCTGCTCAATATCTTGTCCATGGTGGCCACCAGGCACCCGCTGGCCAAGTTCATTATTCCCATCGTCTCCACCATTGGTGCGAAGATCATCGATGACACCAATGACTCCATCGCCAGCACGTGCCGGGACCGCGATGATGCCATTGAATCCTGTTACGACGAGTTTGAATCCCGCTGCGAATGCGTCTGCGAGCGGCCTCTTCCTGAGGAATGCCCCGAGCCGGCAGAGGCCGAGGAGGATTCTTGCCCACCGCCAGTGGAAAAGTGCCCAGATACGCCAGCYCCCACGCGCCCGATGCCCGAKGGCGGAGGCGGCGCCGMCYCCMCCCCGCCACAGCCAGCGCAGCCGACGCAACCCGCATCCACCGCTGAGTGCCCGCCCAATCCGGAACCGATGCCAGAGCCGACCCCAGAGCCGAAGCCAGATCCGAAMCCGGCACCGCAACCACAMCCCYCMCCCGAGCCGAAACCAGCTCCCGAGCCGCAACCGGAGCCGAAACCAGGACCGGCTCCGAAGCCGGCTCCTGAACCCGCACCTGAGCAGCACCCTTCCGGGTGCCAGTGCCAACAGTGCCGCGGTTTCGTAAACGAGCCGCCTCGACAGAACGAGTCCACGACCACCCCGGCGCACGCGGAACCGGATCCTGAGCCGGAACCCAAACCACAAGACTGCCCACCAGAACAACCGGAACAGCCCGCACTGCAGCCTGAACAGGACCCAGTACCTGAGCCTGTGCCGGAAGATTCTGAATGCGAAGAAGAAGCAACAACACCGGCTGCCGTGGAAGATGATGCGGCCTGTGACATCGAGTCCTCCTGCAGCGGCAGCTTGGGAATCGTCGGTGCAGGAATCGCTTTGGTAGGTGTAGGCCTCATCATTGAGGGCGCTGCGGAGTGCCTGGAAAATATCGCCGATGCAGATTGCCCAGAGCCGGAACCGGAACCGGAACCTGCGCCTGAACCGGAACCCGAGCCCGCACCGGAGCCTGAACCAGAACCTTGCCCTGAGCCAGAACCAGAACCGGAACCCGAGCCCGCGCCTGAACTGTGCCCGGAAGAAGGAACAATTGAGCCACCTCCGGAGCTTTCCCAGGTGGAAGAACCGGCCCCGCCTCCAGAAAAGGTACAGCACCTGCAGGCAGCAGAAGCCGCTGGAGCTGGTGCACCTGCGCCAGAGCCGCAGCTTCAACCTGAGCCCGCACCAGCACCGGAACCTGAACAGCCACCGGCACCTGCTCCGGCCCCCGAGCCTGCACCAGAGCCAAGCTCAGATGAACCATCCGTGACTGCACGAAAGGCAGGGCAGTGGTAATGAATAACGATTTTGCAGAATTCGCGCAGGGGTTTCGCGAGCGCACCGCGCGACGCATGTTGGAATTTGAAAAAAGCCTGGCGAAGGCCCAAGACGAGCTAGAAAAGTCCACGGCCAAGGCCGTACAGCAGGCCAAAAATGAGCAGCGTGGGGGAAGAGACGGTGATGCGGTGGGGCATCGGCAAGCAGCTGCTGGAACGTGGCGCCGAAATAGTGCTGCCCCAACGCGTGTCAATAACGCATCGGGGCAGGTGAAATCTGTGCTGCGACGTGGATAGGCCTAGTTCAGCGGATTAGCTTTTAGTCATCGAGGGCAACGCCGGCGCGCTCGGCCAGTTCATCGCCGGTCAAGCTTTCTACCTTCTTCGCGCTCGCCTCAGGATCCGCAAAGCCGTCATAGGCGGACTCGCCGGCAAGGGTAGAGAGCAAGAAGCCGGTGACGAGGCCGCGGGCGATTTCGGTGGGGCCGGATTGGAAGGCGCCGGAACCGATGGCCAATTTGCGGAAGCGATCTTCGCTAAAGCCGGCCTGCGTGCCCTTGTCGATGGCCCGGTAGGCCACCTGGCCGCGCCAGTTATAGGCCAGCTTGGCGGGGTTTCCGGCATTGAAAATATCATCGCGCCCAGAGCCAATGACCAAGCCCGGCGTATCGAGGCTGCGGGCAGCCTCAACGGCGGAAGGGGCGGTTACGGCGGGRKAAATTKBGGSGRCGGCCTTCMCCTTTGGGTTWTMAACCGCSCYCAAAACCSCGGKGCCSCCSCCCMTGCCGKGGCCTACCATGCCGAGCTTGCCCGGCGATACGGTGATATTGCCGGTGCCCAGCTTTACCCCAGCGGCGATCTGCAACGCAGATTCCATGTCTGCAGACAGGTTGCGGTGATCGGGGAACATGCCGGTCTCAGAATTGGGGGCGACCACGACGATGCCCCAGCTGGCGAGGTGGCGCAGTGTGGCGTGGTAATCCTTGATTTTGTGCATCCAATCGTGGCCAAAGGCGACGGCGGGCAGGCCTTGGCCTTCCGCAGGGGTATAAACCTTGCCGGTAATACCCGCATAATCGAGGTCGCCAACCAGCACGCGGTTGCGGCCACGCTTCGATAACGTTCCTAAGTGTTTATTCAAATTCGCAGACACGCATTCTAGGATAGATGAAGATCACCCCGTGCTGGTGGCAAGGGGTGGCGAGTGGCACATGCGGGGGATTCGCGGAGGCCAAAAGGGGTGCGCGGCGCCGAAGTTATATGGGGTGCCTTACTTGCGCGGCGGTGAGAACGCAGGCGAAAATGTGCACTAGGTAACATTCTCTATGCTTTTCTGGGAAGGCAGGTCGCCGCATATGACTACCGGCACCCTTAAGATCGACCAATTATTTTCGCAGGATGGGCCGGAGGTAAAGACCGGCATCATCGACCGAGTGGCCTATGCCTCCGATGCCTCGCACTACCTCTACACCCCGAAGGCCGTTATTGAAGCGCGTTCGGCAGAACACGTGGCCGCCATTTTCAAGGCAGGGCGGCAGCAGGGTATTCCGGTGACCTTGCGCTCGGGCGGTACCTCCCTGGCAGGCCAGGCCTCCGGCGAGGGCTACCTGGTGGATGTGCGCAAGCATTTCCGGGGCATAGACGTCCTCGATGACGGCAAGCGGGTGCGCGTGCAGCCAGGGGCGACCGTGCGCCAGGTCAATGCGCGGTTGGGGCTGCGCAACCGCAAGCTCGGCCCGGACCCGGCCAGCGAGGCGGCCTGCACCATCGGCGGCGTGGTGGCGAATAATTCCTCTGGCATGGCCTGCGGTACCGAGTTTAATACCTATAACACCTTGGAATCGCTGACCTTTGTCTTGCCTTCTGGCACGGTGATCAATACCGCGGACGCGGATGCGGACCGGCAATTCCAGGTGCAAGAACCCGAACTGGTGGATACGCTCATCCGCCTGCAGCGCCGCGTGCGCGATAACCAGGAATCAGTAGATATCATCCGCCGCCATTTCCAGCTGAAAAACACGATGGGCTACGGGCTTAATTCCTTCCTGGATTTTGATAGCCCCGTCAAGCTTTTTGAGCACCTCTTGGTTGGCTCCGAAGGAACGCTCGCGTTTATCGCGGAAGCGGTCTTTCGTACCGTGCACATCTCTTCCCTCACGACGACTACCGTGGCGGTCTTTAATAATCTCTCCGCCGCTACGAAGGCATTGCCGTCCTTGGTGGAGACCGGTGCCGCCACCCTGGAGTTGATGGATTCTGCCTCCATTCGTGTGGGTCAAGGCTTTGATAAGGTCCCGCAGGCCATTACCGGCTTCGATGTGGATTCACAGGCCGCGTTGCTAATCGAGTACCAATCCGATGACAAGGAAGAGCTGCGGGAAAAAGAGAACAAGGGCTCGTCCCTTTTGCGGGAATTGGACCTGCAATCGCCGGCGGAGTTTTCTGCCGATATTCCCACCCGCACCGCCGCGTGGAACTTCCGCAAGGGCCTGTATGCCCAGGTGGCAGAAGCGAGGCCCTCAGGAACCACGGCGCTCTTGGAAGACGTTGTGGTGCCGGTGGGGGATTTGGCCGATACTTGTTCCTCCTTGCAGGAGCTTTTTACCCGCTATTCCTACGACGATGCGGTCATTTTCGGCCACGCGAAAGACGGCAATATCCACTTCCTCCTAACGGACCGCTTCGAGGGCGATAGCGCCATTGGCCGTTATAACAACTTCAATGAGGAAATGGTGGACTTGGTGCTTTCGGCAGAGGGAAACCTCAAGGCCGAGCACGGCACCGGCCGCGCCATGGCCCCGTATGTGCGCCGCCAGTACGGCGATGAGCTCTACGAGGTCATGCAGCTGCTCAAGCGCGCCTGCGATCCCGCTGGAACCATGAACCCAGGCGTCATCTTGGACGATGACCCCGGTGCACACATTACAAATATCAAGCTCAACCCCACGGTGGAAGAGGAAATCGACCCGTGCGTTGAGTGCGGCTATTGCGAGCCGGTGTGCCCGTCGAGGGATCTCACCTTGACTCCGCGCCAGCGCATCGTGGTGCGCCGTGCCCGCCAGCGGGCGCAGGAAAGTGGCGATACGCACTTGGTTGCAGAACTCGATGAGGCTAATGAGTACATGGGCATCGATACGTGCGCCGTGGATTCCATGTGCCTGACCGCCTGCCCGGTGGGCATCGATACCGGCAAATTCATCAAGAAGCTGCGCCACGAGAATGCCGGGGCCACAGAAGAAAAGGTCTGGTCCGCTGCCGCCAAGAATTGGCAGGTCACCAGCCGCGGTGCCGCAACGGCGCTGACCGGCGCGCACATGCTGCCGGCTCAGCTGGTGACGAAGGTTACCGACGTGGCCCGCTCGCTCATCGGCCCCGATACCGTGCCGGGATACCAGCCGGAGTTAGGCAAAGGCGGCAAATCCCGCGAGCGCCTGGCCGGGCGCGTGGGAGATCGCTACGCTGAAACCTCGGGAATCTACCTTCCAGCCTGCGTAAACTCCATGTTCGCCCCGCAAGGCGAAGGCATGGGAGCAACGGAAGCCTTCATCACCGTCTTGGAGCGGGCGGGGATGGCGCTGGAGGTTCCCAAGGGCATCGAAAAGCTCTGCTGTGGCACGCCATGGTCCTCAAAGGGCATGCGCAAGGGTCACGACATCATGGAGCAGCGCGTGCGCGAGACCGTCATGGAGGCCACGGATAACGCCTGCCTGCCCGTGATCGTGGACGCGTCCAGCTGTACCGCGGGTTTTCAGGAGATGCTGGAAYCCATCGGCATCMCCGTCATCGATGCGCTGAGCTTCACCGCCGATACGCTGCTGCCGCGCCTCGAGACCACCCAGCCGGTCGATTCCATGACGATTCACCCGACCTGTTCGGCGCTCCAGCTTGGCATGATGGGAGATGTAGAAAAGGTCGCCCGAGCCGCAGCCACGGAGGTACACATCCCCACCGCCTGGAATTGCTGCGGTTATGCCGGCGACCGCGGCATGCTCCACCCAGAGCTCACGGAGTCCGCCACCCGCGCCGAGGCCGCCCAGGTCACGGAGCTGGGCGCGCAGTATCACGCCTCTACCAACCGCACGTGTGAGCTGGGCATGACCCGCGCCACCGGCGAGGATTACCACCACGTCCTTGAGATGCTGGAGCGCGCCACGCGCTAGCAGCCCGGTGGGGAAGGGGCGCGGCTGCTTGCCGATGCCCCCGTCTTCTTCCGCGCCCCAGTCAGCCGCAGGGCGGGAGGGCTGCTCACCGAGGGTGCGAAAACTAGCGGTGGGCAGGCCAGTTTCCAGTAACTATAAAAGGCCCGAATAAGTGTGCGGCCATAAATAACAGGCCCTAGTCCAACCCCCGGTTCGTGTTGACCAATGAGGTAGGATTCCTTTTTATGTGTGGAATTGTTGGATATGTTGGTCACGCTAGCGGTGACCGCGAATACTTCGCTCTGGATGTAGTCGTGGAAGGTCTGCACAGACTGGAATACCGCGGCTATGACTCCGCTGGTGTGGCGATGTACGCCGATGGGGAGATTAGCTGGCGGAAGAAGGCGGGCAAGGTTGCTGCCTTGGACGATGAGATTGCAGCGCGTCCGCTGAAGGATTCCGTTTTGGGAATCGGGCACACCCGTTGGGCCACGCACGGTGGCCCGACCGATCTCAATGCGCACCCCCACGTCGTTGACGGCGGCAAGCTGGCCGTGGTGCACAACGGCATCATCGAAAACTTCGCGGAGCTGCGGACCGAGCTTTTGAATAAGGGCTACAACTTCGTTTCTGAAACCGATACTGAAGTTGCCGCTGCGTTGCTTGGCGATGTTTTCCACAACGACGCCGCAGGTGACCTCACCAAGGCAATGCAGCTGACCGCCAAGCGCCTCGACGGTGCGTTTACCCTGCTGGCCATTCACGCTGACCAGCCGGATCGCATCGTTGCCGCCCGCCGCGATTCGCCCCTGGTCATTGGTTTGGGCGAGGGCGAAAACTTCTTGGGCTCTGACGTCTCGGGCTTTATTGATTACACCAAGTCCGCAGTGGAAATGGACAATGACCAGGTGGTCACCATCACTGCTGACGATGTCGTCATTACTGACTACGACGGCAACCCCACCGAGGGCAAGGCCTTTGAGATCAAGTGGGATGCGGCCGCCGCTGAAAAGGGTGGCTTTGATTCCTTCATGGAAAAGGAAATCCACGACCAGCCCGCCGCTGTGCGCGATACCTTGCTCGGCCGCTTTGACGAGCAGGGTCAGCTGACCCTGGATGACTTGCGCATCGATGAGTCGGTTTTGAAGTCCATCGATAAGATCATCGTGATTGCCTGCGGCACGGCGGCCTATGCCGGCCATGTGGCGCGGTACGCCATCGAGCACTGGTGCCGCATTCCCACCGAGGTCGAGCTCGCCCACGAGTTCCGCTACCGCGATCCGATCGTCAACGAGAAGACCTTGGTCGTGGCCTTGTCCCAGTCCGGCGAGACCATGGACACCTTGATGGCCGTGCGCCACGCACGCCAGCAGGGCGCGAAGGTCATCGCCATCTGCAATACGCAGGGCTCGTCCATTCCGCGCGAATCCGATGCGGCGCTCTACACCCACGCGGGTCCCGAAATCGCGGTGGCCTCTACCAAGGCTTTCTTAGCGCAGATTACCGCGACCTACCTGCTGGGCCTCTACTTGGCACAGCTGCGCGGCAACATGTTCTCCGATGAAATCCAGGGAGTTCTTGCTGAGCTGCGCAATATGCCGGACAAGGTACAAAGCGTCATCGATGAAGAACAGCAAGTAGCTGGCCTGGCTAACTCCATGAAGGATGCGGAATCCGTGCTCTTCCTGGGCCGCCACGTGGGCTTCCCGGTTGCGCTTGAAGGCGCGCTGAAGCTCAAGGAGATCGCATACCTGCACGCCGAAGGCTTTGCCGCCGGCGAGCTCAAGCACGGTCCGATCGCGCTGATTGAGGAGGGCCAGCCGGTCTTCGTCATCGTGCCCTCCCCGCGCGGGCGCGATTCGCTGCACTCCAAGGTGGTGTCCAATATCCAGGAAATCCGCGCCCGCGGTGCCATTACCATCGTGATCGCAGAAGAAGGCGATACCGCGGTAGAGGATTACGCTAACCACGTCATCCGCGTGCCAAAGGCGCCGACATTGATGCAGCCGCTCCTTGCTACGGTGCCCCTGCAGATCTTTGCCGCACACGTGGCAAAGTCCAAGGGCTACGACGTTGACCAGCCGCGTAACCTGGCTAAGTCCGTCACCGTGGAATAACCTTTCCGGCGGTTCAGGCCCCTTTCTCGTCCTTGTTTGCATGGAGGCGGGAGAGGGGTCTTGCGCATATCTGCGGTAAATTCAGCGCGCGGGTGGAAAGTGGCACAATAGTGGCATGCTGAAAACCACAATTGACCTTGCTGCCATCGCGCATAATGTGTGGCTGATTAAGGAGAAGATCGGCCCAGACGTCAAGCTGATGTGCGTGGTGAAGGCGGATGCTTACGGGCACGGCGTAGAAAGGGTCGTGCCTGTGATGCTGGAAGCGGGGGCAGATTCTATTGGCGTCGCCACGCTGACAGAAGCCGTGCAGTTGCGGCGCATGGGGGTGGACTCACCCATCGCGGCATGGATCTGGCAGACGGATCAGGTACTAGAAGAGGCTCTGGCATGTGGCATCCAGATTGCGGTCAATTCCCCGGCGCAGGCGCAGAAGCTGGTAGAGGCTGAGATTCCCGCCGAGGTCTATATCAAGGTCGAAACCGGAATGCACCGCTCCGGGGTGGATAAGGCGGACTGGGACGAGGTCTTTGCGCTGCTGCGGGATGCCCCGCACATCACGGTCCTGGGCCTCATGTCCCACTTTGCCTGCGCGGACGAGCCGGATAATGCGCATAATGACGCCCAGGAAGAAGAGTTTCGGCGCGCCCTGGATGCGGCGCGCGCGGCAGGTTTGGAGTGCCCGGTCAATCATTTGGCCAACTCGCCGGCCACGCTCTCGCGCCCATCGGCGCACTTTGAGCAGGTGCGGGTTGGTATCGCGTGTTACGGGCTCGAGCCCATCGCTGGGCGGCACCATGGCCTGCGCCCGGCGATGACCTGGTCCGGAAATGTCTTCGGTCTCAAGCCAATCGATAAGGGTGAGGCCACCAGCTACGGGCGTACCTGGAGCGCGGATAAGCCAGGTTTCCTGGCCACGGTGGATTGTGGCTATGCCGATGGGCTGCCGCGGGCGTACCAGGGCCACCTTCAGGTGGGCATCGGCGAGCGGCTCTATCCGCAGGTAGGCCGAGTGTGCATGGACCAAATAGTGGTGGATCTAGGAGATAACCCGCACGGCATTGCCCCCGGTGATGAGGTCGTCATCTTTGGTCGGGGTGGCATGTCTGCTACCGAGCTTGCTGATGCCGTGGGCACCATCAACTATGAAGTGGTGTGCCGACCTACCGGCCGCACCGAACGCGAATATATAGGAGAGGCCGATGCGCAGTAATTTTCCGGAGTCTGGGACCCGCGATCTGGCAACGGTGGAGCAGACCCACGCCTGCGGCAAGGAATTGGGCGCCGCGCTCGAAGCCGGCGATGTCGTTATCCTGGATGGCCCATTGGGCGCGGGAAAAACCACCTTTACTCAGGGAATTGCGCAGGGCATGCAGGTCAAGGGGCGGATTACCTCGCCCACGTTCGTCATCGCCCGCGTGCATCGCTCACGGGTTGGGGGGTCGGACCTGGTGCACGTGGACGCCTACCGCCTCTTGGATGAGGGCGGGGCCAATTCCGGCGATCCCCTGGGGGAGCTGGATGCCTTGGATTTGGATACCGAGCTTGCCGATGCCGTTGTCGTCGCCGAATGGGGCGGCGGCCTCATCGAGCAGATCGCAGATAGGTACCTCTTTATCAGCATCGACCGCGAACCGGCGGAGTTTTCCGGCGCAGATGAGGACGTGCGCCGCATTAGCTGGTCGTGGCGACACAATGATTAGCTAGGTCTCATTAATTTCAAGGTATAAGTGATGGACATCTTAGGACGTCAAGTTGCTTTAGGTATTTAAGGTGCGGGATCCTTGAAGGGTGTTAGATCTCCTAGCCTCTAGTCCTCTGCTCGCCCTTTTTGCCATCATGGCCATTGGTTTGGCCATCGGCAAAATCAAATTCTTTGGCATCTCTCTTGGCGCCGCGGCCGCGATGTTCGTGGCGCTCGGGCTTTCTACCGCCAATCCGGATATCCAAATTCCACCGCTGGTATATCAATTCGGCTTGGCCATTTTTGTTTATGCCATCGGTCTTAATTTCGGGCCGTCGTTCGTCCGCGAATTTGCTACCCGCGGCTGGAAGCTGACCGTCTTTATGATCGGCATGTTGGTCCTGCTCGTGGGCGTAGGCTTTGGACTCATCCGCGTCTTTGGCCTCGAAACCGATGTGGCGGCCGGTATGTTTGCCGGTTCGCTGTCATCCACGCCGGGTATGGCAGCGGTGGTGGAAATGCTGGGCAATTCCACCCCGGTCGTCGGTTATTCGCTGGCTTACCCGGGTGCGGTTATCGGAGCGATCCTGGTCGCCGCTATTGGCGCGAAAATCCTCAAGGTAGACCACGAGGAGGATGCCAAGAAAGAGGGAATGATTCCCGCTCCGCTGGTGGCCAAAGGCGTGCGGCTGACCAAAGACTTCCCGGATACGGCCGGGCACCTTTACCGCGTCACAGGGCATACCGTGGTGGCTACCCGCGAGATTTCCGATATGGAACACCACCGGCTTGCGCAGCCGGATATGCCACTGCGCAAGGGCGAGGCATTCCTTATTAATGGCTCCGAAAAGGACGTCGCCGGTGCCATCGAGGTGCTCGGTGAGGAATACCCCGTCGAGCTCACCCCAGAGGCGGGKTTACAGTATAAGCGCGTGACCGTGTCGAACCCGAAGGKCGCGGGCAAGCGCATCCGCGATATCGATGCGCTCGAGCATGGCTTTATTATCGCGCGCGTGCGCAAGGGCGATAGCGATGCGGTTCCGCACCCAGATATGGTGCTGAATTACTCTGACCGCGTGCGCGTGGTGTGTAGCTCGCACCACGTGCGCGAGGTGCGCAAGTACTTGGGCGATTCCGAATCGGCGCTCGGTAATGCTGATCTATTGTCTATGTCCATCGGCTTGACCTTGGGAATGTTGTTGGGCCTTATTCCCATCCCCATGCCGGGTGGATCGACCCTGCAGCTGGGGTTTGGCGGCGGTCCCGTCGTGGTCGGCCTTATCCTCGGCTACCTGAACCGCACCGGCCCCATTAATTGGCAGATGCCCTTCCATACCAGGGAAACCATTTCGAACCTGGGGCTGACGCTCTTCCTAGCGGGCGTGGGGACGTCAGCAGGCGCATCGTTCCGCGATGCCCTGACGGATCCATCCTCGCTGACCATCATCGGCGTCGGCTTTATCATTACCTTGGTATCGGCCATCCTCATCGGTGTTATCGGCATGCTGGTGCTGCGCTTGAAGTGGGACGAGGCTATGGGCTGTGCGGCCGGCATGACCACGAACCCGGCAGTATTTGCTTATATCCGGGGCCAAACCGGAACGGAACTTGCCGGGCGCGGCTGGGCAACGGTGTATCCAACCACCATCATCGGCAAGATTATCGCCGCTCAGGTGCTGCTATTGTTATTGCTTTAGCCCCATATGTCCCGCGCTAATTATTCACCCACTGGGTAATCCGCCTACACTGGCAGGCACTACCCCGTGGGTGAGTGCTTGTTGGCCGCCGAGTAACCTCGGCAATAGAGCTGACAATCACTTCACCATATGTACATATAGGACCCCCTTGACCCGAGGAGCGTTACTCACTCCATGACTAAATTTGCTCGCAACCTGACCACGACCATTATCGCGCTATTTATCATTGTGATGATGGTGCTCGTTGCCGGGGCTACCCTGCGTGATGAGGATTCCCTAGAGGGCAACCTCACCAACACCTTGCAGCATGCCCCGCGGAACCTTGAGGTAATGTCGCTCATCCCGTCTGATGTCTACGGCGCCGACTACAGTGCCATTGGCTTCATCTGCCCAGGCATGGCAGAAGACAAGGTCAAGGAAGCCGCCCCGAACCCTGATGACATTACCTTCGAGGACGGTGTCGTTCCTGAGGGCAAGAGCTACGTCATGGCGCTGGGCCACAGCGTCGATCCCTATGTAGAGGAACTGGATTCCTCCGAGGTTGAGGTCTGCGAAACGATCAATGCGCAGGTTAAGGCCATGGAGCAGCAGGGCCACGGCCTAGACGGCGGGGTTCCGCTGGTTCAGGGCTCCCAGCCGCTGGCCTTCCAGAGCGAAGACGGCGTGTGGAAGCTGGTCGGCTAATGCGCGTCCTGGCCATCGATACGGCGACGACCGCCCTGGTCACCGGGGTAGTCGACACCGAGTCTGGGCAGCTGACGCAGCGCGTTCTGGCCGATACGCGCGCGCATAATGAACGGCTCATGCCCACCATCCTCGAGGTGATGAGCGAGACCGGTCTGGAGCTCGGCAACCTCGATGCCATCGTGGCGGGCGTGGGCCCTGGCCCCTTTACCGGCTTGCGCGTCGGCATGGCCACGGCGCAGGCGCTTGCCGMTGCCCTCTCCATCCCCCYCCACGGCGTCTGCACCCACGATGCCATCGCGCACGCCGCGTTAGCGGGGGCCGATGCAGCCGATGAAAGGGACGCGGCGGACGCGGCGCTAGTTGCCACCGATGCCCGCCGCAAGGAGATTTATTGGGCCACCTACCGCGCGGGACAACGCCTGGCTGGCCCAGACGTATCGAAGCCGGGGGAGCTTTCCGTGCAGGATATCGCGCAGGTGGTCATCCCAGAGAAGCTGGCCGACCAACTGCCGGAAGAACTCGCCGTGCTGCCGCGTAGTGAGGCCGCACCCACCGCCGAGGGCCTGGTGGCCGTCGCGCAGCTCGGCGCGGATCCGGCGCCATTCGTGCCCATGTACCTGCGCCGCCCCGATGCGGTTCCTCCCAAAAAGCAGCAGCTTYCCGCAGCCATTCCAGAGGTGCGCCTGTGAACCTGCGCGAGCTCMCCCCCGCCGATGTCCCGCGCTGCGCCGAACTGGAAAAGGTGCTTTTTCCCGGTGAAACTCCGTGGACGGAAGCGGTATTTGAGCAAGAAATGGCCCAACCCTTCAACTTCTATCTCGGGGTGGAAGGCGCCCTCGAACCCGCAGCTTCAGAAGGCGACGAGGAGCCGGTCTTATTGGGCTATGCGGGCATCGGCATGATGGGTCCAGCCGCAGACCCGGAGTTTGAAATCCACACCATCGGCGTCGATCCAAAGGCTCAGCGCCGCGGGATCGCGCGCATGATGATGGACAATATTTGCTATATCGCGGACTTAAAAAGCGCGCCCATCTTCTTAGAGGTGCGCGTGGGAAACGATCCCGCCATCGAGCTATACCGGTGCTATGGCTTTAGCGTCGAGGGGATTCGCCGCAATTATTATCAGCCCTCCGGCGCGGATGCGCACGTCATGGTGCGCGCCAGCCAGTCGCCACAAGCAAGCCAGCGCGAAGCAAAGGAGCAGTAATGAAGGTCATGGGCATCGAGTCCTCCTGCGATGAGACCGGGGTGGGCATCGTCGAGCTCGACCAGGACGGCCACATGGAGATTATCGCCAATGCCGTTGCTTCGTCGATGCAGCAGCACGCGCGCTTTGGCGGCGTCGTGCCCGAAATCGCCTCCCGCGCGCACCTGGAGGCCATGCCGCAGGTGATGCGGGCGGCGTTGGATGAGGCGGGCATCGATAAGCCCGATGCCATTGCCGCCACCGTGGGCCCGGGCCTGGCAGGAGCCCTGCTCGTCGGCGCTTCCGCTGCCAAGGCTTATGCCGCCGCGTGGGGCGTGCCCTTTTATGGCGTCAACCACCTCGGCGGCCACGTAGCCGTGGCCAACCTCGAGGGCGAGAGCCTGCCGCACTCGGTCGCGCTGCTAGTCTCCGGCGGGCATACCCAGCTGCTCGAGGTCGAGGCCGTGGGAAAGCCCATGCGCGAGTTGGGCTCCACGCTTGACGATGCCGCCGGTGAGGCCTACGACAAAGTCTCCCGCCTCCTAGGGCTGGGCTACCCGGGCGGGCCGGTCATCGATAAGCTGGCTAGCCGCGGAAAACCCACCATCGACTTCCCGCGCGGCATGTCGCGCGCCGAGGACCTGCGCGGCGAGCACCGGCATGATTTTTCCTTCTCGGGATTGAAAACCTCCGTTGCGCGCTATGTGGAGCGCGCCGAAAAGGCCGGCGAGACCATCTCCGTGGAGGATGTATGCGCCTCGTTCCAAGAGGCCGTGGCCGATGTGCTCACCGCCAAGGCCATTCGCGCCTGCGAGGATACCGGGGCGAAGGTGCTCCTGCTCGGTGGCGGCGTGGTGGCCAATTCCCGGCTGCGGGAGCTAGCCGCCGAGCGCTGCGACGCCGCTGGTGTGGAGCTGCGCGTGCCGCGGTTTAACCTGTGCACCGATAACGGCGTGATGATTGCCGCCCTTGGCGCCCAGCTCATTCATGAGAGGGCTGCACCGTCGAGCCTGGGTATTGGCACCGATACGCAACTGGACGTGGAAGAGCCGCAGTTAACCTAAAGTTCTTCTTCCTCGCACTGCGAGGTGGGGGAAGCGGCGGTAACCTTTAACGAGTTCACGCCTTCTCCGCTTTAAAGGAGCTTTCTCTCATGACCGTTGGTTTCCTCGTCAACCCCGATCTCACTCGCCGCAAAATCGAGTTCGAATTAGAACACGCCAACCAGTTCTTGGGCGGCACCACCGAGGATCGCGTCTCCGTCGTCTTTCAAGATGACGGCACGACCTACGCCGCGCTCTATAACCCAGAAGCCAAGCAGGAAGGCGCCGAGCCCAACCCGGTAGCATCCCTAGCGCGCAATGCCGCGGACACTGGAAACTCCGCCTTTTTGCAGGATCCCATCCGCGCTATTAGCGGCCCGGTCATCTTCGTGGATGCAGAGGGCGAGGAGGACTCCATCGATGAGGTCATCGCTTCCGTCGAGCACGGCATCCGCGCGGTGAAAAACTACCGCGAGGATTTTCCTGACGAGTACACGCTCTGGCGCGCGGCGGTCATTAACTCCACGAAGAGCGCGTAAGCACCCCTCCTTTAGCTCTCGGTGTGGCGCAGCCACATTAGCACGGCCTTGACGCGGCGATTGGCGTCTTCTGGCCGAAACCCGAGCTTGAGAAAAACATTGGAGACGTGCTTGCTTACCGCCCCGGCGGTTAAGACCAGCTTGCCTTCGATCTCTTGATTGCTCAAGCCCTGCGCCATAAGCCCCAAAACCTCGCGTTCGCGGGCGGTTAATTGGCTCAGCCCCGTGCGCCGCGCGGAGAGCRGGGCGGTGACCACTTCTGGATCGACCACGGTSCCMCCGCCCGCCACTTCTTCTAGGGTGCGTACGAATTCGTCCACATCGGATACGCGCTCCTTGAGCAGGTAGCCGAATCCGCCGTGCTCTAAAAGCCGGTCCAAGTAGCTTGCCGCCACGTATTGGCTGAGCACCACCACCGGTTGCGACGGGTCTGCCGCACGCACATCGTGCACGGCGCGCAGCCCATCATCGCTCATGGTGGGCGGCATGCGGACATCGCTAATGATCAGATCGAAGTCATCGCTGTCCGCGCAGGCGCGCAATTTCTCCGCATCGTTGACGGCGGTCACGCTATGGCCCAGTGTCGTTAACAGCTGCTCCAGCCCGGCGCGCAAGAGGGCAGAATCTTCTGCCAATAAGAGTTTCATCGGGCCTCCTTCAGCGGTAGTGACATGGTTAAGGTTGCTCCTTGTCCTTCTGCGTGCGCGGGGGAGAAGTCGACGCTGCCGCCGAGCGCCGCGGCCCGCTCGCGCAGCCCGGCCAGGCCAGTGCCCCCAGTCGTTCCCGCGGTCTTTCTGGTGTCCGTGCCGGCAGTCGCGTCGGCGCTGGTATCAGCACCGACACGGGAATGCGCGGTGCTAGACGCGCTAGGGCCCCCTCCTGTAGAGAGGCCACCGGTGCCGTTATCGCGGACCCTGAGGCGAAGATCGTCGCCAAAACAGATGGACACGGTGGCGGCGGTGGCCGCGCCGTGGGTGGAGGCGTTGGTCAGCGCCTCTGCTACCGCGTGGTAGGCCAGCAGCGCCGTGGTTTCCCCAATCGATCGCTCCGCGCCTTCGACGTGCAGTTCCGCGTCGAGCCCGCTGTGGGCCAAGAGCTCATCGAGGGCAGGGATGAGGCCGTCATCGAAAAGCACTTGTGGCGCAATGCCGCGCACGGTAGCGCGCAGGGCGGATAGGGCTTGGGTGGCGTTATGTTCGGCATCGGCAAGCGCCTGCTGAGCCTCGGGCGGGGACTGGAGTTTTGCCGCGGCCAGGTTGAGCTTGAGCGCGGTGAGGTACTGCTGGGGGCCATCGTGGAGCTCGCGCTCGATGCGGCGGCGCTCACCCGAAAAGGCATCAATAAGCGTGGCGCGCGAGGCCGCCAACTCCTGGGCAGAGGGGCTCAGGGCGAGCCGGGTGAGGGAAATGGAGGCCTTGACCAGCAGGCGGTTGAGCACCACCAGTAGGACGAAGAGCACGGCGGCCGCGAGCCAGCACACGACAAAAATCAATGGGCGATTATCGGTGGTCCACTCGCCGACGTTGAACTCGGCCTGCGGAATAAACGGCGCGATAACCAGTACGCCCGCGACAAAACCGACAGAGACCCAGTTGGCAAAGCAGGCCACGCAAATAAGAAGCTGCAGTAAAAGGTGATAAAACTGCTGCCAATCAAACCAACGGTTGGCCCGCCGTGGGGGAATATCAACGCCCATCCACTTCGCACCAAAACGGCCGATAAACTCCGCGGCGCGGGCTACCAGCGGAATCCACGGCAGCATGAGCACCGAAATCACCAGTCCCGGAAGGGCAAGTATTCCGAGGACGAGGCTCCACCCGTTGGCCTTGACAGTTCGCATATCCGTTCAGCCTAGCCGCCGCGCCGGGGTGGTGGCAGTAGAGCTAGCCCCACCATTTTTCGGGCAGCCTTCCCCATCGCGCGTGCGGGGCACGGCCGGTGGAATGGAAGGCATGTTAAAAGCACAAAATCTGAGCAAGCGCTACGGCAGCCATACCGCACTCGCCGAGGTGGACCTAAGCATCGAGCCGGGGGAATTTGTCGCGATTATGGGGCCATCCGGCAGCGGCAAGACCACGCTGTTGAACCTGCTATCCGGGCTGGATAAGCCCAGTTCCGGCACGGTCAACGCGCCGGCCCGCACAGAGCGCGCCTTCGTATTCCAGGACTATAACCTGCTGGAATCGCTCAACGCCCGCAAAAATGCCACGTTGACCGCGCACTTTTCCGGCCGGCGCTGCACCCGGGACGCGGTGCAGAAGACCTTCGAGTCTTTGGGGCTTGACGGGCTGGAGCGCCGCCTGCCCGCGCAGCTGTCCGGCGGTCAGCAGCAGCGCGTCGCCGTTGCGCGCGCCTTGCTGGCCGGTGCGCCGTATATCTTTGCTGATGAGCCCACGGGCGCGCTTGACGATGCCACCGCCCAGCTCGTCCTCACCCACCTCCGCACCGCCGCACGGGGTGGGGCCGCGGTGGTCATGGTGACCCACTCGCACCTCGCCGCAGAGGCCGCCGACCGCATCATTGAGCTCCAGGAGGCCAACCATGCTGGTGTGGCTTAAGGACTTACAAAGCAATTGGCTCTCATGGCTTGCCGTGGCGCTAACCATGGTGGTTTCCTCGGCCGCGTGCGCGCTGGCGGTATCGATGCTGGTGGCCACCTCGGACGCGGACGAAGATCCCACTGGGCCGCTCGGCGGCACCGTGCTGGGCATGGCGGTCTGCGCCGTTGTGTTGATCACGTTGTCCCAGATGCGGCTGATCATTGAGGAGCGCGAACCCGTGTACCGTTCGTGGCGCATGATCGGCATGCCTGGGTGGATGATCAATAGCTTCATCGTGGGGCAGGTGAGTGCCGTGAGCGCTATCGCGGCGCTCATCGGGACCTTCCCGGCGCGCCTATTGGTCGACCCCATGGCCGCGGCCTTTCGCAGCGACGGGATTCCCATGCCGGAGTTGGCCATTACCCCGCTGGTCATCCGCATCGCCGTATCCGTCTGCGTGGCATCGGCGGTCTGCGGTGCCCTCATACCGCTGCGCCGGGTCTTTCGCCCGCGGGTGGAACCGCGCCCGGTGTGGGTAGTGCTGCGCTGCCTTGTTGCCGTTGGTTTGGTAGGCGGTGCCGTCTACGGCTGCCTGCAGATAGAGGATCCGGGCGATAGCCTCGCCGCCTCTATGGGGCTGGTCATCCTGGTTGCACTCATGACGCCGTGGCTGATGCCCGCCGTGGACCAATGGACGCGCTTGTGCGGCATCGCCGGGGCCAACGTGCGGGTGCGCCGCCGCTTTTCCGTGCCTCATATCGTGCCGTGGGTGCTGCTCGGCGGCCTGATCGTGGCGGTGGGCTCTGGGGKGATGATGCTCAAAGGTACGGACAGCCTCGACACCCTGTCATCGGGGCGAGTCTTCGCGGCATTCCTCGGCCCAGTCGTTGCCCCAAGCATCGTTGGTGCGGTGTTGACCTCACTCATCATGCGCTCGCGCATCGCCAGCGATGTGCGCGGCCTGCGATTGGCCGGCGCCGCGCCGGTGGCGTGGGCGCGGGTGCAGGTGGGCGAGGCCTTCTGCCTGACCATTACTGCCGCGGCCATAGTCATCACCTTGAGCGTGACGGTGGTCGCGCTGCTCAACCACCTGTTGCATCCCGATTTCTATTCCGGGATGAGCGCGCTGTGGGAGGGGCTTGCCGGAGTGTGGTGGGCGCCATTCGGTCTAATTTTTGGCGCCATGTTTCTTGCGCTGTGTGCGGTCAAGCTCATTCTCGCGGGATTCCTGCGCTCAACCGCCCAGATCCGTACAAACTGATGGATGGATCGCCGATATTCTGATGGGTAGAACGCACTCAAACTGATGGGTGAAACTCTGATATTCTGATGGGTAGAACGCACTCAAACTGATGGATGGGTTTAAAATGACTGGTCAAGAAGGCTATTTTTATCTCCCGCGAGTAGAGGATTCGCGGCTTCATGGAGCCCTGCAGCGATCCGGTGGAGTGTTGATAGAAGGCCCAAAGGGCTGTGGGAAATCCGCGACCGCTCGGCAAATTGCGGGCAGTCTTGTCCAGGTGGATACGGATTTAAACCTCGACATGCAGCTCAGCACCGTCCCGGATTTGGCGTTGGAGGGGGATACGCCGCGAGTTTTTGATGAGTGGCAAGAAAAACCGCAGTTGTGGAACTTGGTGCGGCATGAGATTGACCGTCGGCAAGCGCCTGGGCAGTTCATTCTTACTGGGTCGACTGCGCCAATGGAGGAACAATCCAGGCACTCGGGTGCGGGGCGCATAGCCAGGCTGCGGATGAAGACCTTCAGTTTTTATGAGTCGGGGCATTCTAATGGCGCAGTATCATTAGCCGAATTGGTAGCTCAGGAATCCCCGCAGTCGAATGGGGAAACGGTCGTGGATGTTGCAGGGGTCATTACGCGCATGGCGCATGGCGGCTGGCCCGCAAACCGGAATTATTCCGTTGAGGCGGCGCAGGAGAATCTGCGCAGTTATATCGATACTGTGGCCCACGTGGATATTAATGCCGCCGATGGTGTGCGAAGGGATCCGGTAAAAGTAACGACACTTATTCGTTCGCTTGCCCGTGGGGTAGCCACAGAACAGTCCATTTCTTCTATTGCTGCCGATATTGGCGCGCAAAGGGCTACGGTCAGCGAGTACCTTGCTGCGTTGCAGCGCATCTTCATCGTGGAAGAACAGCTGGCGTGGTCGTCTCATCTGCGCTCGCGGGCTAGTCTGCGAACGGCACCGAAGAGGCATCTGGCGGATCCGGCGTTGGCCGCTGCTGCCGTGGACGCGTCCCCAGACAAGTTGCTGCGCAACCTTGCCTTTGCCGGGCAGCTTTTTGAATCCCAAGTAGTCCACGACTTAGCGGTGTTAAGTGGAAAGCGTATTTTTCACGCCCGTGACGCATCTGGGCTGGAAGTAGATGCGGTATTTGAGCTGGCAGGCAGGACCGTTTTCGTAGAAATTAAATTGGGGCAAAGCCAAGAGATCATTGAGAAGGCGGCAAGCAATTTGCAGGCCTTCGCAGAGCGCTTTGAATGGGAGGTCCCGCCCGTCTTAATGATCGTGACGGGAGGAAACCTGAGCTTTCGGCATCCGAGCGGAGTACACGTGGTGTCCCTGACGCACTTGGCGCCGTAGCGCGGTCCGGCAGCGGGGATCGCGTCATTGTTGAGGGTTAGCAGTCACGAGGGTAGAGTGCTAATCAGGTTGTTTGACCCACAGTTGTTCACCCGCGACGACGGCTGTGCTGGACATCCACAACCGGCACGCGCGCGCCATTAAGGTGCGCAAACGAACAATACGGAGGAAACATCATGGCAACTATTAAGCCGCTTGAGGACCGCGTCCTCGTACAGATCGTAGAAGCAGAATCCACCACCGCATCCGGCCTGGTTATCCCGGATTCGGCAAAGGAAAAGCCGCAGGAAGCAACCGTTATTGCCGTCGGCCCGGGCCGCTGGGAAGACGACGATGACCGCATCCCCATGGACGTTAAGGAAGGCGACACCGTTGTCTTCTCCCGCTACGGCGGCACCGAGCTGAAGTACGACGGCGAAGAGTACTTGCTGCTGAGCCAGCGCGACATCCTCGCCATCATCGAGAAGTAGGAACTACTTATGGCAAAGCTTATTGCATTCGACCAAGAAGCCCGCGAGGGAATTCAGCGCGGCGTCGATACGCTGGCTGATGCCGTCAAGGTCACCCTCGGCCCGCGCGGCCGCAACGTCGTATTGTCCAAGGCCTTCGGTGGCCCGACCGTTACCAATGACGGCGTGACCATCGCCCGCGATATCGACGTCGAGGAGCCCTTCGAGAACCTCGGCGCGCAGCTGGTTAAGTCCGTTGCGGTCAAGACCAACGACATCGCCGGCGACGGCACCACCACCGCGACCTTGCTGGCCCAGGCGCTTATCTTTGAGGGCTTGCGCAACGTTGCAGCCGGCGCTAACCCAATTGAGCTCAACCGCGGCATCTCCGCAGCGGCGGAAAAGGCCGTCGAGGAGCTCAAAGCACGCGCCACTCCGGTCAACTCCGCCTCCGAAATCGCGCAGGTAGCCACCGTGTCCTCCCGCGATCCGGAGGTCGGCGAGATGGTTGCCGGCGCCATGGAAAAGGTGGGAAAGGACGGCGTCGTCACCGTCGAGGAGTCCCAGACCATGGACTCCACCGTGGATGTCACCGAAGGTATTTCCTTTGACAAGGGCTACCTTTCCCCGTACTTCGCTACGGAGGAAGAGACTAACCACGCCGTGCTTGACGATGCCGCCATTTTGCTCGTCCGCAACAAGATTTCTTCCCTGCCGGATTTCTTGCCGCTGTTGGAAAAGATTGCGGAGACCAACCGCCCGACCCTCATCATCGCGGAAGACGTTGAGGGCGAGCCGCTGCAGGCGCTCGTGGTCAACTCCATCCGCAAGGTCCTGAAGGTTGCCGCCGTGAAGGCACCGTACTTTGGCGAGCGCCGCAAGGGCTTCATGGATGACTTGGCCGTAGTTACCGGCGCCACCGTGGTGGACCCTGAGGTGGGCGTCAACCTGAACGAAGTCGGCCTCGAGGTGCTGGGTTCCGCGCGCCGCGTGACCATCACCAAGGAAGACACCGTGCTTGTCGATGGCGGCGGCAGCGCCGCAGCCCTCGATGATCGCCGTGAACAGATCCGCGGCGAAATCGCCCGCACCGACTCCACCTGGGATAAGGAAAAGCTCGAGGAGCGCTTGGCTAAGCTCTCCGGCGGCGTCGCCGTTATCCGCGTTGGTGCCGCAACCGAGACCGAGGTCAACGAGCGCAAGCTGCGCGTCGAGGACGCCATCAACGCCGCCCGCGCGGCCGTAGAAGAAGGCGTCATCGCCGGCGGCGGTTCCGTGCTGGTGCAGATCTCTAAGGAACTCGAGTCCTTTGCCCAGGACTTCGAGGGCGAGGCTAAGGTCGGCGTGCTCGCCGTCGCCCGCGCTCTGACCCGACCGGCATTCTGGATCGCAGAAAACGCAGGCCTCGATGGCTCTGTCATCGTCTCCCGCGTTTCTGAGATGGCCAACGGTGAAGGCTTTAACGCCAACTCCCTGGAGTACGGCAACCTCATTGATAACGGCATCATCGATCCCGTGAAGGTCACCCACTCCGCAGTGGTCAATGCCACCTCCGTTGCCCGCATGGTTCTTACCACCGAGGCATCCGTCGTGGAAAAGCCGCAGGAAGAAGATAACGCTGAGGCCGGCCACGGCCATCACCACCACTAATTCCTGCGCTATACCTAGCCCCATAGCCCGCCGCGCCTTCCCCGCCTTATTGGGGAGGCTGCGGCGGGCTTCTGGCTTATACGTAAAGCACGCGGGAACCACATAACCCGTGCGATGCCACGGTAGGCCTTTTTAGCCGCCAGCGGCAGCAGAAGAGAGGATAGTTCACAAAAGGCGCCAAGCTTAGGGGTCCTCCTCAGCTGGAGGTTGCCTCGTCTTTAGCGGCACGCCCCAGGACTTAGCGGGCTCGAAGGAGTCCCTCACAGGGCGTTATTTGCAGCAGGCGCTTGCTACGCAGGGATAATTCGGAMCCCCGCACYCCCGCCCGCCACGAACGCGGTGTGTGGGCTCTGCGCGCTAACTTAATTTTTGGGTTAAGCGTTGACCGTCTCGCGGCGACGCTTGCGCAGCGCCACCACGCGCTCAGACTCGCTCATGCCGCCCCAGACGCCATACGGTTCGGCCGAACGCAGGGCGTGCTCGCGGCAGAGCTCGATAACCGGGCAGGAATTGCAGATGGCCTTGGCGCGATTTTCGCGCTGGGCGCGGGCTCGGCCACGCTCTCCGTCTGGATGGTAAAACACGTCCGAGTTTTCACCGCGGCACGCACCTTGCAACTGCCAATCCCATACATCTGCAGTAGGTCCGAGAAGAGACTTGGACTGAGACACGTTTCTTAAGCTCCTTATAACAGGACGAGAATTCTTACGCTGGCGGCCGGTGGAGAGTCATCCGCGAACCGCAACGATTTGTAGTGTGTCGCGTCTTGGTAAACAAAGGGTTACTAGTATTTAACTTCTAGGTATTGTATCTATTTATGGGACTCGTTAGCGCCCATTTACCTGCAATAATGGCTAAGGTTAACGAATTATGAATTTTCCTCTTTCTATTGTGCAGGGGCCATAAACCCGCCTTCAAAGCGGGTACAACCGCTGGGCACGGGTTTCTTGGTGGGGTTTTCTTTGCTGGGGCATCGCCAAGCAAGGGCAGTGCCGAGGCGGAGGTGTGCAAGGCAGTTGTCCCTTTGCACTCCCTGCCCCAGAGGAAATATGGTTGAATATCGATTTAATAGTCTGCAGAGGGTGCACTCGTGAGCGATAAGGATAAAGAGCTAGCGGATCTCGTTCCGCTGGCCGCTGGTGGAAGCCGCCGCGCACTGCAATCTATCCTGCAAATTATTCATCCGCAGGTGCTGCGCTATTGTCGTGCGCGCATCGGTGGCGGGCGCCAGCCCACCGCGGAGGACGTGACCCAAGAAATCTGCCTCGCCGTCGCCACATCTATCGAATCCTATGAAGATAAGGGCCGACCCTTCATGGCCTATGTCTACGGCATCGCTTTTAATAAGGTAACCGATGCCCACCGCGCCATGGGCCGCGATCGCTCCACGCCCGCCGAGGAGCTTCCAGAAAGCACCGCAAACGAGGCGACTCCCGAGGAATGGGCGCWAGAAAATGATGGTAGWAACAGAATGCGCGCCTTGCTCGATACCTTAAGTGAMAAGGMAAAAAACATCKTTWTTTTGCGSGTGTTCGTTGGGCTTTCGGMARAARAAACCGCCGATATCGTGGGGTCTACCCCGGGCGCGGTTCGCGTCGCACAGCACCGAGCTCTCGCACAATTGCGAAAGGCCCTTGGGCAACAATTAGCCACCGAGGGCTAAAGCCACAACCCCCGCTCTAGAGACACGCGTAAACCTTAAGAAAGGAAGGAGGGACAGAAACCATCATGGCCTCCAAGCATTCTAAAAAGAATAACGATGACCTGACGGAGCAGCTCCAGCCCTTGGTAGATGATGATGCATTCCTCACCGAGCTGTCGCAGGGCAAGGATCCCTCCAATGGCAGCGATGAGCTCGCTGGGCTGCTGTTGGGGCTGAAGGGGGACATCGATAAGCAGATGCCGCCAGCCCCGCGCGTGGATGGGGTAGAGGAAGAACCGGCCGTCATCAGCCTCGATAAGGCGCGGTCTCGCCGGCGCAATCGCCCCGTGATGCATGGACTTATCGGCGCGGCCGCCGCCACAGTCATCCTCGCCGGTGCGGGCGGGGTCATGGTTAATTCTGGCGTATTTGATAGGCCGGATGAGACCCGCAACGTGGAGTTGGCCGGCACCTTAGATGAGATGGAATCCCGCGCGGCAGAGGGAGATATCGAAGGTGCGCGCGAGCTTATGAAGGAAGCCCGCACCAAGCTCGAAGAGGCTGAAGGCAAAGAAGAAAATGCCATCGCCGCCAAGGAAGAAGCCGAAAAGAAGCGTCCTGCCCGCCCGAAGACGAAAACCGTGACGGAAACCGCCACCGAGACCGCGCCGGGCCAAAAGTCGCAGGAGAATCCTGAGCCAGCGCCGAAGACCGTAACGGAAACGCAGTACGAGACCTCAACCGTGGTGGTAACGGAGCAGGCGCCAGCGAATCCGCAGCCGGAGACGCGCGAGCCCGAAGAAGCACCCACCACAACTATTCAGTTGGGGGCGGGCGCCGAGTAGCGAGGGCAGTGCTACAACCCTAGCGGCCCTCGAGGCCGTCCAAGTAGCCTAGCGCGTAGTCCCACGGCACGTAGCGGCGCGGGTCGGGTTCTGCTCCAGGCTCGTGCACTGGGGCGAGCTCGCCCGCCAGCGTTGCGCGCATATTGGCGGCCATAATATCCCACTCGTAGAAGTGGTTTTCCTGGCAGTCTTCACACAGGAAGAAGATGCCATCGATCCCGCGCGGGCCGAGCACACTTGCGAATTTCTCTACCAGGGCGAGATCGTGGATGAGGGCGAGGCGGTCTTCATCGGAAAGCGGCATGACCTGCTCGTCCTCCTCCAGGAAGGAGGCGGGGTCATTCGGATCGTCTGCAAAAGGATCGCGGGGCATATTGGCGAAGAAGTTCACGCCTGCGAGCCTATTGAACTTGCCCGCTTAAGGCAATTAACCCCTAGCCTGAATGGTGTCATTGGCCGGGCACACACTACAGTTGGGGTAGCCGCTGAACCTGTTTAAGGAGATACCTCGATGAGCGATTACCCTATTCACACTGGTGGAGATGACCCGAACAAGGTAGCCCTGCGCGGCTTGACCTTCGACGACGTGCTTCTTTTGCCCGCCGAGTCCAATATCGTGCCCTCTGAGGTCGATACCGGCGCGCAATTTACCCGAAATATTCGCCTGGGCGTGCCGCTGGCATCCGCAGCGATGGATACCGTAACCGAGGCCCGCATGGCCATCGCCATGGCGCGCCAGGGCGGCATCGGCGTGCTGCACCGCAACCTGTCTGCGGAAGCGCAGGCTGAGCAGGTAGAAATCGTCAAGCGCTCTGAGTCCGGCATGGTTACGGACCCGGTCACCGCCCGCCCCGAGATGACCAT
Source organism: Corynebacterium accolens (assembly GCF_030515985.1). Next base: position 1,090,192 of record NZ_CP100376.1, on the reverse strand, counting down.
TGGCGAGGTCGATGCCCTGTGCGCCCGCTTCCGCATTTCCGGCCTGCCGGTCGTGGATAAGGACGGCACCCTGCTGGGCATTTGCACCAACCGCGATATGCGTTTCGAGCCGGACTTTGATCGCAAGGTCAGCGATGTCATGACCGCGATGCCGCTCGTCGTCGCGCGCGAGGGCGTGTCCAAGGACGAGGCCCTAGAGCTGCTGTCGGCCAATAAGGTAGAAAAGCTACCTATTGTTGATGCCAATAACAAGCTCATTGGCCTTATCACCGTCAAGGACTTCGTCAAATCCGAGCAGTACCCCAACGCCTCCAAGGATGCTTCCGGTCGTCTGTTGGTTGCCGCGGGCATTGGTACCGGCGAGGAGTCCTATCAGCGCGCCGCCGCGCTTGTCGATGCCGGCGTTGACGCCCTCGTCGTCGACTCCGCCCACGCCCACAATAACCGCGTGCTCGAGATGGTCTCCCGCGTGAAGAAGGACTTTGGCGACAAGGTCGATGTCATCGGCGGCAACCTTGCCACCCGCGAGGCAGCCCAGGCGATGATCGACGCCGGCGCGGACGCCATCAAGGTCGGCATCGGCCCGGGATCCATCTGCACCACACGCGTCGTGGCCGGCGTTGGTGCGCCGCAGATCACCGCGCTGATGGAAGCCGCAGCCGTCGCCGCCCCCGCGGGCGTGCCGGTCATCGGCGATGGCGGCATGCAGTACTCCGGTGACATCGCCAAGGCGCTGGCCGCCGGTGCCGATACCGTCATGCTGGGCTCCATGTTCGCCGGCACCACCGAGGCGCCCGGTGACATCGTGGTCTACCAGGGCAAGCAGTACAAGCGCTACCGCGGCATGGGCTCCATGGGCGCCATGCAGGGCCGCGGGCTTTCCGGCGAAAAGCGTTCCTACTCCAAGGACCGCTACTTCCAGGCCGACGTGCGCAGCGAGGACAAGCTGGTGCCAGAAGGCGTGGAGGGTCGCGTGCCCTTCCGCGGCGAGATCGATGCCATCGTGCACCAAATCATCGGCGGCCTGCGCGCGGCCATGGGCTATACCGGATCGGCCACCCTAGATGAGCTCAAGACCAAGCGATTTGTCCAGATCACCGCCGCGGGCCTGAAGGAAYCCCACCCGCACCACCTGCAGCAAAYCGCCGAAGCCCCGAACTACCGCTAGGACAAACATGCGTGAATACGCCGAAAYCGGCATCGGCCGCGAGGCCCGCCGCACCTTTGATTTAGACCAGGTCTCCATCGTTCCCCAGCGCCGCACGCGCTCGTCCAAGGACGTGGATACCACGTGGAATATCGATGCCTATACCTTCGATACCCCCTTCGTTTCGCACCCCACCGATGCGCTCGCCACGCCCGAGTTCGTCATCGAGATGGGCCAGCAGGGCGGGCTCGGCGTCATCAACGCCGAAGGGTTGTGGGGCCGCCACGAGGACCTTGAGGGTGCCTTGGCACGCATCTATTCCCAGCCGGGCGATAACTCCACCATCCAGGAATTGCACGCCGCCCCGCTTGACGATGCCCTCCTTGCCTCCCGCATTGCCCAAGTGCGCGAGTCCGGTGTGACCGTCGCCGTGCGCGTCTCGCCCCAAAATGCCCGCGAGATGGCGCCGAAGGCCATTGCGGCTGGGGCCGAGTTACTGTTCATCCAGGGCACGCTGCTGTCCGCGGAGCACGTCGCCACGGGCGGCGAGCCGCTGAACCTGAAGGAATTTATCGGCTCGCTCGAAGTGCCCGTCATCGCCGGTGGCGTGGCGGACTACACCACGGCGCTGCACCTAATGCGCACAGGGGCGGCCGGCGTCATCGKGGGCGSGGGCGKGACGACCAACGSGGAAMCCGKCGGCATTGAYMCCSCCAKGSCCMCCGCCATTGCCGATGCCGCCGCGGCCCGCCGTGACTACCTCGACGAGACCGAAGGTCGCTACGTGCACATCATTGCGGATGCGGAATTCGATAACTCCGGGACCATCGCCAAGGCCTTTGCCTGCGGTGCCGATAGCGTCGCGCTCGGCCCCCTTCTCGCCCAGGCCCGAGAGGCAGGCGGTAGGGGATGGTACTGGCCGGCTACCGCAGGCCACCCGCGGTTCCCGCGCGGATATGCGCAGTTCGCCGGCGTCGATACCGACCTCGATGTGGATTTTCTTACCGCAGGCGATGCCGCACCCGCGGCTGCGCCGAGCCTGGAAACCGTGCTGCATGGCCCATCCAGCGAGCCATTCGGCCGCACCAACCTTGTGGGTGCGCTGCGGCGTGCCCTCGCAAAGTGTGGGTACACCGACCTGAAGTCGTTCCAGAAGGTCGAGCTCGCGGTGCGCTATTAAGTAGCACGCGGCGCGCCTCGCATCGTGCGGGACCCGCGCCGCACCGCTGCGCCCCTCGCAGCTGCACTCCCGCCCCCCCTTGCATGGCGAGTTGCCTGTGCGGCCCGCGCCCCACGGCGCGAAAGCCGCCGCAATGCCCCACATAGGTAAGCGCTTCCTGGGCCGCGGGGCCTATGGGTTAGACTATGGGGCGTGACTAAGCCAAATACTACCCCGCGCCCAGTCCTCGTCGTGGACTTTGGCGCTCAGTACGCGCAGCTCATTGCCCGCCGCGTGCGCGAGGCCAAAATCTACTCCGAGGTTGTTTCCAACTCCGCCTCCATCGAGGAAATCAAAGCCAAGGACCCCGCCGCGCTCATTTTGTCCGGCGGCCCGTCGTCCGTCTATGCCGACGGCGCCCCGGCGCTCAAGCCTGAGCTGCTAGAGCTTGGCGTTCCGGTCTTCGGCATTTGCTACGGATTCCAGGCCATGAACCACATTCTCGGCGGTACCGTATCGTCTACCGGTGAGCGTGAATACGGCCGCACCGATATCGACGTCAAGGGCGGCATCTTGCACGAGGGCCTCGAGCCCACGCACAAGGTGTGGATGTCCCACGGCGACGCCGTCGCCGCCGCCCCCGAGGGCTTCGACGTAACCGCTACCTCCGCCGGCGCCCCCGTCGCCGCGATGGAGTGCCCGGCCAAGCAGATGGCCGGCGTGCAGTACCACCCAGAGGTGTTGCACTCGCCGCACGGCCAAGAAGTGCTTACCCGCTTCCTCACGGAGATTGCCGGTCTGGAGCAAAACTGGACCGCCGATAATATCGCCGAGCAGCTCATCGCGGATATTCGCGCCCAAGTAGGCGAGGAGGGCCGCGCTATTTGCGGCCTGTCCGGCGGCGTGGATTCTGCCGTGGCCGCGGCCTTGGTGCAGCGCGCCATCGGCGATCGCCTGACCTGCGTCTTCGTCGACCACGGCCTGCTGCGCGCGGGCGAGCGCGAGCAGGTCGAAACTGACTTCGTGGCCTCGACCGGCGCCAAGCTGGTCACTGCCGACGAGCGTTCGGCCTTCCTCAAGAAGCTGGCGGGTGTTAGCGACCCCGAGGAAAAGCGCAAGGCTATCGGTGCGGAGTTCATTCGCTCCTTCGAGCGCGCCGTGGCCGGCGTGCTTGCCGATGCCCCCGCCGGCTCCACCGTCGACTACCTCGTCCAAGGCACCTTGTACCCGGACGTCGTCGAATCCGGCGGCGGCGACGGTACCGCCAATATTAAGTCGCACCATAACGTCGGCGGCCTCCCAGATGACGTCGAGTTCGAGCTCGTCGAGCCGCTGCGTCTACTCTTTAAGGACGAGGTGCGCGCGGTGGGCCGCGAGTTGGGCCTGCCGGAAGAGATCGTCGGCCGCCAGCCCTTCCCAGGCCCCGGCCTGGGCATCCGCATCATTGGTGAGGTTACCGAGGATCGCCTCGAGACCTTGCGCCAGGCGGATCTGATTGCCCGCACCGAGCTGACCAACGCCGGCTTGGACGAGGAGATTTGGCAGTGCCCGGTCGTGCTGCTTGCCGATGTCCGCTCCGTCGGCGTCCAAGGCGATGGCCGCACCTACGGCCACCCCATCGTGCTGCGCCCGGTATCTTCCGAGGATGCCATGACCGCGGACTGGACCCGCTTGCCGTATGACGTGCTAGAGAAGATCTCCACCCGCATCACCAACGAGGTTAAGGACGTCAACCGCGTGGTCTTGGATTGCACCTCCAAGCCACCGGGAACCATCGAGTGGGAGTAAAAACCACAAAACGGCATGCGTAGAAGGCGCTCAGTGCTTGAGCGCCTTTTCGCATGCCTGCGGCTAGTTACGGGGTGTCACCGGTGGCCGCCAGACGATGCGACCGCCCACTCTTTCTAGCCGCCCGCGCCGGGGCGGGGCATTGGGATCGTCGTCGTTGATGCCGTTGTGGTAAGCACAGCACACGACGAGGTTGTTCATATTGGTCTCCCCACCGCGGCTCCAGGCCGTGAGGTGGTGGACCTGGGATAAATCGGCCGGCTGATTGCATCCGGGCCAGGCGCAGCGCGGATTTTCCGCGGCCGCCATCATCCTCTGCTTATCGGTGGCCACGCGCGCCGTGCGGTAGAGGTTGACCGGCCCCTCCACCGGATGTACGAGGGTGACATAGCCCGTTTCACCGTCACCGCTGCCGCTGAGGCCGGGGGCGGAATAGCCGGCATCGTTAAGCACGCGGCGCAGGTACTCGGTTCCGGACATGGTCGCGCCATTGGTGAGATCGAGCTGCACGTCGTCGCCGTGGCCATCGCGAATGCGAATGAATTTCTCCAGCGGCACGACGGCGTTGGTGACCACCGTGGAACGCGCGGCGCTGCCTGTACCGAAGAAGATATCTTCCACCGCCTGCAGCGGCTTTTTATCGGCGGCCGTAATCGCGCCCTGCAGATCCGCAATGAAGCGGGAGGTACCCGTAATGGCGAGCGTCCAGTAGTCATTGGGGCGCCGATAGGTGCGCACGCCGGGGCTGACCGTGGACTTTTTCATCTCGCGCACCCGGCGCCGGGCGTGTTTGATAATGGCGCTCATCTCCGCGGACATCGCACAGCATTCCGCGCGCAGCTCCCACGCCTGCTTCTTGCTGGGCGCGCGATTAACCACGCGCTCGATGCCGGCGAGGAGGGCAATGGGGTGGGCGTTGGTGCGGGCATCGGCAATGGCGCGGCGCTGCATCCGGCTAAAGGCGGTGCGGCCGTAGTAGCTTTCGCACAAAAGGAGCAGGTCGGCGGCGATGGTATCGGGCGCGCCGCGCTCCATGAGCTCAGACCCAGATAGACCGCGGCACGCGGCGATGATATCCATGCCGGGCGCGAGGGCGGTGAGGTAGGTCTCGAGTGCGTTCATGCCGCCTACGCTAGGGCGGTAGCAGCCCGCGCTCAATTGCTAGGGCAACCGCAAGGGCACAAACTGTGGATAACCCGGATCCGCAGCGCGAAAACTCGGGGAAATCCTGTGGATAAGTCCCCGCAGTGTCGCATGGATTAGACGAAGGCCAGCCGGCGCGTGCCATCCACGTGGGGGAAGGCGATAAAACTTATACATGAGACCGCAACCCACACCAGCGCCGAGCCCCACGCGGGCAGGCCTAGGATGGGCGCGAGCATGATGAGGAGCCATAGAATCATCAGCGGGACTAGCTGCGCGATGGTGGGGATGAGATCGGCATCGTGCCGGTCGGCATAGGAACGCATCTCGCGGCGGTAGGGGTGGGCAAAGACCAAGACGAAGGCCGCCACGAGGCAGACCGCGGCCCCAGATAGGGTGGCGAAGAAATGGGTGCGGGTGGTCAGCAGCGCGACGGTGGCGCCGAGCAGGATGGAGGATCCGAGGCGCACCCACGGCGGGGKGGGGATGGGGGKTGGATTCTCGCGCATAGCACCGTAGGCCTCGTTCAGGTTCATGCGCTTAAGGCTACCATTCGAACATACAGTTGCATGTGTCCGGTTGGGGGTTCATACTGTATGGGTGAGTCAAACGAACGTTCGCCTGGAAAAAGCGGTGGCAGGGTTGGATAGGCCCGACCGCGTTGCGGTGCTGCGCGCCCGCATGCAGGCGATGGAGCAGGAGGATGAAGACGAGCTGGTAGACACCCTTCCCCAGCTGGCGCGGCTACTTCCCGCAGGTGGGCTCGCCCGGCGGAAGGTGGTCTCGTGCGCGGAATGTCCCGCGCTCGTGGTGGAGCTTATCTGCCATCTTACGGCCCGCGGGGGCCATGTGGGGATAGTGGGGTGGCCGGATCTTTCTCTCGCACAGGTTGCCGAAATAGGGCAGCTCAATAACGTGGTCACCGTCCCCGATCCGGGCCTGGAGTCATGGGCAGTAACCAGCGTGCTGGCAGAGGGCATGGACCTTATTATCCACCATGGCCCGCCCGGCGAGCTGAGCCCGGCCAAGGCGCGGCCGGTGTGGGCGAAGATCCGCGGCGGGCAGGCCGCGGTGCTGACCGTGGGTGCGCGGCTGCCGGGCACCGCGGTGCGCATTGGGGCGGAGGTGAGTACGTATCGGGGCATCGGCAAGGGCAGCGGGCGCATCCGCGGCGTGGATATCGATCTTGCGGTGGACTCGAAAAAGGGCACGGCGCGCGGCAGTCTCACCATGGGCGAAGCCCGCAGGTTGGAGGCCGTATGAGGGTGGCTGCGGTGTGGTTTCCGGATTGGCCCATTCAGGCGGTTGCGCAGGCGGGGCCGGKGCTGGTTGCGCGCAATCATGCGGTGCTGGTCTGCGATAGCGCGGCGCGCCGGGCCGGCATTCGGCGCGGGATGCGCCTGCGCCAGGCCCAAGCGATTTGCCCTGAGGTAAAGGTGATGGAGGCGAACCCGGATAGGGACGGCGCGGCCTTCGCGGAGATTGCGGCGGGCTTGGATGCCGTGGCCTCGTCCGTAGAGGTGCTGCGGCCCGGCCTGGCCATCGTGGATGCGGGGGCGGCGCTGCGCTACCACGGGCCGGAGGCGTTGGAGATGCTTGCCGATGCCACCGCGCACGCCGGTTTTGATTCCACCCTTGGTGTGGCAGACGAGATTGCCACGGCCATCATCGCGGCTCGGCACCGCGGGGTAGGCGCGGTGGTGCCGGAGGGAGAGTCGCGGGATTTCTTGGCTGCCCAGCCCGTGAGTGTTTTAGCCGCGGAGGCCGCGCTGGGGTTTTCTGCGGAGTTTGTGGCCCAGCTGCAGAAATTGGGCGTGCGCCGGCTGGGTGATGTGGCGGCGCTGCCGTTTAAGCAGGTGGTTACCCGGTTTGGGCAGCAGGGAAAACGCGCGCATGAGGTGGCGCACGCGCGGGCGGACCAGCGCGTGTCCCCGGAAATGGCGCGGCCTGATCTGTCCGTGAGCAGCGAGCAATCCATCGAGCGCGTGGATGCGGCGGCATTCGTGGCTCGGCACTTGGCCGCGCAGCTGCACGTGCGGTTGGCGGAAGCGGAAGTGGTGTGCGTGCGCCTGCGCGTGGTGGCGGAGCTGGCCACTGGTGAAACTGTGGCCCGGGTATGGCGCACGCACGAGGCGTTGACGGAGCAAGCGACCGCGAACCGGGTGCGCTGGCAGCTGGATGGGTGGCTTACGGCGGCGCGTTCGAGCGGCAAGGACGGTGCCGCGATCGTGCGGCTGGTGCTCGAGCCTGTGGAGGTAGCTAGGCCGCAGGCCGATGGCCTATGGGGCGGGGATGCCTCACAGGAACAAGTCAAGCGGGTAATTTCGCGCGTGCAATCGCAGTTGGGCATAGATCGCGTCTTGCAGCCGCGGGCCGCCGGTGGCCGCGGGGTGGCCGAGCGTATCGAGTACGTTCCCTATGGGGAGCAGCGCGATGCCACGCCGCAAGGCAGCTGGCCGGGCAGGCTCCCCGCGCCGCTTCCCGCGCGCCTAGGCGGTGGGCCGAACCACCCGGCCGCGCGCATTCGGCTTATCGATGCCGCCGCGCGGGACGTCATCGTCACCGCCGAGGCCCTCCTATCCTCTGTACCCGTGGCGCTCGGGTGGGGCGCACACCGCTACCGCGTCATCGGCTGGGCTGGCCCGTGGCCGGTGGATACGCAGTGGTGGACCGAAAAGCCGCAGCACGCGGCGCGGCTACAAATTGTGGGCCAGGCTGAGCGGGAGCAACGCCAGCGCGCCTGGCTCTTGGTGTGGTCAGAGGGGCGCTGGCGCGTGGAGGCGACGTATTAGGAGCGAATATCTACCACGAGGCGCGTGGGATTTTCTAGTACCTGTACGGAATAAGGCTTGCGCTGGTTCATGCCGATGACAAACTGACTGCGCCCCTCATAGGTGCGGCCGTTGACCACTTGGGTAATAACGCCACCGGCAGGTGCCTCGACGATGCCGATGCGCGGCTCGTCGATGCCCGCCTCAAACGGATAGACAACGCCGTCGATATTGACATTGAGCGCGGTATCGCCGGCATAGTTGATGGGCTGGCCGGAGCCTTGCTGCTTGGGATTATCGGCATAATCCACGAACCAGCCCGGGGAGCCTTCGCCCTCAAGCTCGAAGACGGCGCGCTCGAAACCATCGTGCTGGCCCACGCGCACCTTGGTCACCACGAGTTCTGAGGGGGCCTCAGGGCGCAGCGTTTTCATGCTCATATCCGCCTCACCCAGAGGGTTGATGTGCGAGTTTCCCACAGAGGCCGCCATGGTGGTGTCATCCGCTGATTCGGTGCTGCAGCCGGTGAGGAAGGCTGCGGCGGCAAGCAGGAGCGAGAGGCGGGCTTTATACATGACCACTAGAGTATAATTTCTAGTAATTACTGCCTATCGTTGGGGGCAGATCTTGACCGAATTGTTGCCAAATATGTGAGCTGAGTTGCAGACAGGTTAGGCTAGGGTACATGACCGATTTCTGTTCAGATTACCAGGTGGAACCGCTGCCCGGCACGGCGAAAAAAGAGTCCGTGTTTGTCCTCTTTGAGTGGCCCGGCGGCTGGTCGCGCGATGTGCTTGATGGCGATACTTTTGGCCCGGAGCTCACGGCCCAGCTGAAGGAAAAGCTCAACGGTCAGGCCGGGCTGCAATTGATTCGTCGCCCCGGCCGCGATGGCCGCCAAATCGGCACCATGCACCGGTGCTACCTGGTGTGGGCCGAGCAGGGCGTGATGGAATTGATCCTTTTGACCGGCCCGGAAAAGATCCTGGATTTGGATCTCACCGCGCCAGGCCGCAACGGGGGAGGAACCCTCGATACGCCGCTGGTTTTGGTGTGCACCCATGCTAAGCGCGATAAGTGCTGCGCCGTGAAGGGCCGGCCGCTCGCCGCGGAGCTGGTGGAGGATTACCCGGATATGGTGTGGGAAACCTCGCACACGAAGGGGCACCGCTTCGCGCCCTCGGTCATGCTCATGCCCTGGGCCTATTCCTTTGGCCGGATGAATAAAGAAGCCGCCGCGCAGATGATTGCGGCGGCGGCGCAAGGAAAGTATTTCTACCCGGTCAATCGCGGGCGCGGCATCTTCGGCCCGCGCGGCCAGGTGGCGGAGTTGGCGGTAGCGCGCGAGCTTATCGATGACTCCGAGGACCTCTACTACGGCCAGCTCCACGCAGAGGACGAAAAACAGGGCCCCGTGGTCACGCATGCCGATGGCCGGCGGTGGAGCGTGACGCTCGAGCAGCGCGCCGTGGAAGGAGTGGTCTCTTCCTGCGGCGACGCGCCCAAGACCGGCAAGGCGCTTGTAGCCACGGGCGTGGAGCTTATTAGCGGCGCATAACCTTGGAGGAGAGCCAGTTGCCGAAGAACTGCGCGGCCTGCACCAGCACGATGATGATAAGCGTGGCCACGACGGTGACTTCCCACTCGAAGGCGCGGTAGCCGTAGACGATGGCGAAGTCACCCAGTCCGCCGCCGCCGACGTAGCCGGCCATGGCGGACATATCCACGATGGCGATAAACAGGAAGGTATAGCCCAGAATCAGCGGGCCGAGGGCCTCCGGAATGATTACGGAGGTAATGATCTTCCACGGTGAAGCGCCCATGGCGCGGGCGGCCTCGATAACGCCTGGGTCGATGGCCACGAGGTTTTGTTCCACCACGCGCGCTACGGAGAACGTGGCGGCGATGACCATCACGAAGGTGGCCGGCTCGCGGCCGATGGACCCGCCCATCACGGCGACGGTGAGCGGCTGCGCAAACGCCAGCAAAATAATAAACGGGATGGGACGAACGAAGTTCACCAGCAGGTTGACCACCAGGTAGACGGCCTTATTCTGCAGGATGCCGCCCGGGCGGGCGGTATAGAGCAAGATGCCGAGCCCTAGGCCCAGAATGCCGGCGACGACGAGGGTGGTCGAGACCATGATGAGGGTGTCGACGATGGCATCGACAAGCGATCCGCCCAAGCGGTCCCAGTCGGCGGCGGCGAGATAGTTGACGTTCATCGTTCAATCTCCTCAATTTGAGTGGTGGCAGATAGGGCGCGGTAGAACTCTTCGATGGCGGCGTCGTCGCCGCTCAAGCGCACGGTGAGCTTGCCAAAGGAGTGCTGCTGCAAGGTGGTAATACCGCCGTGGACGACGGCGATGGATACGCCCGCATCCTTCAGCTTGGCGGCGGCGCCGAAAAAGCCGGATTCCTCGGTCAGGTTGATGGTAAACAGGCGGCCTTCGTGGGCAAGCAGGTCATCGGTTTCCACCACGTCGGGCTCATTGCGCAACGAGGTGGCGACGAACTTGGCGGCCACGGCGGTCTGGGGATTGGAAAAGACCTGGTAGACGCTGCCTTGCTCCACGACGTGGCCATTTTCCATCACCGCAACCTTATCCGCGATGGAGCGCACGACCTCCATTTCGTGGGTGATGACCACGATGGTGATGCCGAGCTCCTTATTCACCCGGCGCAGCAGGTCGAGGACCTCCTGCGTGGTGGTGGGGTCGAGGGCGGACGTGGCTTCGTCGGCAAGCAGCAGCGACGGATTCGTGGCCAAGGCGCGCGCGATGCCCACGCGCTGCTTCTGGCCGCCGGAAAGCTGCTCCGGGTAGCTTTTTCCCTTATCTCCCAGTCCAACGAAATCCAGCAGCTCCTGCACGCGCTGTTGGCGCTCGCGCTTGCCGATGCCCTGCAGCTGCAGCGGGTACTCAATATTGCCCGCCGCAGTGCGGGAGTTCATGAGGTTAAACTGCTGGAAGATCATGCCGATATTGCGGCGGATGCCGCGCAGCTTCTTTTCGGACATGCCGACGATATTTTGGCCATCGAGCAGCAATTCGCCGGAGGTGGGCGTGTCCAGGCCGTTGATCATGCGGACCAGGGTGGATTTGCCGGCGCCGGAGTAGCCGATGATGCCGATGATTTCGCCGGAATCGACGGTCAAGGAGACATCGTCAAGAGCTTTGACCTCGGCCTTTTTCTGCTGGAAGACCTTGGTGATATTGCGGAACTCGATGCGAGTGCCGTTCTGGGTGGAATCTGCCACGGGTTGCGTCCTTAGCGGGGAAGTGCCAAACCCCGCCGGGGTGAAAACCGGCGGGGTAGAAGGCAAGGGTGATTAGTCCAAATCTGCTTCGAGCTTGTCCAGGATTTCCTGGAGTTCTTCTGGGGTGCGCTCGACCTCGACGGAGGTGCCTGCGGAGTCCTCGTCGACGCCCTTTTGTACCGCATCGGAGTGCCAGAGCTCGGCGAGCTTCTTGATGTCCTCGTTATCGGCGTCTTCCTCGCGAACGGCGAAGACGTTGATATAAGGCTCTGCCTCTTCGGAGTTCGGGTCATCCTGGAAGACGGCGGTGGCCGGGTCGATGCCGGCGCGCTCCAGGAAGGAGTTATTGATAATCGCCGGGGTGCCCTCGCCGTGTGCGGATGGGGTCTGGGCGGCATCGACCGGCACGACCTTGACCTTGGACTTCTTCTCATCGATGTCCAGCGGGGTCGGGGTGATAAGCCCGTCCTTCTTCAAGGTGATAAGGCCAGCCTGGACCAGCACGTTGATGGCGCGGCCCTGGTTGGTGGAGTCATTCGGGATGGCAACTTCTTCGCCCTCGATGCCGTCGAGAGAGTCGTGGCCCTTCCAGAACAGCGCCAGCGGCACGATTTCGGTGGCAACGATGGGCACCAGGTTGGTGCCGTTGCCGTGGTTGTACTCGGCCAGAAACTTCAGGTGCTGGAAGTTATTGGTATCCAGCTCGCCCTGGTTCAGGGCCTGGTTCGGGGTGTTGTAATCCGAGAAGGACTTGATGTCGATGTCGTAGCCGGCGTCCTTGGCTTCTTGCTCAAAGGCAACCCAGGCCTGCTTTGCATCATCGGTGGTGCCAACGGCGATGGTCTTGTCATCATCTGCGTCGGAGGAGCAGGCCACGAGGCTAGTGGCGGCGACGGTAACGGCGGCGGKAGTGGCCGCTGCGCGACGAATCTGCATGAGGTCCCCTTACATGTAGGAGTTTAAATAAATTGACCGTTTAGCAATCTAGCAATAAGCGAACCGCTTTGTCTATTGAACACGTCTCATCGCGCCGGGTTGTATAGAACACTGATTCGACACTACCCTGTGAAGGGTGAAATTTAATGGTGGAAAGGCGCTACCGTGGTCGCGTTTAGAAAGGATACTATCCGGCAAGGATACCGCCGCGCCCGCCGCCGTACATCACCTTGGCGGCGGCGATGACCCCGTCCAGCGCGGGCGCTCCGCTGTGCCCTTTGCGGAGCTACATGCGGTAAGTTCCTATAGTTTTCTCGATGGCGCCGCCGAGCCGGAAGAGCTGGTCGCCCGCGCCCTAGAGCTTGGCCTCGAGGGGTTGGCCGTCGTGGATCGGGATGGCTTCTACGGCCTGATGAAATTTGCGGAAGCCGCAGCTAAAGCGGGCCTTCCGGCCATGTATGGCGCGGAGCTTTCCCTCGCTGAGGCCCCAGTGACCGTGCTGGCGCGCACGCCGGAAGGCTATCGTCGCCTCTCGCGCCTTATTGCCCGCGCGCGGATGGACGCCGGCGAGAAGGGGAGTGTCGCGTACCCGCCCCTAGATGCCGTGGCGCGCGAGCTGGAGGAAGAGTGCTTTTTCCTGCTGGGGTGGGAGGCTATACAAAAAATCGATCACGTTCTCGAAAGAATAAAAATAGACAGCATAGTTCTCGAATATGCGTGCACAATGTCTCCCGAAGATGCGGATCACCACAGTTTCCTGGATAAGTACAATAATCTCCGCGCCATAGCAACCGCTCGACCTGCGGCAGCAACGCGCGACCAGGTACGGCTCGCCGCCGCCAAACGCGCCTTGGCGCACCGCCAATCCCTAGAGGAAGCCGCACCGGATGCCCACCCGATGGGCGCAGGCTGGATGCGCTCCGGCGAGCAGATGGCCCAGTTGCTTCCCGGCCGGCCCGAGCTTATCGCCGAAACCGTGCGCCTTGCCCGCGAGTGCTCCTTTACCTGGGGTGCCCTCGCGCCCAACCTGCCGGACTTTGTCGTCCCAGAGGGGCACACCGAGATGAGCTGGCTCGAACACGAGGTGTGGCGGCGCGGTAAAAAGCGCTACGCCTCGCGCCCGCCCGAAATACAGGCCAAGGCGAAAAAGCAGATGCGGCACGAGCTGGGCATCATCAAGCAGCTGGGCTTTCCGGGCTACTTCCTCATCGTCTGCGACCTGGTGGATTTTTGCCGCCAGGAAAATATCCTCTGCCAGGGGCGCGGCTCGGCGGCCAATTCCGCCGTCTGTTTCGCGCTGGGCATTACCAACGCCGAGCCCATTTCGGCGCAGCTGCTCTTCGAGCGCTTCCTGTCGCCGGATCGCGATGGCCCGCCCGATATCGACATCGACATCGAATCTGGACGGCGCGAGGAGGTCATCCAGTACGTCTATCGCACCCACGGCCGCGACCGCGCAGCACAGGTTGCCAACGTCATTACCTACCGCCGCAAGGGGGCTACCCGCGACGCCGCCCGCGCGCTGGGCTACCCGCAGGGCTCGGCCGATGCGTGGTCAAAGGGCATAGCTGAGCCGCCTGCCGATGTCTCCTTACTCGCCGAGCAATTCCTCGACCAGCCGCGCCACCTCGGCATCCACTCCGGCGGCATGGTTTTATGTGACCGGCCGATCGCGGACGTGGTGCCGATGGAATGGGCCCGAATGGAAGGCCGCTCCGTGCTGCAATGGGATAAGGACGATTGCGCCGCCGCCGGGCTGGTGAAATTCGATCTGCTGGGCCTCGGCATGCTGGAGGCGCTGCACCACATGATCGATGCCGTGCGCGCCACCACCGGTCGCAAGGTGCGCCTGTGGGAGCTCGACTTGGCCGAACCCGCGGTCTATGACATGCTTTGCCGCGCCGATGCCGTCGGCGTCTTCCAAGTGGAGTCCCGCGCGCAGCTGGCCACGCTGCCGCGGCTCAAACCGCGCTGCTTCTTCGACCTCGTGGTGGAGGTCGCGCTCATCCGCCCCGGCCCCATCCAGGGCGGTTCCGTGCACCCCTACCTGCGCCGGCGCGATGGCCTCGAGCCCGTGACCTATGACCACCCGGTGCTGGAGAAATCGCTGGGTAAGACCCTGGGGATCCCGCTCTTTCAAGAGCAGCTGATGCAGATTGCGGTGGATGCCGCCGGTTTTACCGGCGCCGAGGCCGATGACCTGCGCCGCGCCATGGGCTCGAAGCGCTCGCCGGCCAAGATGGCCGCGCTGCGCAGCCGCTTTTTCGAGGGACTGCGCGCCACCAACGGCATCGATGGCGAGGTCGCGGAGAAGCTCTGGGCCAAGATCACCGCCTTTGCCGCCTACGGTTTCCCGGAATCGCACTCGCAGTCCTTCGCCTCGCTGGTGTATTTCTCCGCGTGGTTCAAACATCACTACCCGGCGGAGTTCTGCGTGGGCTTGCTGCGCGCGCAGCCCATGGGCTTTTATTCGCCGCAGTCGCTCATTCAGGACGCCCGGCGTCACGGCGTGCGCGTGCTGCCAGTGAGTATCAACGACTCCGGCGCGCAGGCCAGGGCGCTGCCCACCGGCGAGATCCGGTTGGGCCTCAACCTCATCAAGGGGCTGGGGGATAAGGCCGCCGAGCGCGTGGAGGCCGCCGCGCCCTTTAGCGGCGTCTCCGATCTGTCGCGCCGGGCGGATCTCAGCGTGGAGCAGGTGGAGGCGCTGGCCACGGCGGGGGCGCTGGAGTGCTTGGGGTTGGAGCGTCGCCAAGCGCTTTGGCAGGCTGGCGTCGCCGCCACCGAGCGCGAGGGCATGTTGCCGGGCACCTCCGCGCTCGCCTCGCCGCACCTGCCCGGCATGTCGGCCTTCGAGCTAATGGCTACCGATGTCGCCGCCACCGGCGTCACCCACGATAAGCAGCCTATGGAGTTAGTCAGGGCCGCGCTTGGCGATGTCCTGCCTTCCTCCCACCTTCCCCACGTCCCCGATGGCACACGCGTACGCATCGCCGGCATCATTACGCACCGCCAGCGCCCGCGCACCGCCTCCGGCCTGACCTTTTTGGGCGTGGAGGATGAAACCGGCCTGATGAATGTCATGGTCTCGCCCGGGCTGTGGTCCCGGCAGAAGGTGCTCGCCCGCACCGCCCGCGCCCTTATCATCCGCGGCATCGTGCAAAATGCCACCGGCGCGGTAAGCGTGGTTGCAGACAAGCTTGAGCCGCTGGATTTTGGCGATTTCCTCTCCCGCGGCTCCCGCGATTTCCGCTAGTTTCCTGCGCTGCGACCCGCTCCGCACCGAAGATTTGCAGCCCAAATGCGGTGGACAGGCCGAGGAAAAGTTCGCCGGGCAGGACTAGGCGCTTGCGGTGAGCTAGTTAGCCATTAGGAGTTCTTCCTATAGATTTCGGTGGACATCGGGGAAAGCTCCTGGCGGGAAAAGATAGCCTCCACGGGGAGGTCAAAGACCTCGCAGACGCGGAAGGCTAGGTCCAGGCTGGGGGAGTGGTCCCCGCGCTCGAGGGCGCCGACGGTCTGCGGGTTGACGTTGATGGCCTCAGCCAGCTGGGCGCGCGACATGTCCCGCTCGGCGCGCAGCACACGTACCCAGGTTATAGATGGGTGCGGAGGGCTTTTTCTTTGGAGATATGGGTCAGAATATTGCATAAACCCAAAGTAAAGACAAGGTTTTCTATTCCACTTCGAAAATATCGCCCGGCTGGCAGTCCAGCGCCGCACACAGTGCCGCAAGGGTGTTAAAGCGCACGGCCTTGGCGCGATTATTCTTCAGGACGGACAGGTTAACTGGGGTGATGCCCACCTCTTTGGCGAGCGCCGCTCCGGTAATACCGCGCTCCTCCATTATCCGGTCGAGGTGGCAGATCACCTGGGGTTCTTGCCCCTCAGACAAGGCCTTCAACCTCCTCTTCGAGCTTGCTGCCGCGCTTGATGGCAACTGAGAAGAGCTGGAGGGTGCAGACAAAAAGGTAGGGCAGCGCAAGCTCGCCTAATGAGGATCCGCTCTGGTTGGCCCACCAGTCAATTTCGAGCTGCGAGGAAGCCCAGTTATTGCCCATCCCTTCGAGTGGGAAGCGTCCGATAAACCAGACGAAAATCCCAAAGGTCATTCCATTAAGGAAGCGGATATTTTTCGTATTGAAAACCTGCCCACGAAGCATTGGTTTGACCAAGCGGTAGGCAAAGAACGCGATAATCAAGATTCCTGCAATCTTGACGACGAGCCCCGCAGTGAGCATCCAGAATGGCCCGCCGTCGAGGTTGTGCTTGCTAAGGCCTTCCGGGATGGCCGCACTCAGTGTGGTGGAAAAGCGTCCGGTGACAAGGTCGCGAAGGTAGGTGGGGCCGAGGATGACAATGGTGAACAGGCAGAAGGCGGCCGCCGCGTTAATTTCGCGGCGCTCAGCTTGAGAGGTGGCCTGTGGGGTGGTCGTGACAATCCTTTCCGTCGACTCCTTATCGACTTTCGATGTTGTCGTAATTCGATAATATCGATTAACGATAAGTTGCGCAAGAGTGCGGGCTCGATTGCTACTGTCAATAGCTATGAGCGAAGAAATGAACCCCGTCTCGCCGCGTTTGGTTAAGGTGCGCTACATCCGCCACCTGGGCTGGACGATTATCTTCGCCGCGGCGGCCGCAGCGGCAGGGTACTGGTGGACCCCGTGGTTCTACTGGGCGGCGGGGCTCTTCGCCGTCCTCTTTTTCTGGCTGCTTTGGCTCATCCCCGCCCAGGTGCGCCGGATGGGCTGGTGCGAAACCGACGATGAGCTGCTCATTACGCGCGGCAAGCTGTGGCATTCTTTCACCGTCGTGCCCTACGGCCGCATCCAGTTCGTGGACGTGACCGCCGGCCCCCTCGAGCGCGCCTTCGGGCTCAAGGAGCTGCAGCTGCACACCGCCTCCGCAACCACGGACGCCACGGTGAAGGGTTTGGAAGCCCCGCTTGCCGATGCCCTCCGCACCCGCCTCACCCACCACGCCCGCGAACGGATGAGCGGGCTATGAAGTACCACCGCGTCCACCGCTTGACCCCGTTGCTGCGGCTGTGGTCGGTCATCCTGGCCGTCATCGCAGCATTTGCCTTAAACGTCAATATGGAGGCGCTGCGCGGAATCTTTGCCTTCGTTACCGGGGAACACAGTGCGGCAGACCTGCGCGATATTGGCCTCGCGCTGGCCGGGTTCATCGCAGTGTGCGCGGTGGTCTGGCTCGTCTCTGGCGTGTGGTGGCGCCAGATGGGCTACCAGCTGGGCGAGGAGGAACTCACCTTGCGCCGCGGGGTTATTTCGAAGCAGCAGCGCACGGCACGCTATGACCGCACGCAGGCTGTAGACGTCGTCGAGCCCGTTATCGCCCGCCTCTTTCGGCTCGCGGCCGTGCGCGTGGAAACGGCCGGCGGGCAGTCGTCTGCCATCGAAATCGCCTTCCTGACAAAGCGCGATGCCGAGGCCCTGCGCGCCGAAATCCTCTCCCGAGTCCACGGTGAGCCGCGAGAGCAGCCAGTTGAAGAGCGGCCAGCTGAGGAACAGCTGGCCGAGGGGGAAGACAACGTCCTCATCCCCGAAATCCCCATCGCGCGTTCCCTGGCCGCGGCCGCCTTGCACGCGTCCACGATCGTCCTGCTTGCGGCCCTCATCTTCCTCGTGGTCACGCCGATGTCCCTGACCATCACGCTGCCCATCCTTTTGGCTACTGTCCCGCGCGCCTGGAACGTGATTGACTCCTCGTGGCGCTACACCGCCAGCCTTGATGATGACGTGCTCAATATCACCTACGGCCTTGCCGATCGCCGCCGCCAAAACATCCGCCTCGAGCGCATCCACGCCGTCCAGGTCACCCAGCCGTTCCTGTGGCGGCCCTTCGGCTGGTACGAAACGCGCGTGTCGGTCGCCGGCTACGGTGGCACGGCCAGCGGCGAGGGATCGGGGTCGMCGCGGATCGTGCCCGTCGGCAAGCGCGAGCAAGCCCGGCAATTCCYGCCCGCCGATGCCGCCCCGACCTACGCCTCGCCCGCGCGCGCCAAATGGGTCTCGCCCATCGATTACCGGCAGCAAACCGTCGCGCTGGCCGGCGACTACGTCATCGTGCGCGCCGGCCGCTTCAACCGCCGCGTCCAGGCCATCGAGCTGCGCCACATTCAGGAGCTCACCCTGCGCCGCGGCCCGATTTCCCAGCTATTCGGCCTGGCCACGGTGGAGCTCGACCTCGTGCAGGGGCCCGTCAAGATGGCGGCGCGCAACCTCGCGCTTGCCGATGCCCACGCCCTCCTCAACCGCCTGCGCTCCCGCGACCTGCCAGAACTTACACCGCTCCCTTAAACCCCAGCTGGCGCCAGGCCTCAAAGACCGCGGTTGATGCGGAGTTGGAGAGGTTCATCGAGCGCCTAGCCGGGACCATCGGAATGCGCACCTGATCGGTGATGCGCGGATGGTTGACATGCTCATCTGGCAGGCCTGTCGGCTCCGTGCCGAAGAGCAGCACGTCGCCATCCTGGTAGTCGACCTCCGTAAACCACTTATCCGTATGCGTGGTAAACGCGAAAACGCGCGCGCCGGGCAGCGCCTCCATGCACGCGTCGAAATCCTTATGAATCTGCACATCCGCCAGGTCGTGATAGTCCAGCCCGGCGCGCTTCAAGTGCTTATCGTCAAAGTTAAATCCCAGTGGCTCAATCAGGTGCAGGCTCGCGCCCGTTACCGCCGCGGTGCGAATGGCATTGCCGGTATTGGTGGGAATGACGGGATTATCAAAGACGATGTGCAGCTGGCTCATGCCTTCAGTCTAGGATGGGGGCTATGAGCGCTACCAAACTAGATGGCACCTTGTACCGTGACGAGATTTTTGCGGACCTCGCCGAGCGCGTGGCCGCCTTGAAGGATAAGGGGATAACCCCTGGCCTGGCCACCGTTCTGGTGGGCGAGGACCCAGGCTCCCAGTCCTATGTAAAGATGAAGCACCGCGATTGCGAAAAGCTGGGCATCAACTCCATTCGCAAGGACCTGCCGGCGGATATTTCGCAGGAAGAGCTTGAGGCGGTTATCGATGAGCTCAATGCCGATGACGCCTGCACTGGCTACATCGTCCAGCTCCCGCTGCCCAAGCACCTGGATGAAAACGCCATCCTCGAGCGCATCGATCCCGAAAAGGACGCCGATGGCCTCCACCCGGTCAACCTGGGCAAGCTCGTGCTCAATGAGGAGGCCCCGCTGCCGTGCACCCCGAATGGCTGCTTGCACCTGCTGCGCCGCTTCGGCGTGGAGCTGAACGGCGCCAAGACCGTCGTCATCGGCCGCGGCGTGACCGTCGGCCGCCCCATTGGCCTGATGCTCACCCGTCGCAGCGAGAACTCCACCGTTACCCTGTGCCACACCGGCACGAAGGATCTCGCCGCCGAAACTCGCGATGCCGATATCGTCATCGCCGCCGCCGGCCAGCCACACATGCTCACCGCGGACATGATTAAGGAAGGCGCCGCGCTTCTCGATGTCGGCGTGTCCCGCGTCGACGGCAAGCTCACCGGTGATATCGCCCCCGATTGCTGGGATAAGGCCGGGTACGTCTCGCCCAACCCAGGCGGCGTCGGACCGCTCACGCGCGCCTTTTTGGTACGCAACATCGTTGAGCGCGCGGAAAAACTGGCGTGAATTTAGACAATCCCCACGACGCGCACCTGACACCGTCCCCGCTGCCCGCCTCCGTGCAGTGGGTGGCCATCGGGCTCTTCATCGCCGGGGTGGCCCTGTCCGGCGGCTACGCCATTTTCGAGTATTGGCGCAGGGCCACCTTTTTGCTCGGGCTTGCGCTGCTGTGGCTGACGGTGGTGCGCCTGACGTGCGATTCGAGCCGCGTCGGCGTGCTGGCGGTGCGCTCGCGCCGCTTCGATGCCACGTTTACAGGCGTCATCGGCGCGCTGATGGCCTTTCTCGCCTACTCCGTGGACGCGCTGGGCAGCTAGTTATCCACAGGTGATTGTTTCAGTATCACCAATCTGCGGCGTGTCGCGTGGTTATCCACAGCCGCAGCACTCTTGGCCTCGCGCCCGCCGCTACCTGCGGTTTAGGCTCGGGGCCATGATTTCGGATTACCTCGCAGCGATAAACTCCCCGATGGCGCTCATCGGGGAGTGCGCCGGGCTATCCGAAGCCGAATTGGTAGACCGCGGTTTCAGCGATAAAGAGGCCGCGGAATTCGCGCGCTTGGCGGATACGTATTTTGGTAGGACATCGTTTAGCGCCAAGCAGCGCGCCGCCCGCAAAACCGCGCTCCCGCTCGATGCGCTGAAAATCATTGAGGTGCACGCGCAGAAGCTGAAGACCCAGCGCGCGGCGTGGGCCCTGCGCGAGGAGCTGTGCCGGCTCAACGTTTCTMCCAGCGAGAWARAAAAGCGCGCCCGCCGCCGCGTMAAGGAGGAACGCMCCCAGARGCGCGSGGRGGGCGYCCGGCTCMCCCGCCGCACCGATGACCTGTGGACGCTGACCATCACCGCGGAATCGGACTTGGTGGCCGAGATTAATAACCACGTCTCCACCGTGGACGATGCGCGCCGGGTCTTTGCAGAGGGCGCGGCTACCTCCACCATCACCACCAACGTGGTCCTAACCCTGGATGACATGGTGAAGGTCACCCACGGCGAGGACGAGGTCACCCTGCAGCTGACCAACGGCGCCACCATCACCGGTGCGCAGCTAGCGGAGCGCGCGCTTGCCGATGCCGGCCTCATCACCCTCATCCACCCCGTCACCGGTCCCGTGAACCTGTACCACACGCGCCGGCTGGCCACCTGGAAGCAGCGGCAGATGGCGATGGCGGAAAATCCGGTGTGCCCGTGGCCCGATTGCCATATTCCGGCCGATGAATGCCAGGTTCACCACCTGCAACCGTGGCTGCTCGGCGGCGAGACCAATGCCGAGAACCTGACCATCGCCTGCAAGTACCACAACTCCGTTAACGACGATGACCCGAATGCCTCGCCCCGTCGTGGGCGCTTAGAGCGCCGCCCGCACGAAGGAATCGTGTGGCGCCCGCCCTGGGCCCGATAAAAACATCGCCGAAGCCAGCGCAGTAAATGCTGCGCCGCTTCGGCGATCCTTCTGTATGCCTTTTGTAAAGAGTCCTGGCTAGCCACACATCGCGCCCCTCGATCCGGMCCCCGCCACTGCCTGCCTCGCGCCGCGTCCTGTTCGTGTGCCGGACCACCCGCGACCGTAAACCTGCGCGCCAGATCGATGGCCACCCGTGCGCTGCTCGCCCAGCCACGCCGAACCACCTGTCACTGCAAGCAGCTGTGTCTGGGGCCGAGTGGCCGTGCGCAGGCGGGGACGGCTAGATGGCGTAGTCGATGGTGCTGTCCACGTCCAGCGGGTGCGGTTGGGACAGGGTGAGGAAGTTGCGCAGGATGCGGTCCATCTGGCGCGATTCCGTGAGGAATGCATCGTGGCCAACGGGTGAGACTACCTTCGCCATGGCCAGCAGGTTGCCCAAGTTGCGCGAGAGGTGTTCCTGCTGGTGGTAGGGATAAAGGATGTCCGTGTCAACACCCACGACCATGGTCGGTACCTGCGAGGAACCGAGAGCGCGGTTCAGGCCGCCGCGGCCGCGGCCGATGTCGTGGCGGTTGAGGGSCTCGGKAAGCGKGRCGKAGGAACCGGCATCGAAGTGATCCGCCAGCTTCGAGCCCTGGTAATCCAGGKAGGAATTCACAGCGAAGCGCTGGTCGTGCCGGCGGTAGGGCCCCAGCGGTTCTTCGCCGGTTTGGGCTTGGACGCCAAAGCGCTCATCGATTTCCTGCTCGCCGCGATACGTCAAGTGCGCGATGCGCCGCGCCGCCGCCAGGCCCTCGCGGGGACGCTGAGAGGAGGAATAATAGTCGCCGCCGTGCCAGAAGGGATCGCGTTCAATCGCGGAAATCTGCGCCGACTGGATACCAATCTGCCACGCGGAGGCGCGCGCGGAGACGGCAATAACGCACGCGGCATCGACCGCATCCGGGTACATCAGCGTCCATTCCAAGGTGCGCGCTCCACCCATGGAACCACCGATGATCGCATGCACGCGCGTTATCCCCAGCTCTTCTAGCGCCTTTTTCTCCGCGGCCACCAAATCGCGAATGGATAGCGCCGGAAAGCGCGATCCCCAACTGCGGCCATCCGCATGCGGGGAGGAGGGGCCGGTGGAGCCATTGCAGCCGCCGAGTGCGTTCATGGCGATAACGCACCACTTCGTCGTATCCAGCGCCTTGCCTGGGCCAATGAGATCACACCACCACTCGGCCACATCGGCATTGCCGGTCAGCGCGTGTTCCACCAAAATGACGTTATTTCCGCCGTGCGGATCGCCGAGGAAATGGCCGAAGCGGTGGTAGGCGATGTGGGCATCGGAAAGCGTGGCGCCTGCTTCGGTGCGAAAATCGCCGATACTTATACAGCTCATGCCAGTGCTTTAAATCCCAGTTCGAGGTCAGCAATGATGTCGTCGATATCTTCAATGCCCACGGACAAACGGATGGTGGACTGCGCAATACCCGCCGCGGCCAGGGCGGCATCATCGGATTGCGAGTGCGTGGTGGTCGCCGGGTGAACCGCCAGCGAGCGGGTATCGCCGATATTGGCGAGGTTGGAGTGGAGTTTCAGGGCATCGATAAACGCCCATGCTTCCTCGCGCCCGCCGTCAATATCGAAGGACAGCACGGAGCCGGTATAGGAGTAACCCAGCTTCTCCTTAATCTTCTTATACGGCGAGGAATCCAGGCCGGCGTAGTTGACCTTCGTCACCTTGGCGTGGCCTTCCAGGTACTCGGCCACGGCCTGGGCGTTGGCATTGTGCTTGTCGATGCGCAGCCCTACCGTCTCAATGCCATTGAGCGTCAGCCATGCATTGAATGGGGAAATGGCGGCGCCGGTATCGCGCAGCAGGCCGGCGCGGGCCTTGAGTGCAAAGGCGGGGGCGCCGAGGTCGGCGTATTTTAGGCCGTGGTAGGCCTCGTCCGGGGTGACGAAGTAGGGGAATACTGGCTTGCCGTCGCGCTCGACGGTCCAGTCGAAGGAGCCGCCATCGATAATCGCGCCGCCCACCGCGGAACCGTTGCCGGTGTAGAACTTCGTGGTCGAAACCACGACGATGTCCGCACCCAAGTCGAGCGGGCGGGCCAGCGCCGCGGTGGCGATGGTGTTATCCACGATGAGCGGGACCTGGTTAGTGTGGGCCACCTCGGCGATGGCTGGGATGTCGAGGACATCGGCTACCGGGTTGCCAAAGGTCTCGCCGTAAAAGGCCTTGGTATTAGGCTGCACGGCGTCCTGCCAGGACTGAGGATCGTCCGGGTTTTCGACGAGGGTGACGTCGATGCCAAGCCGCTTGAGGGTGACGGTAAAGAGGGTGGAGGTGCCGCCGTAGAGGCGCGGGGAGGTGACGATGTGATCGCCTGCCGAGGCGAGGTTGAAAATGGCCGCGGTCTCTGCGGCCTGGCCGGAGGCAAAGGCCACGGCGGCCACACCGCCTTCAAGGGAGGCCAGGCGCTCTTCCAGCGCATCCTGCGTTGGGTTGGTCAGGCGGGTGTAGATGGGGCCTGCATCGGAGAGGTTAAAGCGGTTGGCCGCGTGCTCGGCGTCATCAAAGACGTACGAGGTAGTTTGGTAAATCGGCACGTTGCGGGAGTTGTGCGCGCCGTCGAGGTTTTGGCCTGCGTGAACGGAGCGGGTAGCGAAGGACCAGTCTGCGTTGGAGTTATCGTATTTCGTCGTCATGCCACGCAAGACTAGACCAAGCGGTATGTAACGTACAGCACCCTGGCGCGAAACCGCAGGGTAGTCGGAGAATAAAAATAGACTAAGCGGTAAATTAATCGCTTGGGCTTAGCCGCTTATAGCCCTGTACTCCGGCTTTGGTGAGCATGGTGTCGAAGGCGGGGCGGCCGACATCGGAAAGCGCGGCGTCATGGATGGGCATCGTGATCGCGGCGCCGCTGCTCGCAGGCTTCGGGAAGCTGCCCAGCCTAACTACTGCGGGTCTTTGGTGTCCTTGCGGCGAAATAGGTACCAGATTCCGAGGATCGCGCCGAAGAGCAGGATTGCCGAGGCGATAAAGACCATGGCGACCACCATCGTGCGGTGCGGATCGTTTAAGAAAATCATGCAGACGATGGCGGCGAGGAAGATCGCGGCGAAGAACGTGATGAGCCAATTGCGCTTGGTGTGCTCTGCGAATGTCATGCATTAATTGTTACGGAAAAACCGGGGGTAAACAAGCTGGGTGGGCATTCTGGGGGCGGAACCCGGCTATATGGTGCACCGATTTTTCCAATAGTGACCGCGTGCGGTCCGTCTAATGAGGGTGAATGGGGGTAGAGGTGCTCCGTTCGACTATTTAACACCGCTTTGCCCGTTCATAATGATGTATGTCGAACTCTCTACAACTGTGAAAGGGACACTTTATGGCCACCACCACGACTGGGGTTGAAGACCGGAAGAAACCGGTCCTCAAGGTGAGCAACGTGTGGGTGCAGGGCATCGCCCTCGTGATGATCTTTGGCTTCTTGGTCATGGGATTCTTGGCGTACCGCACCTATGACGCATCCATGCCGTTGCCGGAAAAGATTGTCTCCGAATCCACGGGCGAAACGGTCCTCACCAAGGACGAAATCACTAACGGCCAGGCGCTGTACCAGGCCCGCGGCCTGCAGCAATACGGCTCCGTGCTGGGGCACGGCGCCTACTTGGGCCCAGACTATACGGCGGAGTACCTGCGCCGCGCCCTCGACCATGCCCGTGAGGAAAACGACGCGAATGGTATGCCCGATTTCGTTGATTCCTCCGCCACTCCCGAAGAAGCCGTGGTAGAAGAATTCCGCACCAACCGCTATGACGAAGAAACGGGCGTACTGGAGTGGACCGATAACCAGATTTCGGCATTCGAGGCCAATAAGGACTACTACGCGCAGTACTTTGGCCCGGATTCCCACAACAGTGGCTTGCCGTCGGACTTTATTACCGATGAGCAAGACATCAATAACCTCGTCGGTTTCTTCGGCTGGACCGCGTGGGCTTCGGCGGCAGAGCGTCCGGGCCAGGACTATTCCTATACCAATAACTGGCCAGCGGAATCGCGCGTGGACAACGGCCCGACCGCGGACCTCGTGGTGTGGTCGGTGCTCTCGCTCATCGCGCTCATCGGCGGTACCSGCCYGRTCTTTKCCMTTTWC
This sequence comes from Corynebacterium accolens, assembly GCF_030515985.1. Next base: position 1,064,788 of record NZ_CP100376.1, on the reverse strand, counting down.
GGCCGGKGGKCCAAGTCCMTCGGTTGGCATTCGGRAGAAGCGCCGAACCYGGRCTTTWAGCAACCGGGCGAGGKCGGGCTGRCTAAGTCGCAAAAGGTGGTGGCCTGGTTCGTCCTAGTCATTGCGTTGCTGTTCTTGATTCAGGCGCTGCTGGGTGCGGCCAGCCAGCACTATCGCACGGAGCTAACCGGCTTCTTTGGCATACCGCTGCAAGAAATCCTCCCCTATAACGTCTCGCGCACCTGGCACGTGCAGCTCTCCCTCCTGTGGACCGCCGGCGGGCTCTTGGCAGCCGGTATCTTCCTGGCCTCGTTCGTGGGTAAGAAGGAACCGAAGAAGCAGAATTGGCTCGTATGGTTCCTGCTCGGCGCCATCGCGGTCGTGGTCTTTGGTTCCATGGCCTTTGAATGGCTTTCCACCATGGGCTACATCGAAGAGGGCACGCTCTTTTCTCAGCAGTGGGAGTATCTGGACCTGCCGCGCTTCTTCCAGGTGCTGCTGACCATCGGCATGTTCGTGTGGATTGGCATCATCTACCGCCAGCTGCGCGGCCGCCTGAAAAATGAACACAAGTCCAATATGCCGTGGCTCTTCTTCTACGCCGGCCTGGCCATCCCAGCGTTCTACGCGGTGGGCAACCTGGCGGGATCGGAAACCCACATCTCCGTCGCTGAGTTCTGGCGCTTCTGGGTGGTTCACCTGTGGGTGGAGGACTTCCTCGAGCTATTTACCACCGTCATGGTGGCCTACGTCTTCGTCCTGCTCGGCGTGGTCCGCGAAAAGATCGCCCTAGGCATCATCTTCTTGGACGTCATCCTCTATTCCACCGGTGGCGTGCTGGGCACGATGCACCACCTGTACTTCTCGGGCACCCCGGTCGAGCACATGGCCCTGGGCGCATTCTTCTCGGCCGCCGAGGTCGTGCCGCTGACCCTGTTGACCGTTGAAGCATGGACCTTCATGCAGCTGGGCTCCCGCCAGCGCGCCTCGGGCGAGCGCCCCTTCCCGCACCGCTGGGCGGTCATGTTCCTCGTCTCCGTCGGTTTCTGGAACTTCTTGGGCGCGGGCATCTTCGGCTTCCTCGTCAACCTGCCCATCGTCTCCTACTACGAAATCGGCACGGCGCTTACCGCCAACCACGCACACGGCGCGATGATGGGCGTCTACGGATTCCTCGCCGTGGGCCTGTCGGTCTTTGCGCTGCGCTACCTCATCCCCAAGGACAAGTGGTCCGATAAGGCCATGGGCTGGGCTTTCTGGCTGCAAAACCTGGGCCTGCTGTGGATGGTGGTCATTTCGCTCCTGCCGCTTGGCATCATGCAGCTCTACGAATCCGTCGGATCGGGCTACGTGGAAGCGCGGTCGCTGGGCTATATCACCCAGCCCGGCAACTTCATCATGGAATGGCTGCGCCTGCCTGGCGATGTCATGTTCCTCCTCGGCGTCCTGCCCTTCCTCTGGATGGCGCTGCGCGGCGTGCTTTACAAAAAGGAGATCCCAACGGTGGAGGAACACCCAACCAACCCGCTGTTTAGCATCATCACCCCGGACGAGGACGACCACGCGGGCGAGGTCCCCGTGGGCTCCTCGGTGGGGCTGGTTTCGGGCGGCAAGGGGCGCGTCGACAAGCGCAGCTCCACGGGCCGGCGCTACGGGTACATCGATGAGCGCGGTGCCTTCGTTGAGGAGGAAGATCCCGATGCCGAGCGCGGCGATTCCGCCACCGCGCCGCGCCAGGAATTTGAATCGCGCACCAAGTGGGGCGGTACCTACCGCTCGGATAAGAAGGACGACTAATGCCGGGTGCATTTACCGTACTATCCGCGTGCTACGGGCTTTTCCTGCTCGCAGTGGCCTGGGTATTCGACTTGCTCGCGCAACAAACCGCCAACCGCACCATGTCCAACCAATCCGGCACGTTCCGGTACTTGGAAGACCACGATGCTTGGCGATGCCCCGAAGATCACTGGCTCTGGCCCTCCAGCTTCGACCCGGAAAACCGCGTCATGCGCTACCGTGCGAACCCGACCGTGTGCAATACCTGCCCAGTCAAGCAACAGTGCACGGTCTCGCACCATGGCCGGGAGGTCACGCGCCAATTGGACCCGTGGCCGCACTCGGATTCGGGGCGCTTCCACCGCGGCATCGCGCTGGCGGTCGCGGCGATGGGCTACCTGCTGCCGCTGGCCTCGCTGATTAGCTATCATTCGCCCTCGGAGGTGGCGTTGACGCTGGCCACGGTACTCATCATCACCGGGTTCGGCGTGTACCCGCTGGCCCGGCACCTGTGGAATACTCCCTCGAACGCGCCGCAGCTGGTGGTGCCGGAGATGGATAACCACGAGGCGGAATTGGCAGCGCAGGTTGACCGCTATGGTTCGAAGTACGGAAAATCCACGCGCTATCGCTCGGTGCGTCAAGAACTGGAAGGGGAAGTCTAAGTGTCCGCTCCCGTATTCTGGCCGATCGTCATCGGCATCATCATCGCCCTCATCGGGGTATTTTTGTCCTACTCGCTCAAGGTGATTAAGCAGTACGAGCGGGGCGTGACCTTCCGCTTTGGCCACCTGCGGCCGATGCTGGAGCCGGGGCTGCATTTCTTGCTGCCGGGCATCGATAAGCTGGAGCGCGTGGATTTGCGTGTGGTGACGCTGACGATTCCGCCGCAGGAAATCATCACTAAGGATAACGTGTCCGTGCGCGTGAATGCGGTGGTCATGTTCGAGGTCACCGATTCGAGCAAGGCGGTCCTCGAGGTCGAAAACTACGCCGTGGCCACCTCGCAGATTGCCCAGACCACCCTGCGTTCGCTCTTGGGGCGGGCGAGCCTCGATGACCTGTTGGCCCACCGCGAGGAGCTCAACGAGGACCTGGCGGCGATCATCAACGGCCAAACTGAACGGTGGGGCGTGCTGACCCGCATCGTAGAGATTAAGGACGTTGAGATCCCAGAGATGATGCAGCGCGCCCTGGCGCGCGAGGCGGAGGCGGAGCGCGAGCGCCGCGCCAAGGTTATTTCGGCCCACGGTGAGCTGCAGTCCTCCCGCGAGCTGCGCGAGGCCGCCGAGGAGCTGGGCAAGGCTCCGGCGGCGCTGCAGCTGCGCTACCTACAAACGGTGCTGGAGCTCGGCGCGGACCAAAACTCCACCATCGTTTTTCCGCTGCCCATAGACATCATGGGTGGCTTCATGGAAAACCTGGGCACCTTTAATAAGGGGTTCAAGGAATTCAGCGAGAACTTCTCGCAGGTGGTAAATACGGAAAAGCCTGCGGACTAGGCATTTAAGAATGCGGCCCCTGCCCAGCGGAGGGGCCGTTTTTCTGTGCCTCGCGAAGCTGCGCGATGGCCTGCGAATTTTGCTTAATATCATTGGAATTACGCGCGACCTGCACGATTAAATAAATGACACCGGCTATAAGTCCGATGTAGATAGCTAGCGGGATGAGCATGAGCAGAAGTTCGAGCGGGCCAAGCGTCATTCTTACGCCTTTCTGTGCGGGGGTATTTAATTTCAGGCTAACACTCGCGCAGGGCTGCGGCGACTGCGCTCAGGCTGTGGCGCAGGTCGTCATCGCTTAGGTGGCCAAAGCCTAAAACGACGCCGTCTTCGGCGTCCACTCCGCCCCAGTATTCGCGCAGCGGGGTCAGCTTGATGCCGCGGGCGGCGGCGCGCGGGACGATGGCCGGATCGCAGAGCAAAACCGCGTGCAGGCCGCCGTTGATGGGCAGCAGGCGCGCGCCGGGGAGAGTGCCCAGGGCATCGGCCACGAGGTCGCGGCGGCGCTTATAGGTCCGGCGCATGCGGCCGGTGTGGCGCCGCAGCGCCCCGCTTGCCAGGTAATGGGCGAGCGCGGCCTGTGGGATGGTGCCGACCGGCTGGCCAAAGATTTCGCGCTGCTTGTCGATGCCCCCGCGCAGCCCATCCGGGACCACCACATAGCCGCAGGCGATGGACGGCGAAATGACGGTGGAAAACGTACCTAGCAACACGGTGCGCTCTGGGGCGAGCGCGGCGAGCGCGGGCAGCGGTTGACCCACGTAGCGCAGCTCGGAATCGAAGTCATCCTCGATGAGTAAAGCGCCATGCTGGCGGGCCCAGGCGACGAGTTCGGCGCGGCGTTCGGCCGGCAGCGAGGCGCCATACGGGTACTGGTGGCTTGGGGTGACAATGAGCGCGTCGAGGTCGGTATCGGGAACGGTAACGCCATCGGCATCGGTGGGCACGTTCACCAACTCATGGCCAAGCGCCTGCGGGATGCGGCGCAGGCTGGGGTAGCCGGGCGATTCGACACCGACGCGCAGCGCGGTACCGAGCGTGCGCAGCACTAAGGCTAGGCCATCGCGGGCACCGGCGGTAACGACGATGCGGCGCGGATCCACCCGCAGCCCGCGCATGTGGCGCAGGTGGTTGGCTATGTGGTGGGGGAGTGGAGGGGCATCGGAAAGCGGCTGGGCGGCGGCATCGCGCCAGGCGGCGCGCCATTCGGGGGTGATGATGCCGGCGGTATCGGGCAGGCCGGGCGTCAAATCCAGCAGGTCGGGTGTGGGAGCGGGCTGCGGCGCGGGCTCGGGGCGCGGCGGCGGGCTGTGGGGCAGGCGGGGRTTGATGACGGTGCCGGAACCAACCTCAGCGCTGAGGTAGCCCTCGGCGGTGAGCTGCTCATACGCAGTAACGACGCTGCCGCGGGAGACGCCGAGCTGGGTGGCCAGCGCGCGGGTGGAGGGGACGGGTTCGCCGGGCAGCAGGGCGCCGGAGGTGACATCGGCGCGCACGGCGGCGGCGATTTGGACCGGCAGGGCGCGCGTATCGGCGGGGKCGRGGSGCAGGGGCATAAGAACAGTATAAGTGGTACAACCCAACACGCGGGAAATGGTTCTTTACTTGTACCACTTGGGCAGGGCAGTATAGAGCGCATGACCGAAAACATTGCGACCAAGCGCGTGAAACGTGGACTAGCTGACATGCTCAAGGGCGGCGTCATTATGGACGTCGTGACCCCGGAACAGGCGCGCATCGCCGAGGATGCGGGCGCGAGCGCCGTCATGGCACTTGAGCGCGTGCCTGCCGATATCCGCGCCCAGGGCGGCGTGGCCCGCATGTCCGATCCGGAGCTTATCGAGGGCATCGTCGACGCCGTATCCATCCCCGTGATGGCGAAGGCGCGCATTGGTCACTTCGTCGAGGCGCAGATTCTGGGCGAGCTCGGCGTGGATTTCATCGACGAGTCCGAGGTGCTCAGCCCCGCCGATTACGTCAACCACATCAATAAGTGGGACTTCGATGTGCCATTCGTGTGCGGTGCGACCAACCTGGGCGAGGCCCTGCGCCGCATTACCGAGGGCGCGGCCATGATTCGCTCCAAGGGCGAGGCCGGCACCGGCGATGTCTCCGAGGCCGTCAAGCATCTGCGCACCATTCGCGCGGAAATCGCCCGCCTGCAGCACCTCGACCGCGACGAGCTGTACGTCGCCGCCAAGGAACTCCAGGCGCCGTACGACCTGGTTGCGGAGGTTGCGGAGACCGGTAAGCTGCCGGTCGTCCTCTTCGTTGCCGGTGGCGTGGCCACGCCTGCCGATGCCGCCCTCGTCCGCCAGATGGGTGCCGAAGGCGTCTTCGTGGGCTCCGGCATCTTCAAATCCGGTAACCCATCGGCGCGCGCGGAGGCCATCGTGAAGGCCGCCACGCTTTACGATGACCCCGCCGAGCTCGCCAAGCTCTCCCGCGGCCTGGGCGAGGCCATGGTCGGCATCAATGTCGGCGATGTGCCGGCACCGCACCGCCTAGCCGAGCGCGGCTGGTAATCGCGTGGTCATGCCACAAGAAGCTAGCGCCACGATCGGGGTGCTCGCGCTGCAGGGCGGCGTGGAAGAGCACCTGCGCATCCTTGAAGGCCTGGGGGCGGACACGCGCCGGGTGCGCGTGCCGCACGACCTCGAGGGGCTGGATGGGCTGGTGATCCCGGGCGGGGAGTCGAGTGTCATCGACAAGCTCGCCCGCACCTTCGGCGTGGCCGATCCACTGCGGGCGGCTGTAGCCGCAGGCCTTCCCGTGCTCGCCACCTGCGCCGGGCTGATTTATTGCGCCCGCGAGCTGGATAACCCCTCGCCGGGCCAGCAGACCCTGGGGCTGCTCGATATCACCGTGCGGCGCAATGCCTTTGGCAACCAGCGCTTTTCCGCCGAGCGCACCGTGCCGGTCGCGGTCGGGGAAGAAACGCTGCCCATCGAGGCCAGCTTTATCCGCGCCCCGCTGGTCACCCGTGTGGGCGAGGGCGTGGAGGTCATCGCGACCGTGCCGCACGACGGCGCGGAGGAGGCGGTCGTGGGCGTGCGCCACGGCACCGTCACCGCTTTGAGCTTTCACCCGGAAGAAAACGATGAGGCGCGCGTGCATGCCGCCTGGCTGGCCAGTATCCGCTAGGTGCCGGATAGGCCGCGGCGCTTGAGCAGCGGCGCGACGTCCTTATCGCGGCCGCGGAAGTCGCGGTAGGCCGCGCCGAAATCGCGGGAGGCGCCGCGGGAGAGGATGAGGTCCCGGAACTTTTGTCCTGCGGCGCGCAGATCGCTTTGCTCCTTGAACCACTCAAAACCATCGGCATCGAGCGCCTCCGCCCACAGGTAGGAATAGTAGCCCGCGGAGTAGCCACCGGCGAAGATGTGGTTGAAGTACGTCGAGCGATAGCGCGGGGCGATGTGCGGGTTATCCAGGCCCACCGCGCGCAGGGCCTCCTCCTCGAATGAGTCCACCGCCTCCGAGGTAGCATCCAGCGCTGCGGCATCCTTGGCGCTGAGCGAATGCCACGCCAAGTCGATAATGGAGGCCGCCAAGTACTCCGAGGTGGCAAAGCCCTGGCCAAATTCGGAGGCGGCGGTTACGGCATCGAGCAGCTCATCGGAGATCGGATCGCCGGTATCGACGTGGCGCGCGTACTGCTTGACCAGCGATTTATCCAGCGCCCAGTTCTCATTGATCTGCGAGGGGAATTCCACCCAGTCGCGCGGGACGTTGGTGCCGGCGAAGGTGGGGTAGTGGACATCGGAAAGCAGCCCATGCAAGGCATGGCCGAATTCGTGGAAGAGGGTGTGCACCTCGTCCAGGCTCAGCAGGGGCTGGGAACCATCGGCGGGCTTGGKAATGCCCAGCACGTTGACGATGACCGGCTTGCGCTCCMGCAGGCCCGATTGGCCCACGAACTGGCTCATCCACGCGCCACCSCGCTTGGTGGGGCGACCGAAGTAATCCGTGAGCAGCAGGCCGATTCCCTTATCTCCGTGCTCGCCCTGTTCTTTGTGTTCGACATCCTTGTCGAACACCTCCCACACGCGCACGCCCTCGGCATAGCCCTCCAGGTCCTCGCGCGGGATAACGGTAATGCCGTACAGGCGCTCGGCGGCGGCGAATACGCCCTGGGTAAGGACGTTGTCTAGGGGGAAGTACTGGCGCAGCTCTTCCTCGTCGAGCGAGAAGTCGCGGGCGCGGACCTTGGATTCCCAGTAGGGCCAGTCGGCGGCGTGGAAGTCTTGCTCGTTGAGCGTGGCTTCCTCGGCTAATAGCTTGTGTTCGCCGGCGGCATTGGCCGCGGCCGCGGGGGCGAGGTCTGCGAGCATGTCGCGCGCGGCATCGGCGCTGCCAGCGGTTTCTTCCGCGATGACGTAATCGGCGTGGGAGGCATAGCCCAGCAGCTCGGCGCGTTCGGCGCGCAGCTGGACGGCCTCGATAAGCCCTGGAATGTTGTTCTCGGAGCCCCTGCTTGCCGATGCCGCATAGAGCTTTCTGCGCGCCCCCTCCTGCGCCAGCCGGGACTGCTCCGATTGTACGGTGGGCAGCTCGAGCGGGATGACATAGCCTTCGCGGCCTAGGGCCTTGGCATCCGCCTTGGCTGAGGCGATGCGCTCCGGCGGCAGCCCCTCGAGCTCTTCCTCCGTGAACTCGACGGCGCGCTCGCGCGTGGAGGCCATGAGATTGCGGCCGAATTCCTCCGAGAGGGCGGAGAGGCGCTGGTTGATATCGGAGAGGCGGGCCTTGCCGGCGGCATCGAGATCCGCTCCCTGGCGCGCAAAGGTGCGCAGCAGGTGTTCGTGCAGGCGCGCGCCCTCCTCATCGCCGGCGGGKGGGGKGGCGTCCTTGATGCGCTGGTAGAGCTTTTCGTCCTGGTACATCGCATCGTAATGGGCGGACAGGCGCGGATAGATATCGGCGGCGATTACTTCCATCTCATCGGTGACGTCCGTGCCAGAAAGGTTGCCAAAGACCGCCATGACGCGGTCGAGGTCCTGGCCGGATCGCTCGAGGGCCTCCACGGTGTTTTCCCACGTGGGGACGGCGGTGTTTTCGGTAATGGCGGCAAGCTCGGCGTCGTGGCGCGCGAGCGCTTCGTCGAAGGCGGGGCGGTAGTGCTCGACCTTAATCTCCGCAAACGGCGGGRGKTGGTAGGGSAACGATGAAGGGKGGAGTAATGGATTAGTCATAAATGACCAATGTACCCATTAACTCCACCCTGTGTGATGGTATTCACTAAGATTGCTAGCCCACGGGAACGAGCTCCGCGTCTTCATCCTGCTTCTTTGGCGCGGTGGTCTTGCGCTTTCCGGTATTCATCAAGATGATGTCTAGTACGAGGAATGCGGCAAGGGTAATGCCCAAAAGTGGCATAAATACACCGATGGTGGCGGCAAAGAGCGCTCCTAGGCCGGTGGTGGCCCAGGAGAAGTGCCGCTTGGAGCCAGGTGCAAATTGCGGCCGACGCTTCCACCACATGTAGTAGCCCAGCACCACCATGGCGGCGATGGCGAGGCCGAGTGCGAAGAGGGCAATCTGCAGCGGCAGGCCAAACATGATGCCCATGTGCAGGTAGATGCCCCAGCTGCTGAGCTTGCTAAACAGCGGCAGCTCAGAGAATGGAAGGCGGTCGATGACCTCGCCGGTGGAACCGTCGACGGAGACCTCGTCGGAGGTATAGCGCCACTCGACCCAGCGCTCGCTGACCTTCCACCCCGAGTCGGTGTCTTCCGGCGCGTACAGGCGCAGCGGGCCGGTTAGGCCTTCCGCGCGGCCGGTGGCATAGACGCGCTCGGCCTGCTCGGCGATGACCGCCGGCTCCAGTGCCTCGCCCGCAGCTTCCGCATCCCCACCGTGAGCGCCGTGGGCGCCGTGGCCTTCGTGCCCGGCGTGGGCATCGTGTGCGGCATCGGCGGAGGAATCGGTGGTAAGCGCGGTTTCTACCGGCGTGGCCTTCCAGTTCATTTTCTCCACCACGGAATTGACGTTCCCGCCGGCCAGCTGGGACCAGGTGATGCCGGTGGCAGACAGGCCAATGAGCCCGATGAAAATCCAAGCGCCCATCGTGGAGTGCAGGCGGGKGGCCTTCCAGCGTTTGGAGCGCTGCGGCTGGTTCTTTAGCGGCGCGGCAGCCTTCTTAGGCCGGCGGCGAATCCACCACATGTAAAGGCCGCCGCAGGCCAGGACCCACAGCCAGGAGGCGGCTAGCTCGGAATAGAGCTCGCCCGGCTGGCCCAGGTGGAAGCTTTCATGCAGCGAGGAGATCCAGCGGCGCAGCGGCATTTCGCCCAGGCCAGAATAGGTGGGGTAGTCACCAATGACCTCGCCATCGGCCGGATTAATAAACACGGTGCGCTGCAGGCTCTCGTCGATGCCCGGATCCGCCACCAGCACGCGCGTGGAGTCCTTCGCCGATTCTGCCGGCCACACCTGGGAGACCGGCATTTCCGGGTGCTCCTTTTGGGCAGTGCTGATTTGGTCCTCCAGGCTTACCGGGTTATTTACTTCCTCGACGGTCATGACGTCGCGGTAAGCAAAATTTTCCAGGGTGGGCGCCAGTGCGTAGAGGCAGCCGGTCAATGCCGCGATCAGGATAAAGGGGCCGACGAACATGCCGCCGTAGAAGTGTATGCGTTGGATGAAGGAACGCAGAGCCGTCCGACTCATAAAATAGTTCTCTTTCGTGCTTAGTGGTCAGTTGCATGGGTGCTGATATCAACTGCACTAATAGTCGGAACTTAGGCAACCCTGGTTCCCGGAAGGTGAAAAATTTTTTCAGTTGTGTGAAAACGAGGGGGGCGAAAACGACGACACCGCGCGCCCTGCAAAGGGAACGCGCGGTGAAATCTAGCTGGTGAAGAAAGCTCTTACTTCTTCAGGCCGTCGATGATCTCGTTGAACTGTGCGACGGGGCGCATGACAGCGGAGGTCTTCTCGTCGTTGGGCCAGTAGTAGCCGCCGAGGTCGGCGGGCTCACCCTGGGCATCGATAAGAGCCTGGGAGATTTCATCGGCCTTGCCAGAAAGCTCGGAGGCGACGTCCTTGAAGGCGGCCGCGAGATCGGCATCCTCGGTCTGGTTAGCCAGCTCCTCGGCCCAGAAGGTGGCCAGGAAGAAGTGGGAAACGCGGTTGTCGTTCTCGCCCACCTTGCGGGATGGGGACTTGCCCTCATTGAGCAAGCGCTCGGTGGCCTTGTCCAGGGTGGTGGCCAGCACGCCGGCCTTTTCGTTGCCGTTGGTCTGGTTCTCGTGGCGGAAGGACTCGGCCAGCGCCAGGAACTCACCGAGGGAATCCCAGCGCAGGTGGTTTTCTTCCTGCACCTGCTGGACGTGCTTCGGGGCGGAGCCGCCGGCACCGGTCTCGAAGAGGCCGCCGCCTGCCATCAGTGGAACCACGGACAGCATCTTTGCGGAGGTGCCCAGCTCGAGGATGGGGAAGAGGTCCGTGTTGTAGTCACGCAGCACGTTACCGGTCACGGAGATGGTGTCCTCGCCGCGGCGGATGCGCTCGATGGAGGTCTTGGTAGCGGTGACCGGATCCTGGCTCTCGATGTCCAAGCCCTCGGTGTCGTGGTCGTTCAGGTACTTTTCCACCAGGGACTGGATATTGCGGTCGTGGCCGCGCTCTGGGTCGAGCCAGAAGATGGTCTTCATGCCGGACAGGCGGGCGCGGKTAACGGCGAGCTTGACCCAATCCTGGATCGGCYCGTCCTTGGTCTGGCRGGCGCGCCAGATATCGCCGGCCTCGACGTCGTGCTCGATGAGCACCTCGCCCTTGGAATTGCGGACCTCAACGGTGCCGGCAGCGGGCACCTTGAAGGTCTTGTTGTGGGAGCCGTACTCCTCGGCCTTCTTGGCCATCAGGCCGACGTTCGGAACGGTACCCATGGTGGTGGGGTCGAAGGCGCCGTTTTCCTTGCAGTCCTCGATGACGGCCTGGTACACGCCGGCGTAGGAGGAATCCGGGATGACGGCGAGGGTGTCTTGCTCCTCGTCGTTCTTATTCCACATGTGGCCGGAGGTGCGGATCATTGCCGGCATGGAGGCGTCAATAATGACATCGGAAGGCACGTGCAGGTTGGTGATGCCCTTGTGGGAATTGACCATGGCGAGATCGGGGCCATCGGCAAGCGCGGATTCGAAGGCCGCCTTGATCTCCTCGCCATTGTCGAGCTTGTCCAGGCCCTCCAGGATGGAGCCCAAGCCGTTCTCGCCGTTGAGGCCGGCGGAGATGAGCTCGTCGCCGTACTTATCAAAGACATCGGCGAAGTAGGTGCGCACGACGTGGCCGAAGAGGATGGGGTCAGAGACCTTCATCATGGTGGCCTTCAGGTGGGTGGAGAAGAGCACGCCCTCTTCCTTGGCGCGCTTGACCTGCTGGAGCAGGAACTCATCGAGGGCCTTGGCGGACATGAAGGTGCCGTCGATGACCTCGTCCTTAAGTACCGGCAGCTCCGGCAGCAGGGTCTGTTCGCCGTCGGCAGTCTTCAACACGATGGACAGGGTATCTTCCTCAGGGATGATGACGGACTTCTCATTGTGGCGGAAGTCGTTATCGTCCATGGTGGCGACGTTGGTCTTGGAATCCTTGGACCATTCACCCATGCGGTGCGGGTGCTTCTTAACAAAATTCTTCACGGCCTCCGGCGCGCGGCGGTCGGAGTTGCCCTCACGCAGGACGGGGTTAACGGCGGAGCCTTTGACGGAATCGTAGCGGGCCGCGATGTCCTTTTCCTCGTCGGTGGAAGGGTTATCCGGGTAATCAGGCAGATCGTAGCCGGCGGCCTGCAGCTCGGCGATAGCCTTCTTCAGCTGCACCAGGGAAGCCGAGATATTCGGCAGCTTGATGATATTAGCCTCTGGGGTCTTGGCCATCTTGCCCAGCTCAGCCAGGGCGTCTTCCACCTTCTGCTCCTCGGTGAGGCGCTCCGGGAACTGCGCGGCGATGCGGGCAGCCAGGGAAATATCGCGGGTTTCTACGTCAATGCCCGCGGTGGAAGCGAAGGCCTCCACGATGGGCTTGAGGGAGTAGGTCGCCAGAAGCGGCGCCTCATCGGTACGGGTCCACGTAATCTTAGCCATGATTCTCCTATTAAATGTGGGAAAATTTCTTCAGATGACCAGATTACCGATTTTGTCCGCTCCATGTGGAGCGCTCGGTACATTCTGGGGCTGGGTGGCATCGGTCACGGGGCCATGCGCTGGGTAAATCTCTTCACCTGCCCACGCCCTGAACATGCTTTATGCCCAGGTGGGGTGTATCGTCGCCCCTCGTGAAAATTATCGATCAGTTAAGCCCGCGCAGCGCCCACGAACACCGTATTCACCGTCGGCCTTTGCCCCGCCAGACGGAGATTTCTACCGAGCGCCGCACCATCGTCATGGTGGCGATGGCCCTTGGCGCGTTTGCTATCGGTACTACCGAGTTCGTCTCGATGGGCCTGCTGCCGCTGATCGCGGAGGACTTCGGGGTTTCTGAAGATACCGCCTCCACGCTGATTACTACCTACGCGCTCGGCGTGGTGGTCGGCGCGCCGCTGATTGCGGCGTTTACCGGCAAGCTCCCGCGCCGCCGCCTCATCCTCTTGCTCATCGGCTTTTTGGTGGTGGGCAACCTGCTCTCGGTCCTCGCGCCGAATTACTGGGTGCTCATGGTGGCACGCTTCATCGCCGGCATGCCTCACGGCGCGTACTTCTCCGTGGCTAACCTGTCTGCGGCGTCAATGGCCCCTCCCGGCGGGCGCGGCAAGGCTATGGCGTTTGTGGGCATGGGCCTTGCCATCGCCACGGTCATCGGCGTGCCCGCGGCACAGGCTTTGGGGTCCGCGCTGGGTTGGCACGCGGCCTACCTGGTGGTTGTGGTCATCGGCCTTATTACCGCCGTGGCCCTGTTCTTTCTCATGCCGCACATGACGGAGATGAAACAAACGGATATCCGCACCGAGTTCGGCGCCTTTAAAAACAGCCAGGTGTGGCTCACCGTCATCATGGGCGTGGTGGGTTTCGGCGGCATGTTCTCCGTCTATACCTATATCTCCTGGACCATGACCGAGGTCGCGGGCCTGAGCGATAGCCTGATTTGGGTCGTGCTCATGGCCTACGGCATTGGCATGACGATAGGCAATGCCTTTGGCGGCTGGTTGGCGGACCGCAACCTCGAATTCGGCATCATTTTCGCCTTGGCCAGCCTGATCATCATCCTCACGACCTTCTACTTCCTTTCCAGCCACGCCATCCCGGCCACCATTTGCTTTGGCATGGTGGCGTTTATGGGCTCCACGCTGGTTCCCTCCCTGCAGCTGCGCTTGGTCCACGTGGCGGGCGATGCCCAAACCTTATCCGCAGCGCTCAACCAGTCCGCGCTCAATATCGCGAACGCGGCCGGTGCGACCATCGGCGGCATCGTCGTCGGCGCGGGCTTGGGTTACTCTGCTCCGGCGCTGGCGGGCGCCGGCTTGGCGGCCGCGGGKTGCGTTGTGTGGGCGATAACAATGTGGGATAAAAAACGCCTTGCCAATCGCGGCTAGAACTACCACCGCACACGCCTATATTCTGGAGCACCATGAGCCTTACCATCGCTAGCGTCAACGTCAACGGAATCCGCGCCGCGTGCAAGCAGCGCAATGAGAATAACCCCGGCATGAATGCCTGGTTGGAACAGACCCCGGCCGATATCGTGCTGATGCAAGAGGTCCGCGCCACCCCGGACCAAGCCAGAAAGGCCCTGGCACCAGCCCTGGAGGCGGGCTGGCACTTGGAGCTTGCCGATGCCGCCGCTAAGGGCCGCGCCGGAGTAGGCATCCTCTCTCGCACGCCGCTTGCCGATGTCGATATCGGTTTCGGTTCCTTCACCGACGCCGGCCGCTGGATTGCCGCTACCACCCGCGATATCCGCGTGGCCTCGCTGTATCTGCCCTCCGGCGATACCGATTCGCCGAAGCTGGATGAAAAGTACCGCTTCTTGGATGAATTCGATGCCGTGCTGGCAGAAAACGCCGATAAGGACATGGTCATCGGCGGCGACTGGAATATCTGCCACCGCGCCCAAGACTTGAAGAATAATAAGGCCAACGAGAAGAAGGCCGGCCACCTGCCGGAAGAGCGTGCCTTTATGGATCATGTTTTCGGCAGCTTCCCGGATGAGGCGCCGCAGGAGAAAAAGAACCTGGGTGAGTGGCTCGGCGTCGTGGACTACGCGGGCACCACGCCGTGGGAGCCGGCCACCGCGCCGCAGTGGTTCGACGTGGCGCGCCGGCTCCACCCAGAGGCCGATGGACCCTATACCTGGTGGACCTACCGCGGTCAGGCCTTCAATAACGATGCGGGCTGGCGCATCGACTACCAAGCCGCAACTCAGCCGCTACTCGATCGCGCGCGGCGCACCTGGGTGGATAAGGCCCCGACCGTAGAGCAGCGCTGGTCCGATCACTCGCCGCTCCTGGTGGAATACGCCTGATGTCGCCGCTATTTAGCGTCCTGTACGTCATTGGTATTACCGCCGAGTCCATGACCGCTGCGCTATCGGCCGGACGGCAGAAGCTCGATCTCTTCGGCGTGACGATGATCGCCTCCATCACGGCGCTAGGCGGCGGCACCGTCCGCGATATCGTGCTCGCGGATCCGCCGCTGACCTGGGTGGAGCACCCCGTCTATCTGGTCATCGTCATCGCCGCCGCCATCGTCACGGTGGGCATGTCCTTCCTCATGCACTATTTCCGCCACCTCTTCCTCATCCTCGATGCCTTGGGGCTGGCGGTCTTTTCCGTGCTGGGCACCCAGATTGCCGCGCACTTGGGCTACGGCTTCATCATCGCCTCGGTATCCGCGGTCATCTCCGGCGTCTTCGGCGGCGTGTTGCGTGATCTGCTCTCAGACCGCATTCCGCTGGTATTTTCTGGCGAATTTTATGCGGCGATCTCGATCCTCGCGGCCGGACTCTACATGATTCTCCTACGCGCCGGGCTATCGGAGGAACCCACGGCGATCATTACCGCCTTGGTCTGCTTCGCTGCGCGCCTTGCGGCTATCTACTTCAAGACGGGCCTGCCCGTCTTTGAATACCGCGATGGTGAGCAACAGATGGATCCGCGCCTGCGGCTATCGGCGCGCATCGTGCGCGATGGCGCCCGCCGTGCAAAGCGGAAGGCGGGCGCGGCCACCCGCTACGCCAGCCCGATTACCCGGCCGCTGGGCCGCAGCAAGCGCAACGCAAGCGATTTTTCCTCCCCGCTCAGCCTCGAGGAGCTAAATAGCAACCGGATTGCACGGCCGACCGCCCGCTCATCCATTACCCGCCCCAGCGGCAAGCACTCACCTGGGGCGAGGGGAGTGGATGCGCAGCAGCAATGGACCTTCAACAAGGAGGATGTGGGCAGGCAAAGGACCCCCAAGCACAAGCAGTAGTGCTAGTATAAACACGTTAAAAATTTCGAAATCTGCAACGGAGAAAGTTCATGGCTCGCGCAATTATTCCTTTTGTCCTTGGCGCCGTAATCCTCGCCTTGAGCATCTGGTGGTGGACTACTGTCGGACCGTCCTTCGCCTTCCTTGGCCCCATCGTTCTCATGGGTGTCGGCGGTGCCTTCATGGTGACCGGTTTCGCCATCTTCATGGACATCGTCAGCCCCACCTCCCGCAAGGTCTAAGGGGAAAGGTCTGAGATGAAAGCTATCGATCTACTCACGGACATGGCGCAGCGCCCGCTCGATGCGCTCTCCGCATTGCCGGAGCTGAGCAACGAGACCGCCAATGCGCACTTTGGTGATCACCCGAATTCGATCACGTGGCTGCTATGGCACACCGGCCGCATGGCGGACCTGCAGCTTGCGCAACTAACCGGGGAAGAAGAGCTGTGGCAGCGCTACGACCTCGATCTGCCGGATGCCATGGGCTATGGCCAATCGGCGGAGGAAGCGCGTGCGGTGACCACGCAGGACATTGGCAAGCTCCGCAGCTATACCCAGGAAGCATTGGAACAGGTCAAGGCGTATGTGTCCTCGCTGGAGGATGACAACCTCGATGACGTGATCGACACCTCGTGGACGCCGCACGTTACCCGCGGTGTCCGGCTGGTCTCGATTTTTGATGATGCCGCGCAGCATCTTGGGGCGGCCAATCAACAAGCAAAAATGACGGAGTAACATTACCTGACATGACTGATTCCACTGCATCTAATTCCGCATCCCGCGTACTTTCCGGCATTCAGCCCACCGCTGATTCCTATCACTTGGGAAATTACTTGGGAGCGCTCAAGCAGTGGATCGACCTGCAGGAAGGCTACGATGCCTTTTACTTCATCCCGGATCTGCACGCGATTACCGTGGAGCAGAATCCGGAGGAGCTGCGCAACCGCACCATGGCCGGTGCGGCGCAGCTCATTGCGCTGGGCATCGACCCGGAGAAATCCACCCTCTTCGTCCAGTCCCATGTGCCCGCCCATGCGGAGCTGACCTGGGTATTCCAGTGCCTGACCGGCTTCGGTGAGGCCTCCCGCATGACGCAGTTCAAGGATAAATCCGCCAAGCGCGGCGCCGATCGCACTTCGGTGGGCCTTTTTACCTACCCCATCCTGATGGCCGCCGATATCCTGCTGTATTCGCCGGATTACGTGCCAGTGGGCGAGGACCAGCGCCAGCACTTGGAGCTCACCCGCAATCTGGCTGAGCGCTTCAACAATAAATACGGCGAGACCTTCCACGTGCCGGAGCCGTTCATTCCAGAGGGCGCGGCGAAGATCTATGACCTGCAGGACCCGACGTCCAAGATGTCTAAGTCCGGCCCCAACCCCAAGGGCTTGGTCAACCTGCTCGACGCCCCGAAGACCTCTGCCAAGCGCATTAAGTCCGCCGTGACCGATGACCTGGGCTCGGTCGCCTTCGACCGGGAAAACCAGCCGGGCGTATCGAACCTGCTGGTCATCCAGTCCGCGCTGACCGGCGAGTCCATCGACTCCTTGGTGGAAAAGTACGCCGGCAAGGGCTACGGGCACCTGAAGGTGGATACCGCGGAGGCGCTCGAGGCCTTTACCACCCCGCTCAAGCAGCGCTATGACGAGCTCATGGCGGATCGCGGCGAGCTGGAGCGCATCTTGGAGCGCGGCGCCCAGACCGCACAGGAAGTAGCGCAGCCGCTTGTCGATGCCGTCTATGAAAAAGTCGGCTTCCTTCCTCGCCCGCGCAGGTAGTAGGTACCCCTTAACCCACCCCACCGAGGGACAAGTGGGTGTTTGCCAGCTACGCTATACGGGATAAGCGCTGTGCGAACAAGAAGGGAAGCACGTGTCCACCACCACGCAATCCTCCTCTAAGAAGACGGACCACTACGGCATCGAGCGTGCGAACGCCGATGATCCGGGAGCGATAGATAAGGTACGGCGTAAATCGCCCTTTGTTGACCACCTCATGCGCATGCAGGAGCGCTATGCCGCAGAAGGCGGCAACCAGTTTTCTGCTGGCATTACCTATTACTCGGTCCTGTCCATCTTCCCGTTGGCGATGCTGCTGGTGGCCACCATCGCCGCTGTCCTTGCTAACCGTGAGGACCTGCTCAATGACTTGCAGTCCTATATCACCGACTCCATTGACGGGAACCTCAGCGAGTCGGTCAATGAGATTTTGGATACGGCCATCGACCAGCGCGGCGCCATGTTCGGTATTGGTGGTTTGACTACTCTGTGGTCCGGACTGGGGTGGATGAACCACCTGCGCATCGGCATTTCTGCCATGTGGGGCATCGATGCCAATGACGGCGGCTCCTTCCTGAAAAAGAAGTTCTCTGACCTTCTGGGGCTTATCGGCCTGATCATTGCCTTTGTCGTCGCCTTCGGCGTGACCGCGGCGGGTTCCTCCGGCCTTACGCAGAAGATATTTGACCTCTTAGGTATCGATTCTTTCCCCGGCATGGGTTATGTCTTCTTCTTCAGTGGCTTGTTGCTGGGACTTATCGCCAACTTCATCGTCATGTGGTGGCTGATTATGATCCTGCCGCGCACGAAGGTGCCTAAGAAGTCCGGCTTTATCGGCGCTGCCATTGGTGCGGTGGCATTCGAGGCCATTAAGCAGCTGTCCACGGTGATTATGTCCTCTGCCACCGGCAGCCCGGCCGGTGCGGTCTTTGGCCCGGTCATCGTCCTGATGATTGTCATGTACCTGGTGTGGCGCGTGGTGCTGTATATCTCCGCATGGACTGCGACGACCGCAGAATCCCTGAAGTATGCGCACCCGCCGGTTCCAGAACCCGCCGTTATTCGCGTGCGCAATGAGGTGCGCGAGGGCGCACCGGCCGGCGCGGTCTTCGGCGTGGGTGCCGCTTTGGGCGCTGCGGCCGTGGGCGTGGCGAAGCTTTTCCGCCGGAAATAAAAATCCTCCCTACGGGGGAGGAGTGCGCCGAGCTATACCTTTAAGATAGGACACTATGAACGCCGATGATATTGCCCCAGACTTCTACGAAAAGTGGGACCTCGACCGCAATGGTGGCGAGGATGAGCTTTCCGTTTTATTGGAAGCAAAAGACATCAAGCTCGGGCAGCAGGGATATAACCAGGATGAGCCGCGGCGCGTCCAGCTGCGCATAGCGGCCAGCATCCTGGGTTCGGCGAAGAAGAGGGCCGAATACGATGAAGCATTGCGCACTGGTCTCCGCCCGACGTGGGGCGAGCTCGGCACGCTGAGCTCGGTGGGGCAGTGGTCGCCGGCGCCGCGCCCGCAACCGAGCTTCCACGATCAACCGCAGGGCCCGGCGCAGGTGCCGGGTTTTGCCCAGCCTAGCCCGTATGCCTCCCCGTACGCGCGCGATCCATTCGCCCAGCATGCCTCGCCGCAGCAGCAGATGGTGCCATCGCCCGCTGCCGCGCCGGCGCCAGTCCAGCACCAAGCGCAGAAACGGCCGTCCCAGGAAACGCGCATCGGCATGGGCATCTTGGACTTTTTCTTGGCCGGCGGCATCAGCAGCGCGGTTGGCGCGGGCGTCGACGAGCTCGCGGATGTGGAAGCGTTGTCCTTTGTTGTTGCCTGCATCGTGATGGTGGTTTACGTCCTGGGCAGCGAGGTATGGATGGGCGCTAGCCCGGCAAAGATTCTTGCCGGCTATACCGTGCGGGACGTGGATACGAAGGAAAAGCTCAGCCTTAGCCAGTCCGCCAAGCGCCAGTGGTGGCGCCTTATCAACGTGATCCCTGGCATTGGGCAATTGGTGGGCATGCTGGGCGCGGTGGTGCACGCGACCACCATCAACGAGGAAAACAACCTGCGCGGTTCCCACGACGATCTCGCAAACGCCGAAGTGGTTAAGAGGAAGCCGCGCAAGTAGAACGCCGCATGGCGCAACTTCGGGCAGATACCTACGATGGTGCGCATGCACGATGCACCATTAATTAGCCCCGAAAATAAGGATTCCGCCGAGAGCGTGGTGGAACAACTTCCAAAGGTATCCCTGTGGGAACCGGTCCGCTCGCAGGCCAGCACCGCGGAGGAATTGAACGCGGATATCCGCGAGCAGTGCGCCCAGCTTGCCGATGACCACCTGGTCTACGCCGAGCTGCAGCTCAACCCTGCGGCTTACTCTTTCGATACGTCCGCAGTCGTACGCGAGGTGGCCGCGGAACGATTCGGAGATCTCGAGGTACGGTTTGTCCTCGAGGCGGCAGAGCCGGCGGCTAATGCCGAGGACTCTGCGGGCATTGCTGGCTACACCCTGCCGGAGGGGAATGCTGCCGCCGCGGCGGAGTTCCGCACGAAGTMCCTGCCTACCCAGATCGSGGKGGGSGAGGATTTCGCCGCTACCGAAAGCGCCGCCCRGGCCGGCGTGAMCCGTTTGCTGCGMCSGGTRAATATGATTGATGATTTCACCGCCGATGTCGATGGAATCCGCCCAGGCAAGGCCTCCGGATGGATCCGTGACCGACACATTCCACTGGTATTTTCGCCCGTGGACGATGTTGAGGAACTCACTGATCACCCGCTGCCGCTGTTACAGCAGCTTGGTTTTACCTGCTCGGTCTCCTCCGGAGATTCCACGCTGAGCAGGCAGTTTCTCGCCTTGAGCGAGACCTTTGGGTACGGACTGGAGGAGTTTTTCGATCTTACCGTGAAGGCGATTGAGAATATTTTCGACACCGAAGAAACAAGGCAGCGTATCCTTGAGACCGTTGTCCTTCCGGCCTACGAGGACCTCTCCGATCCGGAACTTGCCGGCCCCGATACTGAGGAGTCGCTCCAAGATTCCGGGTTCTCAATGAACCTGAATGACAACGCTTCCGAAGAGTAATAGATAGTTAATCTACATAAAGGAGGAAGACATGCCTTCCGCACTATTCGTTGTTACCGCCGCTGATAAGTGGACGCTTGCTGATGGCAGCGCCCGCCCTACCGGTTACTGGGCCGAGGAGCTCATCGCTCCGCACCGCGTGTTTAAGAACGCTGGTTGGGATATCGACTTTGCTACGCCGAACGCAAAGGCACCAGTAGTAGACGAGTACAGCCTCGAGGTATTGTCTGAGGGCGACCGCGCCGAGCAGGAGAACTACCTCGCAGAAATCGGCCCGGACCTGGAAGACCCACTGAACCTGGCCGATGTTAAGGAAGCCGACTACGACCTCGTCTTTTACCCCGGCGGCCACGGCCCGATGGAGGACTTGGCTTATGACCAGGACTCTGCCAAGCTGCTGCAGGAGCGCATCGACTCCGGTCGCGCGCTATCCCTGGTCTGCCACGCACCGGCTGCATTGCTCGCGCTGGACAATGACAACTGGCCACTCAAGGGCTACACCATGACCGGCTTTACCAACGCCGAAGAGGGCGAGGAGACCATCGCCGCTGCCAAGTGGGTTGTTGAGACCCGCCTGCGCGAGCTCGGCGCTGATTTCAAGCAGACCGATCCGATGCAGCCTTATGTCGAGGTTGACCGCAACCTCTACACGGGCCAGAACCCAGCATCCTCTGAGCCTTTGGCACAGCGCATCCTGCGCGACTTTTAATGCGGGCGCTGAAAGCTCTCGCTGCAGGTAGTGCGGTAGTAGGGGCGGCGGCATATATAAAGAGCCGCCGTCCTTATCTACGCAGCGTTGCTCCTGAGCTTCGCAGCCCATTACTGTACCTGCCGCTGCACTTGCTTTCGGGTGATCGATTCGCTCGAACGAGCAGGTTATTTGCCAATATGGACGTGGCACGTCCGAAGTGGCGTCCGGTGGACATCGAAGAGCTATCTTGTTCTTTTGAAGGCCAAGCATTCCGTGCCCGCGTTATTACTCCACGCGGAGATGGAGCGCCAGCCGAGCCACGTCCCGTGGTGATGTGGATTCACGGCGGAGGTCACCTGCTCGGTGGTCCCGCGATGCATGATCCCCAAACTTCGCTCATCGCATCGGAGCTGGGGGCCATCGTCATCGCACCGCGCTATCACAAATCCACGCAGGAACCTTTTCCTGCGGATCTGGAAGAGTGTTATGCCGCTTTGCGCTGGATGCAGGAAAATGGCGAGCTTTTAGGCGCGGATACTTCGCGCATTGCGGTCGCTGGCGATAGCGCCGGCGGTGGCTTGGCCGCAGGCCTTGCCCAGCGCACGGTGGATGAAGGTCATTCCATTCGAGCGCTTGGATTGGTCTATCCAATGCTTGATCACCGCACCATTGTTAAAGAGGGTGCGGTGGGGCAGTTTATTTGTCCTCCGAATTTAAATCGCGGCGCTTGGGATATGTACTTAGGCAAGGACCATTTAGGAACCCCGCTGCCACCGTATGCATCGCCGGCGACGCGTTCGGATCACTCGGGGATGCCGCCCACGTGGATCGGCGTGGGAGACATCGACCTTTTTCATGATGAATCCGTAGCCTTTGCTACCGCACTGCAGAACGCCGGAGTCGAGACCACACTTGATGTGTATGCAGGTGCTTATCACGGCTTCGATCAGGTACGCCCGCGTGCGCCCCAGTCGCGCAGAATGCTGGCAGATCTTATCGAGCACCTCGGTTCTCACCTCTAGCCGCACTTTATGTGGCGCGAAGTGTAGGTGAAAATGCAGCAACCGCCCCAGTCTGACGCGGGCTTGTTTTAGGGACCGGTAAGGCGGTACCAGGTACCGGGGTGGCGGTAGCCGCCCGGTAGCCGGTTTTACCCCCGCTTATCGTTTGGACCGTTGACGTTGCTTGAGCTGTTTGCTAAGCTTAGCAAACAGCTCAAGCAACGTCAACGGTCCAAACGATAAGCGGGGGTAAAACCGGCTACCGGGCGGCTACCGCCACCCCGGTACCTGGTACCGCCTTACCGGTCCCTAAAACAAGCCCGCGTCATGTTTACTAGCGAGGAAGGGGGATTAGTACGTTTATTTGGTTGATAGGCGCTATCAGGATTGAGGGGAGGGTAGGGCTTGGTCTCGGAAAGTAGACACACCGGGGTCAGGCCCGATCGCGGATGGATCGAATATGTATTTAGCTTGAGCGTGCCAAGTTATTTGAGTGTGGGGTTAGTTTTATAGGTAATTGTCGAAGCTGTCGGGGTAGGCCACGACCATCTGGTTGATGGCTTGTTTCCAGCCGGAAACTCGGGCTCCTTTCATGAGTCTGCCGGCTGTCGCTGAGACTCGTTTGGACTGCTCTTTGCCCTCTGGGCTATGCCACCGCGATTTTGGAGGGAACTGAATGGGTGGACTCCGAAGAGGACGTGGATGAACTCACCGGATACCACTCAGTGTGCCAGGGCCCAGCACCGATTGTGCTGCATTCGGAGTCCAAAGCGGAGGAAGCCGCAGTGCTGGCTGCGCACATTAAGGACTGGACCCAGGGCGAAGAAGACGTCTCCATCGGCGTACTTACCCGTACCAACCAGCGCGGCGAAGAGATCGCCCGCCAATTGGGTGAGCACGACGTAGCCGTCAGTGCTGGCCGCCGCACCTCCACGGAGCGCCCAGTGGCAGTGATGACGATGCACAACGCCAAAGGCTTAGAGTTTACGCACGTCATCCTCCTCGACGTCAACGCCGCGGCCCTCCCTCAGCGTTACCTATTGAGAGGGCTTGCCCCCGCCGAGGCCGATGAAGCTCTTCAACGAGAGCGGGCGCTGCTTTATGTTGCGGCGTCGCGTGCCCGCGACATGCTCCTAGTCAGCGTGGTCGGGGAGGCATCGGAGCTCTTGCCTGCGTAGAGGCGTTTCGGCCGCCAAGAGTATTGCAATGGCCTGGCCTTAGAGCAGGTTTTCGCCGCCGAGTTCGTGCGCCAAGGCGCCCTGGATGGTGGGGTAGCGGAAGGTATGGCCTATATCCTCCAGTACCTGTGGCTTCACACGCTGGTCGGCCAAGGCGAGTTCTTGCGCGCCTTGCTTGCCCAGGAGCAGGGCTGGGCCGAATTGGGGGATCGGCAGTATGGTGGGGCGGTGCAATTCGGCTGCTAAGGCAGAGACGAAGTCCTTATTGAGCACCGGGCCTGGCGATGCCCCATTGACCGGCCCCGCAAGCTTCTCATCCACGATGGCGCGGATATAGGCATCGGTGAGATCGTCTAAGGCGACCCAGCTGTACCAAAAGTTGCCGTCACCAAAGGCGCCGCCAAGCCCTGTGGAAAACAGTGCGCGCAAGAGCGGCAGCAGGCCGGAATTGCCGGACATGACGATGCCGGTGCGGATATTGACCACGCGCTTTCCGGCCTCGCGGGCGGGGTCGCAGGCTCGTTCCCAGTCCGCCACGACATCGGCAAGAAAGCCCTCGCCGCGCTCGGCGTCCTCGGAAAGCAGCTCAGCGCCGCGCTCGGAACCGTAAAAGCCGATGGCAGAGGCGCACACCATCGCCTGCACGGACTCGGTCGCGGCGACCAGGCGGGCGAGGTTTTCGGTGGGGCCCACGCGGGAGTCGCGGATATCGGACTTGTGGCTATCGTTGAAGCGCCCAAAGATGGGTTCGCCGGCCAGGTGTACGAGCACGTCGATGCCCTCGAGGAGATCGGGCCGCGGGTGGTGCGGGCGCCACTCGCGCTGGCCTGCCTCCGCCGTGCCGCGCACCAGCGGGATCACGGTGTGGCCTAAGGTTTGTAGCTGCGCGGTCAGCGCGCTGCCCACACTGCCGCGCGAGCCGGTCATCGCGATGGTCAAGGGCTTGTGGCCAAGTTGGCCTTCGCGCAGGCGGTTTTCAAAGGCAATATCCTCGATGAGCTGGTGCTGCCGATAGGCGAATACCGAGGTGAGGGCCGCGGCGGGAATGCGGGTATCTACCTCGTCCGTGATCAGCGTCCCGTCTGGGTGATCGGCAAAACGGTGCGTATGGCGCCACTTGGCAAATTTGCGGATGGGGGCGTTGACGCACACATCGCTGAAACTATAGCCGGCCTGGTAGCGCGCAAGGTCGTGCTGAGCCGTCCACTGCAAACCACCGGGCAGGGCGAGCAGGGAGGTGCCAGTGCCCAGATCGGTGGCCTGCTGCACCGGCTTCATCAAGGTGAAGGGGGCGTTCAGGCGCGTGAGCGCCCCTGGCCGGGTATGCCATTGCCAGACGTGTTCGCGGGAGGCTGGGACTACGTGCTGCGCGGAGAAACTCACTGCGTGATGCACCTCTTTCGGCTAAGCCTCACCCACGGGGTGGGTAAGGTGCTAGAGTAATACGTGTCTATCAGCATAGACGTCTACAAGTTCATTGACAGGCATCCTTTAAGGACCGCACCGTGAGGCGGGGAAGGAGGTCACGATGAGTGGAACTGACGTGAACGCGAACGAATTGGAGCTTTTAAGCGCCGATGATGTCTCGCGTACCGTTGCACGCATCGCGCACCAGATTATTGAAAAGACGGCGCTCGATTCCGCGGAGGCCCCGCGGGTCATTTTGCTGGGCATTCCCTCAGGCGGAGTGCCCCTAGCGGAGCGCCTCGCGCAAAAGATACACGAGTTTTCCGGGGTCCCCGTTCCATGGGGCTCGCTCGACATCACGTTGTACAGGGACGATTTGCGCAATTTCCCGCACCGCGCCCTGCAACCGACCTCCATCCCAGACGGAGGCATCGATAATGCCACCGTCATCTTGGTCGATGATGTCCTTTATTCCGGCCGCACCATCCGCGCCGCCCTCGATGCAGTGGGCGATGTTGGCCGGCCTTCGATTATCCAGTTGGCCGTATTGGTGGACCGCGGTCACCGCGAAGTCCCCATCCGCGCCGATTATGTGGGCAAGAACCTGCCCACGGCGCGGGAAGAAGATGTCTCCGTATATATCCAGGACATCGATGGCCGCGATGCCGTAGTCCTCACCCGCTCTACGTCCGCGGGCGATGCCGCGCAGATAAGGGGAACGCACTCATGAAACACCTCATCGATAGCGCGGAACTATCCCGCGCAGAGATCATCGGCCTGCTGGATGAGGCCGATCGTTTCCGCGAGGCGCTCGATGGCCGCGAGGTCAAAAAACTGCCGACGCTGCGCGGGCGCACGATTTATACGCTCTTTTATGAAAACTCCACGCGCACGCGCTCGTCCTTTGAAACGGCCGGAAAGTGGATGTCCGCTGACGTTATCAACCTCTCGGCGTCTACCTCGTCCGTGAAAAAGGGCGAGTCCCTCAAAGATACGGGCCTGACGCTGGCGGCCATCGGCGCCGATGCCATCATCATGCGCCACCCCTCTTCCGGCGCGCCGCAACAGCTGGCCCAGTGGGTGGACCCAGATGGCAACGGCCCTGCCGTTATCAATGCCGGCGACGGTGCGCATCAGCACCCGACGCAGGCCTTGCTCGATGCCGTCACGATGCGCCAGCGACTGGGCCTGCGCGGCAATAATGGCTTTGAAGGCCTGAAGGTAAAGATTGTGGGCGATTGCCTGCACTCGCGTGTGGTGCGCTCCAACGTGGATCTCCTGCACACCTTGGGCACGGAGGTCACCCTCGTGGGGCCTGCGACCTTGATGCCGTGGGGCGTGGACAAGTGGCCGGTCCGCGTGTCCTATGACTTTGATGCAGAGCTTGCGGATGCCGATGTCGTGATGATGCTGCGCGTGCAGCAAGAGCGCATGGACGGCGGTTTTTTCCCCTCCCACCGCGAGTACGCGCAGCTCTTCGGGCTCTCGCAGCAGCGCGCCGCGGCGCTGCACAAGGACGCCATTGTCATGCACCCAGGTCCCATGCTGCGCGGCATGGAGATCAACTACGCCGTGGCCGATATGGATAAAACCACGGTATTGCAGCAGGTCAATAACGGTGTCCACATGCGCATGGCAGTGCTTTTTACGCTGCTGACCAATGGGGACAACGCCGGGATTTAAACCGGGCAGAGCATAAGCCACGTAAAAGGGAGAGAAAATGACTACGTACCCAGCTACCGGCCGGCTGTCCGCCCCGGCCGAGAACCCACTACTGATTAAAAATATTCGCCTGTACGGGGAAGGCGAGCCCACCAACGTCCTCATCCGCGGTGGCGTTATTGACGCCATCGGCCCCGAGGTGCAGGCAGAAGGCACCGAGACCATCGACGGCGGCGGCAACGTGTTGCTGCCAGGCCTGGTTGATATGCACGTGCACCTGCGCGAGCCAGGCCGCGAGGATACCGAGACCATCGAGTCCGGTTCCAAGGCCGCGGCCAAGGGCGGGTTTACCGCGGTCTTTACCATGGCCAATACCACGCCGGTCACGGATCAGCCCATCATCGCCGAATCCGTGTGGGCGAAGTCCCAGGCGCTGGGGCTTTGCGATGTCCACCCGGTTGGCTCCATCACCAAGGGCCTAGAAGGCAAGTCCTTGACGGAGTTCGGCATGATGGCGCGTAGCGATGCCAAGGTGCGCATGTTTTCTGATGACGGCAAGTGCGTGCAAAACCCACAGCTCATGCGCCGCGCGCTGGAATACGCCAAGGGAATGGACGTGCTACTGGCCCAGCACGCCGAGGATGACCGCATGACCGGTGGGTCTTCCGCCCACGAGGGCGAAAACGCCGCACGGCTGGGCCTGCGCGGCTGGCCGCGCGTGGCGGAAGAATCCATCGTTGCCCGCGATGCCCTGCTCGCTCGCGATTACGGCAACCGCGTGCACATCTGCCACGCCTCCACGCAGGGCACGGTGGAGCTCCTGCAGTGGGCGAAGGAACACGATATTCCGCTTACCGCAGAGGTCACCCCGCACCACCTGCTGATGACCGATGACAAGCTGCGCACCTATGACGGCCTTTTCCGCGTGAACCCGCCGCTGCGCGAACAGCGCGATACGGAGGCGCTGCGCCAGGCGCTTCTTGATGGGACCATTGACTGCGTCGCCACCGACCACGCGCCGCACGGCTCCGAAGACAAGTGCGTGGAATTCGAAAATGCGCGTCCCGGCATGCTGGGATTGGAGTCCTCGCTGGCGGTCATCGCCAAGCTCTTTGTGGAAACCGGCCTGGCGGACTGGCGCTTTATTGCCCGCGTCATGTCCGAGCGCCCCGCCGAGATCACGCGCCTGCCAGGCCACGGCCGCCCCTTGGAAGTAGGGGAGCCAGCTAACTTAACCATCGTCGACCCGCAACACCACTGGGTATCCGATTCCGCTCAGCTTGCATCCAAGTCCCAGAACAACCCGTACGCGGGCGAGGAATTTGGTGCGCGAGTTACCCACACCATCTTGCGCGGCTCGGTAACGTTCGATCTGAACGCCGCAACCCATGACTAACCTTGCACACAGAAACCAATCAAGGCACAGAAAGGCCACGACGTGACTGATAAAACCCCAGCAATCCTCGTCCTTGCGGATGGGCGTACCTTCCGTGGCTACGGCTTCGGCGCGACCGGCACCACCCTCGGTGAGGCCGTATTTACCACCGCGATGACCGGTTACCAGGAAACGATGACGGATCCGTCCTACCACCGCCAGATCGTCGTCTCCGCCGCCCCGCACATTGGCAATACCGGCTGGAACGATGAGGACAACGAGTCCCACGGCAATAATATCTGGGTCGCAGGCCTGGTTATCCGCGATCTGTCCCGCCGCGTATCCAGCTGGCGCGCCGAGCGCAGCTTGAGCGAAGAAATGCAGGCCCAAGGCGTCATCGGCATCCGCGGCATCGATACCCGCACCCTGGTGCGCCACCTGCGCAACTATGGTTCCATCTCCGCGGGCCTCTTCTCCGGCGAGGCCGCCACCCGGCCCGTCGAGGAACTCCTCGAGGAAGTAAAGAGCCAATCCTCCATGGAGGGCGCGGATCTTGCCGCCGAGGTATCCACCGATAAGCCCTATGTTGTTGAGGCCCAAGGAGAAAAGAAGCACACCATCGTCGCCTTTGACATGGGCGTGAAGTCCGCAACGCCGCGCTACCTCTCCCAGCGCGGCATCGAGACCATCGTAGTGCCGTCAACGACCACCTTTGCAGAAGTTCAGTCCTATAACCCGGATGGCGTCTTTGTCTCCAACGGCCCGGGTGACCCGGCTACTGCCGATGACACCGTTGCCACCATCAAAAAGGTGCTCGCGGCGGACATCCCGTTCTTTGGCATCTGCTTTGGCAACCAGCTGCTCGGGCGCGCGCTGGGCCTAGATACCTACAAGATGAAATTCGGACACCGCGGCATCAACGTCCCGGTACGCAACCTGCTGACTGGCAAGATCGACATCACCTCCCAAAACCACGGCTTCGCGCTGAAAGCGCCAGATAACTACGACCTGGCCGAGAAGGACGCCGAATTCGCCTCGGACTTCGGCCCGGCCCACATCACGCACATCTGCTTGAACGATGACACGGTCGAGGGCGTCGCCCTGCGCAATGGCATGGCCTTTTCGGTGCAGTACCACCCGGAATCCGCCGCCGGCCCGCACGATGCCAACCCGCTCTTTGATCAATTCTTAGAGCTCATGGCCAACCACACCCCGAAAAAGTAGTCACCCAGGAAAAGGAAGAAATATTATGCCAAAGCGCACTGACATTAATCACGTCCTGGTCATCGGCTCCGGGCCCATCGTCATCGGCCAGGCCTGCGAGTTCGACTACTCCGGAACCCAGGCCTGCCGCGTCCTCAAGGAGGAGGGCCTGCGCGTGACCCTGGTGAACTCGAACCCGGCCACCATCATGACCGACCCCGAGTTCGCTGACCACACCTACGTCGAGCCCATCGAACCGGAATACATCGAAAAGATCCTGGTCAAGGAGTCCGAGGAAGGCCACCCCATCGACGCCGTGCTGGCTACCTTGGGCGGGCAAACCGCGCTGAACGCCGCGGTGCAGCTGGACCGCCAGGGCATTTTGGATAAGTACGATATCGAGCTCATCGGTGCCGATATCGATGCCATCGAGCGCGGCGAGGACCGCCAAAAGTTTAAAGACATCGTGGCCTCGGTAGGCGGGGAATCCGCCCGCTCGGCGGTGTGCCACAACATGGATGAGGTCCACGAGACCGTCGACAAGCTCGGCCTTCCCGTTGTGGTGCGCCCGTCTTTTACCATGGGTGGCCTGGGCTCTGGCCTGGCCTTCAATAACGAGGATTTGGACCGCATCGCCGGCGGCGGGCTTGCGGCTTCGCCGGAGGCCAACGTGCTCATCGAGGAATCCATCCTCGGCTGGAAAGAATTCGAGCTCGAGCTCATGCGCGATGGCGATGACAACGTGGTCGTCGTCGCCTCCATCGAAAACGTCGATGCCCTGGGCGTGCATACCGGGGACTCCGTGACCGTGGCGCCGGCGCTGACGCTGACGGACCGCGAGTTCCAGAAGATGCGCGATCTGGGCATCGACATCATCCGCGAGGTCGGCGTTGATACCGGCGGCTGTAATATCCAGTTCGCCTTGAACCCGGATGATGGCCGCATCATCGTCATTGAGATGAACCCACGCGTCTCCCGCTCCTCGGCGCTGGCCTCCAAGGCCACGGGGTTCCCCATTGCAAAGTTGGCCGCGAAATTGGCCATTGGCTATACGTTGGACGAGGTGCAAAATGACATCACCGGCGAAACCCAAGCGGCGTTCGAGCCGACCTTGGATTATGTCATTGTCAAGGCGCCCCGCTTTGCCTTCGAGAAGTTCCCCGGCGCCGATGACACCTTGACCACCACGATGAAATCGGTGGGCGAGGCCATGGGCATCGGCCGCAACTACATCTCCGGCCTGAATAAGGTGATGCGCTCGCTGGAAAACAAGCCCAACGGGTTCTGGACCAAGCCAGATGAGTACTTTGCGGGCGAGCGCGCCACCGACGTGCAGGCGGTGCTCAAGGATCTCGAGCGCCCCACCGAGGGCCGCATGTACGATATCGAGCTGGCCCTGCGCCTTGGCGCTACGGTCGACGAGGTCCACGAGGCCTCCGGCGTGGACCCATGGTTCATCGCGGAGCTCGAGGGCCTGGTGGAATTCCGCCAGGAGCTTGTTGATGCCCCCGTGCTCACCGAGCAGCTCCTGCGCGAGGCCAAGGTCTTTGGGCTTTCCGATGCCCAAATTGCCGCCCTGCGCCCCGAGTTCAACGGCGAAGACGGCGTGCGCAGCCTGCGCTGGCGCATGGGCATTCGCCCCGTCTTCAAGACCGTCGATACGTGCGCCGGCGAGTTCGAGGCGCAAACGCCATACCACTACAGCTCCTATGAGCTGGACCCCGATGCCGAAACCGAGGTCCACCCGGCGCCGGAAGGCTCGAAGGGCAAGGTCATCATCTTGGGCTCTGGCCCGAACCGCATTGGCCAGGGCATCGAATTCGATTACTCCTGCGTGCACGCCGCCCTTGAGCTTTCCCGCAAGGGCTATGAGACCGTGATGGTCAACTGCAACCCTGAGACGGTATCGACCGACTATGACACCGCTGATCGCCTGTACTTCGAGCCGCTGACCTTCGAAGACGTCATGGAGGTCTACCACGCAGAGGCAGCCTCCGGCGAGGTCGCCGGCGTGTTGGTGCAGCTGGGCGGCCAAACCCCGCTGGGTTTGGCCGAGCGCCTCGATGCGGCCGGCGTGCCGGTGGTGGGCACCAGCCCTGCGGCCATCGACTCCGCCGAGGACCGCGGCGAATTCGGCAAGGTACTGGACGCGGCCGAGCTGGCAGCGCCATCGTATGGCACCGCCACCTCCTTCGAGGAGGCCCGGAAGGTCGCGGCCTCCATCGGCTACCCGGTTCTGGTTCGCCCCTCCTACGTGTTGGGCGGCAGCGGCATGGAAATCGTCTACGATGAGCAGTCGCTGGAGAACTATATCGAGCGCGCCACCGAGCTCTCCCCAGACCACCCGGTCTTGGTGGACCGCTTCTTGGACTCGGCCATCGAGATCGACGTCGACGCCCTGTGCGACGGCAACGAGGTCTACTTGGGCGGCGTGATGGAGCACATCGAGGAAGCCGGCGTTCACTCCGGCGACTCCTCCTGCGCCCTGCCGCCGATGACGCTGGGACCAGAGGACATCGACAAGGTACGCGAATCCACGCGCCGCTTGGCCGAGGGCATTGGCGTAAAGGGCCTGATGAACGTCCAGTTCGCCTTGAAGGATGACATCCTTTATGTCATTGAGGCCAACCCGCGCGCATCGCGCACCGTTCCGTTCGTGTCCAAGGCGACCGGCGTGCCGCTGGCTAAGGCCGCCGCCCGCATCATGATGGGATCTACCATCGCGGAACTGCGGGAAGAAGGTCTCATCCCATCGGCCTACGACGGCGGCTCCTTGCCGCTTGACCACCCGATTGCGGTCAAGGAAGCGGTCTTGCCCTTCGAGCGCTTCCGTCGGCCAGACGGCAGCCTTCTCGATACCCTGTTGTCGCCGGAGATGAAGTCCACCGGTGAGGTAATGGGGCTGGCCACCAACTTTGGTGCGGCCTATGCCAAGGGTGAAATCGCCGCCTTTGCCGTGCCGCCCACGGAAGGCACCATCTTCGTCTCCGTGGCCAACCGGGATAAGCGCACCCTGATTTTCCCCATCCAGCGCTTGGCGCGCATGGGCTACAACATCGTCGCTACCGCAGGTACCGCGCAGATGCTGCGCCGCAATGGCATCGAGTGCGAGGTTGCCGTCAAGGTCTCTGAGGCCAAGGAGGGCGAAGAGTCCATCGTGGACAAGATTTTCAACGGCGAGATTGACTGGATTCTCAATACGCCAGCCGGCTCTGCCGGTGCGCGCCACGATGGCTACGATATCCGCGCCGCAGCGGTGCACATGGGCCTGCCGCTCGTCACGGTGGTCCAGGGCATTACGGCGGCGGTGCAGGGCATCGAGGCGCTGCGCCAGGGTGATTTGCAGGTCCGTGCACTTCAGGAGCTTGAGCATGGCCCACGCAACTAAATCCTTTGGCCAGCGCTTGGAAGGCGCCGGCCGCGAGCGCGGGCGGCTTTGCGTAGGCATCGACCCGCACCCGTACCTCTTAGAGCACTGGGGGCTGGAAAATACCGCAGAAGGCCTGCGCACCTTCAGCCTGCGCTGCGTCGAGGCCTTTGCGGACACCGCTGCCTTGGTAAAGCCGCAGGTGGCCTTCTTCGAGCGCTTCGGCGCTGCTGGCTTTGCGGTTTTGGAAGAAACGCTGGCCGGCCTGCGCGAGGCAGGATGCCTGACGGTAGCAGATGCCAAGCGCGGCGATATCGGCTCCACGATGGAAGGCTATGGCGATGCCTGGCTAGGGGAGACCTCGCCGCTGCGCGCTGACTCGGTTACACTTTCGCCATACCTCGGCGTTGGGGCGCTGGGCGCGGCCATTACCATGGCGCAAGAAAACAACCGCGGAGTATTCGTCCTCGCGGCAACCTCTAATCCAGAGGCGCGCGCCATTCAGGCGGTGCCCGCGGGGACTGCGGACTCGATTGCCCAGGCGGTTATCGATGAGTGCGCCGCCTTTAATGCCTCAGCGCTTGAGGCTGGCGTTGCTGGAAGCGTCGGCGTTGTGGTGGGCGCGACCGTCGAGAACCCGCCCCGCTTGGACGCGCTTAATGGCCCGGTGCTGCTTCCCGGCGTCGGCGCCCAGGGGGCGGGTCCCGCGCAGGTGCACTCCACTGTGTCTGCGTGCCCGCAGCTTGGGTTCGCCAATGTCTCGCGCGCCGTCTTGCAACGCGGCCCCCAGGTCGATGACCTGCGCAAAGCGGTGATCGATACCGCAGACCAATTCCGGGATTAGAACACGCGGCGGGGCCAATTAACGGCCGCGCCGTTTACCTGGTATTTTGGTCTAAGCATGTGCGTTGACGTGCTAAAACGAGCGGCCCATCTGGGCCGTTGATCGTCATCGTGTCACTAGCGGTGCTAGGATAATCAGAAGTCGGTGTGCTCGAAGGTTCAGGGTAACTTTCCGCGGTATTTCCATCGCGTTTGGCAGCCGGAATCTGGTACCAAGTATCAGAAGTAATAGAAGCAATCTAATGAATCGGAGGAAACTCGTGGCCCTTCCAAAGTTGACTGATGAGCAGCGTAAGGAAGCTCTCGCAAAGGCCGCTGAGGCCCGCAAGGCTCGCGCTGAGCTCAAGGCTGCGCTTAAGCGCGGCGAAACCGACCTGAAGGACGTGCTGGAAAAGGCTGAGACCGATGAGATCATCGGCAAGACCAAGGTTTCCGCACTCCTCGAGGCTCTGCCTAAGGTTGGCAAGGTCAAGGCCAAGGAAATCATGGAAGATCTGGAGATTGCGCAGACCCG
This sequence comes from Corynebacterium accolens, assembly GCF_030515985.1. The sequence goes on along the minus strand of NZ_CP100376.1, from coordinate 1,031,005 downwards.
TCGCCTGCGCGGTCTGGGTGAGCGCCAGCGTCGTGCTCTGCTTGAGCGCTTCGGTTACGACGACGAATAATCACGTCTATGGCTGACGCAACTGCTCGCGGTCGCCTCGTCGTGTTGGCGGGTCCTTCCGCAGTGGGGAAATCCACCGTAGTCTCGCGTCTACGGCATGACGTCGAGGGGCTGTATTTCAGCGTGTCTATGACTACGCGCCAGCCCCGCCCCGGGGAGCAAGATGGCGTGGATTATTTCTTCGTCACCCCTGAGGCCTTTCAGGAACGCATTGATGCCGGTGAGATGCTCGAATGGGCAGATATTCACGGCGGATTGCAGCGTTCCGGAACACCCGCCCGGCCCGTAGAAGAGGCCTTAGACGCCGGTCGCCCGGTTCTCGTCGAGGTCGATTTGGCCGGTGCGCGCAGCGTTCGCAAGGCCTTGCCGGAAGCGGATTTGGTCTTCTTGGCACCGCCTTCGTGGGAGGTGTTGGTAGAGCGCCTGACCGGTCGCGGTACCGAACCGCAAGACGTCATTGATCGTAGGTTGCACACTGCGTACGAGGAACTAGCTGCACAGGATGAGTTTGATCACGTTGTGGTCAATGAAAACCTAGATGAGGCAGTGGCCGCCATTAGTGATATCCTGCGTGGATAGACTCTTTTTTGACCATCTTCAACCAATGTAAAGGTGCATGTGACTAACGTGACCACCCCTTCTAACACTGAATCCGCGAAGTCGGAACCGGTATTTGATGACCCGATTGGCATTACGGACCCGCCAATCGATGAGCTGTTGGACAAGGTTTCTTCCAAGTACGCCTTGGTGATTTTCGCTGCCAAGCGTGCGCGCCAGATCAATAGCTACTACCAAGAGCAAGATGAAGGCGTCTTTGAGTTCGTCGGCCCACTGGTTAACCCAGAGCCCGGCGAGAAGCCACTGTCCATCGCGCTGCGCGAAATCGATGCAGGTCTGTTGGACCACGAGGAAGGCAAGTAACTAGCGCGCGCTTTCGCGTGCGCACCTTGTGCCTCATTTCAGCCCCGTCCGGCCAACCCCATATGGTTTCACTTCTGTGGAACTACCGGGGTGGCTGGGCGGGGTTCTTGTCATGCCTGCACGGTACGATTGGGCGATGTGACTGACTTAAATTCTCCTCGCAATATCGTGTTGGGCGTTGCCGGTGGCATCGCCGCGTATAAGGCCTGCCACTTGGTGCGCAATTTCAAAGAACATGGCGATAATGTCCGCGTCGTTCCTACAGAAAGCGCATTGAACTTCGTAGGTGCCGCCACTTTTGAGGCATTATCCGGAAATCCGGTTTCCACCAGTGTTTTTGAAGCCGTCGAGGACGTTCAACACGTAGCTGTAGGGCAGGAGGCCGATGCCGTGGTCATCGCCCCTGCCACGGCTGATCTTATTGCCCGCCTGGCCGCGGGACGCGCCGATGATCTCTTGACCGCGACCGTGCTGGTGGCAACGTGTCCTATCATTGTGGCGCCCGCCATGCACACCGAAATGTGGAATAACCCAGCGACGCAACACAACGTAAAGATCCTGCGCCGGCGCGGAATTACCGTCATGGAACCAGCGCACGGGCGCCTTACGGGTAAGGATACGGGCGCAGGCAGGCTGCCGGATCCAGAACAAATTGCCGCCATCGCGCGCACCGAGCTCGCGGGTTTTCATATCGATCACAGCTGGACGGGGCTGAAGGTGGTTATTTCTGCCGGTGGCACCCAAGAGGAATTGGATCCGGTGCGTTATTTAGGAAACCGTTCCTCGGGCAGGCAGGGCTTTGCGCTGGCAGAGGTGGCCGCGCACAAGGGCGCGGATGTCACGGTTGTGGCCGGCAATACGGCGGAGCTGCCCGTACCGAGTGGGGCTACGATCCGGAACATCGTTTCTGCGCAAGACTTGGAGGCCGCGATGCGCGAGGAATCCCGCGATGCCGATATCGTCATCATGGCCGCTGCGGTCGCGGATTACCGGCCCGCGAATGTGGCCGAGTCCAAAATGAAAAAGGGCAAGGCGGATGATGCGCTTGCCGCGCTGGAGATGGTGGAAAACCCAGATATTTTGAAGTCTCTCGTGGCAGCCCGCGAGGAGGGCGAGGTGCCGCAGAAGTGCGTCATCGTCGGTTTCGCGGCCGAGACGGGGGATGCCAATTCTTCGGCGCTGGATTATGCGAAAGAAAAGTTTGCGCGCAAGGGGTGCGACGTACTGATGGCCAATGAGGTTGGCCGCGGCGTGACCTTTGGCCAGGAAAGCAGCGAGGGGTGGATCCTGCGACGAAACGAGGAACCGCAGCGCGTGGAGCATGGATCTAAGCAGGTCGTCGCGGCGCAGATTCTGGGCGTCGTGAATGAAATGATTGAATCGGGAAATTAAATATTGCGTTTATAGACCGCTTGGTCTAGGGTTGCCTTGTGATGGGTTGGGGCAGAATGCCTCGGTATCGAATACGTAATAATCAAAGGAAGTTTTTGTGACTGATAACGCTGCAGTGGAAGCTCGTCTTTTTACAAGCGAGTCCGTTACTGAGGGGCACCCGGATAAAATCTGTGACGCCATCTCGGATGCCATCTTGGATGCACTTTTAAAAAAGGATCCGGAGTCTCGCGTTGCCGTGGAAACGCTGGTTACCACCGGCCAGGTGCACGTCGTGGGCGAGGTCCGCACCAACGCTTACGTGGAAATTCCGGCTCTTGTGCGCGAGACCCTAAAGTCCATCGGCTTTACCTCTTCCGATGTGGGCTTTGATGGCAATACCTGTGGTGTCAATATCGCCATCGGCGAGCAGTCGCAGGAAATCGGTGCCGGCGTGGATACCTCCACCGAGGCGCGCGACCAGGGCGCGGATTATGACGAGGAAAATGATACCGCCGGCGCCGGCGACCAGGGCCTGATGTTTGGTTACGCGTCGAATGAAACCGCGGAGTACATGCCGTTGCCCATCGCCTTGGCGCACCGCCTGTCCCGCCGCCTGACCCAGGTGCGCAAAGAGGACATCGTGGACCACCTGCGCCCGGACGGCAAGACCCAGGTGACCTTCGCTTATAACGACAATAATGAGCCCTCTCACCTGGATACGGTCGTTATTTCTACCCAGCACGATCCTGAGGTTGATAGCCAATGGCTAGAAACCCACCTGCGCAGCGAGGTGCTCGATTGGGTTATTAAGGATGCCGGGCTCGATAAGTACTACACCGATGAGACCAACCTCTTGGTCAATCCTTCCGGCTCCTTCATCTTGGGCGGTCCTATGGGCGATGCTGGCCTTACCGGACGCAAGATCATCGTGGATACCTACGGTGGCATGGCCCGCCACGGCGGCGGTGCCTTCTCCGGCAAGGACCCCAGCAAGGTGGACCGCTCTGCGGCCTACGCCATGCGCTGGGTGGCCAAGAATATCGTCGCGGCAGACCTGGCGGATCGCGCAGAGGTGCAGGTGGCCTACGCCATTGGTCGCGCCAAGCCGGTTGGCCTCTACGTCGAGACTTTCGGAACCGCGAAGCAGAACTTGACCGATGAGCAGATCCAGGCCGCCGTTAATAAGGTCTTTGACCTTCGTCCGGCCGCCATTATCCGCGAATTAGGTCTGCTGCGTCCTATCTACGGCCAGACCGCCGCCTACGGCCACTTTGGCCGTACCGACGTTGACCTGCCGTGGGAGCAGTTGGATCGTGTGGAGGAATTGCGCGCTGCCGCTGGTCTGTAGAATGTGGGCTTATGCCTAAGAAAACACCTGCCGCCCGGAAACCGGTCGCGCGGGTGTTGCCTCTTTTGGGGGTTGCCCACCTCGATCGGGGCTTTGATTACCTGGTAGATGAGGCCGAATCCGATAGCGCCCAAGCCGGGGTGAAGGTGCGCATTCGGTTTAATGGGCGCTTGGTGGATGCGATCATCGTCGAGCGCAAGCATGAGTCCGATTTTGGTGGGCAGCTGCGCTTTATCGAGCGGGTCATCTCTCCATTCCAGGTCTATCCACCGCAACTGTCCCGGCTGGTGGAAGCCCTTGCGGATCGCTATGGCGGAATTTGCTCCGATATCATTCGCTCCGCCATTCCGCCGCGGCACGCAAAGGCAGAAGAAGCGGATTTGGATACGCCGTGGGAAGAACTCGGCGCAGCCAGCGAGCCCGATTTATCCGGGTGGTCTGCCTATCAACATGGGGAAACTTTTGTTGATTCCATCTTGGGCGGGAAATTGGCCCGCGCCGCGTGGCAAATCGCTCCCGGCGATGAATGGGAAGATGCGCTCGCGGCCTTAGCGGCCAAGGTTGCCCTGGGCGGGGGAGGAGTCCTAATCGTGGTCCCAGACCAAAAGGTGGTGGACTCCCTTGAAAACGCCCTGCGCGGTGTTGTGGGACCGAAACAAATTACGGTGCTGACCAATAGCATGGGCCCGCAGGCGCGCTATCGCCGCTATCTTTCGGCCTTGGTGGGGCAGGCGCGAATCGTCATTGGCACGCGCTCGGCGGCTTTTACCCCCGTGGACAACCTGCAGCTGGCCGTCATTTTTGATGATGGTAACGATAACTTGGTGGATAATATCAAGCCCTACGTCCACGCCCGGGAGGTGCTTACCACCCGCTCTGCCTTTGAAAATTGCAGCTTCATTGCGGTCAACCATTCGCGGACGGCGGAAACCCAGTTATTGGTGGACTCTGGGTGGGCACATGACCTCATCCCGAGCGCCTCAACCATCGAGGCCCGCCGGCCCGATATTTTGGCCATTGGCGCCTACGGGCTATCCATTTCCAGGGACTTAGAGGGCGGTACGACCTCTGTGCAAGCCCCAGCCTTTCAGGCGGCGCAGCAAGCCCTCGACCGCGGCGAACCGGTGCTAGTGCAGGTCCCGCGCAAGGGGTATGCGCCTATCTTGGCCTGTGGAAAGTGCCATTCTCCCGCGCGGTGCCGGCACTGCAATGGTCCATTGGGGTTGCCTCCGAGCTCCGAGCGCTCAAGCGAGGAAGCCGTCATGCCTACCTGCCGCTGGTGCGGGCGCATTGCTACCAATCATCGCTGTACCGAGTGCGGATCGCCGCGCCTGCGCGCCATCGTCTTAGGCTCTGAACGCACCGCGGAGGAATTGGGGCGCGCCTTTCCCAATACGTCCGTCGTGGTCTCTGGCGGCAATAAGGTCGTGGGCTCAATTGAGAATGCCCCGGCATTAGTGATTGCTACCCCTGGCGCCGAGCCGCGGGTGAATGGCGGCGCCTATGGTGCGGCGCTCCTGTTGGACGCGGGCACCTTATTAAACCGGCAAGACTTGCGCGCCACCGAGGACTGCCTGGCCAAATGGGCGCAGGCGGCCACCATGGTCAGGCCGCATTTTAAGGGCGGGCGCGTCATCATCGCCGCGGATCCGGAACTTCCCGTCGTCCGCCACTTCATGAGCTGGGACATGGTCGCGGCCGCGGCAGAGGAATTGTGCGCCCGGCGCGAGGTGCGCTTTCCGCCGGCCGTGCACTTCGCCGCCATCGACGGGGCGGACGCGGCTCTGGATTCCTTCGAGCAGTTGGTGGATCTGCCAGAGCACGCCGAGGTCTTAGGCCCAGTTCCGCTCCCGCCAGGGGACAGCCTCCCCGGGGAATACGATGTGGACCGCTTTGGCCCACCCCAACGCCTGGTGGTGCGCGTCCCGCTGGGGCCGCGATCGCAGCTGGGGCGCGCGCTGCGCAAGGCCAATGCGGCGCGCAGCGCGCGAAAAGATGAATTGCCGCTTCGCATCACGGTCGATCCCATTCACGTGGGCTAGAAGTGTGCATAGACTTAAGCGGTTAGGCAGTACAAGAGAAAGGGATAAATCAGTGGCGGAATTAGACATCAGGCTCTACGGGGATCCCGTACTGAGCACGCGGGCCGAAGAGATTACGACCTTTGATTCCAGCCTGCGCACGCTGGCGCAGAACATGTTGGAGACCATGGATGCCGCCGGCGGGGTGGGGCTCGCGGCGAACCAGGTGGGCATACTCAAGCGCATCTTTGTCTATGACTGTTCGCCTATCCAGGCCGGATTGCGCGGGGTTCTCATCAACCCCGTGTGGACGCCGCTGGGAGAAGACATGCAGACTGGCCTGGAAGGATGCCTATCCATCCCGGGGATTCGCGCCGATACGCCGCGGCACAACCGGGTATTTGTCTCTGGGCGCGATGTAGAAGGCAGGCCGGTGGGGATGGTCGCCTCAGGGCTTTTGGCTCGGTGCATTCAGCATGAAACCGATCACCTTGATGGAGTGTTATTCCTGCGCCGGCTTGGCGATGCCGACCGCAAGGCCGCCATGCGTACCATCCGCGAAGCCGATTGGTTTAATAGCGCGGGGTAGGCGAGCTTCGGCAACGCAGGCAGGCTCGTTGTACCCTAGAATTTTCACCCGAGACCTCGAGGAGACTCATCCAGTATGCGGATTATTTTTGCCGGCACCCCAGAGCCGGCGGTGGTGGCATTGGAGAAATTGCTTGCCTCCAGCCACGAAGTGGTAGCGGTCATTACCCGGCCCGATGCGAAGAAGGGCAGGGGCCGCAGCCTTCACCCGAGCCCGGTCAAGGCCTTAGCGCAAGAGCACGGCATCGAGGTGCTGACCCCATCTACGCTGCGGCCTGGCACGGAGGATGGCGATAACCTGCGCCAGCGCCTGGCGGAGCTGCAGCCCGAGGCCATCCCGGTGGTGGCCTACGGCAACCTCATTAGCAAGGATCTCTTAGACGTCGCGCGCCATGGTTGGGTTAACCTGCACTTTTCCCTTCTTCCCGCTTGGCGCGGCGCGGCGCCGGTGCAGGCGGCTATCGCAGCGGGCGATGATATTACCGGCGCGTCCACCTTCCGGATCGAGGAAGGCTTGGATACGGGCCCGGTATTCGGCACGGTGACAGAAGGCATTACCGGGACGGATACCGCAGACGATCTGCTCACACGGCTGGCGTATGCCGGGGCGGATCTCCTGGTCGCCACCATGGATGGGCTAGAGGCTGGCACGCTGGAGCCGCAGCCCCAAAGCGGCGAGGCCACCTATGCGCCGAAGATTTCCACCGACGCCGCCCGCATTGACTGGGCGCAGCCTGCCTTCGCCATCGACCGGCATATCCGCGCCCACGCMCCGGGCCSGGGCGCGTGGACGCTGCTTGACGATGCCCGCCTCAAGCTCGGCCCGGTGAGTCTTACCGAGGGCATCGGCAAGCAGCTGCAGCCGGGCGAGGCGCTGATTCGCAAGGACGCGGTGTACATCGGGACCGCGACGCAACCGGTGCAGCTGGATAGGATTCAGCCGCCGGGCAAAAAGATGATGAATGCGGCCGATTGGGCGCGTGGATTAGGAAAGAACGCAGAGGTGAGGTTCCAGTGACTGGTGGATTCCGCTCCCGCAGCAAGTCCGGCGACAAGGCGCCGGAGGCTACGCAGCACGGCAAGAATGGTGCGCCCCAGCGCGGCAATGCGCAGCGCGGTAGTGCGCAGCGTGGCCAAGGCAAGCGTGATCAAAGCAAACGTGGTCCGCTACGCCAGGGCAACCGAGGTCATCGGGATACCCGGGGTGGCCGGGGTAGCCGGAATGCGGGCGCGCAGAACGCAGGCGCGGGGAAGTCCCTTGTGCAGGCCGCCATCGACCAGGGCGTGGATCCGGCCCGCGCCGTCGCCTTCGATGTGGTGCGCCGGGTAAGCGAAGAGGATGCGTTTGCCAACCTTGTCCTGCCAAAGGCGCTGCGCAAGCAGAAGCTCACCGGCCGCGATGCCGCGTTTGCCACGGAGATTACCTATGGCACCCTGCGCACCTTGGGCGTGCTCGATGCGGTGATCGCGCAGTGTTCCTCGCGCGAGTTGGAGGCAATCTCGCCGGTGGTCATCGATGCCCTTCGCCTGGGCACTTACCAGATTCTCTATACGCGCGTGGAACCCCACGCGGCGGTAGATACCTCTGTCCGGCTCGTCGTGGCGGGCGGGGRGGAAAAAGCTAAAGGGTTTGCCAATGGCATCTTGCGCACCATTACCCGCACGCCGCCGAATGAGTGGCTCAAGCGTCTTGCCCCAGAAGGCGAAATCGCAGGCCTGGCCTTTAGGCATGCGCACCCAACATGGATCGCGGAGTCCTTTGCCCGCGTTGTGGACCCCGAGGAATTGCCCGCTGCCTTAGAAGCGGATTCCGAGCGCCCGAGCGTGCACCTGGTGGCACGGCCGGGCGAAATTTCCGCCGAGGAATTGGCGCTGATTACCGGAAACGAAGAAGGTACCTATTCGCCCTACGCGGTGTATATGGACTCCGGGGATCCAGGCCAATTGGAACCGGTCCAGCAGGGCATGGCCGCGGTTCAGGATGAAGGCTCGCAGCTTATCGCTCGCGCCGTCTGCGAGGTGCCCGTCAGCGGTACTGACCAGGGCCGCTGGCTCGACCTGTGCGCGGGCCCGGGTGGCAAGGCGGCCCTGATGGGGGCCTTGGCGCGCATCGAGTCCGCGCACGTCGATGCCGTGGAAGTATCGGCGCACCGTGCGAAACTGATTGAAAAGACCGTGCAAGGGCTGCCGGTGACCGTCCATGTGGCCGATGGCCGCAACCCGCAGGTCGGCTCGGGATTCGATCGCATCTTGGTGGACGCGCCGTGTTCGGGGCTGGGCGCATTGCGGCGCCGCCCAGAGGCGCGGTGGCGGAAATCGGAGGACGATATTGCCGAGCTTTCGACACTGCAATTCGAGCTCTTGTCCTCTGCTTTAAAGCTCGTGCGCCCGGGCGGGGTGGTGGTGTATTCCACCTGTTCGCCGGATCTGCGCGAAACCCGCGCCATCGTGGACCAAGCGGTAGACAAGCTGGGTGCGCAGGAACTGGACGCACGGGATTTTATCCCGGATATGGGCAATGTAGGGAAAGAAAAATCCGTCCAAATGTGGCCGCACCGCCACGGCACCGATGCCATGTTCATGGCGGTGCTGCGGCGCGGCGATGAGGAAGGGCGCTAGGATTAACGGTATGCCTGCACCACTTATTTCTCCATCAATTTTGGCTGCTGACTTCGCGCGGCTAGGTGAACAACTAGAGGCCATCTCGAATGCCGATTGGATCCATGTAGACATCATGGACGGGCACTTTGTTCCCAACCTTTCCTTCGGTCCGGATATTACGGCCACGGTGAAAAGGTCCACGGATAAGCCGCTTGACGTGCACCTGATGATTGAGGAACCGGCGAAATGGGTGGAGACCTATATCAATGCCGGTGCCACCACCATCATTTTTCATGTGGAAGCGGTTGAGAGTGAGGTAGCCGCGGTGGAATTGGCAGAAAAAATCCGGGATTTGGGCGCGCGTGCGGCCTTTTCCATCAAGCCGGATACGCCCATTGAGCCGTGGCTGGATAAGCTGCACCATTTTGATGAGGTGCTGGTCATGTCCGTGGAACCAGGTTTCGGCGGCCAGAAATTTATGCCCGATATGCTGGAGAAGGTCCGCGCCCTGCGCGAGAGCATTGACCAGCAGAACCTGGATACCGTCATTGAAATCGATGGCGGCATCGATCCGGAAACCATTGGCTTGGCCGCGGAGGCCGGGTGCGATTCCTTCGTGGCGGGTTCGGCCGTATTCAAATGCGATGATCCAGCGCAGGCGGKGGRAGAACTGCGCGCGCTTGCAGCACGGTCATAATGGCCGGCGCGATGGATGCAACGAATATTTCCGAAGCATTGCTTCAGGCCATGCAGGCCGGCGCGGCGGTGCGCGGTACCACAAGCCCCAATCCACCCGTAGGCGCGGTGATTTTATCCGCAACCGGTGACGTTGTGGGGCGCGGTGCGACCCAGCCGGTGGGCGGTGCTCACGCGGAAGTCATGGCGCTGCGCGCAGCCGGCGAAAAGGCCCGCGGTGGCACGGCCGTTGTTACCCTGGAGCCCTGCGCGCATACGGGAAGGACGGGGCCTTGCGCCACGGCGCTTATCGATGCCGGAATTGCTCGCGTGTTCTACCTCCATCCCGATCCCACGCCCCAAGCAGGCGGTGGCGCGCAAGCCTTGGCCGCAGCCGGGGTAGAAGTGGGCCGGCTCACCGCGCCGGATGGCGTCGAAGACGCGGTGCGTGCTTGGTTGCGCGCGGTAAAGCTGCAGCGCCCGCACGTGACCCTAAAATTCGCGCAGACCTTGGACGGGTTTACCGCTGCGGCCGATGGCACGAGCCAATGGATCACCAGCCCCGAGGCCCGCGAGTGGGTCCATGCCGATAGGGCGCGGCGCGATGCCATCATCATCGGCACTGGCACTGCGCTTGCCGATAACCCCTCGCTTACCGCACGTTGTAGCGATGGGCGTTTGCGGGAGCACCAGCCGCGCCGCGTGGTCATCGGCAAGCGCGATCTCCAAGCCGCGGGGGAGAAGGCCTCTCACCTGCAGCAGCTGGGATTTGAGCAATATGACACCATCGAGGGCGCGCTCGACGAGCTGTATGCCAGCGGCGCCCGCGACGTCTTGGTGGAAGGCGGGGCGGGACTGGCCCAGAGCTTCATCGAGGCCGGTGTCGTGGACGCGCTGGCGGCGTATATTGCCCCCATCCTGCTCGGCCAAGGGCGCGGAATTCTGGCGAATGCGGTGGCGCACACGCTTGCCGATGCCCCACGTTTTACCACCGTGCGCACCACCAGCCTCGGGCCCGATGTCCTCGTCGAATACGAGGCGCGGAATGAGCGTTAAAAGATTAGATACTTAAGAGACGAATACAAGGGGTTTCATTGTTTACAGGGCTAGTACAAGAACTCGGCACGGTAGCCGCGCTCGAGCAACAGGCGGATGCGCTGCGGCTGAGCATTCGCGCACCACAGACGGTGAGTGACGCGCGCCTAGGAGATTCCATTGCCATCAATGGCGTGTGCCTTACCATCGCGGAATTGGATGGGGACAACTTCTTTGCCGATGTGATGCAAGAATCGTTGGACCGGACGGGACTCGGGCAACTGGTAGAAGGCGCGCGGGTGAATGTCGAGCCGGCATTGTTGCCCACCACCCGGCTGGGTGGACACATGATGCAGGGCCATGTCGATGGCACGGCGCGCTTGGTCTCGCGCGAGCACTCGGAGCACTGGGACGTGCTGCGCTTTAGCTTGCCCCGCGAACTCGCCCGGTACGTCGTGGAAAAGGGCTCCATCGCGGTCAACGGCACGTCCTTGACGGTCAGCGCCGTAGGCGAAGATTGGTTCGAGGTCTCCCTCATTCCCACCACTTTGCGGGAGACGACGCACGGTGAATCTCAGGTCGGCGATATCGTAAACCTCGAGGTGGATGTGCTGGCGAAGTACGTGGAAAAGATGCTTCACCCCGAATCCGGAATTGCTCAAGCAAAGGACTAGACTGCTAGGTTATGTTCGCGACTGAAGAGAGCATCCATTTTGATGCCATCGATCACGCCATTGCGGAGATTGCCGCCGGCAAGCCCGTCATCGTCATGGATGATGAAGGACGGGAAAATGAAGGGGATCTGATCTTTGCCGCGGAGCTGGCAACCCCGGAACTGGTCGCGTTTATGGTGCGGTATTCCTCCGGATACGTGTGCGCCTCGCTATTGCCGGAAGATTGCCAGCGGCTCGATTTGCCGCCGATGATGGCGCATAACCAAGATGTGCGCCAGACCGCCTATACGGTCACCGTGGATGCGGCGACGGGCTCTACCGGAATTTCTGCGGCCTCCCGCGCGGAAACCATCCGCCGCTTGGCGGATCCCTCGACCCGGTCCAGCGACTTTACCCGGCCGGGTCACGTGGTTCCCCTGCGTGCACGGCCCGGTGGGGTGCTGGAGCGCGATGGTCATACGGAAGCCGCGGTCGATTTGGCGCGCCTTGCTGGCCTTCGCCCCGCCGGCGTGCTGTGCGAAGTCGTCTCCGAAGAGGACCCAACGGACATGGCCCGCGGGCCGGAGCTGCGCCGTTTTGCCAATAAGCACGGCCTCGCCCTGATCTCTATTGCGCAGCTCATCGAGTGGCGCCGCCACCATGAGATGCAAACCCAGCGCGCGGTAGAAMCCCGCCTGCCCACCGAATACGGCGAATTCACCGCGATTGGTTACCGCCATGACCTCGATGGCCAAGAGCACATCGCCTTGATCGCCGGCGATCCCGCGCAGCTTCGCGGCGCCCGCGATGTTGTGGTGCGCGTGCATTCCGAGTGCCTGACCGGAGACGTCTTTGGCTCGCGCCGCTGCGATTGCGGCCCCCAGTTGCAGGAATCCCTGCGCAAGGTGCAGGAAGCCGGCACTGGAGTAGTAATTTACCTGCGCGGCCATGAAGGCCGCGGGATCGGATTGGTGCACAAGCTGCAGGCGTACCGGCTCCAGGACGAAGGTTGGGATACGGTCGATGCCAACCTGGAACAGGGGCTGCCAGAAGATGCCCGCGAGTATTCCGTGGCCGGCCAGATCCTGAAGGACCTTGGGGTGGAATCAGCGCAGCTGCTGACCAATAACCCTCACAAGGGCGAAGGCCTTGCCGGCTTTGGCATTGAGGTCAGTCGGCACACCCCGCTGACCATCGCGGCAAACGCCGATAATATTCGGTATTTGCGCACCAAACGCGACCGCATGGGTCACAATCTTCCGCAGGTGGCACAGTGGGACGCGCAGCACGAAGGAGAATTAGGTAAATGAGTAAAGAAGGATTGCCCGCTATCGCGCAGGTAGATGCGCGCGGCCTCCGTGTCGCGGTCGTGACCGCGACGTGGAACGAAGAGGTCTGCGATCAGTTGCACCAACAAGCGGTGGAGACTGCGCGCGCTAATGGGGCAGAGGTCGCGGAGTTCCGCGTCGTCGGTTCCCTGGAACTGGGCGTGGTTGTCCAAGCAGCCGCGCGGAAGTTCGATGCCGTCGTTGCCTTGGGCTGCGTCATCCGCGGCGGTACCCCGCACTTCGATTACGTCTGCGATTCCGTCACCCAAGCCCTAACGCGCATCTCCTTGGATGAATCGACGCCGATTGGCAATGGGGTATTGACGGTCAATGACCAGCAGCAGGCCATCGATCGCGCAGGCTTTCCTGACTCGGCGGAAAACAAGGGCGCAGAATCCATGATTGCGGCTTTAGATACCGCGCTGCAATTGCGTAGACTAAACGCAGATTAAAGGCAGGCAGGACTTCCGGAGGAGTAAAGCACATGAATGAGGCCGCAGCCTCGAATGAATCCCACCCGCGCCGCTCTCTCAGCGATGCAGAGGTATTGGCCTATACCAGCGCGGATCCCTTCGCACGGACCACGTCGAAGCCGTGGGAATATACCGCCAAGTCCCCGTTCTTGCGCAAGATCGCCATCGGCTGGGTCATCCTGGTCATGGCCATCCATATTTTCATGGGTGTCACGCTCGATATCTCCTTTACCGGCGCGCACGTGACCACCATCGATAAATTCGCTTTCCCCGGCGTGGGCGTAGTCATTTCCATCTTGTCCTGGATTGCGCTGAACCGGCCGCGGCTGCAAGCCAATGAGGATGGGGTAGAGGTCCGCAATATCATCGGCACGCGCTTTTACCCGTGGCAGGTGGTCTACGGACTATCCTTCCCCGTCGGCCAGCGCATGGCCCGCCTCGAGCTGCCCGAATTTGAGGCCGTGCCCGTGTGGGCGCTGCAATCCGGCGATAAAGATACCGTGATCACAAAAGTCCGTGACTTCCGCGATCTGGAAGCCAAATACATGCCGCAGGATTAAGCATTGGCAGATCCAACCACCTATCGCCCCGCCCCAGGAACCATTCCGACGGAGCCGGGCGTTTATAAGTTCCGCGATGAAAACAAGCGCGTCATCTACGTAGGCAAGGCCAAAAACCTGCGGGCGCGCCTGTCCAATTATTTCCAAGACATCACGCAGCTGCACCCGCGCACGCGGCAAATGGTGTTGACCGCCAGCTCCGTGGAGTGGACGGTTGTTGCCAGCGAAGTTGAAGCGCTGCAGCTGGAATATACCTGGATTAAGCGGTTCGACCCGCACTTCAACGTCATGTACCGCGATGACAAGACATATCCCATGCTTGCCGTCTCGGTGGGAGAGGTCGTCCCGCGCGCCTTTTTCTMCCGCGGCCCCCGCCGCAAGGGGGTGCGCTACTTTGGCCCCTATTCCCACGCTTGGGCTGTGCGCGAAAGCCTGGATCTGCTCACCCGAGTCTTCCCCATGCGCACCTGTTCCAAGGGCGTATATAACCGTCATGAGCGGCTGGGACGGCCGTGCCTTTTGGGATACATCGGCAAGTGCGACGCGCCCTGTATCGGGCGGGTAAGCAAGGAAGAACACCGCGAGACCGTCAATGAGTTGGTCTCGTTCATGAACGGCAACACGGCGGGCGTTAGGCGCAAGCTGGTCAAGGACATGGAGGCTGCCGCCGAAAACCTGGAATTTGAGCGCGCGGCGCGGTTGCGCGATGACCTTGGGGCCATCGATAAGATTATGGAGCAACAAGCGGTTGTCTTCGCCGATGGCACCGATGCCGATCTGATTGCGTTTAATTCCGATGAATTAGAAGCCGCCGTCCAAATCTTCCACGTCCGCGGCGGCAGGATTCGCGGCCAGCGCGGCTGGGTCGTTGAACGCGCCGGCGACCAGGCAACCTCTGAGCCCATTGAGGAGGGCCAACCCGATCCCGCCTTGCCCGCATTGGTGCAAAACTTCCTCATCCAGTTTTACTCGGATGCTGTAGAGCGCGAAGAACAAGAAGCCCGCGAGGACGCGGCTTTAGCTGCGGATGTGCCGCGGCGCGGCGTGGACCAAGAATCGCATATGGAACAGCGCCACGTCCACGTCATCCCGCGCGAGATTCTGGTCCAGGCCATGCCGGAGGAGTCCGAACAAGTGGTCTCCCTCCTGGAAGACCTGCGCGGTGCGCGCGTCGATCTCCGCGTTCCCCAACGCGGGGATAAACGCTCCCTTATGGATACCGTGGAAAAGAACGCCAAGGAGCAGCTGCGCCAGCATAAGTTGAAGCGCGTCGGCGACCTCACCGCGCGGTCCGCGGCGCTGCAGGATATCCAGGATGCCTTGGGCATGGACCAAGCACCGCTGCGCATTGAGTGCACCGATATTTCGCATATTCAAGGCACCGATGTCGTCGCTTCCTTGGTGGTTTTTGAAGACGGCATTCCAAAGAAGTCCGATTACCGGCGCTACCGCATCAAGGAGGCGGCCGGCGACGGGCATTCCAATGACGTTGGCTCCATTGCTGAAATCACGCGGCGCCGGTTTAAGCGCCATAACCAAGATAAGTTGGCGAACCCGGACGAGGAAAAAGAAGAATCCTCCTTCGCGGAAGAAAAGGTGGCGGAAGAATCCGCCGAGGCAGGCCGCCGCTTTGCCTATCCTCCTCAGCTTTTTATCGTCGACGGTGGCGCACCGCAGGTGGCTGCGGCGCAAGAGGTATTCGATGAACTGGGCATCGTCGATGTCACCCTCGTGGGGCTGGCTAAGCGCTTGGAAGAAATTTGGGTGCCAGGCGATGATGAACCGGTGATTTTGCCGCGCAATTCCCAGGCCCTGTTCTTGCTGCAGCAAATTCGCGATGAGGCGCACCGCTTTGCCATTACCTACCACCGGCAACAGCGGTCTAAGCGCATGCGCTCTTCGGCGCTTGATGCAATTCCTGGTCTCGGTCCGCAGCGCCGGACGGATTTGGTGAAGCATTTTGGTTCAGTCAAAAATCTCAAGGCTGCTTCGGTGGATGAGATCTGCGAGGTCAACGGCTTCGGGCCGAAGCTGGCCCAGACCGTTTACGATAAGTTGCACGACACACAGTAAATAAGCAGCCTTCTGGCAGAAGTGTAGAGCGCGAAAACGCTAGACTGGTGTGCATGACGCACTTCGAGACTCCGCCCATCTTGATTACCGGCATGTCCGGCGGCGGGTTGAGTTCCGCCGCCAAGGTTTTTGAGGATAAGGGCTACTACGTGGCGCATAATATCCCACCGCGCGCCATCGTGGACCTGTGGAAATTGTGCAACCAAGAAGAAACGCCCGTAGAAAAGGTCGCGGCGGTAACGGACGTGCGCTCCCGCATGTTTCCAGGCTCTCTTATAGAAACCATCGATGAGCTAACGGCGCTGGGCATGAAGCCCACCGTGCTCTTCCTCGATGCCCGCGATGATGTGCTCATCCGCCGCTTCGACTCTGTGCGGCGCACCCACCCCTTGCAGGGCGAAGATACCTTGAAGGTGGGCATTCAACGCGAACGCCAAGCGGTGGCGGAGATTCGGGATCGCTCCGATATCATCATTGATTCCACGAACCTCTCGATTCATGACTTGCGCCGGGCTATCGAAGCTGCGGTTGGCGAGTTTCAGAATACGAACCAGCACGTCACGGTGGAATCCTTCGGATTTAAGAATGGTTCCCCGCGCGATGCCGATATCGTTGTCGACGTCCGCTTTTTGCCCAATCCCTACTGGATTCCGGAGCTGCGCGGCTGCCGCGGTACCGATGCGCCGGTGGCCGATTATGTCCTGTCGCAACCGGCCGCCCAGAAATTCGTGGATAATTTTGTCGCCATGTTTTCCACCATGCTGGAGGGATACCGGCACGAGGGCAAGAACTTCATCACCGTGGGCGTCGGCTGCACCGGCGGGCATCACCGCTCGGTGGCGGTAGCTGAGGACATCGCCAAGCGCCTGCGCACCAATGACAACCTTGACGTCAGTATTTTGCACCGGGATATCGCCCGCAATTAGGGCTGAGGAGCACTAAAAACTGTATGGAACACCCTTCTCATATGGTCTGCCTCGGCGGCGGCCATGGTCTTTATCAAACCCTTTTATCCGCGCGGCGCAGCAATGCAGCGGATATTTCTGCCATCGTGACGGTTGCCGATGATGGCGGATCTTCGGGGCGCCTGCGCCGGGAATTGGATATCATTCCACCCGGTGACCTGCGCATGGCTTTGGCGGCGCTAGCCGATGACAATCAGATAGGCGAGCTGTGGGGCAAGACCCTCCAGCATCGCTTCGGCGGCAATGGCGCTATGGCAGGCCATGCCGTGGGCAACCTCATGATCGCCGGGTTGACCGGGGTTTTGGGCGATTACCAGGCCGCCTTGGACGCGGTGGCGGAGCTTACCCACTCGCACGGGCGGGTCATCCCCGTGGTCCCGCATCCCTTAGAAATTGAGGCCGATGTCTCTGGGCTTGACGATGACCCCCGGGTCATGCGCCAGGTCCGCGGCCAGGTCGCGGTGGCATCGACGCCGGGCCATGTGCGGCGGGTGCGCATCCTGCCTGAAGCGCCCCAAGCGAGCCCTGCTGCGCTGGAGGCCATTAGACAGGCTGATCTTATTACCATCGGTCCGGGATCCTGGTTTAGCTCCGTGCTGCCGCATACGTTGGTGCCAGAGATCGTGCAGGCCATTTCTGAATCCAATGCCTTGCGCGTGGTTATGCTCAACCTGTCGGCCGAACCGGGAGAAACCCAAGGCTTTTCCGCGGAGCGCCACGTGCACGTGCTTGCCCGTCACGCACCGAATTTGCGCATCGATCGCATTGTGGTGGATGCGGCAGCCTTACCGAATGAGAGCGAACGGGTTTATGTGCAGCGTGCCGCGCAAGCCTTGGGGGCGCGCGCAGTATTTGCGGATGTCAGCATTCAGGATGACAATGGACAGCGATTGATGAAACACGATCCAGACAAACTTTCTTCTGTCATCGTGGATCTTTATAACGAGTACCGGCGGGCCTAGTTAAAATCAGGCCAGCCAGTCCTCAATGCGCGTGGCACGGTAAAATAAGAAAATTCAGTTTCCCACGCAGTAGTTGGTGTGCGTGGGGCCGTGCATTGCACAAGCGTCATTCGTGACTGTGACAGAGAAATGGGGCGAACTAGGTGACCACACCGTTGACCGAACAGGTCAAAGAAGAACTAGCGGCGGTAGGCGTAACGCGCCAGTCCGCGCGCGCTGCGGAGCTCGCATCGATCCTGCGCTTTGCCGGAGAGGTAGACGTCTCTGGGGACAGCATGGCCTACGAGCTTGAGCTCGATAACCAGGCTATTGCGCAGCGCATCCTCGTGGCTTTGGACGAGCTTTACGGGATCGAAGCGGAAAGCCATGTTGTTGGCCCTGCGGGGACGGCGAAGAAATCCCGCGTCATCGTGCGCATCACCACAGGAGCGAAGGAGCTTACCCGCCGCCTGGGCCTGATTACCCGTTCCGGTCACGCCGTGGTGGGGCTTCCCCCGCAGGTCATTTCCGGCACGGTGGCAGATAGCGAGGCAGCGTGGAGGGGTGCCTTCCTTGCCCACGGCAGCCTGACGGAGCCAGGGCGTTCTTCGGCACTTGAAGTAACGTGCCCCTGCCAAGAGGCCGCATTGGCACTCGTGGGCTGCGCGCGGCGCCTGGGGATTTCCGCGAAGACAAAAGAGACCCGCGGCGAGGATCGGGTCGTTGTCCGCGACGGCGATGCTATTGGCGCACTGCTGACCCGCATGGGCGCTCAGGTGACCCGCTTGTCTTGGGAGAAGAAGCGGGTAAAGCGCGAAGCGCACGATACATCGCGCCGGTTGGATAACTTTGATGATGCCAACCTGCGCCGCTCGGCACGGGCCGCCGTGACCGCCGCGGCGCGCGTGGATAGGGCGATGGAAATCTTGGGCGATGACGTTCCCGAGCACCTGGCCGATGCCGGCCGCCTGCGCGTGCAGCACCGCGAGGCTTCCTTGGAGGAGCTTGGCCGGCTGGCGGATCCGCCCATGACCAAGGATGCGGTGGCCGGACGCATTCGACGCCTACTGTCTATGGCGGATAAGCGGGCCGAAGAACTGGATATCCCCGATACCAATGAATCCATCTCGGACGATCTTTTTGGTGACTCTTAGCCGCAGGGCACGGCCTAAAGCAGTTATTTGATCCACGAAAGGCGGGAAGGAAAGCACTGAAGTGCTTGTCCCTCCCGCCTTCTGTTGTGCCGCGGCCCAGCACCGAGGATGATTTGGTGCTAGGCGGGGGCAGGGGCTTAAAGCCGGTGGCGGCCTAAGCTTTATGGGACCGCCTTATGGGACCAAGAAGCCCAAGACGTTGGTCATCAAGAAGACGATGACGCAGACAACGGCCAAGAACGCGATGGAGTAGCCCACGACGTTCTTCAAGATGACGGATTCCTTGCCCTCCATGGATACGGCGGTTGCCGCAATAGCCAGGGACTGTGGCGAAATCATCTTACCCACAACACCACCGGAGGTATTGGCGGCCAGCATGAGGTCAGGGTTGACGCCAATGCGGTCAGCGGCGGCGACCTGGAGGTTACCAAAGAGCGCGTTCGCGGAGGTATCGGAGCCGGTAACCGCGGTACCAATCCAGCCCAGCACGGGAGCGAAGAG
The DNA here is from genome assembly GCF_030515985.1 of Corynebacterium accolens. Next base: position 1,011,725 of record NZ_CP100376.1, on the reverse strand, counting down.
CGCGAAGATGGAACCGGCGGAAGATACGAATTCACCGATGGCGATGGTCTGGCCCGAGTAGTTCATCGTGTAGGCCAAAGCGAGGACCAAGACAATGGTCAGCCCGGAGAACTTCATGCGGTTGGCAACTTCACCGAAGGCCTGCACGGGTTGGGCGAAGCTGAGCTTGTAGCGGCCATTTTCGTTCCAGAAGTGGTAAACAATGGCCACGATAATGCCGGAGAGCAAGAGCAAGGTACCGGGGTTGCCAAAGACATTGAAGCTAAAGCTGGTGTCCATGGCTTCGCCGTTGGTGCCGATGACGGTGCCATCCAGCAGCGGCCACGCGAACTTCAGCTTCCAGAAGCCGAAGATGGCTGGGGCTGCGGTTGCGATGGCAAATACTGCGGTAACGACGGCGTAGGGCAGCAGGGCCATCCAGATGCGGCGGCCATTGAGGTCGGTCGACGTTTCTGCGGCGGGCAGCTCCATGCGCTCGCGCAGCTGCGCGACGCCGCGTGGCTTCCACACGCGGAGGAAGATGAAGGCGGCACCCAAAGATACGATGCAGGCAATAACGTTGGTGAGCTGGTAAGCAAAGAAGGTTGCGGTCAGCCACTGTGCGGCGGCAAAGGAAATGCCGATGACCGCGGCGGCGGGCGCCGTTTCCTTCACGCCGCGCATGCCGTCGAGGATGAATGCGATAAGGAACGGGACGATCGCGGCGATGACCAACACCTGCAGGGCAATAAGGCCTGCGATATCTTGGGTTTGCTCAGCGGTACGTCCGCCAACCTCACCGGCGGTGGTGACCGGAATGCCGACCGCGCCGAATGCCACTGGGGCGGKATTAGCAATGAGGACCACCGTCGCTGCGCGCAGCGGCTTGACGCCGAGCGCCATAATCATCGTGGCGGTGATAGCAACGGGKGSGCCGAAACCCSCAAGGGCTTCAAGGAGGCCACCGAAACAGAAGGCGATGAGCATCGACTGGATGCGGATATCTCCATCGCCTAAGAGGTCGAAGGTCTTACGCAAATCCTCGAAACGGCCCGAGGCGACCGTGATCTCGTAAAACCAAATCGCGGTGATGATAACCCAGACAATGGGCAAGAGGCCAAAGAGTCCACCGCGGACCGCGGAGGACAGTGCCATATCCACGGGCATCGCAAAGGCGACTATGGCAAGGATGATGGAGGTCGCAAGGGCGACGGCTCCTGAAGTATGTGCACGGGCTTTAAAGCCCATCAACATAATGAAGAAAGCCACGAGGGGGAGAATCGCCACGAGCGCGGTGAGCCCAAGACTGTCTCCCACAACAGAGGTATTTATCTCAAACATTGAGTATCCTCGATTCTAACGGGGGTACTATCGCAGGCGCATTCGGTCTGCGGGGGGACTTAAATTTGTTGCCCACGCGTTTCAGGCGAGAGTTAGCGCCCAGCGAATGCCCGAGTGCTACCTGTAACACAGTGAGTTAGCGCAAGCATATCGCGTCATAAAGAATGCTGTGTGATTTGGGTCAAGTAATTTATAGTACTCCGTCTCTAGCGACCAGTGTGCGAGCCGTTTCTGGCGACCGTTGTGCGAGCAAGCCTGGACATATTGTGGGCTGTGATATATCGCACATTAACGGTGTAAAGTCCACATGAATCCACCTAAACGGGCTTGAACAGCCGGAATATTCGGGAGAAACAAAAATACCCGGGAAGATTGTACGCCTAAAACGGAAAACTTTCAGATGCTGCGCGCCCAGTATTGAAGGCCACTGCACGCGTCATGAAGGCTCTGTAGTATTGCGGTTGTTGGGCAAAGCCTCGGGCACCTTACTCACCCTGAGCAGTAAAGTACTCGAAGGACCCGCGGTAGGCCCATAGAAATAATTACTCGACTCTTTGAGGAGATTTACAGTGACTACCCGCGTAGGCATTAACGGCTTTGGCCGCATTGGTCGTAACTTCTTCCATGCTGTTAACCGGACCGACAACGACCTTGAGATCGTTGCTGTCAACGACCTGACCGATAACCACACGCTTTCTAACCTGTTGAAGTACGACTCCGTATTGGGTCGCTTCGACGGCGAGATTACCTACGACGATGACTCCATCACCGTCAACGGCAACCGCATCCAGGTCTTCAACGAGAAGGACCCGAAGAACCTGAAGTGGGGCGAGCTGGACGTGGACCTCGTTATCGAGTCCACCGGCCTGTTCACCAACGGGAACGACGCAAAGGCTCACATCGAGGCCGGCGCCAAGAAGGTCATCATTTCCGCTCCTGGCAAGGAAGTTGACGCAACTTTCGTCTACGGTGTTAACTCCGACACTTACGATCCTGCTAATCACAACGTTATTTCCGCAGCTTCCTGCACCACCAACTGCCTGGCACCTATGGCCAAGGTCTTGAACGATAAGTTCGGTGTGGAAAAGGGCCTGATGACCACGGTTCACGCTTATACCGGTGACCAGCGCCTGCAGGATGCTCCTCACAAGGACCTGCGCCGCGCCCGCGCCGCAGCGGTCAACTTGGTACCTACCTCCACCGGTGCAGCAAAGGCCGTCTCCTTGGTTCTGCCTGAGCTGGAGGGCAAGCTGGACGGCTACGCAATGCGCGTTCCAGTCATCACCGGTTCCGCAACGGACCTGACCTTCACCGCTTCCCGCGACGTCACCGTTGAGGAGATCAACGCCGCACTCAAGGAGGCAGCTGAAGGCGAGCTGAAGGACACCCTCGCATACACCGAGGATCCGCTGGTTTCCACCGACATCGTGACCTCCCCGCACGGCTGCATCTTCGACGCCGGCATGACCAAGGTCTCCAACGGCAACCTGGTCAAGGTGCTGGGTTGGTACGACAACGAGTGGGGCTACACCTCCCAGCTCGTCCGCATGACCAACCTGGTTGCAGACAAGCTCTAAAGTCCTGAAACCGAGCACCCTTTAATGCGATACCGGCCACAACGAACGCCCTGACGGCACGACGTTGTGGCCGGTATCATTTTATGTAGGAACCTCGATTGCAGAACCCACTTTAAAAGGAGTAACACATGGCTTTTAAGACCCTAGATAMCCTGCTTGAAGAAGGCGTAGAGGACCGCCACATCTTGGTGCGTTCTGACTTCAACGTGCCGCTCGATGATGACGGAAATATCACCGACCCGGGCCGCATTACCGCTTCTCTTCCGACCATTAAGGCGCTTGTCGATGGCGGCGCGAAGGTCATCCTTTCCGCCCACCTCGGCCGCCCCAAGGGTGAGGTAAATTCCAAGTACTCCTTGGCCCCAGTCGCAGAGGCGCTGTCCGAGGCCCTGGATCAATATGTTGCCTTGGCCAACGACGTCACCGGTGAAGACGCCCACGAGCGCGCAAACGGGCTAAACAGCGGCGATGTCATGCTGGTAGAAAATGTCCGCTTTGACCCGCGCGAGACCTCCAAGGATGAGGCAGAGCGCGGCGAATTTGCTGAAGAGCTCGTCGCCTTGGCCGCCGATAATGGTGCATTCGTTTCCGACGGCTTCGGCGTTGTTCACCGCGCACAGACGTCTGTGTATGACGTCGCCAAGCGCCTGCCCGCCTACGCCGGCAAGCTGGTGGAAAAGGAATTGGACGTATTGTCCACCGTGGCCAAGGATCCAGCGCACCCTTACGTCGTCGTTCTGGGCGGCGCAAAGGTATCCGACAAGCTCGGCGTTATTGAAGCACTCGCCGGAAAGGCCGACAAGATCATCATCGGCGGGGGCATGTGCTACACCCTGCTGGCCGCTAAGGGCTACGACGTTCAGGAGTCCTTGCTGCAAGAGGACCAGATTGAAAACTGCAAGAGCCTGCTGGAGCGCTTCGGCGACAAGATCGTCCTTCCGGTAGATCTCACCGCCGCCAGCGAGTTCGCCGCAGACGCTGAGACCAAGGTTGTTGAGCTCGATGGCATCCCTGAGGGCTGGATGTCGCTGGACATTGGCCCCAAGTCCGTCGAGAAATTTGCCGCCGTACTGGCAGATTCCAAGACCGTATTCTGGAACGGCCCCATGGGCGTATTCGAAATGGAAGCCTTCTCCAAGGGCACCGCTGGGGTGGCGCAGGCGATTATCGATGCCACCTCCTCCAACGGTTCCTTCTCCGTCGTCGGCGGCGGCGACTCCGCAGCCTCCGTGCGCACCCTGGGCCTCGATGAGGATGGCTTCAGCCACATCTCCACCGGCGGCGGCGCATCCCTTGAATACCTCGAGGGCAAGGAGCTGCCGGGCGTTTCCGTGCTCGAGGCATAAACCGCCTGAAATAGCTCAATATAGGCGTACACAGAAAGGATTAATCATGGCACGTACACCACTTATTGCTGGCAACTGGAAGATGAACCTCGATCACATTGAGGCCATCGGCTCCGTTCAAAAGTTTGCTTTCTCCCTGCCGGAGGATTACTACGACAAGGTTGATGTAGCCTACATGGTTCCATTTACCGATATCCGCACCATTCAGACCCTCGTTGAGGGCGATAAGCTGAAGATCACCTACGGTGCGCAGGACATCTCCAAGCACGAGTCCGGCGCCTACACCGGTGAGGTATCCGGTCAGATGCTGAGCAAGCTGGGCTGCAGCTGGGCAGTCGTCGGCCACTCCGAGCGCCGCGAATACCACGGCGAAACCGACCAGCTGGTCGCTGAAAAGGCCGCAGCGGCCCTGGACAATGGCATCAGCCCGATCGTCTGCGTGGGCGAGCCACTCGATGTGCGCGAAGCCGGCACCCACGTTGACTACGTGGTGAACCAGACCCGCGATTCCCTGCAGGGACTGAGCGCCGAGCAGCTATCCAAGACGGTTATCGCCTACGAGCCCGTGTGGGCCATCGGCACCGGCAAGGTTGCCTCCGCTGATGACGCGCAGGAAGTATGTGCTGCAATCCGCGGCTTGGTCAAGGAGCTTGCAGGCGACGAGGTCGCCGAGGGCATCCGCATCCTGTACGGCGGTTCCGTGAAGGTCGATTCCGTTGCTGATATCGTCAGCAAGCCGGACGTGGACGGTGGCCTGATTGGCGGTGCTTCCTTGGTAGGAGAGGACTTTGCCAAGTTGGCCGCCAATGCCGCTAATGCCGTTAGTTAACATGCGTTAACAACCATCACAAGGTAACTGTTGTGCCGCGGGTTGGGGTGAGTCCCGCCCGCGGCATGGTGTACAGTAGGCCCTTGTGATTGCTTTGCGTAGGCAAAGCCGGTAAGTACTTCGCGCCGGTGGCTAGCGTGACTTTCGGTAGTACATCGAAGGTGCCACTGGGCGCACGTTGAGAAAAGGAAGAACCTCATGGTCTTAGCACTGGAAATCATTTTGCTAATTTCAGCTATTTTGATGTCCATCTTTGTGCTTTTACACAAGGGCAAAGGCGGCGGCCTGTCTAGCCTTTTCGGCGGCGGCGTGCAATCGAACCTGTCCGGTTCGACCGTGGTGGAAAAGAACCTAGACCGCTATACCGTCGTCATGGTGATTATCTGGTTGGCCTGCATCGTTGGCCTTAACCTTATCCAGGCCTACGCTTCCTAGGAAGCACGCAGCAGGCCCCCGCTAACCGCTAGCGGCGGCCAACCGCGCAAAACAGCGCCGGTACGTCAGTCCCTTAACCTTTCGCAAGAAGGGACCGAGGTACCGGCGCTGTATGCGTTAAGCGGCGGTGCCGGCGCTGCTGGCTTTACAGCTCCTGCGCGGCATCGTCTGCAAGGAAGAGGATCGTTTCCTTCGTCCCTTGCGCACCAGCGGCCGGGCACTCTTCAGCGTCGACGCCGTCAACGATGTTCTTTGCGGCAGCGGCCTTTTCCTCCCCGGCAACCAAGAGCCAGACGCGCTCAGACCTGTTGACCGCCGGCAGCGTCAGGGTGATGCGCTCGCTGGGCGGCTTCGGCGAATCGTGTACCGGTACCGCGAGTTCTTCCTGCTCACGGATGGCAGGAGAGTGGGGGAACATGGAGTTAATGTGGCCTTCTGCGCCCATGCCCAAAAGGTGTAGATCGAAGCCTAAAGGTGCGAAGTCCTTCAACTCTGGCTCGTAGGCATTTGCGGCCGCCTCCATGGAGACCGCACCGAGGTCGAAACCGTGGATATTCTGATCCGGGATATCCACGTGATCGAGCAGCGCGGAACGCGCTTGGCCTTCGTTGGAATCTGGGTCGCTGACCGGGACATTGCGCTCATCGCCAAAGAAGATGTGCACGCGGGACCAATCGATGCGCAGGGCAGGGTAGTTCTCGCCTTGCTGCTGGGCGGCGAAGTCCAAGCGCGCGAGCTCGTGCAGGAGCCCAATTCCTGCGCCCCCGCCAGTTAGTACGACTCTTGCCACGCCGTCACCATGGAGGCCACCATTGCCGGCCTGAATACCGGCGATGGTCTCAATAAATTTGAGTGCGGCTTGGGAAATAAGGTCATCTACATCGCTGACGCGGTGAAGCGTTACCATTCGGTATCAGAATCCTTTGCAAAGAATCGGTATGAGCAAGTGCGCTATTAAAGCTTACTGTAGTCTACTTCTCCCAGAGCACGCAGCGCCTGAGCATAAGTTTTATCGGCGTCGAGGTGCCGCAATTCCTCGGAGAGGATTTCGGTTTGCGTGCGCGGGCTCAAGCTGACCAGCGAGTCTGGCGTACCAGGCACGCGCACCCGCACGGTGCGCTCATCCACGACATCCACATCGACGTGGGTCGTCTCCCGGTTAAAGCGCAGGTGGGTAACCGGGAAATAGTCACTATTAGCTTCCTCGGCCATGCGCTGTACCGGGACGCTCAGGCGGTCAAGCAGCCACCCCGCAGCGAAGTTTGGCGCGGGATGCCCGGCGGGGCCGGCGACCTCTACCGATAGCACCTTTTCATGGGGATGGTGGTCGAGTGCCGATGCGGCGACGCCGCGCCACAAGGTAATGGAGGCCCAGGACATATCGGAATCGCCGGGGGAGTAGCCATTAGAAAGCGCGCGCAGATCCTGCTCGCCCACGGTGCCTTTATGCGCCACGTTGGTGATGCGGCGCTGCGCCAACTTGCCCACGGGGCTTTCGGAGGGAACCTGCGGGCACAGGTTCGGCCACCACGCAACCAGCGGGGTATCCGGCAGCAAGAGCGGGGTGAGCACGGACTCGGCTTGATCCGCCAGCGCCCCGTGCAATTGCATGACGACGGTCTCGGACGCACCGGCCTCGCCACCGACGCGGAGCTGGGCATCGAGCTGGGTATCAGTATTTGGATCGCCGGGGACCACGACGAGCACGCGGGAGGGGTGCTCATGAGAGGCATCGCGCACAGAGGCAAGGATTTGCTCGAGATCGTCGCCTTCTTGTGCCTCAACGATGAGGGTGAGCACCCGGCCCGTGGTGCGGGTGTAATGCTCCTGGGCATCGACAAGCTTCTTGGCAATTTCACCGGTGGTGGTATTAGGCAATGGGATAATCATTGACTACGTCCCTTCTATGGGCGGCGCCAGGAATGGCCCCGGCGGCGCAGCATCTTATCGGCTGAAGTGGGCCCCCAGGTGCCCGCCTTATAATCTTCGGGCTCACCATGCTTGGACCAATAATCGAGGATCGGATCCAAAATGGACCACGATAGCTCGACTTCCTCATTAGTGGGAAACAGGGATGATTCATCGAGGAGCGCATCCAAGATGAGGCGCTCATAGGCCTCCGGGGACTCCTCGGTAAAGGCCTCGGCGTAGGCGAAGTCCATATTCACATCGCGGACTTCCATGGTGGAGCCCGGGACCTTTGAGCCAAAGCGCATGGTCACGCCCTCATCGGGCTGAACGCGGATGACCACGGCATTTTGGCCGAGGGCATCGGTTTCGCCATCGACAAAGGGCTGGTTCGGTGCGGCCTTGAAGACCAAGGCGATCTCGGTGACTCGACGCCCCAAGCGCTTTCCGGTGCGCAGGTAGAAAGGCACGCCTCCCCAGCGCCGAGAGTTGACCTCCAACGTGCACGCCGCATAGGTCTCAGTAGTGGAGGCGGGATCGAAGCCCTCCTCCTCACGCAAGCCCTTCACGTATTCCGAGCCCTGCCAGCCAGCGGTGTACTGGCCACGGGCGGTGGTTTTATTGAGCGGATGGACCGGCTGCGTAGCGCGCAGCACCTTGACCTTTTCAGCGCGCAGCGCCTCCGGTTCAAAGGAGGAAGGCTCTTCCATTGCCACGAGGGCGAGCAGCTGCAGGAGGTGGTTCTGAATGACGTCTCGGGCCGCGCCGATTCCGTCATAATAGCCAGCGCGGCCGCCAAGCCCAATATCTTCGGCCATGGTGATTTGCACGTGGTCGATATAGTGCGCGTTCCACATCGGCTCAAAAATCTGGTTAGCAAACCGCAGCGCCATGATGTTTTGCACGGTCTCTTTACCCAGGTAGTGATCGATGCGGAAGACAGCAGATTCTGGGAAGACCGCGTTGACGATCTCATTGAGCTCGCGCGCAGATTCCTGGTCGTGGCCAAACGGCTTTTCGATGATCACTCGGCGCCACGAGTCCTCCATGGAATTGGCCATGCCCACGCGTTCCAATTGGTGGCAGATATCGGAGAAAAACTCTGGCGGCACCGAAAGGTAGTATGCCCAGTTGCTTCCCGTGCCGCGGGCTTTATCCAGCTCGGCCAACCGCGCAGAAAGCTTGTCGAAGCCCTCATCGTCGAAGGAGCCTTGCACGAACTCGATTCCTTGGGATAAGTGCTCCCACACGTCGTGGTTAAAGTCAGTGCGGGCACCGGCTTCTACCGCGCTGCGGAAATAATCGCAGAAGTCCGCGTTATCCCAGTCCCTGCGGCCATAGCCGACGAGCGTGAAGCCAGCGGGCAAGAGACCGCGGCTGGCAAGGTCATAGATGGCCGGCAGGAGCTTTTTGAAAGCTAAATCGCCGGTCACACCAAAGATGACCATGCCCGCGGGGCCCGCGATGCGTGGCAATCGTTTATCGGCGGCATTACGCAAGGGATTGACCCAAGCGGCTGAGTCCGTCACGGATTATCCTTCCTGGAGGGAAAAGCTAAGTAGTCTTTCAACTAGTGGCGGCATAATGCCCCGCCGGCTATCCGGCGGGGCTAGGACCACGGTCGTAGTTTACGCGAGTCGTTGTTTGAGGGAATCAAGGAGGTCATTCCACGCGGCGACGAACTTATCCACGCCCTCGCGCTCGAGGACCGCGAAGACATCTTCTAGGTCAATGCCCACCGATTCGAGCTGGGAGAAGACCTTCTCGGCTTCTTCGCCGGCGGTGGAGAGGGTATCGCCGTGGAATCCACCCTCCTGCAGTACCGCATCAATGGTCTTTTCCGGCATGGTATTTACCGTGTGCGGGCCAGCCAGCTCGGTCACGTACAGCGTTGCTGGGTAGTCGGGGTTTTTCACGCCGGTGGAAGCCCACAGTGGACGCTGTACGGGCGCGCCTTCGGGGAGGCCGTTATCACCGAGCAATTCCTCTTGGAAGAGGGCGTAGGCACGCTGCGCGTTGGCAACACCGGCCTTGCCGCGGAGGGACAGGGCCTCATCGGAACCGATAGCCTCCAAGCGCTTATCAACTTCCGTATCTAGGCGGGAGACGAAGAACGATGCGACCGAGTGAATCTTGGTAACGTCTTTGCCATTATCAGCCGCGCGCTTGAGCCCGGCCCGGAATGCGGCGATGACCTCGCGGTAGCGAGACACCGAGAAGATCAGGGTGACATTGACGCTGATTCCCTCTGCCAAGGCATCCTCGATAGCGGGGAGGGAGCCCTTGGTAGCCGGAATCTTGATCATCGCATTGGGGCGGGCCACCTGGTCCCACAGTTCGCGGGCCTGCTTGAGAGTTGCCGCGGCATCGTCGGAGATGCGCGGATCCACCTCGATGGATACGCGGCCATCCTGGCCGTCGGTCTCAGCATAGATATCGGCAAAAAGGTCACAGGCGTTTTGTACGTCCGTAATGGCCAGGGAGTAGACGGCTTCATCGGCCGAAGCGTTCTTCTCCTTCAAGGCCGCCAGGTCTTCGTCATAGGCCGTGCCGCTGGTCATGGCGGTGGCGAAGATGGCCGGGTTGGTGGTTACGCCCACGATGGACTTGGAGGAAATAATCTCCTTCAAGTTTCCGGATTCCAAGCGCTGGCGCGAGAGATCATCGAGCCACGTGGAGGTGCCCAATTGGGCAAGTTCAGAAATGTTGTTCATAGTCATTCCTTTTAGCGTCGGTGAGGTGGGGCTTAGCTTTGGGCTTCGGCGATGCTCTCGCGTGCGGCATCGGCCACCGCAGCAGAGGTAAAGCCAAACTTTTCGAAGAGCTCATCGCCGGGAGCGGAGGCCCCGTAGTGCTCTAGGGAGACGTTGCGGCCGAAAGTACCAGTGTACTTGTGCCAGGACTGAGCGAGGCCGGCCTCGACGGAAACGCGGGCCCTCACGCTGCTGGGCAGAACCGATTCGCGGTACTCTGCGTCCTGCTCGTCGAACCACTCCAGGCACGGCGCGGATACCACGCGAGCGGCCGTGCCTTCGCTTTCGAGCTGCTGGGCGGCCTCGACGGCTAGCTGTACCTCCGAGCCGGTGGCCAGCAAGATGACATCGGGCTCATCCTTGGAGCCTGCGACCAAGGTGTAGGCACCGCGGCGAACGCCATCGTGTGCCTTTTCCTTGGTGCCTTCCAAGATGGGGAGGTTCTGGCGGCTGAGCGCAAGGCCCTTCGGGGCTGCCTTGTATTCCATCGCTGCGGCCCAAGCTTGCGCGGTTTCATTGGCATCGGCAGGCCGGATGACGGACAAATTCGGAATGGCGCGCAAGGCTGACAGGGTTTCTACCGGCTGGTGGGTAGGGCCGTCTTCGCCCAAACCAATGGAATCGTGCGTCCACACGTAGTAGGTATCGGTAGACATCAGCGAGCCGAGGCGCACGGCAGGGTACTGATACTCGGAGAAGATCAGGAATGTACCGCCATATACGCGGGTATTTCCGTGGAGGGCGATGCCGTTCATGATGGCGGACATCGCGTGCTCGCGGATGCCAAAGTGAAGGTTGCGGCCATAAGGCTGTGCGGACCACTTATTGGTGGTGATGTTTTCAGGGCCGAAGGAATCCGCGCCCTTAATCACGGTGTTATTGGACCCCGCCAGGTCGGCCGATCCGCCCCACATTTCGGGCAAAGCGGCGGCCAGCGCCTGAATGGTCGCCTCAGAGGCCTTACGGGTGGCAATCGCATCCCCTGGCTCCCATGCGGGGAGCTCGGCATCGAAGTTCTCCGGCAATTCGCGGGCGCTCATGCGGTCAAAGAGCGCCTTATTTTCGGCGTTGTCCGCTGCCCACGCGTCGAACTTCTCTTGCCACTGCGCGTGCTTTTCAGCGCCACGATCGCGCAGCTTGCGGGTGTGGGCCAAGACCTCATCATCAATGTGGAAGGTCTTTTCTGGGTCGAAGCCGAGGACTTCCTTGGTGGCGGCAACTTCGTCATCGCCAAGCGCGGCGCCGTGGACGCCGCCGGTGTTCATCTTGGTCGGGGCAGGGTAGCCAATGACTGTCTTCACGCGGATGAAGGAGGGGCGCTCTGTTTCCTGCTGTGCATTGCGCACTGCCTCTTCAATGGCAACGACGTCCTCGCCGGACTCAACGGTCTGGACGTGCCAGCCGTATGCCTCATAGCGCGCAGCGACGTCCTCATTGAAGGCGATATTGGTGTCATCCTCGATGGAAATGCGGTTGTCATCCCAGAAGACAATCAGGTTGCCCAGCTTCTGGGTACCAGCCAAAGACGATGCCTCAGCGGTTACGCCTTCCTGCAGGTCGCCGTCGGAGGCAATGGTGTAGACGTAATGATCGAAGGGGGATTGGCCGACTGGTGCCTCAGGATCGAAGAGGCCGCGCTCTTTGCGGGCGGCCATCGCCATACCTACCGAAGATGCCAGACCCTGGCCGAGTGGGCCGGTGGTGATCTCCACGCCATCGGTGTGGTGCACCTCAGGGTGGCCAGGGGTAAGGGAGCCCCAGGTGCGGAGCTGCTCGAGATCTTTCATCTCCAAACCGAATCCACCCAAGAAGAGCTGGATGTAAAGGGTCAGGGAAGAGTGGCCGACAGACAATACGAAGCGGTCGCGGCCTGCCCAATTCACGTCATTGGGGTCGTGATTGATAACGCGCTGGTAGAGCGTATAGGCGAGGGGAGCCAGCGACATCGCCGTGCCCGGGTGTCCGGAGCCGCAGTTTTGGACGGCATCGGCAGCAAGCACGCGCACAGTGTCGACCGCGCGAGTATCAGTGTCTGTCCAGTCGTCCGGATAACGGCGCTCGACCATAGCTTGCAGGTCTGGGGACAAATTATCTTTCGACACGGTATAAGGCCTCGCTTAAATCTAGGCGTTAATTACTGAACTCCACACAGTCTAGTTACTTTTTTGACGGCGGTGCGGAATTATTGAAAGCCGCGGGGAACCGGTAAGCTGGCATGGCTAAGCGGTGTACGGCACAGCATTAGTTACTCTCTGCATTTCCGCTGCATTGATACGATCCATGTGTAGCGCATTTTAAATGTAAGCCATAGTGTGAATTAATTCTCCGGAACTTTTGTGCCGGGGTGTGCGACCACTACACCGTGGGCATACCGCACTGTGTAGCGTGTGTGCTGTAGATCAACGTCTGTTCAGATAGTGGAGGAATTCCTTGGAGACCATCAAGGCCTATTTTGCGCTAACGAAGCCGAGGATTATTGAACTCCTCCTCGTGGCCGCAATTCCGGCGATGCTCCAAGCACAACGGGGCGTTGAGGCGGTTTCTGAAAATATCTGGCTCATCATTTCCACCATTTTCGGCGGATGGATGGGCGCTGCGGCCGCCCATACCTTTAATAACGTGGTCGATTATGAAATTGACCAGAAGATGCAACGCACCCGCGCGCGGCCGCTAGTGCGCGCCACGATTTCGAAGCGGAATGCGGCGATTTTCGCCTGGATCATGCTCGTGGTTTCGGTGCTTTGGCTGGGAATCCTGGCCAATTCTTGGTTGGCGGCGTTCTTCGTCATTCTGACGAACTTTTTCTACGTCTTCGTCTACACCAAGTTTTTGAAGATGCGCAATGCCCAAAACATCGTGTGGGGCGGTTTAGCGGGGTGCATGCCGGCCATGGTGGGCTGGGCAGTCATCCGCGATAACGCGCCAGCAGGCGAGCCCGACCGCTGGTGGCAGGCAATAGTCCTATTCCTTATTATCTTTTTCTGGACCCCGCCACACACTTGGGCCTTGGCCATGAAATACAAGGAAGATTACCGCAAGGCTGGGGTGCCGATGCTGCCGGTAGTGGCAACGGAACAAGAGGTAACCCGCCAGATTGTGTGGTATTCCGTCGGCACGGTCATCGTCACGCTGCTTATCGTTCCCGCGGCATCGTGGATTTACCTCATCGCCGCCGTAACTTCTGGCGCGGTCTTCTTATGGCTAGCCATCCGCCTGCACCAAGGCGTAAAGAAAGGCGCAAAGGTAAAACCCATGCGCCTGTTTATCTATTCAAATAACTACCTATCGGTACTCTTTATTGGCCTGTCCATCGATGCCGTCTTGGGCTGGGAGCCAATCGGCCGGATGCTTGGTTGGTCCGCCACCCTGTTTTAGATCCCAGTAGCATGCTGAAGCGCGAGCCTTCGTGGCTCGCGCTTCTTTCTGCATTAGTCCTGCTTTACCCGCAGAACAATAGAACCGGTGGTGCTGCGCGATTGTAGATCGCGGTGGGCCTGCTCTGCTTCCTTCAAGGGATAGGAGGCCGATACGTTGAACTTGAGGTCTCCGTCCATGACGGCCTGGACGACTGCTTGCGCGCGCATCTGGAATTCGCCCTCTTGCGCCGTCCACGCGCCGAGCGAAGGCCGGGTCAAGAAGATGGAGCCATGCTTATTGAGCAGCTGGGGATCGATGGGCTCAACCGGGCCAGAAGCGGCGCCAAAGAGTGCGACGGTGCCGCGCGGGCGAACGGCCTCGAGCGATTCGAAGAAGGTGGATTGCCCCACGCCGTCATAGACCACATCGACGCCGCGGCCGCCATTAAACCGGCGAACCTGCTCGCCCAGACAATCGTTGTAGCGGAAGACGTGGTCGGCGCCGCACTTGTACGAGATCTCTTCCTTTTCATCGGTGGAGACGACCGTGTAGACCGTAGCGCCCAAAGAGGAAGCCATTTGGGTCAACAGCTGGCCCACGCCGCCCGCACCAGCGGTGATGAGACACGTGGCGCCTTCGCCAAGCTCATACACGCCGTGGGAAAGGAAGTGGGCGGTCATGCCCTGTAGCAGCATGGAGGCAGCGATCTCGGTGGGGAAATCATCCGGTACGGCGACAAGGCCATTCCGGGGGACGCAGACCTGCTCGGCATAGGAACCAAAGGCGTGGTGCCATGCCACCAAGGTGCCTTCCGCAATTTCCCCCTTGGGATCGTGGACAACGCGCCCCGTTCCCTCAAAGCCAGGGATAAAGGGCGTCTGGGCGTTATAGATACCCTCGCGGTAGTAGGTGTCGATATAGTTCACGCCCGCTACGGTGACATCGACTAAGACCTCGTCCTCAGCGGGCGTGGGCGCAGGAACCTCGGCGTAGCGCAGGACTTCCGGCCCGCCCGTTTCTGTGATCTGGATAGCATGCATAAGGCCATGCTATCCCACAAAGCCCAGAAGCTGCAGAAAAATGGTGCTGCCTAAATCCTAAACGGCGGCGCGTTCCTCATTTAATGATTGCTGGCGAACGGCGTATTTATCGTCGCCGGCGGGAGAGCCTGAGATGAGGTCCGGCGTGCCGCCGACGCGGTGGCGCCCGTGTGCCCAGAGCAGGGCGGTAAAGCCGGTGACCACGGCGGACATACCGATGTGGAAGGGGACCGTCCACCGCGGCACGCCCAGGTAGAACTGCAAGACGCCGACGGCCCACTGGATGAGGATGCAGACGATAAGGACCCACCCGGTCTTCTTGGTCTCCTGCGGGGTGCGGTGCTTGTACAGCAGGAAGACGGTGATGGCGGTAAAGATGAGGTAAACGTACATGCACATCGCGTGGGCGATGGCCATGGATTCGGTATCCACATCCAAGCGGCCGTCCATTCCCACGCCGGAGTCGCCGGAGTGGACGCCGGAACCGGTCACCATCGTCCCGGTGATCAGGACGATGGAGAGGGCGATGGTCGCGATGACGGCGAGGATGCGAATAGCTTGTGGGAACCGCGGCTGTGCGGTGCCATCATCGGGTTCTTTGATGCGGGCGTACAACATGCAGGCAAGCCAC
Source organism: Corynebacterium accolens (assembly GCF_030515985.1). Next base: position 996,529 of record NZ_CP100376.1, on the reverse strand, counting down.
ACCAGCACCATGGAGGGCAGGAAGTGAAGCGCCACGGACCACCAGCGCAGATCTAGGTGCACGGAGATGCCGCCGATGACGGCCTGCAGGACGATGCCGGCCACGTTAAGCCATGCATAGACCCTGAGCTCAGGGCGGCGGCAGGCCATATACATGGCGATGACTGCCGCGCCGGCGGCGGCGGAATCAACAAAGGTGAGCAGGCGGTTACCAAATTCAATGATCTGGTGGATTGCCGGGGCTGCGCCTTCGACCGGCACCAAGGAACCAGGCTGGCATTGGGGCCAGGTGGGGCAGCCAAGGCCGGAACCGGTGACGCGGACGATGGAACCAGATACGGTGATGCCGCCTTGGCAGAAGATCAGGATCAGCGCGATAAGTCGCTGTTGCTCCACGGTAGGGACGGCTTCTTTAAAAAAGCGTTTAGTTCTGGTCCAGTAATTCACAAGGTGCATCTTACTAGGGGGTGTGTAGCGAGCCGAAACCTTTGGCTCTATTTCGCGGGGAACTGGGTATAACTCACATTTAGCCGTCGAAGCGGAACCAACGAACGGCCGCATACGACGCCACTGCCAGCCACGCGGTCAAGGAAATGAGCTCGATGCCGGGGAAGGTGGAATTGGAGGCATCGGCAAGCGCGCCCGCTAGCGCCACCGTAGGAACGATATTGAGCAGGCCATTATCGCCCAAGCCCTGGGAATACAGGGCCCAGCCGACGATCGCCAGAAGGATAAACCAAATGAGGTTAGCCAGCGCGAGTACGGCCTCAGAGCTAAGGGTCCCGCCAAGCACCAAACCCATAGCGGTAAAGGCGGCGACGCCGAAAATGAGCGAGACGATCATGAGCAGAATGCCGGGCGCACTGATGCGCAGGCCCAAGGCAAAGGCCGTGGCACCGAGCACGAGAATCTGGAATACCACCATCGTCAACACGCCGATGATTTTGCCGCCGATAATCGCCCATGCCGGTACGCCGGAGGCGCCGGTGCGCTTTAAGGCCCCGTAGCGGCGGTCAAAGGCCAGGGAAATGGCTTGTCCGGKAAARCCAGCCGATGTCGCCGCCMCCGCAAGCACCATGGGAAAAACCTCGTGCAGACCATGGCCGGKGGKGGRTTCCAAGTGTGCGGKCCCAATCAGGATGGCGAGCGGGATAATGATGCTGAGCAATTGTTGCTCGCCGTGGCGCAGCATGAGCTTGGCTTCCATGCCGCCTTGGGCAAGGATGATGGCGCCTGCACTCGCTCGTTTGGGTGCCGGGCGGAAGGTGCCGGGGGAAAACGTTGCGCTCATATTCGGGGCCTATTCCTTGAGAATTTAAAGTGGTGGTTGTAGGTACTGGTGATTCTAGGATGAAGACAGGACACAGGGCTTCATCAACTGCGCAAGTGCCTGCCTGTGAGATCGAGGAATACTTCCTCGAGGTTCCGGTGGTGGGATTCCAGGCTTCGCAAAAGCACGCCTTGCCGGGCGAGATCGGCGGCGAGGGCGGAAATCAGTTCCGGCGAACTGGGCTGGCTCACCCTGTAGTGCAGCGGCCGCGAGGCGGTCGTGGGGATCCCAATTCGCTGCAAGGCGTCCAAGTCAACTGCGGAGTTGGCGCTAAAACTAAAACCGGCGCCCTCGCCCTGGGAGGTAAGTTCTGCCGGGGTTCCCTGCGCCACGAGCGCGCCGTGATCCATGATGGCGATATGATCTGCCAGCGATTCAGCCTCATCCATCAGGTGGGTGGTTAATATAACGGTGGCCCCGTCGCGCTTGAGGGCGCGGATGAGATCCCATACGGCGAGCCGGGATTGGGCGTCCATGCCCGCGGTGGGTTCATCGAGGAAAACCAGCTCTGGCCTGCCGATGACCGCGAGTGCGAGCGATAGCCGCTGTTGTTGCCCGCCGGAAAGGCGCCGGTAGGACGTGCGCGCAACGCCTTGCAAGCCGAGGGTCTCGAGCAACCACTGCGGTGACAGTGGATTGGCGTTATAGCGAGCAGTCAATTCCAACATCTCTAGAACGCGGATGCCTGAGTAGGATCCGCCGCCTTGTAGCATGATCCCCACTTTTTCGCGCACCTTATCTGGTGCGGTGCTGGGGTTAAGGCCCAATACCTTAATGGAACCTGCGGTGGGGTGTATAAAGCCTTCAGACATTTCGATGGTGGTGGATTTGCCAGCACCATTGGGCCCCAGCAGGCAGAATATTTCGCCATGTGCAACGCTCAGGCTGAGCCCATTGACGGCTGCCGTGGGGCCAAATTTCTTTACCACACCATCCAAGGACAGGGCGGGGCTATCGGCTGGAATTACATTCACGGGTGCCTAGTTTAAGACACGGATTCCATTTCGGCGCATAGCAACCCACCACACTCCGGTCACTACGGCGAATGTGCAGGCAGCGGCGATATAAATGGAAAGCACCGTTCCCGCAGGTAGGCCTAAGCCACGCGGCAGGACGAAAAAGCTCATCGCACCGGTATAGGCAACGACGCTAAACCGGAAGATGTGCCGGTTCGCCCACGCCGCCAACGGCAAAACGGCCCACAGGATGTACCAGGGGTGGACCACCGGGAAGAAAATGACGAGTACCAGGGTAGAAATTCCCAAGCCGCCGACGGGGTGGATATATCCGCGCAGGGTGGCATACAGCATGCGGGCCATAAAAGCGACTGCGACCAAGACACCGAAACTGCGGGTGATGGTCAATATGGCGTCTGTATGGTCCCCAAGCCCTAAAAACATCCCGAGGAAACCCGCACCCACTCCCACAGCCGTAGATAGGGAAAGCCAAGAGCGAATCGTGGCGGCGCCGCCTTGCCCGGTAATCCACCCGAGGTTAATGCCTGTGATGAGACTGATGAGCGCAATGGTGGCTATGAGCACCGCAGTCTGCACGGCGATGGCCGTGAATAAGGCCTGCCAGCGCGGCACGCGTGTCTCCACATGTAGGTGGCGGGCATACGCCATGCCGATAAATCCGAGCCCAATAAAGCCGGTGACCTTGACCATTCCGGCGCTGGATAGGAAAATTCCCGAGGCTATCAGCGTTAAGTAGGCCCCTCTTTTATCCTGCCCCAGCTTATCGATGCCCCTTAATCCAAGCTCCATGCCCAGCAACGACAATCCAAGCATGATGGATTCATTATGAATACCGCCGACGAGGTGAAGGACGGTCAGCGGGTTCAAGATGCCGAGCCATAGTGCGGAGGCGGGGGAGACGCGGCATCGCTGAGCAAGCTGTGTGATGGCCCAGCCGGCCACGATGATTCCTACGATGGAAAGTAGGCGGTGGGCAATGACGCCTAAGACAATGGAATTTCCGGTGACGATGCTGACTATGGCCGCCAGCCCCAGGGCAACAGGTCCATACGGTGACGGTGAATTTGCCCAGATAAACGGCACGGAACGCGCGAGCTCGTTGCCAGCGCCCAAGAGCTGCACAGGGCCGGCGGAATAGGGATCCATCCCTTGGGCCACGATGGAGCCATTGGCCAAATAAGAATAGATGTCTTGGGTAAATAAGGGTGCGGTGAAAATGAGGGGGATAACCCACCCAGCCCACGTGATCCACAGCTGGCGTGGGGAGACCAGCCGGCGGGAGCGATCGCTGGCGGGCTCGCCGGGTCGCGCCTGGCGCAGCGGGGTGCCCACGAAGGGGGCGAGGAAAATCCAGGCCGTAACTAAAAGCCCCACGCCCACCATGACGAGCGCAGACGAGGTCTGGAGCATACGCGACATGAGGGAGCCAAAGGGCACATTGTCATAAGGATTGCCCACTACAGGCAGCGCGCCTGCTCCCAAAGCGCCAAAGGCAATGAGGAGGGATCCGACGGTTCCGGCCCACCGCAGGATGAAAAAGGTGCGCTTTTGGGAGACCGTGGTGTGCTGCAGTTCCTCTGGCGCCTGGGCGATGAAATCGTAGCGAGTATCCCCGGCTTGCGCGCCGGTGCCTTCGGCATGCAGCTGCGCGGAACGAGAACCTGCGGTGCCCAAGCGTGGCAATTCCGCCTTTACGCTCTCGAGCACTCCCCGTAGTTTCCCTTTCATGGCTTAAGACCTTACGCGAGGACCGTGGGGTGGGAAATTCACCCCCGCCGCCACGCCCGGTGACTGCAATGGTGGCATTCCGGAATGAATTAAGGAACACTAGTGTTGTCTAATGATGAAAGCGCAGTTATGGCGCTTGCGTAGCGACGGCAATTCCGGCGCGACGGAGCACGGTGGCTGCAGGCAACTGACCTAAGGAAGGGAGGTTTTAGGGCATGGGTAACTCACAGCGCGCGGCAGCGGCGCATGTGGCGGTGAAAGAANCGCGGBCCMCGGRTGGKGATMCCCGCCGCCMGGKACTGCTGCTWTTGCTTAAAGATGGCCCTGTAACCGCCTCTTACCTGGGTGAGCGCCTTGGTCTTTCGACCGCCGGGATCCGCCGGCATTTAGACATTCTGGTGGAAGAAGAACTAACGGAAGTTGTCGAGCGCCGTCCAGTTTCTCGTTCGCGGATGCACTCCGGAGCGGGTCGTGGGCGACCGGCAAAGCACTTCCGCCTGACGGATCGTGGGCGTGCGCAATTTGGCCACGCCTATGATGAATTAGCTTCTGAAGCGTTGACCGCGCTGCGCTCTGCGGGCGGTTCAGAGGCTGTAAAGAACTTCGCTAAGGCTCGGTTTGAGCGCATCATCGCCGATGTGCGTCCCTTCGTGGACGCGGAAGAATCGGTCGAGGAAGTAGCGCGCAAACTGGCTGAAACCCTGGATAAGCACGGGTACGCCGCAACCGTGGACCGCGCTGGCCAGGGAGTGCAAATCTGTCAACACCACTGCCCGGTTGCCCATGTGGCGGCGGAGCATCCCGAACTGTGCGAGGCAGAGCAGGAAGTCTTTTCCGCCCTCTTAGGCAAACACGTACAACCTTTGGCGTCTATCGCAGATGGCCACGGAATTTGTACCACGAATATCCCCTTGACACCTGTCAAAACTAATACTGAAAGGAGCGAGTCATGACCCAAGCACAATCGGCACCTGACAATAAGATGACCGATGATGAGATCATCGATTCCATTGGTGCGTATGAGTACGGCTGGCACGACTCGGACTCGGCCGGCGCTTCTGCCGCCCGTGGCCTGAACGAGGACGTTGTCCGCGATATTTCCGCAAAGAAGGGCGAGCCCGAGTGGATGCTGAACCAGCGTCTCAAGGCTCTGAATATCTTTGATAAGAAGCCTATTCCCTCTTGGGGCGCAGATCTCTCCGGCATCGACTTTGACCAGATCAAGTACTACGTCAAGTCCACCGAAGAGCAGGCGCAGACCTGGGACGACCTCCCGGATGATATTAAGGCCACCTACGATAAGCTGGGCATCCCTGAGGCGGAAAAGCAGCGCTTGGTTGCCGGCGTGGCCGCACAGTACGAGTCTGAGGTTGTCTACCACCAGATTCGCGAGGACCTGGAAAGCCAGGGCGTTATCTTCGTCGATACTGATACCGCGCTGCGCGATTACCCGGAGCTTTTTAAGGAACACTTCGGCACCGTTATTCCTGCCGGTGACAATAAGTTCTCCGCGCTCAACTCCGCAGTGTGGTCCGGTGGCTCCTTCATTTACGTGCCGAAAGGCGTGCACGTTGATATCCCGCTGCAGGCCTACTTCCGTATTAATACCGAGAACATGGGCCAGTTCGAGCGCACCCTCATCATCGTGGATGAGGATGCCTACGTTCACTACGTGGAAGGCTGCACTGCGCCCATCTACAAGTCTGACTCCCTGCACTCCGCGGTAGTTGAGATCATCGTGAAGAAGGGCGGCCGCTGCCGCTATACGACGATTCAGAACTGGTCCAGCAACGTCTACAACCTGGTGACCAAGCGTACCAAGGTGGAAGAAGGCGGCACCATGGAATGGGTCGATGGCAACATCGGCTCCAAGGTCACCATGAAGTACCCGGCCGTGTGGATGACCGGACCGCACGCTAAGGGCGAGGTACTTTCCGTCGCCTTCGCTGGCGAGGGACAGTTCCAGGACACCGGTGCGAAGATGACGCACATGGCGCCCTACACCTCCTCCAATATCGTCTCCAAGTCCGTTGCCCGCGCCGGCGGCCGCGCTGCTTACCGCGGCTTGGTGCAGGTCAACCAGAATGCGCACCACTCCACGTCCAACGTGGAATGCGATGCCTTGCTCGTGGACAATATCTCGCGTTCGGACACATACCCGTATAACGACATCCGCAACGAGTACGTCACGTTGGGCCACGAGGCAACCGTTTCACAGGTTTCTGAAGAGCAGCTGTTCTACCTCATGTCCCGCGGCATTGCGGAAGAAGAAGCAATGGCAATGATCGTGCGTGGCTTCGTTGAGCCGATTGCTAAGGAGCTGCCGATGGAGTACGCCCTCGAGCTCAACCGCCTCATCGAACTGCAAATGGAAGGATCGGTCGGCTAAAGAAATGGTCGCTTCGAACGAATTCAATCCGGATAAGATCACCAAGGGTGACGTCTTTACCTCTACCAACGTGGAGGATTTCCCGGTACCGCACGGCCGCGATGAGGTCTGGCGCTTTGTTTCCCTGCGCAAGCTGCGGGGCCTGCACAACGGGGAGTTTGCTCAAGCGGTTGCCCAGGACGTCAAGGTAAGCGAGCACCCAGGCGTTTCTGCGGAGACTGTAGACCGTGACGATGAGCGTCTTGGCCGCGTGGGCAAGCCTTCTGACCGCGTGGCCGCCCAGGCATGGACCTCCATGCCCGAGGGTCAAGTGGTAGCCATTGACCCTGAGGTGCAGGTGGAAGATCCCATCACCATTACCTATACGGGCAAGGGCGAGGACGTGACCTCTTTCGGTGCCACCTCCATCGAGGTCGGTCACCATGCAGAAGCCACCGTTGTGCTGAAGTACGTTGGTTCCGGCACCCACGCGGATAACGTGGAGTTCATCCTTGGCGATGGCGCACACCTGACCGTCATCGTGGACGTCGACTGGGAAAACGATGCTGTCCACTTGTCTAACCAGGTAGCACAGGTGGGGCGCGATGCCGTGCTGCGCCATAACTGCGCCATCTTCGGCGGCGAGGTCGTGCGCATTGTCCCGCGCGTGAACTTCACCGCTCCCGGCGGCGACGCTGAGTTGCTGGGCGTGTACTTCGCCGATTCTGGTCAGTACTTCGAAAACCGCATGCTCGTGGATCACTCGGTTCCGAATTGCCGCTCCAATGTCCTGTACAAAGGCGCATTGCAGGGTGAGAAGAAAAACGAGGCTCGTACCTGCTGGGTAGGAGACGTGCTTATCCGCTCCAACGCACAGGGCACCGATACCTATGAGACGAATAATAACCTCATCCTTACGGACGGTGCGCGCGCTGACGCTATCCCGAACCTGGAGATTGAGACCGGTGAAATCACCGGCGCCGGCCACGCCGCAACGGTTGGACGCTTTGACGATATTGAGCTGTTCTACCTGATGTCGCGCGGCATTCCGGAGGCAGAGGCTCGTCGCCTCATCATTCGTGGCTTCTTCAATGAGGTCATCCACCGCATCCCGGTGCAATCCCTGTCCGAGGAACTGGAAAACCGCATTTCCGAAGAACTGGAAAAGATCTCCGCTTAACGCACTTACAGAAGGAAACCCACACACTATGTCTACTCTGGAAATTAAGAATCTCCACGCCCAGGTTCTGCCGAACGAAGAAAACGGCGAGCCCAAGGAAATCCTCAAGGGCGTCAACCTCACCATTAACTCCGGCGAGATCCACGCCATCATGGGTCCTAACGGCTCCGGCAAGTCCACCTTGTCCTACACCATTGCTGGTCACCCGAAGTACGAGGTCACCGAGGGCGAGGTGCTTCTCGATGGCGAAAACCTCCTCGACATGCCCGTCGACGAGCGCGCTCGCGCCGGCCTATTTTTGGCCATGCAGTACCCAACCGAGGTGCCGGGCGTAAAGGTATCGCAGTTCATGCGCTCCGCCGTGACCTCCATCCGCGGCGAGGCCCCCAAGCTGCGCGAGTGGAATAAGGAACTTACTGAGGCTCGCGAGAACCTGAAGATTGATAAGTCCTTCATCTCCCGCTCCGTCAACGAGGGCTTTTCCGGTGGCGAGAAGAAGCGCCACGAGGTCATGCAGCTGGACATCCTAAAGCCCAAGTTCGCGGTCATGGATGAGACCGACTCCGGCTTGGACGTTGACGCGCTGCGCATCGTTTCTGATGGCATCAACCGCTACCAGGATGACACCAATGGCGGCATCTTGATGATTACCCACTACAAGCGCATCCTGAACTACGTGCAGCCGGATTTCGTGCACGTATTCGCTAACGGCCAGGTTGTGAAGACCGGCGGGGCCGAGCTGGCAGACCAGCTTGAGTCTGACGGCTACGACCAGTTCCTGCAGTAAAGACCAGCCCAGTGCTGGTTCATCCTCGATGAATCGAAGAAGTTTTATGTCTGGATTTGATGTAAACGCAATTAGGGAGCAGTTCCCAATCCTGCAGCGCACCGTGCGCGGCGATAAGCCGCTGGTGTACTTGGATTCGGGGGCTACCTCCCAGCGCCCGTTGCCGGTGTGGAAGGCAGAGGAGGAGTTCGTTCTCCATACCAACGCCCCCGTCCACCGCGGCTCTTACCAGTTGGCTGAAGAGGCGGATAACGCTTATGAGTCGGCCCGGCAGGCCATCGCGGCCTTCGTTGGTGCGGACCGCGATGAGATTGCCTTTACCAAAAACGCCACCGAGGCGCTCAATGAGGTTGCCTATACGCTTTCCGATGAGCGCGCGGGCGAGCTGTACGTAGGAGAAGGCGATACCGTCGTCATCACGGAGCTTGAGCACCACGCCAACCTCGTGCCTTGGCAACAGCTCTGTGAGCGCACCGGTGCCACCTTGAAGTGGTACTCGTTGACTGACGATGGCCGCATCGACTTGGATTCGCTCGAGCTTGATGAATCCGTCAAGGTTGTTGCGTTTACTCATCAGTCCAATGTGACTGGCGCTGTATCCGATGTCGAGGAAATGGTGCGCCGTGCCCGTGCGGTCGATGCCATGGTGGTGCTCGATGCCTGCCAGTCCGTCCCGCACATGCCGGTAGATTTCCATGCCTTGGATGTGGATTTCGCCGCATTCTCGGGCCACAAGATGTGTGGCCCGAATGGCGTGGGCGTGCTCTACGGCAAGGACGAATTGCTGCGCAAGCTTCCCCCGTTCCTCACGGGTGGCTCCATGATCGAGGTAGTGAAGATGGAAGGAACCACCTTCGCGGAACCGCCCACGCGATTTGAGGCGGGAACGCAGATGACCAGCCAGGTCGTCGGCCTCGGCGCCGCGGTGAAGTTCCTCGAGGAGGTGGGGATGGATAATATCCATGCCCACGAGCAAAAGCTCACCGCTTATGCCTTGGAACAGCTTCGTGAGATTCCGGGCCTGCGCATCATCGGCCCAGAAACGGCCGAGAACCGCGGCGCGGCCATCTCCTTTACCGTGGAGGGCGTGCACCCGCACGATCTGGGTCAGGTTCTGGATGACCAAGGCGTTTCCATTCGAGTAGGCCACCACTGCGCGTGGCCGCTGCACCGCGCCTGCGGTGCGCAATCGACCGCGCGCGCTAGCTTTTACCTGTACAACACGGAAGCCGAAGTAGATAAGCTGGTAGAAGCCATTAAGGCCGCCCGCGATTTCTTTGGAGTTGCCTAATGAATCTAGATTCGATGTACCAAGACGTGATCTTGGATCACTATAAAAAYCCGCAACACGCGGGGTTGCGCGAGCCGTTCCAGGCAGAGGTTCACCACGTGAACCCCTCGTGCGGCGATGAGCTCACGTTGCGCGTCAACCTTTCCGCGGACGGCAAGACCGTTGAAGATGTGTCCTACGACGCCGAAGGTTGTTCCATCTCGCAGGCATCGACGTCCGTCATGGCGGAAGAGATCGTCGGCTTGCCCTTGGAGGAAGCCAATAAAAAGCTTGCCGAGTTTGAAAAGATGGTCACCTCCCGTGGCCAGGACGAGGGCGATGAGGACATCATCGGCGATGGTGTTGCCTTTGCAGGTGTTTCTCAATACCCGGCACGAGTTAAATGCGCGCTGCTAGGGTGGAAGGCTTTTCAGGCCGCCACCGCAGATGCGCTCAATGAAGTGGAGAAGTAAATGACCGATCCCGTAGATCCTTACCAGAACGAGAATTCGTCCTTCAGCGCAGGCGGTGAGCGGCCAGAGCAGACGGAAGAACAGCTGTCGAAGGCCTTTGACATCACCGAGTTCATGCGCGATGTCATCGACCCGGAGCTCGGCATCAACGTCGTTGACTTGGGCTTGGTCTATGACCTGTGGCTGGAAGAAAAGGACGGCAAAGAGCTTGCCATGATCAACATGACGTTGACCTCGCCGGCCTGCCCTTTGACCGACGTCATTGCGGAACAGGTTGAGGACATTGTTACCGGCAAGAAGCTTGCCGATGGCGTGCGTATCAACTGGGTCTGGATGCCACCGTGGGGCCCACACATGATTTCCGAAGAAGGCCGTGAGCAGCTCCAAGCTCTGGGCTTTGCGGTTTAATCACCACGGAATGTCTAAAAGGCGGCGGTAGTTTTACCGCCGCCTTTTTTGCGCGAATTAGTGCCTTGGCCTTTGGTTGCTAGACTGGCTTGTCGTGATTGTGACCAATGATTTTGAGGTACGCGTAGGCGCCCGCACGCTTCTCGATGCCCCCGGACAGCACCTCCGCGTCCAGCCCGGCGACCGCATCGGGCTAGTGGGCCGCAATGGTGCGGGAAAGACCACGACCATGCGCATCCTGGCAGGCGAGACCGAGCCTTATGGCGGTACTGTCTCTCGTTTKGGCCCGATTGGTTACCTTCCGCAGGATTCGCGCGAAGGCAATATCGAGCAAACCGCGCGCGAGCGCGTGCTTTCTGCCCGCGGGCTGGRTGATATTAAGCGGCGGATGGCCAAGCAACAAGAGCTGATGGAAACGGCCACGGATGAGAAGTTCCGCGATAAGGCCATCCGTAAATACTCCCGGTTGGAAGAGCAATTCGACTCCTTGGGCGGCTATGAGGCTGATTCCGAGTGCGCCCAAATCTGCGATAACCTAGGCTTGCCTCAGCGCGTTTTGGATCAAAAACTCAAGACGCTATCGGGTGGCCAACGCCGCCGCGTGGAGCTGGCACAGATCCTTTTTGCAGCCAGCGAAGGCTCGGGTAAATCCCAGACCACGTTGCTCCTCGATGAGCCGACCAACCACCTAGATGCGGATTCCATCGTCTGGCTCCGCCAGTTCCTGTCCAAGCATGAGGGCGGACTGGTCATGATTTCCCACGACGTCGAGTTGCTCGAGGCCGTGTGTAATAAGGTCTGGTTCCTCGACGCGGTGCGCGGCGAGGCGGATGTCTACAACATGGGTTATAAGAAGTATCTCGATGCCCGTGCTACAGATGAGGCACGCCGGCGCCGCGAGCGCGCGAATGCCGAAAAGAAGGCCTCCGCGCTGCAAAAGCAGGCCGCCAAATTGGGTGCTAAGGCCACCAAGGCATCTGCGGCGAAGCAGATGCTGAACCGCGCCGAGCGCATGATGAATGACCTCGATGAGGTGCGCGTTGCGGATAAGGTAGCCAATATTAAATTCCCCGAGCCCGCCCCGTGCGGCAAGACGCCCATGAACGCCAAAGGCTTGACCAAGATGTACGGTTCGTTGGAGGTGTTCGCGGGTGTGGACCTGGCCATCGATAAGGGCTCCAGGGTCGTTGTCCTGGGGTATAACGGTGCCGGTAAGACGACCTTGCTCAAGCTCTTGGCGGGGGAGGAGCGCACCGATGGTGAGGGTGGCATCGTCAGTGGCCACGGATTGCGCATTGGCTACTTTGCGCAGGAGCACGACAGTATCCACCCGGATAAGAGCGTATGGGAAAACACCATTGAGGCCTGCCCCAATGCGGACCAGCAAGAGCTGCGCGGGCTGCTGGGAGCGTTTATGTTTTCCGGCRATAAACTGCAACAGCCTGCCGGAACTCTGTCKGGCGGTGARAAAMCCCGCCTGTCCCTGGCTACGTTGGTCTCCAGCCGCGCGAACGTGCTGCTTCTCGATGAGCCGACCAACAACCTCGACCCCATCTCTCGCGAGCAGGTGCTCGACGCGCTTAATACCTACACGGGCGCGGTGGTCTTGGTTACCCACGATCCGGGCGCGGTGAAGGCGCTCGACCCTGAGCGGGTGATCATCATGCCAGATGGCGATGAGGACCTGTGGTCCGATGAGTACATGGAAATCGTCGAGCTGGCTTAAGCCTGATGAAAACGCTGATCGAGAGGATGCCCGCCTGGCGGGATAAGTTTTGGGTCATTCCCGCGGTTGCAGTGGCGGTGGSCGKCGTGGSGGSCGAAGGCATGCTCGCMCTCGATCGCAACTTCGMCCTGGCGCTCTCTCGGCTCTATGACGGTAGCGCGGAAAGCGCCCAAGGCCTGCTCACCGCCGTGGCCACCGCCACGCTGTCCCTGGCCGGAACCCTGTTCTTTATCACCCTGACCGCGCTTTCCGGAGTGGTGACGGTGATGGGGCCGCGCCTATTGCACGAATTTTTGAAGGACCGCTCCATCCAGTCCACGCTGGGGATCTACCTGGCGACCTTTACCTATTCGCTGCTCTCTCTGCGTGCCGTGCGCGCCGGTGGTGAAGGCAAGCAAGAACACGTTCCCTCGCTGAATGTCGCAGTCGACATTGCCTTGGCGCTAATTTGCGTGGTCTTTTTGATTTATTTCATCGTCCACATCGCGCAGTCCATCAGCATGTCTCACGTGGTGCACGTGGTGGCCCAAGACGTGGAAGAGCACATGCGGCGCCTCATTGAGCGTGGCGAGGAAGAGAAGGTCTCCAAGGCACCAGGTTCGGATTTCTATGAATCCGCTGACGCAACCCGCAGCTCTCAAACGGGCTACCTGAAATTCGTGGACTACGAGTCCATTGCCCAAGCGGCGGCCGAAGAAGATTGCGCGGTTCACTTAGGTGTGGCCCCCGGCGATCTCGTGCTTGAAGGAGAGGTCATCGCCCACGGCGTGCCGCACATGCCGGAAAACATTGAAAAGCACATCGTGGTCACGCAGCACCGTGAGGATGCCTCCGCGCACGACCCGCGGTTTACGGCCCGGCACCTCGCGGAGATTGCCGCCCGCGCTTTAAGCACCGGCGTCAATGACCCTTATACGGTCATCGACATCATTGACCGCTTCACGCAAATCTTGGTGGTCATTGGGGACAAGCGCTTGCCGCAAGGGATCATGCATATCGATGGCGAGTTCCGCTTGGACTATCAAACCTTTAGCTACGAACAGATCATTGAGGCGATGTTCACCCAAATCCGCCGCGATGCGGCCGATAACGCCGAAATCTACCTCAGCCTGCTCAACAACCTAGCCAAGGCGGTCGCGCTGCTGCGCACCGTGGAGCGCCGCAATGTCCTAGATGAAGCAGCGGAGGCCATCTACTCCGATGCCGGCCGCCAGGTCGGCGGCGAGGTGGAATTGCGCCAGTTAGAAGATTCTTTTCAGCACTTCAAAGCAAACCTCGCCCGGTGGGAAGAATCCGAGAAGCCGGGCGAAGAGAATGAAGACTCCGAGTCCTAAGAGGAGCTTGGCGCGCTTGTCCTAGGCGCGCTTCCCCCTAGGCGTGGAGTACTCGACACCTAGTTGCGGAAACCGTGTACCGGTGCAGGGATGAAGCCGCCGCGGTTGATGAACTGCGAATTGCCCACCTGATTGACCGGGATGATCGGTGCATAGCCCAAAAGCCCACCGAAGCTGACCTCGTCGCCCACCTTGGCACCAGGTACCGGAATGACGCGCACGGCGGTGGTCTTATGGTTCATCACGCCGATTGCGGCTTCATCCGCAATCATGCCGGAAATCGTGGCCGCAGAGGTATCGCCGGGGAGTGCGATCATGTCAAAGCCTACCGAGCAGATGGCGGTCATGGCCTCCAACTTGTCCATGGAAATGGAGCCGGACTTTACGGCATCGATCATGCCCCTGTCCTCAGAGACGGGGATGAAAGAACCGGACAAGCCGCCCACGCGCGAGCATGCCATCATGCCGCCCTTCTTGACGGCATCGTTAAGCAGCGCCAATGCCGCCGTCGTGCCGTGCGTGCCCACCTGATCGAGGCCCATGTGCTCGAGGATGTGCGCCACGGAGTCGCCGAGTTCTGCCGTGGGGGCCAAGGAGAGGTCAATGATGCCGAAGGGAACGCCGAGGCGCTCGGAGGCCATATTGCCCACGAGCTGCCCGGCGCGGGTGATCTTGAAGGCTGCCTTCTTCACTTCCTCAGCCACCTGATCCAGGCTTGCGCCTTCCAAGGAGCCGAGGGCGCGGTCCACCACGCCGGGGCCGGAGACGCCAACGGAGACGACGCAGTCAGGCTCCTCGATGCCGTGGAAGGCACCGGCCATAAACGGGTTATCGCCCACGGAGTTGGCAAAGACGACGAGCTTGGCGCAGGCGATTGCGGAATCATCCTTGGTCAGCTCAGCGGCTTCCTTGATGACCTCGCCCATTTGCTTCGTCGCATCCATGTTGATGCCGGCGCGGGAGCTGGCGATATTGACCGAGGAGCACACTACGTCTGTCTCGGCCAAGGCTTCGGGGATGGAGGAAATGAGTTTTTGCTCTGCGCTCGTCGCGCCCTTTTCTACCAGCGCAGAGTAGCCGCCGACGAAGTTAACGCCCACCTCCTTCGCGGCCTTATCCAGCGCCTGCGCGGCATCGACGGGGTTGCCGTCCAAGCCTGCTACAACGAGGGAAATGGGGGTGACGGAGATGCGCTTGTTGACGATCGGGATGCCGAGCTCACCTTCGATGCCCTCGCATACCTCAACCAAGCGGCCTGCTTGCTGCGTTACGCGGTCATAGATGGCCTGGCAGGTTGCCTCCATGGTCGAGCGCGTACATCCCAGCAGGGAAATGCCCATCGTCACGGTACGGATATCGAGACGATAGTTTTCGATCATCTCGATGGTGTCCAAGATATTGGTGGTATTAAAACGCGTGCTCATGTTAAATCTCGTTCATGGCGGTAAAGAGGTCTTCGGACTGAATGCGGATGGATTGCTGCTTTTCCTCCGCAACCGGGCGCATCCGCTCCTTGATGGTCTGGATGGATACGGCATCCGCATCGAATTCGACGCGGAGGATCATGGTGAAGTAGTCACCCATCAAGGTCTGCGAGACGTCAACGACGTTGATGTCCAGTTCAGCAAGGGTCGTGGTCACTGCGGCAATGATTCCGGTGCTATCGGCACCGGTAACGGTCATAATGGCATACATAGTCAGTATTCTATCTGGTTCGGTGTGTAACGCTCGCACCGCGGTCGCGGCATGTTCTGGCACCGCTGAAAAGAACCGCTGCAGCATAAAAATCGCGCTGTTACCATTGGGCGCTATGGCTGATACTAAGAAAAAGGTTTTGTACATCGGTGGACACGGCAAGGTTGGCCTGCTGGCGGCTCCAAAATTAGCGGAAGCTGGCCACGAGGTTCACTCGCTTATCCGTAACCCAGAGCAAAAGGCCGATATCGAGCAGGCCAACGCTACGCCGGTTATTGCAGATATTACCGAGCAGTCCGTTGACCAATGGGCCGAACTATTCGCAGATTATGACGCAGTTGTATGGGGTGCCGGAAACGGCGGCCGTGGCGGCGCGGAACTGACGTGGGCCGTCGACCGCGACGGTGCTTTGGCCGCCATCGAGGCCCTAGAAAAGCTGGGCAAAGACGTTCCTCAGTTCGTCATGATTTCTTATGTCGGCTCCCAGGTTGCGACGACCGATCCAGCCGATGAAAAGTGGTACGCCTACGTGGAATCCAAGAAGGAAGTGGACAACCGCTTAGCCGATAGCTCTATCCCGTACATCATCCTGAAGCCCGCTGGCCTGACGGAGGAGCCTGCGCAGGGGCTGGAATTTGTTGAGGACAAGATGCTGCAAGAAGGTCAGACCTCGTCTCGTGACCTGGTGGCAGACGTCATCGTAGAGGTACTGGGCCGCGAGGAGCTTCCGGGCTCTCCAGTCGTATTCGTTGACGGCGACAAGCCAGTAAGCTCCATTAATTAATAGTCAGCCAGACTATCAATGAGTGTTTCGCGCCCAGCCGTCTTGCTCGACTGCGATCCAGGGATTGATGACTGTCTCGCCCTAATGTACTTAGCGGGGCTGCATCACGCGGGCGAGATCGAATTAGTGGGCGTGAGCACGACTGCTGGAAACGTCGCGGTCCAACAGACAGCCGCCAATGCACGGTGGATTTTGGACCTTTGTGGATTGCCGGAGGTTCCCGTCGCCTCAGGGCGGCCGGCTCCGCTCGAAGTAGAGCTGACCACGACACCTGAAACCCACGGTGAGTCCGGCTTGGGTTATCTTTCCGCGCCCGATCACGATTTCGCCGATATTCAGTGGCAGGAGTTGTGGTCGAGCGCCATTGCCCGCAACCCGGGGCTACACCTCATCGTCACCGGGCCGGTAACTAATTTGGCAGACTTCGAGCGGGAGCATGGCGATGCCGTTGCGCAGTGCGGCTCGATTACCATCATGGGCGGTGCCGTTAATTACCGCGGCAATACGACCCCGACCGCGGAGTGGAATTTCTGGGTAGATCCCCACGCGGCAGCACGTCATTTTTCAGCCTCAGCAGAATTGCACAGTACGCTGTGCTCGCTCGAGGTCACCGAGCAATTTCTTATCACCCCAGAGCGCTTGGCAGAAATTCAGGGGCTTCTTGGTACACACCCGATGACGGAAAAATTGCCGGAGATCCTGCGGTTTTACTTCGAGTTCCATCAAGTGCAAGAAGAAGGCTACCAAGCCCAGATCCATGACCTTCTGACCTGCATCATTGCGCTTAAGAAGGTGCCGTTTGAGGCTGTGGATACGACCATAGACGTGGAAGCGGATTCTGCGCTGATGCGCGGTACCAGCGTCGCGGACCTCCGCAACCATTGGGGCCGGCCAACTAATGCCTCTCTGGTGACCAGCGCGGATATTCCAGCTGCTCACCGCGAGTTCGACAGGGCGCTGCGCATCTTGGGCGCGCGTGTTGCTCTAGGCGAATAAATCTTTTACCCTAATCCGCAGCGCATACGCCACATTTTTCCTACGCTGAGGTGACATAGGCTGGGACTACAAGAGCAGTGTGCCCCAATCTCTTTTTCACATTGATGGATTAGGAATACCTCTATGCCTCAGCTTTCTCTTACCCCTGCCCGCCGGGGGATGGTCATCGCGGGCGCCGCGCTCGTCGTCGCCACGTGGATCTACTTGGTGCTTTTCCGCCCAACTGATTGGGAGTCCGTAGCGGGCTCCGCCGAAGCCTTGATCACCCTGGCCGGCTACCTCATCGGTGCGGCCTTGTTGCTCGCCGGCACCGTGCCGTCCCTGCCGGCTCGTACCATCGCCATTATTCCCATCGCGTTGGTTCTCAACATCGTGGTGGGCCAAATCATCGGTTCGAGCGGTATTCCACTGTATATCGACTCCGTGGGAACCATCCTGGTGGCGGCACTGGCAGGCCCCATTGCCGGGCTTGCTACCGGTACACTGTCTTCAGTGGTCTGGGGATTGCTCAACCCGATGGCACTCCCATTCGCCGCCGTTTCCGCGGCTACCGGCTTCCTTTCCGGCTGGGCCATCCAAAAGGGCGCTTTTAGCAAGATCTGGAAGGTCATCGTCAGCGGTGCCATCATCGGCATCATCTGCGGCATGCTCGCCGCACCCGTGGCCGCGTTCGTCTACGGCGGTACGGCTGGTGTCGGTACCGGCGCGCTCACGTCCCTCTTCCGCGAACTCGGCAACTCCTTGATTGCGTCCGTCACGATGCAATCACTTATCTCCGACCCACTGGATAAGGCAGTCGTCTTCCTCATCGTGTGGGCTGCCGTGAAATCCTTGCCTAAGCGCACCCGGGAATCCTTGCAGCCTCGCTAATGTATCGCCTTCACCCGTCGACGGTCCTCACCATTGCTGCGTGCGGTTGGCTACTTATCCTCGCTCTCAATAGCCCACTAGTCTCTGCAGTGGTAGCTGGCGCAATGCTTGCCTATGGCGTGTGGGCCACGAGATCCCTTGCGATCGTCTTGGCCTCTGCAGCGCTCTGTGTTCCGGTGGCCTTATCGATGTTGGTGATCCACGCCCCCTATGGCGATAACCAGCTGATTCCGCTTATTACAAGCGATGGCCTGCTCATCGCCGCCACACTAGCCCTGCGCTTTTTCGCGCTCATGGTGTGCTTCATCGTGGCGATGTCCGTGCTGCGGATATCCGATATTGCGAAATGGCTACAAGTCTCGCGCGCTGGGCACAAAATTGCCTATATCGTTGGTGCTTCACTGCAGTCTTTACCGCAAGGTGCGCAAGCCTGGCGGACCGTCCGCGATGCCAATCAGCTGGCAGGAATCAAGGTGACGTGGCGGAATACCATTTCCCGGGTGGTCATCCCAGTAATTTCGCGCCTCCTGATCCAAGGCACCGAGCGCGGCCACGCCCTTGCCGCCGTGGGCTTTGATGAAGAGGGAACTAGGACCCTTTTGCGGCCGGTACCGGATTCAGCAGTGTCCCGCGTGCTACGCTACATCGTTCCCATTGGAACCATAGGAGTCATGGTCTTTGTATGGATATAGACGATATTCAGCCGAGTAAGGGACGCATCATCCAAGTACTTGTTCCTTCGGATGCCATCGCCGAAAACGTGGCGCAAGAGCTGGGCGAAAAATTCTCATCATCCGCCATCATTGGTACTGACTCCTCCGCGCAGATCAGCTACCTGCGCGATACCTGCATCGAAGAAGTGGTCCTAGGATTAGAAAACCAGGGTGAGGACCCAGCCCGCATGCAGATACGCGGAGAGGAAATGCTCGCGGCGGTGGGCCTAAGCGATTACGCGGAGAAAAACCCCACCCAGCTTTCTGGCGGTCAGACGCGGAGGCTCGCTGCTGCGTGCGTTGCGATCCGCGAGCCCGAGGTGCTCATTATGTGCGAGCCGAGCGCGGGGCTTGACCCCACATCGTTGGCGATGATGGTGCAGCTATTGCATTCGCTGCGAAATACCTGCGTTCTTGCCGTGTCATCCATGCACTGGCCCGAATTGGGCGGGGAGGTCGTAGGAGAGATCCCACAACCTGCCCCAGTAAGCTTAGACGCGATTTCTTCTTATGGGTCCCGGGGATCTCTCGGTCCGCTTACTGCGCGCCGCGGACAAGAAAAGAAGCGGTGGTGGCAATCGGCGAAGCCTTCCGGCAATACCTTTAGCGTCGGACCGGTAACCATCCCCATTCGCGGCGGGGGCGTGACCTGGTTGCGCGGGGCAAACGGTACTGGAAAAACGTCGCTCCTGCGCGCCGCAGCCGGCCTCGACGGGGCACAGCGCCCAGCTGAGCCCCGGGGATTGGTCCTCCAATCTCCTTATGACCAGGTAATATATTCCACTTTGGGGGATTTTGTTCCCGATACCGCGTTACGGCAGCTGCTGGAACTTGATGCCGATGAGCACCCATTGGATCTGTCCGCTTCCCGGCTCAGGCTGGCTCAAACGGCACATGTGGTGGGGATGGGCCACGCAATCCTACTCATGGATGAGCCGGATAGCTTGCTGTCACTAACGGATCGAGCGCTGATGCATCAACTGATTCATAAGGCGCTGGACTCAGGAACGGCAATCGTCCTTACGTGCCATGATCCAGGGTTCGTTGCAGAGATCGCGCAGTATGTCAGCGTCCAGGAAGTAGAACTTTCCAATACCGGCGGCTTGGCAGAAGGTACCAACTAACCGAGTCTGCGTTCAGCTGGCGCCTTCGCCTCCGGCTCCGGCTAAAGATAAGAGAGACGAAGGCTGGTGCGTGGTTAGCGCTGTGGAGACCTAGAACTCCGAATGGATTGCTCCACCAGATCGAGGACACGCTCCAGGCCATCCGTATCCCCTAAGGCGAGCCTATTAATAAACCCATCCATGAAGGTTTCCAAATAGCTCACCAGGGTATCTATATCGACATCGTCTCGCAGGCGGCCTTGTTCCGCGTTGGAAGCGAGGCGGGCGCGGATAGCCTCGTCACGAATGGACTGGTGTTCTTTCCACCGAGCAGCAAACGATGGGTCCGTGCGCAAGAGGGAAGTGATCTCCAGACGCGTGGCAAGCCAATCGTGGCGTTCTGGGTGACGCAACATCTCCCGCATAACCTCGACGAGGCCGTTATTGGCCACCACTTCTGCCTGGCGTGCGGCATCTTCGCGGGCTAAAGAGAGGAATAAGGACTCCTTGTCCCCAAAGTGGTGGAATATGGCGCCGCGTGATTTCCCGGTGGCTTGTTCTAAGAGGCGGACAGTCGCGCCCTCATAGCCATGTTCGGCAAAGCACCGGCGAGCCCCGACGAGAATTTCGTGCCTGCGCCGATTTAACTCAGATTCACTCACGATTGGCATGGTGAGGTCGTCTCCTTTTAGGAATGATTAATGCTTCAAGTTAAGTATGTTCTGAAACGAACATAGAACGACAATGAAAAAACGCGGGGCCGCAGAGCCCTCTACGGGAGAGAGCGGTGCGACCCCGCGTCATCAAGCTCAGCGACGAGCACTAAGCCCAAAAAGCTTAGTACTTTTCCGTCGCATTAAGTGGCTTAGTTCTTCACCATCTGGCGCAGCACGTACTGCAGGATACCGCCGTGGCGGAAGTACTCTGCCTCACCCGGGGTGTCGATACGTACGTTAGCGTCGAACTCGACAGCGTCGTCGGAGTCCTGCTTGGTAGCGGTGACGTGAACGGTCTTCGGGATGGAGCCGTCGTTGAATCCGGTGATGCCTTCGATGTCGAAGGTCTCCGTGCCATCCAGGCCCAGGGACTCGTGGGACTCGCCCTCAGGGAACTGCAGCGGGATAACGCCCATACCGATGAGGTTCGAGCGGTGGATGCGCTCGAAGGACTCGGTGATGACTGCCTTAACACCCAGGAGGTTGGTGCCCTTTGCAGCCCAGTCACGGGAAGAACCGGTGCCGTATTCCTTACCAGCGATAACGACCAGTGGAATGCCGGCTTCCTTGTAGTTCTCGCATGCATCGTAGATGTATGCCTGCGGTGCGCCCTCTTGGGTGAAGTCGCGGGTGTAACCACCGGTCTCATCCACCAGCTGGTTAGCCAGGCGAATGTTGGCGAAGGTACCGCGCATCATGACCTCGTGGTTACCGCGGCGGGAACCCAAGGAGTTGTAATCAGAGCGGGACACGCCGTTCTCATCCAGGTACTGCGCGGCCGGGGTGCCCGGCTTGATGGCAGAAGCAGGGGAGATGTGGTCGGTGGTGACGGAATCGCCCAGCTTCGCAAGAACGCGAGCGCCCTTGATGTCCTCAACCAGGTCTGGTTCGGTCGGCATGCCCTCGAAGTACGGAGCCTTGCGGATGTAGGTGGAGTCCTCATCCCACTCGAAGGTCTCGCCCTCTGGAACATCCAGGTTGCGCCATGCATCGTCGCCCTTGAAGACGTCGGCGTAGTCGGCCTCGTACATCTCGCGGGAGATGGCGGACTGGATGGTGTCCTCGATCTCCTGCGGGGTAGGCCAGATGTCCTTCAGGAAGACATCGTTGCCGTCTTCGTCCTGACCCAGCGGCTGGTTGTCGAAGTCGAAGTCCATGGTGCCGGCAATAGCGTAGGCGATAACCATGATTGGGGATGCCAAGTAGTTCATCTTGACGTCCGGGGAGATACGACCCTCGAAGTTGCGGTTACCGGACAGAACTGCGGTAGCTGCCAAGTCGTTCTCGTTGATGGCTGCAGAAACTTCCTCTGGCAGCGGGCCGGAGTTACCAATGCAGGTGGTGCAGCCGAAGCCGGACAGGTAGAAGCCCATAGCCTCGAGGTCCTTCCAGAGGTCTGCACGCTGGAAGTAGCCATCGACAACCTGGGAACCAGGCGCACAAATGGTCTTGACCCATGGCTTGGAGCGCAGGCCCTTTTCGGCGGCCTTACGTGCAATCAGACCAGCACCCACCATCACGGATGGGTTAGAGGTGTTGGTGCACGAGGTGATGGAGGCAATGGCCACCATGCCGTGGTCAAGGGTGTACTCGCCGCCGTTGTCAGGTTCAACGGTGATCGGGTTGGAGTGACGTCCCTTAGCGCCAACCGCGGCGGATTCGCCGTGGCCCTCGCGAGACTTGTTCAAGCCACCGGTGACATCATCGTCGCCAGGCGCGCCGCCCTCACCGGACATGCGCTTAGCCTCAACGGAGGAGTCGTCGACGCATACTTCGTCGGTGGTGTAGTTGGACAGGTCCTTACGGAACTGCTCCTTGGCCTCCGAAAGAAGGATGCGGTCCTGCGGGCGCTTCGGGCCGGCGATGGACGGCTCAACGGTGGACAGGTCGAGTTCGATGTACTCGGAGTACTCCGGCTCCGGAGTGTCCTCTGCTAGCCACATGCCCTGGGCCTTGGCGTACTGCTCGACGCGGTCGATCTGCTCTTGCGGGCGACCGGTGAGCTCGAGGTACTTGGTGGTCTCTTCGTCGATGGGGAAGATGGCCGCGGTGGAACCGAACTCTGGCGACATGTTGCCGATGGTGGCGCGGTTAGCCAGCGGGACGGACTTGACGCCGTTGCCGTAGAACTCTACAAACTTCTGGACAACGCCGTGCTCACGCAGCATCTCCGTAATGGTCAAGACGACGTCGGTTGCGGTAACGCCGGTCGGGATTTCGCCGGTGAGCTTGAAGCCGACGACCTTCGGGATGAGCATCGATACCGGCTGGCCAAGCATGGCAGCCTCTGCCTCGATGCCGCCAACACCCCAGCCCAGGATGCCCAGGCCGTTTTCCATGGTGGTGTGGGAGTCGGTACCGATACAGGTATCCGGGTATGCCAAGCCCTCGTTGTCAAAGACAACGCGGGACAGGTACTCAATGTTGACCTGGTGGACAATACCGGTTCCCGGAGGAACAACGCGGAAGTTGGAGAAGTTCTCAGCACCCCAACGCAGGAACTGGTAGCGCTCTTCGTTGCGCTGGTACTCGATTTCAACGTTCTTCTCAAGAGCGTCGGTGGAGCCAAAGGCCTCAACGATGACGGAGTGGTCAATAACCATCTCGGCCGGGTTTAGCGGGTTAACCTGGTCTGGCGTACCGCCAAGAGCGGAAACGGCCTCACGCATGGTTGCGAGGTCGACGACACAGGGAACACCGGTGAAGTCCTGCATGAGGACGCGGGCTGGGGTGAACTGGATTTCAGTATCCGGTTCGGACTTTGGGTCCCAATTGGCGAGGGCCTTGATGTGGTCCTCGTTTACATTCTTGCCGTCCTCATTGCGCAGCAGGTTTTCTGCCAGCACCTTGAGGGAGTACGGCAACTTCTCCATGCCAGGAACCGTGTTGATGTCAAAGTAGTCGTAAGACTTACCGTTGACATCAAGGGTCTTCTTGGCGTCGAAGGAGTTCAAGCTTTCAGTCACAGGGAGCTCCATTCCTTGTTGATAAACAGTCTGTTCTGTTTTGTACTCGCCGCCTACTGGAGTTGCGGGATAAGCAAAAGGTGCGCGACCACATAGTGGTCGAGACGAAGCCATGGGGCCCGCAGTGCCAAAGACGGCAAAGAACGCGATGGTTCACCTATTTATTGTAGAGGCAAAAACCTTCCGTTGCGTCAATTGTAACGGGACAAGCGTTCTGTTTAAAGCTTTTAGTCGCACTCGGCGCGTTTACTGTGTAGGCGGCGGCGGTAACCATTATCTTTAATGAAGAACGACTGAGGAATATGCGCAGTGCATAACCCCCGATCTCGGGTGCACGAGTCTCCGTGATAGGGAAATAGAGGGAAGAGGATTGAATGGTTCCGGGTGATGTGGACGTCCCGCGGCTGGCTCAGCAGCTCAAGCAGGATGGCGTGGCTTATTCCGCACCCTCCCTGGAATCGGATACTCAGCTGAACGCACACGTCGCAGAGCAACTGCGTGAGGGTGACGGGGTTGCCGTGGTCGATGTCTTTGTCTCCAAGGCCGCCGACGCGCGCGACATTGCACAAGAGCTCTATGATGCTACCGATCTGCACACTGTCATCGTGCAGACCCCGCGCCATGTCTCCTCGGTTAGCGAGAACTATAGCCGTGCGGATATTGAATCTTCCCAGGCGCAATTAAAACCGGGACTTAACCAAGTCGATCTTGTGCAGCAGTACTATGCAGGGCTTGAGCAAAGTAGCTTTCCAATGGTCGCCGTCGTCGCAGTCGTCGCCATACTCGCCCTACTTTTCGGCGGTTTAAGTTATTGGCGCGCCTCCCTTCACCGCGAACTTCGGGGATAAGTAGCTGCCATTCAGGAGGGCGCGGGTCCGGGGAGAGTGGACGTATCAAGGCGTCCAAACGTATCCAACTTCTAGCTATGTTTGTTCGAAAAAGTAGAAGAAAAATTCCATTTTTTCAGCGCTCGGCGCGCCCCAGAACCATCCGCCGAATCGAGCTAAATTTTGCGGCCGCATGAGCGTCGTGGCGTACCACACCGAAGGGACTCGCGGTGCCCGCCCTGAGATTTATAGAAAATGATGTTCAGGAATTGGCGTGATTCATCGGCCTCCTTACGGGCACCCCTCGGGTGACTCCGGGTCGCTGCGGATGAAGAAAACTGTGGTTGCCTAAAAGGTCAGGGGAGCGGGGGAGGGGTCAAAGTAAAGGTTTAGTGGTTGACTTGAGTCGGGGGAGTGGTTCTAGAGCTGCGAAATGGCTCCGAATTGGTTACAGCTCGGGGCGCAAGACCCTCGAAATACGAAAACCAAAGTGATGAACATCACAATAACGGGATGGTAACAAAATTATTGCAGGTTAGGTACGACTGTTGCGTCATGTGGTTTAACTTGACTCCACGTAATTAAGTGGAATGTGTGCGAAAAGGGCGTGTCGTGACGTATGGTTCGAGTGTCGACTCAAGGGACATGAATATCTTCTTGAGTTCATGGGCTTAGCCTTGACGGTCAATTGAAGATTCGCACGGGTATGTGGGGAAGCACGCCTCGCGGGAATCGAGGAATTGGCGGTTCTTGGRAGTCAATGAACCACGGAGCGAACTCTCGAACGGGAGAGTAGAAAATCTTTCACTTGAGCGATGACAATGTTCGAAAAATAAACATCAACCCACCTTCCTTAAAAGTGGTGAGACGAGTTCGCTAGAGTTCCGTTGTGTGGGTATGCGGGTGTTGTTCTTTGTCGAGCCCTTCGATATTGGATTCCCGGAGAAGCGGAATCCAGGCACGAGGTTCGCGAGGAGCGCAGTCGGGTACGTGCAGAATGAGAGAATGAGGGAACCGGAATCACACTAGGGCCAGCATCGTGTGGCCTGTTCATGGTTTGTGGCCGCTTGCCCTCGCACGGAAGAGTACGCGAATAAAGCTGTACATCCACTGCGCCGCGGCGAGTTGCGCCAAGGATCATAGGGCAGTTCTCACTGTGCCAAGCGCAGCGTGCGAAGGGGCTTGGACTCTTCCAGCAACCCAAATTCACCGCACGCCACAACTGGAGCTCTATGAAGATGCGCCAATCCTAGATTGGAACTGCAATGGGTGAGTAGTAGATGCTCCCTGCAGTGCTAAAGCGCTCACGCTCACAGTAAACCGCGTAGGACACGTGGAGAAAGTGCACCATACATGTCGCTGGTATGGGGAAATAGTAGCGATTGTTGGGCATTGAGTCGTGAGGCTACTGAGCTCAAGCATCAGTGCATAGAGCTTTAATAGACGTGCGCAATCCCTAGGTGAAGTCTCTACTTTTCGGGCTCATGTGCCGCTTACCTCCTGGAGCTAAGGGCTGGCAGGGCGATAACGCATACCCATAAGCCTTTGGGTGTGCGGCTATCGGATTCGGAATATCGCAACGAAGACTCTGAGCTTGCTGCTGTGCGAAAATGCGCAAGCTTCAGTGTCTCGGGCATTCCTATGCCCAAGTGCGGTTCATGGTGTCCCAATCTTTAACAGGAAGGTGGTCCAAACAAGGAGAATTCCAGTGGCCACCATTCGTCTACCGCGCATCCGACATGTTCGCGCAACTATAGCTGCAGTCGCAGGTGCCGCAGCGCTATCGCCCCTGATGTCCATCGCTCCCGCGGGAGCAGATGAGCACCCCGATCCCGCCCAAGCCGGCGCGGTTGAAAAAATTCCAAGCGCCGGTGCAGATGACTCCATTGCCCGCGCTGTATCAAACGTTGATGCTCAGCAGCGGGACGTAGAACAGCTGCGGCGGCTCCTCGCCCAGGCGGAGGAGCAAGCGGCGGCCGCGACGGAGCGCATCGCCCAGCTTTCGGACGATCCTGAGCTTGCGGACGATGCGGCAGAGCTTGACCAAGCTTATGCCGATAAGCGCGCAGCCGAATCGGCAATGGTAGAGCACCGCCGTAACTTGGCCCAGCGGGAAGCTCAAATGAATGCCACCCGTAACTTCGCCGAGGCGTCTTTTGCTCACCAGCAGCAGGCGGTGGAGGTATCCCAACAAGGCGACCTTTCAAAGGTGCAAAATCAAGATAATAACCTTGATTTTAAGGTAGATGGGGATGTGTTTGCCGATGCTCCCGTCAAGTCAAAAGACTTGAATAAAGACAAGGCTCAAAACTTTACCGACGAAATCGTTTCCGACGAGACTCCGCTACCTGAGGCGACTAATAACGACGTCGGTTCGGACGAGCAGGCGGATCCGGCGACCCCGAAGGCGGAGTTCGGCACTGCGCTTAACCAGGGGGCAACCCCGTCCTTTAACACGGTGGACTATGGCACCGGATCCTCGGCATCGGACGTTATGGACGTCGCCGGGGAGCTCGCCGCATCCGTCGACCAAGACGATGTGCGAGCACTGATGGAGGGATCTGCAGACTTGTTGGGGATTGGCAGCCCGAATACGGCGCCATCGGCAAGCACTGATCCTTCCGCCACCGGTCAAGGGTCCGGAACGCCATCCAACCCTGCTTCGGGCAATAGCAGCCAGATTGAGGCAGTGATCGCTCGCGCAGAATCCGTCATCGGCACCCCATACGTGTGGGGCGGTGGCGACAACAATGGCCCAACTGGTGGCCTCCGGGACGGCGGCATCGCCGATAGCTTTGGCGACTACGGCCGGAGCGGGTTTGATTGCTCTGGATTGACTAAGTACGCGTTCGCCGCAGCGGGCCTGGACCTTCCGCACTACACCGGCGCGCAGTACCAGATGGGCAATAAGGTTTCGCGCGACAATTTGCAGCGCGGCGATCTCATCTTCTACGGCGCCGGCGGCAGCCAGCACGTTGCGATCTACTTGGGCAATGACCAAATGATTGAGGCCCCGCAGTCTGGGCAGAACGTACAGGTCTCCCCTGTGCGCTGGGCTGGTGCGACCCCGGATGTTGTGCGCCTTCTCTAATTCTTAGCCTTGTGGTTGCTACTATTTAGGGCATGATTGACGCACAGCATCCTGCCCAAAAATTCGACGCCCTCCTCGTTCTTTCTTTCGGTGGCCCGGAAGGAAACGAGGAGGTCGTTCCGTTTTTAGAGAACGTTACGCGGGGCCGCGGAATTCCGCGCGAGCGCTTAGAAGTAGTGGGCAAGCAATATTACCACTTTGATGGGGTAAGCCCGATCAACGGGTTGAATCGGGAAATTATCCATAACGTCGAAAGCGAGCTGAAAAAACGCGGACATAATCTACCGGTTTATTTTGGCAATCGAAACTGGCACCCCTTTGGTACGGCTACCGCAGAGAAAATGGCGGAAGAGGGGATCCGCTCGGTGGCCGTCTTCGCCACCTCCGCTTGGGGCGGCTACTCGGCGTGCAGGCAATACGATGAAGACATTGCTGCGATGCGGCAACACCTTGCAGATAAGGGTCTACCAGAAATCGAGTTCACCAAGATTCGACAATTTTATGATCACCCCAAGTTCATCGCGGAGATGGTCGATGCCGTCGCCGAGGCCTGGCGGCGTATCCCCGCAGAGAAAATGGACAGCGCGCGTATGCTGTTTACAGCCCACTCCGTGCCGAATGCACACGATAATGTCGGTGGCGCCGATGGGGACAAGAACCTCTACTCCCGGCAAGTAGCCGAAGCCTCCCGATTGGTTGCCGAGCGCGCCGGAATCTCGGATTATGACCTGGTCTGGCAATCGCGCTCCGGCAACCCGAAGACGCCGTGGCTGGAACCAGACATCGTGGACCACACCACCGCAATCCATGACCACGACGGCGTAGACGCCGTGGTGGTGTGCCCCATCGGTTTTATCTCCGATCACATGGAGGTCATCTGGGACTTGGATTCTGAGCTGCAAGCCGCTGCCGATGAGATGGGCGTACAGGTCGAACGCGCCCGTACCGCTGGCCCCTCCCAGCGGTTTGCGGGCATGGTCGTGGATCTGGTGGAAGAACTCGAACAGGGGAAACCGTGGGAGACCAGCGGGAATGTCACCGTTCAGGGGTGTACCACCAACGGCGCGCCTTGCGCTGCGGGCTGCTGCGATATCCGCGCTCACTAAGGGGCCGGCGAGCCTGCTCTAGCGGGCGAATTCCGCTGCCGAATAAGCCACTCCCGTCATCCGCGCCTGCCGGATATGGCGCCACAGCCGGAGAAGCTCCGGATCGAGGCTGTGATCGTTGATCCTATCCGTGACGGTTTCGATGATCGCGGCAACGCGGTCCGCGCGCGCAAAGAGCTTTGCAGCCCGTGGCGGGGTGGCCGGTGGCAGGCCGGGCGTGTCATAGAAATCGCTCAAGGTGCCCACCGTGAGCCGGGGATTAGAAAGGGCGGTGGACTGGTAGCCGGTGGCCGTAATGAGATCGGCGGATTCATCCGTTGCCTTAGTCAACAATGCGTCCGCCTCGCCGGGGCTTAGCCAGGCAGGCGAGGGCAGCGGCTGATCCTCGCAGATCACCTGCCATGCCGTGTGGGCTCGACGGGGATGGGGGATGAGAACGAGCGAGACTTCCGGATTATTGGTGCGCACCACAATGGAGCCCGCTGAACTTTGCGCGGCCGCACGGGCAGACTCTGAGCCCGCAGGAAGCGCCGGCGCTTCACCCGGCCCGGATAAAATGAGCCGGAGGAGAGGCTCCCCGCCCGCGCCTGGCTGAGAGGTGAGCTCTTGCGTTTCGGCGCGCAGCAGGGCGAGCAAATCGATGAAGGGGGATTCATCGAAGCATTCGGGGCGCCCGCCCAGTTCCGTCAATGCATCGAGCAGCTCATCTGTTGTCTCATGTCCCCACAACCACGCAGCGAGCCAGATGGCGGAGTTTTGGAGAGGGGACCACACTTCGGCGCGCATATCCATGGCGAGCAAGTGTAGTAGATAGACTATCGGGCCATGAGTTTAGATCCTTATGGCGGAGATATTTTTKCTGGGCACCGGCGCAGCAAGCCCACCCAGTATCCAGAAGTGCCGGCAGAGCCGGGCATGGTGGTAGAAGTGCGTGGTGATGATTTCGTGGGCGCCGTTTTAGGCGTGGACAAGACCGTCTTTGGCGAGGTCGTGCGGCTAGAGGACCGCCACGGTATCGAGCGAGTATTTAACCTCATTAAGGGCGGATTCTTAGTAGAAGGCCAGCCGGTGACGCTCACTCGGTATGTGCCCAAGCAAGCACCCCGCAAATCGAATTCGGGCTCTAGGCGGGTAGAAAACGTGGAGGCCAAGGTAGCAGCGCCATCGCGCATTTGGGTCGAGGGCGTCCACGATGCCGCCATTGTGGAAAAGGTGTGGGGTCATGACTTGCGTGTAGAAGGCGTGGTCGTGGAATACCTAGAAGGCTTGGACAACCTCGAAGAAAGGCTGGCCGAGTTTCAGCCTGGCCCCGGTCGCCGGGTCGGCGTGCTCGCGGACCACCTAGTCAAGGGGTCGAAAGAAACGCGAATGACTGAGTCAGTGGGAGAGCACGTTCTAGTCACCGGCCATCCCTTTGTGGATATTTGGGCGGCAGTAAAACCGCAACGGGTAGGCCTGCAAGCATGGCCGGAGGTACCGCGCGGTGAAGACTGGAAGACCGGAATCTGCCGCCGCGTGGGGTGGTCCGATCCCTCCGATGGGTGGCGCCACGTTTATAACGCGGTCCATTCTTTCTGGGATTTGGACTCGAGCCTTATCGGGGCGGTCGAGCGGCTGGTGGATTTTGTGACCACGCCGGAGCTGCGCAAATCAGACCTTGTCTAAGCCGCCGCGGGCCGAGCTTTCTGGCCCTAGGCTAGATTGGCCCGTTCAATGAGGTTGACCGCCAGTTGCCACCCGGCCATCTCGGCGCTCCAGCCCGCAGCCTGCAGCCTTTGGGACATCGCCTGTTTGGAAATGCCCAATTCTTCCGCGGCCTCATTTTGATTGAGCCCCGCCCGTACGAGCGAGGTCGCCTCGCGGCCCTCGATAGTGCGCTTATTCAGCACGTATCCAATGAGCGCGAAGGCGGCGGCGATATCGCTTGCCTCCGCGGAACGGCCGCGCTTATTGAGCTTGGTGTAGACCTGCCCCATGCGCGCGGAATTTTTCAGCGCCGCGGTGGCCACGTGGCGCGCGCTGTCCTCGTCTGCCTGGTTGCCGGGGCTGATGCCGATGCCGATGGCCCAGTCGCCATCGGCAAGCAATGCCATGACGACCTCACACACCGCGGTGGCGGAATCGACAACGGCGCAAATATCCTCCACGCCAAGGACGTGAAACTCGCCGACGCCCTCGAGGGTGGATAGCGCGGCGGCCGAGCGCTGCACGAGCTCAGCGCGGCGCACGGAACGTCCACGGTAGCGGGCATGGACAGCGAGCACGAGGATCCTCCTTTATCGCGAGCAGTTCGTTACAGTCTACCGCTTAACCTTGACTGGACGGGAGTCGGCAGGCGCGAATCGAGTACAAGCCCGCCGATGCCGGCGAGGGCAAAGACCATAAAGGCAGCGATGATCCCAGGGCTGGCTGTACCGGTAAGCGCATCGCCGAAAAAGACGCCGATGACCGTGGTAGGAATTGAACCTACCAACGTAGCGACCGTAAAGTGCGAAACGCTGATGGGGGTAAGCGCGGCGACGTAGTTGAGGAGGCTAAAGGGTACCCCCGCCACCATGCGCAGGGAAGCGATGGCCAGCCAACCGCGCCGCTCCAGGTGGGCATTGATGGTATAAACCGCGGGGTGGGCAAGGTGTGGCCTGATCCATTCTCCGAGCAGGCTGCGCACAATCAGCAGCGATAATACGGCCGATATTGTGAGCGCGAATAGCGAGATGGCAAGACCCTGCCAGGGGCCGAAAAGGATGCCAGCCGCAACCGTCCAGATGGTCCGGGGCAGGGGAAATTGCGTAAATATGACATAACCTAGCGTGAAAGCGACCGGAAACCACGCACCAAGGTGTGCCGCGGCCGTCCGCATCTGGGAGAGATCGGGAATGTCGAGCCAGATAAAAAGCGCAACTCCAGCAAACGCGAGCGCGATGATGAGCGCCCAGCGTCGCGGTGACCACGCGCGGATTGAGCCCCACGCAGAGTGGGCGAGTTGAACGCAGAAGCTACCAAAGCTGCGTATCCAATCCCGGAAAGTGGTCATGCGTTCGTATCGTAGTCGGCGGGGCAGGGCTGATAGAAAAGAACTGTACTTATAGAAAAATCTCGAGGCACCGTAGGAACGATGTCTCGAGACTTCACAGAGTGCCCGGAGGGGGACTTGAACCCCCACGTCCGTTAATAGGACACTAGCACCTCAAGCTAGCGCGTCTGCCATTCCGCCACCCGGGCAGGGTGTTTGCAACCTCTCGGTTGGGCACCTCGAAACTTTATCGTGTTCGTCCATTGGAATACAAATCGCCAGGTATACGCTCATAAATCGGACGATTGCATGGTGGAGAAATACACTCTTGTAACTTGGGCGGCCGCAGCGCCTAGGTAGGAGCACGGTAAGAAGGCGTCCGCAGAGTGGTGGGGTGAGTGGGAGGGGCATCGACAAGCGCGTGTGATCTGCGGTACAAAGGTGTATATGACTTCTTATGCAGATGACACTCGATTCCCCGGACCTGACCCCTACGCCCCGCTGCGCGATCTCCCCAGCTTCGGGCTGTCTTCTACCGACTTGGTAGAAGGCGATGAGATCCCAGAAAAGCACCGCGCGCCGGAAAGCGTATCCCCGCAGCTGGCATGGTCTGGGCTGCCGGAGGGAACCAAGTCTTTGGCGGTAACCTGCTTTGACCCGGATGCACCGACCGCCTCCGGTTTCTGGCACTGGGCCGCCTTTAATATCCCCACCGATGTCTCTGAGCTGCCCACCAACGCCGGCGCGGCAGAGGACCTTGGCATCGACGGTGTTATCAGCCTACGCAATGACTCCGGCAACCGCACCCACTTTGGTGCTAACCCGCCGGCCGGCCACGCGCCGCACCGCTACCTCTACGCAGTCCACGCGGTAGACGTAGAAACCCTCGATATCGATCCGGATTCTTCCCCCACCGTCCTTGGGTTCAACTTGCACTTCCATGCACTAGGCCGGGCAATCCTGTGGGGTTGGTACGAGGCCAAGTAATGGCGAGTTCTGCTCCTAAAAATCCAGTGACCCCACCCGCAGCGCTGCGGGTGGGCGGCGCGTTTTTGGTCGTCGCTTTCGTGCTGGTCCTCTTCGCCCTGGTCTCCGTCTTTAGCGATGGATGGGGCGCACCTTTTGTCTGGACATACAGTAACCTCGCGATCATTATCGCGGCGGTGATGGTGGGTGCCTTCAGCACGATGAGTAAAGAGCATGCCGGAAGCCGCGCGCAGATCATCGCCCTAGCGGTGGCGGTGGCCTTGATTATCGCTAGCCGCTTTCTGCCGCAGCACGATCTCCTGATTCAGCAGCAGTATTGGCTGCTCTTTTATGCTGGTATGTCCGCCATCTGCGCGTTGATCTTGCGGCGCAGCGTCATGGCGACCTCCTAAGCGGGCCTATAAATAAGCAATGCCACGTGTAGAACCACGTGGCATTTTGTTTATCTAATGAGCTGCTAGTTTATTTCCTTCCATGGCAGGTTAGAGCCTACGGCCTCAGAGATATTGCTTAGGCCATGGGCGCGAATCTGCTTGGCGATGCCCCTGTGAATGTCCCTAATCCAGTCCGGCCCGCCGTAAATGAGCCCGGTATAGCCCTGGAGGAGGCTGGCACCGGCGGCAATCCGCTCCCACGCTTGCTCCGGGGTGGTAATGCCGCCGACGGAAATGAGGACAAGCTGCGAGCCCACGCGTGCGTTCAGGCGGCGGAGTACCTCTAAGGAGCGCTCGGCCACGGGTGGGCCGGAAATTCCACCGGCGCCAAGGGCTTCTACCTCCGCGCGGGGAGTGTTAAGCCCCTCCCGGGAGATGGTGGTATTGGTTGCGACGATGCCGGCGAGGCCTAATTCTACGGCGAGATCGGCGACGGCGTCGACATCGGCATCCGAAAGGTCCGGCGCGATTTTGACCATGACGGGGACATCGGTGGATTCTTGCACGGCGCGCAGGATGGGGCGAAGCGATTCGACCGCCTGTAGGTCCCGCAACCCAGGGGTATTGGGGGAAGAGACATTGACCACTAGGTAGTCCGCCAGGCCGCCTAAGACGGAAGCGGAACGGCGGTAATCATCCACGGCGCGTTCGGCCGGGGTGACCTTGGTTTTGCCGATATTAATCCCGATGACGTCGTTGTACCGGCGCTTGCGCAGGTTCTCTGCCACGGCGGCCGCGCCCTCATTATTAAAACCCATCCGGTTTAAGATGGCGGCATCTTCTTTGAGGCGGAAGAGGCGGGGRGTCGGGKTGCCCGGCTGAGCCTGCGCCGTGACGGTGCCCAGTTCGGCATAGCCGAAACCAAGCGGAGACCAGGCATCGGCAGCCGCGGCATTTTTATCAAAACCGGCCGCAAGGCCGAGCGGGCGCGGGAACGTGATCCCGCACACGTCTTGTTTCAAGACCGGATCGTTGACCGGCAGGACGCGGCCGAGCGCGCGATTGGCGGGCCCTGCCAAGTGCAGGCCGTGCAGCCCAGAATTGATAATGCCGTGGATGCGCTCGGGGCTGAGGCGAAACATTCCGCGCAGCGCCAGCTGATAGGCGCCTTTGCGCAGCGAATCTAAGGTCGAAACCATGGATTAAGACTCCTTTGCCTTTGTCAGGTGTGGATCCGCCACGAACTGCAGCCCCTGGCCGGATGCGGAGGCAACCACGATGGTGCCATTGGAAAGGGCGGTCATATTTTGGGCATCGGCAAGCGTGGCAAAGTCGCCGCGGGATTCGGGAACGCCCTTGTCAATGGAATAGGCGTGCGCGATGTTGTTATCGGTGGTGGTAACCCACGCGAGCTCGCGCGAATCATCCCAGGCCACCGCCCAGGGGGTGCCATCGACCACGCCGTATTGGTGCAGGCGGACGACGTCATCGGAGGTGTAGACCGCAATCCGGCCGCCCTCGGTATCGGAGGCGAGCACGACGCCGTTATTACCCACCGCAATTTGGCCGACACCCTGGCCGGCGCGCAACCGGCCGCCGGCGCGGTCATTGGGCCAATCGATATTTTGGATGGTGGAATCCGAACGCTGAATGCGCACAATCCCGTCATCGCCGTCCGCATTGGGAACGGCGAGCATCTGGTCCGAGCCGGCCTCGACGGAGATTTCGCCGTCCCGCGTGCCATCCTTGTACCGGCCGACCACAGCGGAGTCGTCAGCGGTGACAAAGACCTCGCCGGTCGAAATCTGGGTAGCGGCGGTGACCTGGAAGTCCTCCTCCATCTTGATTTCTTCCGGTGATTCCGGCACAGAAGGATCGATGAGCAGGACCTCGTCCGGGCAGGCCAGGACGAATCCAGACTCAGAAGAGCTTAAATCGCCGCAGGTGGAATCGATATCGATGCTCTTGGCCTTCTTGGTGGCAAAGTCATCCTGGCCACCAATGCGCACTTGGTTCGCGGTGCGAACGGCAACCGTATCTTTCACCGCGGCCAGATCCGTGATGTCTTCATCGAAGTCGATGACCGTGCCGGCTGGATCGGTGTCGCTCGGAGAAGCGGCCGGGGTGGCATTGCCCTTCACTGCGGTTTCGGGATCACCGCCTACGCCCACGGTGGAATCGCAGGCGGCCAGCGCAGCAGTGGAGAGTGCTAGCAAGCTGGATAGTACGAGTGTGGAGCGGGATCGTGATTTCACGGATACTTATCCTAACAGCGCGCGTTGCGATTTCCCGAAGCCGTGCGCGGCGGTAGTGTATGGCGGGKGRTTTYTGATACCGCGACCGAAGCAGTTTCTTGGGCACAAGTTATCGTCTTATCCATTGTGCAGGGGCTTACGGAGTTTCTCCCGGTAAGCTCCTCGGGGCACCTGCGGATTGTTTCCGAGCTCTTTTGGGGCAACGATGCCGGTGCTTCCTTTACGGCTGTCATCCAGCTCGGCACCGAGCTTGCCGTGCTGGTCTATTTCGCCCCAATGATTTGGCAAATTCTCTCCGGATGGCTCCGCGGGTGGACCAATCCCGCCTCGCGCGGGCAGGACTGGCGCATGGGCTGGATGGTCATCGCCGGTTCCATTCCCATCGGCGTTATTGGGTTGGTTTTTGAAGATGCCATCCGCGGGGCGCTGCGCAACCTGTGGATCACCGCTGCGATGCTGATCCTCTTCTCCTTCGTCTTCATCGCCGCAGAGCGCGTGGGTTCCAAAAAGCGCGGTTTTGAGGAGCTGACGATGAAAGATGCCATCATCATGGGCCTGTGCCAATGCTTGGCGCTGATCCCTGGCGTTTCGCGTTCGGGCGGCACCATTTCCGGTGGTCTTTTCTTGGGCCTCGACCGAGAGGTGGCCACGCGCTTTAGCTTCCTCTTGGCCATTCCGGCGGTGCTGGCGTCCGGGCTTTTTTCGCTTCCCGATGCCTTCGCGCCCGAGGCCGGCCAAGCCGCGTCCGGCATGCAGTTGCTCGTCGGCACCGGAATTGCCTTCGCCTTGGGCTACGCCTCGATTGCGTGGTTGTTGAACTTCGTGGGCAACCACTCCTTTGCATGGTTCGCGGCCTACCGCATCCCAGTGGGCATCCTCGTGATGATTCTGCTGGCCTTGGGAGTCCTACAGCCCATTTAAATCACCCCATAAGTTCGCGTTAGGATAGGTGCCATGCATTCTTGGCCAACACCTTCTTATAGTCGCGTCCCAGGTGATGCGGCGCAGCTCTATCTCTACGACTCCGCGAATCAAACCAAGGCCCCCGTGCAGGTAAATGGGGATACCG
Organism: Corynebacterium accolens; assembly: GCF_030515985.1. The sequence goes on along the minus strand of NZ_CP100376.1, from coordinate 960,384 downwards.
CCACCATGTACGTGTGCGGCATTACCCCGTATGATTCGACCCACTTGGGCCACGCAGCCACCTACCTCACCTTCGACCTGATTTACCGGCAGTTCCTGGACGCTGGCAAGAAGGTCCATTACGCGCAAAATATCACCGACGTCGATGACCCACTCTTTGAGCGCGCGGAGCGCGACGGCGTTGATTGGCGCGAACTCGGAACCTCCCAGATCGACCTTTTCCGCTCCGATATGGAGCTTTTATCGGTCATCCCGCCGCAGCACTTCATCGGCGCCATGGAAGCAGTCGATGAGATCGTGGACATGGTGCAAAAACTATTGGATAACGGCGCCGCTTACGTGGTCGATGACCCTGAGTACCCCGATGTGTATGCCTCCATCGATGCCACCGAGGAATTTGGCTACGAATCCAATTACTCGATGGAACAGATGCAGGAATTTTTTGCCGAGCGCGGCGGCGACCCCGACCGCCCGGGCAAGAAGCACCCCATGGATGCCCTGATTTGGCGCGCCCACCGCGAAGGCGAACCGGCGTGGGAGTCTCCCTTCGGTCCAGGCCGCCCCGGCTGGCACATCGAGTGCTCTGCCATCGCCACCAACTACTTGGGCAGCACCTTTGATATCCAAGGCGGCGGCAGCGATCTGAAGTTCCCGCACCACGAATTTTCCGCCGCGCATGCAGAGGCCGCCTTGGGCGTAGACCGCATGGCGCAGTTCTACGTCCACACCGGAATGATCGGCCTCGACGGCGTGAAAATGTCCAAGTCCCTGGGCAACCTGGTCTTCGTACACAAGCTCGTGGAACAGGGCGAAGATCCCTCCGCCATCCGCCTTGGCGTATTCTCCGGTCATTACCGCGCTGAGCGGGACTGGTCCGATGAGGTGCTCGACCAAGCCAAGACCCGCCTGGCCACGTGGCGCTCTGCCCTGGAAAGCCCTGGGTCCCTGTCGGCTGCAGAAGGTGCGGTAGCGGGGCTTCGCCAAGCGCTTGCCGATGACCTCGATACCCCCGCCGCGCTGCGCGCCATCGACGATTGGGCAGGCAGTAACCGGGGTGAAGACGAGGAAGGTGCTGCGGAGTTAGTGCGTACAGCACTTAATTCGCTGCTCGGCGTGCAGGCCTAGCCAACTTAGGGCAATATCGACAGCATGAGCATTCGCGCAGATTTCCAACCCACCGTTGATGAGTTCATTGCTGATCTGAAGTCCTTTGCCACCGGCGATTACCTCAAGGATGAGGAAAAAGAGTTCTGGGAGGCGCCGTTTAACGCCGCGGTTCTCCCAGAGCTCAAGGGCCACCTCGAGCAGATGCTGGACGGGCTAGACGGGCTGCCGGATGATCCTGATGGCGGCCAGCTCGCCGCGGTGCTGAATAAGACAGTTAAAAAACTCGCGACCTTCAATCGCAAGCAACACGATGCCGTGGTGGAGCCGGAGGAAAAGGAAGAAATCGCCGAGTTGATGTACAACGCCTCCGCGGCTACCGGCGCCGATGATGAGGCGCTGTCACAGATCCCGGAGTTGGACTTCTAAGCCTCTTTACGGCGCCAGCCCACTGTGGGTAGATTCCTAAGGTGAAGTTGATCGATCACCGCGCAGCGCGAATTTCTCCCTCGCTGAGCTTTAGTTCTATGCCGGAAAAGCCGGTGGAGTGTGTATGACCACAGTGAGTAATTTCCAGCTTTTGTCCCGTCCAGCGGCGATTTTCTGGGACATGGACGGCACCTTAACCAACTCGGAGCCCCTGTGGGGCGAGGCAACGTACTATCTTTCAGAAGTGCTGGGAAAACGCCTTACCCCCAGCCAACGTCTGGAGACGGTGGGGGCTACTTTTACGACGACGTTGCGCATTTGCGCCGACAACGCTGGGGTTGTCTTGGGCCAAGGCGATGTCGAGGCCTACCGGCACAAGATGTTTGATTATATGAAGACTCTTTTTGCCGGCCGCCTCGAAATTTTTCCCGGCATCCCTGAGCTTTTAACCTCGCTGCATCAGGATGGGATGCCGATGATGGTTACGACGAATACGGACCGCGACGTTGCGGACGCCGCCATTGCGGTCATCGGCAGCGAGTATTTTGTAGACACTATTTGCGGCGATGAAGTTCCCACCGGCAAGCCTGCCCCAGACATGTACTTGGAAGCGGCTCGGCGCCTGCAGCTTGATCCAGCTCAGTGCCTTGTATTTGAGGATTCCCCAGCTGGTATGCGCGCTGCCGTGGCTGCGGGATGCACCGTTATCGGTTTGCCCGAGGATGAAGGCGTGGAAGTACCGGAAGGTGTAGTGGAGATTTCCCGGTTGCGCGATTCTCGCCACCTCGCAGGCGCACGCCATGTAGATGTCTACGAGTGGTTCCGAGCTATCCAGGAAATGAAATAAAACCCTTCGCATTGACTGCTTACCTGTGGAACAATGGGTAGCTGTGAAGGATTTTGAGACACTTTTTGCTGAGCTACTAAACAAAGCAGACCGGAAGCCAGAGGGCTCTGGGACCGTCCAGGCGCTGGAAGAAGGCGCCCATCATATTGGCAAAAAGATCATCGAAGAGGCGGGCGRAGKATGGATCGCCGCCGAATACCAGTCCGATGAGGAACTGGCGGAAGAAATGTCGCAGCTTATCTATTGGATGCAGGTCATGATGATCAAGCGCGGCCTGCGCCCTGAAGATATTTATAAATACCTATAACTTGTTGCCACCTTTGGTGGAGCAAAATTCCTGGAGGACAGCATGATCAAAATTGCAGTACCAAATAAAGGTTCCTTATCAGAAGCGGCTTTAGAAATACTTGGTGAGGCCGGTTATAAGGGCCGTGGCCACTCCAAAACCTTGAACGTGGTGGATCTGGATAACGGGGTGGAGTTCTTCTTCCTCCGCCCGAAGGACATCGCGATCTATGTTGCCCGCGGCGTGCTCGACCTAGGGATTACAGGGCGCGATTTAGCGCTCGATTCCAACGCGCAATTTAAAGAGGTCCTCTCACTTGGCTTCGGTGACTCAACATTTCGCTACGCCGCACCCCAAGGAAAGGGGTGGGATATCTCTCACCTGGAAGGCAAGCGTGTGGCAACGTCGTACCCGAATTTGGTCCGCCAGGACTTGGCGGAGAAGGGGATTTCCGCCGATGTGATCCGCCTAGACGGGGCGGTGGAAATATCCATCCACTTAGGCGTAGCCGATGTCATTGCTGATGTCGTGTCAACTGGTACTACGTTGCGACAGCAGGGCTTGGCACCCTTTGGCGAGCCCATCGTAACCTCGGAGGCCGTGGTTATTAAGCGCCACGATGCAGAGGTGACGCCGGAAGAGCAGGTTGTCTTGGGTCGCATTCAAGGAATTTTGCACGCACGCACCTACCTCATGATCGACTACAACATCGCGGAAGAAAATCTGGACAAAGCGGCTGGTGTTACTCCAGGCCTGACTGGACCAACGGTCTCACCGTTGGCGCGGCAAGACTGGGTGGCGGTGCGTGCGATGGTTCCGCAAAAAGAAGCCAACCAGATTATGGATCGACTTTCCCAACTCGGTGCGGAGGCCATTTTGGCTTCCGATCTCCGCATTGCCCGCTTTTAGGGGGAGTATTAAATTCTTGGTCGTCCCAACTGGGGCGAAACGTGGCTACCATTGGCGCTTGAGAACATTTACTCGGACATCATTCTCGACAGGCAAAGGAGCCGCGCCATCATGGCAAAGTCGTCTAAGAAAGAAGAAAAAGACACTAAGTCTGCTGCAAAGGAAGGGCAGGAAAAGCAGGAGGATAAGACCACTCATTCTGCACAGAAAAAGGTAGCTGAGCAGAAGCAGCCAAAGACGTCGAGCAAGAGCACTCGTACGGAGACCGACCTGATCGGTGACTTGGAAATTCCTGCTGATGCCTACTTTGGTGTCCACACCGTCCGCGCGATGGATAACTTCCAGATTTCCTACGTGACCATTAACACCATTCCGCACTTCATCCGCGGCATGGTGCAGGTCAAGAAGGCCGCTGCGATGGCCAACCGTCGCCTGCACGTGCTTCCAAAGAAGAAGGCAGAGGCCATCATCTGGGCTTGTGACCAGATTTTGGACGAGGGCCGCTGCATGGACCAGTTCCCGCTCGATGTATTCCAAGGCGGCGCCGGCACCTCGTTGAACATGAACACCAATGAGGTCGTTGCCAACCTCGCCCTTGAGCACTTGGGGGAGGAGAAGGGCTCCTACGACATCATCAACCCCAACGACGATGTCAACATGTCCCAGTCCACTAACGATGCTTACCCAACTGGCTTCCGTTTGGGCCTTTACGCTGCCATCGATGACCTCGTCGTGCGTATCGACAGCCTACGTTCCGCATTCCAGAACAAAGGCAATGAGTTCCAAGACATCCTGAAGATGGGCCGCACCCAGCTTCAGGATGCCGTCCCCATGACCTTGGGCGATGAATTCAAGGGCTTTGCCAATAACCTTAATGAGGAGCAGGCCGTTCTGCGCGATGCACAGAGCCGCTTGCTGCAGATCAMCCTCGGCGCCMCCGCCATCGGCACCGGCGTTAACMCCCCAGCCGGCTACCGTCACCAGGTAACCGCCGCTTTGTCTGAAGTCACCGGCTTGGAGATGAAGACTGCAAGCGACCTAATCGAGGCCACCTCTGACTGCGGTGCCTACGTATTCTTGCACTCCGCCATCAAGCGCACCGCCATGAAGCTGTCCAAGATCTGTAACGACTTGCGCCTGCTGTCCTCTGGCCCACGCGCCGGCCTTGGCGAGATCAACCTGCCGGCCCGCCAGGCAGGTTCCTCCATCATGCCGGGTAAGGTCAACCCGGTTATCCCAGAGGTTGTCAACCAGACTTGCTTCAAGGTCTTCGGCAATGACCACGTCGTGACCATGGCCGCAGAGGCTGGCCAGCTGCAGCTCAACGTGATGGAGCCGGTCATCGGTGAGGCGCTGTTCCAGTCCATCCGCATCATGGGCAACGCGGTCGATGCGCTGCGCGAAAAGTGCGTCACCGGCATTACCGCTAACGCCGATGTATGCCGTCGGTACGTGGAGAACTCCATCGGTATCGTCACCTACCTGAACCCATTCATTGGCCACCACAACGGTGACGAGATTGCCAAGGAATCCCTCAAGACCGGCAAGGGCGTCAAGGAACTCGTCTTGGAGAAGGGCCTTCTGGATGAGGCAACGCTGAACAAGGTGCTGTCGGTAGAAAACCTCATGCACCCAGAATTCCGCGGCCAGCTTTTCTTGGACGAAAACTAAGTAAAGCTCGCGAGTCATAACGCAATATTCCGCACACACCGTGCTCACTCTTCCCGTGGAAAGCGGGAGGGGAGTCCTTCACGGTGTGTGCGGTCTCTTTCATCTATGCCCGAATTGGTGTTTCCCGTTTCCATAGCGCAGTGGCATGGAAATATACCGAACGGTTTATAACGCGAGATAGAACACATGTGGGAACCGACACAAACGGGCATATTGTGTCAATAAAACAACACATTCAGGGCAAAATAGAAGTGTAAGGGTGGTCCACGACCGGCAGGCTAAGGCGGGTCCACCACGTGTAGTTGAGAACGTGTGGAGTGTATCCATGGTTATTGTTCATATTGTCATCGTTCTCGCGGCCATTATCTTGGGTGCGAGAATTGGGTCCATAGGCATCGGCATGGCCGGTGGCCTGGGCGTTCTCCTTTTGGGTGTTGCGGGAGTTCCCGTAACTAGGGAAGACATTCCGTTCGACGTCATCGCCATCATCATGACGGTGATCGCGGCCATCGCCGCCATGCAAAAAGCTGGTGGCATGGACTATTTGGTTCACGTGGCCGAGAAATTCCTGCGCAAAAACCCTAAGAAAATTACGTACTACGCACCCATCGTGACCTGGCTGATGACGGTCTTGGCCGGTACCGGACACACCTCCTTTTCCACGCTGCCGGTGATCGTTGAGGTGGCCAAGGAGGGCAAGGTCCGCCCGTCGCGCCCGCTATCTATCGCGGTCGTCGCCGCGCAGCTGGGTATCTGTGCCTCGCCAATTTCGGCCGCGGTTGTCATCCTGGCTGGCCTGCTTGAGCCCATGGGCGTGGGGTACCTCCAGGTCCTCGGCGTGCTCATTCCAGCTACCTTCCTGTCCATCTTCCCCGCAGCGTGGCTGGCCAATAGGTTTGGCAAGGAACTGGAAGATGATCCAATCTACCAAGAGCGCAAGGCGCAGGGCCTGGTCAAAGAGCCGATTGGTGCTAGCAAATATGAGCCAAAGGAAGGCGCTAAGTCTTCCGTCGTTATCTTCCTTATCGCCATCGTTATCGTCATGGCGTGGGCGACCATTTCTTCAGAGCAGGTTGGCCTTATTACGGATCCCACGTTGCCGCGCAATGAGGCGATTATGACCGTGATGCTTTCGGCCGCGACGATCATCGTTCTGAAGACCAAGGTTCCGGCCGCTGACGTCCTGAATACCCCGGTATTTAAATCGGGTATGTCCGCCTGCATCTGTGTGCTGGGTGTCGCGTGGTTGGGAACCACCCTCATTAACCACTACTTGGACGATATTCAAGCCTTGGCTGGCGACGTCATTGAAGCTTCGCCATGGTTGCTGGCAGTGGTGCTCTTCTTCGCCGCAGCCCTGCTGTACTCGCAGGCCGCCACCACCAAGGCACTCATGCCCGCCGCCTTGGCGCTGGGAGTAAGCCCGGTTACCGCCGTGGCCGCATTCCCTGCAGTATCTGCCCTGTTTATCCTGCCTACGTACCCAACGTTGCTGGCGGCGGTGGAAATGGATGATACGGGCACGACCAAGATCGGCAAGGCAGTATTCAACCACCCATTCCTTATCCCTGGCGTGGTCAGCATTGTCGGTTCTGTGCTCCTGGGCTACGCACTCGGCGCGGTAATCATCTAGCGAGCCCTTCAATTCGCATTCCCAGTGGCGTCTTCTCCGCGGAGAGGGCGCCACTTTTATGTGACCGCCTCACCAGAAAAATGTTGTGTCTCACACTTGATACCCCATGCGACTTGGCTTATGCCAGAAATCGGTAGGGTAGGTGCTATGACTACGCAGCCATCCGATGTTGAAATCGCACAAGCCCATACCCTGCAGCCAATTGCGGAGATCGCAGCCAAAGCAGGTATCCCTGAAGATGCAGTAATTCCCTTTGGTTCCACGAAAGCCAAGGTGGATATCACCAAGGTAGACTACGCCAAAGACAAGCGCGGCAAGCTCGTGCTGGTGACAGGAGTCTCACCAACACCTGCCGGCGAAGGTAAATCCACGGTGCTTATCGGCTTGACCGATGCGCTGGACCAGATTGGGAAGAAGGCCATCGTAGCTCTGCGCGAGCCATCCCAGGGCCCAGTAATGGGCATCAAGGGCGGTGCCGCGGGCGGCGGCTACGCCCAGATTGTGCCGATGGAAGATATCAACCTGCACTTCACCGGTGACTTCCACGCCATTGCCGCGGCAACGAATACGCTCGCGGCCATCATCGACAATCACATTCACCAGGGCAATCAGCTGGGCATCGATCCGCGCCGCGTGACGTGGCAGCGCTGCGTCGACGTGAACGACCGCGCACTGCGCAATGTGGTCACCGGGCTCGGCGGCCCTGCGCACGGCGTGCCGGCAGAAACCGGCTTTACCATTACGGCCGCCTCTGAAATCATGGCCATTTTGTGCTTGGCGACGAGCCTCGATGACCTCAAGCAGCGCTTGGGCAATATCACCGTCGGCTTTACCTATGACCAGCGTCCAGTGACCGCGCGCGAGCTCGATGCGGAAGGCGCGCTGACCGCGCTGATGCGCGATGCCTTGAACCCGAACCTCGTGCAAACTCTCGGCGGGGTTCCCGCACTCGTCCACGGTGGCCCCTTCGCCAATATCGCGCACGGCTGCAATTCCTTGCTGGCGACCCAGACCGCGCTGCAGTTCGGCGATATCGTGCTGTCCGAAGCCGGCTTCGGTGCGGATCTTGGCGGCGAGAAGTTTATGGATATCAAGTCCCGCTTTGGTGACCTGGACGTGGCCGGCGCGGTGGTCGTGGCGACGATTCGCTCGCAGAAGTACAACGGGGGCGTTGCCAAGGACAAGCTCACCGAGGAAAACCTTGAGGCGCTCCAGAAGGGCATCGTCAACCTTGAGCGCCACGTAGAAAACCTGCGCAAGTTTGGAATTAAGCCCGTCGTCGCGCTGAACCTCTTCTGGTCTGATACGGAGGCAGAGCGCCAGCTCATGCGCGATTGGGCTAAGGACTTCGGCGTGGCCCTGGAAGAGGCCAACGTCTGGGCCGAAGGCGGCGCGGGAGCGACGAAGCTGGCCGAGACCCTGTTGGAGAACCTCGAGGGCGGCGCGCAGCAGCTCTACGATCCAGAAGAAGGCATCGAGGCCTCCATCGAGACCATCGCCCGCGAGATCTACCGCGCAGACCGCGTGGAATACGGCTCCAAGGCTGTGAAGGACTTGCAGTACATCAAGGACAATGGCTGGGATAAACTGCCCGTAGTCATTTCCAAGACGCAGTATTCCTTCTCCGATGAAGCAACGGCATTGGGTGCCCCGGAAGGACACACACTGCACGTGCGCGAGCTGCTGCCGCGCACCGGTTCCGGGTTCATCGTGGTGCTGACCGGCAACGTGATGACCATGCCGGGTCTGCCTAAGAAGCCGGCGGCCAATAATATCGACGTCGCCGCCGATGGCACGGTATCCGGACTGTTCTAAAAGGATTTAATCCGCCGCGGAGCCCGGCCACCCCGGGTACTCCGGTGGCGTGCCGCCAAATTCGGGGCAGATCGCCTGATGCGCGCACCAATCACAGAGCTTGGAGCGCTTCGGGCGAAAATCCCCGGCGCGCCCATCGGCCTCAATCTTGGCCCACAGCTGGCCTAGATCGCGCTCGAAGTATTCGAGTTCTTCCTGGGTGGGGGCTAAAAACATCGAGTCCAGCACCTTTAAATACATCAGCCGCAGCTGGTGGGGGATGGTGCCCAGCAGGCGCCAGTACACCAAGGCGTAAAAGCGCATCTGGAATTGGGCGCTCTGGGAAAACCGCGGTGCTGGCTTCTTTCCCGTCTTATAATCCACGACGCGCACCTCGCCGGTGGGGGCGCGGTCCACGCGGTCAATAAACCCGCGCACGGGCACGCCGTTGGGCAGGACCGTATTGACATACATCTCGGTTTCTTGGCAGTCGAAGCCCTGCGGGTTCTCCATCTGGAAATAGCCCTTGAGCAGCTCACGGGCGGCGACGAAGAAGTCATACGTTTCTTCTTCGGGCACGAGCTCGAGCAGTTCAGCGTCCTTTTCTGTCATCGCGGCCCAGCTTGGTTTAATCATCTTTACCGCTGCCGGGTAGGTGCGCTCTTCGCGCGGAAGCTTATGCGTTTCTTCTAAAACCGCGTGGACCAGGGTTCCCTTAACTTGGGCGATGGTCTTGGGCTCGGGAATCTTGTCGATGGCCCGGAAACGGTAGAGCAGCGGGCACTGCTGGTAGTCGGAGGCGCGCGAAGGCGACAGGGCAAGGGGACGGGGGCGGGAGTGAGGAGTAGATGGAGTAGCCATGGTGTATCTAGCCTATCGCCGATAGTTTCGTGGCAAGCTAGAAGGTATGAGTTATACCGATAAGTTCCTTGATTTCTTGGCGGCCTCGCCGTCGTCGTACCACGCCGCGCATGAGGTAGCGCGCCAGCTGCAAGAATCTGACTTCCAGGTTCAGGATGAGCGCGAGGACTGGTCGGCCGCACCGGGCGGGCACGTCATGGTGCGCGGCGGCGCGGTTGCCGCGTGGTACGTGCCGGAAGGTGCCGATAAGAACTCCGGTTTCCGCATCGTTGGCTCACATACTGATTCGCCGGGGCTGGCGCTCAAACCCACGCCCGATTTTTCCGCTGCGGGCTGGCAGCAGGTAGCGGTGGAAATCTACGGCGGCGCCTTGCTGCACACGTGGTTCGATCGCGAACTGACCGTCGCCGGCCAAGTGGTGACCACGGATGGGCGCCAGCACCTCGTGAATACGGGCCCGGTCCTGCGACTTCCTTCGCTGGCCATTCACTTGTACCGCAAGGATGAGTTTAAGCCGGACCGCCAAAAGCACATGCAGCCGGTGTTGACGGTTGGCGATGAAGAGGCGTCGATCCTGCAGGTGGTGGGGGAGCAGGCGGGCATCGCCAAGCAGGATATTGCTTCCTTCAACCTGATTACCGCCGATGCCGCCCGGGGTGCCGTCTTTGGTGCGGGCGAAAAGTTTATCGCGGCTGGCCGCATGGATAACCTATCTTCGGTGCACGCCTCGCTGGAGGCCATGCAGCGTGCGGCGCAGGACTATGACGGCTCCGATATTTTGGTCATGATGGCCTTTGACCATGAGGAAGTGGGCTCGAGCTCCCGCTATGGTGCCGCCGGGCCGATCCTGCAGGATGTGCTGACCCGCACCGCCCGCGCTCTGGGGGCCAATGAGGAAGAGCGTTTCCAGATGTTCGCGCGTTCTAGCTGCGTGTCTGCCGATGCCGCGCACTCGGTGCACCCCAATTACGCGGATAAGCACGATCCCACCCACCAGCCGATCATTGGGCAGGGCCCAGTGACCAAGATCAACGGTAACCAGCGCTACGCCTCCGATGCACAGACGATTGCGCTGTGGGAGACCGCGTGTGCCAAGGCTGGGGTTCCGGTGCAGCGTTTCGTGGGCAATAACGATGTGCCGTGCGGCTCGACCATCGGCCCGATTACCGCAACGCGGTTGGGCATCGACACCGTCGACGTGGGCGTGCCGATGCTTTCCATGCACTCCGCGCGCGAGATGGTGGGCGAGCAGGACCAAATATGGCTCTCGCGGGCTCTTGAGGCATACTTGAAGGGTTAGTACCCACAACCTCGAGGAGTTTTGCGGCATGGCTTATTCTGGCCCCTTTTCCTATGGCGACCGCGTGCAGCTGACGGACGCCAAGCGGCGCCACTACACGGTCATTTTGAAAGAAGGAGGCCAGTTCCATTCCCATAAAGGCATAATCAATCACGATGACATCGTGGGGATGGATGAAGGTTCCGTCATCGAGTCCACTTTGGGCTCGTCCTTCCTGCTCTTCCGCCACCTCATGGTGGATCACGTCCTCTCGATGCCGCGCGGTGCTGCCGTCATTTACCCCAAGGACGCCGCGCAGATCTTGGTCGAGGGCGATATCTTTATGGGCGCCCGCGTGCTGGAGGCCGGTGCGGGCTCCGGCGCCTTGTCGATGTCCCTCCTGCGCGCCGTGGGCCCCGAAGGCCACGTCTATTCCTATGAAATCCGCGAGGATCACCTGGAGTACGCGGTCGAAAACGTCGAGGAATACTTTGGTAGCCGCCCCGAGTGGTGGTCGCCGCGCCTAGGCGATCTCGGTGATGTCACCGCTGAGGACCTCGGTGGTCCCGTCGACCGCATCATCTTGGACATGCTGGAGCCTTGGGAGAACCTGGAGACCGTACGCGATCTGCTGATCCCCGGCGGCGTATTCATGACCTATGTGGCAACCGTTCCACAGCTGATGAAGGTCATGGAGGGCATCCGCGAGCTGCAATGCTTTACCGAGCCGAAGGCGTGGGAAYCCCTGGTGCGCGAGTGGAAGGTAGAAGGCCTAGCCACCCGCCCCGAGCACCGCATGAACGCGCATACCGCATTCCTAATTTGGACCAGGCGGCTTGCCGATGGCGTCACCCCGCCGCGCCCCCAGCGCCGCGCCCGCAAATAAGGTGCACAGTTTTAAGCACACGGGTGTAATTAATTACTAAAGTGGCCTCGCCCATAGCTGCTCGCGCGTTAAAGTGGTGTGCATGGATGAAGCCACGGATAAAAAGCGGCAACTCAGCCAGCTTGCTGCGCGCAACCAAAAGCTGGTGGAGTTATTACAGAAATCGCGCGCCGAGCTCGAGCAGTTATTCGCTGAGGTCAATGCGCTTGCAGAGCCTGCCTCTACCTACGGTGTCTTTTTGGCCTACTCACCGCACCAAAGCGAGGTAGGCACCACGGCGGAGGTTTATACCAACGGCCGCGTCATGCAGCTCAAGGTCTCTCCCAACGTGGAGCCGGGAAGCCTGCAGGTGGGCCAACAGGTGCGGTTGGGAGATGGCTTCGTGGTCGTCGAAGGCTGCGCCCCCACGAGCACTGGCGAGCTTGCCACCGTGGTCGAGCGCTTGGACCAGCGCCGAGCCGTCGTGGCTAATTCCGCGGGGGATAACCGCGTCGTCCTCCTCGCACAGGCGCTGCAAGAAAACGTGCGCGCGGGCGAGGTGGTCCTGCTAGATACCAAGGCTTCCGTGGCCGTAGAAAAGGTGGATCAAGCAGAGGTATCCCAGCTTTCGCTGGAGGAAGTACCCGATGTGCGCTACGAGGACATCGGCGGCTTAGACGAGCAGATTTCTCAGATCCGCGATTCCGTCGAACTGCCCTTTATCCACCCCGATCTCTACCGGCAATACGGCCTGCAACCGCCCAAGGGCGTATTGCTTTATGGCCCGCCCGGCTGCGGAAAGACGCTCATTGCCAAGGCCGTCGCTAACTCCTTGTCTACCCAAATGGGGGGAAACGGATCCAGCTACTTCCTCAATATTAAGGGCCCTGAGCTGCTGAATAAGTACGTCGGCGAAACCGAACGCCGCATTCGGCTTATCTTTGAGCGCGCCCGCGAGCTCGCCCAGGCCAGCGCGGATCGCCCCGTGGTCATCTTCTTTGATGAGATGGAATCTATTTTCCGCACCCGCGGATCCGGGGTTTCGTCCGATATGGAAACCACCGTCGTTCCCCAGCTGCTGACGGAACTCGACGGCGTGGAGCGCCTCAGCAATGTGGTCATCATCGGCGCCACCAACAGGGAAGAGCTCATTGACCCCGCCATTAKGCGCCCGGGCRGGCTGGATATGARGGTGCSCAYCAAYCSCCCCACDARGCGCGGCGCGCGCGAGHTCTYCGCCCGCCACTTCGATCCGTCCATTCCACACGAGGGCGATATCGACGAGCTCATCGGCGATGCCGTGGATGAGCTCTATAGCGATAGGCCCTTTGCGCAGCTGCACTTTAGCAATGGGCAGCGCCAGGTCCTGCACTATCGCGATTTCGTCTCCGGCGCGATGATCGCCAATATCTTGGCCAGGGCTAAGAAGCTAGCCATCAAGGAGGCTTTATCGCACTACGGTGCGCCGCGCGCCGCGGAGGAAGGCGATGGGGGCGTTAAAGGGGGCATCGGCAAGCAGCACCTGCGCACCGCCATCGCCGCTGAGCAGGAGGAATCAGAATATATGCCCACCTCAACCAACCCCGAGGAATGGAGCAAGATCGTTTCCGCGGATCACGGCGGATCGCGTGTGACCAGTGTGGAACTTTTGAGTGGAAGGAGCTGTACGTGGCCCGTGTGCTAGGAACGGAAACGGAATACGGTATTTCTACGCCGGATTCGCCGGAGCATTCCCCAATCATTACCTCGACCCATGCGGTGGTGGCTTATGCCGCGCTGTATACGGGCGCGCGTTCGCGCTGGGATTTTGCGGAAGAGCACCCCTTGCGGGATTCGCGCGGTTTCGATCTCAAGCGCTACGATACGGTTCCCGTGGTTGACCCCAATGCGGTTGGTGTGGCCAATGTTGTCACCCCGAGCGGGGCGCGGTTCTATGTGGACCATGCCCACCCCGAGTACTCGGCGCCGGAATGCACGAATGCCTGGGACGCGACGCTTTATGATGCCGCCGGCGATCACACGTTGCTGCAGGCCCGGGATGCCGTCGCTGAGCTGACGGAACAGGGACAGTCCGTCTTGGCGGACCGGCAGCCGTGCCCGCCGCTGCGGTTGTACAAGAATAACGTCGATGGCAAGGGCGCCAGCTACGGTTCGCATGAAAATTATCAGTACGCCCGCAGCACCGATTTTTCGGTCATGGCCCATGCGCTCATCCCCTTCTTCGTGGCCCGGCAGGTCGTCATCGGTGCTGGGCGCATGGGGCGCGGTGAGTTTGGGGAGGAACCGGGGTTCCAGATTTCCCAGCGCGCGGACTATATCGAGCAGGAAATTTCCCTGGAAACCACCCTCAACCGCGGCATTATCAATACCCGCGACGAGCCCCATGCCATCCACGATGACTTCGGCCGCCTGCACGTCATTATCGGCGATGCGAATATGTCGCAGACCTCGACGCTGTTGAAATTGGGCATGACCTCGCTGGTGCTCGATGCCATCGAGGCCGGCACGGACTTTAGCGATCTGCGCCTAGCCGATGCCGTCGCGGAGGTGCCCCTGGTAAGCCGCGACCTCGAATTGCGCCACCGGCTCACGCTTGCCGATGGCCGCGAGCTCACCGCCCTCGAGCTGCTCGCCGAATACCGCCGCCGCCTGCAGCCAGAGACTTCCGCCGACCACAAGGTGCTGGCGGCCTGGGACGAGGCAGTAGAGCTGCTTGCCGATGACCCCCTCAAGGCCTCCCACCTCCTAGATTGGGTGGCCAAGTACCGGTTGATCAAAAGCTACCTGGACCGCGGCATCGACCCAGATGATCCCAAGCTGCGCCTTATTGACTTGCAATATGCGGAAATCGATCCGGAGAAGTCGCTGCACCATGCACTGGTGCGCAAGGGCCAGATGCGCCAGCTCTTTAGCGCCGAGGMCCTGCGCCGGGCCGCGGCCGAACCGCCCGCCGATACGCGGGCATATTTCCGCGGGCGCATAACGCAGAAATTCGGCGAAGATATCATCGCTGCCAGCTGGCAAAGCCTCACCCTGCGCCGTGGTGATAAGGACGGACACGCCCGAATCGGAGTCTGGGCCACCGTGGCCATGGATGATGCCCGCGGGCTCACCCGCGCGGACTGCGAAGACATCATCGATGGCGCAAGCAGCGTAGAAGAGTTGCTCGAAGGCCTTGCTGCCATCGGTATCCAGCCCGAGTATCGTAAGTAATGATCACCTAATACGACGAAAGGATGACATCGTGTCCAATTCGAATCGCCAGGTCACTAGCAATAACGGGGGAAATGACCCCGAGTCAGAGGAAGAATTTACCGCAACCCAGCTCAATATCAACACCTCCGGCACTGATGATCTCCTAGATGAGATCGATGGCCTGCTGGAAAATAACGCGGAAGAATTCGTCCGCTCCTACGTCCAAAAGGGCGGACAGTAGGCGTGGAATCCACCCGTCCCGTTTTTGCTCGGCGCATCATGGGTATCGAAACCGAGTATGGCCTGTCCACGGCGACGCCGAAGAGCCAGCGGGCATTAAGCCCGGATGAGGTTGCGCGCGTGCTCTTCCGGCCGATCGTCGAAAAATACGCCTCGTCCAATATCTTCGCGACCAATGCCAGCCGCCTTTACCTCGACGTCGGCTCGCACCCAGAAGTAGCTACCGCCGAGTGCGATAGCCTTAGCCAGCTCATCGCCTATGAATGCGCCGGTGACCGCGTGATGAACCGCCTCGCGCTGCAAGCGGAAGATGCGTTGGCCGCAGAAGGAAACGAGCGGCCGGTCTACCTGTTTAAGAACAACGTGGATTCCGCCGGGCACTCCTTTGGCTGCCACGAAAATTACCTCATTAGCCGGCACATGGTGCTCAAAGATCTGGGCGTGGCGCTCTTGCCCTTCCTGATTACCCGCCAACTTATCTGTGGGGCGGGAATGGTGCAGCCTGCCAAGGGTGATCACCCTGCGCAATTCCTCTTATCACAGCGCGCCGATCAGGTACGGGAGGGCGTATCGTCCGCGACCACCCGCTCCCGGCCCATCATCAATACCCGCGATGAGCCGCACGGGGATTCCAAGCGCTTCCGCCGCATGCACATCATCGTGGGCGATTCCAATATGGCAGAGCCCACCATCGCTTTAAAGGTCGGCTCTACCCTGCTCATGCTGGAGATGCTGGAGGCGGGCTTCGAGCTTCCCGAACTCGAGATCGCAGATCCAATCCACCACATTCGATCCATCGCGCGCGATGTGACCGGCTCAACGCCACTGCCACTTGCCAGCGGCGGAACCATTACCGCCTTGGAGGTCCAGCAGCGGCTCTGCGCGCGGGCGCGCGATTGGCTCGCCCACCGCGAAGACGCCGGCACGCCCACGGCGGAATTAGAGCGCGTCGTTGACCTGTGGGAGCGCATTCTGCGCGCCATCGAGACCGGAGACTTTTCCGGAGTGAACCGCGAGATCGATTGGGTCATCAAGCTCGAGCTGCTTGAACGCTACCGCTCCCGTTTGGGTGGTGACTGGGCGCATCCGAAGCTGACGCAGGTCGATATGACCTATCACGATATCCGGGCCGGGCGAGGCTTATACGACGTCCTGCTGCGCCGCGGGATAGTTGAGCGCTGGATCGACGATGAGTCCATCGAGCGTGCGGTATCCGCCGCGCCGCCGACCACGCGCGCGGCTTTGCGCGGAAAGTTCCTAGCTGCGGCCGAAGAATGCGGCGCGCACGTGACCGTGGATTGGACGCGGCTGAAGGTTAACCGCCCAGAACCGCGCACCGAGGAACTGCTCGATCCCTTCGCGTCCACCGATCCGCGCGTTGAGGCATTGCTAGACTATATGCACGATAATCACGCCTAGGGCGTGCACATTGAGCACTGGGGAGAGTAAACAACGTGGTGGCATCACGATCCACGCCGAGCCGGCAGGATGCGGCGGTAGAAAGGCTCACCAACCTATCCTTTGCGCTGCAAGGAGCGGCGAATTCGGGTGGTTCACCGGACCGTTCCGCGGCCTGGATCCGCAGCCACGTCGCAGGCTATAACGATAAATCCGACGAGGCTTTTACCAAGGCACTTGCCCGCGATATCGCCACCTTGCAACGCGCCGGAGYCCCCATCGTGCACACSGGKRGGGAAGRCGGCGCCTCGTMCCGCCTCGACMAAAGCAATTMCCAGCYCCCGCCGGTGGAATTTACACCGGAAGAAGCGATGGTGCTTGGCATCGCAGGGGGAGTGGGAACCCCTGGTGGATTGAGCGATTTCTCCCTGTCCGGGTGGACCAAGATCGCCGCCTCGGGCGCCTCCCGCAACTTGGAGGGCGCGCCCATCTATACCGCGGTCAATGACATCACCCGCCTTGCCCCCGAAGTCATCACCTTCGTCCTTGCCGCCGTGCGAAATAAAGTGCGCATCACCTTTTCCTATCGCCCCCACCCGGCAGCAGAGACCGTGCGCCGGACCATGGATCCTTGGGGAGTGGTCAACCACCAAAGCCGCATTTATATCGTTGGCTTCGATGTTGACCGCGCAGCCCCGCGCGTCTTCCGCGCTTTAAGGCTTTCCGATATCAAGCGGTCACACCAGCCGGCTGAGCACATCGAGGTGACGGTGGACATCGACAAGCTCGTCAAAGAGGCGCTACAGCGCGGCGAAAAGGTGGATGCGACCCTGTATATTCCTGAAGGTCAAGCCCAAGAGCTAGAAAGCGTGGGCACGCGCACCGCCGATGGCACCGTCGTGCTTACCGGGGTCCAGAAGGATTGGTTGGTGCGCACCGCAGCCGGCTATGCCCCAGAGGTAAAAGTGCTAGGTCCCCCCGAAGTGCGCACGGAAATCATTAACCTCCTGCGCGCAGCCGCCAACCACAACGGAGCTGAGTAAACCATGGCCGATGGATCTCATAAACTGCAAGCGCTCGTCCGGTCGCTCAACCTCATCCCGTATTTTCAAAACCATCCGGATAAAACCCCAATGGAGGCGGCCGCGGATTTGGGGATGGACCCAGGAGAGCTAAAAGATGCCGTGGACCGGCTGTTTTGCTCTGGGACCGGCCGCAATACCGAAGAGCTCATCGATCTCTCTTTCAGTTACCGCGATGGGGTCACCATCTACAATGACCAAGGTCTGGGACAAGCACTGCGGCTTACCCCAACCGAGGCCGGCGCGCTCTTGCTTACCCTAGAATCCCTCGAGGCTATGCCGGGGCTGTTGGATGCGCGGGCGATTAAGTCGGCCGCGGAAAAATTGCGCTCCATTATGGATGAGCGCACGCTGAGCATCTATGACACGTTATCGACGGTGGACCCGCAAGAATCCGATATCCAGGCAACCTTAAACCGCGGGCTCAATGAAAAACGGCGCATCCGGATGCGCTATTGGAGTGCTTCATCTAATAAGGAAACCGAGCGCCTGGTTGATCCGGCCCGGATCTTCATCGTGGATGCCGAGCCTTATCTCGCGGCGTGGGAGGAAGATAAGCAGGGGCATAGGACCTTCCGCATCGACCGCATCAAGCATGCCGAACTGACGGAGGAAACCGCTCATCCGCGCCTCAAGGAGCTGGATTTCGACGCTGCAGCACCCTTTAATTTAGGTACGGCGGATTCCGTGGAATTAATCATTCATGAAGAATTCACTTGGCTTGCAGAATACTACGATATGCAACTAAGCAAACGCCTAAAAAACGGCACTGTAGCTGCAACGATGCAGGTAGGATCGGTGGATTGGCTGGTTCGTTTTGCCCTCGGGCAGGCCGATAGGTTACGCGTTATAGCCCCTCAATCTATTGTGAATCTCATTGCGGAACGCGGAAATGCTGCGTTAAAGGGCTATACTTAAAATTCAGTTACTGCACGCACATGCGTCTTATAATTGCCCCGCGAATATTCCCCGCGAAGGGAGCGCCCGCGGCGGCTACCCGGCGCAAGCAAAGAAGAACCGAAAGAGGATCTTATGACCTTAGGACCATTGGAAATCGGCCTGATTGTTCTCGTCATCATCTTGCTATTTGGCGCGAAGAAATTGCCCGATCTTGCTCGTTCCATGGGCCGCTCGATGCGCATTTTCAAATCTGAGGTCAATGAAATGCAATCGGAGGACTCCAAGCGTTCCGAGGCGCAAGCTCAATTGAGCCAGAAGCGCCAGCAGTCCGATGAAGAGTTCTGGAACCGCCCAGATATGCAACCTGGCCACCAGCAGGGAAACTCTTCCTCTCAGAATTAACGCCCCCTGCCTGCTAGAAACGCGAACACGCTCTGCTTATGTACTCGCCAGCCGTGCCGGCGCGCGGCATCCAGATACCGGGTGAGCAGGGTAGTGTTCGCTCTTGTGCGTTGAAAGAGCCAAATTGATGTCCTCACAGTCCCACCCTGCCGGCGAACCAGGAACCCGCGTGCGCCGCAAGCGGCGAGGTTTTTCACGCAAGCCCAAGAATCCAACGGGCGAGATGACCTTAGTGCAGCACCTGCAAGAGCTGCGGCGAAGGATCATTATTTCGCTGCTTGCCTTGGTTATCGGCGCGATCATCGGTTTCATTTGGTATCAGCAGGCGCCCTTCCGGATTCCGCCGCTGGGAGAAATTCTGCGCGAGCCTTATTGCTCATTGCCGGAAGATAAGCGGGCCAATTTCAATAACGATGGCGAATGCCGCTTGCTTGCCACCAGTCCCTTTGAGATGCTCATTTTGCGCCTGAAGGTCGCCACCTTGGCCGGCACGGTGCTTTCATCCCCAGTCTGGCTCTACCAAGTGTGGGCATTCATCGTCCCAGGCCTGCATAAGAATGAGCGTCGCTATACCTTAAGCTTCGTCGCTGTGGCCGTCTTCCTGTTCTTGGTGGGCGCCATCTTGGCCTACTTCATCTTGTCCGTGGGCCTAGAATTCCTCATCGGCATCGGCGCCGAGTATCAAACAGCAGCATTAACCGGTGAGCGATACTTCTACTTCCTCTTGGCGCTCTTGCTCATCTTCGGCATCAGTTTCGAGATTCCACTGTTGATCGTCTCCCTCAACCTCATTGGCGTCTTGGAATATAACCACGTCAAGGACAAGCGCCGCATCATCATCGTCGCCGTGATGATCTTCGCCGCCTTCGTGACTCCGGGCCAAGATCCCTTCACGATGGTGGTCTTGTCCGCCTGCCTCTTGTTGCTTATTGAGATTGCATTCCAATTCTGCCGCGTTCACGATAAGCGCCAGAACCGGGAGCGCCCTGCGTGGATGGATCTCGATGATGAATCCGCGTCAGCGCTTGATGAGGGTCCCACGGGCGTGGGCGGGCCCGCGCCCGTCGATGCCCCCTCGGGCGTGTATGCCTCGCCAAAGCCCGCGGCACCTAGCGCGTCAGCGCAGACTGTCCGCGCGGAAAAGCGGGCATCGGATAGCACTTCGCAGCAGGCTGGGGATCGCAAGGGGCCGCAGCGGCCTACCGATGAAGGCGGCTTTTTCGACGATGTGCTTTAAGCACGGGTAGCCTTGTGAGATATGACTGAAACTCACCTGGATACCTTTGCCGCCGGCCTCCCATACCCCTTGGATGAGTTCCAGGTGCAGGGGTGTGAGGCGGTAGAAAATGGCCAAGGTGTCCTCGTTTGCGCCCCTACCGGTGCAGGTAAAACCGTCGTTGGCGAGTTCGCCGTTTCTTTGGCCCTAAGCCGCGGCACGAAGTGCTTTTATACCACCCCGATTAAGGCGCTGAGCAACCAGAAATACCACGACCTCGTCGCTGAGCACGGCGAGGATGCCGTTGGTCTGCTGACTGGCGATGTCTCCATTAACGCCGATGCAGAAATCGTGGTGATGACCACTGAGGTGCTGCGGAATATGATCTACGCGGATTCGCCCGCGCTGGATCGGCTTACCCATGTGGTCATGGATGAAATCCACTTCCTTGCAGATGCCTCCCGCGGCGCGGTCTGGGAAGAAGTCATTCTGAACTTGGCGGATCACGTTTCCATCATTGGGTTATCTGCCACCGTGTCCAATTCCGAGGAATTCGGTGAATGGCTCGCTACCGTCCGCGGCGATACCTCGGTCATCGTGACCGAACACCGTCCCGTCCCGCTCGATCAATGGATGATGTTGGGCCGCAAGATTTATCCACTCTTTGAGCCGGAGTCCGGCGGCCAGGTCAATTCCGAGCTAGAACGCCGTATTCAGCGCCTTGAGGCAGGCGATAGCGATGATGGGCGCGCGGACTATAAATCCGGCAAGGGTTTTCGCGCGAGGGCGCGCCACAAGGGCGGCGGGCGCAGCGAATTCCACGGGAAGGCAGGTGGGCGTTCCGGTTCCTCCCGGCCGCAGGATCGCTACCGTCCCTTAGGGCGCCCGGAGGTGCTCAAGGTGCTGCAATCGCAAGATATGCTGCCCGCGATTACCTTTATCTTTTCCCGCGCCGGTTGCGATGGAGCGCTCTATCAGTGCCTGCGCAGCAGGATGGTGCTGACGACGCAAGAAGAAGCAGAAGAGATCAAGGCCATTGTCGATGCCGGCGTTGAGGGCATCCCCGAAGAAGACCTCCAGGTCCTAGATTTCCGGCGGTGGCGCGAAGCGCTCTCCCGCGGCTTTGCCGCCCACCATGCCGGGATGCTGCCGGCATTTCGCCACATCGTAGAAGATCTCTTTGTCCGCGGCTTGGTGCGCGCCGTATTCGCAACAGAGACCCTTGCCTTGGGCATTAATATGCCCGCCCGCACGGTGGTGCTCGAAAAGCTCATTAAGTTCAATGGTGAAGCGCACGTGGACCTCACGCCAGGCCAATACACGCAGCTGACTGGGCGCGCTGGCCGGCGTGGAATCGATACCCTGGGCAACGCGGTCGTGCAGTGGGCACCTGCCATGGATCCGCGTTTTGTCGCCGGTTTGGCATCGACCCGGACGTATCCGCTTATTTCCACGTTTGCGCCAGGCTATAACATGGCCATTAACCTGCTGGGTATGCTTGGTTTTGAGGACTCGCTGCGGCTGCTGGAAAAGTCCTTTGCACAGTTTCAAGCCGATGGCTCCGTGGTGGAAGAAACCCGAGAACTTGAACGAGCGGAGCATCGGGTGCGCGAATTGCGGGAGCAGCTTGACGATGCCGTCGATGCCCTCGCACCACCAGCCAAGGACGGCGAGGATCCCGCCGAGGTGCTCATGGATTATATCCGGTTGCGCCGCGAACTGACGGCGGAAGAAAAACAATCCAAGGTTAATAAGGAACACCAACGCACCCAGGAAGTAGTCGCGGTGCTAGCCCGCCTGCAATTGGGCGATGTCATCGCGCTTGCCGGAAAGAAAAGGCCCACCCTTGCAGCGGTGGTCACCCCGGCCAACCAGACTGAGGATCCACGCCCGTGGGTCACCACGGAATCCGGCTGGTCAGGCCGCATCGATGCCACTGGGATTAATAATCCACCGATTCAGCTGGGCCGCATTAAGATCCCGAAGCCGGTGCGCAAAAACCCGCGGCGCAATACCAAGTACATCCAGGATGTCTTCCGCCGCGAGAAGTTTGACCGCCCGAAACGGATGAAGTCGAAACCACGCCTGCGACCAAATAAGCGGGTGGGCGAGTTGCGCGATGCCATTCGCGAGCACCCTGCGCACGAGTGGCCCGCCACCGATAGGGAGCAGCTAGCCGGCGTGGCGCAGAAGTTGGCGCGGCGCGAGCGCGACCTCGAAAAGCTGCAGGCCAAGGTGAATAAGGCGACCGATACGCTGGGCCGCACCTTTGAACGCATCGTGGATCTGCTCGCGGAGATGGACTATGTCGAGTTCTCTGGTGCGGGCAGCGATCGCACGCCGGTCATCACTGAGGAAGGTGAGCGCCTGGCCAAGATTCATAGCGAATCCGATCTGCTTGTTGCCCAATGCCTGAAGCGCGGCATTTGGGATGAGCTGGATCCAGCGGAATTGGCCGGCGTTGCTTCCCTGTGCTGCTTTGAAAATAGGAAGGCCACTGGGGGCCAGCCGGAGGCGGCAACGGACCGCATGGCCGATGCCATGAATGCGACCTGGCGCATCTATACCGAGCTCAGCGCAGATGAACGCCGCCACCGGCTGTCGCCAACGCGCGAACCCGAAGCCGGCTTTGCACTAGCCATTCACCAGTGGGCGGCGGGTGCGCCCTTGGGCTATTGCATGGCGGCGGCCAATGAGGCGGGCGCGGAGCTTACCCCCGGTGACTTCGTGCGGTGGTGCCGCCAGGTCGTGGACCTACTGCAGCAAATCGCCAAGACTGGCTACGATGGCCAGATCCAGCGCAACGCGCGCCGCGCGATCGATGCCATCCAGCGCGGGGTCGTCACGATCGGGGCCTAAGCTAGCCCAGGCCGCTGGCTAGTAGACTGTGGGGCATGACTACTCAGGCTTTTTCTCCCGAAGTGTATTCGCGTCGGCTCGCGGCCGCGCAAGAAGCAGCCGCCCAGCAGGGCATTGACCTTTTGCTGATTGGCACCGGCCCCGATTTCGCCTACCTGACCGGTTCGTGGGTATCGTCCCACGAGCGCCTGACGGTGCTGGCCGTTCCCCAAAGCGGCACGCCGTGGATTGTCTCGCCGAATACGGATATCACGGATATTAAATCGGCGCCCGTCGGCAAGCTCGACGTTGAGCTGCGCGGGTGGAATGACGGCGATAATCCCTACGAGCTCGCTCTCAAGGGCGCTGCGTCGATCACGAAGGTCGCGCTGGGCCAATCCCTAACGGCGGATCATATCCTGCAGTTCCAGGGGCTCGTATCTGATGCGGACTACGTCCTTGCCACCTACGCGCTGGCAGAGCTGTTTACCCGCAAGGACGAGGCGGAAATCGCGGAGCTGCGCAAAGCCGGTCAGGCCATCGACGCCGTGCACGCCAAGGTCCCCGAGCTCCTGCAGCCCGGCCGCACCGAGGCCGAGGTGGCCCATGAACTGGAAAAGCTCATTCTCGAAGAGCATTCCATCATTGACTTCGTCATCGTGGGCTCCGGCCCGAATGGCGCCAATCCGCACCACAGCTTCTCTGACCGGAAGCTGGCGGCGGGCGAGCCCGTTGTCGTGGATCTCGGCGGTACCTTGCCCTCCGGCTACCACTCCGATTGCACCCGCACCTACGTCGTAGGCGGCGATCTCAGCCAGGCGCCGCAGGACTTCCAGGACGCCTATGCCGTGCTTTACGATGCCCAGGCGGCCGCCCGCGCCGCCGCCAAGCCCGGCAGCACGGCCGAAGAAATCGACGGGGTTGCTAGGAAGGCCATTGCCGATGCCGGTTGGGGCGATAAATTCGTCCACCGCACCGGCCACGGTATTGGTCTCTCGACCCACGAGGAGCCCTTTATCATGGAGGGCAATGACCTAGCGCTGGAAGAGGGCATGGCCTTTTCCATCGAGCCGGGCATTTACCTGGAGGGAAAGTGGGGCATGCGCCTCGAGGATATCGTGGTACTTACCAAGGATGGCTACGAGTCCCTCAACGTCGTCGAACGCGAAGTGCGCTAAGTGGCTGGCGTACTGATCCTGGGCGGGCGCAGCGATATCGGCGGCGAAATCGCCCAGCGCGTGGCCCGCGGCAACGACATCGTCCTCGCCGCGCGCGGGACCCACGGGCTTGAGGAGATTACCTCCCGGTTAGAGGCCGCTGGTGCGCGCAGCGTCCACCAGCTTTCCTTTGACGCGGAGGACTTTTCCCAGCACCGCCAGATCTTTGCCGAGGCCAAGGAACGCGTCCGCGCGATTGAACTTACCGTGGTCGCCTTTGGCATTCTGGGGGATCAAGATAGGGCGGACACCGATCCTGCCCACGCGGCACAGATCGCCACCATCGACTACACCGCCCAGGTCTCCGTACTCACGGTGGCGGCTCAGTCGATGCCGCGCGGCCACATCGTGGCCTTTTCTTCCATCGCTGGGTGGCGGGCGCGGCGCGCCAATTATGTCTACGGTTCCACCAAAGCCGGGCTGGATGCCTTTTGCCAGGGCCTTGCGGACAGGCTGCACGGCAGCGGGCTTGGCCTGATTACCGCGCGCCCAGGGTTCGTCATCGGGTCCATGACCCAAGGAATGAAACCGGCCCCACTATCGGTGCGGCCAGGCGATGTCGCCGATGCCGTCGTCGCCTGCATAGATAACGATGACCGCCGCGGTCAGGCGCGCAGCCACACCCTGTGGATCCCAAGGGCGCTACAAGCCTTGGCATGGGTCATGCGGTTGGTGCCCCGACCCATCTGGCGGCACATGCCGCGCTAGTCGGCCTCGCCTTCCCGCAATAGGGGCGAGTTGATGTCGAAGATGAATCCGCGCGGGGCGAGCACGCGGAGGACGACCTCGGCATCGCCCTCCGCGATGTCGTGAAAGACTAAGCCACCCCACGGGGTGACCGTGATGTTCACCTCGAGCTGGCCGATAAGCTGCGCGAACTGCGCCGGGATGGCGCCTTGGTAGACCCCCGCGCCAAGGTCGACCACGCCTTCTGCCTGGTGCTCGTCCAACCAGCCAATGGGCCCAGGTTCTGCGTTAAGCTCCGCGTCACTTGTCACACCGCCCTTCGTCTCGGTGTTTTGTGCACCGAGGCGTTGGAGGTGGGCTGCGGCATCGGCAAGCGAGAGACCCGCGGTAGGGCTGTCGGCGGCGGGGGACTGGGTGATATTCAAGGTGGCATCGTCAAGCAGCCGCATGTTGACCTGCGTGGCAGAAGCCGGGAGATCGTCGTCGGTAGCGGTAATTGCGAGCGATTCCAAGCCGGGCTGTTCGGTATTCAGGTGCGTGGCCAGCTCGCGCGCGGCCTGCTTCGTCGGGGCAGAAAGGGGAGAGGCCAGCATAGGAATGTGGAAGCTCTGCAGCTCCAATTCATCCAGCTCCGCCGCCAGCTGCGCCTTGTCTGTAACTCCCCGCAACTCGATGGCGGAATTGGGGCGAATATAAACGCTGCCATCGGCCCAATGCGCCGCGCAATAACCCAAATGGATCCAATCATTGGGGCTGGTAAACCCGCCTACAACGTGTAGGCGCAGGCAAGTGCCGGACTCGGGGTGCTGGAAAAATTCGGGGTAATGCATAGCTTGCCAGTGTAGCCTGAGTGTTGCCAGCACATCGTCAGCATTGCTCGTTAAACTGGAAGCTATGCCGATTTTATATCTCGTCCTCTATATGCTGGCGGAAACCTTAGCGTTTTGGGCCGTCGCTGAGTGGATTGGCGTCTTTTGGGCGCTCATTGCCCTGTTCATCACGATGTTCTTTGGCATGTCCATCGCCGGCATTGAGGTGCGTCGGCTGATGGGTAAACAGGTAGAGCAGGCCGGTGACGGGACCTACTACGTGCGCGATGACAACGTAGGTAAAACCGCCGGCAACGTGGGCTTAACCTTGGCCGGTGGCATGTTGCTGTCCCTGCCCGGGTTCTTGACCAGTTTTCTGGGGCTCCTGCTCATCTTCGCCCCAACGCGGTCGCTGT
Source organism: Corynebacterium accolens (assembly GCF_030515985.1). Next base: position 934,307 of record NZ_CP100376.1, on the reverse strand, counting down.
TTCGAAAGTTTATGGCCGTATCCATCTACCGCAAAGTGGAGAAGATGGGTGTGCGCATTTACGAGGCATCGCCCATGGCGCAACAGCACGATAGCTATGGCAACTTTGGTTCCTTTGGGCAGGCCTCGGGGCAATCCTTTGGTCAGGCCTCGGGTCAGAGCGATTCCCACGAGGTAATCGATGAGGAAGAGCTGCGCAACTGGTCCGAGAACCTGGACCCTGATGACTTCGGTCCCCGCGGCGGCGATGATAATTCGCAGGGTGGAAAATAGGTGGCGGTWTTTTTCGCCCGCCTGGTCATAGCGGGTATTTCTGGTGCGCTGACCTTTACCGCCGTTGAGCCTCGCGGCTGGTGGTGGGGCGCGATTATAGGCATCGCCCTGCTGTATGTGAGCCTGATGCCGTGGCGTGGGCGACAGGTGCGCGGGGCTACAGGTGCCCTCTTGGCGGTAACGCACGGCTTGGTCTTGTACCTGCTGAGCCTGCCGTGGATTGGCGAGTTGGTAGGGACCGTGCCCTATGCGGCGCTTTCTATCTGGCTTTCGGTCTATGCCATCCTTTTAGGCATCTTTGGGGCCGCGGTGGCGCGATGGCGATATGGATTTCTGGTCTTTCCCTTCGTATACCTCGCCGTTGAGGTCCTGCGTTCCTCTGTGCCCTTTGGCGGTTTCCCTTGGGTCAAACTGGCGTGGGGGCAAATTGAAGGGCCCTTAGCCAACCTAGCCCCGTGGGGTGGGACCTCGATGATCACGGTGGCAACGGCATTGTGCGCCTGCGGTCTGGCCGGCTTGTTGCTGCGCGGCGGGCGGGTAAAGATAGCCGCTGGCGCCGCGCTTATTCTCCCGCTCATTGCGGGACTCGCGGCTGGGCGCGGCATCGATCCCGCAGATACCAAGGTGGGCGATACCAAGGTGGCCGCGATCCAAGGCAACGTTCCGCGCAGTGGTTTGGATTTCGCCGGGCAACGGCGGGCGGTGCTGAATAACCACGTCCAAGAAACGGAGAAGCTAGCCCGCCGCGAAGACGATATAGATCTGGTGATCTGGCCGGAAAACTCTTCCGATATCGATCCTTTCCGTGACGGCGAGGCGGCCCAGGCCATTAGCGGGGCCGTCGATGCCATTGACGCTCCAGTGCTGGTTGGCACCGCCACCCGCGATGAGGTGGGCGCGCGCAATACCATGCAAGTCTTTACTCCCGGCCACGGCGTGGGCGACCATCACTATAAGAAGTACCTGCAGCCATTCGGTGAGACCATGCCTATGCGGGACTTCTTCGCGCATTTTTCGGACTACGTCGACCTTGCCGGGGATTTTAAGGCAGGGGATGGGCCTGGTGTGGTCTCCATGAATTCCGTCGCGGTAGGTGTGGCGACCTGTTATGAGGTCTCCTTCGATAACGCCTTCCACGAATCCATCAAAAACGGCGCGCAGATTCTCACGACGCCTACCAATAACGCCACGTTCGGCTTTTCCGATATGACGTACCAGCAACTGGCCATGAGCAGGCTGCGCGCGCTCGAAACCGACCGCGCCGTCGTGGTCGCAGCCACCTCTGGGGTCTCGGCACTCGTTCACCCAGACGGCAGCGTAAGCCAATCCTCGGAGCTCTTTGAGCCCGCGGCACTGGTAGAAAGCCTGCCGCTGAAAACCGGTGAAACATTTTCGGTGCGCTACGGTTCGCTCATGCAGTGGCTGATGGTTATTATTGGTACCGTCTGCGCACTCATTGCTGTGCGTACCAACCGATTGGGTCGTACACCTCGCGGTGTCGGCGCTAAAGAAAAGTAGGAGCATTAATTACTGTGAGCACTCTTGATTCTGCGACGCTGGTTATCATCCCAACGTATAACGAGATTGAAAATCTTCCCTTGATTACCGGCCGCGTCCGCGAGGCGCTGCCAGAGGTTCACATCCTCGTTGTGGATGATAATTCCCCCGACGGCACCGGCGAGAAGGCCGATGCTTTCGCAGCAGAAGATGACCACATTCACGTGTTGCACCGCGAGGGCAAGGGCGGCCTCTTGGGCGCTTATATCGCCGGCTTCGAGTGGGGCTTGGAGCGCGATTACCAGGTCCTTTGTGAAATGGATGCTGATGGCTCCCACGCCCCAGAGCAGCTGCATCTGCTGCTGGAGGAGATTGACAACGGCGCGGACCTCGTCATCGGCTCCCGCTATGTGCCAGGCGGCGAGACCGTCAACTGGCCGGCATCTCGCGAATACCTGTCCCGCTTGGGCAACCTGTACATCTCCTTCGCGCTTGGAACCGACCTGTCCGATATGACCGCCGGCTACCGCGCTTTCCGCCGCGAGCTGTTGGAAGACATCGACTTTGACGAGCTGTCCAAGGCCGGCTACATCTTCCAGGTGGACTTGGCCTTCCGCGCGGTCAAGGCTGGATACGATATCCGCGAGGTACCCATCACCTTCACCGAGCGCGAGTACGGCGAATCCAAGCTGGATGGTTCCTTTGTCAAGGATTCCCTCTTCGAGGTAACCAAGTGGGGCGTGGCCCACCGCGCGGAGCAGGTGAAGGATTTTGCCGGCGAGGTGTCCAAGCTGGCGGACCACGAGGTCAAATACGGCTCCGTTCACAATGCCGGCCAGAAGGCCCGCAACGGTGTGGGCTGGGCCACCAACTTGGCCAATGAGCTGGGATACTTGGTCAAGCACCAGGTGGGCCAGCTGACTAAGAAGAAGTAATCTAAGCAGCAGAAAGCCCGTACCCCGTGCCAATATGGCAGCCGGGGTACGGGCTTTAATTAATACCGCTTGAGCCTTTAAGACTTCTTCTGCTGTTCCTGCTCCTTGAGGAGGCGAGCAGCGGTCCGACGGCGGGAGCGCAGGTGGTTAATGCGCTCTTCCAAAAGCTCATCGAGCTCCTCGATGGAGCGACGCTCCCGCAGCATATCCCAGTGGGTGCGCGGTGGCTTGATGGGCTTAGCTTCCACGCCTTCGCCCTCTACGAGGTGGCCCAGTTTGCCATTCTTGCACATCCATTCTTCAGGGATTTCTGCCTCATGTGCAAAGGGCACCTCATAAATCTCACCATCATCCGTGCGGTATTTCACCATCTGACGCGGTGCGAGGTCGTGGTCGCGGTCAGTTTCGTAGCTGACTGCACCCATACGGCTGCCACGGAGTACGCGATCTGCCATGCAACATCATCCTTTTCAAAGAGATCCCTGATTGACGGCGATAGTTTCGCCTAAGAGCTATTTATTATAACGAACACCCAGGCGGTATTGTTCCCAGCCCGCCGTTTAATGGACTAAAGTGTATCGAGTGATCCGTACAGCTAGTCGTGAAAGCAATGTCGGTTCCTGCCAATGGTGTGGAAAGGATATTGACCAAGGCGGTAGGGGACGACCACGTAAGTTTTGCAGCGCCTCGTGCAAACAGCGTGCCTATGAACAAAGAAACAATGTCAGTGGCACGGATATTCCTGCCGATGCAGTAATCTTAAGCCCAGATAAAGTGCAAGGTTTGCGCGACGGCCTTTTTGAATTGCGGTGTTCCGCAGAAGACATTAATACCGCCGCGGAAGAAGGCGCGAGCGCGGAAGAGCTTTCCAGTCTGTGTGAGGAGCTTGTTTCGCTGGCTCGGCGTTTAGAAGGACTTCGATAGTAGATGAAAAAGCTTTTTTATAACCGGAAACTCGTTGTTTCCATTTTCGTGGTTTTAATCCTCGTGCTTACCGCCGTAGCGATCGGCCCGATTGTGTACTCGCTTTTCAAAAGCGGCGGCGTCAAGACGGAGCCCGTGACTGCCGATGGCGCCAAGGCAGCCTCAACGCCGCTCGACGGTTCCTGGTCAGTGGCCAAGGGGCGCGCCGATAACCACACCTCGGTGGGCTTTACCTTCGACGAGGTTCTGCCTGCGGAGAGGACGTCCACCTCCGGATCGACCACGGAGGTCACCGGTCAGGCGGAGATTTCCGATTCCACGCTGGAATCCGCCACCATCACGGTGAATATGGATGCCCTCACCACGGACAAGAAGGTCCGCGACCAAAACATGAAGTCCAAGCTCTTTAAGACCTCAGACTTCCCAGAGTCTTCCTTCACGCTTACCAAGCCCGCCTCGCTTGCCGATGTCCCCGAAGACGGCACCATCGGCTCCGTCAAGCTCACCGGTGACCTTACGATCAAGGACAAGACGCAGGAAATCACCCATGAGTTCGATGTTCTGCGTGACGGTGATGATATCGTCATTGGCGGCGACGTTCCGATTAACCGCCTGGACTACAACGTGGAGACGCCTGACATGCTGGCGGCTAAGGTCGCCGAGGACGGCGAGATCAACCTGCGCATCTCCTTAAACAAGGACTAAACCGTGAATTCTCGACGCTTAATTTCCGCCCTGTGGGTCCGCCTCGTAGTCGTCATAGTTTTCTCGACTTTCGTCGCGGTCCAGCAGATGTGGATTGTCACTGCGGTTGCAGCATTGCTGGCGGTATTAACCATCTGGCAGCTATGGAGCACCTATAAAAACCAATAGAGGACCAAGGCTTCACCCCTTTGATTAACGTCACTGTGACTAAATGCCAGGGTATAAGTGTCCCTGGCGCAGCGGCAGGAAAGTCCAGCTATCGGCACCCGCACGCACAATCGGGCGTTTGGGCCGTTGGGACTGTTCGCTAGACACCCCAGGCAAGCCCAGGCGGATTCGAAAGGCTGGCTCGCTTCAGGTATTCCAAAGGCGTCTCGGCAAAGTCTGGGCCAACTTATCCGCGGAACCTTCAAGCCTTAGCACGCCGCATCCAAAACAAGCGGGGCGGTCAACGCTCCGGACCGAACCGCGAACACGGCAGTCAGCATCGCACGCAATCCATACACGCTCAAGCCGCCCCAGCTTAACCTGCAGAACTCCATAATTGTCCGATAATGTACATTATGTCATTTTAGATCCGTGGAAGTCCCTCCCATCGTGCCGAGGCCCGTCAAATAAGAATGTTCAAGCCACTCACAGCGCAAAATGTTCCAAATTGACAAATAGTGCCCTCCAAAAGCCCTAAATTGGCCCACTATTTGTCAAAACGCATCAAAGCATCCACATCCCGCCCGAACCCAAGCATCCAAGCACCACATACACCAAACGTGCAACGCCCAAGGCCAACACATATGCTGGAGCTCATGACTATTCAACGCGTTGTTAAAAAGCCTTCCCGCGCCGCCCTGTTCCTGGTCTTGGATATTGCGGAAGGCGGCGAGCAAGCCACTCGGGACATGCTCTCCGCTTTTAGCGATACCTTCAAGTCCGTCAATTTCCGCCACAATGAGGGCGAGCTGTATACGGTCGTCGGCATCGGCGCGTCCATGTGGCCGCGCCTTACCAGCGCTCCCCGCCCGGACAAGCTCAAGGAGTTCGAGGCGCTCGAGGGCACTTACAAGGCACCTTCCACGCCCGGCGATATCCTGCTGCATTTCCGCGCGAATACCTATGACCTCTGCCACGAGATGGCGCGCCAGGTCCTGCGCCAGCTGGGCGATGCCGCCACCGTCATCGATGAGACCCAGGGCTTCAAGTACTTGGACCAGCGCGACCTCCTAGGCTTTGTGGATGGCACCGCCAATCCCCTCCCCGAGGAAGCTCTAGAGACAGTGCTGCTTGCCGATGACGCCGATTATCCCCGCGGCTCCTACGTCACCGTGCAAAAGTACACCCATGACCTCAATAAATGGAGCGGCATCAGCACCGAAGAGCAAGAACGCGTTATCGGGCGCACCAAGGCCGATGACGTGGAGCTCGATGAGGATACGCAGCCCTCCAATTCCCACGTGGCCCTCAATGACCTTGAGGAAGATATCTACCGCGAGAATATGGTTTTCGGTTCCTTTGCCGCAGGTGAGATGGGCACGTACTTCATCGGCTATGCCAAAGACCCAGAAGATATCAACGAGCGTTTGCGCAATATGTTTATCGGCGATCCGGAAGGCAATTACGACCGGATCCTGGACTTCTCCACGGCCCTGACCGGTACGAACTTTTTCGTCCCGAGCGTTGACTTGCTAGACGAATTCGACGAGCTTCCGCAATAAAAATCCTAACGCCGCCCGCCGCGATTGCGGTGGGTTAGGCCAAATTGGACGGAGTCTATCATCCCTAGGGTCATGAGCGCCTCGCGAAGTGCGAATTGGAAGGTCCATAACCTGCGGAAAACCGGATCAAAGCCGGCAGCGGCGGCCTCGCGCAGGTGCCCATCGAAAAAGGAACGTTGTTGACGCAGGGACTCAATATAGTGGCTACCCACGTGCGTTTCGGACACGATGCGCAGGTGAGAGTTCTTATCCACGAGCCGGTGCACATCCATGGTCAGCGGGTAGTCGAGGCCGGGCCAGATATAGGCCCGCATGGCTTGCAGGGAAGCTCGTGCCGCGTCCGACATGGATTCGGTGGCCACGGTGGATTGAAAAGCCGCCCGCCCGTTTGCGGTAAGGAAGCGATCGAGGACCCGGATATAGGCCTTGCGCTCTCGCGGGCTTAATTGCTCGAACTTTTCCACGCTGATAATCGCGTCGTAGTGCCCGCGCCACTGTTTGGGGCTCGGAACGGAATCCGGAATCCGCTCTACGTGGATAGAGTCTTCCGTTCCGGCAAAGACAAGCGCCTCGCGCATCTGGGTAATTTGTTCAACATCGCTGGTCAGGACGTCTACTGTGGCGCGGCGCTTGGTAGCGCGTATCGCGGCCTGCATTCCGGCCGCGGGATAGACCAGAAGGTGGGTACCGGCGCCGGTGCGGGTGGCATCGAGAAGCCAATCTGCCGCCCTGCGCTGCGCCTCCCCCAAGTCATCTCGGTCCACGTTGGTGGGCTCGCTGACGGTGGTGACATCGACAAAGTGGCTCTTCGGCTCCCTGCCGCCGGCTTTCGGGCTAAAGCTTTCGACCGTTTCCCGGATCGTCGTCGGCACGCCGCTGGAGAAAACCCCGCCGACGTGGCTCAACCCATCGCCGGCATAGAGGCGCACCAGATCGAGCGGCAGCTCCCCTGGCTCAGAATCGCGGACGCTTAGTCCCTGCGGCTTTGGGAGGTATCCCACCTGTAGGAGCTTGCCCAAAACCTTTACCAATTGGGCGGAGGATTCGACGGTCCACTCGCCTGCCATGTAGCTTTCGGCAAAGCCTAACCATCCGGTAGCGGCGATCCGCTCGAAGAGCGCATCGTGGCCTACCTTCAAATCGGGGCCGCCCGCCGCATCGAGTTCGAGCTCCAAGCCGGCATTATCGCAGGCCTTGGCAAATTTCGCCTCGGCCCGGCGGGATTTTAGAGTCGCCCAGCGCTGCGATGGCACGGTCGCGATATTGGGCCATGCCTCCGCGTCGATGGAGCGTAAATGCTCGGGGGTGGAAAAACTCATGGTTTGGGGAGCGCTCCTGGGTGCAAGGGGTCACGGTGTGGGCTAATTTTAGCCAGTTTCTGAGCGGTTTCGGTCAAGACGCTCCGCAGGAAAGGAAACCCGAAACGCATGTAAATGGGTATCAAGTATGCACGTTATGTGACGAGCGTTTACACTATACGGGTACTTAAATTAAGCTTTCTCGAGGAAGGTCGCATTAATTCCATGACTGATACCCCTTATCGTCCAAACGGAAGCCGTCACCACGTTGTCGTGGTTGGCGGTGGATTCGGCGGTCTTAACACTGTGAAGAAGTTGAAGAACGCCGATGTTGAGATCACCCTCATCGATAAGAAGAACCACCACCTGTTCCAGCCGATGCTCTACCAGGTGGCAACCGGCATGATTTCCGCAGGTGAGGTTGCTCCCTCAACCCGCCAGCTCCTGCGCAACCAGGATAATGTGGACTTTGTCAACGGCAACGTAACCGACATTAACTTGGAAGACCAGACGGTTACGGCCGAGCTCGATGATTTTTCGCGCACCTACTCCTATGACTCTCTCGTCGTCGCCGCTGGTTCCAGCCAGTCGTACTTTGGCAATGACCACTTTGCGGAGTTTGCACCTGGCATGAAGACCTTGGATGATGCCTTGGAGCTGCGTTCCCGCATCATTTCGGCCTTCGAAAAAGCTGAGCTTACCGATGACCCCGCTGAGCGCGAGCGCCTCCTCACCTTCATCATCGTTGGCGCCGGCCCGACCGGTGTGGAGCTCACCGGCCAGATTGCTGAGTTGGCTAACCGCACGCTTAGCGATGTCTACTCCACCTACGGCACCTCCGCCGCTAAGATTTACCTGCTGGACGGCGCGCCACAGGTACTCCCACCGTTTGGCAAGCGCCTGGGCCGCCGTGCCCAGCGCACCCTGGAGAAGGAAGGCGTCAATGTTCGCCTGAACGCCATGGTGACCGATGTCAACGAAAACTCCGTGACCTACAAGAACATGAAGACCGACGAAGAGGTCACCCTGGAGGGCGCAACCAAGATCTGGTCCGCCGGTGTTGCTGCTTCCCCGCTGGGCAAGATGGTCGCTGACCAGGCCGGCGTCGAGGCTGACCGCGCCGGCCGCGTGTCCGTCAACGATGACATGACCGTTGGTGACTTCAACAACGTCTACATCATCGGTGACATGATGTCCCTGAACCGCCTGCCGGGCTTGGCACAGGTGGCCATCCRGGGCGGCGAGCACGTCGCCAAGCTCATCGAGACMARGGKGGACGAGGAGYCCACCGCCGATGAAAAGGAACCTTTCGAGTACTTCGACAAGGGCTCCATGGCCATCGTGACCCGCTTCAATGCCGTCGTGAAGCTGGGCAAGACCGAGTTCTCCGGCTTCCCAGGCTGGTTGGCTTGGTTGGCACTGCACTTGACCTACGTCGTTGGCCTGCGCAGCCGCTTGGCCGTATTGGTCAACTGGGCAGCTAATATCCTCTCCCGCAACCGAGGCAACCTGGAAATTACTACCCAGCAGCGCATTGCCCGCAACCTCATCGACGAGGCAGAAGAAGAAAAGAACTAAACTTTCTTCGGCACCGGCCGCCGGCCCACTCCCCTCCTGCGGGGCTGTGGGCGGCGGCTTTTGCGGTTTTCGTTCCTATTTTCCCATTTTTGTTAGGCTTGGACATTACAACATGGGGTGCCACGCACCGTGGCTGAGAAAAACCCATCGAACCTGCACTTAGTTAGAACTAGCGAAGGGATTGTTGTGGACTTATCATTTCTGCGTGCCCACGATGCGGTGCGCGAAACCGCTCCACTTATTCAGTGCTTGACCAATAAGGTCGTCAGCAATATCTCTGCCAATGCACTATTGGCTATCGGTGCCAGCCCAGCCATGGTCGATACTCCGGAAGAGTCGCAAGAATTTGCGAAGATCGCCAGCGGCGTGCTCATCAATTGCGGCACGCCGAATTCCGAGCAATACTCAGGCATGCGTGAGGCAATCGCCGGTGCGACCGCGGCCGGAACCCCGTGGGTCCTTGACCCCGTCGGTGCGGGCGGGCTGGAAAAGCGCACCGAGTTCATGCATGAAGTCTTGCCGCAGGGCCCGACTGCGATTCGCGGCAACGCCTCCGAAATCATCGCCTTGGCTGGAACCGGAGCCGGCGGGCGCGGCGTGGAATCCACCGATGGCGTGGAGGCCGCGCTGGAACCAGCACTCAAACTTTCCCGCGAAACTGAGGCCGTCATCGGCGTATCTGGCCCCACGGATCTCATCGTGCAGGCTGGCGAAACGCCGCGTGCGGTAAGCCTCGAGTCTGGGCACCCGATGCTGCAAAACGTCATCGGAACGGGGTGTTCGATAGGCGCCATCTGCGCGGCTTACCTGGCAGCGTGGGAGGATCCATTCGCGGCTATCATCGCCGCGCATGCGCATGTCGGGGCCGCGGGCAGCGTTGCCGCGGAGAAATCTATTGCGCCTGGCTCCTTTGCGGTTGCTTGGCTCGATGCGCTGCATGAGCTCACCACTGATGCCATCGAAGAGCGCATCTCTGCCTCCGAGGTCGCGGACGTTGCGGGGCTAGCATGAACATCGATTGGACGCTGTATCTCATCACCGACCCAGACCTCGCCGGCGGGCGGGACCAGGTCGTTCCCATCGTGCAAGAGGCGGTGCGTGGCGGGGCGACCGTCGTGCAATTGCGCGATAAAGATGCCAGCGACGAGGAGGTCGAGGCTACCGCCCGCGAGCTTCTGGAGGTCTTGGGCGACGTCCCGCTCTTTATCAATGACCGCGCCGAGGTCGCGGCCAGGGTAGGCTGCCACCTGCACATTGGCCAAGACGATATGGACTTATCCCAAGCCCGTGCTCTGCTCGGTCCCGATAAGCTCATCGGGCTTTCGGTGGGAACGCAGCAGGAATTGGACGCCATCGATCCGCAGCAAGCCCCCGACGTCATTGGCATTGGCCCGGTTCACTCGACAGCGACCAAGAAGAATGCACCCGCGGGAATCGGCGCTGAGGCCGCCAGGCGCCTTGCCACCGCGGCGCGCGAACGCGGCCTCGAGTCCGTCGCCATCGGCGGCATCAAGGCACACAATGCCCACGAACTTTCCGGAAGCGAATTCGCAGGGATTTGCGTGGTCAGCGACATCATGGCTGCCGATGACCCGGCAGCCGCAGCACACAACCTAAAGGAGGCCTACCGTGGCTAAAGGAACCTATCCCCGTATTCTTTCGATTGCTGGAACCGATCCCACAGGCGGAGCCGGCATCCAGGCCGATCTGAAGTCCATCGCCGCCGCGGGCGGGTATGGAATGAGCGTGGTCACCGCGCTGGTGGCCCAGAATACCCAGGGCGTGCGCAGCGTCCACGTCCCGCCGCTGGATTTCCTCCAGGAGCAGCTTGATTCGGTCCGCGAGGACGTAGACATCGACGCCATCAAGATCGGCATGCTTGCCGATGCCAACATCACCGACCTCGTGGCCACCTTCCTCGACCACATTGACCCGTCCGTCCCTGTGGTCTTGGACCCGGTTATGGTGGCCACCAGCGGCGACCGCCTCTTGGCCCCCGAGGCGGAAAAGGCGGTGCGCGATCTGTGCTCCCGCGCTGATGTCATCACGCCCAACCTCAAGGAGCTGGCCGTACTCACGCAGACGGAGGAAGCCAAGGATTTGGACCACGCCATCGAAGTGGCGCAGGCATGGGCTGCGGAGGCGGATACTGCGGTCATCGTCAAGGGCGGGCACCTTGACTCGGCGATTGCAGATAATGCAGTGGTCACCCCAGATGGAAAGGTGCACCGCGTGGAATCGGCTCGAGTGCAGACCAAGAATACCCATGGCACGGGCTGCTCCCTCTCCTCTGCCCTCGCAACGCGGCTCGGTGCCGGCGATGATGCCGCAACCGCCCTCGAATGGTCGACGGATTGGCTGCACGAGGCGATTGCCAATGCGGATGCGCTGGCCGTCGGCAAGGGCAGCGGGCCGGTAGACCACCTGCACCGCTCGCAACGCTTGATGCGGGCGGCGTCCTCGGTACCGCTTCCTCACCTGGCTGGGCCTTTGGACGAGGTAGAAAATCCAGACCAGCCGCGGGTTGCGGCCGCTGGCCCGTACACGCAGCGCCTGTGGAATATCGCGGCGGAACACTGGGAGGAGGTAAAGGCACTCCCCTTTATTCAGAAGCTGGGTTCCGGTGCACTCGCCAACGATGCTTTCAGCTTCTACCTCGATCAGGATTCGCAATACTTGGCGGCCTACTCCAAGGCCCTGGCTCGCCTCGCCAGCCAAGCGCCGGATACCGCACAGCAATTGCACTGGGCGCAAGGCGCCTATGAGTGCCTCGCGGAGGAGGCTGAGCTGCACCGCGGGTGGTTGAAGGATTCTGCTACTACCACGCCATCGCGGGTCACTAGCGCCTACACGGATTTCCTCATCCGCTCTACGCATACGGACGACTACGCCGTCGGCATCGCGGCCGTACTTCCCTGCTACTGGCTGTATGCAGAGGTGGGCTTGCACCTGGCGGAATTCGACTCGCCCGATCACCCCTACCATGCCTGGTTGGAGGTCTACGGCGGCGAAGATTTCCTCGCCGGGGTGCGCGAGAGCATCAAGATTGTGGAGGAAACCCTGGAGAAGGCGGATGAGGCCACTCGGACCCGCGCCGAGCGCGCCTTTATCAGCGCCAGCATCCACGAGGTCGATTTCTTCGACCAAGCGGACCGGCGCTTTTAAGGCCTTAGGCCAAGAGGTCCGCACCAGGCCTAGATAGCACGGCGACCAAGAAGGTGGAATGCTCCGAAAATAGCTTCATGTCCCAGGAAGAAAACGTGAAGTCAATGCGGTAGCCCACCTTCTGCGCCATATCGAGGAAGTCCTGGAAGTCCCATCCGCGGCCTTCCCCAAAGCCGGTGACGAAGCGCCCGCCGGGGGTCAGCGAGTTAAAAATATTTCGCAGGGCTTTCTCGCGGCCGTCCACGGCCAAAAAGCCCATGACGTTTCCCGCAGAAACGGCGAGGTCAAAGGGGCCTTCGGGAACCTCTTCCGTGCACAGGTCCCCAACGAACCACTCGCCGTCGGGGAAGTCATGTTCGGCATGCTCGATCAAAATGGGGTCCACGTCAATGCCCACCACGCTGTGACCGCGGCGCAGCAATTCCCCACCGACGCGGCCGGTTCCACAACCGGCGTCGAGGATGGTGGAATTGCGCTCCACCATGGCATCGACAAGCCGGGCCTCCCCATGAATGTCTTTGCCCTGCGCCTCCAGCATCTTCCATTTGCGGGCGAAATTATGGGAGTGGGCGGGATTGGCTTCGGTAACTTCTTTCCACGTAGGCATAGATTCGATTATATTACTCACCGTCGGTGTAAGCTTTACCCGCTGCGTAAAACGTGGACCGTTTTACTACTTGATTGCGTTACTATCCGCACTACCGTGCAAAGGAGGCTGAAACGATGCCGTCCGTACCCACGCCCTTTAGGGGCCGAAAGAAATCCACGCCTCCTAGTCAGCCCTCCTTCCCACCGGTTCCCGCGGAGCGCGCCATTGAGCACTGCCGCGTCTTCGTCGATGGTGAGGCCCTACCCGGCGAGTATTCCGCACATTCCGCCCTGGAAACCGTGGCGGAATATGGCCGCGGGTTTGTCTGGGTTGGCCTGCATGAGCCTTATGAATCTCAGATGACGAAGATCGCCTCACAATTTGGCATCCACGAGCTCATCGTGGAAGACGCCGTTATGGCCCACCAGCGCCCTAAGCTAGAGCGCTACGATGACCAGCTTTTTGTGGTGGCCCGCTCGGTGAATTACCGCGACCACGATGAGGTGCAAGATAAGCGCCAGATCATTTCGACGGGCGAAATCCAGATGATCATGGGCTCTAACTTCATCATTACCGTCCGCCACGGTGCAAAGCTGCCTAACTTGGCGTACACAGTCGAAGACGAGCAGGACTTGGTGGAGCTCGGCCCCGTCGCCATGGCCTGGAAGATCCTGGACATGATGGTGGACCGCTACTCCGAGGTCGCCCGCCTGATTAGCGATGAAGTCGATGAACTCGAAGAGGAAATCTTTACCCCTAACCTCAAATTCGACGTCGACCGCATTTATATGTTCAAGCGCGAAGTCTTGGAGATGAAGCACGCCATTTACCCGCTCTCTGCGGCATTAAAGGCGATGGTCTCGGATCACAAGGATCTCATCTCTAAGCAGATCCGGTCATACCTGCGCGATGTCTACGACCACGAGCTCGTGGTCAATGACTTGGTGGCCAGCTTCGATGAACGCTTGACCTCGCTTATTGATGCCTCTGTGGCCAAGGTCACTATGCAGCAAAACTCCGATATGCGCACGATCTCCGCCGTCGTCGGTATGTGGGCAGCGCCGACGCTAGTCGCCGGAATTTACGGCATGAACTTCGATATCATGCCGGAGCTGCACTGGGCCTTTGGCTATCCCATGGCAATAATCATCATGGTGGCTGTCGTCGGCGGCCTGTGGGCGTGGTTCCGGAAAAACCACTGGCTCTAGCCCTAGCTTCGTTCAGCCAGAATCATGGTGCGCAGCGTGGTGCGTGCAATGAGTGTGTCTCCTTGGCGCATTTCTACGCTCCACACGTGGGTGCGCGTGCCCAATTGAATGGGGGTGGCCACGGCTTCTAGCTCGCCCTCCCCCGTCGCCCTGATGAAGTCCGTGGAGTTATTGACCCCCATCGCTGGGGCATCGGCAGCCGCGACGCTGGCAAGGGAGGCCACCGTTTCCGCGATGGTGCAATATAGCCCGCCATTGGCCACGCCCCACGGCTGGTGATGCTGTGGAGTCACGGTAAGGCGCGCGCGGGCCTCGGATGGGCCCACGCGGTCGAAGGTAAGGCCGATGAACTCAGCAAGCCCGCCGTTGACCGAATTTAGTTCCTCCAGCTCTTCCTCGTTGAGCAGGCGCGTGTGCGCGGTATGAAGTAAGTCATTGAGTATCTGGGTATCTGACATAGTCTTTAAGCTTAGCCGCCAGCGCGGCGAAAGCGCGGCGGTGACGTAGGATAGGCACCATGACTGAAAAGAACGAACTCGCGCACATTGGTGTTGTCGGCCTGGCGGTAATGGGCTCTAACCTCGCCCGCAACTTTGCCCGCAATGGCAATACCGTCGCCGTCTATAATCGCAGCCCGGAAAAGACCCACGCCCTCATTGAGGCCCACGGCGACGAAGGAAACTTTATCCCTTCCGAATCCATCGCGGATTTCGTCGCTTCCCTGGAGCGCCCCCGCAAGGCCATCATCATGGTGCAGGCGGGCAAGGCCACCGATGCGGTCATTGATCAGCTTGCCGATGCCATGGATGACGGCGATATCATCATCGATGGCGGCAACGCGCTGTTTACGGATACCATTCGCCGCGAAAAGGAAGTGGCCGAGCGCGGCAAGCACTTCGTAGGCGCGGGCATTTCCGGCGGCGAGGAAGGCGCCCTGAATGGCCCGTCCATCATGCCCGGTGGGCCTGCTGAGTCCTGGGAGACCTTAGGCCCCATCCTGGAGTCCATCGCCGCCGAGGTAGATGGCACCCCGTGCGTGACCCACATCGGCCCGGATGGCGCCGGCCACTTTGTCAAAATGGTCCACAATGGCATCGAGTACGCTGATATGCAGGTCATCGGCGAGGCCTACCAGCTGCTGCGCTACGGCGCGGGTCTGGAGCCGGCCGAAATCGCGGAGATTTTCAAGGAATGGAACTCCGGCGACCTGGATTCCTATCTCATTGAGATTACCGCCGAGGTACTCGCCCAGAAGGATCCGGACACGGGCGCCCCGCTTGTCGATGTCATCTTGGACGCCGCCGGCCAGAAAGGTACCGGCCGCTGGACCGCGATCAATGGCCTCGAATTGGGCGTGCCGATTACCGGCATTGCCGAGTCCGTCTTTGCCCGCGCACTGTCTTCTTCTAGCCAGCAGCGCGCCGCCGCGCAGGAGGGCCAGCTTCCGGCAGGCACGAACGCGGACTTCGACATCGACAAGGATGCCTTCATCGAAGACGTTCGCCGCGCCCTCTATGCCGCCAAGCTCATCGCCTACTCCCAGGGCTTCGATGAGATCAAGGCCGGTTCAGCCGAATTCGGCTGGGATGTCGATCCGCGCGATCTGGCCACCATCTGGCGCGGCGGCTGCATCATCCGCGCCAAGTTCTTAGACCGCATCCGCGAGGCATTTGATAATAATCCAGAACTTCCCGCCCTCATCCTGGATCCCTACTTCAAGGGCGAGCTGGAAGACCTCATCGAACCGTGGCGCCGCGTCGTCGTCGCGGCAAGCCAGATGGGCCTGCCCGCCCCGGTCTTTGCCTCTTCGCTGTCCTACTACGATAGCCTGCGCGCCACGCGCCTGCCCGCCGCCCTTATTCAGGGCCAGCGCGATTTCTTTGGTGCACACACCTTCAAGCGCACCGATAAGCCCGGCACCTTCCACGTCGAGTGGTCCGGCGACCGCAGCCTGACGCAGGTGGACTAAGTACTGCAAATAAAAAGGGAGGACCTGCACGGTGCAGGTCCTCCCCTTTTTTAGTACCTGGTGTTAGACCAAGCCGAGCCACGACCAATAGGTGGCAGACAGCAGCAGGATAAGCAGGTACCCGACGATGGTCAGCGGGATACCAGAACGAAGGAATTGCTTGGTGCTAAAGGCACCGGTGCCATAGGCCAGCATGTTCTGCGGCGCCGAGACGGGCAGCAAGAATCCGAAGCAGATGACGAACTGCTGGATGACCACGAAGCCGATGCCGCCGTTGGGAACATCCAGCGTGGCGGCCAAGGCAATAAAGACCGGGATGAGCGCGGAGGCCAGCGACGTAGCCGAGGCAAAGCCCAAGTGGATCAGGATATTAAACAGCGATACCAGCGCAATCGTTGCGAGAATCGGCAGCGAGTCTAGGCCCATTAACCCAAAGGTCTTTTCTGAAAGCCACGTTGCGGCGCCCGTATCCAGCAGGAACGAGCCGAGGGAAATGCCGATGGCAAAGACGATGAGGGTACCCCAGCTCACGGACTTTTGTGCCTCTGGCCAGGTAAATACGCCGATCTTGGGCAGCAGCATCAAGGCGACGGCCACCGCGGTAATGACGGCCGAGCTAATCGGGTGCAGTAGTCCCTCCGTGGCCCAGAAAAAGAGCAGGAGGAGGGAAAACCCGATAAGCCTTTTCTCTTCCGGTGAGGTGGGCCCGAGGTCCTCTAGCTGCTTGGCGATGAGCTCCTTTCCTCCCTCAATGCGTTCCGTTTCCGGTTTGATGACGGCGCGCATGATGAAGTACAGCGCAACGGACATCAGGATGGACCAGGGTGCGGCCCAGATAAACCACTGCCCCCAGGAGACCGACTGCCTCATTTGATCCTCAATAAAYCCCACCGCCACGAGGTTTTGGGCGGCTGCGGTTTTAATGCCCACGTTCCAGATCGATACGGCCTGCGCTGCGGTAATGACGAGTAAGGCGCCCAACTTCGACTCATAGGATAGGCCGAAGGCGGCCACCATACCGAGCAAGATGGGCACCACGGCGCCCGCACGCGCGGTGGCAGAGGGAACGAAGAAGGCCAAGATGATGGCGATCGCGATGGCGCCGATAACGATGTGGGAGGTCTTCTCCCCCGCGATCTTCAGCACGTACAGCGCAATCCGTTTATGCAGGCCCGTAGCCTGCATCGCTCCGGCCAAGATTAGCGCCGCGGCCACAAGCGCTACCGCAGACGAGGAAAATCCTGCCATCGCGACCTTGAGGGCGTTGGAGGTGCCGTAGATACCATCGGATTCTGGATCCGGCCCGAGCCCCAAAAGTAGGGAGATAAGGCCGACGATCAGCAAGGCGCTCACCGGATAGCTCACGGCCTCGGTCACCCACATGATCACCGCAAAGGCCAGCATGCCTAGGGCCACTTTAGCGGGCCAGTCGAGTCCCGGAATCGGGATAAGTAAGACGACCGCTAGGGCCAGGAAGGCCAGCGCGAACCACACGGCATCAAGGTGAAATTTCTCCTTCTTCGTGGGTTCTGTAGATTCCTGCGGCGAGGAGTGGGAAGAAGAACTGGCTGCGGTTGCTTGTGCTTGAGCCATGGAGACGACTCCTTAACAGTTCGGTGTGGCCCTTGGAGGGGGGCCGGTGAGTGGAGGAATAAATCTTGCGTGCTTCCCAGCACCACCTTCCACGTTAGGTAATAACCAGTGAAATACCTAAAGTAGGGACCTATTTTTGCTATGGGATTTCTCACTTGTACGGTGGTCCACCAATCGTGCGCTGCCCGATGCAGGATTTTGCGCACCCACCGGTTAGAATTGCCCAACGATGACTACTTTTGCCGAACTCGGCTTACCTCAGCGCGTGGTTCACGTTCTACACAACCAAGGAATCACGGAAGCATTTCCCATCCAAGCCGCAGCCATCCCGGATGTACTCGCAGGCAAAGACGTACTTGGCCGCGGGCCTACCGGTTCCGGAAAGACCTTTACCTTTGGGCTTCCCACATTGGCCCGATTGGCTGGCTCGGGCGCCTCTACCCCGGGCCAGCCCCGCGCGGTCGTGCTCGCCCCCACCCGCGAGTTAGCGACGCAGATCCAGCAACGCCTCGATGAACCCGCCGCCGCATTAGGGCTGCGCGTTCTCGCGGTGGTCGGCGGCGTCAATATCAACCACCACATCCGCTCTCTGGCGCGTCCAGTGGACCTCTTAGTCGCCACACCTGGTCGCGCTCAGGATCTCATCGCACAAGGCAAGTTGTCCTTTGACAAGGTACAGATCACTACCTTGGATGAGGCAGACCAGATGGCCGATATGGGGTTTCTTCCCCAGGTGCGCAAGCTTTTAAACTACACCCCACCCACCGGTCAGCGGCTGCTTTTTTCTGCGACCCTCGATGGGGATGTTAATAAGCTGGTCGAGCAATTCCTGCACGATCCCGTGATCCACTCCACTGCTCCAGTTGCCGCAGCGGTGGATTCGATGTCGCACCACCTGTTTTTCGTGGGTGATCGCCCCGCTCGCAACGAGGTGGTTATGCGCATCGCCGCGCGCGCAGGCAAGACCATCATGTTCATGCGTACCAAGCACGGCGTGGATAGGCAGGTGAAAAAGCTTCGGCGTGCCGGCATTAACGCTTATCCACTGCACGGGGATAAGGGCCAGGGCGCGCGCACCCGCGCCATTTCTGGCTTTGCCGATGGCTCCATTCCAGTCCTGGTTGCCACCGATATCGCGGCGCGCGGCATCGATATTGCAGACGTTTCACTCGTCGTCCACGTGGATCCGCCTGCAGAACACAAGGCCTACCTCCACCGCGCAGGGCGTACTGCGCGCGGCGGTGCAACAGGCACGGTGGTTACCTTGGTCACCGATGAACAGCGCTCAGAGGTAGCTACCCTCATCAAGAAGGCCGGTGTGAGCGCTACCGAACACGATATTTCCCACCGCGAAAATCCGGCCGGTGCTCCTGAGCTGCGCACGGTCACCGGTGCCCGCAAGCCGCACGGCCCGGCCCTTCCACCGCCGGGCCAAGACGGGTCTAACGGCGCGAGCCAGCAACAAAAGAATCAACCCCCACGCCAACAAAAGCGGCAGGTTGGTGGAGCCAGGAGGGGTAAGGGGCGGCGTCGCTAAGCGCTAGCACAATAGAAAGGAGGATTCGCGCGTGCAGGTTTTATCTACCGCTGACTGGACAACCCGCATGAATGAGCACGAGCGTAGGGCGGCGGACCGCCTGGAGAGGTTTCGCCATCCGGGCAGCTATCATCCCGTATTTGATTTCCTCTTTGAGTACTACCCTGTCCGCCCATCGCACCTAAAGCGCTGGCACCCGGGCATCGACACGGCGCTCAAGGGTAACGCGCCGCAGGCTAGCTGGCGCGATTACCACGAGACTGCGGACGGCATCACCGTGGACGTGGAATCCTATATGCAACGGCGCGGAAGTTCGATTGACTATATCTTGGATCTGCTGCGGCGCTCTGCCACCAACCCGGTGCACTTTGATTGCTTTGGTCTGCATGAATGGGCGATGGTTTACCACACCGATTCCCCACGCCATGATCTCCCGCTGCGCTTAGGCGCAGAAGGAACCAACCGCGTCGTTGATACTCATTCCCTAAAGTGCTCGCATTATGATGCGTTCCGTTTCTTTACTCTGCCGGCGCGCCCGCTCAATCTGACGGTGCTCCACCGTGAGGATCAACCTGCCAATGACCAAGCAGGCTGCGTGCACGTGACCATGGACCTTTATAAATGGGCGTGGAAGCTCGGCCCCCTGGTCCCAGGTGATCTCTTCCTCGATTGCCTGGATCTGGCTATCGATGCCCGCATCCTTGACATGGAGGCCTCCCCGTACGATTGCCGTAATTGGGGCCTTGGGGTAGTTCCTATTGAAACACCAGAGGGCAAGGCGACGTATGTCAACCGTCAACGGGGCCTCGCGCAGCGAGCGCAACCGCTGCGCGAGCGGCTTGTCGCAGTAATGGAAAGGGCTTATTGCCAGTTACACTAGATTAAACGCATCATGCGCTGGCTCGGGAGTTTTGGAGAAAGGCACTACATGGCACGGCACTCAAACGGGGAAAACAGATTCGCACTAGCTGGCTGGGTTATCGCGGTTATCATCATCGCAATCCTTGCCGTCATCGCACCGTTGATTTTCCTGTTGCGCGCTGGGGATGACTCTGGAGAGCCTACGGCCGCAGAAACCGCGTCCCAATCCCCTGTGGAAAGCAGCCCAGGAGTCTCCTCCTCCGCTCCGAGTACGCCGGACGCCGGCGAAGAGGCTTCGGGCTCGGCTTCCTCTTCCACCGTGGAGATGGCCCCCAATACTCTCCTGCTCGTTGATACTTCTGCGAATATGACCGCGATGTTTGATGCAACGCAACAGGCGCTATCTGGCACCGCGGAAAAATTGAGTGACAACAATAGCCAGGTAGCCTTGTGGAACTATTCGTCCCCCATTTCGGAGGCCGCGTCGGTGGGTTACCGCGATAACCTCGGATTCGGCAATGGCGCTGCGGTTCCGGATACGCTCGCGGCATTCGGCACCGGTGGGGTGCCGCAATCGCGCAGCGCCACAATTGCCGCGCTGAACACCGCTGCGGATCAGGCCGCCGGTACCAACCGGAAGGCACGGGTGCTCCTCGTGACAACGGGCACCGAGCTCGATATGGACGATGCCCAGTTTGCCGCCGCTCTTGACGGCGCGAAGTCAGACAACGTAGAGCTATCCGTCGTCCACGTGGGCCCAGGGGCTATCGATGAACAGCTAAAGAACGCCGCTGACAACTTCACTAGCGTCGATGCGGGTACGCAGGAGGACCTCAACGCCGCGATGGATAAGGCCGCTGGGGTTTAAACAAAAAAGTTCTCCCTCCACCCCCGTGAGCTGGGGTCTGGAGGGAGAACTTATTAAGAGGACTTAGGAACTCTTGCGGTTGCGGCGAGCGGCGAGCTCATCCAAGCCAACCACGTTGTCATCGGGCAATTCCTCGATGCGCTCTGCGGGGAAGGACGTAATCGTGCCGGACAGTTCCTTCAAGATTCCCGGCACTGCGATGCCGAAGACACCCTGCCCGCCGGCGAGAAGGTCAATGACCTCATCATTGGAGCGGCACTCGTACACGGTAGTGCCATCAGAGACGAGGGTGAGCTCAGCCAAATCGTTAACGCCGCGGTCATGCAACGATTCCACGGCCAAACGGATATTCTGCAGGGAAATGCCGGTGTCGAGCAGGCGCTTGACAATCTTGAGGACCAAGACGTCCTTGAAAGAATAAAGGCGCTGTGAACCCGAGCCGCGGGCGGTGCGAATGGAGGGGTTGACCAAGTTG
The DNA here is from genome assembly GCF_030515985.1 of Corynebacterium accolens. Next base: position 913,124 of record NZ_CP100376.1, on the reverse strand, counting down.
GTGCGTGCCCAGTAGTCCAACTGGCGATAGGTGATGCCAGCAACCTGGCAGGCGATGGGCACGCGGTACCCCACTTCTTCGTCCGGTCCCACATCAAAGAGGGATTCTTGGACGTACTGGGACTCGGACTGAGTGTCCTCGGTGATGCTCACGTAATTACTCCAATGGGGTTTGTTGGAAGCTCTAAAGATCAATTAAATGCCAAGCGCACACCCCCGTCAAGCGGTGCTTGCTTAACCTTCGAGTACAACTTTAGACTTTAAAAACCACATTGTCACCATTAGTCACACGCGTGTCATTAATTTTTTTCGTCTTCTTCCCCCGTGTGGAAATCGGATTCATCCATGCCAAGGCTGCGCATCATCTCTTCGAAATCGGCATCGGCCTGCGCGTTTCCGGATGCAGAGGTGCTTTCCTCGGCGGAGGAGGCATCGCTGTCTTCCCAGTCCTGTGTGGGGGTAGGAAGCTCGAGGTCGAAGTATTCCTTGATGTCCTCCTCGCTGGCGAAGACGGATACCTGCGCCAAGAGCGCAGATTCGGCAACGATGGGCACCTTAAAGTACTCGGCTACCGCCAAGGCATCGCTTACACGCGCATCAAAAACTTCACCTTGCGCGGTCTGAATATCCACCATGAAGGTGCCTTGATGGTGGTTGACAATCTCGATGGCCTCGACGCCACCTGCAGCCTCCAAGACCTCGCACAGAAGATCGTGGGTCGTGGGGCGGTTCGGGCGCTGGTCAGCAAAAACGGTAGCCAATTGGATTCCGTCTACGGCCGAAAGCCAGACGGGAATGAGGCGATTGTCTTCGGGCCAACGCAGCAGTGCGCAGACATCATCTTCTGGCCCAAGCTGGTGAATGCCGTGAAATTCAAGGGTTACATCACTCATAGCTACCACTCTCCCACATGGGAGGCAGCCATGGTGAGTTAGCCGTTAAATTCGTGGCGCAAATCCGTCTTTACCAAGGTGGCATGCAAAGAAACCACTAGCGCCGTCATCTGCTGGGACAGTTCTTCTGCCTGCTGGTGAGCGGTATCGGAATTCGAGTGCGCTACGGGGGCCGCAACCTGCGAAATCAAATCTGCTTGGCGGCGTGCGCTATTGCGCAGGGACTTCAGCTGGCTAGCGCTAAAGCCGAAGGCCTGCAACGCTACCGCGGCAGAAGCAATGGCCACGTCGTCGGTATTGAAAAATCCCGCGGCATCCGGCTTAATGAGCTTGTCCTTGATAAAGGTGGCAATATCCGCCTCGGATGCTCCGGCTTGCTCTGCTACCTCGGCATCGGTCAAGCGCGTTACCGCGGGTGCTTTGAACTGTTGCGGGGACAGCAAGGTCTCCGCATTGCCAGCAGAAACAATGGCGGTGACCTGGCCAGAATCCATCGCTTCCAGCTGCTCGCGGATAACCTTAAGCGGGGTGTAATTATCCCGCTGGGTGGTCAAGATATAGCGCAACCTATCCACGTCTTCCTGCGTGAACCGGCGGTAGCCGGAGGCAGTGCGCTGGGGAGAAATTAGCCCCTCTGACTCGAGGAAGCGGATTTTAGACACAGTGACATCAGGGAACTGCTGATTCAGCGTTTCTAAGACCACGCCAATGGACATGGTCTTAGCCTTCTTCGTGTTCGGGCTTTTGCGGCGAGCTGATGCCGCCGCGGATTCTGCTGCGCTCACTGTGTCTATCTCTTTAAAAGTGTCTCAGTAGTCGTTGGATATAAAAAGGAGACTAAACCGCTTTAACCAAGTACGGCAAAACGGCTTGTCTGCTGCGGTTTTAGTCCTGCTTGGTGATGAAGACGAGGCGGAATTTACCGATCTGAATCTCATCTCCCACCTCGAGCACCTGCGAGTTACGCGGCTCGCGGTTGACGTAGGTGCCGTTCAGGGATCCCACGTCTACTACCTCGAATTGGCCGTCATCATTCTTGCGGAATTCAGCGTGGCGGCGGGAGACGGTGACATCATCCAGGAAGATATCTGCCTCTGGGTGGCGCCCTGCCGTGGTGGTGTCCTGATCCAGCAGGAAGCGGGCACCGGCATTGGAGCCGCGCTTGACTACAAGCAACGCCTGGCCGTCCTCCAAGTTTTCCGTACCTACCGCAGAGGTCTCGGTTCCCTTGGTGCCATTTTCCATTTCCTTGAGCAGGTCAGCGCGGAATACAGAGGTGGTCTCCACCTGTGGTTCCGGGGTTCCGGTGTTCTCGCTCATTGTTACCTCCGGGGATTAGTTTTGAGTTACTTATACCAATAATAGCGACTCTACCGAGTCTTTGATCTCTCAGTGGGCAATTATTTCACCGGAAAATGTTTCCGATGCCGCTCAACACGGAATTTCCCTGCCCCGCAAGGGGGTTATCAGAGACCATATAGGTCCACGTTGCGCTTGGACGGTTCAACCCAGAGTCTGCTAGGTGTGCCCCCTCGGCGTCAATAGGCACCTGCCTGAAGGTCTCTACGGCCTGATCTACCGCCCGCTGCGCCAAGTCCTTAAATTCGCGCACCGCGATGCGGTGATATTCGTCAATTGGGGTCTCGCGCGCGATGGCGCGCAGGTGAATGGATTCGCGCACATCATCGAGCAGCTCGAGGTGATCGGCCCAGCCCATGTCCAGGTGATACAGCATGATTTCGCGCGCTGCCTGGGTGCGCGCCGCCTCCGGGATATCCGCAAGCTCGCTCGCCCGCTCTGGGGCGCGCTCGGCAAGTTCCTGCCACGCTTGGTCTGTATCCAATAGCGCTGCACGGCGCTTATCGATGATGATGCGCTGGTCCGCCAAGAGCTGGTTATACTTCCAGGTTTGCGCGTGAATTTCTAGCAATTGGCCCTCTGTTACCCGCTGACAATGGGCGACAAAGTCCTGCACTCGTTTGGATTCGATGAGCCCGCTAGGGCCAGGTTGCGCGCTGACCTTTTCCCCAGCTCCGCCTTGTTGCACCACATCATCTTCCAGGGAGACGAAAAATAGCGCCAAGCCTGGGTCCCCTTGGCGCCCTGCACGCCCGCGCAGCTGGTTATCGAGCCGCGCGGTGCGGTGCCGAGAGGTTCCGATCACGGCAAGGCCGCCGCGTTCGGCCACCTCATCGTGGTCGGCCTCATCGGCACCACCGAGCTTGATGTCGGTACCGCGGCCGGCCATTTGTGTGGAGACGGTTACCCGCCCAATATCGCCGGCTTCGGCGACAATCTGTGCCTCTTCGCGGTTATTTTTGGCGTTGAGCACGTTGACTTCGATATCGCGATCGCGCAAGGCCTCCGCCAAATTTTCTGATTCCGCAACGTCTTGGGTTCCCACAAGCACTGGTTGACCGGCTTCGTGCAGGTGGGCAATTTCTTCGACGATGGCCGCTGACTTCTCCCCTATGGTGGCAAAAATGCGATCTTGTTCATCGAAGCGCTGCAGTGGCTTATTCCGATCGATAACGGAAACGTGCAGGTCATAAAATTGCCGCAGCTGGTCGGTGGCCTCTACCGCAGTACCCGTCATTCCACAGACCAGCGGGTACCGTCGCATGAGTTCTTGCAGGGTAATCGTATCGAGGATGCGCCCGCCCTCAGAGACTTCCAAGCCCTCTTTGGCCTCTACCGCTGCCTGCAGCCCGTCGGGCCAGCGTTGCAGATCGGCGACGCGACCACGGGAGGCATCGATAAGCTGCAGCTTGCCGTCCACCACGATGTAGTGAATATCGCGTATCAACAGCGCCTTTGCGTGCAGCGCCAAGTTGACCTTGACGAGGACGGTGCCGATATTGTCCTCGGAATAAAGGGAATCGATGCCGAGCTCTCGCTCTACGCGGGCTGCGCCGACATCGGTAAGCTGCACCGTGCGCCCGTCATCTGAGATGACGTACTCGTGGTTCTCTCGGAGGCGGGAGACCACATTGGTAATTTGCCCCGTGGGAGCTTCACCGGGGCGATTTCCTGCCAGAACCAGGGGCACGAGGGCCTCATCCACTAGGACGGAATCGGCCTCGTCCACCAAGGCGACATCGCCAGGCGCCTGCACCGTCTGTGCGCGTTCGGTGATCTGGTTATCGCGCAATAGGTCAAATCCCAATTCATTGACCGGGGAATAAATAATATTCTGCACATAGGCTGCGCGGCGCTCATCCGCGCTCATGCCCTCCGTGACGGAGGCTACCTGCAGCCCAAAAAATTCCACGACAGGCCGCATCCATTCGGCATCGCGGCTGGCCAGATAGTCATTGACCGTCACGACGTGGACGCGCTTTCCAGTCAGCGCGAAACCCGTTGCGGCCATCGCGCCAACGAGAGTCTTGCCCTCACCGGTAGCCATTTGAATGACATCGCCGGTAAGCAGTCGCAGTACCGCCTGCGATTGCACGGTGAATGGGTGCAGGCCCAGGGTGCGTTCACACGCGACGGCAAGGGCACCCAGGAATTGGGCCTTGTCTGCGACCTCGCCGCCGCGCACCGCATCGCGGGCGGCTTGGGCCACGGCAGCATCGTCGCTCTGCGCGAATTTCTCCGCGGCGGAGCGAGCTTCATCCACGATGGCCTTGGATTTCTTATCGTTTCGCTCGCTTTGCGAGCCCATCGCTTTCCAGAACCAATCGAATGCTCCCACGACAATTCCTCCTTTAGGGGCTGGCTGCCTACGACTCTAGTCAACCTCATCTGGCTTGGAACCTATGGGGCCGTTATTGTAGGTGCCATGCAATCCGTCAATGTTAAGCTGCCGTCCAGCCGAGGAACCGAGATGGCAGGAACCATCGACTTTCCTGATGCTCCCCCTCTCGCCTTCGCCGTCTTCGCGCATTGCTTTGCCGGCTCGCGCCATACCCCTGGCGCGGCCCGCACCTCGAAGCAATTAACGGAATTCGGTATCGCCACCTTGCGCTTTGATTTTCCCGGTTTGGGGCAATCAGAAGGCGAGTTCGCGGACACCACATTTAACCAGAATGTCGACGATATCCGCACCGCCGCGGACTGGCTAGAAGAACACTATTCCGCACCACAGATGCTCATTGGTCACTCCTTGGGCGGCGCAGCGGTGGTCAAGGCCGCCACGGCAATGAAAAAGATTCGCGCCGTGGCCACCATCGGCGCCCCCTTCGATCCCGCGCACTCCGTGCTGCACTACGCGGATAAGATCGGCGAGGTAGACGCTAATGGCGAGGTCGAGGTCGTCTTGGGAGGCAGGGCCCTGACCATTTCGCGTAAATTCCTGGAGGATCTGGCAGAAACCAATCCGGAAGAATACCTACCGCGGTTGCGCAAGCCCCTCTTGTCCCTGCATTCCCCCATCGATCAGACGGTGGGCATCGACAATGCGCAAAATATCTTCCGCATGACCCGCTACCCCAAATCCCTCGTTTCGCTGGATAAGGCCGATCACCTGCTCACCAAGCAGGGAACCGCAGCCCGCGCCGCTGATCTGATCGGTGCCTGGTCCCAGCAATTTATTGTTCCCGACTATGAGCCCGAGGAAGTGGGCACCGACGCCGCCGTTGCCCGTCCCGCTACCGGCACCAAGTTCGGCGTCGTGGTGCGCCACAATGATCACTCCGTGACCGCGGACCGCACCAAAAAGGAAGGCGGCAAGGGCAAGGGCTTTACCGCAACCGGCCTGCTCATGTCGGCCTTGGCAGCTGCCTCCACCCAGGCCATCAAGGAGGCCGGCAAGAAGCTTGCGCTTGACGATGTCCACGTATCCATCACCCAGACCGGTACCACCTCCTTCGAGCGCCGCATCGAACTAAAAGGCTCCTTGAGCGATTCCGATATCGATGCACTGCGCGCAGCCGCGCGTGATACCGATGTCGAGCGCATGGCCGCCGGCGCCACCATCACCGATATCGTGGACTCCAACTAATGGTGGCCCTCAATCCCATCGCCGATTCCCGCCGCTGCCCCTGCACGAGCGGGCTGAGCTTTGGCGAATGCTGCGGCAAGTACCATGCCGGTGCCAAAGCTCCCACAGCCGAGGCCTTGATGCGGTCACGCTTTAGCGCCTTCGTCAGCGGCGATGAGGACTACCTCCTGCGCACCTGGGATCCGGTGACTCGGCCGAGCTCATTGGACTTGGCTGACTCCCCCATCCGGTTCTACCGCCTCGATATCCTCGATACCGAAGGCGGTGGTCTTGTAGACGATGAAGGCATCGTGGAATTTGAGGCCTTCTACAAGGGCGAGGCAGTGGGCTCCCAGCGGGAGCGATCGTCTTTCCGGCGCCTGAATGGCGCATGGGTCTATTCCACCGGCGAGCTTTGATGCAGGTCATGGCCTTGATTTCACTGTGGAATTATCCTGATGTAATCTAGGGCAGTCGCAACAAATAATGCGACGCCGGGCTATGGCGCAGTTTGGTAGCGCACTACACTGGGGGTGTAGGGGTCGCAGGTTCAAATCCTGTTAGCCCGACAAATTATCCCACGGCTATGGATTTACTTCACGGCCGTGGGATTTTCTGTGTGCCTCGCCTACACCGCAAATAGGATGGCGAGACCAAGCAGTATAAGCACCGTGGGGAATAAAACGCTCTCCCACTTCTCTAGTGCTTCTGCTACGGCTGGCCGTGTGGCCACAAATTTCGCCGCCGCTACAAGGCCTGCGACCAAGACGAGGAATACGACGCAGTACACCGCGATATCTGCGGGCGAAGACGTGGTAAATACCGGCAAGTACACACCGATATTATCGCCGCCATTGGCAAAGGTGACCCCGGCTACCGCAGCGATACTGAGCTTCTTTCCAGAAACGTCATCGTCGTCTTCCCCACGAAAAGCCTCCCAGGCTGCCCAGATACCAATGGCTAAGGGAATAAGCCCGAAAAAGCGTATCCAGTCTTCCGGAAGAATGGCGCTAAGTCCCAGACCGAGTGCTACAGAGACCGCGAGGATTCCCAAAAATCCCAGGTACTGGCCCAAAAGGATGGCTTTGGTCGTGCCCTTCCTGCCCGCGCCACGGGCAAAGAATAGCGAGAGAACAACGATATCGTCGATATTGGTGACGATGAATAAGACGATTGCGGATGCGAGAGTAGTAATCACCTAATCAGCTTAACGTATCCACCGATGACAATTGTCATGGAAACTTCGTGACACGACCCCTGTTATTAAAAGCGCAAACGTAGTTAAGTGCAAGACATGAAAACTACACGTATCCCTAACTCAGGTTCCTCAACAGCGATTGAGGTACGCGACGTAGAAAAAGTCTTCGCAGCGAACTCCTCGCATTCAGTGCGAGCACTGAATGACGTATCAGTCTCCATCGCCACCGGAGAAATCGTAGCGTTGTTAGGTTCCAACGGCGCTGGAAAGTCCACACTCATTGACCTTATCTTGGGCCTTACCGAACCTTCTTCCGGCGCTATTACAGTCCAAGGCAAAAGCCCCCAGGAAGCGATCAACAACACACAGCTAGCAGCGGTGCTCCAATCCGGAGGTCTTCTCCCCGAGCTCACCGTAAGCGATACCTTAAAGATGATTTCCGCTACCTTTGCCCAGCCCCTAGACATTGGCGAGGTCGCACATCACACCAACTTAGAACCGATATTGTCTCGACGAGTGGGCAAGTGCTCCGGCGGCGAGCAACAACGTCTTCGTTTCGCGCTTGCGCTCCTGGGTGACCCACAGATACTCATCCTTGACGAGCCGACTGCCGGTATGGATCCAGGCGCTCGCCGGGACTTTTGGGCGTCCATGCAGCACCAGGCTGAGCTCGGGCGGACCATCTTCTTCGCGACACACTATCTCGAAGAAGCGGACAATTTTGCTGAAAGGATAGTGCTTTTGCACAAAGGGGAAGTTGTGGCCGATGACAAGGTAATTGACATACGTAGCCGCGGCGAGGTCCGAAGAATTACGGCCCAATTTGACGGCAGTATCCCTCCAATGAGTGCGCTACCAGGCGTTACCGAAGTCACCCGCACTGGAGATCACATTCAAATGACTACCTCAGATTCGGATTCACTGGCCCGTCATCTTCTTAACCACACAGGCGCCTATGACCTCACCATTAGCGCTCATAGTCTGGAAAATACTTTCCTCGCTCTCACCGATGAGCACAACTAATCCAATTCTCCTCCCGCCAGCCCCTCAAACGAAAGATTCCAACCATGTCTAATAGTTCCACCGCGCCTGCGTTGAGTAACACAATGCGTTTTGCTGGGTACAATTTCCTCCGGCTGCGCCGCAACCTCGCCCCGCTATTTTTCACCACCATTTTGCCGGTATTTTTCTATCTACTTTTCGGCACACTAATGGACGTTGGCAGCCTTCCCATTCACACCGGTAAATTTGCAGCTCTCCAAATGATCAGCATGGCCCTGTACGGCGGCGTCGCCGGTGCAGTGGGAGCTGCCGCTTCTTCAGTCACTGATGCTCGATCCGGTTGGAGACGCCAACTAGCGCTTACTCCGCTGCGCCCTCACCGAATCCTCTGGGCGAATATCACATCCATAGCATTGCAAGCTCTACTACCCATTACGGCAGTGTTTCTCACCGGTGCATTAACTAAAGCCGACATGGAGCCCCACCAGTGGGCTTTGTCCTTTCTTGCTTGCGCTATTGTCTCTATTCCCTTTGGCTTATATGGAATGATATGGGCACTTGCTTTACCGACGGATAACTCCGTGGCCATTGCTTCTTCCTCTATTGTCCTCCTGCTGTTCGCCGCCAATGTCTTTATCCCTCTATCTTCCTCACTTATGGCGTTTGGCCGCTTTACACCCCTTTTTGGCCCTGTCGTGTTGGCTCAATGGCCATTGGCAGAAGGGATGCAACTGCTCAATGACGCCGATGGAACGGTTAACCATTCCCTGTGGAGCGCGGGACTAAACTTCGCCGTATGGACCGCAATTTTCGTCGGAGCCTGCGCAGCGCTGCTCCACCGCGACAAATCACGAATGTAATGAATTCATTCCACTCGCCCTTTACGGGATTCGCTACAAATAATGCGGTGTTTGCCAGCGTTTGGCTTATATTTCTGTTCTTCAGCTTAATTCTGAATTTCGCTCAGCCTGGTGTGGACGCTACGCAGCGCCTAGGATCCACTGCCTGTGTTATCGCTTTCAGCGCCGTATATTTCTTCAGCTTTGGTTCGGTGAATTACTACCCGCGGGGCTGGAACTTACGTTATCGCTTGGCCGCTCGGTGGTCTGCCTTAGCGCTCATAGCGCTTATCGCCATACCCTTCTTTGGAGTTTATGCCACCACATTTGTGCCCTATCTAGCTGCATTCCTCGGGTTTCAATTACCACTGCGCCGGGCATTATTATGGGTACTTCTTACCGGACTCGTAGTCACAGGTGCCTTATGGAGCGTCGATTCGCAAGACCTCTTAGGGACATTCATTGTGATATTCGGCTGGCCAATCTTGCTGGTGATGCTAGGCACAATGTCTCAAAGGGAAGACTCCCGCACGGATTTAGAGCATCAGCTTGATCTCGCTCGCCAACGCGAAGACATTGCCACCGACGTTCACGATTTGCTCGGTCACTCGCTTACCGTCATCAATTTAAAATCTGAGTTGGCACAGCGGTTAGTAGACGTAGATCCAACTCGAGCTCGAAACGAGCTTCAAGAAATAAGTGACCTTTCCCGTAAGAGTTTGGCAGAAGTCCGCTCCACAGTTACCCGGATGCGCATGCCGACCTTCGAGGGAGAAGTTCAGGCAGCACGGCGAGCGTTCGATACTACAGGGATTCAAGCGCATCTTCCTGCCAACGTCCAAGCCGTAGGACTTTATGACGCCGCCTTTTCCTGGACATTACGTGAGCTCACCACTAACGTTATTCGCCACTCAGGAGCAGAGCACTGTTGGGTAAGCATATCCCAGAATAAGCTCCAAGTCGTAGATGATGGTTGCGGCTTCGATCCGAAAAAGCAGTACCAAAGTGGCGGGCTACACGGGCTTCACAAGCGAATAGAGGAAAGCGGCGGAAAGTTGATTATTATGAGGAAGGACGATCGCACCGTAGCGCTGATTACTATGAACGGTGATACCGAATTACTACCCTTGGACAGTGAAATTGGTTCCGATGGCTGATGCATCTCCACCCATCCGTATCCTTATCGCAGAGGATCAATCATTGGTTCGCGGAGCCCTTGCTGCTCTCCTAGCTACCGAACCAGACATTGATGTAGTTGCTCAATGCGCAACGGGCAACGAGGTTGCGAGGCTCGTCGCCAAGCACAATGTGGAGGTAGCTCTTCTTGATATTGAAATGCCTGGAAAGAGCGGTCTAGACGTAGCTGAAGAACTCTCCAGCAGCCCATGCAAATGTCTCATCGTTACTACTTTTGGCCGCGGCGGCTATGTAAAACGTGCTATTGATGCCAACATCGCTGGGTTCATAGTCAAAGACACTCCACCAGAACAACTCGCGGAGGCAATTCGCCGAGTAAAGGCTGGGCTGCGGGTAATCGATCCTGCCCTGGCACGAGAGAGTCTTTTTACCCCAGACAACCCGCTCACACCCCGGGAACGAGAAATCGCGGGACTTTTATTATCTGGGGTGACTTCCTCAGAACTGGCGCGCAAAGTGCATCTTAGTCCAGGCAGTGTACGCAACGTCGTGTCCAGTATCATGACAAAAACCGATGCAAATAATCGCTACGAGGCTGCGACGAAAGCCCAAACTCAGGGCTGGATTTAAAAAGCGCGTTTTGCACCAGCCCAATCGGACCGCGTATTTCAGAAAAATCGGCCACAGACATAAGCTTAAGCCCCGCTCCTGTCTGGAACGGGGCTTAAGCGATATTTAATTAGAAATTAGGGCGAGAACTACTTGTTCTCGTCGTCACCGTCGTTATTGGTGCCGAGCTTGTCATCAATGACATCGCGGGCCTTGTCTACCTGGTCTGCCTTGTCCTCGCCCAGCTTGTCCTTGGCAAAATCCTCGGCCTTGTCCAAACCTTCCTTGGTAACTTCCTCGCCCTTTTCGGAGTTCAGTGCTTCCTTTGCCTTGTCAAAGATACCCATTGCTAATCCTTTCGTTGTTTACTTCATCTAACCATTGCCGTGCGAGGCAACACTGCCCACGATAATGACACTGCCGGGACTTCGCCACCAAAGGTGGCCAGAAGTTTTAAAGTGATAGCGTTAATGAGACCAATGACCAGCTCGCACGGAAAAGGCAATAAATGATCCACACCAGCCCTAGTGCAGACTGCAACTCCGCGGAATTCTTTGGTCTGGTATGGCCTGGCAAGCAAGCTGCCCGCGCTGCGGCAGAGACTCCCCTAGCCGCCGAGTTCGAGCTCGATGCTGCGTTAAGCAGCGTGACCGACTCTCCCAATAGCATCCACTTGGCCGATAACCTGCCGGTTCTACAGCACTGGGCTTCCACGGGCGAGACCTTCGATGTCATCTACATCGACCCGCCGTATAACACCGGCCGAGACTTTGTCTACCGCGATAATTACCGGGCGCGACGCGAGGTAAATTCCGGCAGCTATGCCCAGTGGCACGCCGAGTGGCTGTCCATGATGTTGCCACGGCTCATCTTGGCGCGGCGCGTCTTGGCGGAGAACGGCTTTATATTCGTCTCCATCGGAGAGGACGAGGCCGCTAATACCCGCAAGGTTTTAGACGAGGTTTTTGGCGAGGGCTGCTATGCCGGGCAACTTATTTGGAAAAAGGCCGGCACTGGGAAAAACGATTCCAAGTATGCGGTGGTAGAACACGAATACATCCTCTGCTATGCCAAGAACCCGGATAACCCCGGATTCAATGTAGATGCTGGGGGTTATACGAGCACCAAATATAACCACGAGGATGAACGTGGCAAATACTCCTTGGTGCGCCTTGATTCTAAGACCCTGGGGTACCTGCCATCGCTGGATTTTCCCATTGCCTCGCCCGATGGCACGCAACACTGGCCGGACCAACCGGATGGCCACAGCCGGGTAGCGCGCTGGCGCTGGGGCAAGGACATGGTGGAAAAACGCTACGATGAGTTGGTCTTTCGGCGCGGATTCGTCTACACCAAGAACTATCAAAAAACAGGGGCGCGGCCGCGTTCCATCCTCGATGGGCAAAGGTTTGGCGTAACGCGCACTGGACGCCGCGACGCAGAGGATGTCATGGGCGTGGAGGGAATCTTTGAGTTCCCCAAGCCGGTACGCCTTATCAAGCACCTCATCGCCATTGGCGGCGGGGCCGATGCCCGGGTGCTCGACTTTTTCGCAGGCTCAGGCACCACGGCGCAGGCGGTCATCGAACTCAACCGAGAAGATAAGGGCGGGCGCAGCTTTCACTTGGTGCAATTTCCAGAGCCCACCGCTCCGGACAGTTCGGCGCACCGGGCAGGCTTTTTTAGCGTCGCGGATATTTGCGTAGAGCGCGTGCGATCCGTGCCCGGGTCCTCTTTCCGGGCCTACCGCGCGGTCTAGGTTTCGCGGGTGCCGTCGGGCCTGCCCGGAATGCCGAAGAAGTCCAACACGCGGTCAGTGGCGAAGAACTTTCCCACTTCATTATTTTTGTCTCCAAGACCACCCGGCCACACGTGGGAGCCGCCACCGATGCGGATATGCTCCAGCGGTGCGGAGCAGCCCCTCCAATGCATATCGAGGGCATTATTGACCAAGCGGTTGGTGTCTACCTTCTCCGAGCATTTATTGCGCTTGCGGTYTTGCYCCAGGACGGATTCGASGGAGAAGTWYTTGKTYTTAKGCSGGGTCCCGCCGTAATAGCCCACGACGGGGTCATCGGTACCGTGCATATCTAGGCGCCCTACCGGTTCATGGGCGCAGTCTTTCAGGATATCTTCATAATAAGCAGCGGAAATGGTGGCGACCGAGTGGAAGATGCCGGGCATCTGGCAGGCCAGGTAGGCAGCAAAACCGCCGCCATTGGACATGCCGGTGGCATAAAGCCGGGAATCATCGACGTTATAGGTCGCGCGCAGGGAATCGAGGATATCGAGCACGAATTTCTTGTCCTCGCTCCCGCTGGTTTCCGCGTACGGGGCGGGGCTCCAGGCCTTTTTCTTGCCCGTGGGAAAGACGGTAATGGCTTGTGCCGCATCGAGGCGGGAATAGCCGCGCAGGKTTTYCGCTGACTGCCCCCMGCCATGGAAAGCCAATACTACGGGCCATTCTTTYTKCGCCGTATAATTTTCCGGCACGCTAAGAATGAAGGAGCGCCCGGACGGCAGGTTAATCGTCGTATAGGACCCGGGTTCTGGGCCATTGAGCGGCGCAGAGGTAGGAATCCCGAGCTGTGAGGCAGCCGAACCGTGCGATTGCGTGCTTTCGCTGAGTACCCCCGAGTCCGATTCTTCCTCGTTATTTGCGCATGACACGCCCAGCGCCGCCACGCAGCACAAGACTGCGGTGCTCAACGCAGCGCGCACCGGCCTCCGTCTCATGATGTTCGTCCCTTCTGCCAAGCGGCCCATAATTGTTTATAACGGCCCCCATAATTTAGCAGCTCTGCATGGCTACCCTGTTCTACTACCCGGCCATTATCCATGACCACGATGGCATCGGCACGCGAGGCCTGATCCAGGCGGTGTGCAACCACCAAGGCGGTGCGCCCCTCCATCACTGATTCTGCGGCGTCCTCTAAGGATTCAGCACCCACCGAGCCTGCTTCCGCCGTGGCTTCGTCCAAGATGATGATGCGGGGATCCAGCAGCACGATCCGGGCAAGCGCCAATTGCTGTGCCGCCACCGGGTCCAACGGCATGCCTTGCGCGCCCACGATGGTATCGAGGCCTGCCTCCAGTTCGAAGAACCAGTCAGCCTGCACTTGGCGCAGCGCCTGAACCATTTCCGCATCGGTGGCTTGTGGCGCCGCGAGTGCAAGATCCTCACGCAAACTCCCAGAAAAGACGTGCACTTCCTGGGAGACGAGGGCAAGGCGTTGGATACGCTCGGCATCGGAAAGCAGGGCAACCTCGACGCCATCGACAAGCACGGTGCCTTTATCCGGAACGCGCAAGCCCGCAAGCAGCGCTGCCACGGTGGACTTCCCCGCCCCAGACGCCCCGACGAGGGCAACCGTCTCACCCGGCTTAATCGCAAGGTTGAGGCCCTCGACGGCCCAAGAGTTATCGCTATAGCGGAAGGAAATATCGCGCATGTCCACGCTGCCATCGCCCCGCGGTGCACCGCTATCCGGCACCGGTTGGGGCGGATCGATGACCACGCCCACGATGCGCGCCAACGAGGCATACCCAGATTGCACCGTATCGAGCACGCGCATCAGCCCCATCAGTGGACCGCGCAGGCGAATGAGCAATAACATCGCCGCGGTGACCGCGCCAACGGTAAGCGCATTGGCCTGCACCACCCAGAAGCTTACCGCCAAACCGCTGCCCAATAAGACTAGCTCAATGCCGGTGAGGTGGGCCTGGAGCACCATCATCGTCCGGCGCGCGTTATATCCTTCTTCCACCACACGCGTTGAAGCCGCCCCGATCCGATCGTGCATCGTCTTTTCCATGCGGAATGCACGGACCGTATCCCTGCCGTGGATCGCTTCCAAAAGCTTGCGGGCGCGGTCCGCCATGGCGGCGCGCTCAGCGGCATATCGGTCAGGGGCGCGCCGCAGGTAATACCGGCTGGCAAAGAAATACAGCGGGGTCACGGCAACAATAACCACGAGGTATTGCCAATCCACCGTAAGCAGCGCTACTGCCGTTGAGGCAATGGCAAAAATGGACTTTGCCAGCACGGGGACCGTTTCAGTAACCGCGGCGGAAAGCTCCGCCACGTCATCGGTAGAACGCGATACCAAATCCCCGGTTCCTGCGTCCTCGACGCGGTGCGTGGGAAGGCCGAGTGCCGTAGAGACCATATCGTCGCGCAGGGACGCGATGACGCGCTCGGTCAGCTGGGACAGAACATAGAACCCCGCCGCCGATAAAGCGGCAGACGCGCCCGCGACCCCGATGAGCAGGGCTCCGAGGAGGGCGATGCTGGTACCTGTCGTCACGGCATCAACAATCTTGCCGAGCAGGATCGGGATGGTGACATTGGCTGCTGCCCCGGCTATCAAGAACACCACGGCGATAAGGGCGCGACGGCGCGCGTGAGGAATCAGCGATAACTGCTGCGCCACAACCTTTCGCACCTGTGGCCACGTGGCGGTGGGAAAACGCATTAAGATTCCACCCCCACTGCATGCCACGCAGGCGCCGATGTATAGACAATGGTGGGTTTATCCTTCCGGAAGTCCGCAACGCGGTGGGCTACTTCTTGCTCGGTCACGGAATCGACTGCGGTGGTGGGATCAGAGAGAATAAGCACCTCTGGATCCGCGGCAATGGCGCGGGCAAGGGCGACTCGTTGCTGCTGGCCGCCGGACAGGTTGTTTCCGCGCTCACCCACGGCGCGGTCCAGCCCACCTGGAATATCCTCACCCGCTGCCACCTCTAGCGCCCATGCGGCCGTACTCGCATCCGGATGAATATTATCCTGCACGGTTCCGGTAAACAGCATGACCTCGTGTGGCACGACGATGAATTTCTCCCGGGGCAAATCCCGCAGTCCTTCCGGAGCATGCCCATCGATAGCGGTGATACCCGGCCGCAGCGCCGGCACCTCTGGTGCGGCGTCCTCGGGAAGCCCGGGAGCGCCCAGCAGGCCCACGATTCGCTGCGCACTCGCCTGCGCCGCGGCCCACCGGGAGGCAATATTCCTTCCTAGCATGGTCATTGGGGTAATGATGAATTGGGTAAGGCCAATTACCATAATGAGCTCGCCAATGCTCATCTGCCCATCCAGCGCCAGATAGCCGGCAGCAACCGCGACGGCGATGACATAGATGGACCCGAGCGCCTCCGTAGAAGCGTTCAATCCAGCCTGCGCCGCATTGGCCTCAACGGTTCGCTCGTAGGCGGCATCGGAATCGCCCGCATAACGCTTACGCACGGAACCTATCGCACCGATTCCCTTAATAATGCGCAGGCCATGGACAATATCCGTCGCCGTCGCGCTAGCCCGGCCCAATGCTTCTTGCCGGATACCAGAGCGCTTGCGCAAGGGACCAGCCGAGCGCAGTGATCCCCACACCACGATGGGGCCGCCGCATAAAATGGCCACTCCTAGCGGCACATTCACCCGGCTGGTCATCACCGCGACATAAATGATCGACGTAATCTCCGCCACCGGGAACACCGTCATCATCACGGCATTCTGCACACGGGTCGCATCGGTTGAGGCAATGGCCAATAACTCCCCTGGCGTGCGTTTCGGCCCGCCCATCCCTTTGGGATCCATAATCCGATCCGTGATGGCCATGCGCACGTCGTGGCCGATAACCAGCATGCTGCGCGCGTTGAGCCCGCGGCCACACCACCCAGTGACGGTATTTACGGCGAAGGCTAGCACCAGCAGTGCAAGCCACCACCACAGTCGCCCGATTGATCCTTCCACCACCGCTTCATCGATGGCATAGCCCACGATGACCGGCGTTGTGCCATTGAGCACAAAAGAGATAGCCATGCACACGGCAGCGGGAATGGTCAYCCCAGGCCGGGAGAAGACAGTCTTCAGCAMCCACCGCCGATCTGATGGTTCTGGAAGTGTTGCCATAACAAGCCATTCTAATTCCCGGTAGGTTAGATAACCTATGTCGACTCGCCACCCCAACCCCCAGCACTTCCCCAGCTACCGAAATCCCTCTGCGAAGCAGAAGCCTACCTTCAGCACCGATCCCCAGCGCACCCAGGCAGCGCGCGCCTTCCACCACGGCGCGCACACCTATCAGGATGTCCGTCCCCATTACCCGGCTAAGGTTGCTGAGCTCATCGCCGGTGCCCACCGCGTTGCCGATATCGGCGCCGGCACCGGCAAACTTACCGAGTCCCTCACCAATCCCCGCGTGCTCGCGGTCGAGCCATCTCCAGACATGGCCCGCGCGCTCCAACGCCGCTTGGATATTCCCATCATCCGCGCCACGGCCGAGCACACCGCGCTTGCCGATGCCTCCCTCAACGCCGCCTGCCTCGCCCAAACCTGGCATTGGGTCGACGTTGCCGCCGCTTCCGCCGAGCTGGACCGCATCCTCGCGCCGGGCGGGCGCGTCCTTTTGGTGTGGAATACCCTCGACGTACACGCGGATCCCTGGATCCTTCGGTTAAGCCGCATCATGCACTCCGGCGACGTGCATAAGCCCGGCTTTTATCCGGAGTACAAGTCACCCTGGAACTTAGAGCGCGAACTCCGGCTGAGCTGGACCCAGGAACTTACCCCAGAAAAGCTCCACCAACTCATGCACACCCGTTCCTACTGGCTCAGAAACAACGAGGACATCCACGAGCGCATGACCCACAACCTAAACTGGTACCTCTACGAGCACATGGGCTTTTCCGCCGGCCAAAAACTGCACATCCCGTACCGCACGGATGCATTCGTGCTGGTACGGGAGGAGTCTATCTCGAGGGACTGATTACAGGAGAACCTGGGCCAAGAGGGAGCCGACGACACAAGAAGTAAATACGGAGATCGCTCCGGGGATAAGGAACGAGTGGTTGATGACGTATTTGCCAATTCGCGTCGTACCCGTGCGATCGAAGCCAATGCAGGCCAAGTCAGAAGGATAGGTTGGCAAGATGAAGTAACCATAAGCTGCGCCGTAGAAACCAACGATGACGGCTGGGTCAATGCCCAATTGCAAGCCAATGGGGGCAATTGCTACCAGTGCAGCGGCCTGTGAATTGACCAACTTGGACACAACCACCAACACGACGGCGTACGTCCATGGGGCCGCCTCGACGACAGATCCCAAGTTCGTTTCCAGGGCATCGATATGGGATTGGAAGAACGTATCTGCCATCCACGCAACACCGAAGACCGAAAATACAGCGGTCATGCCGGCCTTGAATACTAGAGTAGACGCAATCTTTTTGGTATCCACCTTGCAGCTTAGGAGAATGATGGCACCGGCGACGAGCATGACCATCTGGATCACTAGATTCATCGATACCGGGCTCAGCTCGCCATCATCACCAGGAACCAGCGGGCGCAGGAACTCGAAAGCGCCGAGGAGGACCACGCAGGCAATAGCGACGAGGAAGACGACGACCGAGCGCTTAGCCTCGCGGGAAAATTCTTTACCGATGAGCGAATCGGCGCTTTCATTGATGCTGGCGGCAAACTCTGGGTCTTTCATCCGCTCTTGGAAAACCGGATCCTTGTCCAAGTCCTTGCCGCGACGCAGCGACCATAACGCAGCGAGAAGAACACCGCACAAGGACGCGGGTAGCGCCACCGTAAGAATCTGCGGAATCGAATAAGCTTTGTCGATAGCTCCAGCATTTTCCGCAAGGATCGATGCAAGAGAAACGGTAGCCACGGACACCGGTGAAGCGGTAATACCCATCTGGGCCGAGGTCGAGGCCACTGCCATCGGACGCTCAGGACGGATTCCCTTTTTGAGCGCGATGTCTTCAATAATCGGAAACATGGTGTAGACCACGTGGCCAGTGCCGCAAAGTACGGTAAGGAACCAAGTAGTCAGTGGTGCCAAAATGGTGATGCGCTCTGGATGAGCACGCAAGAACTTCTCTGCATGCTGCATCATCACTTCCAAACCTTGTGCTTGTTGCAGTGTGGCTGCGCAGCCGATAACGGCAATGATTGTGAGCATGACCGACACGGGGGGCTCGCCCGGTGCCAAGCMAAATACAAAGACCATCAGCATCAAGCCGATGCCAGAAATTAATCCAAGGCCGATCCCGCCATAGCGGGTGCCCAATAACAAAGCACTTAAAATGATTATGACTTGAAGCACGATAGCCAGGACTGAATCCGGGGCAATCACATTCGCTAACATGTCATGCCTTTCAAACAGAAAGTAAATGGTTGACAAGTTTTATCCTATCGGCGCCATAGTGCTTTCACCGAAGCGAAAAGGAGAGCGAAGTGTCACACTATTGTTGGTGACACTTTTGCTCTCCTAAGTGGTAAAATACCGGGTTAACCGGAGAAATTATGTAGTTTTGAGGCGCCCTGATGCCCCTACAATGAGCTCCGGCTTTGCTGACGAGACAAACTCAACTACACCTCACGTGCCAACACCGAAAGCTGTTGCGCACTATTAGTTGTCGACTCCTCAGGCCTTGTCCTTCCCAGACTTCAGGTCAATCTTATAGTGCAAGTGATTTTTCACTGCGGGCCACTCATGCCGCAGCACGCTATACACGCACGTATCTCTGACTATCCCGTTATCTAGTATCTGGTGGCCGCGAAGGATTCCATCAAGATGCGCACCCAAGGATTCCAACGCGCGGCGGCTTTCACGGTTAAAGGAGTTGGTGGTGAAGAACACGGATAGGCAATCAAGCTGCTCAAATGCATGGCCCATGAGGGTCAGTTTGCAGTCTGCATTAACCGCAGTATTCTGCGCCGATTGCCTGTACCAAGTGTATCCGATTTGTGCGCGCCTATTACCCAGATCTAAGGCCTGATAACCAGTCATTCCCACCGTAGTGCCGGCTGAATCAAATACCGTGAAAAACTGCGACCCGTGGGAGGCATACCAAGAAATGCGTTCTTCCACGGCTTTTTCCATCTCGCTTGGTGATGGGACCTTGGTATACCACCGCTTCCATAATTCCCCGTCCTGCACCGCCTCAGCCAGTCCAGGGGTATGGTCTACGCTCAACGCCTTGAGAGTGATTTTTTGCCCGCGCAAGATCTCGATTTTCTGTGACACCGTATGTACCTTCTTGCTTTCTGGGGCTAGGCCAATGATCTGATGTCTTTCAAGCTTAGCTGCCAATGACACCGAGCGTAATGAGATAGATAAAAACGAGCGAAACCCCACGGTTGTGGGTGCTTCGCTCGTTGTCGCAGTGAACTATTATTTCCGCTTTTTACCTCGGCGTTCGCGCACGCGCACGGCGATGCGGATGGGGGTGCCGTGGAAACCAAAGCGCTCGCGGAACTTGCGCTCAAGATAGCGCCGGTAGGATGCGTCGAGGAACCCAGTGGTAAAGAGAACAATCGTCGGCGGCTGGGCCGATGCTTGCGTAGCAAAGAGCACTCGTGGCAAGCGATTATTCTTCATCGGCGGCGGGTTGGCAGCAATCGCCTCACGCATCCAGTTATTGAGCTGGCCGGTGGACACGCGCTGATCCCAGCTTTCTAGGGCCTCGATCATGGCCGGCTCCAGCTTTTGCAAGGCGCGGCCGGTCTCAGCCGAAATATTAACGCGGGTCACCCACGGCAAGTGCCGCAGCTGCTCGTCAATCTCGCGGTCGAGGTAATAGCGGCGGTCCTCGTCCMTCAGGTCCCACTTATTKAACGCGATGACCAGCGCCTTKCCAGATTCCAGCACCATATTGAGCACGCGCTGGTCTTGCTCGGAGATCTCCTCGGAGGCATCGATAAGCATGATGCATACCTCGGCCGCATCGATGACGCCGCGGGTGCGCAAGGACGCATAATACTCGTGGCCCTGCGCGTTCTTGACCTTCTTGCGCAGGCCCGCGGTATCAATGAACTTCCACAACTGCTCATCTAGCTGCACCAGCGAGTCCACGGGATCCACCGTGGTGCCGGCGACATTATCTACCACCGAGCGCTCCTCGCTGGTGAGCTTATTGAGCAACGATGACTTGCCCACATTAGGCCTGCCGACGAGCGCGACGCGGCGAGGGCCCGACGTAATCGAGGTCTCGCGCGGTTCTTCGGGGAAGCTGCGCAGGATCTCATCCAGCACGTCCGCGCCACCGCGTCCATGCTGTGCGGACACCGGCCACGGATCCCCGAGGCCCAAGGCGTAGAACTGCGCCATATCCGCATACTGGTTATCGGAATCGAATTTGTTCGATACCACGATCACCGGCACCGGAGACTTTTGCAGGCGGCGCGCCATAACCTCATCGGTTTCGGTAATGCCCACTTTGGTATCTACCACCATCACGATGACATCGGCGGTATCCATCGCCATTTCTGCCTGGCGGGCGATATCGGCGTGCATGCCTTTAACGTTGGGATCCCAGCCGCCGGTATCCTGCACGATAAAGCGCTGCCCATTCCAGTCCGCCACGTAGGAGACGCGATCACGGGTAACACCAGGGTGGTCTTCTACGACGGCTTCCCGGCGGCCCAGGAAACGGTTGACCAAGGAGGACTTGCCCACATTCGGCCGGCCCACAATGGCGACGGTGCACAAGGCTTCTTCGGTGGCATCGGCAAAGCCTAGAGACTGCGAGAGCTGCTCCCACTCGTCCTCACTGAGGGGCTGCTCTAGGTCTTCCTCGTCCCCGTAGTCGGCCTCACTGAACTCTGACTCATCAAAGTCGTAGTCAAATTCTTCGGCATCAAAATCGTCCGTAGCCCACCCCGGCGAGGTTTCTACCGTTTCCTCGTCGAACTTACCCGCAGGGTAATGGAACTGCGTGACTTCTTCCTCTGGGGACTCAAAATCTTTATTGCTCATGAGCGGGACTCCTTAACCACGTTGATAAGAGCCTGCACGACGTCCTCCGGGCTCATGTCAGAGGTATCGACAACAGTGGCATCGTCGGCGGGGCGAAGCGGCGAGGTGGCGCGGGAAGAATCCGCGGCGTCGCGGCGCTGCACATCTGCCAGTACCGATTCAAAATCGGAGGCGATGCCGGCCTTTTCGTTTTGATCATGCCGGCGCTGCGCACGGACTTCCGCAGAGGCCGTCATGAAGGCCTTAGCTGGGGCATCGGCAAGCACCACGGTGCCGATATCGCGGCCCTCTACGATGGCGCGGTGGGCGCGCTGTGCCAGCGTGCGCTGCAATGCCACCAAGTTCTCCCGCACCTCCGGGATGGCAGATACCGCGGAGACGTTCTGGGTGACCTCGTCTTCCCTAATGACGCGGGAGACATCGGCGCCATCGAAAAGCACCTGCGTGGAATCCGGATCATCGGAAACCTCCAAGGGCAGGTCCGCCGTCGCGGAAATCACCGCTTCCTTGTCCGCGGGATCCACGCCTTGGCGCAATACCGCCAGGGTTGCCACCCGGTACATGGCGCCGGTATCGATGTATTTTGCGTCCAACTGCTTGGCTAGGGCCCGGCAGGTCGTGGACTTTCCCGTTCCGGAGGGGCCATCGACCGCGAGGATCAGGCCTTCATCAGGCATATTCGAAATCATTACATCCCCACCGCCTTGTACAAGCTCGTCAACTCGTTGGAATTGAGCGCGCGCAACCCACCGGGCTTCATATCGCCCAATTGGACCGTGTGCAGCTTGGTGCGCACCAGGCGCTGTACGGGATAGCCAGCTTCCTTCAGCAGGCGGCGCACGATGTGCTTGCGACCTTCGTGCAGCTCTACTCGGACCAGAGAGAATCCCTGGTTCTTGTCCACTACCTGCACGAAATCGGCCTTGGCTAGGCCATCTTCTAGCTCGATGCCCTCTTTAAGCTTGCGCACCAGCTTGTTATCGGCCTCGCCCAATACCGTGGCCAAGTAGGTTTTCTTCACCTCATACTTGGGGTGCATCAGGCGGTTGGCCAATTCCCCATCGTTAGTCAGGATGAGCAGGCCTTCCGTATCCGCGTCCAAGCGGCCTACGTGGAATAGGCGCTGGCCCGAGGCAACCTTTTCAGAGACCACGTCACCCACGCAGGGGCGGCCGAGATCATCTGACATCGTCGACTGCATTCCGCGGGGTTTATTGAGGATGAAATATTCTTGGTCCTCGTTAACGTTCACGCGAACGCCATCGACGCGGATGACGTCCACGGCGGGGTTGACCTTCACGCCCTGCTTGAGAATGACATTGCCATTTACTTCAACGCGGCCGGCATCAATGAGGATTTCCGCGTGGCGCCGCGATGCGACACCCGCTTTAGCCAAGACCTTCTGCAGGCGCTCGCCCTTGGGCTTATCGTCATCGACCAGCCAGTCAGCGCCCAAATCGCGCGCCACCGATTCAGCGGTGGCCTTCTGCTTTTTCTTGGAAACGTGTTGATTACGAGCCGGCTTGGCATTAGAGACAACGATATCGCTGTCTCGCTGCTTCTTATCCGGTGTGCCGTCACGGCGAGCGGGAGGAGTCACTTAAGTGTCCTTTTCTCTCGAAGATATGAAATTACCTGCGTGAGTCTACCCCACCTCAGTACTCTTCGTCGATTGCATCGACGTCTGGAAGCAGCGGCGCCAAATCTGGAAGGCGTTCCAGCGAGTCTATACCTAGCAGTTCGAGGAAAAGCTCGGTGGTTTCATATCGGTGCGACGCCCCCTCGAACTCGTCCTGCGGGAGCTCGCGGATCAGCCCGCGCAGGTTAAGGGTGCGCATTACGCCGTCCACGTTGACCCCGCGAACCGCAGAGACCTGCTGGCGCGTGACTGGTTGGCGATAGGCCACGACGGCTAGGGTTTCCAGGGCTGCGCGCGAGAGCTTGGTTTGCGCCCCATCCAATAAGAACTCTTCCACCGCGCTGGCGTTTTCTTGGCGCGTATAAAACCGCCAACCTTCTGGCGTTTCGCGCAGCTCAATTCCAGAGCCGCGGCTGTCGAATTCGCGTTGGATAGCCCGCAAACAGTCACTAATGACCGCTGGTTCTACGCTAAGTGCCCGCGCCAAGGACTCTACGGATGCCGGCGAGTCGAGCACCAGCAAGATCGACTCGAGCCGAGACCGCAATTGCGAAATGAGCGGAAGATCCATGCCCCTTAGATTACAACCACCGACGGCGGTGCTAGCACTAGTCCCAATTTGCTGCGGCAACGACGGCTGGATCTACGTCCAAGCCGGTCCAGGAAAGGTCCAGCTGGCCCAACGCCTCCTCCTGCTGGGCATCAACCGCCTTAGCCTTAAACAGTTCCAAGAGCGCTAGGAACCTACCGACGATATGCATGGTTGTGGTGCAATCCCGGGTAAGCGAGGAAAAGCTTGTCCACTGCCCAGCGCCCATAAGCTTGAGCGTTTCGAGGATCTTTCCAGCCTGTTCGGGCACGGAGACGGCGACGCCATGAATATGGCCCGTGGCAACTTCTTCCGGCGGCTTGGGGCGAAAGACACCCGCCGCCATTTCCGCAAAGCTCGCCGGAGTGTGCCCCAAGGTGACGGGAGGCAAAAGCTCAGCAAATTGCTCCTCAATGCTCACCGCTCGCGGATAACTGCGCTGCGCCTCCCGCTGCCACCGGGCAAATTGATCCGCCGCCTGCTTATAGGCCTTGTACTGCAACAGGCGAGCAAAGAGCAGGTCGCGCGATTCCAGGAGCTCCAGGTCCTCTAGATCATCAACCTCTCCCCGCGGCAATAGGCGCGCGGCCTTCAGGTCCAATAGAGTTGCCGCCACGACCAAGAAGTCCGTCGTCTCATCCAGATCCGCGTTTTCGCCCAATTGGCGGGTGTAGCCAACAAATTCGTCGGTCACCTCAGACAAGGCCACATCCGTGATATCCATCTTCTTGGCCTGGATGAGCTGCAAAAGCAGATCGAATGGCCCCTCGAAATTCCGCAAGGCAATGCGGAACCCAGTAATCTCTGGCTGCGTCACGGTCACTTAGACGGTCGAGCGCTCTATGACTTCCTTCGCCAGGTCGCGGTATTGCTGCGCGGCCTGCGAATTGGGCGCCCACGAGGTGATGGGCTCGCCGGCCACGGAGGTTTCTGGGAAGCGCACGGTACGGGTAATGACGGTATCGAATACTTGATCACCAAAATATTCCACGACCCGCGACATCACCTCACGGGCGTGCTTGGTCCGCCGATCAAACATGGTGACCAAAATACCCATGACTTCCAGATCGAAATTGATGCGGTCAGAGACCTTTTCCACCGTATCCGTCAGCAAAGCAAGCCCGCGCAGCGAGAAGAACTCGCATTCCATGGGGATGATGACACCCTGGGAACAAGCTAGGGCGTTGACCGTAAGCAGACCCAAAGAAGGCTGGCAATCAATGATGATGAAGTCATAATCCCGGCGCACCGGACGCAGGGCGCGCGCCAAGGTGTGCTCGCGGCCTACTTCATTGACCATCTGAATCTCTGCCGCAGAAAGATCGATATTGGCAGGAACGAGGTCCATGCCGGAAACGCTGGTGTGATGAATGGCGGAGTGGATAGAGGTATGACTATCCAGCATCACGTCATAAATCGAATCCTCGATGTCATCATGGTTTAATCCCAGCCCGGCCGAAAGAGCACCCTGCGGGTCCAAGTCAACCAAGAGAACCTTGCGCCCATACTCTGCGAGGCAGGCCCCCATATTAATGGTGGACGTGGTCTTGCCCACGCCGCCCTTTTGATTACACATCGAGATGATGGTGGCGGGCCCATGTTTTTCCAAGGGGGCGGGTTCCGGCAGTTCGCGGACAGGGCGGCCAGTTAGCCCCGTCTCTACATCAGAGGCTGAAAAGAGACCCTCTTCGCTCACAGTCAAACCTTCTTCCTTGACGCCAAGTCATGGACCATGACATTTGGCATAGGGTTGCTTACAACGTTGTAACTATAGCGTACCCGCTCCCCTTTATGACTACCGAGACTTTGCAAATATCAAGTATCTAGCTTTGACTTAAGCACCTGCCGCTCGAGTAAAAGCTACGCCCGAGGATGCGCGGTCCGCCAAACCTCCCGTAAGGAATCTGCGGTTACGTGCGTATAGATCTGCGTGGTAGTCACGGAGGAATGCCCTAAAAGCTCCTGCACGGTGCGCACATCGGCACCTCCTTCGAGAAGGTGCGTGGCAAAGGAATGGCGCAGCGTGTGCGGGGAAATGGATTTATCCAACTGGCTGCGCTGCGCCGCGGTTTTAATAACGGACCACGCGCTTTGCCGCGATAGCGCACCGCCGCGAGTATTCAAGAACAGCGCAGCGGTCTTGCCTTTTCCCAGCACGGGACGGGCGCGCACCAAGTAGGCGTCGATGGCCTGGCGAGCATGCGAGCCGAGGGGTACAAGCCGTTCTTTATCGCCCTTGCCATGCAGGACCAGGACGTCATCGGCAGTAGCTACGTCATCGACATTCAGCGAAATTACCTCAGAAATGCGCGCCCCAGTGCCATAGAGCACTTCTAGTAGCGCCCTATCGCGAAGGTCAACCGGCGTTTCCGTCGGTGTCGATTCGATGAGGCGTGACACCTCGTCCACGTTCAAGGTCTCCGGCAGGTGTTGCCCCGTGGAAGGCGGGCTCACCTCGGCGGCGACATCGCTATCGACTTCGCCCTCTGCAACGGCGAATTTGTGCAACCCGCGCGCCACGATGAGGGCACGGTTGGCAGAAGACACCGCCATCTTTTCGCGCAGGTCCTTCAAATAGGCCTCCACCATCGGCCGGGTTACCTGCCGCAGGTCCTGGACCCCATTTGCTGCCAGCCAATCCACGTACCGGCGAATATCCCGCCGGTAATTGCTCAGGGTATTTGCTGACACCCCGCGTTCGACGGCGAGGTGATTCAACCAAGTCTGAGCGACATCCTCCGCAGCAGTCACTGCTTTTTCAGGTCCGGTCCGCTGCGGCGGGCAGCCATATGGGTCGGGCGCAAATCGAACGGCGCATCCACCGAACGCGTCGGCCTTCCACCAATCACTGTGGCATATGCGGATAAGATACCCGCGCATGCAACGGAATTAACTATCTCACCGCTCAGCACCTTGTCAACTGCCCTGTCTAAATCCACCCAGGCAAAATCCATATCGGCTTCTTCATCGCCGGTATCCTCCAGGGCCGGGACCTCGCTAAGGTCGCGAGCAAGGAAAATCCGCACTGCTTCCTCACAAAACCCCGGTGAGGTCACCATATCCGTGAGAACTTCCCAGTCCTTCGCGGCAAGGCCCGCTTCCTCCTGCAGCTCGCGCTGCGCGCCGGAAAGCTCATCCTCGCCCTTTACATCTAGCAGTCCTGCAGGCAGCTCCCAGAGCCGCTTGCCGACGCTATGCCGGTACTGATGCACCATCGCGATGCGCCGATCCTCATCTAAGGCCACCACCGCGACGGCGCCAAGGTGCTCAATGATCTCCCTATCCGCGGTGTTTCCTCCCGGCATGGACAAGGTATCGCGGCGTACGGCGACGATAGGGGCATCAAAAATTAACTCTGAATCCAAGACTTGAAAATCGTGGCCCACTATTCTTTCTCCTCTTCAGGTAGGGCGGAATCAGCGCTTTCTGCAGAACCGTAGTCTCCCCTGCCCCCATTGAGCTGTTCCTCGGCGGCAGAAATGACGGCGATGCGCTCTACCGCGCGTTCAATGCCATCTACGGTAGAAAGATCCACGTCTTTGGTGCGCAGCTGCTCTATTGTCTTTTCATCTTGGGTCTGTTTGGCCCGCGCGCTAAGGACCACGCTGCCATTGACCTCGTCCAAGGCGGTGGCGAACTCTGCCAAGGTATCCGAATAATATCCGCGCACCCCGCTGCCGGAGACGATGATGATGGACTGGGCGGGAAGGATGGTCCCGTCCTCATAATCAATAAATTCCTTATCGCGCAGGGCACGCAGCAGCTCAGATCGCTCCTTCACGCTTGCGAGCGGCTCCGTGCTTTCTGGGTCCATGGATAAGGCCGCGCCCAAAGCCTCGCCGCCATAGCTTCCCACGGTTTTATCGAGCCCCTTGAGATCTGCCTTTTTCGGGGCCTTATCTTTAAGGATCGATACGATATTGTCTTTGCTTTCCCCGCGCAGGAATTCTTTGCTCAGCTTGATTTCTCCTGCCTTGGTGGCCCCAGAGGCTTCTAATAGCTTCGTGATATCAGACAGGTCCCTGCTATTTGCATCATCGGTGGAAATGACCAGCACTGGCCGCTGCGATAACGTCCCAGACACCAAGTCTGGTGCCACGTTCTTGACTATGTCATCGCTCGCCTCATTTTGGTTCTGCAAGATCTTATTTTCTTGCACCACCTTGCGGTGTTCCGCACGGATCGGGTCATCATCGGCCACGCTGGTGGTCAGGTTGGGCGCGATCACCAAGGCTCCGAGGGCTACACCGAGCGCCGCGCCGAGCCCAAGGCCCGTAATTAGTTGCGTTTTCGCCATACTTCTACCCCTGCTCAGAATAGGCTCGACCACGTTTGGCTCAAATTACTCAAGAAATCCTGGCTCCCGCCAAACCCCACGATCAAGATGATCGCCGCAATCGCGACCAAGATGCTCAGAAGGGCCCACAGCCAACCAAGGTGCGAGGACGGAGCGGAATACAGGTTGATGACCGCCTCGGAGTCGACCACCTTCGTTCCGCCCTTCAGCCGAGACAAGACGGCAGACGGAGCCACGCGGTTGGCAAAAACATCATCGAGGTCAAAGCCGCCACCTGCCTGCACGATGAGGCCCGCACCGTGGTAATCAGCAAAGAGCAGCGCTAAATCCGTGGCCGATTCCGAAGCCGCCGGGAACGTCATGGCCCCAATACCCAGTTCTTGGATGCGGTCAATGCTCTCCACGCTGCCTTCTGGATCCGCAGGCACGACAATGCGCGCGCCGCAACGCAGCGACTCATCGCTTACCTTGACAGGATCCCCAATAATGAAGTCAGGCTTATATCCCTGCTCCAACAAAGAATCCGCGGCTTCATCAACCGCAATGAGCAGCGGCTCATACTCCCGGATGAAATTCCGCAATTCTTTCAGCAGGGCACGGTGGTCTTCGGTGGGAGATAAAACAATGACCTTCCGGCCAGCTATCTCGGCACCGGATGCGGGAACCCCGAGGCCATCGATAAGCAGGGGGCCCTCAGAGTTAATGAAGTCAATGGAGCTCGCGAAATAGGACTCCATGTGATCAATGAGCGCACTTTGTGCCGCTTTGAAGTTCTTGTCAGCGCGCTCCCTGGAAACCTTCTGCCCCGTCCCGATTACTTTATCCGCGACGTAGACCTTTCCATCCTCCCCAATATGCGCCTTCTTGCCATCCTTAAACTCCGAGATAAATTCCTCGCCGAGGCCTTCGAGGAGTTCAATATCGGCATCGAGAAGCATGTGTGGACCGCAATTAGGAATGGAGCCAGTAGAAAACCTGGCGACGTTGACCACCGCAGAGGGCTGCAATTCCACAAGCGTTTGTGCCTCGGGCCGGGAAATATTCGCCGCATCAATAACGGCGATATCACCTGCAGAAAACTTCTTAAGACCTTTCGCACCTGGGGTGCAATCGCGCAATGCAGCATGCTCACCAGGATGATCAGGGGTACGGGAAAACAGAGCCATGGGCTCCATTGTTCCTTGCTTAGTCCGCCAGCTGGGTAAGGCGCGCGGAAGCTTCTTTTTGTGCGCGATCAAAAAGCTCTTGGGCATGCGCGCGCCCCGTCTCCGTGTCATCCAAACCAGCCAGCATGCGCGCCAATTCCTCCACGCGCTCCTGCTCCGTTAGCTCGGCTACCCCCGAGGTAAATTTGTCCTTCGAGACATGCAAATGCGCATCCGCATACGCAGCTACCTGCGGCAGGTGCGTCACGACGATAACCTGATTATGCGCAGCTAGCCGCGCTAGCCGACGCCCAATTTCTACCGCCGCACGCCCGCCCACGCCGGCATCGACCTCATCGAAGACCAATGTCGCACCGTCCTCGCTGGCGAGCACGACCTCAAGGGCAAGCATGACGCGAGACAGCTCACCCCCGGAGGCCGCGGTGGCCAAAGGCTTCCCATTGAGCTGCAACTCCGCGGCATCGGCGCCCGTCTTGGAATACTTAGCCGCGGAAAGCTCAACCGACAACGTGGAATTGGGCATGGACAATCCATGCAACTCCTCAGTCACCAGCTTACTCAGCGCTTCCGCGGCTTTGCGGCGGCCCTTCGTAAGCTCCGCCGCCTTTTGCTTCATCTCCTGTTCAGCCTCTTTGACCTGCGCCTTAAGTTCCTCGAGGACCTCCGTCGAGGTATCCATCGACTGCAATTTGGACTCCGCCTCATCGCGCCACGCCAAAACACCATCGATATCGCTAGCGTATTTACGGGTCAATGCTCGAAGATCCTGCTGGCGCTGCAGCGATTTTTCCAACAGATTCGGATCCGCCGGCAGCCCCGCGAGGTATCCACCGAGCTCAGCCGAGATATCGCCTAGCTGCGAGGTGAGCTCAGAGATGCGCTCGCCCAAATCCGCCAGCTGCTTATCCGAGGATCCCACTAACGCCGACCCCGCACGCCCGAGCAGCGAAGAAGCAGCCTCATCAATCTCTTCCGTTCCATCGATCGCCGCCAAGGCAGTGTGCGCGGATTCGCGCAAACCGTCGACGTCTTGCAGGCGCTGCACCAACTGCACCAGCTCCGCGTCTTCCCCTGGCTCGGGTGCCACGCCGTTGATTTCCTCTAGGGCATATTGCAGGCGGTCAGCTTCCTGGGCAAGTTCCCTATGAGATTCCGTGCGCCGGCGATAATCCTTAGCCAAGCTGCGCCACCTTTTAAAGGCTTCCGCATAGTCTTCCCGGATGCCCGCCAATTGCGGGTCCGCACGGTCTACCGCCGCGAGCTGCTCTTCTGGAGCCAAGAGGCGCAATTGATCGTTCTGGCCATGCACGGTGATTATCTCCCGCGCGAAATCTCCCAGCGTTGCGGCCGGTACGGCGCGGCCTCCCAGATACGCCCGCGATCGCCCCGCTGCGGAAACGGTCCGCGAAACAATAAATTCACCATTTTCATCTGGCTCGCCGCCCACCGAGTCCACCAGTTGGCTAATGCTCTCTTTCGCGGAACTAAAGTGACCTTCTACGGCCGCTTTTTTAGCGCCATCGCGTACCCTCGAGGCATCGGCACGCCCGCCTGCCAACAGTCGAAGCCCCGTGACCACCATGGTTTTGCCCGCACCGGTTTCACCGGTCAATACGGTCAAGCCCTCCGACAATTCCGCAGAGCTATGGCGAATGACTCCTAAATCATTGATAGAAATATCGACGAGCACTATTTCTCCTTCGGTCCACGCCAGCCTTCCACGGGCAACCGCAGCTTAGAGACCAATCGATCCGTAAAGGGTTGATCATCCAACCGCACCCAGCGTACGGGGCGCTTACCGCGCACCACCTCGACGCGGGCGCCCGGCGGCATAATAAGTTCCCTGCACCCATCCAAGATAACCACCGCCGGTGTGGTTTGCATGGTTGATTCCACCGCCACCAGTGAATTCGGGGAAACCACTAATGGTTTGGTAAAGAGCGCATGGGCATTATTCGGCACGACCAGGATTGCATCCAGGGATGGCCACAGCACCGGGCCGCCAGCTGAAAATGCATACGCCGTAGAACCCGTTGGGGTAGAAATCAGTACGCCATCACAGCCAAACGACGAAACGGGGCGCCGGTCGATCTCCAAAATCGCATCCAGCACGCCCGACCTGTTCTGGTTTTCAACCGAGGCCTCATTCAAGGCCCAGCTGCTGGACAGTAGCTGACCGTTGGCATCCGAAATGGATACATCCACCGTCAGCCTGTCTTCCACCCGGTAGCTTTTCTCAATCACGCGGGCAACGGCTCCGTCTAATGACTCCACCTCCCATTCCGCGAGGAAGCCAACGTGGCCCAGATTCACTCCGAGGACCGGAATATCTACTGCCCGCGCCATATCGGCGGCGCGCAGGAAGGTGCCATCACCGCCGAGAACAAGAACCAGTTCACATCCCTCCGCCGCAGCATCAGAATGCGGGACGTGCTGTAGCCCCGGCAGGACGGTTTCGTCCGCACAAACGCGAACCGTTATCCCTGCTTCCTGCAATAACTCGGCTGCGCGGGAGGTAGCCTGCAGGTTCTCTGCGCGATTGGCATGCGGAACCAACAATATCTCTCGCATTACTGCGGACCTTCTTCAACGGCAGTATCAATCATCTGTTTCATTGTAGCTGCGTCTGTTGACATACCGTCCTTTTTCAGCCACAGAAAATATTCCACATTTCCACTCGGGCCCGGCAATGGTGAAGCCACAACACCGTGCAGACTGAGGCCTAAAGACACGGCAAATTCAGCAACGTCCTGCGTGACCTCTTYCCGCATCTTCGGAGAACGAMCCMCCCCGCCGCTGCCGATGCGCTCCTTCCCCACCTCAAACTGCGGCTTGACCATTGGCAGCAGCCACGCTCCGTCCTTCATACACTCCACAATTGCTGGCAGCACCAGTTTTAAGGAAATAAAAGATAAATCCCCGACCATGCCATCGCACAGGCCATTGGTCATCTCTGGATTAATAGTGCGGATATTCGTGCGATCCAAGACGGTTACGCGGTCGTCATTTTGCAGCCGCCACAATAGTTGCCCATACCCGACGTCAACGGAAAGCACTTCCCTCGCACCAGACGCCAAGCACACATCCGTAAATCCTCCCGTCGATGCCCCTGCATCTAAGATGCGACCATCCATGTCGACGTCGAATGCGGCAAGTGCACCCAAAAGCTTATGTGCGCCGCGAGACGCCCACTTGTCTTCCTCAGACTCTTCGACCTTGATGGAGACTTCAGGATCCACGACAGTTGCAGGCTTTTCTGCCTTAAACCCGCCGACCGTCACACGGCCAGACTTGATCATCTCGCGGGCTTGCTCACGAGATCGCGCAATTTTTCGGCGCACAAGTTCTGCATCCAGCCTGCGGCGTTGTGGTGGCATTAGTTCTCCTGCAATGCATTCCGCAATACGGAATGCGCCCTGTCCAGTTGATCGACTTCTTCTGCAAGTGATGGCGCATCTTCGCCGAGAATTGTCGATATCTCCGAATCTACTTCCTCAGGCTCTTTCACAGCCCGAAAATCGTGCGGCTTTACCGCCATTTCGACACAACCTTTTCCGCAAACTCACTACGCGGCTGAATATACCGAGGTGGTGCCGGCATCGACCACGCCACTTCTAAGACCGTCCGCAGCGCTTGCACCGAGGTAGAGGATTCATTTCCACCCTGCAAAAGAACGTCATACCCATCGCATCGCGCGGTAAAGTCCCCCTGCGGTCCCGGTCGCACCTGCGAAATAGGCAATGAAAGCTCGTGCATGCCCGCACCAATGAAGTTAGGCCGTGCCTCCACCGGGGCTTCGATAAGCTCCAGCTCGCCCGATACTCCGGTCAAGACATGAAAGGTATTCATCGCTGCGGCGTTACCCCCAACGATATCGGTATCTATACGGTCGCCCACTGCCAAAGGCTTTTTTGACCCCACCTTTTTGGCCGCAAGGAAAAACATTGCGGGCTCAGGCTTACCCGCAGAAACGGGCTCTACTCCCGTCGCTTTCTGGATGGCAGCGACTAGGGAGCCATTGCCAACGCCTAGCCCCCTCTCAATTGGAAGGGAAGTGTCCAGGTTTGAGGCGAAAAACTTCGCTCCTGCCCGGATAGCCAGCGCACCTTCCGTTAGCTGTTCCCACCCAACGGACTTATCAAACCCTTGTAGGACGGCAGCCGGTTTCTCATCGGCACTCGAGACCACGGAAAAACCCATGTCTTTAGCCAAATCACGGAAAGAATCCGCGCCAATAATTAATACCTTCGCACCCGACGGAATTTCCTCGGCAGCCAATTGCAATACCGCTTGGGCGGAGGTGACGATGTCACCTGAATCAGCCGTCAAGCCGATATCCGTCAGCATCGTCGCAACGGCTTCAGGGCTGCGCGACGCATTATTTGTGACATATACTGCGGGAACGCCGCAGGTATTAATAACGTCTACGACGTTGCTGAGCGGACGGCCGCCTTCCCAGACGGTTCCATCCAAGTCCAACAATAAGGCGTCATGTTTGCTTAAAACACTCATTACTTACATTCCGCCAATCGGTCAGCGGCATCGGTCCAATCGCCCTCCTCAATGGCGATGGTGTGCTCGAACCACTCGCGGGCTTCGTCCTTGCGGCCCGCGGCGAGCAGCGCATTTGCATAGGCATACGACAACCTACAAGCGCTTACTCCACGATCGCTGCGATCTGGTTGTGCCCGCTGAATGGTAACCMCCGCTGATTCAGGTTGATCGAGGTCAAGGCGAGCACCCGCCAGCACAATCGCTAATTCAATAGCGGATTCTTTGTCTAGTTCCTTCGCCTCCTCGCTGCGCCCCAGCTCTAATGCCTTTTCCGACCGACCCAACCCACGTTCACAATCAGCCATGACCGCGAGCATTCCAGGACCGCCAGAAATACGACGCGCAGCACGCAGCTCAGCCAGTGCCTCTTTCCACTCGCCGGCGCGGTATGCAGCGATACCGTTAACTTCCCGTGCGATAGCCACACGTCCTGCACGATCCTTAGCCGCACGGGCATGCCGCAGCGCCAGTTTAGGATCATCGTCCATCCAGGTCGCCGCCATGATCATGTGCTTGGCGACGGTCTCCGAGTTCTCTTTAGAGAGAGACTTCAAGTCTTGGAGCACCAATGGGTCCAAGTCATTGATATCAACCTCTTCAGGGATGTCCGGATCGGTCATACGACGGTTGATTCGCTCTTCCCGATACCCAGAGCGCTGTGGAGAGAAAGACTTCTTCTTTCCCCCACCGCGAGAATCGCGGTCCCCCGAGTTGCGTGGATTTCGACCCCGACGGTCTTGTCCGCGGCCATTACGGCCGTGCTGGTTGCGCTCCGACATTCAGTCCTACCCTTTCTTGGTTGGAACTCGCACAGAAATACCGCACCCATTCTACAGTGCTAAACGACATTCAAAGAATCTCGATATTTCCCTGCTCTTGTTCTTGGTTTCGATGAACATGGACTCAGCTTTTGGGCGCAGTGGTGTGGTGGTGCTGGGTTAGTGGGCTCTTATTTTTTGTTGTTGTGTTTGTTTCTTTTGTGTGTGAGGAATTGTTTCCAGGTGTAGTGCCAGTGTGTGTTTGTGGTGGCCAGTGGTCCTGTGGGGTGGTCTGTTTGGTAGGTGCCGTTGGTGTGTAGCCAGGCGATGGTGCCGGTTATTGGGTCCATGATGTAGTGGACGCGGCGGTCGGTTTTGATGTTGTGGTGGTGTTGGCACAGGGTGACGAGGTTGTCGGGGTTGGTGGGTCCGCCGTTGTTGTATTCGATGCGGTGGTCGAGTTGGCATGTGTGTGCTGGGGTGGTGCATCCGGGCCAGCGGCAGGTGAGGTCTCTTCCTTGTGTGTAGGCGCGGATGTGGTTGGTGGGCTGGTAGCTTTCGGTTTCTTGTGGGTTGAGTTGTCGGGTGAAGGTGTCGATGTTTTCTAGGTTGGTGATGCGGGACCAGCCGTAGCCTGGGAAGTACACCTTTGTATTTGCAGTCCCGGCGGCTCCGGCATTGTCATCGCTGTTGTCGGTGTTGGTGGCGGCTGCGGTGGTGAAGGGGACCTGACCCCTTTTTGGTGGACACCTGATATCCAGCCCAGTCGGGCTGGGAAGAAAGGTAATCTACCACCATGTCCAGGTACTCCGAACAGTTCAAACGCGATGCTGTGGCCCTCTATGAGAACAATGAGGACCTCTCGCTCAACGCAGCATCAGCAGAGCTCGGTATCAACCGTGCCTCGCTGCATTCTTGGGTCAAGAAGTACGGCACCGGAAAGCGTGCGCGCATTAAAGCTGTGCATGATAAAGCCCAAACGGCGAATAATTCCGAACGGATCCGCCAACTAGAAAAAGAGGTCTCTAAGCTACGCGAAGAACGCGATATCCTGCGCAAGGCCGCGAAATATTTTGCCGAAGAGACTCACTGGTGATCCGCTTCCAGTTTGTCTATGACCACCGAACCGAGTATTCGGTCAAGCGGATGTGTCACGTGTTAAAGCTGAATCGTTCCTCGTTTTATAAATGGGTGCAAACCCGCGAAAAGCGCAGGTTAAAAATGTATTCCGATGCCGCTATTGGTGCAAAATCAAGACCACTTTTGATGATGAGCACGGGCTTTATGGTGCTAAACGCATCGCTGCAAGCCTTAAAGCCGATACGGACTTCGGCCCGATAAATCACAAGAAGGTCGCCCGCATCATGAAAGCCATGGGACTTAAAGGCTTTACCAAGCGCCGCCGATGTGTCACTACCAGGCGCAAGCCTGGCCACCGTGTCATGCCGGACTTAGTAGGCCGTAAATTCACAGCTGATAGACCAAACCACGTCTATGTTGGCGACATTACGTACCTGCCGTGTAAGGGTGGCAAGAACATGTACCTTGCCACGGTCATCGACGTCTACTCTCGCAAACTTGTCGGTCATGCACTCGCGGATCACATGCGGGTATCGCTGGTTATCGAGGCTTTGTCTCATGCCAGAAAGGTCCGCGGAAGCCTTAAAGGGGCAACTTTCCATTCTGATCATGGCAGTGTGTACACCTCACAGGCGTTTGGGGACCACTGCGCCCAGCTTGATGTGCGTCAATCCATGGGAGCAGTGGGAACGAGTGCTGATAACGCCTTAGCAGAATCCTTTAACGCCACCTTAAAGCGTGAAGTACTGCGTGATAGGAAACTCTTTGAAAGTCCAATCAGCTGCCGCCAGGAAATCTTCCGGTGGTGCATGCGCTACAACACGCGCAGGCGGCACTCCTGGTGCAGCCTTCTAGCCCCCGATGACTTCGAAGCGCTTAATTCAGCTACACTGACCCAAGCAGCATAACTAACCCCCGACGTGTCCACTTTCTGGGGGCCAGGCCCAGGTATTGATCGCGACTTTGGTGTGCGTGTTATCCAGGATGAGTTGGATTAAGGCTTCACCGGCACCGCACTTGTTGTTGGCGGCATGGGCATCAATATGGCGGGCGATGATGGCGGCAGTGGCTTTATCACACGTCACACTGATAGTGGCCCGGTTATTGTGTACAGATACGTTGAGGGTGGGTTCGACCTCGTCAGTGTCGTCGATGGCCAGGTGGTGGGTGTCGATGAAGTCGCGGATAAACCGGCGGATTTCTGCAGCAGTAGGTACATGTTGGCTCGGTGCTGTCGGTGTCAGATAGTCTGCCAGGGCGGCATCGACCAGTCCCACATGTTCGTGGTTGTCGCCTATACGTTCTACTTCCCTATCGATAACCCGCAAGCGTGGTGTATCCAGGATCCACTGCTCCACGTTAGTCGCTGCTACCAGGGGGAGTTCCTGCATGCGGAAATGCGCCCTAATAATGCCAGACAAGATGCTATAGGAAAGCCCTAGGTCTTTAGCCAGGCTGGTCAGTGTCAGATCGACGTCGTCGCCCAGGTCTGGAAGGAGTGACTGGTAGAAAAACCAGGAGTTCTTCCGGGCTTGTGCTCCAGCAGCAGCAATAGGATTGTTTGGGGTATTGGTGGCATAAAAGACTACCGGTTCTCCTGCCTCAGCATCAGTGTCGGTATCAGGTGCCTCGTCGCCGTCAGCGGCAGTGATCATGCGTGCATCAGCTATACCATCGGCGCGCTCGGATTCGCCTGCCGCGCAAGTAGCGCTGGGTAGACGGGTATCTCCCGCCGTGGTGTCATGCACCGGCCCGCCTACGTGCGCGTGGTCTGTGGTGGGTGGTGGTGTACTCATTGTGGTCGAATCCCCCCCCGGGGGGGTACTACACCCTTCAATGTGTCGAATATGTTTTCGTCTACCAAGGCATCAGACTACCCACCCGAAAAGACACCAGGGGTAAAACCCACACACCCCACCACGCATAACCCCTGCTCGACAGAGTACAAGTCGGCTACACTAGCGGGGGTAAAACCACAATTAATCCCCAAAAGCACCAACCACCCACAATTATTCGGGGTGATGGTCTTTCGGGGACTATCGTATAAACACTATTTTGTTGTTTTGTTGTTTGGTGTCGGCGGTGACTTACTCTCCCACAACCTCCCGGTTGCAGTACCATCAGCGCGTACAGGCTTAGCTTCCGGGTTCGGAATGGGACCGGGCGTTTCCCTGTAGCTATAAACCACAACTGCGCTACATCCGCATGCGAAACCA
Source organism: Corynebacterium accolens (assembly GCF_030515985.1). The sequence goes on along the minus strand of NZ_CP100376.1, from coordinate 875,461 downwards.
GGCCCGGTTTCTAGGACAAAGTCCTTGTGCGCGATACTGGGATTGAACCAGTGACCTCTTCCGTGTCAGGGAAGCGCTCTCCCACTGAGCTAATCGCGCCCAATGCCCAAAGAGGCATTAAGTTGAGGTGGAAACGGGAATCGAACCCGTGTGCACGGTTTTGCAGACCGTTGCCTCACCACTCGGCCATTCCACCGTGGCGATACCGCCTCACACAATACAGTGCTGGAGCGGATGACGAGACTCGAACTCGCGACCCTCACCTTGGCAAGGTGATGCGCTACCAACTGCGCTACATCCGCATGCGAAACCAGGCCCGGTTTCTAGGACAAAGTCCTTGTGCGCGATACTGGGATTGAACCAGTGACCTCTTCCGTGTCAGGGAAGCGCTCTCCCACTGAGCTAATCGCGCGCTATTCATTTAGTTCCACTTTCCTCGGTGGCATAATACCCTCTAGAAAAGTGTGGAGCGGATGACGAGACTCGAACTCGCGACCCTCACCTTGGCAAGGTGATGCGCTACCAACTGCGCTACATCCGCATCGCGCCGCAGTGCTTCATGCTTTGCGGTGCGTGAACAAACATTATCGTGCTCCCTGCCAGTTTCCAAATCCCCAGCCCAGCACACCTATTGCGCGGCGTAAATCACTCACTTATCGGCGCTGTGAATTGCAGAGGTGTCATTTAACCCGCGCGTCAGCCTTACTAGGCCTTTCATCTTTAACCCCCATCTTCCACGCCCTCCATCCAGCCAATTAGGAAAATGGAACGCACCGGGTGTAAATTTATCCCCCGCAAGGTCCTATAGCTCAGTGGGAGAGCGTTCCGTTCACACCGGAAAGGTCACTGGTTCAATCCCAGTTAGGACCACCACCGCCCACTTAAGCTTAATTTTCTTCGCTTAGGTGGGCTTTCCCATTCAAGTGGGCTTTTTGTCTTATCTGAGTAAAGTGTCCACTCGTGTTGTGGATACTTTTGGGAATTCTTGCTGGTCTGGTCTTACCGATACAAACGCTGGTCAATACCCGCCTTCGCGCCTCCACCGGTACCCCGTTTTCCTCCTCGATGATTTCCTTCGCCGTGGGAACGGTCACCCTGCTTATCGTGGCCACGGCCATTACCGGCGGGGATTACGGCATTGCGCAGGCTTTTGATGAACCACTCTGGATTTGGTTCGGCGGTTTGCTGGGAGTTGTGGCTCTGACCGGAAATATTCTTCTCTTTCCACACTTAGGCGCGGTACAGACTGTGGTCTTACCCATTGCTGGGCAAGTCATCATGGGCCTTATAGTTGACCACTTCGGACTCTTCGAGTCCCCTCAATCTTCCCTCACGGCAGTGCGCGCCATCGGTGCCATTATCGTGCTTGTCGGCGTGATTGCAGTGGTAGCTACCCCGAGCGCGGCAACAAGTAGTGAGGATTCCGCGACCGCCCTGTGGCTCTGGCGGCTTGCCGGGTTTATCTTTGGCTGTTTTACCGCCAGCCAATCCGCTATCAACGGACATCTGGGCCAGGTCACGGGCTCTCCGGTCAGCGCTGCGCTGGTATCTTTCGCCGTCGGCGTTACCGCCCTGGTCATCGTCAATATCGTGTTGCGTTGGCGCCCCCGCATCGAGCGCCCAGAAGGAAAACCCAACCCGTGGTGGATGTGGATAGGCGGTGTATTGGGCGCGCTTTTCATCTTCGGCAACGCCGCCCTCGTTCCGCAGATTGGTACTGGCCTCACCGTCGTCGCCGGCCTGCTTGGCTCGATGTTGGGCTCGCTCATCATTGACCGCGTAAGCGGCGCCCCCATTAAATCCCGCCAGGTCCTTGGCATTGCCCTCCTCTTAACCGGTGTTGTACTCATTCGGCTGGTGTAATTAACGGGACCCTTCAGGCTCGCACAACCATTACACTGGCAGGACATGGACATAGCTTCGCTTTTAGGGCCCGAGCCCACTGACCTACCCGCCCTCCGGGCCAATATGGTTTCTACCCTCACCGGGTCTGCCACCATCAACGACCTTTCTGAGGCCATGGGCAATGACACCGATGGAAAGCTTTTCCAGGCCCTGCGTGGCTGGGCGGACGTTGTTTTTGTGGGTGGGCAAACGGTCAGGTCAGAAGATTATTCGGGAGTAGAGCAACACTCTCCCGATTCGCCTCCCGCCCCCATTGCCGTACCCACGCAAAGCTTGAAGTTTGATCCGAACTCGAAATTCTTAACCTACTTCACCACCGCCCCGATCTTCCTTGTCCCCCACGCGGCGCTGCAGAACCCGGAGGTCTCCACAAGGCAAGGCCCCCTTGAGGCGGCAGGCGCAGAGGTAATCGATGCAGGTGAAGGCACCATGCAGGACTATCTCCGCGTATTGCGGGAGCGTGGATTTCAACGCATCCTCTGCGAGGGTGGGCCAGGAATGCTCGGCCAGCTGGTGCATGTCGATGCCATCGACCAGATGTATCTCACCTTGGATCCCCACCTGTCCACCGGCGTGGAAAAGCCCGTGGCTACCTTTCATGGCACGCACTCCCACCGCCGAATGCACCTAGAAAATATTGCTGCAGATACTGATAGCACGGTGTTTCTGCGATACTCGCGCGCGTCTGAACCCGTAGACTAAAAGGTCGTGTCTGCTCGAATAAACGCCGCCGCATGGCCTATTGCCGTTCTCCTCGTCATTCAGCGCGTTTTCATCGTCGCGCGCAATGGGACGCTGACTGATGATTTCACGACGGTCTATAGCGCGCTAAGGCGCATGGTTGACGGTATTCCGGTGTATGAGCAGGCCTATAACCATGTGGATCCGTTGTATCTCTACACCCCGGGCGCCACGCTCTTCTTATCGCCTTTAGCATGGCTCGATTTCGGCCCAGCGCGCGGCCTTTTCATCGTGGTCAACGCGGTTGCCATTATCGCCGCACTGGCGCTACTGACCCACGTGGTAGGTAGAAAGCTCACCTCACCGATCTTTCCGGTCTCAATTGCTTTAGCCTTCGCCACGGAATCTGTCACCAATACTTTGGCGTTTACCAATATCAACGGTGTGCTCTTATTTTGCATGGCGTTTTTCCTGTGGGCTTTTATAGAAGCAGAACGCACCCCGCAGCTCGCGTGGGTTTCCGGTATAGCCATTGGGCTAGCCATTTTGATTAAGCCCCAATTCGCGCCCCTCCTCTTCTTACCCCTAGTCAAACTGCAGTGGCGCAACCTCCTCGCGGGGCTGGGGATTCCGGTGGTGCTTAACGTCCTCGCGTGGCCGCTGGTGCCCGGTGCAAGCGGTTACCTGGACAAGCTTGTGCCCTATCTGTCCACGACCCGCGATTATGCCAATTCCTCCTGGGCGGGATTACGCGCCTATGTGGAATTTAGCCCCGTCCTCTACTGGGTGGTGTGGATAATCTTTGCCGCTTTGGTCGGCTGCGCGGTGCTTGGGCTACTGCGGTGGCGACAATCCGAACCGGTGTTTTGGGCGCTGACGACGAGTGGCGCGATTATGGTGGGGATCTTCTTCTTGTCCTCGCTAGGACAGCAATATTATTCAATGTGGCTATTCCCGCTAATATTCACCGTGGTCCTGCCGCGCTCCGTCTTTCACTCAGTGGGCGCATGGGTGGCCGCGTTCCTGTTCTTGGCGCCTGTGTCGTGGACGTCGCACGCGCACCCGGATGCTGGGCGGTGGATGAACTTCTTCTCCGGCACCGTGGGGTGGAGCCTGCTCATCGTCATCACCTTCGCCTGCGTTGCCGGATGGTGGCGTGCCACGCAAATAAAGGATTAAACTTAAAGTCATGACTGATTTTAAGCTCATTGCTGATGCCGACTGGCAAAAGCGCCTTAGCCCCGAAGAATATTACGTATTGCGCGAAGCTGGCACGGAGCCACCGCACGTGGGCAAATACACCGACACCACCACGGAAGGTGTCTACTCCTGCAAGGCCTGCGGCGAGGAGCTATTCCGTTCCACCGAGAAGTTTGATTCCCACTGCGGTTGGCCGTCCTTCTTCTCCCCGCTAGCCGGTGACAAGATTATCGAGCGAGAAGATAACTCCCTGGGCATGCGCCGCATCGAGGTTCTGTGCGCCAACTGCGAGTCCCACTTGGGTCACGTTTTCGAAGGCGAAGGCTACGATACCCCGACCGACCTGCGCTACTGCATCAACTCAATTTCCTTGAACTTGGAAGAAAAGCCCGTCGAGGAAAACTAGGATTTCACTACTCCGCGCAGTGAGATGAAATGACAGCGCTGGGAGCACCTATAAAGGCTGCCCCCAGCGCTGTTTTGTATCAAGACTTAAGGCAGAACCTTGATGAGTTCCGCGATGTCTTTTACGCGGCGTCCGGTGTGGAAAGGAATTTCCTCGCGAACGTGGTGGCGGGCTTCGGTATAGCGCATCTTGTACATCAGGTCCACGATGCGGTGCAGCTCGTCGGCCTCGAAGGCTAGCACCCACTCGTAGTCACCGAGCGCGAATGCCGGCACCGTATTGGCGCGCACGTCGGGGTAGTCGCGTGCCTGCATGCCGTGTTCCATCAGGATGCGGCGACGCTTTTCTTCTTCCATCGTGTACCAGTCATACGAACGCACGAATGGGTAGACGGAAATCCACTCCTTGGGCTCTTCCCCCATGATGAAGGAAGGCAGGTGGGATTTATTGAACTCGGCCGGCCGGTGCAAGGCGTTTCCAATCCAGGTCACCTCGCTTACCTGGCCCAAAGTGGTCTCTCGGCGGAAATCGCCAAAGGCCTTTTGGATATCGGAAAATTCCTCGGCGTGCCACCAGATCATGAAGTCTGCGGAATCGCGCATCGCGGTCAGATCGTAGACGCCACGAACGGTGACCTTATTGTCCTTTTCTAGCTCCGCAAAGAATTCTTGGGCTTGGGAGATGATCTCCTCGCGCTCGGTGCCCAGGCCGCCTGGGATCACCTTAAAAACGGCGTGTTGGGAGTACTGCTGTACCTCGTTGAGTTCCTTGAAATCGAGCTTCGCCATTGCCTTCTCCTTTGCAGAAGCTTATTCGAATATTCGGACAAATCCATCATAAGTTGGAGTTACACCGATTGTCATCCCTCTCCCCTGTGTGCCTCCCACTATCGGCGCGCCTCCGCCAGCTCAAGGTAGCGAAACTATAGCTTTATCAAGGTGAGTAATTCCGAATCGACCACGCCCAGCGCCGGTAAGAATGCCGGAGGCAACTCCGGAGATGGCGCAACCTTTACCTCCCTACGCCGCAACGATGAGGCACAAGAGCCGACGACGCCACCGGCTTTTACTCAGGCGGTAGAGTCCATGCACGCGGCCACTCTTCGCCCTGAGATTAGCCTCGGGTCCATTCGCCCACCGCAGCGGCTAGCCCCCTTTAGCCACGCCATTGGCCTCGAGGTGGGCACGGAAGAGGAGCCCGATATAATTGCCACCGATTCAGAGGGCGATGCCTTCGGACGCCTCATCCTCCTCCATGACCCGGGTGCAGAAGAGGCCTGGGAGGGCGCTATGCGCTTGGTGGCGTATATCCAGGCCGATATGGATGATTCGGTTGCAGGAGATCCGCTGCTGCCGGACGTCGCCTGGCAGTGGCTCAATGAAGGCTTAGAAAAAGAGGGTGCAGAGCTTACCAACCTCGGCGGCACCGTCACCTCCACCGCCTCGGTCCGCTTCGGGGAGATCGGCGGTCCCCCGCGCGCTTATCAGATTGAAATGCGCGCTTCGTGGACAGCGGAGGGACTAGATTTAGCACCGCACGTGCAGGCCTTTGCACAAGTATTAGCCAACGTCGCGGGCCTGCCGCCTGAAGGCGTTACTGAGCTCGGCCGCTAAGATGGTGGAATTTCGGGAGCGTCCGAAAGAGGGTATTCCGAAGGTTTTATCCACCCCGGCGGAATTTGCCGAGGCCGCCGCGCGGTTGCAGGCGGGTACCGGGGCCTTTKCCATCGATACCGAGCGCGCCCCMGGCTACCGATATGATGACCGCGCCTTTCTCATCCAGATACGTCGGCGCGGCGCTGGGACGATGCTCTTCGCCCCAGAAGGCCACCGCGCGGAGTTAACCCAGGCGCTGGCCCCAGTGCTCAATGGGCAGCACTGGATCATTCACGCCGCCCCCTCGGATCTCCCCTCTCTTGGGTGGTTGGGGCTTTTCCCCGGCACCATCTTCGATACGGAATTAGCCGCCCGGTTTGCCGGCTTTCACCGCACCAATTTGGGCGCCATTATCGCGGAGCTTTTCGATGTCCAGCTGGAGAAAGGCCACGGCGACGATGACTGGTCCATCCCGCGGTTGAGTGAAGAAATGCGCGCTTATGCCGCGCTCGATGTCGAGCTCCTGCTGGAACTAGCCACGACGCTGCGCGATATCTTGGCTGAACAAGAAAAGCTGGAGTGGATGCTGGAGGAGTGCGCGGCGATCGTCGCCAAGCATGCACACGACACCGCCCCGCAGCCAGGCTCTTGGCGCGATATCAAGGGAGTATCGAGCTTAAAGAATGGGAAGCAGCGCGCCGCGGCTCAGTCTTTGTGGAAACTGCGCGATGATATTAGCCGGCGAACCGATACCGCGCCGGGGCGCGTGCTGCCCAATAAGGTACTGGTAGAGATAGCCCGGATCCAGCCCAGCACGCAGCCGCAGCTCACCCGCATCAAGGGGTTTCCGCGGCGGAGCAAAGGCGTCGCGCACCGCTGGTTGCTGGCCGTGCAGCAGTCCCAGAATATTCCACCGCGCGGGCGCCCGGGCCCGCTTCATGAGGAAAGAACCGTTCCTTCAAAATCGGTGTGGTCCAGGGAGTATCCAGAACTGTGGGAGGAGTATCAGCAGATCCGCGCCGCCGTTGGGAATATCGCCGAAGAACTCGGGTTGCCATCGGAGCTGCTGCTTCGCCCCGCTATCCTCCGCGCCACCGTGTGGGCGGCCATTGGCGGGAGCGGRACCATCAGCCAGCCAGGCGACGTGCCCGCCTTCCTAGAGCACGAAGGCGCGCGGTCGTGGCAGGKGAACCTCGTTGCACCAGCGTTGATCGCGAGCCTATTTTCCCAGCCGCATTAAGCGGTCAGGTTTTCTACCCACTCGGTAATCGATGCAGAAATGAGCTCTGGGCTTAGGCCGAACTCTTCCAATACCTCGCCGCGGGAGCCGTGCTTGGGGAAATACCCAGGAACGCCGAGGCGGCGGACTGGGGTATCCACCTCGGCCGCGCCAAGAGCCTCAGCAATCATGGACCCGATGCCGCCGCGAATGAGGCCGTCTTCTACCGTCACCACCAGATCGTGATCTGCCGCCATAGCGATAACGGAACTAGCCACCGGGGCGACCCACCGTGGGTCAATAACCGTGACGTTAAGACCCTGCTTCTCCAGCTCTTGCGCTGCCTTGATGCTGCGCGCGGACATCGCACCGATAGAAACGATGAGGACCTCGGGGATATCTTCGCCCGCGTCGGCCTCGCCGTAGTAGAGGATATCGACGCCATCGGCAAGCGTATCCACGGCTTCCATATCGGGCAGCAAGTTTCCCTTGGGGAACCGGACAACCGAGGGCCCAGAATCAATGTCCAGCGACTCGTGGAAGAGCTCGCGCAGGCGCACACCATCGCGCGGGGCGGCGATGTGCATACCTGGGACGATGCTCATTAAGGACATATCCCAAATGCCGTTGTGGGAGGCGCCATCAGAGCCCGTCACACCGGCGCGGTCGAGCACGATGGTCACCGGCAGCTTGAGCAAGGCAATATCCATGATGACTTGATCCACGGCCCGGTTGAGGAACGTGGAATACACAGCCACCACGGGGTGCATCCCACCCAAAGCCAAACCGGAGGCAGAGGCCATCGCATGCTGCTCGGCGATGCCCACGTCAAAGAACCGATCCGGGAAGCGCTCCTGGAAGGGGGCCAGCCCCGTAGGACCCGCCATGGCTGCGGTGATTGCAACGATGTCATCGCGCTTTTCCGCCGCCGCAATCAATTCTTCAGAAAATGCGGCCGTCCACCCCGGCTGCTTGGTGCCCTTGGCAACGCCGGTCACTGGGTCGATAGCGCCCGTCGAGTGCATCTGATCCTTCGGCTCATTGACCGCAGGCGCGAACCCGTGGCCTTTTTCCGTGACCACATGCACGATGATGGGGCCCTCATAATCGCGGGCATAGGAAAGCGCATGCACCAAACCATCGATGTCATGGCCGTAAATGGGACCAATGTATTTAATGCCCAGCTCAGGGAAAATCTCCGTGGGCAAGACGGTGGACTTGACGCCTTCCTTCATGGCGTGGAGTGCATCAAAGGCACGCTCGCCTACCCACCCCATGGACTTCAGGCGGCGCTTGCCCTGCTCCATGAGCTCGTCGTAGCCGTGCTGGGAACGAATGCGCCCCAGGTTTTCAGAAATGCCGCCAATCGTGGGCGAATAGCTGCGGCCGTTGTCGTTGACCACGATGACCGCATTGCGCTTTTTATCTTCAGAGATATTATTGAGCGCTTCCCAGCACATGCCGCCGGTCAAGGCGCCATCGCCGACGATGCCGATGACGTTGCGGTGGCCTTCCCCGCGAATCTTGAAGGCCTTAGAGAGTCCATCCACCGTCGATAGCGAGGCGGAAGCATGCGAGGATTCTGTCCAGTCGTGCTCGGACTCACCGCGGTCCGTATAACCGGACAGGCCGCCCTTTTGGCGCAGGGTATCGAATTGGGCCGTGCGGCCAGTGAGCATCTTGTGCACATAAGACTGGTGGGAGGTATCGAAGATGATGGGCTCGCGCGGGGAATCAAAGACCCGGTGCAGCGCAATGGTCAATTCCACCACGCCCAAATTGGGCCCCAAGTGCCCACCGGTCACCGATACCTTATCGATGAGGCGCTGGCGAATATCCGCCGCAAGTTCCTCCAACTTATCTGCAGGCAGTGCCTTCAGGTCTTGCGGCGAGTTTATGGTATCCAAGATAGTCATGGAGCGGCCTTCAACTCCTTCTGTGCTTAGTTCTTCCTATCCACCGTACCCGTGGTCCGTATTTTCTTTTATATCGGCACTATACTTCAGGCGAGGTATTTTCGCGTTAAACGGCGTCCTGCGCCGACTTATTCGCTTCCTTATCTGGGGTAATAAGAGCGATAACCTCAAAGTGATGGGTGCCAGGAAAGGCATTGATTAGCGCCATTTTCTCAGGCTTGTACCCAGCGCGGTGCCACAGGGATAGATCGCGGGCAAAGGTGGCAGGATCGCATCCCACATGCACCACGGCCTGCGGCTTTGCCCCCGCCACGGCGCGGATAACCTGCTCGCCCGCCCCAGTTCGCGGCGGATCGAGCACCACGGCACCAGGTTGGGGCAATTGCGCTGCAACTTGTTCTACCCTGGCGGATTTTACTGCGATATCGATATCGCGCAGCCCCGGCTGTGTAGACGCCGTTGCCGCGGGCGAATAGTCCACGGAAATGACTTTTCCMCCGGKGGCATCAGACAACGSGGGCGCGAAWAAYCCSMCCCCGCCGTACAAGYCCCAGGCGGTYTTGTGCTGGTAAYCCCGGCCGGCCAGCCACTGCCCCGCCACAGCGCTATAGAGTTCCGGCGCCGCCACATGCGCTTGCCAAAAGGCCGTGGCAGGAAAGGAAAACACGCGGCCATTGACGTGTTCGACCACGGTGCCAGAGCCCTCGATGACCTCGCGAATGGTCTCCACGCGCCTGCCCCGCGGGGCCTTACGTGTTTCCACCACATGCCGGTTACCCGCGCCATCGAGAACCGCGACAATTTCAGCCCCCGGGGTAAAACGCCGCGCACCGTCGCCTACCAAACCATCAATCAAGCCATCTGCTAATTGGGTACAACCGACAGAAGTCACCAGCTCATTCGAGCGGTACTTCCGCAATCCGGCGCGGCCTTGCTTGTCGACGCCCAACCGGACCCTCGTCCGCCAGCCTCGTACCGGCGGCAGGTCGTGTTGTTCAATAGCGAGGGATTCGAGCCCTTCTATGCCGCTGCGGCGCAACTGTTCGCGGAGAACGCCCATCTCGATGGCTGGTTCCGCTGCGGGATCCAACTCGGCAAAATCGCAGCACCCGGCGCCTAGCTCTGCTGCGGGACAGCTACTGGGTACGCGCAGCTCACCCGCAGCAACTATGCTATCGAGCTCGCCCTTGATAAAGGACTTTTTCACCTTACCCGCGGTTGCGCGGACCGTGTCCCCCGGAAAAGCCCGAGGGACAAAGACGACGCGCCCGTCCGGGGCGTGGCCAATGCCAAGTCCACCATGCGCCATGCGGTCGATGGTGACTTCCAGGGTGTCTCCGCGAGATAGTGCTGGCTCATTCATTTTCTGCCTCGAACTCTTGTGTACTGCGATCTGAACTTGTGGCAAGCCCGGCATTTTCTGCCGCTTCTACTGCGGCATCTGCGCGGCGCACCATCCACACGGTTAATGCGGTCACCAACAGTGTCAAGGGCCAGCCCATGACGATCCTGGTAATGCCCAAGGCGGTCGTCTCCCCAGCATCATAAATCGCCCGCTGGATGATAAACCGCGCCAAGAAGATGACGGCCCACCCAGCGGTGGCGATGGAATACGCCCTGCGCGCAAGCTTTACCTTTTGCCAGGCCATATCATCGCCGTTCAAGCCCTTCCAGATAACGCCAACGGCCGGCCACCGGAAAAGGATGGATAGCGCCGCGGCGATAAACAGGGCCAGCGACATCCAAATGCCGTATAAGAAGTAGCCTTTGGCATCGCCGGTAAACCAGGCGATGGCGGCGCAAATGGCCACCCCGATAAGGCCAGAAATGGCCGGCTGGATGGTCTGTTTGCGAACAATGCGCCAGATCGCGATCACTACCGCCACACCCAGCGCGGAGATGAGCGCTGGGGTAAGGCCGTAAAGGCTATTAACTGGAATAAGGACGACAATGGGCAACGTGGCCGCAACCAGGCCGGGAAGGCCTCCCATTTGTTCCAACAGAGTTGGCTCATTATCGCGGTCCTGGTCGTCGCCTAGCTGAGGAGCCTGCGGCTCCGGCAAAGAGTTACTCACGTAGCGTTCTGCTTTACTTACTTATCGGAATCGGGGTTAGACCCCTTGTCTTTGTCATGTGTAGGAGATTCATTCTCCCCCTTGCGTGGCTGCGCGCCCAAATCGCGCAGCTGCTTTTCGGCTTCCGCCTCAGCTGCGGGATCGGGGCCGCCTACCCCGTTTTCTGGGTGGCCTTGGGCCGCCTGCGCCTGGGAATTTGCGCCTGCTTGTTCCTGCTGGCGCTTTTCCATGGCTTGTTTGACCTGCTCCACCAGCTGCTTGGGCATGATGACCGGCAGTGCGTTGCCCGCCAAAATAGGATCCTCACCGCGGTAGACAAAGGTGCGCGATGCTACATCGCGCGCGATCTGCGCCAAATCCTCTTCAAGGCCGGTAGGTGCCGCAAGAGTCAAGCGCATCATCCACCGCGGGCCTTCGGCGCCAATGACGCGGAGCTGACCGTTGTCATTCTTGCCGACGATCTCCAGCCCCCAAGGGCCTTGCTCCGTGGTGACGGATAGCCCATCGCGGCTCATGCCTTCCTTGATTTCTTCCACGGATTCTGCCCACTGGCCAGGCTTTCGCGGCGCTGCGAAGGCAACGGGAGTAATACGGCCCGCCTTCGTGACAATGTGCAGCATCTTCGGGCCTTGTTCGCCCATTTCTACCTGGACTTGGGAATCCTTTGGCAGCGGGATGCGCATCGAGCCAAGGTCCAAGATTCCGATGGAAGAATCAGAGAAGTCAAAGTCTTCGATATTGACGGAATCGCCATCAAAGGGGCCGGTTTCGCCATTTACGGCGTCGTGGGCAAACTCCGTTGGCACCTGTCCCGAGGCTGCGGCGGCGTCGGCAGCCGTATCTTTTACGGATGCAAAGGAACTCGATTCAGCCGAAGCCGATCCTGCGGAATCAGCGGCAGGCTCTTGTGGCTGCGATTGTTGAGGGTTTTCCGGCTCTTCTTTCCGGCCGTCATCGTTTTTCTTTTTGCCAAATGGCCAAATGCCCATTTTGTAATCCTTCCTATACGCCGGTTGATCCGTAGCCGCCGGTACCGCGGAAGGTCTCATCCAAGTCTTCTACTTCGCTAAAATCCATTAGTTCTACGCGCTGTACCACGAGTTGAGCGATGCGCATGCCGCGCTCGATCTCGATCGGGGTGTGGGGATCGTGGTTAATCAGGCACACCTTGATCTCCCCGCGGTAGTCAGCATCCACGGTACCCGGCGTATTGACAATGGACAGCCCATGTTTAGCTGCCAGTCCGGATCGCGGGTGAATTAATCCCACGGTGCCCAGCGGCAAGGCCATGGCAATACCGGTGCCGACGAGGGCGCGTTCGCCAGGTTGGAGGGTAAGCGCCTCGGCAGCGTAAAGATCGGCGCCGGCGTCACCCCGATGCGCCCGAAATGGCATCGGCAGCTCTTTATCGAGGCGCTTAATTTTGACGTCTCCTACTGGCGTTTGTTCCTGCGGTAGCGAATTCGAATCAGTCACTTAGCCAATCCTACCTGCCCCAGTCGGTTCATTCTGTGCGTGGAGTGGACTAGAATGCCTAGGCGTGTCTGATATTTCTGCTCCTCAACCCGCTGCCCCGAAAGTGTTGTATCGCGAACGCCAATGGGTGCCGTGGTACTTCTGGATTTTTGCAGCCATCGTTGTGGCTTTAACCTCAGCTACGGCAGGTCTCAACCGCTCTGTGTGGTGGACCATCATTCCCGCAGTCCTGCTCGGCGCCATCGCTATCTGGGTGCTCATCACGTGGTCTGGGACCGTTGTTCAAGTAGAACAAGATGAAGATGGAACGCGGTGGCTGCTCGTCAAAGACGCACAGCTACCCAATGAGGTTGTCTCTCGTTCGATTACCGTTCCAAAGTCTGCTCGCCATAACGCGCTGGGCCCGCAATTCGATCCGGCCGCATTCTTGGTCTCTCATGCCTGGATTGACGAGCACGCCATGATGGTCCTCAATGATCCTGAGGATGACACCCCATATTGGCTCATTGCCTCGAAAGATCCAGACCAACTGCTCCGCGCCTTCCTACCGGAGCAGCACGCTTAAGCTTCATGGGTTTCGGAGGAGCTTTAGGCAGAACTCAGAAAGATGGGAAACCCTGGATACCTCCGTGGTGGTTTTCCTTCGTGATACTGCCGCTCATGGTCATCGCTGAATTCTACGTCAGTCAAGTAACCGGTTGGCGGGGAGTGTCCTCCTCCAACGTGGAAGGAGTCTCTTGGAGCGAAGTGAGCTCTGACGGCATCGTCCTTCATGTAGTGGGATACATGGCTTTTTACTTCGTTCTAGTGCTGCCCATCTTCTTGGTTCGTCGATATCTATGGGAGAAGCGACGAAAGCAAGGGAGCACACCGGATAAGAAGAGCAATGACGAGCAGCCTTAGATAGAACAGGATAGCTGAGGGGGCCTGCCCCCGAAAAGAGAAGTCCCAGGGAGTTAGGTCCCGCGCACATTGGGTGTCTGCTAAAAAGGAAAACTTCACCCCCGCCGCGTTTGCCTGTGCAAACTGCGGCGGGGGKGAATCTTTATTTGGGTTGTGCGCAGTAACGGCTAGCTAGGCCAATACTGGCTGCTTAGGCACAATCCTTACAGATGGGCATGCCATCTTCTTCGTGCGAATAACGCTTATTGGACTGGACCAAAAAGCAGGAGCCGCAGGTAAATTCGTCTTCTTGACGGGGAACGACCTGTACGTTGAGCTCTTCGCCGGTGAGGTCAACTGATGGCGGTTGGAATGCTTCGACGATTTCGCCATCGTCATCCATGCCGTTGCTTTCGGGTTCAGCTGCTTTCAGTCCCTCTAAAGAGTCAGTTTCAAGTTCGTCTTCTGCACCGCGGCGCGGTGCGTCATAATCGGTGGCCATACTGCACGCCCCTATAAGTCGATTTGCTTTAGGAATAGTTGTTTATCGATCGCGCATAGTAAAGGACAAACACCGATATGTCATCCCGCTGCTAAGAAATTCTAAGATCCTTCACCCCCGCATCGCTTCCTTAGCGCCATGTCCTGCCAAAAGATCCTCAAATGCGGGTGCCAAATTCACCCCCGCGGCCCAGGTTAATTCACCATCAGCGGACCCCTTGTCCAGCCCTGGGTGATGGACCTTCGCACCCGCCTCGCGGGCAATGAGAGCACCGGCGGCAAAATCCCAAGCGTTAATGCCGTGCTCAAAATAGGCATCTACGCTCCCCTCGGCCACGCGGCACAGATCGAGGGCGGCTGCTCCAATGCGGCGGATATCGCGGACCTGCGGCAGCAACTTGGTCAGCAGCTCCGCCTGTTGCTTGCGCCGCTGTGCGCCATAGCCAAATCCCGTCGCAACCAAGGAAAGCGCGGGGTCATCTTGTTCACCGCACCGTAGCGAAGACCGCGTGCCATCCGCAGTGGCAACCGTGGCACCTTCGCCGGCCGCTGCGGAATACACCTGCCCCCGCGCCACATTGACCACAGCGCCTGCTACCAGGCGGCCATCGTATTCCGCGCCGATGGAGACCGCGTAGTCCGGAATGCCGTAAAGGAAATTGACCGTGCCGTCGATGGGGTCCACAATCCACCTGACCCCGGTCGTCCCGTCGAAGCTCGCGCCTTCCTCACCTAATAGGCCATCGCCAGGGCGGCTTTCCTTAATCGTGCGCGTAATAAACTCCTCGGTGGCGGTATCGACCTCCGTCACCGGGTCGACGGCGCTCGATTTTGTCTGGGTATGTGCCGCAATACCGTCTCCAGCAACCAAGTCGGCGCGGTGCGTGCGGATAAGTGCGGCCGCGCGCACGGCGGTAGATTCCGCAAAATCTCGCAGCTGCAGAAAATCTATGTCATGATCCATGCCAACCATTGTGCCTTCTTCTACACTTGCGAGCATGACTACTCATACTGGCCACTCATTTGGCATCGATATCGGCGGCTCAGGCATTAAGGGCGCAGAAGTCGACCTCAAAAACGGTGAATTCGTGGGCCCGCGGCTGAAGATCCCTACCCCACAGCCATCCACACCACATGAGGTAGCCACGGTGGTCGCCCAAATTGTGCGCGAAAAAGAGTGGGACAAGCCCGTCGGCATCACCTTGCCCTCGGTGGTGTCGAACCACACGGTGCACTCCGCTGCCAATATCTCACCTGAGTGGATAGGCGTGGATACCACCGAGTTGTTTTCGCGTTATCTAGACGTTGACTTTGTGGTCTTAAATGATGCCGATGCCGCAGGCCTTGCGGAAGTCGCGTATGGAAACGAGTTGGCCAAAACCGGATCCGTCATCTTTTTGACGCTGGGAACCGGCATCGGGTCAGCCTTCTTCCTCAACGGTCAGCTCTTCCCCAATACTGAGCTTGGCCACCTCATGGTGGGAACTGACGAGGCCGAGGCGATTGCGTCCTCCGCCGCCAAGGAACGCGAAGGACTGAAGTACAAGGAGTGGGCGCCTCGGCTCAATCGTGTGCTGCAGGAATACGAGAAATTATTTAATCCCCAGGCTTTCCTCATCGGGGGTGGCATATCTCGCAAATTCCACAAATGGGGCCCCCACTTAACTATTGATACCCCCGTAATGCCTGCACAGTTGCAAAATCGTGCGGGTATTGTAGGTGCAGCGATGGCGGTATTAGAAGGCCTAGAGCCATAAAATCGCCGTTGCAGTAACCCTATCTACCGGCATTGTGCAAAAATCGCCTATACTGGGCGGTCGATCCAAAATTGCATGGCTCTCGGGCGTGTCTGACCTGCATAAGGCCTACACCCGCTAGCATTTCTTAATGCTATTGCCACCCTGTGCGGGTGCGGTGAGCTATTCCCATCAAGTAGTAAGTCGAAAGGGCGTACGTGGCAGCCACTGATTCTTCAGACCAGGCACTCGGCGAGGACGATAAGTCTGTCGAGGCATCTACTCCTGMAAAGAAGACCGCCAAAAAGACGGMAAARAAAACGGCRAARAAAACCGCCAAGAAGACAGCTAAAAAGACGGCGAAAAAGACTGCCAAGAAAACGGCTAAGAAGACCGCCAAGAAGTCAGCGAAGAAATCAGCCAAGAAAGCTGTCAAAAAGACCGTGCGAGCCTCTGCGGCGGAACCGCAAGACTCCCCCGCAAACTCCGCGGAGAAAGCACCGTCGGAAGCTGAGGACGCAGAGGATCAGCTCGACGCCGTTGAGCAAGACACCCCTGCGGAAGACGTCGACTTCGACCCCACCCATGAGGACATCGAAGAGGACGAATTCGATGCCCCCACTGACCTCGATGAAGACGATATTCAGGAAGAGTTGGGCGAAGAAGAAGACGAGGACGAAGTAGAAGATACATCCTCGGTCTGGGATGAGGAAGAATCCGTCGCCCTGCGCCAGGCACGCAAGGATGCTCAGCTGACCGCCTCCGCCGACTCCGTGCGTGCGTACCTCAAGCAGATCGGTAAGGTTGCCCTGCTGAATGCTGAGCAGGAGGTCTCTTTGGCAAAGCGCATCGAGGCTGGCCTGTACGCGCAGCACCGCATGGACGAGATGGAAAAGGCTCGCGCGGAGGGCGATAAGGCTGCCAAGCTCTCCCCCATGGAAAAGCGCGACCTGCGCAGCATCGCAAGGGACGGGCGCAAGGCTAAGAACCACCTGTTGGAAGCCAACCTTCGCCTTGTGGTCTCCTTAGCCAAGCGCTATACCGGCCGCGGCATGGCTTTCTTGGACCTTATCCAGGAAGGCAACTTGGGCCTTATCCGTGCGGTGGAAAAGTTCGACTACACCAAGGGCTATAAGTTCTCTACCTACGCCACGTGGTGGATCCGCCAGGCCATTACCCGCGCAATGGCTGACCAGGCCCGCACCATCCGCATCCCGGTTCACATGGTGGAGGTCATCAACAAGCTGGGCCGCATCCAGCGCGAGCTGCTGCAGGACTTGGGCCGCGAGCCCACCCCGCAGGAGCTGGCAAAGGAAATGGACATCACCGAAGAAAAGGTGATGGAAATTCAGCAGTATGCGCGTGAGCCCATCTCGCTGGACCAGACCATCGGTGATGAGGGCGATTCTCAGTTGGGTGACTTCATCGAGGACTCTGAGGCCGTCATCGCCGTCGATGCCGTGTCCTTCACGTTGCTGCAGGACCAGCTCCAGGACGTGCTGACCACGTTGTCTGAGCGCGAAGCTGGCGTCGTGCGCCTGCGCTTCGGGCTTACCGATGGCATGCCGCGCACTTTAGACGAGATCGGCCAGGTCTACGGCGTTACCCGCGAGCGCATCCGTCAGATCGAGTCCAAGACGATGTCGAAGCTGCGCCACCCCTCTCGTTCGCAGGTATTGCGCGATTATCTCGACTAACTAGATCGCCCGCCCCGCACAGCATTAAGGCCGCACCACCGTGGTGCGGCCTTTTAATGTGCCTACTACCCTCCTGCGGGGCTGGCGCGGCGACAGCGGCGCGCCGCCAGCTAGCCGGCCAGCAGCCAACCAGCCACAAGGAGGCACGCTACCACTTGCGCAAGTAATTGATGCGCTCGCGCAGTTGGTCCGCGCTGCATAACGCGGTGGGCGGCCCACCGCAGGCCTTGCGGACCTCGGTATGGATGGCACCGTGCGGCCGGCCAGAGCTTTGCGCAGCGATGGAGACCACCGTGTTGAGCTCCTTGCGCAGCGCGCCGAGCTCATCCACCACACCGGTTTCCTCTGCGGAATCGGACTCTTGCTGCTTCGCGGCGGGCGCATGACCCATGCCGTAAATCTTGCGGCGGTGGGSCTCTTCTKCCTCGGCTGCCCSGCGCGCTTTTTYCTCAGCCTCGCGACGGTCCATTTCCTCGGRTTGCTTCTTGCGCAGTAGGTCTTTGACCTGGTCGGCATCGAGGAGCCCGGGGATGCCAAGGAAATCGGCTTCTTCATCAGAGGTCATATCGCCGGTATTAAACTGCGATCCGTTATAGAGCAGGCCAGAGAATTCGGCTTCGGCGCCTAAGGACTCGTAGGACTTTTCCAGCATGTCCGGTTCGGTCTTTTTCTGGTTTGCCTGCTCGAGTAGCTCGTCGTCCCAGCCTTCTTTCTCGGTCTTTTCTTTGCCCAGGACGTGGTCGCGGGATTTTTCCATGTGCTCTGCAAGGCCGAGCAGCACGGGGACGGAGGGCAGGAATACCGAGGCGGTTTCACCCGGCATGCGGGAGCGCACGAAGCGGCCGATTGCCTGGGCGAAGAACAAGGGGGTTGACGCGGAGGTGGCGTAAACGCCCACCGCGAGGCGGGGCACGTCAACGCCCTCGGACACCATGCGTACGGCAACCATCCATTCATCGGTGGAGTCCGCAAATTCTTGAATGCGGTCCGAGGAGCCTGGGTCATCGGACAAAATGACCGAGACTGGGGTATTGGAGAGTTGCTTGAGGATTTTCGCGTAGGCGCGGGCGGTGGTGGTATCGGAAGCGAGCACGAGCCCGCCGGCATCCGGCATATTGCGCCGCATCTGCATGAGGCGGGTGTGCGCCGCCTGCAGCACGGCGGGGRTCCATTCGCCCTTGGGRTCGAGCGCGGKGCGCCMGGCGCGCGCGGKTTGTTCCACGTTCATGATGTCACCCAGGCGCGCGGAGTGCTCCTCCCCGGCGGAGTCCCGCCAGCGCGCCTCGCCGGAGTAGGACAAGAAGACGACGGGGCGCACGACGCCATCGGCAAGCGCATCGCCGTAATCGTAAGTGTGGTCGGCGCGCGAGACCTTGTGGCCTTCCCCATCGTCCTCATAGCGCACAAAGGGGATGGGTGATTCATCGGAGCGAAACGGCGTACCGGTCAGCGCGAGGCGGTGGTTGACGTCGTCGTAGGCCTCCTTGACGCCATCGCCCCAGCTTTTGGCATCACCGGCGTGGTGGATCTCGTCCAAGATCACCAAGGTGCGCCGCGCGGAGGCAACGGCGCGGTGCTTGAATGGGTGCATGCCCACTTGGGCATAGGTCACCACGATGCCATCCATGCTGGGGTTGACCGCAGAGGAATTCGTGAAGGCAGGATCCAAGGCCAAGCCCACCCGCGCGGCGGCGGCAGACCACTGCGTCTTCAGGTGCTCGGTCGGCACCACAACGATGACGCGCTCTACCGTGCGATCTTCCATGAGTTCCGTCGCGATGCGCAGAGCAAAGGTGGTCTTACCCGCACCTGGGGTCGCCACGGCCATAAAGTCTTGTGGCTTGGTGGCGAGGAATTTATCGAGGGCTGATTGCTGCCACGCGCGGAGGTTCGTCTTCTTAAACGTCCTCACTTGCGGCGGAGACCCTTAAAAACGCGTTCGCAATCGGGGCATACCGGCGAGCCCGGCTTTGCTTGTTTGGTTACCGGGAAGGTCTCACCGCACAGGGCAACGACGTACTTGCCGTTGACCGCGGAATCGAGTATCTGATCCTTTTTGACGTAGTGGAAGAACTTCGGCGTGTCATTATCCGTCGTCGAAGTGTCTTCACGAATATCTGGCCGTTCAATTGTCTTCGTAGTCGTAGTCACGCACCCCATTTTGCCGCATCTGCATCGAACTTTGCGAGTCATGCGTCTACTCTTGGAGAATATGCACACTCTACGCACTCCATTGCCGGCTCTCCTCTCCCCTCTTGTAGGGTTACGCGCCGCGCTCCAGGGAGGTGCGTAATTTAAGTGTTTGGCAAAAAGGAACGTTTTCTCATCACGGATGCCAAGCTCTCGCCCGCACAAGATCGCAGGCGCCGGGAGCTGTGGTACGGATTTTTCCAATTCCTGCGCGTGCCGTCCCTGCTCATTGCCGGGGTCTTTTTATACCTGCATTGGTGGCTGCTCGCGGCGATTATCGTGGGCGTGACCTTTCCTTTGCCGTGGATTGCCGTGGTCATTGGCAATAGCCGCGGGGAGAAGAAGGACAAGCGCGATAAAAATGTCTATAAACCCGCGATGAATCGTCAGCTATATTCGCAGTATCAGAACCAACAGATTTCCCGCGGCGGCTCCAAGGCAATCGAATCTCAGCATTCCGTTATTGACCATGACGATACTGCCTCCGATTAGGCGCATAACCCGCATGAATAGCACGACTGGAAAGGATCTTCTCCCAGCATGACGTCCTTTGGCCCTCATTTCGATGCCGCCGCGGTGCGCGATCTTGCCCCAGAGCTAGCGGAGGCTTTTTCGCAGGCCGGTTTTACTACCGATGGTTTAGCGGGGCATTTGGGCCCGGAGCTTACGGAGGCCCTCTACCGCGGTGAGCCTGCCGCGGTGGCGCGCGGCACCGCCGGCAATACCAAGCTGGATACGCTCATCCGCTTCTTCCTGCTGCATGAGCATCTGCCTGCCACGCTGCTTGCCGATGCCCTCGGGGCCCGCCTTGCCGCCAAGCTCCTAGATGCCGGCGTGGCGCTTTCCGATGATTGCGGCAGCATCTACATTGCCCTCGATATCCGGCCCCATATCATCGTCGGCTCCAACCGCCTCGTCTTTTCCGATGTCGATGCCTCGCTGGTGAGCCACGTCCCCGGCGCGGATCACGTCTTGGGTGTCGGGGCGGCAAGCCTCTCACTCTTGCAATCGACGCCGGTAAGCCCGGTATCAACGGTGCTCGATCTGGGCACCGGTTCGGGAGTGCAATTGTTGGGTCAGCTCGAGTGCGCGCGCAGCATTACCGCGACAGATGTCCACCGGCGCGCGCTTGATTTGGCCGGCGCCACCGTCGCTGCCGCGGGGGCTAGTACAGAGGTAGAGCTTGTAGAGGGCTCGTGGTTCGAGCCCGTTGCGGGGCGCACCTTTGACCGCATCGTGGCCAATCCCCCGTTCGTCGTTGGCCTTCCCGAGGTGGGCCATGTCTATCGCGATTCTGGCTTGAACTTGGATGGGGCAAGCGAATTGGTTGTTTCTCAGGCCGTTGACCACCTCGCCCCGGGCGGAACCGCGCATTTGCTCGCCGCCTGGGTGCATACCGGTGGGCAGACTTGGCAGCAGCGCGTGGCCTCGTGGCTGCCGGATAAGGGTGTGGCTGCCTGGATCATTCAGCGGGATGTCGCCGATCCTTCCCTCTACGTATCCACGTGGCTGAAGGATGAATCGTTGGATGTGCGCAGCGACGAGGGCAAGGCGCGCTCTAAGGCCTGGCTGGATCATTTCCACCATCACGATGTCACGGGTATCGGGTTTGGGTTCGTCGCCATCCAAAAAATTGCCGAAGCCGCACCCTCCGATATCTTGGCTGAAGAAATGCCGCAGTACTTTAGCGACCCATTGGGACCCGAGGTGGAGGAATACTTCGCCCGCGTGGCATGGCTGCGCGACTTGGTTCCTGGTGAGCTGGAGGGAAAGCACTTCCAGGTGCGCCCACAGGTGGCGAAAGAAGAAGTCAGTGTGGCCGATACCGATAATAAACAAGGATTTAGCCGGGCGGTTATCCGCCTGACGCGTACCGATGGTCCCGGTGGAGCCACGAAGTCGATGAACACTTGGCAGCAATCGTAGCTGGCCTTTCTCCCCACGGGCTCAACCTTGGAGAGACCGTTGGCCTGTATGCGGTGGCGCACGGCTTCGATGAGACAGAACTGMCCGCGGCCGCGCTYCCCGCCATCATCGATATGGTTCGCCATGGCCTGCTCAYCCCCGCCGATCTGTTGCTCGAGGATGACGCTTCCCCGGCTGCCTACACCGATTAGCGCCGAATAACACTGAAGAGCACTGAATAGCCAGGAAAGGAAGATACAAGCATGCGCGCAGTCCTAACCCGCGTATCCGAAGCAGCCGTCACCGTTGCGGGCGAGACCGTCGGCGCCATCGACTGCCCTGAGACGGGTGGGCTTTTAGCCCTCGTCGGTGTCTCCCGAGAGGATTTAGCCGATTGGAAACCGCGTGCAGAAAAGATGGCCCGCAAGATAGCGGAGCTGCGCATCCTAGACGGTGAAGTATCGGTTGCCGATGCCGGAGCCCCAGTCTTGGTGGTCAGTCAGTTCACGCTGTATGGCCGCACCGCCAAAGGGAGGCGCCCATCATGGGCCGATGCGGCCCCGGGAGAAGAGGCCGAGCCGGTCATCGAGTACATCATCGAGCGACTCCGCGAGCGTAATATCGCGGTCGAATCAGGCCAATTCGGGGCTATGATGCGCGTATCGTCCGTCAACGAGGGGCCCTTCACGGTTTTGGTCGAGACCTAATTTCTTCTCCCGCATTTTCTCTTTATCCGGCGCCTACCTGCACGAGTGCCCGCCCACGCCCGCGGCTATCTATGAGCCAGATCGCACAACCGCCCACTTTGTTCAACAATGCATATCTCTGGGTGCCGCGCAAGCTTTTTTAGAGTGATAATTAACCTACTCAAAATGTAATAATTTATTATCAAACAGCATTACCGTGGGCTTATACTTAACGTGTAACGAAGCGAATGGGCTGGATACAAGCTGAAAGATTAATTTCAGGCCCTTGCCCGCGCACGCTGGTGAGAGAAAATATTTTCTCACTCCAGGGTGACAGGAGCCCTCAAGCTTCGGTCAACCCCATGCAGAGGAGGAAAGAAAATGTCCCACAAGCTCTTGCGCCACGGACAAGTCGAGCACCCGGAACACGACGCGCAGATTCCGGAACAACTACCCGCAGAAGAAAAGCCACCCGCTGACGGCATAGAGACCCCCTTTGCGGGGCAAGAAGGCGCCCCAGCGTGGAATAAGGAAGACACCGTATGGATGCTCTCCCTATTCGGCACCGCCATTGGTGCCGGCGTGCTCTTCCTTCCCATCAACGCGGGCATCGGCGGCATCATCCCGCTTCTTATCATGACCGTCGTCGCCTTGCCGATGACCTATTGGGCCCACCGCGGCATGACCCGCCTGGTCCTCTCCAGCTCAAAGCCAGACGGCGATCTCACCGACGTCGTGGAGGAACACTTCGGCGTTAAAGCCGGCGTGTTGATGAATATCCTCTACTTCCTCTCCGTCTACCCCATCCTGTTGGTGTACTCGGTAACCATCACCAACACGGTGAACTCCTTCCTGGAACACCAGCTAGGTATCACCCCTCCAGATCGCTGGCTTACCTCGCTTGTCCTCGTAGGCGGCCTCATCCTCGTTGTGCGCATGGGCAAAAACGTGGTCGTCCACGTCATGTCCTACTTGGTCTACCCGTTCATCGGCATCTTGGTGCTGCTCTCGCTGTACCTCATCCCCAAGTGGAATACCGCACTCTTTGACAGCTTCGACCTCAGCGTCGCACGCGAAGCCTCTGGACACAGCATGGGCATTACCTTGATGCTCTTGGTCCCAGTCATGGTCTTTTCCTTCAACCACTCGCCCATGATTTCTTCCTTCGCCGTCGACCGCCGCCAGACCTACGGCAAGTACGCGGAATACAAGTCCCGCAAGATCTTGCTCCGCGCGGAAATCCTCATGGTCGTCGTCGTGATGTTCTTCGTCTTCTCCTGCGCGCTGAGCCTATCGCCTGCGGATATGGCCGAGGCCAAGGAACAAAACATCACCATCTTGTCTTACCTGGCCAACCACTTTGACAACCCCGTCATCCAGTGGATTGCCCCCATCATCGCCATGATTGCCGTAGCCAAGTCCTTCTTGGGCCACTACTTGGGCGCTGCAGAAGGCTTCGAAGGCCTCCTTGTCAAAGGCAGCAAGAATGCTAATAAAGATGATGCAGAATCCAGCCACAAGCTCGACACCATCACGCTCGTCTTCATGCTGGTTACCGCATGGCTCGTTGCCTGGGCGGATCCTTCCATCCTCGGCATGATTGAGACCCTATGCGGCCCGACCATCGCCATCATGCTGTTCCTTATCCCGATGGTCGCCATCCACAAGGTCCCAGCGCTCGCCCGCTTCAAGGGCAAGGCCTCCAACTACTTCGTCTTCATCATGGGCCTCGTTGCCCTCGCCACCATCATCTACTCCATCGTGCAGGCTTTCTAAGCAGCACCCGCTTCTCAGGATTTTCCAGGAGAAAACCATGTTCATCAGCATCTTCGATATGTTCAAGATTGGTATCGGCCCCTCAAGCTCACACACGCTTGGGCCAATGAAAGCCGGCAAGGCCTTCGTCGATGAGCTCAAAGAAAAAGGCCTCATGGATAAGGTCACCCGCGTCCAGGCTAACGTCTACGGCTCCCTGTCCTTGACTGGTGTGGGCCACTCCACCGATAAGGCCATCCTGTTGGGCCTGGCCGGCGAAGAACCAGAAAGCGTCGATATCGACGGCATCTCCGCCTTCATGAAAGAGGTCAACCAGAGCGAAACGCTCCTGCTCGGTGGCACGCACACGGTGAGCTTCCCCAAGGACGGCGGCTTTTACTTCCACGATGAATACCTCCCCATGCACGAAAACGGCATGTGCCTTATCGCCTTTGCCGGCGAGGAAGACATCCTGCACAAGACCTACTACTCGGTAGGCGGCGGGTTCATCGTCAAGCAAGAAGACTTCGCCATGCGCGGCCAAGATACCGTCGACGTTCCATTCGCTTATTCCAGCGCGGAAGAACTACTGGCGCTGTGCGAAACCAATAATATGACGCTGCCGGAGCTCGGTCGGGCCAACGAACGGGCGCTGCACAGCGACGAGGACATCGACGAGCACCTGCGCAAGGTCCGCGATGTCATGTACACCGGCATCAAGCGCGGCTCCACCACCGATGGCCCGCTCCCCGGTGCCCTGCTCGTACCGCGCCGCGCCGCCGCCCTGAAGCGCAGGCTGGAACAATCCGACCCGCACGATGGCCTCAACATTTTGAGCTGGGTGAATATGTTTGCCCTGGCCATTTCGGAGGAAAATGCCGCGTGTGGCCGCGTCGTCACCGCACCCACCAACGGCGCATGCGGCGTCGTGCCTGCGGTGCTGGCCTATTTCGATGAATTCGTCGAGCCGGTTACCCCGAGCATGTTCGCGGATTATATCTTCGCCTGCAACCACATCGCCGCGCTCTACAAGATGAATGCCTCCATTTCCGGTGCGGAAGTAGGCTGCCAAGGAGAAATCGGCGTCGCTTGTTCCATGGCCGCGGCCGGGTTGGCCCAACTGATGGGGGCAACGCCGGAACAGGTCTGCGTGGCGGCCGAAATCGGCATGGAACACAAATTGGGCCTGACCTGTGACCCGGTCCTCGGCCAGGTGCAAGTCCCTTGCATCGAGCGCAATGCCGTAGCGGCGGTAGACGCCATCACCAGCGCACGCATGGCCCTGGACCGCGAAAGCAAGCCGTGTGTCAGCCTCGATGAGGTCATCTGGACTATGTACAACACCGGCAAGGATATCAACGCCAAGTACAGGGAAACCTCACAAGGCGGCCTCGCCCTTGCCGTCCACCCACCTATCCCGGTATGTGGTTAATGCCGGCAACCTAGGCTCCGGAAAGAGCGCCCTAAAAGGAGGCGAGTACTTGGGCACGGCCGGGTACTCGCCTCCTTTGTCGTTACTTTGTGGTACCTTATCAATAATCTGACAGGAATTATAAGGACATGCTTCAGCTGATGAATCTTTCTAGCAGCCATGCCCCCGAAGAAAACTTCCTCGAGCAGTACATACCACTCGTCGATTTCCTCGGTCAGGCCATGGGCCCCAACACCGAAATCGTGCTCCATGATCTCGATGTACCCGATAAATCCATCATCGCCATTGCCAATGGGCACATTTCCGGCCGCGAACTAGGCGGCCCGGTCACAGACTTTGCGCTCTGGTTCATGAAACAGGGCGACGCCGCGGCCGTTCCTATGATGACGGGGTACCGCGCGGTCAATAGCGAGGGAAAAGTCTGCCGCTCCTCGAGCTATTTCCTGCGCGATGCCACCGGCCATATGCGCGGCATGCTTTGCATCAATGTGGAATTATCCGAGCTTATCCAGATCCGCGATGCGGCTAACGCGTTGATAGGCGGTACCGAGCCGGCCATCGATAAGGCGAAGGCCTTCGGCGGCTACCCCGGCACCACCGCACCGCAGCGCACTCCCGCCCCGGAAGCACCCGCGCAGAAAAAGCCGGAGGCACCTTACAGCGAATCGCTGCGCTCCAACGTCGAGCATCTCTTGGACTCCATGCTGGATTCCGCGATTTCTACGCACTCCACCCCGGTCGAGTCGATGCAGCGCCACGAACGGCTAGAGGTCATCGCTTCCCTCGAGGATGCTGGCTTCTTCCTCCTCAAAGGCGGCATCGCCGCGGCGGCCACCCGGCTCGGCGTATCTGAACCCACGGTCTATCGCTACCTCGTACAGGTCCGCGGCTAAGACTACCCCGCCACGTGGATGTAGCATTTTTACTGCATTCACGTGGCGCATGCGCTTGCCGACGCCCCCAAAAAGGTGGGGCACACCGCCCGGCACGTCGCTGTTTTAAACATTTCAGGATGGGTGGGAACWAAATGCGTCCTCACACCGTTGTACTTTTTRAAACAGGCGAMAATTTCAGGRGGCTRAAAAGATGACRAAYCCATCYSCCAACACCGCCAATGGCACTTCGACTGCCACTACTGATGAAGAACAGGAAGTAGACCGCGGGTCTCGCCGCAATCAAACCAATGACAATCCCTCCGCGGACTTGGTACGCGTCTACCTCAACGGAATCGGTAAGACCGACCTGCTCAGTGCCGAGGACGAGGTTGAACTCGCGCAAACCATCGAGGTAGGCCTGTACGCAGAATACAAGCTCAATAATGCAGAGAAGCTGACGCGCGCAGAAAAGCGCGACCTGAAGATCTTGGCCCGCGAAGGCAAGAAGGCCCGCTCCCACCTGCTGGAGGCAAACCTTCGCCTCGTAGTCTCCCTGGCCAAGCGTTACACCGGCCGCGGAATGCCGCTATTGGACCTCATCCAAGAGGGAAACCTGGGCCTCATCCGCGCCATGGAAAAGTTCGATTACGCCAAGGGCTTTAAGTTCTCCACCTACGCCACGTGGTGGATCCGTCAGGCCATTACCCGCGGCATGGCCGACCAATCGCGCACCATCCGCCTGCCAGTCCACCTGGTGGAACAGGTGAATAAGCTTTCCCGCATCAAGCGTGAGATGTATCAGTCCTTGGGCCGCGAGGCGACCAATGAGGAGCTGTCTGAAGAATCCGGCATCGATGAGAACAAGATCGAGATGCTGCTGCGCCAGTCCCGCGATCCCGTCTCGCTCGATATGCCCGTCGGCACCGATGAGGAAGCCCCATTGGGTGACTTCATCGAGGATGCTGAGGCCACCGATGCTGAGACCGCCGTCGTGGCCTCCATGCGCCACTCCGATATCCGCGGCGTCATCGACACCCTAGAAAAGCGCGAGCAGGACGTCATTCGCCTGCGCTACGGCTTGGATGACGGCGTGCCACGCACCCTTGACCAGATTGGTCGCCGGTTCGGGCTCTCCCGCGAACGCGTACGCCAAATCGAGCGTGAGGTCATGGCAAAGTTGCGCGATGGCAACCGCGCCGACCGCCTGCGCGAGTACGCGCTATAGAACTTTTCGCCTCCTGAACCTTATTTAATCGCGACCTCGACTGTGCCGCCGAGAAATTTCCCAGTGCGCTTTCGAGGTCGCGTTCTCTATGCAAGCGGCGAGCGAAAACTCGTCTCCTTAAAATCTCTCCAGCAAACTTAGGGCGACTTAAGCTAGTCTGGATACAGAATGTAAAAAGCGCTGTCTGCTTTGCGCACGGCACGCATTACTGTTTTCAAAGAAAGGGATGCCCACGTGAGGGACCTCGTTGATACTACTGAGATGTACCTTCGAACCATTTATGAATTGGAAGAAGAAGGCATCACTCCCCTGCGCGCCCGGATTGCGGAACGCCTAGAGCAATCCGGACCTACCGTATCCCAAACCGTTGCTCGCATGGAGCGCGATGGCCTCCTCCACGTTCGTTCGGACAGGAGCTTGGATCTAACCGAAAAGGGACGCGAACTGGCTACGGCAGTGATGCGCAAGCACCGACTCGCGGAGCGTTTGCTTACTGATGTCCTCGGACTCGATATCAGCAAGGTCCACGATGAGGCCTGCCGCTGGGAGCACGTGATGAGCGAGGAGGTGGAAAAGCGCATGGTATCGGTCCTCGATGACCCCAGCCGCTCGCCTTTTGGCAACCCCATTCCGGCGCTGGCAGAACTGGGCTTCCAGGTCCCCGAGCCATCGATCGGGACGAGGGCTATCGATCTCCCCGATGGCGAAGAGAAGTCCGCCAAGATTATCCAGATTAACGAGATCTTGCAGGTGGATGAGGCCACCTTCCGGGAACTCGCAGAGGCTGGCATCCGCATCGGTACCGAGGTCACCGTGGTCAATAATGGCGGCACGATTTCGCTTACCACTCCCTCGGGTAAGGTCATCACCTTGGCAGATGATCTCGCACACGCCGTGCGCGTGGAGGTCTAGGCCATGAAGCTTTTGGTTACCGGCGGTGCTGGCTATGTCGGRAGCGTGTGTTCCGCAGTCCTCGTTGAGCAAGGCCACGACGTCACCATTATCGATAACTTTTCTACGGGCAATAGGGATGCCGTGCCGCCCTCGGCCCGCGTGGTAGAAGGCGATGTGGCCGACAAAGCCGCAGAGGTACTGGGTGAGGGTGGCTTCGAGGGCGTCCTCCACTTCGCCGCCCGCTCGCTCGTCGGTGAATCCGTGGAAAAGCCGGACGAATATTGGCAGCACAACGTCGTAACCACGTTGCGCTTGCTCAACGCCATGCGCGATAACGATGTCAAAAGCCTCGTCTTTTCTTCCACCGCAGCCACCTACGGCGAACCGGAGCAGGTCCCTATTACTGAGGACATGCCGACCCAGCCCACGAACCCCTATGGCGCTAGCAAATTGGCTATCGACTACATGATTACCTCTTTTGCACAGGCCTTTGGGCTCGCGGCAACGTCCCTGCGCTATTTCAACGTCGCTGGCGCCTACGGCTCTATCGGCGAAAACCGCGAGATTGAAACCCACCTCATCCCCATTGTCCTGCAGGTTGCTCTGGGGCACCGCGATAAGATTTTCATGTTTGGCACGGATTGGGATACCCCGGATGGAACGCCGGTGCGCGACTACATCCACATCCGCGATCTTGCCGATGCCCACGTGCTTGCCCTCCACAGCAATGCCCCTGGCACCCACCGGATCTATAACTTGGGTTCCGGGGAGGGATACTCCGTCAAGCAGGTCATCGAGATGTGCCGGAAAGTCACCGGCCACGAGATCCCGGCGGAGATCGCCCCGCGCCGTGCCGGAGACCCAGCCACGCTGATTGCCTCCTCAGATAAGATCAAGCGGGAGCTGGACTGGAATCCCCAGCGCACCGACCTGGAAACCATCGTGACCGACGCGTGGAATTTCACGCGCCAGCTGGGCGATCGGGCGCATTCGGCGCGGCGCTAAAGCGCGGGGCTACACAAAGCCATCGGCATCAATACCTGCTGCCTCCCGCGCCGCGTCACAACCGCGGCTCAGGCTGGTAATGAGGCGTTCTCCCATTCCGCTGCGATAGGCCTGGGCGATGAGCTGGCTTAAATTGTGCCCCGGTGCCTCATCGATGGCGACGGTAAGCGCCGGGCCGGCATAGAGCCCGAATTTCTGCGCCACCTGGGTCGCGGCAAATAGCGCCAGCGCGTTAAAGCGGATGGTGCCGCCAAAGGTGCGCGCCGTGGCGAGGAGCAAGGTACCGGCCGCGTGCGGGGATTCGACGAGGTCCCGGATGACCAAGTCGCGCATCCACGTCGTCGACATCCACATCGCTCCCACGCAGAGTAATTCTTCGTTGTCTAGGGTCTCTTCCAGCGTCTCTACCTCGCTTAATACATACTGCACATCCGCGATGAGGTGTTGGACCACCCGCGTTGGATCCGTTGTGCCGTAGCCGTGGCCGGCGCGCATCTGCCGCGACAATTCCTCAGCGCAGCGCTGCATGGACCCGATTTCTTCGTGCCCGAAGTAAGGGTTGTGCGGGGCGAATTGTTGGACAAGCTCGTCGCGGGAAAGCTCCGGCAAGGTGCCGTTTTCTACGCAGGCGCGCATAGAGGAACTGGTGGAAATAGCGGGAATGGTTCCCTCAGTCCACGCCTGCATAGGGCCCTTGCCATTTCCGGTGCTAAAGCCAAAGACGAGGTCGTAGGCGGTGGACGTTGCAATTTCTTCTACCAGCCAGCAGGCATCGATTCCGGTGCCCTCGTCATCTTCGAAGTGGTAGAGCGATTCGATCATCTCCCAGAGCTCTACTTCCTCGCGCTGGGAAATGATAAAGCCTAGGACTACTTCCGGGTTGCCGCAGTGAAAGGCGCTCATGATTTCTGGCAGGGCGGCGGGGACATCGGACAAGTCTATGCGCGCGACAGGACCCATGGTGCGGCCTGCTGGGGTTGGTTCGATGGAGATGAGCACGATGGACTCTGCTGGGAAGAATCCGAGGATTCCTGGAATATTGGCAAGGATATCGCCGGGTGTACGGATGGGCTGTAGTGGTGTTGTGATCTTCATGGCTTCTAGCTTCGGGGCCCGCGGCAACTGCCGAAAGCCCAGCGCGGGCAGAGGGCCGAAATCTGTGGATAAGGTGGGTGGAAGGGGGCATCGGCAAGCAGTTATGCACAGGCCCGCCGCACCGGCCCTAGCGCCGGTTGCCTCGTTAGGGCATAATGGGTTATTTAACTACTCCGCGAACACTGAACTGAGTGCGTGTGGGAATAGTGCGGTCCTGGCGGTCGTTGATCTAGATTAAGAGACCAAGGAGGTAACACATCATGCACGAAGAAGAGCGCAGCATGTACGAATTGGAGTACCCCGCTCCGGTGGTCAAGGACAATTCCGGTGAAGGAAAAGGCCCCACCATGATTGTTGCCATGCACGGCTATGCCGATGCGGGCCAGGCCGTTGAGTCGAGCGCCGATCACCTCAAGGCCGCGCTGGAAAACCGCCAGCTAGCCTCCTTTAACTCTGATGAGCTCATCGATTATCGCTCCCGCCGCCCCGCCGTCACCATCGATAATGACCGGGCACTCGAGGTAGAACCCATGGATTTGGGCTTGAAGGTGCTCCGGGATAATTCCGGCAAGTCCTTCCTCCTTCTGTCTGGCCCCGAGCCGGATATGCGCTGGGACGCATTTACCACGGCGGTGGTCAAGCTGGTGGAGAAATTCGATATTGAAGACACCATCATGCTCTACGCTGCGCCGATGCCCGTACCGCACACCCGCCCCACCGTGGTCACCGCGCACGGTACTGCCTCCCGCCTGACGGACAGCATGGTCAAGATGGATTCGACCATGATGGTTCCGGGCGCCGCGGCGCTCTATATAGAAAAGGCCCTAGCGGATAAGGGCCGGACGGTGGCGGGCTATACCGCGCACGTGCCGCACTACTTGGCCGCGTCCCCCTACCCGCAGGCGACCCTGGAGCTCCTTGGCTCTGTGGCTAAGGCCGCCCAACTCAATATCCCGCTGGGCAGCATCGAGGCGGATATTTCCCGCGTCGAGGGCCAGCTGGATGAGCAGGTCAATGGCTCCGAAGAGATTGAGGGCGTGGTCCAGCAATTGGAGCAGCAGTACGATGCCTTCATGGAACGCTACCGCCAGGAGCACCCGCAAGCCATCATGCCGGGCGAGGAAGCCGTGCCCAGCGCTGAGGAAATCAGCGAAGAATTCGAAGCCTTCCTCGCCTCGCTCGATGAAGACGATAGCGAGGAGATTATTCACACGGATATCGATGACCGCGAAGACTCTGCCGACGATGACGATGACAGAGACTTAGGCGACGATATCTAACGAACCCGCCCCCATCGCCGCTAAGGTGGTGGGGGTGAACTTATCTCAACAGCTGCCAGATTTAACGGAAGTCCCCGAGTCCCTCATCGATGAGGCCATTTGGGATACTTTTAACTCGTGGACCACCAGCAAGGGAATCAATCTATATCCCGCGCAGGAGGAGGCCTTGCTCGGTATCCTGGCCAGAGATAACGTTATCCTCGCGACCCCAACGGGTTCGGGAAAGTCCATGGTGGCCAACGCCGCCCACTTCATCGCCCTCGCCCGCCGGCAGCGGAGCTTTTATACCGCGCCCATTAAGGCGCTGGTAAGCGAGAAGTTCTTTGCGCTGTGTGAAATCTTCGGCGCGGAGAACGTGGGCATGATGACTGGCGATGCCACCGTAAACGGCAACGCCCCCATCATCGCCGCCACCGCCGAGATCGTTGCGAATATCGCGCTTCGCGATGGCGCCGAGGCCAACATCGACCAGGTGGTGATGGATGAATTCCACTACTACTCCGATCCTGATCGCGGCTGGGCATGGCAGGTGCCGCTCCTAGAACTGCCCAAGGCGCAATTCCTCTTAATGTCGGCCACGCTAGGTGATACCGACTGGCTGCAGGAAGATCTCACCCGCCGCACAGGGCGCGAGACCAATCTGGTGGCTGGGTCCACCCGCCCGGTGCCGCTGGATTTCTCGTATGTTTTTAGCGCGGTGCACGAAACCATCGAAGAGCTACTCGCTCATAATAAGGCGCCCATTTACGTTGTGCACTTTTCCCAGCGCGAGGCCGCCGAACGGGCCCAAGCCCTGACCTCGCTGTCTGGCATCATTAGCAAAGAGGAAAAGGAAAACATCGCTGAAGAAATCGGCGGGTTCCGCTTTACCACTGCCTTTKGCAAAGACCTCTCAAAGTTGCTTCGCAAGGGCATTGGCATCCACCACGCGGGAATGCTGCCCAAGTACCGGCGGCTTGTGGAGCGCCTCGCGCAACGCGGCCTTCTCAAGGTCATTTGCGGTACCGATACCCTGGGAGTGGGCATCAATGTGCCCATCCGCACCGTATTGATGACCGGCCTGGCCAAATTTGATGGGCAACGCCAGCGCATCTTGAAATCCCGCGAATTCCACCAGATTGCGGGGCGCGCTGGGCGTGCGGGCTACGACACGGAAGGCACCGTCGTCGTCGAGGCCCCCGAACATGAGATTGAAAATGCCAAGGCCCGCAGGCGCATTGGCGATGACCCGAAGCGGCTCAAGAAGCTTAAGAAAAAGTCCGCACGCGAGGGCGAAGTCTCTTGGTCCGAGAAGACCTTTGCGCGGCTGACGGAAGCAGAACCAGAGCAGTTGACCTCGCAATTCCGGGTCTCGAATTCGATGCTGCTCAATGTCTTAGCCCGCCACGGCGATGGTTATGCGCATATGCGCCACCTCTTGCGCGATAATCACGATCCCCGCAGCAAGCAGAATAAAGATATCCTCACCGCCCTCGACCTCTTCCGTGGATTGGTGGATTCCGGGGTGGTCCAAAAATCCACCAAGGGGCTGGATATCTACGGCCGCCCCTACCACCTCGTGCGGGAGTTGCCGCGCGACTTTGCCCTGAACCAGCCCCTCGGCCCCTTTGCCTTGGCCGCGCTCTCCCTGTTGGACCCGGAGGCGGAAAGCTATCACCTTGATGTGATCTCGGTCTTTGAGGCGATCCTCGATGATCCCCGGCAGGTGCTGCAGGCCCAGCAGAAGAAGCGGCGCGGGGAGGAAATTGCCGCCCTCAAGGCGGACGGGGTGGACTACACCGACCGCATGAATATCGTGGAGGATATTACCTGGCCCAAGCCCCTAGAGGAGCTGCTCGAGCAGGCCTACGATACCTTTGCGGAGACCAATGCGTGGGTGAAGGAATTCGAGCTGCGGCCCAAATCCGTGGTGCGCGACATGGTGGAAAACGCCATGACCTTCTCAGACTTGGTGGCCACTTACGGCTTAGCCCGGTCTGAGGGCGTTATTCTCCGCTACCTCACCGATGCCTGGCGCACCCTCAAACAGTCCATCCCCGATGAATATACGACGCCCCAAATTGAAGACATCATTATCTGGTTGGGCGAGCTTATCCGCCAGGTGGATTCCTCGCTTGTCGATGAATGGGCGCAGATGGTCGGCGAGGACTCCCCCATCGATCAAGATACGCTCGACCGCGAGCTGGCCTTCGGCGTCGAAGATCCTACTGCGCTTACCGCTAACCGACGCGCCTTTGGCATCATGGTGCGCAATTACATGTTCCGCCTCGCGCAACTCTTCGCGCTGGAGGAAGAAGACCGCCTGGCCGAGGTATTGGATTATCTGGACGAGGTCCCCGATTTTGGCGCCGTCTTGGATGACTACTTTGACGAATACGACGATATTGATACCGGCCCTGAGGCGCGCGGCCCGGAGTACTTCCGGTTGGAAGAATCCAGCTCCCGCAGCTGGCCCGTGCGGCAAATTATCAAGGACCCGGCAGGAGATCGCGCCTATCAATTCGTCGCCACGGTCGATCTGGATGCCTCCGATGAAGCCGGTGAAGTCCGCCTGTCGGAGTTGCGCGTCGAGTATTAATCACACGCGGGTTAGCTAAAACGATAAAAGCCACCCCCCCTGCGCTGCACCCGGAATCCTATGGGAAACCGAAAGCAGCGCGCGGGGGTGGCTTATTCTCAAGGCTAATTAAGCAGCGCTTTTAGCGTGCAGCCTCAATCTGGACGGCCTGTGCGACTGCCTGAATGACAGAAGCAACCTTGATGGCCTCCCAGACCTGCTCCTTGGTCGCGCCAGCATCGTTGATCTTCTGGGTGTGGGCGCCCAAGCAGTGCTCACAGCCGTTGATAGCGGACACGGCGATATTCCACAGCTCGAAGTTAGCGTCTTCCACGCCCGGCTTGGAGATGAAGTTCATCCGCAGGCCGAACTTAACCTGTGCGTAGTCATCGCCCAACCAGCTCTTGGCGCGGTAGGCAACGTTGTTCATTGCCATCACGGTGGCAGCGCCGTAAGCGGCGTTGATGGCTTCCTCAGAGAGGTGCTCTTGCGCCTCTTCCGCGATTTCAGAAATCACGGTGTCATTGCGGGTAGCTGCCGCCGAGGCCAGCAGGGTGCCCCACAGCTGCTCTTCATCCAGCTCGGTGGTGCGGGTCAACGCGCCGAGGTTGAGCTTCTGATCCTTGGCGTACTCAGGCAGTGCTGACTTCAAGTTCTCGATAGACACAGTCTTTCTCCTTCTCAATCTTTTCTCAGTAACTTAAATTGCAAGTCGGGTGCGGGCCCTCCCCGCCTCATGGGGCGGGGACAGCGCTCACGCGTAACTAATGCTTAAAGCTGGGACTGAACGACGTCCATCTTGTCGATGTTCTTCGTTGGGTCATTCTTCTCCCAGTTGCAGGCGCAGACCTCTTCGGACTGCAGTGCGTCGAGGACGCGCAGGACCTCGTCAACGTTACGGCCCACAGCGTCCGGGGTAACGGAGACGAACTGGATGACACCATCTGGGTCGATGATGAAGGTTGCGCGGTCAGCAACGCCGTCAGCGTTTTCTACGCCCAGTGCGCGAATCAGGTCGTGGCGCACGTCGGAGAACATCGGGAACGGAACGTCCTTCAGGTCCGGGTGGGTTGCGCGCCAGTTGAAGTGAGCGAACTCGTTATCGGTGGAGCCGCCCAGCACCTGGGTGTCGCGGTCCTGGAACTCTTCGTCCAGCTTGCCAAAGGCAGCGATCTCGGTCGGGCACACGAAGGTGAAGTCCTTGGGGTAGAAGAAGACGACCTTCCACTTGCCCTCGTACTTGTCCAGAGAAACCTGCTCGAAGTAGTCCTCTGGCTGGCTAGCGTTAACGTTGTGCAGGTCGCCGCCGGTTAGGGCGGTGAGGTCGAATTCTGGGAACTTTTCGCCAACGGTCATGATAGGCATGTTCTTCAACTCCTTCTTAAAAGGGTAATCTTTTTTAAGTTTCCGACAGTCCTGTGCCAAGGACCACGGGCCGGACCCTCTCCGGCCCAACACCAAAGACAATACCATTAATTCCGGTCACGTCAATAGCTAATCCTATAGATAAATGTTAGAGTGATAGGCATGCATAATAAAGAGTATCGACCAACACTTGCCCAGCTGCGCACGTTTGTCACCGTGGCGGAAAATAAGCACTTCGGCACCGCTGCCGCGAAGCTGGAGATCTCTCAGCCTTCCCTCTCCCAGGGCCTGGTAGCGCTCGAGCAGGGGCTCGGCGTGCAACTCATCGAGCGCTCCACCCGCAAGGTCATCGTAACCTCGGCCGGCGAAACGCTATTGCCCTATGCCAAGTCCACCCTCGAGGCCGCCGATACCTTCCTCGCGCACGCCCGCGGCGCCCATGGCACGCTGTCCGGCCCGCTGACCATCGGCGTCATCCCAACCATCGCCCCGTATATCCTCCCGGACTTGCTGGCGATGATTACGGAGACCTACCCAGAACTTGAGCCGCGCTTTGTGGAGGAGCAAACCCAGCACCTCATCGCGCGCCTGCGCAACGGCAACCTCGATTTAGCCGTCCTCGCCTTGCCTTCAGAGGCCACGGGCATGGTCGACAGCCCTCTGTACACCGAGGACTTCGCCCTCGTCAGCCCACCCGATCACCCCATCGCCGGGCGTACGGACGTCCAGGTTGCGGAGTTGCGGGACTTGGATTTGCTGCTGCTTGACGATGGCCACTGTCTCCGCGACCAAATCGTCGATCTCTGCCGGCACGCCCACGTCAACCCGGCAGAGGCAACGAATTCCGTCACGCGCGCCTCATCACTGACCACTATTATGCAGTTGGTCATGGGCGGGCTCGGCTGCACCCTTATCCCCAAGTCCGCTTTGGCCACCGAATGCCACGGCAAGAACCTCGGCATAGCTTACTTTGACCCCGATGTCACCGCCGAGCGCGAAATCGGCCTCGTCTTCCGCTCCTCTGCCGCACGCAGTGAAGAGTTCCGCGAATTCGGTACCCTGATTACCGCCGCTTATGAAAATGCCCTCGCCCGCTCGCTCGAGCACTAAATCGCCACACACGTTGAAGGCCACCGAAGCAATACCTCGGTGGCCTTCAACAATAGTTAAGCGCTTACGCAGCTTGGCCGGTCGCGCGGCCCGCACACTGGCGGAACAGATAAGCCGTAGACAGTACCGTAACCGGTACGGCGACAATCAAGCCAACCAGTAATAGGATGCCGCCGGCAATCGTGATCAGCGCGTTGAGCACCGTCAGCAGCAAGAGCTGGCCGTAGTTTCCTTTACCGGCCTTAAACCCGTTCTTAATGGCCTGGCCAACCCCGTCACCGTCGGCTGCAAACCACTGCATCAGCATATAAAGCGGCTGGATGAATAGGCCGATGAGAGCCACTACAGCCATGACTCCGAAAAATCCCGCCATGGCTTCCAATGCCTCGTCCTCGGTGGCGTTGGTGCCCGCGTCTGGGCCGAGGAAAATCGAGCCACCAACGAAGATGAACATTACTACCGAGGTAATAATGCCGATGATGATCATGATCGCCAGCGGCTGCCACCACCGCACTTCCTTGCCCACATAGCTCCACCCAGTGCGCGGATCATCGATCTGGAAGAGCGCCAGCCGCATCACCAACAAGGTGACGACGGCCATGATCACGTAGGACACGATCTGCACAATGGATCCCGCACCGGAGGCATCCGCACCCTCTGCGGGAGCAACGGCTATGCTTACGCCGGAAAAAGCGATGACAATGACGCCAACGAGCAAGGCACCGAGGATCCACAATTTCCAATTCTTAGATACCGTGCGAAAGGCCCACGAAATCGAATCAATGGCCGAGGGCTTTCCGGTAAACCCGCCGGAATTTACGGTATTATCCTGTGCTTGGTAGCCCGCATATCCTTGGTTTCCGGAGCTTTCGTGGCTGCCACTCTCGTGGCTGCCGCCATAGGACGGCAGGCTTCCGTAGCTCGGCTGATCTTCTGGGTGGTCAGTCGGTTCATAGCGCGGAAAATCGTCATTTCCACCGGATTTATCGTCGTTCATCAGCGGTGCCTTCCTTCTGCATTCGGGTTGGGCGCAACGAGAAAAGTATCGTTGAGATAAGTGCTTTCACAATAGCAACTTTTTCCACTCCACGTAACCGGGGTAAGCTCATAGATTAGCCATGACACAGCATGAAACCACGACGTCGCAGGCTCCTAGCCGCGATGAACTTTTTGCAGCATTAGACAACGTCACCATCGCCGAGGCCCGCAGCTTCCGCCGCCGCCTGTCGAAGGCACGCGCCCCCAAGGCCCTGCGCGAAATCGGCCAGGATATCCAGGCTGCCGCAGATCGCCTCGCGCTTGTCGATGCCGCCGTCCCCCAACTCACCTACCCCGATTCCCTGCCAGTCAGCGCCCGCAAGGACGATATCGCCGCAGCGATTGAAGAAAACCAAGTCGTCATCATCGCTGGCGAAACCGGTTCTGGTAAGACCACGCAGATCCCCAAGATCTGCCTCGACATCGGCCGGGGCCGCCGCGGCCTTATCGGCCATACGCAGCCGCGCCGCATCGCCGCGCGGACCGTCGCCGAGCGCATCGCCTCCGAGCTCGACCAAGACATKGGGGAGTSGGTGGGCTACGCCATCCGCTTCGATGACCAGGTCTCTGAWAACACCGCCGTAAAACTCATGACGGACGGCATCCTGCTAGCGGAAATGCAGCGCGATCGCTTCCTTAATAAATACGACACCATCATTATCGATGAGGCGCACGAGCGCTCGCTGAATATCGATTTCCTCTTGGGGTATCTCAAGAGGTTGCTTCCCAAGCGGCCCGATCTCAAGGTGATCATCACCTCCGCAACCATCGATCCGGAAAGTTTTGCCGAGCACTTCGCCCAACCCAATGGCACCCCCGCGCCCATCATTGAGGTCTCCGGGCGCACGTACCCGGTAGAAATCCGCTACCGTCCCCTCGAATTCGAGGCCGGTGGAAAGCTGGTGGATCAAGACCCGCTCGATAGCTTAACCGAGGCCATCGAGGAGCTCATGGCAGAAGGCGACGGCGATATCCTCTGCTTTTTCCCCGGCGAGCGCGATATCCGCGATGCCATGGAAGCCATCGAGGCCAAAAAATGGAAAAACGTCGAGGTTGCTCCCCTCTTCGGGCGCCTATCCAACCAGGAACAACACCGCGTATTTAGCAATCACCGCGGGCGGCGCATCGTTTTGGCCACCAATATCGCCGAAACCTCGCTGACCGTACCCGGGATCCGCTACGTCGTGGATACCGGCACTGCGCGCATCTCGCGCTATTCCACGCGGACCAAGGTGCAACGCCTGCCCATCGAGCCGATTTCGCAGGCCTCTGCTAACCAGCGCTCCGGTAGGTGCGGCCGCGTCGCCGATGGCATCGCCATCCGCCTCTATAGCGAGCAGGACTTTCAAAGCCGTCCGGAATTTACTGACCCGGAAATCCTGCGTACCAACCTGGCCAGCGTCATTTTGCAGATGGTCTCGCTCAAGCTCGGCGATATCGAGCAATTCCCCTTCCTCCAGCCACCCCAGTTCAAGGCCATTCGCGATGGCCTCAACCTCCTCCACGAGCTCGGGGCGCTCCAGGATAAGCACGAGAAGCCCACGCTGACCGAAACCGGCCGCAACTTGGCCCGCATCCCACTCGATCCACGCATGGCGCGCATGCTTATCGAGGCCCATACCAACGGCTGCCTCCACGATGTCATCATCATCGTTGCCGCCATGACCATCCAAGACGTGCGCGAACGCCCGCTGGACTACCAAGCGCAAGCCGATCAGGCGCACGCGCGCTTTAAGGACAAGACCTCTGACTTTTTGTCCATGCTGAAGTTGTGGGATTACATCAAGCAGACCCGCAATGAGCAATCGGGCAATAAGTTCCGCAAGCGCATGAAGCAGGAGTTCCTCCACTACATGCGCATCCGCGAGTGGTTCGACTTGGTCCGCCAGCTCAAAGACGTCTCCAAGCAGCTGGGGTGGGATTACCAAGAAGCCACCGAGCGCCGCTCCGACGATATTCACATCGCGCTGCTATCCGGACTGCTATCCAATATCGGCGCCCGCGACGGTAATTCCAAGGAGTTCCACGGCGCGCGCAATACCCGCTTCCTCGTCTTTCCAGGTTCCGCCTTATCCAAAAAGCCGCCGGAGTTCCTCATGGCGGCTGAGCTCGTCGAAACCTCTCGGCTTTGGGCCCGCGACGTCGCCGCTATCGACCCATCGTGGGTGGAAAAGCTCGGCGCCGACCTGCTCAAACACAACTATTCCGATCCCACGTGGTCCCGCAAGCGCGCGGCCGCCATCGCACACCAGAAGTCCACGCTCTACGGCGTGCCCATCGTCGCGGATCGCACCGTGCCCTATCACCGCGTGGATCCCGTCGCTGCGCGCGATATGTTCATCCGCAATGCGCTTATCGCCGGCGAGTGGAATGCGCATCATGACTTCCTCAAGGCAAACGCGCAGGCCCTTGATGAGGCCGCCGAGTACGAGGAAAAGGCCCGCCGCCGTGGCCTCATCGTGGATGAGGATACCCTCTTTGATTTCTATGACCAGCGCATTCCAGACAAGGTCACCACGGGCCGGCATTTCGATTCCTGGTGGAAGAAAAAGCGCCGCCAGAAACCCGATCTGCTGAATTTCGACCCAGCCACGCTTGTCGATGACTCCCACGACGTCACCGAAGTCTCCTTCCCCGATCACTGGCGCAAGGGCTCCATCGATTACGAGCTGACCTATAAATTCGAGCCCGGCGATCCCCTCGATGGCGTCACCGTCATGGTTCCCGTTCCCATGCTTGCCGGCCTCGATACCGAAGGCTTCGATTGGCTCGTCCCCGGCCTGCGGCTCGAGCTCGTCAACGAGCTTATTCGTTCCCTTCCCAAGGCCCTGCGGCGCACCGTCGTGCCCGCCCCAGAATTTGCCGAACGCGCCATGGAACGCCTCATCCCCTTCGAAGGACCGCTTACCCAGCAGCTTGCCGATGTCCTGCGCGAGCTCGGCGGCCACGGCATCAACGCCTCCGACTTCCAACCGGACAAGCTGCCGGAACATTTGCGGATGAATTACGCGGCCATCGACAAGCGTGGCACCATCATCGATTCCGATAGGGACCTTGCCGCCCTGCGCGAGCGCCAGGCCGGCCACATTAAATCGTCCGTCTCGCGGGTAAGCCGCACCGCCGAATCCACCGCGGTCAGCGAGTGGACCGACGATACCCTCGGCACCGTTGACGAGACCGTCACCACCACCGTCGATGGCCACGAGGTCACCGCCTACCCAGCATTGGTGGCTACCAAGGAAGGCGTCGAGCTTAAGGCTCATCCCACCAAGGCGGCTGCCGATGCCGCCATGGTCACCACCACCCTCACGCTTTTGATGCGCGAGATTTCCGTCTCGACCGCGCAAATGGTCAAGGGGCTTCCCTTGCAGCAACGCGTTGCCGTGGATTCTTATCCGCATAGCGGCGCAGACGGGCTGGTGAATGACGCCCGCGTAGCGGCAATCCGCGACCTCATGCTCGAAGCCGGCGGCCCCGTGCGCTCGCCAGAGGCGTTTTCCGAGCTCAAGGATACCGTGAAACCGCAGGTCCCCGGCCGCGTGCGACAATCAATCGTCTCGATCGCGCCTGGCTTGGCTGAGTACTCCAACCTCCGCGCCGAGCTTTCCCAGTGGGACGGTCCCGCCATCAACGATATGGAAAACCAACTTAATTTCCTTCTTCCGCCGAATGCCATCACCGTGCACGGAGCCGCGCACCTGCGCCACCTTCCCCGCTACATCCAGGCAATGCGCATCCGCTTGGAGGACATGTCGCTCGATCCGGATCGCGATGCGGACCGCCAAGCAGAGGTCGATAATGCCAAGGCCTACCTAGCAAACCGCCTCCGAAACCTTCCCGCGGGCCGCGAAAAGACCCGCGAGGTCAAGGACATCCACTGGATGATTGAGGAATTGCGGGTCTCGCTTTTTGCCCAGCGCCTCGGCACGGCCCACGCAGTATCCCTGCGGAGGATTCAAAAAGCGGTGGATAAGCTGCGCTAGTCTCCCCAACGTCACGGTCCCACCGCCGACCGAGGACCCCGGCTCCCCGCTACGGACGCCCGGTCCGCTGGCTAGCCGTCCGGCCTGCTGGCCGCTCGGTCTGCTGGCTGGCCACCCGGCCGGCCGTACCTAAGCTAAAAATCTGCTTACTCGGCCGCCGGCGGCGTGAACATTGGGCAGGCTCTAGCGGAATCATGCGCACAAAATGCCATTTAAGACTGCTTCGATCCTGCGCAGGAACGGCCGTATCACGGCTGAGAAATCGTCCTACACTGCGCAGTTTAAAGGTCCCCGCGATCGCGGCGCCGCATCAAACGAATCTCCGATTCAAAGTCATCCGCGCTCTCGAATGATTTATACACCGAGGCAAAGCGCAGATATGCAACCTCGTCTAGGTCACGCAGCGGCTCGAGAATCGCTAGCCCGATTTCGTTGGCATTCACCTGCGAGGAACCATGCCCCCGCACCGTTTCCTCAACCTCTTGGGCCAACTTTTTTAAGGCATCATCGCTAACGTCACGACCCTGGCACGCGCGCCTAACGCCCCGAATGAGTTTATCCCGGCTAAATGGCTCAGCAAGGCCATTTCTCTTAACAACCAGCAGTACGGCCTTTTCCACAGTGGTGAAGCGCCCCTTGCAGGAAGCACACTCCCGCCGGCGCCGTATCGATGCGCCAGCATCAACCACGCGCGAGTCAATAACGCGGGATTGTTCGTTATGGCAAAACGGGCAGTACACACTAGTCCTTTCGCTAATTTAGCTTCTCGGTTTAGTTTACCTCCCAAGGCCAAGCCAAAAACCTGACATCATTGCGAAAGACCTCTCCTGCTCGCGTGCCGGTCTCCGTGAAGCAAGCAGGCCCTATCTGCCGCTGGTAAACAAGCTGCTGCCTAA
Organism: Corynebacterium accolens; assembly: GCF_030515985.1. The sequence continues at coordinate 832,881 of NZ_CP100376.1, read as the reverse complement.
CAAGGCTCCAAGCCTTAAACCCCGAAGTGCCTGCTTTAGTGGCCTGCTTTAGTACACGCAGCGCTACTGACCGATCGCTGCTTCTACTTGCTGTACCGAAGCGCCAGGATCAGTCGGCGTTTCAGCATTCGTACCCATCAGCCCGCCGGCAATCGTGCCGAAAAATACGGCAGCGCCAAATACTGCACCAAGGAGGTAATTCTTGCGCGAACTTTGCGCATCGTCTTCTTTCATCGGCCTGTTCGCGAAATCAGGTAAGAAACTTTCATCAGTCCACGTATTCGAATAACCTTCACGATTCGTTCGATATACGGAATTTAAGGTCCTGATTTCCCTCTTTTCGGAAGGAGAATGCTGCACGCCCCAGCTTTGATCATCAATATCCCAAATGGCGGCTGAAGGGACGATCTGTGGACGTGCCGCGCGTTGTTTAACCATGTTATTGCGAGAGTTAAGTAGTTGAGACATTGCTTTCCTTTCGACGACCGCCGTAAGTCTAAAGCGGCCCCTTGACACAGCAAGAGCTCAATGTCGCTCCTGTGTTCGAGACTGTTTCTATGTTCGATTTATAGCACCCCTTCGAAAACCTGTCCAGTTTTTCGCGTAAATCTCGAACGCTTGTACTTTTCGTGCTACAAATGAGTTATGGCACGCAGGTGTCACCCAGTCCCTTTTCAAGCTACGAACGCAGAAACCTCAGACCCCCTAGCTAGGAGCCGCACATGGGCCGCAAGAAAGCAAGCACCGCAAAGAACGATTACGCCTCCCTTTCCGAAAGGCAACGCCGCATCCTTAACGTCATCAGCGATGCAGTGATGCTCCGCGGTTACCCGCCCAGCATCCGCGAAATTGGTGACGCCGCCGGCCTGCAATCCACCTCATCCGTGGCCTATCAGCTCAAGCAGCTTGAGGAAAAGGGCTTCTTGCGCCGCGATCCCAATAAGCCCCGCGCGGTCGACGTACGCCACCTCAACACTGACGACGCCGAAAAGAAGCCGGGCCGCAAGTCTAAGGAGATCCCCGATACCTCTGCCCGCGGCCCTGAAGAGTCTGCCGCCGTAGCTTATATTCCCGTCGTTGGCCGCATCGCCGCCGGTGCACCAATCACCGCAGAGGAAAATATCGACACGTATTTCCCCATGCCAGACGAGGTCGTCGGCGGGGGCGAGCTCTATATGCTGCAGGTCGTGGGCGATTCCATGCAGGATGCCGGCATCCTCAACGGCGACTGGGTCATCATTCGGTCGCAATCGGTGGCTGAGGAAGGCGAGTTTGTCGCCGCGCTTCTCGATGGCTCCGAGGCCACCGTCAAGGAATTCCACCGCGATTCCTCTGGCGTATGGCTCCTTCCGCACAACGATGCCTACCCGCCCATCAACGGCGATGATGCGGAAATTATGGGCAAGGTAGTATCCGTCTTCCGCAAACTCTAAGCCCCGGCAAGCTACGTTAACCAAGCCGCACGCGAGTTTTCGCCTGCGGCTGTTGTCGCCGCCTGCACTCTGCGCCCGCTTTCTTGAAACCCGCTCTTTGCACTTAGTACGCTGCCCTGTTTCCCCTGCTTGGGGAGCAGGGCCTACGAGTTTTAACACATTCCATGCCTTTCTGCCTCGCAATCGCGCCCCAAAAGCCAACTTAAGCGCGCGGGACTTATTGAAAAAGCACCCCCGAAATAACGGATCTGTAAGTTAAGCGCTACTAGGGTTGGCTTTCAACTAGGGCAAATATAGCTGACTGACCTGCGGCTTTCATCCCAAACCAGACAACGGCGCACACCCTAATTTTTGTTTTCGTCCGATTACCGCCGAATTTTGACACAATGGAGGGAGAAATCCCACATCAGTTAGCTTTCACCGAACGCCTGCATTCGCAGATGGAGTAACCGCCCGGACGAAGGCAAGGAGCAAGGAGGGTCTGTGTACGCAGAGGAGCGACGCCGCCAGATCGCGTCCCAAACTGCCGTCGAGGGTCGCGTGAACGTCACCGAATTATCGGAGCGTTTCGACGTGACTGCTGAAACCATTCGCCGCGACCTAGCCGTGCTAGATCGTGAGGGCGTTGTCCACCGCGTTCACGGTGGCGCCGTGGCTTCGCAGGCGTTCCAGACCGCGGAGCTCACCCTCGATACCCGCCAGCGTTCCGCATCTGGGGCCAAGGCTGCCATCGCGCACGCCGCGCTCGATTTCCTTCCCCCTGGCGGCGGCAGCATCTTCTTGGACGCCGGCACCACGATTAATACCTTTGCCGAGCTCATCAGCCAGCAATACCCGCAGGCGCAGTTCAATATCGTCTCCAATAGCCTGCCCATCGCGCTGTCGCTAGCCAATAGCGGCGTTCCCGATGTCCAGCTCCTCGGCGGCACCGTACGCGCTATCACCCAAGCCGTCGTCGGCGATACCGCCTTGCGCACCATGGCGCTCATGCGTGCCGATGTCGCCTTCATCGGCACTAATGCCCTGACCCTCGACCACGGCTTGTCGACGGCCGATTCCCAAGAAGCAGCCATCAAATCTGCCTTCGTCACGAATGCCCACAAGGTCGTGGTCATGTTTGATTCCAGCAAATTGGGCAACGACTATCTGGTGAGCTTCGCTTCCATTGCCGATATCGATGTCGTCATCACCGATTCCGGCGCACCGGAATCCTTCGTTGACGCCCTGCGCGAGCGAGAGATCGATGTCGTGCTCGCCAGCGAATAGCTCCAACACGCGCACGACTTCGCCCTCCCTACTCCGGTGCCATTTCTCACCGAGGTAGGGAGGGCGAAACCTTTGGCCGTTAGTTGAACTTTTCTATCTGCTCCATCGCTGCGGCGCGGGCGGCGGAGGGGCCTTCGGAGTTGAGGGCGGCATCGGCAAGCTGTTGGCACTGGTCAAAGGTCAGCTCGGCCAATTGGGCGCCAACGCCGGCGACTGCGGTCGACGCAGCCGACAAGGAATTGACGCCAAGGCCGGTCAATACGCAGGCCAATAGCGGATCGGCTGCAGCCTCGCCGCACACGCCAACCGGTACGTTGTATTCGTGCCCTGCAATGCAGGTGTGCTGGATAAGCCTCAGCACGGCCGGCTGCCACGGGTCGGTGAGGTACGCAAGCTGAGGCGACAGGCGGTCAGCGGCCATCGTGTACTGGGTGAGGTCATTGGTGCCGATGGATACGAAGTCCAGATGCGGCATGATCTTATCCGCCATCAGCGCTGCTGCGGGCACCTCAATCATCGCGCCCGCGGTCAGTCCGCGCTCCCGGCACAGCTCCGCAAACCACTGGGCTTCCTTCGACGTCGCCACCATCGGTGCCATGACCCAGGTTTCGGCATCGTCGCCGCGGGACTCCGCGGCCTGGGCGATGGCGTCCAACTGGCGCGTCAACAGGGACTCGTTATCGCGGGCAATGCGCAGACCGCGCACACCCAACGCCGGGTTCTCTTCCGAGGACAACGTGGCATAAGAAATCGGCTTATCGGAACCAGCGTCCAAGGTGCGCACCACGACCTTGGAATTGGGGTAGGCGTTAAAGACCTTCTTGTAGATTTTTGCCTGCTCGTCAACGGAAGGCTCCTCGCTCGCGGACAGGAACGACAGCTCCGTGCGGTAGAGGCCAATGCCCTCTGCCTGCGAGTCGGAGGCGATGCGGGCGGCGTTGCCATCAGCCACGTTGGCCAAAAGCTGCACGCGGCGGCCATCCTTGGTTTGCGTCGGCCCAGTCCATTCGGCCACGCGGGCGGCGCGCTCGCGGTATTCCTCGACCGCCTTAGTGGATTCTTCCTCGTCCGCGCCCAGCGTCACGGTTCCTAGGGCACCGTCGACGAAGACGAGCGTGCCGCTTTCAATCTCCCGCAGCTTATTTCCCACGGCGACGATGCACGGAATATCGAGCTGGCGTGCGATGATCGCGGTGTGGCTGGTGGGCCCGCCCAGTTCGGTGACGAGCGCGCGAATATGCGCGGTATCCAGGGTGGCGGTATCGGCGGGCGCGRGGKCATCGGCAAAAARCACCGCTTGGCCCTCCMCCATGGGCAAACCGGGCTCCTGCTCGCCGCGCAGCTGGGCGATGACGCGGTCGCGCACGTCCTTCAGGTCGGTGGTGCGCTCGGCCATGACGCCGCCGGCCGCCTCAAACATGGTGACGAACTTATCCGTGGCTCCCACCGTGGCGAACTCGGCATTCTTGCCCGAGCGAATGTTCTTGCGCACGGCCTTGTGCCACCCGCGGTCCTTGACCATGCCGGCGGTCGCCGTCAGTACTTCCGAGGCTTGACCCTCGGCGGCTGCGGCGCGGKTTTCCAAGCGGCTGGCGACGACATCGACTGCCTCGAGGAAGCGATCGTATTCGGCTTCGCTGCTGGCCTCTTGGTCAATACTTCCTTCAGTAGGCAGCTCCGGGCGGGGGCGCACCCATACGGCTTCTGCATAGGCAACTCCAGCGACAACGCCGGTTCCTTTAACAGTGGACTGAAGCGTATTTTCCATGGCGATACTTCCTTCGAAGATAGCGGCTTATTTATTTCCAGATCATCACAAATCCAACAGAAATGCAATGTATGCCACACGGTTTCTATTGACTTTCCAACACAATCGGGCAAGAATAAACATTAACGGCGGGCTTAACCGCGAGTTCTAACCGGACCGACTGCGTGTGGCCCCCMATATACGCACTCTGCGAAAGGGATAAGTTCTCGATGATCCTCACGCTCACCCCAAACCCAAGTATTGACGCCACCCTGGCGCTCAATCAGCCACTAACCTCAGGCGATGTCCACCGCGCCGCCAGTGTTACCCAGGTTGCCGGCGGCAAAGGCGTCAACGTCGCCCACGCCGTGCACCTCGCCGGGAAAGAAACCCTCGCCCTCTTCCCCGCCCGCGCGGCCGATCCATTCATCAACCTCATCCAGGAGGTCCACCTCCCCTATGCCCACGTGGACATGGATGGCGGCGTGCGCGTCAATACCACCATCACCGAGCCAGATGGCACGACCACCAAGGTCAACGGCCCTGGCCCGCTGCTTTCCGATGCCACCCAAAACCACCTCATTTCCATCCTTACCCACCATGCCCAATCCGCTGATTGGGTAGCCCTTGCCGGATCGCTGCCCAAGGGCGTTGACGCCGGCTGGTATACCGACCTCATCAAGGAGATCCGCAATGCCGCCCCGCAGGCGCGCATCGCCGTGGATACCTCTGATGCCCCGATGAGGGCCATCGCCATGCAGCTCGCTACCACCGCCCCGGATCTCATCAAACCCAACGGCTTCGAATTAGGGCAGCTAACCGGCCAGGATGGCCTCGCCCTCGAGCGCGCCGCTGCGGCCGGGGACTACAGCCCGGTCGTGGAGGCTGCAAGGGATGTCGTGGGTCGCGGCATCAAGGAAGTGCTCGTCACCCTCGGCGGCGCCGGTGCCGTACTGGTAAACGCAGAAGGCGCATGGGCTGCCACCCCGCCTCCCGTCACGGTGAAATCGACCGTTGGCGCAGGTGATGCTGCATTGGCCGGATACCTCCTGGGGCGCACGCAGGGGCAAGGACCGGCATTCTCCCTCGCGCTCTCGGTGACTTATGGCACCGCCGCGGCCGCCAAACCCGGCACCCAATTCCCCCGTCCCGAAGAACTCGATACCGCCCATACCTCCATCTCCGCTCTATAACTAAGGGAGCCTTCCATCATGGCATCCGATCTCATCACCACAGAACTGGTCGCGCTTGACGCCGACTTTGGCGATAGCGTCGACTCCGTTATCACCAACCTCGCCACCTTGGTGCACGATACCGGGCGCGCAACCGAGGTCACAGGCCTCGCCCAGCCCGCCATAGACCGCGAGGCCAAGGCCGGCMCCGGCGTGCCAGGCGGCGTGGCCATCCCCCACTGCCGTTCCGAGGCCGTCACCGAGCCGMCCCTGGCTTTCGCCCGCCTTACCCGCGGCGTGGATTTTTCCGGCCCCGACGGCGATGCCCAGTTGGTCTTCCTCATCGCGGCACCCGCCGGCGGTGGCAAGGCCCACCTGCAGATTCTTTCTAAGCTCGCCCGCGCCCTCGTGCGCAAGGACTTTTTAGAGGCCCTGCGCACCGCGTCGACGAAGGAGGAAATCGTCAAGGAAATCTTAGCCGTCGTCAACGCGGAAAAGCCGAAGAAGAAAAAGCAGGACGCCGCGGAGGCTGCAGCTGGGGCTGCGGAAGGGGCATCGGCAAGCGCGGGTGCTTCGGCGCAAGCTACCCGCATCGTTGCCATCACGGCCTGCCCAACCGGAATCGCACACACCTACATGGCTGCCGATGCCCTCACCCAAACCGCCGGCGAGCGCGACGACGTCGATCTCACCGTCGAAACCCAGGGCTCGTCCAATAATGAATCGGTCTCGCAGTCCACCATCGACGCTGCCGACGCGGTCATCTTCGCCACAGACGTTGGCGTGCGCGACCGCGAGCGCTTCGCGGGCAAGCCCGTCATCGAAGCCGGCGTCAAGCGGGCCATCAACGAGCCCGGCAAGATGCTCGACGAGGCCATCGCGGCGGCGAAGAACCCAAATGCCCGAAAGGTCTCTGGCACCGCCTCTTCCTCCTCCGCAGAAGAAGAAGGAAAATCGCTGGGTTGGGGCAAGCGCATCCAGCAGGCGATTATGACCGGCGTGTCCTACATGGTGCCGTTCGTCGCCGCCGGCGGCCTTCTCTTGGCCCTCGGATTCCTCTTCGGCGGCGCCGATATGGCCAATGGCTGGCAGGCGCTTTCCACGGATTATTCCCTGTCCAACCTGCCGGGCAATGAGATTACCGTCGACGGCGAGACCATGTCGTTCGAGAACTCCGGGTTCGGGCTCTATATAGGCGCGGTTCTCTTTGCCATTGGCCAGGCCGCGATGGGCTTTATTGTCGCCGCACTTTCTGGCTATATCGCCTACGCCTTGGCCGGGCGCCCTGGTATTGCGCCGGGCTTTGTCGGCGGTGCTATCGCCGTGACCCTCGACGCGGGCTTTATCGGTGGCCTGGTCACCGGTTTGTTGGCCGGCTTTATCGCCCTGTGGATTGGCAATTGGAAAGTCCCGCGCTGGCTCGGTTCCCTCATGCCGGTGGTCATCATTCCGCTGCTGACTTCCCTCGTCGTTGGCCTGTCGATGTACCTTTTGCTGGGCGCCCCACTGGCCGCGCTGATGGAGGGCCTGCAAGATTGGCTGTCTTCCATGTCTGGGTCTTCTGCCGTAGTGCTCGGCATCATCTTGGGCCTGATGATGTGCGTCGACCTGGGTGGCCCGGTCAACAAGGCCGCATACCTCTTTGCCACCGCAGGGTTGTCCACCGGCGATGCAGCCTCCATGCAAATCATGGCCGCTGTCATGGCTGCCGGCATGGTGCCGCCCATCGCTCTGTCCTTGGCAACCTTCATCCGCAAGTCGCTATTTACCCCTGCCGAGCAGGAAAACGGTAAGTCCGCCTGGTTGCTCGGCCTATCCTTCGTCTCCGAAGGCGCCATCCCCTTCGCCGCGGCCGATCCGTTCCGCGTCATCCCTTCCATGATGGCTGGTGGCGCCGTGACGGGTGCTATTTCCATGGCGCTGTCGGTCGAGTCGCGCGCCCCGCACGGTGGTATCTTCGTTGCCTTCGCTATCGACCCATTCTGGGCCTACCTGGTAGCCATCCTTGCCGGCGTGACGGTATCCACCGTCGCGGTCTTGGCCATGAAGCAATTCTGGCCCAATAAGACCGTCCAGCAAGCTGCGCAAAAGGCTGCTCCAGAGACCAAAACCGGTTCCCAGAACGTGGCGGCATAAACCAAACGCTCGTACACTGGATCACGATAAATTAACTACAGAAAGGATAATTTCCATGGCTTCCAAGACTGTAAAGGTGGGCTCCTCTGTAGGACTGCACGCACGTCCTGCCTCCATCATCGCTGACGCCGCCGGCGAATACGACGAGGACATCTTCCTGAACCTCGTCGGTGAAGATGACGATAACGAAACCGACGCGGCTTCTTCCCTGATGATCATGGCCCTCGGTGCCGAGCAGGGCGACGAGGTCACCGTTACCTCTGACAACGAAGAAGCCGTTGAGAAGATCGCCGGCCTCATCGAGCAGGATCTCGACGCTTCCTAAGCGCTGCTGCTCATAACTAGCGTTTAAACACGACTCGTACGCTCCTCGCCTTGACGGCGGGGAGCTTTTGCGATCCATCGGCGGGTTTCCCMSTGCCCMTTSCGCCGGCBHTTYAGCTCSCTCSCGCGGCGCMTAARCACGGTCGCYAGGATTTTKWCCCTGAACCTGTAAATCCGTGCGGGGTGCGGATCTTTTTGTGCTAATCCTCTTGTCCCGGATTCTTAGGATGGCGGCCTGTCGTTTTCGTTCGGGCTGCCGGGGTTCGTGGCCCACGGCGGAAGCCAGCGGACCTTTCCTTGTATTCGGGCCAATCTCCCGCGCCGCGGCGGGGCCTGCGGGTCATCATCGTTGACGCCGTTATGGTACGGGCAACAAGTAGCGAGGTTAGCGGCATTGGTATTGCCACCGTGCTGCCAGCTTTCTAGGTGGTGGATCTGGCACTCATCGGCAGGATAATTGCATTTTTCCCAGGGGCATACGGGATTGAAGGCGGCCGCCATCAAGCGCTGCTTCGCGTTGGCAAACCGGGACGTGCGGTACAAGTTGACCGGCCCTTCAACGGGATGCACAAGCGTGATGTACCCGTGATCGCTTAAGACGCGGCTCGCGAGGTCGGCACCGCTGATGCGCGAGCCATTGGTAAGCTGCAGGGTTATTTCCTCGCCATCGCCATCGACGATGCGGTCGAGCTCGTCCAAGGTGATGACCACCTGCGTAGTGACGGTGGTGCGCGCCCCAGACTTCCCGCCGAAGAAGATGGATTTGACCGATTCCAATGGGCGCTCGGTATCAAGGGCAGAGTGCATATCGGCGACGTCGGCGGACTCCCCGGTGATGGTCAACGACCACGGTCCGCGCGGCCGGCGGGTGATCCGCACCCCTTTCTTCGGAGTGCGGGGCGGCTGTAGCTCCCGCAAAAGGTCGCGCGCCCGCTTACGCAAGGCAGTGGCGCTTCCGCGGAACTCACATAACTCGGAGCGTATGGCCCAAGCATCGCGCTGAGTGCGAGCGCGCAGCGCGAACTTTTCGATGAGGCTGAGCACGTCGAGCGGGTGCGTCGTCGAGCGCGCCGTGCGTTGCTTGGCGCTAAAGGCACAGCGGCCAAAATAGACATCGCAAAGATGCACCACCTCGCGCGCGGCGATGTCGCTGGCGCCGCGCTGCACCACATCACGCTCGCTTAAGCCCCGGGCGGCGGCGATGATATCCATCCCTTGGCCCAGCGCGGTTAAATAACGGTCGAGTGCGTTCATGCCGCCTAGTACAACGCACAATCCGGCGCGGCCGCGACCGCACGCACGAAGGCCTGTGGATTAGGCCGCGAACCGTACCGCCACGGCGCTATTTCGCGGCGGGGTCAACAAAGTTATCCACAGAATTTAGTATTTAGCGTCGTGGCCTTCGCCCACGGTTTCGTACAGCCGCCGCATGATGGGATACGCAATGATGATGCCGACAGAGCCCCAGGCGATGCCCTCCAAGCTCACCCCACCCACGGTCAGGGTCAGGTTGCCGATGCCCGCGATCAAGGCCACCGCGGCCGCCGTCAGGTTCACCGGGTTATTGAAGTTGACCTCATTATCCATCCAGATCCGCACGCCCAGCATGCCGATAAGCCCATAGAGCACGAGGGTGGCCCCGCCAAGCACGCCGGTGGGGATGGTGAAAATCAGCGCACCGAACTTCGGGACGAACGCCAGCAAAATAGCGGTCAGGGCCGCAACCCAATACGCGGCCGTGGAATAGACGCGCGTGGCGGCCATAACGCCGATATTCTCTGCAAACGTTGCAACCCGATTCCACTACCAGTGGTTTCACAGTTCCGCAGGTCAGAACCGTCCGAGCATTCAGGTTATTCCGGCCATTCCGGGGGTTCCGGCGTGGCTTGCGGGATTTTTGCGGGATCCTGGAGGTGTCCCCCGCTACCCGCGTTGTGTTCTGCCTTGCGAGCTGGGCGGCTTAGGATACTTTCGTACCCCCTGTGACACGAGATACTGGGAGTTGAATTATGGCTGAGCAGCATAAACCGCCAACCTGGAAAGCCGTCCTGGCCTGGGCCTCCACCATCCTCGGGGTGCTGGTGGTGCTCGGAGGTCTCCTCAGCATCGAGAAGGGCGGTGTTGGAGCCTTCATCGGTGCGGTCATCATGGGGGTCGCGATCATCTTGCCTGGCGGCTGGTGGATGTACTGTGAGAAGCACGACAGGGACGCTCTGCGGAAGCCGCGAAGGGGGTTGAGAATTACACGTTCTTGTCCGAAGCGGATCGTACCTGCTTGGTAAGCCGCCCGCCGCTGAGAAGGTCAACCGGCGGTGGCCTGTCATTGCCATCGGGTCCATCGTGGGGCTGGTTGTGGGGTCTGCGATTGTCCCGGCGACAGAGAGCGACGTACCCGAGAAGGAGCCTGTGGTGGAGACTCCTACGGCGATGCAGACCTGCGTTGTGGAGGTGACCTCAGAGGGGGCTGTGACCGCAGAGGTCACCCTGACCGAGGTGGTCACCCAGGAGGAGGAGCCAGAGCAGGTTGAGGAGCCGGTGGAAACCGCTGTCGAGGAGAGCAACGACACCGCTGCGGGGGACGTGGAGGAGGCTAACGCTCCGGCCCCTGTGGCGGATCCTGCTCCCGCCTATGAAGCTCCTGTCGCCCCCGCCCGTGAAGCATCCACCTACTACAAGAACTGCGCAGCCGTGCGTGCTGCCGGTGCTGCTCCGCTCTACACAGACAGCTCCGGTAACAGCCGCGATCTCGACAAAGACGGCGACGGCGTGGCCTGCGAGTAGCCCCACCTAGAAAGGAACCCATCATGCAGTGCACCACTATCCGGCCCATGGGCGTCTTGATCCCCGCTGCCCTGCTCCTGTCCGCGTGCAGCAGCGCTAATGAGGCCAAGGAGGACATCACCACGACTGCGGAAGCCGCTCCTTCCACCGAGGTGGCTGCGTCCTCGGACCCCACACTGGACACCATCAATGAAGGAGAGCCTTTCACCATCACCTGCGATGGTGATCGGACCTGCGACATTGACGTCACTATCAGCAACGTGGCTCTACATGACCAGTGTCCCCGAGTCGCCAGCTACGTAGACGCCCCACCGAGGAGCAGACCTATCTCACCTTTGACGCGGAGATCGCCGTCAATGAGTACTCCTGGTCGGATAACTTCTCCTTCACCACCGGCGACGCGAAAGTGCTCACGAAGGACGGATATTCGGAGCCGCTGGGCATCGCATTCGATTGCGAATCTTTGTCCCCCACAGGGGATAGCCTCACCCGCGTGGGTGAAAACAGCGCACGCAGAACGTCTACGCGGTACCTGCGAACGCGGAAAAGCTCATCATCTCACCCCGAGAGGTGCGACGAAGGCTTGGGTACTGGATCTTCCRGGGGCYCCGGCCCCTGCTMAAGGTGATGACAACMCCYCAGAGCTMCCCGCSCAMCCCSCCCAGCKGGTCGAKGMCSCCMCGSCMCCGCCTGCCCCGCCTGTACAGGACACCGGGCAGACCACCTCCCACTGCCTCACCGACCACACCCTTTACCAGCGTGGCACCACGGTATTCACCGACGGCACCACCGGATGGACGAAACAGTGCGCAGCGGAGTTCGACGCCGCCCTGTAGCCCCCTGCAAAACTCCTTACCTGCCCCTGACCTCATGCAAGCCAGGGGCGCTTTCGTACGTATCTGACGTGAGGGGAATCTCTTCTTCTCGGTTGTGAAACCTGCGGCACTACCCTACCATGATTGATATCCCAGTCCCACTAGTTAAGGAGGGGACATGAGAATCAAAAAACTACTTGCGGTCAGCCTTAGCGCAGCGGTATTCGGCCCACTCACTACGATCCCCGCGCAGGCTGTTGACATGCCAGATCCTGCGGTTTGGGGCGCTTGCCCACAAGACGGAGCAAAAGACATTGGCAAGGTGATCCGCACATGGCACGGTGGCCCCTACGGGCCGCCAGAAAACCAGCTTGGCGCTGGCGACATCACCCTGAAATGCGGAACTGAGAACGTCGGATTCCGCCACATTGTCAACCGCCACGGCCCGCAGTGGCAAACACTCGCCGACATCGAGGGACGTAACTGGCGCGACATCGCAGACATGGCGCTCACCAAGAACATCACTAATCCCGATCAAACTGCCCCGCAAGATGGTGGCAAATGGTGTGTCAGCTCAGAGATCTATCTCGTCAACAAGGACTCTGGAGAAGTCGTCAAGACAAAGCGAACAAAGACGATCCTGACCGACAAGCATGAAGTGCTCACCACTTTTCCGACGGATGACGGGTGCAACTGATGTCACCCCAGGCCAACTCCATCAAGGAGCAACTCGTGGCATACTTTGCTAACCACAAGCGGCTCCATCTTATGGAAGATGACGATGGGTTAAGGGTCAATATAGTCCGAGGTCACGCCAAGAACGTAGTCAGTTCCATTCCGATAGCACTAACCGATTCAGAGTGGATAGGCTACTTTGAGAGATGCGCTAGGGATGACAACCATCCAATCTCTCTCATGGCTGTACATCTTGACGAAGCCGTATCCATAGCAGTTGAAGCGAAAATGAGTCCAGCAAAAATAGTGCTAGACGGAACCTTCGCTCCCATACCAAAAGGATAAACCCAGCACAGTGGGACACGGGAACATCACCCGTGGTCCTCCTTGCTATGCTTGGATCCCAATGAGAAAACCCCCGATGGCCTGCGCACCACCGGGGAAACAACGGGCCTGTCCCCCACCACGAGGATCAAACACCTCCAAGGAGTATAGCACGGCTATCCAACGCCGCGTCACCAAACCCCGCAAGAAGGCCGACAGCACCTACACCAAAGGCCGCACCCGCTGGGTAGCCCGCTACCGGAACAACATCGACCGGGAGCACTCCAAGACCTTCGACACCGAGAAGCAGGCCAAAGCCTGGCTCCAGGAGCAAGTGCGCGCGCTTCACCGCGAGGAGTGGATCGACCCCAGCCCGCAAGCGCACCGTCCAGCAGATCATGGAAGCCTGGGCCGCCCGGGCCGTGCGCAAGACCACCCGAGACCTCTACCGGATCACCATCAACAACCTTGGCCCCTGGCCTCTACAGGGTGTACCAGCGTGATGTACCCGTGATCGCTTAAGACGCGGCTCGCGAGGTCGGCACCGCTGATGCGCGAGCCATTGGTAAGCTGCAGGGTTATTTCCTCGCCATCGCCATCGACGATGCGGTCGAGCTCGTCCAAGGTGATGACCACCTGCGTAGTGACGGTGGTGCGCGCCCCAGACTTCCCGCCGAAGAAGATGGATTTGACCGATTCCAATGGGCGCTCGGTATCAAGGGCAGAGTGCATATCGGCGACGTCGGCGGACTCCCCGGTGATGGTCAACGACCACGGTCCGCGCGGCCGGCGGGTGATCCGCACCCCTTTCTTCGGAGTGCGGGGCGGCTGTAGCTCCCGCAAAAGGTCGCGCGCCCGCTTACGCAAGGCAGTGGCGCTTCCGCGGAACTCACATAACTCGGAGCGTATGGCCCAAGCATCGCGCTGAGTGCGAGCGCGCAGCGCGAACTTTTCGATGAGGCTGAGCACGTCGAGCGGGTGCGTCGTCGAGCGCGCCGTGCGTTGCTTGGCGCTAAAGGCACAGCGGCCAAAATAGACATCGCAAAGATGCACCACCTCGCGCGCGGCGATGTCGCTGGCGCCGCGCTGCACCACATCACGCTCGCTTAAGCCCCGGGCGGCGGCGATGATATCCATCCCTTGGCCCAGCGCGGTTAAATAACGGTCGAGTGCGTTCATGCCGCCTAGTACAACGCACAATCCGGCGCGGCCGCGACCGCACGCACGAAGGCCTGTGGATTAGGCCGCGAACCGTACCGCCACGGCGCTATTTCGCGGCGGGGTCAACAAAGTTATCCACAGAATTTAGTATTTAGCGTCGTGGCCTTCGCCCACGGTTTCGTACAGCCGCCGCATGATGGGATACGCAATGATGATGCCGACAGAGCCCCAGGCGATGCCCTCCAAGCTCACCCCACCCACGGTCAGGGTCAGGTTGCCGATGCCCGCGATCAAGGCCACCGCGGCCGCCGTCAGGTTCACCGGGTTATTGAAGTTGACCTCATTATCCATCCAGATCCGCACGCCCAGCATGCCGATAAGCCCATAGAGCACGAGGGTGGCCCCGCCAAGCACGCCGGTGGGGATGGTGAAAATCAGCGCACCGAACTTCGGGACGAACGCCAGCAAAATAGCGGTCAGGGCCGCAACCCAATACGCGGCCGTGGAATAGACGCGCGTGGCGGCCATAACGCCGATATTCTCGGCATAGGTCGTGGTACCGGAGCCGCCGAAACCACCGGCGAGGGAGGAAGCGAGGCCATCGGCAATCAGGGCATCGCCGGCAAGGTCGTCCAAGTCGCGGTTGGTCATCTCAGAAACGGCCTTGACGTGGCCGACGTTTTCCGCAATCAGCACCACGAGCACCGGCAAGGCCACGGCGATGGCGGAAAGATGGAACTCTGGGGCGTGAAATTCGGGCAGGCCTACCCACGGCGCGGCATCGATGGCAGCCCTGGCATCCTCGCCTAAATTACCGGTCAGGGCGGCGAAAACCCAGCCGACGACCACGCCGATGAGGATGGACAGGCGCGAAACCATGCCGCGCCCGGCAACCGTGGCTAGGAGAATAACCAGCAGCGTGATGCCTGCGACCAAGGGCTGCGAGGCGAAGTTCTCGGCCGCATTCGGCGCCAAATTAAGCCCGATGAGCGCGACGATGGCGCCGGTAACCGCCGGCGGCATCACAGCATCGAGCACCCGCTTGCCGGCAGCCTTGACCACAAAACCGACCGCCACCAGCACCAAACCGGTCACCAGAATGGATCCGGCCTGCGCCGCAATCCCGTATTGCTGCGAGGCGGTCAGCGGGGCGATGAAGGCAAACGACGAACCCAGGTAGGACGGCAGGCGATTGCGCGTAATCAGCAGGAAGAGGATGGTGCCGATGCCGGAAAACAGCAGCGTGGTATTGACCGGAAATCCGGTCAGGGTGGGCACCAGCAGCGTGGCACCAAACATCGCCACCACGTGCTGCATGCCGATGCCAATGGTTCGGCCCCAACTTAGTCGTTCCTCGGGCGCGACCACGGCGCCTGGTGCAATTTTCTTACCGTCGCCGTGGACGGTCCAACCTAGTATGCTCACGAACCACCATTATGGCCCATGGAGCACGAGTTTTAGGAATCTTCCTCCACGATGAATTCGGCGAGCTCGCGGGCGGTGGTGGCGGGCAGGCGGACATCGACAAGCGTGCCGTCCTCGGTGTATTCCTCGCTGCGCACGGTGCCCTCGGCGTGCACGCGCGAGACGACATCGCCGCGGGTGAAGGGAACCTGCAGCTTAACGTGGCTATCGCGGGAGTTGAGGAAGAGCTCCACGCGCGCGCTCAGCTCGTCGATGCCCTCCCCCGTGCGCGCCGAAACATAGACGACGTCCTCATGATCCAGGACGTGGCGCAGCTCCGCGAGCACGAGCGGGTCGGCCTGGTCAATCTTGTTGATCACGATGATTTCCGGCGGGGCCTGCTCACCAGTCTCGCTGACGATATCGTAGATGACCTTATTGACCGCCTCGATTTGCTTGAGCGGGAACGGGTCCGATCCGTCCACGACGTGCAGCATAATATCGGCGGCGAGTACTTCTTCCAGGGTGGATTTGAAAGCCTCCACCAGCTGGGTAGGCAGGTGGCGAACGAAGCCGACGGTATCGGTGAAGACGACCTGGCGGCCATCGGCAAGCGAGGCCCGCCGCGTGGTGGGATCCAGGGTGGCAAATAGGGCGTCTTCCACAAGCACGCCCGCGTTCGTCATGGCATTAATGAGCGAGGATTTGCCGGCGTTGGTGTAGCCGGCGATGGCGATCTGGGCGATCGTGGAGGACTGGCGCCGGGAACGCTTGACCTCGCGGGCGGTCTTCATCCCGCGCAGTTCCTTGCGCAGGCGCGCCATTTCGGTGCGAATGCGCCGGCGGTCGGTCTCGATCTTGGTTTCACCGGGCCCGCGCAGGCCGACGCCACCATTGGAACCGGCGCGGCCGCCGGCCTGGCGCGAGAGATTGCCGCCCCAACCGCGGGTGTGGGTATAGAGGTATTCCAGCTGCGCCAGCGAGACCTGCGCCTTGCCCTCCTTGGACTTTGCGTGTTGGGCAAAGATGTCCAAGATGAGCATGGTGCGGTCGATGACCTTGGTATTGAGCGCGCGCTCTAATGCCGTGAGCTGGCCGGGGTTCAGCTCACCATCGCACACGACGGTATCGGCGCCGGTGGCCTCGACGATATCGTGGAGCTCTTTGACCTTGCCCGAGCCGATGAAGGTGCCTGGGTCCGGTTTATCGCGCTTTTGGTAGATCATTTCGACCACGTCCGCGCCGGCGGTTTCGGTCAGGGCGGCCAGCTCATCCATCGTGGCCTCGACCTCCGCTACGGTGCCTTCGGTCCACACGCCCACGAGGATGACGCGCTCGAGGCGCAGTTTTCGGTATTCCACCTCGTAGCCATCGGTGGTGTCCTCGGCGCGGATGGAGGTCTCGCGGGTAACGCGGCGGAAGGCATTGCGCTCGGCCAAATCTAGATCGCCGCTGGTGGGCGTGGTTTCCTGCGGGGTGTCCGCGTGGTCGCGGAAGGCCTGGGCGAGAAGTTCGTCCTTGCTCGCCGAGCTATCAGAATTCTGCGGGGAAAATTTGTTCATATTGCTATCTATTTTGGCACGTTAGACCGCAAAACGGGAATTGCGGTTTCCGGGCTTACTGGACAAAGCGATACAATGGTGCCTATGGAAACGACGCAGCCTAGGCCAACGACTACTACCCAGAAGAAGAATACCGAGATGCAGGCGATCGGCCTGGATTTCGAACGCTGGCAGGACGCGGTCGAAGCAGCCATCGCCACGAACCGCCTTGCCGTTACCGGCGAGGTCCGCGGTGGCCAGCTCATTCAATACGGCGACCCCTCGGGCGCCCAGCTTAATATCTTGGCGGTCGAACCCTACGCCACCTTTATCGGCTTCGACGCGGTCACGCAGGGTTTCGCCCACGTGGAGATGTTTAATGACGTGCTAGCGATCATGGACATCATCGATCCCTTCGGCACGCCGCTGGCCCAGGTCACGGCGAACCTCGCGCAGGGGCCGCTGTTGGCAGAAGAACCGCGGCAGGAATGGCAGCAGGTATCGCTGACCGCCATGGGGCTCGATATCACCACCTACGAGTCCCCGGCCGCCTACGAGGCCGAAAACGGCGAATACCCCGCCCTCTTTGAATCCGAGGGCGCCCGCGTCATCGCCTCTGGCTCCGGCGCGCAGGCCCCCACGCCGGCGGCTACCTTCGCCGCCCGGGTGATGGAAGCCGAATGGCGTACCAATGAACTCACCGGTGAGAAATTCGCGCACCTCGTCATGGATGGGCTATTCCCCTTCGATCTCTGCCTGCCGGCGGACCGTGGCGAATTGCCGGTCAAGGATTCCGTGATCTCCGGTACGGCCCTGCTCACCGCCGCTATTGACATGCCGTCCGGCGGCTGCGGCGATGGCGGATGCGGTTGTGGATCCGGCGGTTGCGGCTGCGGCGGGSMCTAGATTTTTWGGCCATGCCTTTCCTTAGCGATCCGCAAAACCGGAGGACACTTGTCTTTKTCCTCTTGGTCCTTTGCGCGATCGCGATCGTTGTAACGCTAAAACTGCCCGGCCTCATCATCGCCGCCATGCTGGTGGGCGCGGGCTGGTTCATGCTGCGCACGCGCCCCGATACCGCGGAAAGAAAGGCCCTGCGCAGCTCCATTTCGCTTTCGGCGGACGATATCCAGGACGTCATCGCCGAATTCGAGGAATTCGAAACGTCCACAGAGGCCGAGCCGCTGGCGGATCGCACGCTGTACCGGCCTGCACTGCTGGACCTCGACTGTTCCCACCCCGCCATCGATGCGTTCCACTACGAATTGGCTGGGGCACGCCGCTTTCTCCGCCGGCTCAATATCCGCATCCACTCCCACGGCATGCGCACACAGGACTTGGAAGCCCTCCTCCGCGTCACCGATGAGCGCGCCCGCGAGCTGAAAGAATCGTGGTTGGCGGCCCGCCGCGCGGCCTTCCGGCTCGGCCCGGATTACCGCACCCGGCAGTTCGACGACGAAGACTAAGGCTTTTACAGGCTCGTTTCGCCCGTCGCGACGATGGCGGACGGTCCCGTCAAGCGCGTGCCGTTCTCATAGACCTCAACGGTGACCTCGCCGCCAGGAACGTGGACGTGGACGGTGCCGAGGGCTTGGGCGGCATCGGCAAGCGCGGCGGTAGCTGCCGCGACCGTGCCCGTACCGCACGACTGCGTCTCCCCAACCCCGCGCTCAAAGACGCGCATATGCACGTGCCCCTCGCGCAGCGGGGTGACCAGCTCAAAATTCACCCCGCCCGGGAAGAAGGACTCATCGTAGACCGGCGCCGTTAGGTCCTTGGCGGCCAAAGCTGCTGGCTCCAAGCCCGGAATGACGGCCGCGAGGTGCGGGTTGCCCATATCCACCCCGAGGCCGGCGTAGGACTCACCGCCCACGGACGCGGTAGATACCCCGGTCACGCGCGCGGGGCCCATCTCCACGGTGACGCTCGCGTCGGTAGCGTCACAGGAATGCACCGTCACCTGCTTGGCGCCCGCCCGGGTACCGATGGTGAATGCGTCCTCGCCCACCAAGTCGTGCGAACGCAGCCAGTGGGCAAAGACGCGGGTGCCATTGCCGCACATTTCCGCCACGGACCCATCGGCGTTGCGGTAATCCATAAACCAGTCGGCGGAATCCACCCCGTCCGGAAGTGCCGCCAGCTCTCCTGCGTCCACGAGGGCGCCGGCGCGCACTACGCGCAACAGGCCATCGCCGCCGATTCCCGCCCGGCGGTCACACAGCGCCGCTACGCGCTCCGGTGAGAGCGGCGCCTCGGCGTCGAAGTCTTCTACGATGACGAAGTCATTTTCGGTTCCATGGCCTTTGGCAAATTTCATGCCTTCTACCCTAGCGCCGAAGCGCATACAAAGCCTGAGCCATAGTATCGCCCTCGGCATCGAGCCAGGTAATGCGCTTATCGCGGTTAAACCAGGAACGCTGGCGGCGCACGTACCGGCGGGKGCCAGTAATCGTGCGCTCCACGACATTCTCCCAGGTCAGCTCGCCGCGCTGGGCTTGTAGAACCTGCGCATAGCCAATGGCGCGACCCGCGGTGGAATCGGCCACAAGCCCCTTATCCTGCAGGCGCTCGACTTCCTCGACGAGGCCTTGCTCAAACATGAGGTGCGTGCGCTTTTCGATGCGCGGGTTCAACCACTCGCTATCAGTCCGCAGCCCCAGCAGCTTCGTCCCCCACCGGGGCGGGCCGTTCTTCGGCGGCTGGCTGGCCTTAAAGGACTTGCCGGTCAGCTCGATGACCTCGAGCGCCCGGACGGTGCGGCGGGGGKCTTTKTCCTCGATGATGGCGGCGGCGGCCGGRTCGACGCGTGCGAGCTCGGCGTGGRGTGCATCCGTTCCGATATCGGCGCGGCGGGCCYCGTWTTTGGCCCGCMCCYGCGGRTCGGKGGGCGGGAATTGCCAGTCATCCACCAACGCCTGGGCATAGAGCATGGATCCGCCGACGAGGATGGGCGTCTTGTCGCGGGACATGATGTCCTCGATATCGCGCAAGGCCGCCTGCTGATAGCGCGCCACGGAAGCAGTCTCCGTCACGTCCCAGACATCGAGTTGGTGATGCGGGATGCCTTCGCGCTCTGCGGGGGAAAGCTTCGCGGTCCCGATATCCATGCCGCGGTATAACTGCATGGAATCGACATTGACCACTTCCCCACCCAGTTCATGGGCAAGGGCCAGCCCGAGCGCGGATTTGCCGGACGCGGTGGGGCCAACTACTGCGATGGGGCGCATGTTACCTCCCAACCTGCCACGTAGCGGCCTACCCCGAGGGTGGCGTCCGTCGCCCGGACCTGCGCGCGCTTGGGCGTGCAGGCGGCAAGCTCGAGCCAGAGCGCTGGCTCTTCCACGCCGCGTTGCTTCAGCCATTCGGCCTCGCTGCTTGCCGATGCCCCCATCAACACCTCCTCGCACCACCGGTGCGCCTCCTGCGCGCCGGGGATAAGGGCCAGCGGTGCTCTCTCGGTAAGCCCCGCGCTGCCGTCTGCGACCACGATGCTAAGGACCTTTGGGTCTGGCGTGCCCAGGCGGTTGCGGCTATCGCGCACCGTTATCTGTGGGACCGTGGAAAGGACGTAGCGGGCCATGATTTCTGGCAGGTAGTTTCCGGCGCCCACGTGCACCTGGTCGGCTCCCCAGGCGCGTAGGCTTCCCGCGTGGCGGGTATGCCACCGCGAGGAGCGGGATCCGATAATTTCTGCTTCGCCAATGCCGGCGGCKGCGGCTTCGACCGCCAGCGTGCGCGCCGCTGCCAGCAGCGCCCGCGAGGCGGCATCGTTGGGGGCTAGCTCGACTGCCAGCGCCGGCGAGGCGGCCATAACCATGAGATTGAACATTATTCCTCCATACTATCTACCCAAGAGGAGGTAATTAAATAGATTCTAGGCACACGGCGATTTTTCGCGGTAATGTAACCAGTGATTTCATCCGGCAGCCGTGACGCGCGGCGATATATGTCTAGGAGGGCTTTCCATGTCTCCCACCCCTACCCCAGGTTCCATGCCCAAGAAGGGCCCCCGCCCCACAGCCAAGCCCGTGCCCGTGCAATCACCGAGCAAGAACGATCCGGCCAAGTGGGGGCGCGTCGATGCCGATGGGTCCGTCTTCGTTTCCGCCCCCGAGGGCGAGCGCAAGATTGGAGAATGGCAGGCAGGCTCTGCGCAGGAGGGCCTCGAGCACTTCGGCGCCCGGTATGATGACCTAGCCACCGAGATCGAGCTCCTAGAGGCTCGCCTGCGCGCCAACCCAGGCGAGGCCGCAGGAATCAAGCAAACCGCCGCCGAACTCCGCGAGACCCTGCCTACCGCTGCGGTCATTGGCGATATCGCGGCGCTGGATCGCCGCCTCGCTGCGGTTATTGATCACTCCGTTGTGGCCGGTGAGCAGGCGCAGGCGGAGCGGGAAAAGCGCCGTCAGGACGCGATTGCGGCGAAGGAAAAGCTCGCCGCCGAGGCCGAAGAGATTGCCGAAAACTCTACGGAATGGAAGGCCGCCGGCGACCGCATCCGCGCCATTTTGGAAGAGTGGAAGCAGATTAAGGGTATCGATAAGAAGACCGATGACGGCCTGTGGAAGCGCTACTCTCGCGCCCGCGATTCCTTTAATAGGCGCCGCGGTTCGCACTTTGCGGATCTCGATCGTGCCCGCGCGGCGGCGCGAAAGAAGAAGGAAGAACTCGTCGAGCGCGCCGAGGCCATCCAGGACTCCACCGATTGGGGCCCCACCGCCCGCGCCTACCGCGATCTAATGGCGGAGTGGAAGGCGGCCGGCCGCGCCCCGCGCGAGGTCGATGACCAGCTGTGGGCGAAGTTCCGCGCAGCGCAGGACCGCTTTTTTGATGCCCGCAATGCGGTCAACGACGAGCGGGACCGCGAGTTCGCCGAAAACGCCAAGGCGAAGGATGCGCTGCTTGCGGAATACGACAGCCAAATCGACCCATCGCAAAGCATGGACAAGGCCAAGGCTAAGCTGCGTGAGCTGCAGGAAAAGTGGGAGGAAATCGGCTTCGTGCCCCGCAACCAGGTGCGCGAGTACGAATCCAAAATTGAGCAGCTAGAAAAGCGCGTCACCCAAGCAGAAGAATCCGAATGGCGGCGCACCGACCCTGAAGCGCAGGCTCGCGTGGCCCAATTCCAGGCGAAGGTGGAAGACTTCAAGGCCCAGTCCGCGGCCGCAGAGGCTAAAGGCAAGGAGAAGAAGGCCGCGGAGCTGCGCGCGCAGGCGGAGCAATGGCAGGAATTTGCCGATGCCGCTGCCAATGCCGTCAACGATAAATAGTGCACCTCGTTCAGATTGCGCGCCCAACCCAGGTAGCCGAGGCTGAACCGGCGGATTGCATCCGTTCCTTTGTTTTCTGGGCAAACCTGGCGGCGCAGGAAGCAAGCGGCGATGCGGCGGCCTCGACTTCGCCTAGCCGCGTGGTGCACCGCCTGCAGGGTTCGGGCGAATCGCAGACCTACCTTTTCGCGGTGGTCGATGGGCCGGCGACGCTCGGGCCCGTCTCCGAGCTCGGTCTGCCCCAGATCCCCGCCACCGCACCGAGCCCCGAGCTGGACTACGTGGGATTTATCCACATCAGCCTGCCGCTTTTAGAAGAGCGCAATGCCGCGGAAATCGAGTGCGTCCTGTGCGATCTACCGCTGCCCGGTGAACCCCTTGATGCCGAGGGGCACAAGGTGGCTACCTGGATGGGAGATACCGCCTTAAAAATCACCCAGCAGCTCGGCCGCAGCGTCGCGCACGTGGGCCTGCTGCACCCGCCGGAGACGGCGCCGGAATATGACGCAATGGCGGCGGTCTACCAATCCCTGGGCTTTACGCAGCGCCATAGCGAGCGGCAACTAGCCATCGATATTCCAGAGCACCCGGCTGCCGCCCTCTTTCCGCCCGGGCTTTCGGCCGCGATATGGCAGGACTATGCCATTCCGGAAGAACATATCGACGATGTCATGCGCCTTTTAACGGTTGCCTCCGCGGATGCCGATACCGGCACCTTATCCACCGAGCCCATCGTCTGGTCCCGGCAGCGGTTGGAAGAAGCGCATCAACGCCTGCGCTCGCGGCGCGGACATACGCTGCTCGTGGCGCTCATCGATGATGCTGGGGGCATCGTAGCGCTCACGGAGCTAGCACGGCACGAGGCCGCAGATCCGGAGGTCTGCGAATGGACCCTCACCGTCACCGACCGCGACCACCGCCGGCAAGGACTGGCGCAATTGGCAAAACTCACCGCCCTGCACGAGGTCAACCAAGCGTGGCCACAGGTGCGCCGCTGCTATTGTTCCGTCGCAGCCGGCGACGCCGCCATGAACGCGCTGTATGCGCGGCTCGGGGCGCGGGAAATCTCCCAGTCTTCTGCCTGGGAGCTCCACCTTTAGCCCTCGTGCTGGTGGCGGTGGCGCTCGGCGGCCTTTTTCCGGCGGTCATCGACAAGCATCTCCTGCGGCTGCGGGGACGCAATATTGGATTGGAATTTGCCTACCTCATCCAGCTGGCCTGCCGAGGCACGAACCTTTTCTTCTGCCGCGCGCTGCTCTGGGCTACGCCGCAGGGCGACGAGGCTAAAGCCCAAGAAGGCCAGGAAGGTTGCCAGCATGCCCACCCACATGCCAATGGCCGGGCCGTCCGCAGTAGAGCCGCGGTACCAAAAGCCCCACAGGTTAACGAAGAAAGAAACCGTCACCATCATCCACGCAATCAGCCCGAAGGTGGCGCGGCGGGTCAGCAGGGTTGCCGTCGTCAGCACGCCCACGCCAAGTAGCGCGAGCCACGCGGAGATGGTCTCCATCAGCGAGATCTTCACCCCGTCCTCGGTGGTGCCAAAACTTAAGGCCTGCCACCCGTGGGCGGAGCCGGCATAAGGAACGATGAGGTAGACAATATAGGCCGCCACAGCGATCCACAGCGTCACCTTTTGCCCACGCAGATCCATGGTTTGTGCTGCTCGGCGCTCCGCCTGTGCCGCTTCCTGGGCGGCGGTGGTGGTATTTCGCTCTCTCATGGCACCCTAGCCTACTCCCCGGTTAGCAGCCGCAAGAATCCGCTGCGGCAGCGCCAGCAGGCTTGCCGATGCCCGGCAGCCCCAAGCCCACCCCAATCGGAGCGGTAGTGGGGGTTTGGCCCGCTGCCGACATGTCGCCGGCCTTGGTGCGGGTGTGGACGCTTACTGCGGCATCGGCAAGCAAGAAGAACGAGCCTGCGCCCGTGACTTTGGTGCGCACGACGTCGCCGGGGCGAATCTCGGCGGAGATATCCGCGCCGTTGTCATCAATAGGGCTAAAGTGCACGAGGCGCCCATCCCGAGCTCGACCCGACATGCGGTGGGTCTCATCGTTCTTGCGTCCGCCCTCAGCTTGGACCAAGAGCTCCACCTCAGTGCCCACGAGCTTCTGGTTCTCTTCTGCCTGGATGCTATCTTGCAGCGCAACGAGCCGCTCGAAGCGATCCTGGACGACTTCCTTGGGGACTTGGTTGTCCATCTCCGCCGCAGGGGTGCCAGGGCGCGGGGAATACTGGAAGGTAAATGCCGAGGCGAAGCGGGCGCGGCGGACCAAGTCCATGGTGGCCTGGAAATCCTCTTCGGTCTCGCCCGGGAAACCAACGATGATATCCGTGGTAATCGCCGCGTTCGGAATCTTCTCCCGCACCTCATCGAGGATGCGCAGGAACTTCTTCGTGCGGTAGGAACGACGCATGTCCTTCAAAACCTTATCCGAGCCAGATTGCAGCGGCATGTGCAACTGTGGGCACACCGCCGGGGTTTCCGCCATGGCGTCGATGACATCCGAGGTGAATTCCGCCGGGTGCGGGGAGGTAAACCGCAGGCGTTCGAGGCCGTCGATCTTGCCCACTTCGCGCAGCAGCTTCGAGAAAGCAAAGCGATCGCGCGGCATTTCTGGATCGGCGAAATTCACGCCATAGGCGTTGACGTTTTGGCCCAAGAGGGTGACCTCAGAGACGCCCTGATCCACCAGCGCCTGTACCTCGGCCAGAATATCGCCTGGCCGGCGGTCCTCTTCCTTACCGCGCAGGGAGGGAACGATGCAGAAAGTGCAGGTGTTATTGCAGCCCACGGACACCGATACCCAACCCGCGTAGGCGGATTCGCGCTTAGCAGGCAATATGGAGGGGAACGCCTCTAGCGAATCGACGATCTCGACCTGGGCTTCCTCGTTATGGCGGGCGCGCYCGRGAAGGGKGGGSAACGCTGCCMTATTKTGGGTTCCGAAGACCGCATCCACCCACGGCACATTGTCGAGGACGGTGTCCTTATCCTTTTGTGCAAGGCAACCGCCCACGGCGATTTGCATGCCAGGATGGTTCTCCTTCGTCTTCTTCAATGCGCCCAGCGTGCCGTAGAGGCGCTTGTCGGCATTTTCGCGGACAGCGCACGTGTTAAAGACGATGAGATCCGGCTCCGTGGCCTCGTCTGCGGCCGCGTAGCCAGCTTCCTCCAGCAAACCGGAAATGCGCTCGGAATCGTGCACATTCATCTGGCAGCCGAAGGTTCGGACTTCATAGGTACGGGTTTCAGGAATTGTCTGCTCCACGTCGGCATAGTTTAGCCATCACCCAGAACAACTCATAACCGTCGCAACTCGGCACCCGTGCAGGCACGTGGGTGGGATCGG
The DNA here is from genome assembly GCF_030515985.1 of Corynebacterium accolens. Next base: position 807,479 of record NZ_CP100376.1, on the reverse strand, counting down.
GCACGCCGTGAGGCGCGTTGGGGCACGGGCCCGCGATGGGTGGGGCGCGTGTGCGAGTCACTAGGTTGGAGCCAACAAGGCACTAAGCCCCATCCGCCGGATTTAAGGAGAAGACAGCTCCTCGCACCGTTCATCAAGGGCGCTAATGGCGATGTTTAAAGACATCCCCTCGTTGAACCCGCGGCGCGCCAATACTCCCACGATCCTGCGTAGCGCCTTTTCCCGTTCCTTCCTATCTGCAGGAACGGATTTCACGCTGCGCGCCTTCTTTTCCGCCAAGGCTCGGGCCATCGCTTCTTCATCGGCCGCGTCAATTTGGGTGAGGGCTTCGTCTCGGTCTTCTTGACTTACGCCCTTCTCCCAGAGCTCGCGGTCGAGGACGCTGCGCGATTTCCCCCTCCGCTTATGCCGCTGCCGCACCCATTCGGCGGCAAAGGCGGCATCGTCAATTAAGCCGGCATGGGCCAAGTCATCGAGGACCTCGTCAACCACCTCAGGGTCGAATTCGGCCTGTACTAAGCGGTCGTACAATTCCTGACGGGACCGCGAACGCTGGTCGAGCAGGCCCAATGCGCGGGACCGCACCTTTGATTTTGCCTCTTCGGCCTCCCGATCAAAAAGCCCGCCCCCGGCTTCTCCTTTTTCATAGGCTTCAAGGGCCTGGCGGAGTTGCTCTAGCTTGTCAGGGGCGGGKTGATTCATAGCGCGGGKGTTAAGCGGTGGGAGTGTTGGTGGACAGGCTTAGTCGTCATCGAAGTCGACGTTTGGGACCAAATCTACGGATTCATCCGTCAATGGGTCATCGGAGCCGGGGACATCCATGGCGGTAGCTTCTTCACCATTTGCCGCCTCTTCCCCAATGCCGAGCTTCTGGAAGATCTTCTTTTCGATCTCATTGGCAAGGTCGGGGTTGTCCTTCAAGAAGGAACGCGCCTTTTCCTTACCTTGGCCCAGCTGATCGCCTTCGTAGGTAAACCAAGAACCGGACTTGCGGATGAAACCGTTTTCTACGCCGAGATCGATGATGGAGGACTCGCGAGAAATGCCCTCGCCGTACATGATGTCGAACTCGGCGATCTTGAACGGCGGGGAAACCTTATTCTTTACCACCTTGAGCTTCGTGCGGTTACCGATGGCGTCTTGGCCATCCTTCAGCGTCTGGATACGGCGGATATCGCAGCGCACGGAGGRGTAGAACTTCAGCGCTTTACCACCGGTGGTGGTCTCCGGGGAGCCGAACATCACACCAATCTTCTCGCGCAGCTGGTTGATGAAGATTGCGGTGGTGCCGGAGTTATATAGCGCACCGGTCATCTTGCGCAAGGCCTGGGACATCAGGCGGGCTTGCAGGCCGACGTGGCTATCGCCCATCTCGCCTTCGATTTCCGCCTTAGGGGTCAGCGCCGCCACGGAGTCCACGACGATAATGTCGATGGCGCCGGAGCGCACCAGCATGTCCGCGATTTCCAGAGCCTGCTCACCGGTATCGGGCTGGGACACGAGGAGGTTATCGGTGTCGACGCCTAGCAGGCGTGCATATTGGGGGTCGAGGGCGTGCTCGGCATCGATAAACGCTGCAATGCCGCCGTCTTTTTGCGCCGAGGCAATGGCATGCAACGCCACCGTCGTCTTACCGGAAGACTCTGGGCCATAGATTTCCACAATTCGCCCGCGCGGGAAGCCACCGATGCCCAGCGCCACGTCGATTGCCGTGTTGCCGGAAGAAATGGCCTTGATGGGCGGGCGATCATCATCACCCAAGCGCATAACGGCGCCCTTGCCATAATCCTTTTCGATCATGGCCATAGCGGCATCTAGCGCCTTCTTGCGGTCATCTCCCTTGGTTGCGGCTGAGGATGATTTCTTTTTCGTTGCCATTGTTATAAATCCTTATCTCGTACGACGCTGCGTGAACACTTAATTAGACTGCTGCAGAACCCTAAATGGTTCCGCCCTCATTGCGATCCCACTGTAGTCGCCCACACCGACACCCCAACTAGAGTACATACATCTGTTCGAATATCGAAAATAGACACACCTTTTCGGCTTTTCTGAGACCCTATAAGGATGGGTAATCTACGCCGAGACGGCGCTCTTGGGGAACATCGAAGTCATTGCACAGCCCTATCCAGACACGGCGGGGATCGACGCCACGTTCGATAAGCTCATCCGGCGTTCCATTAAGCTCTGATAAAACATGCGAATGGCTAATCCACGCCCCTTTTGATTCGCCAAATTCATCCACAACCAGTTGGTGGTACTCCGTCAATCGCATGCGCGCAATCCTACCCACCACCATGGAAATATTTCCAAAACTTTTACCAGGACCCCAGAATTAGCTTCCTTGAACGACGTTCAAATTGGTGTGTCTACAGCGTTTTTCTCCAAGGTGCTAATCTTTGTCCATGCAAAAGAACTCCGTGGCAACCACCATTGCCTATGTAGCGGTATTTACCGCCCTCGTTATCGTTTTAGCCTTCGTTTCTATCCCCGTAGGCACCGCCGGCGTGCCCATCGTCTTGCAAAACGCCGCGCTCATTTTGTCCGGCCTCATCTTGGGCGGAAAGCGCGGGGGCTACGTTGGCTTGCTATTCCTCTTTATCGGTTTGGCATTGCCCGTTTTGGCAGGCGGTGGCACCACGCTCCGCGCGCTTGCCGGCCCTACCGTGGGATACATCATCGGTTACGTACTCTCCCCTATCGCCGCCGGCGCCATTGCTTACCGCGCCCCACGCGGGAAGGGCGGGATGACCGTGGTACTCGCTATCGCAGCCATCGTTGGCCTTCTCGTGCAATACACCTGTGGCGCGATCGGCCTGATGCTTCGCTCCGGATTGGACGTCGGCCCGGCCATCGCAGCGCAAGGCCCATTCGTCCTCGTTGACACCGCAAAGCTCGTCGTGGCCGTTATCATTGCCGTTGGTGTTCACTCCGCATTCCCCGACCTGATGGGTAGGAAGGCCTCCTAGTGCCCACCATCGACTTTTCCTCGGTCACGGTAGCTTTTGATGAGACGGTGGTCCTCAATGACATCAACCTCACTTTAAGCGAGCAGCGGATCGGCGTCATCGGTCAAAATGGCGGCGGAAAGTCCACACTGACCCGGCTTATTAATGGCCTGGGTGAGCCCACCGCGGGTACCGTCACCGTCGACGGCATCAATCCCAGCGAGCAGGGCAAGAAAGTGCGCGAAAAGGTGGGTTTTGTCTTTTCCGATGCCGAAAATCAGATCGTCATGCCCAATGTACGCGATGACATCGCTTTTTCCCTGCGCCGCTTCAAGCTATCGAAGGATGAGCGCAATGCCCGAGTAGACGCCGCCTTGGAACGGTTCGGGCTCTTAGAATTTGCCGAGCGCTCCCCGCACACTCTTTCTGGTGGACAAAAGCAATTGCTCGCCTTAGCCGCAGTGCTGGTCATCGACCCAGTGCTCATCATCGCCGATGAACCAACGACGCTGCTTGATCTCCGCAATCGCGACCGCATCAAGCGCGAGTTCGCGCAGCTTGACCAGCAGCTCATCGTCGTTACTCACGATCTGGAATTCCTCACGGATTTTGACCGTGTCATTTGTATCGATGACCACAAGGTTGCCGCCGATGGCGCTCCCCAGGAGGTCATCGATTTTTACAGAGATCTCATGGCGCGGCGGCCACTCTAGAAAGCCACCTCTAATGACCCGACGCAGAACCAATATTCCGCTATCCGTATATGTTCCGGGCACGACGGTAATCCACCGGATGAAGCCCAGCTGGAAGATACTCATCTTGCTGGTATTTATCCTGGTTACCAGCATCTTTTTCAATACTCTGCCGTGGGCAGGCGGTGCGGTGATCGCCGCAGCGCTAACCTATGTCATCGCCCGCATCCCCCTACGAATTGCCTGGAGCCAACTCTGGCCGCCCCTGGTCATCCTCATTCCCCTTGCCGGTTTCCAATGGTGGGCGAAGGATTTTGACTACGCCGCGGTGATGTTCCTCAATATTTTGGCGGCCATGATTCTGGCCTTTTTGCTAACGCTCACTTCGACGGTCGACGCCATCATGGAGTCGCTGGAAGAATCCCTCCAGCCGCTGAATCGTTTCGGCGTCCCGGTAGAAAACATTAGCTTGGCGATGTCCCTGACTATCCGCCTCATCCCCCTCATGTTCGAAACGATCTACGAGGTTCTCGATGCCCGCAAGGCTCGCGGCGCTGGGTTCTCCCCCTCGGCCTTTGTCACGCCCGTCATCATTCGCTCCATTCGGCGCGCTCGGGCCATTGGCGAAGCCCTTCAGGCCCGCGGCGTCGGTGACTAAGAAAACTTAGGCACATACACTGATAGCGCGACAAAGCCTCCGACTTCCCCACCGCTCAACGCGGCAAAGGAAAGATCGGAGGCTATTTTTCAATTAGCGCTACGACAAGCGCGGGATGAGGAAGTTACTCTCCGCGCAGCTCTCGCAAGCGAGCCTGGACGGCATCATCATTCGAGGTCGGCTGCGCTGCCTGATCCGCAGCAGAGCCAGAGGCCTTATTGCCCTCGATGGCCTGGGTGCGGTTAGATTCTACGGACTTCGTGGAGTTCATCTCGCTACGGATCTGCTCCAAGCGGGAGTGGCCGGCCATCTGGATGCCCGCCTGCTGCACCTCGGCCATACGGTTTTCGACGGAATTTTCCGCCAACTCCGCTTGGCCCAGAGCCTTGGAGTAACGGCGCTCAATCTTATCGCGCACGGCATCGAGCGAAGGCGTGTTGCCGCCTGCAGAAAGCTCGTTCATGGAGTTCAAAGACTCGGAAACCTTTTCCTGCATCTTTGCCTGCTCCAGCTGCGATAGCAGCTTCGAACGCTCATCAACCTTCTGGCGCAGGGCTGCATTATTGCGTTCTACAGCGCGCTTAGCCTGCTCAGCCTGTTGCAATGCCTGGTCGTGGAGCTTCTTCGTGTCCTCCACAGACTCCTCTGCGGTCACCAACTGAGCGGCAAAGGCCTCGGCGGCGTTCTCGTACTCCACGGCCTTGTTTTCATCACCATTGGCGCGCGCCTTATCCGCAAGCTCGAGCGCCTGGCGGGTATTGCCCTGCAGCTTTTCGACCTCGGCTAGGCGACGGTTAAGTTGCATCTCCAGCTGGCGCTGATTGCCAATGACCGCCGCAGCTTGCTGCGAAAGCTCTTGGTGCTGACGTTGGGCATCTTCGATGGCCTGCTCAATCTGAATTTTCGGATCGGCATTCTCTTCGATTTTATTATCGAACAGTGCCATCAGGTACTTCCAACCCTTAACAAATGGATTCGCCATTATGCTCTAGACCTTTCTAAGGAATGTGGTAATGCGTCGCGTTGTCGTGTTCATAGTAACCCAACGCCTAGGGCTCTGCCGCTACTAATCGAAGGTATCCACCGCGGCAATTCTTTTCAGAATCGCGCACGCGTTAAAGCTCAGAAGCAGCCGGCGCGGTATGCGCGAGCTCTTCATCCATCGAGGGCAGCGCCATATAACCGGCAGCCTCGATCAGGACGTCCGACACCGATGCGTCGAGCGCGTGGCACACGGAGGCCAGTAACTCAGAAGAAACTTCCTTGCGGCCCCGCTCGAGCTCCGACAAGTAGCCCGGTGACACGCGGGCAACGCTAGCCAATTCGCGCAGGGTAACCGACTTGTCCGCGCGGAATGCACGCAGGGTCAGGCCCAATGCTTCACGCAGGAGTGGTTCTGGGGCGCGGGCAGGTTGTGGCGCCGATGGTGCCGCTGCCGCAGGTTCCGCGGCAGTCTGCGCCGAGTGGTCTAGGACTGCTGTAGAAATGTTCATCGTACGTTTTAACGCTCCTTCGATGAAATTTGTTCCCCACTGCTAGGAAAATTTTTGATGATCGCACCAAGTTGGGCGATTGCTGCTCCTACCGTGGCCTTTCTGATGTCGTTGCGTTCAGTGCCCAAGTCGCGCAAACAATAAGACTGCGCTATGCGGCCCGCGGAATAGATTCCTAAAAATACCGTGCCGGGATCTTTTCCTTCTTGTTTATCTGGCCCGGCAACGCCGGTAAGCCCTAAGCCCCAATCCGCCCCCGTTTCCGCAACTGCGGCGCGGGCCATATCGACTGCGGTTTCGCCAGAGACGACGCCTACGCGTTCGATCTCAGAGACTGGTTTATCCAAGAAGTGGGACTTTACCTCTGTGGCATAGGTAATAAGGCCGCCGCGCAAGACGGCCGATGCTCCAGGCACCGAAGCGATGGTAGCGCTGGCTAGGCCGGCAGTCAGCGACTCGCAAAAAGCCACGGTCTCGTGGCGCTCTGTTAATAAGGCAACGAGGTCAGATTTTGTGAAAGCCATTGTTTAACTATTTTGCTTTTGTCCATCGATGAGATACTGCACGCCGGTAATGACCGTTACCACGACGGCCATCCACATGATGAAGGAGGTAGGAATATCCATCCACGAGGGAAGCGGCCACAAATATAGGCCTACGGCAAAGGACTGCAGGACGGTCTTCAACTTGCCGCCTTTAGAGGCTGGGACGACTTTTCCGCGGCGCAGCAAGGCCATGCGCCAGATGGTAATGCCGAATTCCCGGATCAGAATAATGACGGTAACCCAAACCGAAAGCTGATCGACGATATTGAGACAGACAAGCGCTGTGGTCATGAGCGCTTTATCAGCAATGGGGTCGGCGATCTTGCCAAAATCGGTAATCAACCCGCGGGCGCGAGCAATATCGCCATCGAGCTTATCCGTGAGCATTAAGGCGGCGAAGACGCCAAAAGACCACCACTGGTGGCCGCCGATGACCAGCCATGCAAAGACCGGAATGAAAACGATACGCAGGCAGGTAAGGACATTTGGCAGATTCCAATTAGAGACCTGCGGATTCACATCCGAGGACTGCGCTGACTGTGCTCCGGGTTGATTCACCCTATACATACTACCCGCTTGGGTTATGGTCTCGCGGCACACTCCCCCGAAAATTTATACTGTCCGGTATGAAATATTTTGCAGTCAACTATGAATATAACCCGGCCAACCCAGAGATAGCGAAGGTCCGCCCGGCCCACCGCGAGTTCACCGGGAAACTATTTGATGAGGGCACCATCGTGGCCTCGGGACCGTTCACGGATTCCCAAGGAGGCGCGCTCATCGTCGTGCGCTTTGACGATGATGGCACCGAGGTCGCCGATGTCATCCAGCTGATGAACGATGATCCCTTCTATCAAGAAGGCTGCCTCCAGGGCCGCAGCTTCCGCGAGTGGAACCCGGTTAAAGCCCGCTTCTAGGCTCTCCCCCCTAGTTGGGTAGGTCTTCCTTGGACAGATCCTCGGCCCTGCCCAGGTAATCGCCGCGCGTATTGCGTACGATCTTATTTCCTTCCTCATCCCAGTCGTAGTGGTTGTGGGATACGGCCACTACGCCTTGGGTTTTATCGCGCATGTTCTTAATAACCGATGCAAGAACCGTGATGACCAAGACTCCAACAATGACCACCAGCGAGCCGATGGTGGAGATTTCCGGCACGGATTCGATATTGTCGCCGCCATTGATAAACGGCAGGTTATTCTCGTGCAACGCGTGGAAGAGCAGCTTGACACCGATGAAGCCCAGGATGATGCCCAGGCCGTAAGGCAGGTAGACGAGGCGGTCCAAGAGGCCATCGATAAGAAAGTACATTTGGCGCAGGCCCATCAGCGCGAATGCGTTGGTGGTAAAGACCAAAAACGCCTCTGAGGTAATGCCGTAGATTGCCGGAATGGAATCGAAGGCAAACATGACATCGATAAGCCCAATGGATACCAGCGCGACGAATAGCGGCGTGAAGGCGAACTTGCCCTTCTTCGAGCCATCGTCCACGCGGTGGGTGAGCTTATCCCCGTGGTACTGCGGGGTGACATCTACCGCCTTGCGCACGAGCTTGATGATGGCCATATCGTTCGGGTTGGTCTCCGGCGCATCCCGAATCTCATCGATGACCAACTTGATGGCGGTATACAGCAGGAAGATGGCAAAGAGGTAGAAGATATCAGACCACGCCGCGATGACCGCCGCACCCAGCAAAATGAATACGAGGCGGAAGACGAGGGCGATGATGATACCGATGAGCAGCACCTTTTGCTGGTACTTGCGCGGGATTTTAAAGGATCCCATGATAAGCGCAAATACGAAGAGGTTATCCACGGAAAGCGCCTGCTCTGTGACATAACCGGTAAAGAATTGGATGCCGTGCTCATGGCCCCATACGGCCCAGACAACGCCGCCAAAAACTAAGGCGACGGCAATGTAGAACAAGGTCCACAGGCCCGACTCTTTCAGGGTGGGCTCATGTGGACTGCGCACGTGAGAATAAAAGTCGAATATAAAAAAGGCTAGAATCACCGCACCGGTGACCAGCCACACCCACAATGGAACGTTCATCGCGAGATCCCTCCGGTCGAATTTACTTTAAGAAAGTGACCGGAGGTCTCCCCCGCCCAGCGGATATTCCTCGCTGGGCCGACACGACCGGGAGCGCACAGCTACCGTGTTGACGATCTATGCCGAATGTGGGGTACTCCCCTCCAAGACCGTAACCATCTTACACTACTTAGAAGGCCCCGGATGATGGGTTATAGGTCGCTTGCACCGTCCGCGTATCGGAATCGGGGGAGTCGGGGGCATCGGAAAGAGCGGAATCTGCGGAATCGCCGCCATCATCGTCTTCTTCCTGGTTCATCTCGTCCTGGATTTCCTTGGGGGCATCGGCAGGGTCGGCGCCCTTAATCATCCACAGGATGGTATCGAGCTCTTCCGGCTTGACCAGCACCTCGCGCGCCTTGGAGCCTTCCGATGGCCCGACGACGCCGCGCGATTCCATCAGGTCCATCAGGCGGCCCGCCTTGGCAAAACCGATGCGCAGCTTACGCTGCAGCATTGAGGTGGAACCCAGCTGAGCGGTGACCACCAGCTCGACGGCCTCGAGGAGATCATCCATGTCCTTGCCAATGTCATCGTCGATCTCCTTCTTCGCCTCGGACTGCTTTTCCTCGGTCACGCCCTCGGTATAGTTCGGGGCGGCCTGGGATTTAGCGGCCTCAACCACATCCATGACCTCGTCATCGGAAACGAAGGCACCTTGCATGCGCACTGGGCGCTTGCCCTGCGGGATAAATAGACCATCACCCATGCCAATGAGCTTTTCCGCACCGCCTTGGTCCAAGATAACGCGGGAGTCGGTCAAGGACGAGGTGGCAAAGGCCAAGCGGGAAGGCACGTTGGTCTTGATAAGGCCGGTAACCACATCGACGGACGGGCGCTGAGTAGCAAGCACCAAGTGGATGCCGGCGGCGCGGGCCTTCTGGGTGATGCGGACGATGGAGTCCTCGATCTCCTTCGGGGCGGTCATCATCAAGTCCGCCAGCTCGTCGACGACGCAGACGATATAAGGATACGGACGAACCTCGCGCTCGGAACCTGCCGGTGCCTGGTACTCGCCGGAGACAACCTTGCGGTTATAGTCCTCGATCTTGCGCACGCGCGCGGCCTTCATATCCATGTACCGCTGCTCCATCTCTTCTACCAGCCACTGGAGGGCCGCGGCGGCCTTCTTCGGCTGGGTAATGATGGGCGTAATCAGGTGCGGGATGCCCTCATACGGCGTGAGCTCGACCATCTTTGGGTCGACGAGGATCAGGCGTACCTGCTCCGGGGTGGCGCGGGTAAGCAGCGAGACCAGCATGGAGTTCACGAACGCGGACTTACCGGAACCGGTAGCGCCGGCAACCAGCAAGTGCGGCATCTTCTGCACGGAAAAGGACGTATATTCGCCCTCGATATCCTTGCCCAGGCCAATCAACATTGGGTCCGGGGAAGACGTCATGCTGGGCGCGTCCAAGACCTCGCGCAGGTGGACCATTTCGCGGTCCGGGTTAGGCACCTCAATACCCACCGCGGACTTGCCCGGAATCGGCGTGAGCAAACGCAGGTTATCGGTAGCCACGGCATAGGCCAGGTTGGACTGCAGGTTCGTAATCTTCGAAACCTTCACGCCTGGTCCAAGCTCAATCTCATAGCGTGTCACCGTGGGGCCACGGCTAAAGCCCGTCACTTGAGCATTGACGTTGAACTCTTCGAAGACATCGGTAATGGCCTCGATGATGCGGTCATTGATCTCGGTGCGTTCCTTCGCAGGCGTGCCTGGGGTCAGCAGATCGGTAGAGGGCACCGCATAGTTGTCGTTGCCAAATTGCGCAGGCGCGGGGGCTTGGGGCTGTGCGGCAGGCTGTTCCGCCCCCGCGGTGGATTCCACCTGTGCGCCGGTGGCCGCATCGCGCCCAGAACGCTCGCGGAATAGGCGCCGGGCCTCCTCGTGCGCCGAAGAGACAGCATCGGAACCGGCCTTGGCGGCACCAGCGGCAGCGGCTCCGGCGGCAGCTCCAGCACCAGCGCCCTTGGCCTTGCCGGCTGCACCTGCGGCACCAGCCACACCAGAAGCAGCGGCAGCACCGGCGCCAGCGGCCCCAGCGGCTCCAGCACCAGCGCCGCGGCCAGCCCGCGACTTGCGGCCGGTGGAAGAACCACCGGTGGCAGAACCCAAGACGCGGGTGGGCTCGCTTTCTGGCAGGGCCTGTTGGGTGGATTCGGAAGCCTCTGCGTAGTCAGCGTCGTCTACTGCCGGGAAGGCATCGGTATCCCCCATTTGGGAGTCCGAGCCGTAGCTCAACTCTTCGTCGTTGCGGTCCACCGGCTCATAGCCCGCGCGGACCGGGGTGTTGAAGGCGACGGTGTGGTCGTCCTCGGGGGCATCGGCAAGCGATTGCACCGGATAGGGGCTGCCAGTCTTGCGCGGAGTGGACGTGCTGCGGCGCTTCGGGGCGGGGCGCTCGGAACGCTCGCGGCCGTGCGCAATATCGTCGATATCGCCAGACACGTGGCCGTAGAGATCGTCATCCTCGTCCGCATCATCGTAATCTGCATCGCTGCCGCCAAAGCGGGAAAAGGCCGAGCGCAGCGAATCCGCCACGAGCTCATAGGCCTCGCGGATGGTGATACCGGTGACCAGCAGCGCGCCGTAAATGATGACGAGGAAGAGCAAGGGTACTGCAACATACGAGGTAAATGCGGCATCGARAAYCCCGCCGATGGCAAAGCCAACAATACCGCCGGCCCCGCCCGCGGTATCGGTGGTAAACCCAAGCGGCGGATTGCCGGCAAAGATGTGGATGAGGCTCAGCATCGCCAGCACGATAATCGTCGTGCCGCCCGCAATACGCGGATTAATGCGCCCGGATGGACCATCCATTTCCATCATGAGCGAAATGGCCAGCGCGACGAGCGCAATGGGAAGTACCCACGCGCCGGCGCCGATGACGTAGCGCACCAGGTTGCCTACCCAGGCGCCCACCTGGCCGGCAACGCCAAACCACACGGTGGCGGCGAGGACGATGGATACGCCGATGAGCACCAGGGCAACCGCATCCGGATTATTGACTCGCAACCCGCCCTGCGGGGAAGCCGCCTCCTCCTCGGCAGCCTGTGCCTCCTCTTCGGCTGCGATATCGCGCGCGCGAGTTACCTTGCTTTTCTTCTTTTTTCCGGCGCTATCAGAAATTTCCTGTGGCTCCCTTGCTCTCTCGAAATCCTCCGTGCCGTCAGCAGTTACATCCTGGCTCGGCTTCAGGCCCGCAAGGCCATTGCCTAGGCCGCGGGCAACATTGCCCATTCCGCGCGCGGTGGCACCAAAAGCGGAGCCAAGCCCCTTGCCGACGGCCCTAAATGCACTCCCCGTACGCTCTTGCGTCGTTCCTGCCGCGCGCCCAGACGAGGTCATCTCCAGCGTCTCTGGCACACCGGCGCTGGACTGGCTGCGACCAGATGGCCGCGACCTGTTCGCTTTCCGGCCAGGCGCGCTTTTCGATGCTCGCGTCTGGTTCCGGCGCGATCCGCGAGAGGAGGCATTTTTGGCAGACATGTCATTTACCTTAACCGGAAAACCCCACAAATCACATACGCCACACGCTTGGCAGTGCTAGTTGGCCGGAAATTATCCCGCGTCCGGACCAAAAAGGCGCAGCATGGGCCACAAAATCGACTTTATCTAGCCTACAGGGTTGACATCTTGATGGCTGACTCGTCGCCATTGATGGTGACCTGCACGACATCGCGCCCGTACGCCCACAGCAGGAGTTCGCCGACCTCCCCGCTTACGCGGACCACGCGATCGCCGCGATCGGCTACCCCGTGCTTATCTGCCACGACGATGCGCGGCATCCCGTCCGGCTGCAGGATCACCGGCTGGGTGGATTTACGCAGGCTCAATTTGGCCCAGATCTTCAAAAAACGGTGCAGCTTCTTCTGCACGGCGACAGAGAAATCGCGGGGTTCGGTCTGGCCATTGGCGCGACGGATATCCTCGTGGTGGATAAAATGTTCGCCCAAATTTTGCTGGGCATCGAGAAAACGTGCGGGGTTGAACTTTGCTGGTCCCCTCCCCCAGGCATCGACAAGCTCATCGAAATCGCGGCGGGCAACCTTGGCGGATTCCTTTTCCAGGTGGGGCTGCAGGACCGAAAGGAACATGCCCGCTGCGGCATCGGGACGGTTTTCGCGCACCCACAGGTGGGCAACTAAGTCGCGCGTGGTCCAGCCTTCACACAGCGTGGGGGCGTCTGGACCTAGCTGATGCAAAAGCGCGACCATCTTGGCGCGTTCGGAAGATGAAAACGACATGTGCCCCAGCATACCGAGGTCATCGAAATGCTGGGGCACAGAAACTATGCCGGAATTAAATCCTTTTGTAGGAGAACCTACAGGGACTCGCGGCTGGCGTCGACATCGGCGTCATCGGCAAGCAGCGTGCCTGAATTCGTCGGCACGATGGTGGGCAAAATAACCGGCTCGCGCTTGTACTTGGAATCCATGAGCTTGGAGACCTTGCGGCGCAGCTTTTGCACCATCCGGTAGGTGTCATTCTCGCCCTCTGCGGCGAGATCGTTCATGGTGTTTTCCACCATCTCCGCAACCTCGGGCACAACGCCGCGGTCATCATCGGAGAAACCGGTGGTTGCCACGGTTGGGTGCTCGAGCAGGCGGGAGGTGCGGTTATCAATCACGCAGGTAATGGATACCACGCCGCCGGCGCCCAGGTTGGTGCGGTCTGCCAAGGTATCGGCATCGACATCGCCCATGGACACTCCATCGACGTAGAGGTGGCCAACCTGCAGCTGGCCGACAACCTCCGCGCGGCCCTTGCGCAGATCTACCACGACACCGTTTTGCGCCAAGACCGTCCGGTCGCGGGCCACACCGGTGGAAATCGCCAATTCCTTATTGGCACGCAGGTGGCGCCACTCGCCGTGGACCGGCATGGCATTGCGCGGGCGCGCCGCGTTGTACAGGAAGAGCAGCTCGCCGGAGTAGCCGTGGCCGGAAGCGTGGACCTTGACGTCCTGGTTGGTAATGACGTTGGCACCGATCTGGGACAGCATATTGATAACGCCGAATACGGCCTCTTCGTTGCCCGGGATGAGCGAGGAGGAGAAGATGATGGTATCGCCATCGCGCACCGTGATCTGGCGGTGCTCGCGGCGGGCCATGCGGGACAGCGCGGCCATCGGCTCACCCTGCGTACCAGTGGTAATGAGCATGGTCTTGTGCGGAGCCATCTTCGCGGCCTCGTCGATGGGGATGATGGTACCGCGCGGGACCTTCAAAAAGCCCATCTTTTCCGCGATTTCCATATTGCGCATCATCGAACGGCCATTGAAGGCCACCTTGCGGCCATTGGCCACGGCAGCGTCGATGGCGGCCTGCACGCGGTAGACGTTCGAGGCGAAGGAAGCCAAGATGACGCGCTGCTTCGCATTAGCCACCAAGCGCTTGAAGTTGGCCGGGATATCGCCCTCGGAGGCGGATACACCCGGCACGGTGGCGTTGGTGGAATCGCACAGCATGAGGTCGACGCCCTCGTCGCCGTAACGAGACAGCGCCGGAAGGTCGGTCGGGCGATTATCCAACGGGGTCTGGTCAAGCTTGATATCACCGGTGTGGATGATATTGCCTGCCGGGGTGCCCAGCATGATGCCGAGCGCATCCGGCACGGAGTGGTTGACCGCCCAGAAGCGAACGCGGAAGCAACCGTAGGTCACGTCAGACTTCTCGTTGACCTCGACGAACTTCGGCTTCTGGCGGTGTTCCTTACACTTGGCCGCAATAAGCGCGATGGTGAAACGGGAAGCCACGATGGGGATATCCGGGCGCAGCTTCAGCAGCCACGGGATGGCACCGATGTGGTCTTCGTGGGCGTGGGTGACCACGAGGGCCTTGACCTTGTCGATCTTCTTCTCAATCGGCCCGAAGTCCGGCAGGATGAGGTCCACGCCAGGCTCGCCAGACGATGGGAAGAGCACGCCGCAGTCAATGATGAGCAGCTCATCGCCGTACTCAAAGACGGTCATGTTGCGGCCGATTTCGGAGATACCGCCCAAGGCGTAGATGCGCAGCGTATCCTTCGCCTGCTTTGGCGGTTCCGGCAGGCGCTTGGTCAAATCAGCACCCTGCATGGACTTCGGCACGTTGCGGCGGCCGCGGTTATTGTTATTGCGGCCACGGCCCTTGCCGTTGCCGTTCTTTCCGTTGCCACCGTTGTTGTTCTTATTATTGCCACCGTGGCCATTGCCGCCGTGGTTATTTCCCTGGCCATTGCCATTATTGCCGTTTCCACCACGGCCACGGCCGCGGCCGCCACGGGAACGCGAGCGGCGGCCGTTGTTATCGCCGTCGTTCTTGTTATCGGCAGAGTTATTCTTGCCAGAGTTGCCCTGGTCTTCATTTCCGGCAGTGCCGGCGTTATTTGCAGGGGCCTGAAATACGGGCGAAGCCGCCTCATTGGAGGCGGTCTCAGTTTCCGAAGGTGGACCCGCCTTGCGGGTGACCTTGCGGGAACGGTTACGGGGTTCAGTCATTCTTAAAGGACTCCAGATTGTTCCAAATCACGGCGAAGTACCTCGCGTTCCTCCTCGCTCGCGGCGGTAACAGGAAGGCGGGGATCGCCAACTTCAAAGCCCTGCAGGCGCAGAGCTTCCTTTGCAAATGTCGCTCCGCCCAACCGCGCCTGAGCGCGGGTCAGTGGAAGAAGCGTTGAGTAATTTATTTCTTGCGCGCGGGCCAAATCGCCCGCATCGAAAGCTTCATAGAGTTCTACCAAGGCACGCGGCGCAGCGTGCCCGATGACGGAGATGAAACCCGAAGCACCGAGGGATAGCCACGGCAGGTTAATCGGATCGTCACCGGAGTACCACGCCAAGTCGGTTTCTTGGATGAGTTCTGCGGCCGCGGAAAGATCGCCCTTAGCGTCCTTCACGGCTTGGATAGTCGGCAATTCCGTAAGGCGGCGGAGCGTATCCGACGCCACTGGGATGCCCGAGCGGCCAGGGATGTCATAGACGCAAATCGGCAGATCCGTAGAATCAGCAACTGCGGCAAAATGCTCGTAGACGCCCTTTTGGGAGGGCTTGGAGTAATACGGAGTCACAACGAGCAAGCTATCGGCTCCTGCGGCGGCGGAAGCTTGGGCAACCTCAATCGAGGTTGCGGTGTTATTCGTTCCGGCGCCCGCACAGATCCGGACGCGGTCTCCCACTTCCTCTTTTACGGCCTTGAGCAGCTCCAACTTTTCGTCCAAGGACGTGGTAGGAGACTCGCCCGTCGTTCCACCCAAGATGAGTGAATCCACGCCGTTGTCTACGAGATGAGCTGCCAGGCGGCGACCCGCTTCTACATCCAGCGCACCGTCACGATCAAACGGAGTGACCATGGCGACGCCAATGCGACCGAAGGTGTCAACGCCAGTCTTTGCTGTCATACCTGTGCTCATAGCCGTCAAGGTTACCCGCTAGTGCACCTTTTGGCCGCATCGGGGTGGCGCGTGTTAAGCGTAAGGGCTTGCGGCCATCTGCGTTCCATCGGCCAACGTGGTGATATGGAAGTCATCGAAAAGCGCTGGTGCTTGCTCCTGCAAATGCTTCAAGCACTCCACCGCCACTTCGCGCAATTCCGTATCAGCATGCTCAGCCGCCCGCGCCCCAATGAAGTGGCGCCACGCGCGGTAATTGCCGGTAACGACGAGCCTGGTTTCCGTCGCATTGGGCAATACTGCGCGCGCCGCCTGCCGCGCCTGCTTCTTTCGCAGCAGCGCATTCGGCTCATCCAGCTTTTCTTCCAAGGCCTCTAGCAGCTCATCGTAGACAAAACGGGTTTCATCCACGGCTTGCATGACCAATCGGCGTAATTGCTCATCTTCTTCCACCAGCTTGGGCAGCGCTACGTGCATCTCATTAGGGTGCACAAAGCGCTGGGATAGCTGCGAAAAGGAAAAATGCCGGTGGCGAACCAATTCATGGCTGGCTGAGCGCGAGAGCCCCGTGATGTACATCGTGGCCGTGGCGTGTTCCAATAGCGCCGTATGGCCTACCTCCATGATGTGGTGCAGGTAGGCGGAGTTCGTCGCGGTGCGCGGGTTGGGTTTGTCAAAAGACTCATAACACGCCCGTCCTGCGAATTCGACGAGGGCCTCGCCATCGGTCGCCGTCTCATCGGCACGCCACTGCGTTCCCTGTGGCGGGKGRAACTCGGTGGCGGCMATGAGCTGGRTATTTWGCTCACTCGCAGTGGCCATACCGCTACAGCCCCAGGTACTTGTCTAGCCCGACAACCAATCCCGGGTGCTGCGCAATCTCGCGCACGCCGACCAAAACGCCAGGGGTAAAGGAGGAACGATCGTAGGAATCCTGGCGGATGGTCAGGGATTGCCCCTGCGCACCGAAAATGACCTCTTCGTGGGCCACCATGCCGCGGGTACGCACGGCATGCACCGGGATTCCGTCTACATTCGCACCGCGCGCGCCCTCGAGGGACTTTTCCGTCGCATCCGGCATCTCGCCCAATTCGGCATCGCGGCGCGCCTGGGCAATGGCCTCTGCGGTGTGGATGGCGGTGCCGGAAGGCGCATCCAGCTTGGTGGGGTGGTGAAATTCAACGACCTCTGCGGTCTCGAAAAACTTCGCCGCCTGCTTGGCAAGCACCATGGTCATCACGGCAGAGATGGCGAAATTCGGTGCGATCAGCACGTTGCCAGCACCTTCTTGGCGGGTCCACTGCTCCACCTGGTCCAGGCGCTCTTTATCAAAGCCAGTGGTGCCCACCACGCAGTGAATGCCGTTCGCGATGCAAAACTCCAGGTTTCCCATCACCGAATCAGGCTGGGTGAAGTCCACGATGACCTCTGCGTGATTATCAACCAAGTGCTGCAGGTCATCCCCGCGGCTAATTTCCGCTACGAGCTCTAGATCATCTTCGGCATGAACGCCTTCAACAATCGCTTTGCCGACGCGCCCCTGCGCTCCCAAGACTCCTACTTTGATCGCCATTGCGGGCCTCACTTTCTTAACAACTTTGAGTTAAACCTTTGTTTCTTTCCCATCCTATCGCGCTCGCCCATCCGCGGCGGGCGGGCCTCCGAACGGCAAAAATACCACTGCTAGACTGGGCGTCATGCAGATTTATATTGCGTCCGTTCCAGTAGATGACGTTGCTCGCGCCCACGATTTTTATGTCGATGTCCTAGTTTTCCGGGTAAAAGATGACGTCACGCACGGCGATTTCCGGTGGCTAACGGTCACCAACGCGGACGGCGACGGCAGCGTTGAATTGCTGCTTGAACCCAAGGGTCACCCAGCCGCCAAAACGTACACCGAGGCGCTGAAGGCGGATAATATCCCGGTCACCCAATTCTTGTCGCAGGATGTGGAGAAAGAATACGCCGAACTCAAGGACAAGGGCGTGGACTTTACCATGGAGCCCACCGACGTTGGCCCCTCCATTACCGCAGTCTTTGACGATACCGTGGGTAACCTCATCCAGCTCGTCCAGTTGAAGCGCTAGGCCCACGCCTTCGCTACTTTCCCTTATACAACAATTGCATCACTTCCCCAGTTAGGCCACTTGTGTACCGGTAGAATTGGAAGAGACAACAAGGTAGACAACCTAGGAAGTGGTCAGAATGTCTCGATCTACTCTCACCCGCGCTATCGCTGCTGGCGCCGGTATAAGCTGCATGCTCTCGCTGGCTGCTTGCGCTAGCCCCAGCGATGACGAGGCCGCCGATGCCTCATTTGCCACGCAGGAGGAATCAACCAGTTCCACCGCTGAGTCGACCACGTCTGCGGCAAAGAAATCAGAGCCTACCACCACGACCACTGCCGATGACCCAACCAAGACGGTAGAAGACACCGCCCCGTTAAGCCATCATCAGCAACAAGCGCAGGGCAATGATCCAAAACCTGCTTTTGGCGGTATGGGCACGCCCTCCCTCGAGGATCAGCGCCACCTACCTCCTGGATTGGGTGGCCTCGTCCCCACCGGGATCCGAGTAGCCGCGCATGACTCTTTTACCCGCGTCGTGGTTGATCTTGAAGGCGACGGAGAAGCAGGGTGGTTTACTACCTATACGGATCAGCCCGCCCACCAAGCATCGGGGCTTCCGGTCGAGGTCAAAGGCGCCACTTTCCTCAACCTTGGTATCGAGGGCACCCCGTGGCCATCGACGCCGGAGTTAGAACAAAGGTTTATGGATACTGGCATCACACCAGGTGCCGGTGTCGTGCAAGAGATCAACTACACCACCACCTTCGAGGCGCAAACGCAGTTGGTCATCGGGCTAAAGAAGCAAACGCCTTATTCCGTGACCTTCCTGCAAAACCCCAAACGCCTTGTGCTTGATTTCCAGAACTGAGTGATCACGGCGCAGGCATAGAAAATGGCCCTGTTTCCCACCATATTCGGGAAACAGGGCCACTGCTCTAAAGGGCGCCTGAGGGATTAGTCCTCAACGGGCACTAGGGAGATCTTGCCGCGGTTATCAATATCCGCGATTTCTACCTGTACCTTATCGCCAACGTTAACGACATCTTCGACCTTCTCAATGCGTTCGTCCCCACCCAGGTTGGAGATGTGGATCAATCCATCGCGGCCAGGGGTCAAGGAAACGAAGGCGCCGAATGGAACGGTCTTGACTACCGTGCCGAGGAAGCGCTCGCCCACCTTGGGCAACTGTGGGTTGGCAATGGAGTTAACCTTTTCAATCGCAGCGTCTGCGGCTTCGCCGGTGACCGCAGAGATGTAGACCGTGCCATCGTCTTCGATCGAGACATCAGCACCGGTATCTTCGGTGATCTGGTTGATGGTCTTGCCCTTAGGGCCGATGAGCTCACCGATCTTGTTGACCGGAATCTTCACCGAGGTGATCTTCGGGGCCAGGCCAGACATCTCATCTGGGGAATCGATGACCTCTGCCATGGTTTCCAGAATGGTGGCGCGGGCATCGCGGGCCTGCTCGAGTGCCTGGGCCAAGACCTTAGACGGAATGCCATCGAGCTTCGTGTCCAGCTGCAGCGCGGTGATGAATTCGGAGGTGCCCGCAACCTTGAAGTCCATGTCGCCGAAGGCGTCCTCGGCACCGAGGATATCGGTCAGTGCGACGAACTTTTCCTTGCCCTTGACCTCACCGGAGACCAAGCCCATGGCGATGCCGGCTACCGGCGCCTTGAGCGGAACGCCCGCGTTGTAGAGGGACAGGGTGGACGCACAGACAGAGCCCATGGAGGTAGAACCATTGGAACCGAGCGCCTCAGAGACCTGACGGATGGCATACGGGAAATCCTCGCGCGACGGGATGACCGGAAGCAGGGCGCGCTCGGCGAGCGCACCGTGGCCGATTTCGCGGCGCTTGGGCGAGCCGACGCGGCCGGTCTCACCGGTAGAAAATGGCGGGAAGTTGTAGTGGTGCATATAGCGCTTGGACTCAATCGGAGTAAGCGAGTCGATCTGCTGCTCCATCTTCAACATATCCAGGGTGGTGACACCGAGGATCTGCGTCTCGCCGCGCTCGAACAAGGAAGAACCATGTGCGCGTGGAACCAAGTCAACTTCGACGGACAGATCGCGGATATCGGTCAGGCCGCGGCCATCGATGCGGAAACCATCGGTCAAGATCTTGCGGCGCACGATCTTCTTCATGACCTCGTTATACGCAGCGCGAATCTGCTTGGAAGCCACTGCCTCTTCCAGGTCAGCAAATTGCGGCAGCAGATCTTGTTCGACCTGCTCCATGTGTTCGTTCGTGGCCTCGTCGCGCTCCTGCTTGCCCGGAATGGTCAGCAAGCTCTCCAGCTTCTTGGAAGCGGCCTTTTCCACGGCGGCGAAGACATCGTCTTCATACGCCGGGAAGAGCGGGAACTCCTGGGTCTCCTTGGCGGTGCGCTCTGCCAGGCCGTTCTGGGCTTCACACAGGGTCTTAATGAACGGCTTGGCTGCCTCAAGTCCTTCGGCGACGGCGGCTTCTTGCGGTGCCGGGGCGCCATCGGCAATGCGCTCTGCAACGTTGGTGCCGGCGCCAGCTTCCACCATCATGATGGCGACGTCTTCTTTACGCCCCTTGGAAACGATGCGGCCGGCCACGACCATCTCAAAGAGCGCGCGCTCGTGCTGCTCGTGGTTCGGGAACGCCACCCACTGGCCACCAGGGTGCTTGTCATCGGCGATGAGCGCCATGCGCACGCCGCCGACGGCGCCGGAGACCGGCAGACCGGAAAGCTGGGTTGCCGCAGACGCGCCGTTGATGGCTACGACGTCGTAGTACTCTTCCGGGTCCTGCGACAGGACGGTGATGACCACCTGCACTTCATTGCGCAGGCCCTTGACAAAGGTGGGGCGCAGCGGGCGGTCGATGAGGCGGCAGGCCAAGATGGCCTCGGTGGAGGGACGCCCCTCGCGGCGGAAGAAGGAGCCGGGGATCTTGCCGGCTGCGTACATGCGCTCTTCCACGTCCACAGTGAGCGGGAAGAAGTCAAAGTTCTCGCGCGGCTGGTTCGAGGCGGTCGTGGTGGCCAGCAGCATCGTGTCATCGTCGAGGTACGTGGTTACGGAACCATCTGCCTGGCGGGCCAACTGGCCGGTTTCGAAACGTACCGTGCGGGTGCCAAAGTCCCCGTTGTCGAGGACAGCGATAGCTTCGGTAATACCGAATTCTTCATCGATATTGAACTCTACGGAGTTCTGAACGCTCATCTAGTAATTCTCCTTGAGTGCTTTAGGCGATCGTCGGTGCCGCCTTTTCCACATTGTTTTGACAACGGTGAAAATTCTAACAGAGATTCCGCACTTTTGAGCTACGGCGACCGCAATCGCCCCTGCTCCCTACAAGGTTTAAGAGGGTATAAAACCACTAATTCCCCTTGCCACAGGGCAAGGGGAAAAATTCGGCCGCAGCCGCGTCGCAATTAGCGGCGCAGGCCCAGGCGGGAAATCAGGTCACGGTAACGATCCACGTTGTTTTCTGCCAAGTACTTCAGCAGGCCACGACGACGACCAACCATCAGCAGCAGACCACGACGGGAGTGGTGATCGTGCTTGTGGAACTTCAGGTGCTCCGTCAAAGTGTTGATGCGGGAGGTCAGCAGGGCAACCTGTGCCTCGGGGGAACCGGTGTCGGTCTCGTGCAGGCCGTACTCCTTGAGGATTTCGGCCTTCTTCTCAGTGGTCAATGCCATGAGTATTTCTCCTTTATTTCAGTCCACACTATTCTTCAACGCGCAGCGCCGCCGTTGCGAGCTCCGCGTGCCGCAACTGTCGTGAACCACAGTCGCTAAGCCAACTGGTCATCTTACAGCCAATTAGCACGGCAAATCAAAACGCTGCGCTACTTGGCGCCCACCGTGCGGAAAAGTTCTTCGAGGCGGTCTACAAATTCACTGACAAACCGCTCGTTATCCACGCCCACGGCGACCTTCGCGGTCGGTTCCTGGCTCAGCCTAGTTTCATCCGCGATGGTGCGCCCGCGGGTGGGGCCTTCGGTATCGGTTTTCATATTGGTCTCGATGACTTCCACCAAGGAAGGATCTGCGGCTACCGCCACGGCCAGCGGATCGTGCAGACCGCAGCCGGCCAGGTGAGGAGCCGTGGTGGCATAAGCGCGGATATAGTAATCCACCATATCGGCGAAAATCTCGCCCGCGGCCGTTCCGGTTGCCCGCCAGCGCGCGGTTTCCTTTTCCGTCAAGAGGGTGCGCAGGGTGACATCAAGGCCCACCATGGTGACATCTTGGCTGTGGCGGAAGAGGTAATCGGTGGCATCCGGGTCCTGGGAAATATTGGCCTCTGCCCACGCGGAAACATTGCCGGGAACGGTCAGCGCCCCGCCCATCATGACAATGTGGGCGTTGGTGGCAAAGGAGGCATCGGCAAGCATGGCCTGGGCGATGGTCGTGGACGGGCCGGTGGGGATAATGACGAGTTCATCGCCGTAATCGCGCACGGCCTGCACGAGGAAATCCGCGGCCGGCTGCGTGTCCTCGGTCTTATCGGACGGGCTAAGCGCGACCTCACCCACGCCATTCTGGCCGTGGATGAAGGCCGAAATCTCGCTGGGCTGGAAACCGTCCGGGCTGGGGCCAGCAAAGACCGGGATATCGGGCCTATCCAGCAGCTCCAGCAGCGCCAGGGTATTGCGCACCGCCAGTGGGACGGTGACATTGCCATACGTGCAGGTCACCCCAATGAGCTCAAGCTCTGGGTGGGCTAGGGCATACGCCAAGGCCAGGGCATCATCAATACCGGTATCAAGATCGAGGATCGCCTTCATTTACTTCTCCTTTAAGAAATAGTCTTCGCTATTGCAGCCCTGCGCGCGGGCATCGGCAGCCAGCACCGTGCGGGCGGCAGCGACGTCCTGGGCCATGGCCTCCAAAAGCTCATCGACGGAGTGAAACTTCACCATATCCCGCAGGTGGCCCACGAATTTCACGGTTGCCTCATAGCCATAAAGATCGGCATCGCGATCCAAGACAAAGGACTCCACGGAGCGCTCTTCATCACCAAAGGTGGGATTCGTGCCCACGGAAATCGCCGCGGCGTAGGCCACTTCAGGTTGCATGTCCCCGTCGAGGGGCGATTCGGAATGCACAATGAACCACCCCGCATACACCCCATCCGCGGGAATGGCTACGGTATCTGGAAAGTACTGGTTGGCCGTGGGAAAACCCAGCTCCTTGCCGCCGCGCCCCGCGCCGCGCACCACGGGTCCGGTCACGGTAAAGTGCCGGCCAAGCGCCCAATTCGCCGATTCTATATTGCCCCGGGACAGGCTCTGGCGAATGTAGGTGGAACAAATCTGCACGCCGTCTTCATCCAGCAGCGGGATGATATCGACGCTAAACCCAAACTCCTCGCCCAGCTGCCGCATGGCTTCCGCGGTGCCGCTGGCCCCTGCGCCGAAGGTGAAGTTCTCCCCCACCACCACGTGCTGTGCATGGAGTTTTCCCACCAAGAGGTCGCGCACATAAGGCCGTGGCTCCACGCCATCGAGTTCCTTGGTGAAGTCAATGACAAGTACCATCTCAATGCCCATTTCTTCCGCGAGCTCTAGCCTGCGCTCGAAGCTCACCACGGATAGCGGGGCGCGCTCCGGCAAGAAAACGGAGACCGGGTGCGGGTCAAAAGTCACCATGACGGGGACCTGATTATTCGCCCGCGCATGCTCCACGCAGGCAGAAACGAGCTGCTGATGGCCGCGGTGCAAGCCATCGAAGACGCCAATGGTTACCGAGGTCGGCCCCACATCCGCGGGGATGTCATCGATTCCGTAACAAATATCCACGGAATCCATCGTAGAGCATAGACTTGTACCCTATGACTGATGCGCTCGCACATTCCGGACTTGTCATCGTTGATAAGCCTGCCGGCATGACCTCCCACGATGTTGTTAGCCGCCTACGCAGGTATTTCCACACCAAAAAGGTCGGCCATGCCGGCACCCTGGATCCCATGGCGACAGGGGTGCTAGTCCTCGGCATCGAACGCGGCACCAAATTCCTCGCGCACATGGTCGCCTCCACCAAGTCCTATTCAGCCACCATCCGCCTCGGCGCTTCTACCACCACCGATGATGCTGAGGGCGAATTTCGCTGGGGCAAGCCTGCGGCCGCGCTGCACCGTTCCGCCATCGAGGCCGAAGTTGCCGCGTTAACCGGCGATATTATGCAAAAGCCCGCCGCGGTTTCCGCCATCAAGATCAAGGGCAAAAGGGCGCATGAATTGGTGCGCGAGGGCAAAGAGGTAGATATTCCCGCCCGCCCGGTCACCATCCACAGCTTTGACATTCATGACCTGCGCACCGAGGGCGATTTTGTTGACCTCGATGTATCCGTGGAGTGTTCCTCCGGCACCTATATCCGCTCCTTGGCGCGCGATATGGGCGAAGCCTTGGGCGTCGGCGGGCATTTAMCCSCCCTGCGCCGCACAACGGTGGGGCCCTTCGCGCTTGCCGATSCCCMCCTGCYCGCCGATCTTGCCRAAAMCCCCCGCCTCTCCTTAAGCCTCGATGAGGCGCTCAAGCGCAGTTTCCCCGTCCTGCCCGTCACCGAGGACGAGGCCGCCGCCTTAGCGATGGGCAAATGGTTAGAGCCGCGCGGGCTGTCCGGGGTTCATGCGGCGGTAGCCCCCAATGGCCAGGCCATCGCGCTCATTAAGGAGAAGGGAAAAAGGTTGGCTACGGTCTTTGTGGCACGGCCGTCCACCCTCTAAGTCAGTGGCTGAGGGCATTGATCGAGGCGATCTGAGCGGGTTTCCGGTCAGGCTGAAAAATCAAGGGCCGGAACCAGCGTGGAAACCACGACATAACCGCCTTCTAGGATCCACTTGCCGGTGATAAACGGCACTGGCGTGGGGCGGGCCAGGATATAGGAAATGAAGGTGCCATCCTCGCGGATATCGATCTCCGCTTGATCGAAATCCAGCCACCGATGCGTCATGGGAAACCACGCCTTATAGGTAGCCTCCTTGGCGCAAAATAGCAGGCGGTCTGGGCAGTGCACCCCCGCCTTTTCTAGGCGGGGCAGCTGCTGCATTTCCCCGGCTCGGGCGATCATGGTCAACACGTGTTCGGGCAGGCGCTGCGCCGGCTCCGCATCAAGGCCAATGGAGCGAAAATCCGTAGTGGAGGCTACCACTGCTGCGCGCATGCCCTCCGTATGGGTCATGGATCCAATAAATCCTTCGGGCCACAGCGGCATGCCCCGCTCGCCGCGCATAATCGGGTTAGTACCTGTAAAGCCCAGCTCGCGCAGGGCCTGGTGCGCACACCAGCGGGCATCGCCAAATTCGGACTTCCGGATATCGACCGCCTGCGAGACTATGGACTGTTCTTTTGGGTCGAGCTGCTCATAATTGAGCAGGTCGGACTCGCGAGCATCCGTGCGCACATAGCAATACCGGGTAGTTTCTGGGAATAGGTCGGGATACAGCATTAGTCCACCTCACCAAACGTCGAGGTAACTGGGTATGGCCACGGGATACGGTGGGGCTGGTTACGCCACTCGCGCGGATAGCCCAAAGAGACTTCGATATGGTCTACCCCATCCACATTCATCTTGGAGGGCGTGTGCAGGTGTCCGTAGATGACCGCTTCTGCCTTGTACCGCCGCGGCCACGAGCGCGTATGCCGCGAGCCGCTCCACAGGGCGATTTCCGGGAAGCGCAGCACCATCGTGGGCTCTTGCACCAGCGGCCAGTGGTTGATCAAGATGGTTGGGCCCTGCACTCGGGATAAACGCTTAATGGAATACGCCAAGCGGTCCCAACACCAGGCGCGCACATCTACAAAAGGTGCGATAGCTACCTCATCGGTCATGACAAGCTTTTTGGCGCGCGCCTGTTGCACCGCTTCTTCCACCGAGGTCCCCGGTGGGCGGAAGCTGTAGTCATACAGGGTAAAAAGCGGCACGATCGTTATCCCGTTAAAGACCGGGTAAGGGTCCTCCGGGGTGATAACGCCGATTTCCCGGCAGGCGGCAACCAGGTGGTCGTATTTTTCGCGCCCCTTGTACTGGTCTTGGGAACGGGAAAATAACTCGTGATTGCCCGGCGCCCAAATAACGGTGTCATAGCGCGCGGCCAAATCGCGCAAGATGCGCACGATGAGCTCGCTGCGCTCTGCGACATCGCCTGCCACAATGAGCCAATCGGCGGGATCTGGTGGGGCTAGCTCTGCAATGCGCGCAAAATTTTCACGGATCGCGCCGTGCAAGTCTGCAACTGCCCATAACGTTGGCATTACCGCTCCCACCCGCCTTGCTCATCATCGTTACGGAGTTTCCGCTGTAGTTAAATCTGTAGTGCTGTTGCTACTCGTCATAGTCACTGTAGCGCAGCTATTACTCTGCTACTACGGCCCATTTCATGGAATAGAAGCGGTAGACCACGCCGATGAGGCGGAAAGTAATGAATGCGGCCAAGCCGCACCACACACCGGTAAGGCCCGTGCCCATGGCATGTGCGAGGAGCACGCCGGGCAAAAATCCCAAAAGCACAGAGGCAATGGTCAGGCTGCGCAAGAATGCCGCATCCCCTGCCCCCAATAGGACGCCGTCAAGGGCAAAGACCACGCCGCCGGCGATGACCATGCCGACCAGGATCCACCACGGTTGGCTCATGGCATCGATGACCTCCTGCGAGGATGTAAAGACGCGCGGGATAACCCCGACCCCGGCGGCGAAAACCAAGGCGAGGAAGGCTGAGAAGATGGTGGAATACATCACTACCTTGCTTCCCACGCTGCGCGCGTGGCGGGCCGAGCCGGCGCCCAAGGCCGCTCCGGTCAAGGCCTGAGCAGCAATGGCCAAGGAATCCAAAATCAGCGACATGAAGTTCCACAGCTGCATCATGATTTGGTGGCCGCCCAACGCGGCCGTGCCCACGCGGGACACCACGGCCGTTGCGGTAAGAAAGGCCACCTGAAAGCTAGCGGAGCGCAAGATAAGTTCACGTCCCAAGATCAGCTGTTTACGCACGATGTCCCACCGGAACTTCCACGAACCTTCGTGCTGTTTATACAGCTCGCGCACGAAAAGACTTGCGATAATGCTCATTCCCAAGACGGTGGCAATGGCAGACCCGGCAAGGCCCCACCAGTACACGAATGCAGGCACGGCAATGGCGCCGGGAATCATTCCGGCGAGGGTGAAATAGAGCGGCTTCTTGGTATTTTGTACGCCGCGCATCCAGCCATTTCCGGCCATTTCCACGAGTGTTACGGGAATGGCCAGCGCGGCGATCCGCAGCCACAGCGCGGTGCCGGCCGCCGTGGTGGGATCTCCGGTAAGCCACCGGGCAAATACGCCGCCGAAGATCCACATAATAATGGCCAAAAGCCCGCCGACGCCTACAGCCACATAGGTTGCTTGCACGCCTTCTGCTACGGCCTCGGCGCGCTTTCCAGCGCCAAACAGGCGGGACGAGCGGGCCGTGGTGCCGTAGGACAAGAAGGTCAGCTGCGTGGTCACCACGGTATGGATCGTGGTTGCCGCGGCGAGCGAAGCCAATTCCTGGGCACCCAAGCGCCCCACCATTGCGGTATCGAGCAGGAGGTAGAGCGGCATCGCGGCCAGGACGCCAAGCGCAGGAAACGCGAGGCCAAAGACCTCGCGTGCGCTTACTGTCGTGGGGGTTGACTGCCTAGTGCTCATGGATGGCACTCACCAGCTCCGCGACGATGCTTTCTTCGCTTCCTTGTGTCATGTACCCGGCAGCGGGAATATGCCCGCCGCCGCCGAATTGGGCTGCCAGGGCCGCGCAATTGATCGTGGTCGAACGCAGCGATACCGCCCAGATCCCGGGCGACTGTTCCTTAAAGACCACACCCAACTGCGTGCCCTCAAGGGCGCGCACGAAATCCACCAGGGATTCCACTGCAGAGTCCGAATGACCTTCGATATCGGCCAAGCCCGCGACGAGGATGCCCACGCCCATTTCACCAGCATGTTCAATGCGCAGCCCTGCGAGCACGCGGCCAACCATCTGTAGATCATCGGGAGTCGTGGCATCGAGTAAGTCCGTGGCAATCTGCTTGGTATCCAGGCCATAGCGCATCAAGCGCGTAGCCACATCGTGCATGGCGGGCCTGCCCCAACGAAAGCTACCCGTATCGGTCAAAAGCCCAGCGTACAGGCAGTGTGCGATGCTGCTTTCGATTTGCACCGACAGCATATCCAGGATGGTCAATATGGCCACCGTGGTGGACTCGCACTCTGAGTCAACCAAGTTTACTGAGCCAAATCCGAGATTGGACGAGTGGTGGTCGATGCACAGCACGCGCCCTGCCGTCACCAGTTGGGCGATATCTGCGGAAAATAGACCGGTGCGATCGATCGACCCGCAATCCACGGTGACATAAAGGTCATAGCCCTGCGGTAACTCCCGCATGACCTTAACCTGGTCTGCGCCGGGAATGGAGTAAAGATTAGGCGCAAAGTCCCTATCCTGGCCGATGACCGCGCAGGCTTCTTTCCCACTTTGTTGTACGGCTAAGAGCAAAGCCGTGGCCGACCCAATGGCATCGGCATCCGGGCGCAAGTGGGTAATAATACAGATGCTCTGCGCGCCAGAAATGGCGTCGACGGCGCCCTGATATTCCTTGCGGGTCACTTAAGCCTCGTCTTCATCGGAGGTCTTATACGGATTCGCCTCGCCCGCGGGCTGAGCGTTTTCCTTCAACTTTGCTAGCTCTTCATCGCGAGCACGAGCGCGCGCCAAGAGTTCTTCCATGTGCGCGGAGGCCTCTGGGACAGTATCGAGCTCAAACGTCAGGGTTGGGGTAAAGCGGACGGAGAGCTGATCGCCAACGATCTTGCGCAACTGCCCCTTCGCGCGCTTGAGTGCTTCCTCAGCCTGGTCATAATCGGGTTCTGCCTCGATATCGTGGCCACGCACCGTGTAAAAGACGGTAGCGTCATGCAAATCACCGGTGACGCGAGCATCGGTCACGGTGACCATCTCCAGGCGGCGATCCTTAATCTGCAGCTCAATGGCACTAGCCACGATTTCCTGAATTCGTTTTGCTAGCCGCGCCGCGCGTGCGTGATCGACCATGAGAACCTCCAAGCTAAAGGGGAAAATTTATTCCTAAATTACCGTGTCGCGGTATCAGAAACTACCAGTTTAGTTACTCACCGCACCCAATGGAAACCGCTTGAAAACCTCACCGCGAAAACGCTAAACGGCCCGCTCTACCTGCCGCACCTCGTGGCCTAACTCCAAGGAGAAAGGCCCTCAAGGTGGGCACGTACAGCGGGCCGACACTAGCAGCGACTAGTCGCGCGGTACCTCGACTTCTTCATAAGCCTGGATGATATCGCCTACCTGGATATCCGGGTAGGACAGCACCATACCGCACTCATAGCCGGCCTTGATCTCGGTCGCGTCGTCCTTCTCGTGACGCAGGGACTCGATCTTGGCATCGGTAGTAATGACGTTGTTATCGCGGAGCAAGCGAACCTTGCCGTTGCGGACAACCTTGCCATCGGTGACCATACAGCCTGCGATAGTACCCACCGAGGAGGACTTGAACAGGGCGCGGATTTCGGCCGCACCGGTGTCGCGTTCCTCGTAGATCGGCTTGAGCATGCCCTTGAGAGCGGCCTCGACTTCCTCGATGGCCTTGTAGATAACCGTGTAGTAGCGGATATCCACGCCCTCTTGGGTAGCAATCTCCGTGGCCTTGCCTTCCGAGCGCACATTGAACGCAATGATGACGGCATCGGAAGCGGCGGCCAAGGAAATATTGGTCTCCGTTACGGCACCAACACCGCGGTCGATGATGTTGAGCTCGACTTCGTCCTCGGTCTTGATATCCAGCAGGGCATCTTCCAGCGCCTCGACGGAGCCGGCGTTGTCGCCCTTGAGGATGAGGTTGAGAGTCGAAGTCTCCTGCAATACCTTGTCCAGATCCTCCAAGGACACGCGCTTGCGCTGCTTTGCCTGCAAGGCAGAACGCTTACGAGCATCGCGCTGGTTGGCAATCTGGCGGGCCACGCGGTCATCATCGACCACGAGCAGGTTATCGCCAGCACCCGGCACGCCGGACAGGCCTTGTACCTGTACCGGGCGGGAAGGACCGGCTTCCTTAACGTCCTCGCCAAATTCATCGAGCATGCGGCGCACGCGACCGTGCGCATCGCCTACCACGATGGAATCGCCGACGTGCAGCGTACCGCGCTGGACGATGACCGTAGCCACAGGGCCGCGACCGCGGTCCAGGTGGGCTTCGATGGCCACACCCTGGGCATCCATCTCTGGGTTAGCCGTGAGCTCAAGGGCGGCATCGGCAGTCAGGATGACAGACTCCAGCAACTGGTCGATGTTCTGGCCCTGCTTAGCAGAGATATCAACGAACATCGTGTCGCCGCCGTACTCTTCAGGCACCAGGCCGTACTCCGTGAGCTGGCCACGGATCTTCTCCGGCTGGGCCTCCGGCTTATCCACCTTGTTCACAGCCACGACAACCGGGATATCGGCAGCCTTGGCGTGGTTGATGGCCTCAACCGTCTGTGGCATGACGCCGTCATCGGCGGCGACAACCAAGATGGCCAGGTCGGTGGACTTCGCACCACGGGCACGCATGGCGGTAAACGCCTCGTGGCCAGGGGTATCCAGGAAGGTAATGGTGCGTTCGCCATCCACGTCAACCGTGGTCTGGTAAGCGCCGATTCCCTGGGTAATACCGCCGGCCTCGCCGGCTGCCTCATTGGTCTTACGGATGGTATCCAACAGGCGGGTCTTACCGTGGTCAACGTGACCCATGACGGAGACGACTGGAGGGCGGTGTTCGAGGGCTTCTTCGCCGCCTTCGTCCTCGCCGAATTGCAGGTCGAAGGACTCGAGCAGCTCGCGGTCCTCGTCTTCTGGGGAGACGACTTCTACCTTGTAGTTGATCTCGTCACCGAGCAGCTGCAGCGTATCTTCCGATACGGATGCGGTTGCGGTGACCATTTCACCAAGGTTGAACAGTGCCTGCACCAATGCTGCTGGATCGGCACCGATCTTCTCCGCGAAGTCAGACAGCGAAGCGCCGCGGCGCAGGCGGACGGTCTGCCCCTTGCCATCTGGCAAGCGGACGCCGCCTACGACGTGCTTCTGCTGCTCTTCAAACTCATGGCGCTTTTGTCGCTTCGACTTCTTGCCCTTGCGTGGTGCGCCACCTGGACGGCCGAATGCGCCAGCGGTACCGCCGCGACGTCCACCGCGTCCACCGCGGAAGCCGCCGGGACGACCGCCGCCTGGGCCACCTGGGCCTCCTGGTCCACCGTGGCCACCGCGACCGCGGCCACCGCGTCCCCCACCGCTCGGTGCCTTGGACGGCATCGAGGCTGGGTTTGGATGCGAAGGCATCATGGCAGGCGATGGACGACGTCCGCCGCCACCCTGGCCTTGGTTCTGATCCTGGCCCTGACGGTTATTGCCACCTTCATTGCGGCCGCCGCGCTTTCCACCGCGGTTATCGCCGGGGCGGTTGCCGCGCTGGCCCTTAGAGCCACCGGGGCGTGGGCCTGGGCGGTTGTCTCCCCCACCCGTGGAAAATGGGTTATTGGCCACGCGGCGGGATCCGCCGGGCTTAGGCATCGGTCGCGGCATGGCGTTGCCTGGGGTCGGGCGCTCGCCCGACTTCTTGGCATCGCCTTGACCTGCGTTCTGGCCTGGCTTCGGTGCACCTTGGCCGGGCTTAGGTGCTGGCTTGGAAGCAGCGGCGCCTGGCTTTGGTGCTGCCTGACCTGGCTTGGGGGCAGCCTTAGCGGACCCTGCACCTGGCTTCGGCGCAGCGTCGGATGGCTTCGGTGCCTGTGCACCTGGCTTAGGGGCGCCGGGCTTTGGCGCAGCGGATTTCGCGCCGCCCTGTGCACCTTGACCTGGCTTCGGCGCAGGCGATGCCGGCTTCTTGGCGTTGCCCTGGCCGGGCTTAGCGGGCTTGGCAGCCTTCTCAGTCTTGTCTGCCTTGCCTTCGGTGGCATCGCCACCGGACTGTGCTTCATAGTGAGCACGCATCTTCTTGACCACCGGTGGTTCGATGGTCGAGGATGCGGTTTTGACGAACTCGCCTTGTTCCTTCAGGGTGGCGAGCAGTTCCTTGCTGGTTACTCCGAGCTGTTTTGCCAACTCGTGAACACGTAGCTTTCCGGGCACTTGTCTCCTCTTGGTATCGCCTAGGAGCCAAGGCCGCGAAAAACTGGCCTGACTCCTAGTTAAACGTTCTGGACTTTCATCGCTGATGCTTCATCGTTGTGCGCTCATCAGTGTTCGGTCTTCCTTTTTAACTCTGGTGTGTACGAATCTTGTGCAGCTTGTTCCGCACACGGTACTTTTTCGCCCTGTACATTTTCGCACTGTGCTTCCAAGTACCTACGTACCTGACCTGTGTCCACGGATGCGGACGTGCGGAGCGCGCGCTTGAAAGCATGTTTGCGCTCAGCTAGCTCGAGTGCAGAAAGCGTGGGGCTAATCCATGCGCCACGGCCAGGAAGCCGCCGGAATGGATCCGCCACCGCACGGCTGCCGTGAGGATCATTGGCATCAATGACCACCCGCAGCAGCTCCGTATCGGGCATGCGGCGACGCGTAGCGATGCAAGTACGAAGCCGTTGAGTCTGCGACATCCAACTCCTTAACTTTCGCTGCGTCTACATGTCCCTTTCTGCATCTGGGCCGTTTACTAGCCTACGCTATATATCCGCATTTCCTTAATTCGCGTCCGCGTCTGAATGAATATCGATCTTCCATCCGGTCAAACGGGCGGCTAGGCGCGCGTTCTGGCCTTCTTTACCAATGGCAAGGGACAGCTGGTAGTCAGGGACGATGACGCGCGCCACCTGCTCCTCGCTATCGAGCACGGTCACCTTGATCACCTTTGAAGGAGCCAGGGCATTGCCCACATACACGGTGGGATCTTCGCTGTAATCGATGATGTCGATCTTTTCGCCACCCAGCTGACGCATGATGTTATTCACGCGCTGGCCGCGCGGGCCGATGCACGCACCCTTGGCGTTCAGGCCCTTCGCGTGGCCGATGACGGCGACCTTCGAGCGGTGCCCAGCTTCGCGGGCGATGGCGATCATTTCCACGCTGCCATCCGCAACTTCCGGAACCTCCAGTTCAAAAAGCCCGCGCACCAGCTCCGGGTGGGTCCTGGACAAGTTGATCTGCACATTGGCACCATTGCGGTTTACTCCCACCACATAAGCCTTGATGCGGTCACCGTGCTGCAGCTTTTCCCCGGGGATTTGTTCTGCGGGAAGCAGGATGCCGTCCTGCGATTCCAGCTCGGAGCCGAGCTGGACCACGACGATGCCGCGGGCATTGGCATGCGCATCGCGCTGGACGATGCCACTGACAACGCGCCCGCTCAGCTCCGAATAGGAATCAAAAGTGCGCTCAGCTTCGGCCTCGCGCAGCTTGCGTAAAATGGCTTCGCGCACGGCACGTGCACCCACGCGGCCAAAGTTATCCGGGGTGTCATCGTACTCACTGGTTACTTCCCCGGTTTCGGGGTCGCGCTCGGTAACGATGACGCTGACGGCACCGGTAGTGGTATCGATGTCTACCCGGGACTTGGCGCCTTCGGCCTTGCCCTCCGCGGTGGATTCGCGGTAATCCAGGTAGGAATACAACAAGGCACTTGCAATCGACTCCAACAGGTCATTGACTGGGACCTGCCGTTCGGATTCGATGGTGCGAAGTGCCTCAAGATCAATATTCACTTGTCTATCCTCTCGATTGCCGGTTAGCTCTCGGCTTCTGCAAATGGCTGGTGCACGGCGTCTAGCTCACGTTGTGATGGCTGTGCAAACTCAATTTCTACCACTGCGTGGGCAATGTTTTCCAATCGCTCCACTTCTGTATGAACCTCGTTTTTCTCAGAGGTGATAAGGACAACGACATCTTCGTCCGCGTTGAGTGCGCCGATGCGCGCGGTATGGCTCTTGTCGTCGCCGCGATTAAAGGTCACCTTCCTCCCCTTGTTGCGGCGCCAGTGGCGCGGTGCAGTCAACGGCAAATCCACACCGGGGGTGGAGACCTCCAAGGTATATCCAGCACCAAAATTCAGCTCGCCCACAGCCTCTAGTTCATCGAAGAAGGCCGAAATATCGTCGGAGACTTCCTCTAATACGTCGGAGCTGGGACGCCTATCGCCATCGATGCGGATGATGACCTGTGATTTCTTTCCCGCCTTGGTGGTTTTAATATCCTCCACGTCGAGCCCGCGGGCTTCTAGGCGAGGTTGGAGCAAATCAGTTAATTGTTGTGCATCTGGGAAAGCCATGCCCACTAGCCTACGTCCTTCAAGGTACAGTCTTTTGGGTGAACCGCCGACGTATTGCTTTAACCTGTGTAGCCTCGACTGCCGCCCTGCCCGCACTCGCGGGCTGTTCCGCGGTCGATTCCGTCGTCGACTATTTTGGCCCGCGCCCAGAAGACGCACTCGAGCGCCTTGCCGTGGCCGCCGCTAGCGATAGCCTCGCCCTCCAGGGCGTCGATGATGCGGCCGCGGATATGCGCAGCTCCCAAGCCGATGCGCTGTATGAGGAGATCGCGCGCCTCTGCGGCACCGATGACCAAGGAAACCTCCCGCACAGCTGTGAGGTGGAACGGCCCACGCAGGCACCGCCGGCCCCAGATTCCTCCCAGGTACTAGAAGAAGCCGCCTCGGCCACCACGGAAGCCGCCGATGAAGTCAGCTCTGAGTCGCGGCCGATAGTTACCCAACAGGCCATCACGCTTAATGCTTGGCTGCCTGGCGATGCCCCCGATATCCCCACGCTCTCCCAGCCGCACCGCGAGAGCGCGGCTGATTTGTTGCAGTGGGAATACGAGCAGGTCTTTGGCCTGGATTTCGCTCGGGCTTATAGCGAACCTGCTGCCGAGGGGCGCATCGATACGCTTTTAAGCCTCCATCATCGCCGCATCGACCAACTGCAAGAGGCGCTTAGCCAAAATGGCGAGGCTCCCCAGCCGGAGCCTGCCTATTCCTCCGGCGCAGCCACGCTTCCCAGCGATGCGGACTCCGCTGCCACCTTCCTCGATACCTTGGTTGAACGAGACGCCGACAAATGGCACGCGGCCGCGGTGGCTGCCGCACAACAAGAAAGCCCAAACCAGGAGTGGCTGAACTGGTTAATCGGCACCGCCGCCGAAGCCAAGGCCGCATAGTTCCCGTTTTTCCCACCGCGCCTACCTGAACATTCACTGTCCGGTGGGCAGCGAAAAATCAGCGAATTATAGGCCGATATTCATTGATAATTCGTCCAACCCCTACGTAACTTGGTGGATTACGTGCTTGATGGAGATTCCACAAGCCCAAAACACAATGAGAAGGAGTGCTTTCTCAATGCGTACTAAGAAGACCTTGCTTACTATGGCCGCAGCTACGTTGGGCATCGCCGGCATTGCCGCACCAGCCGCCAATGCAGCCCCGGCGAGCGCCTGGGACCAAGTCGCCGCGTGCGAGTCCGGCGGTGACTGGCACATCAACACCGGCAACGGCTACCACGGCGGACTGCAGTTCTCCCAGCAAACCTGGGCCGGTAGCGGCGGCACCCAGTACGCGGCTACCGCTGACCAAGCCACAAAGGAGCAGCAGATTGAAATCGCTGAAAATGTTCTTGCAAACCAGGGAGCTGGCGCATGGCCTAATTGCGGCGGCCCCGTGGCTGGCTAAACCTCTTCCGCCCGCAGCGGTCGCGTGATGCTGCGCTAGCGGCGGCATCACGCAAGCTACCGACCCCCGATTTCCTCTGGGTATCTATTTTCTTGGAAAATTGGGGAGTCGGTTCTTTTTGGTTTTATGTCCTACCCTGCGCGATCTTCCATGCGTAGCGAATCAACGGAATCTGCAGCGGCAACCGAATGATGTGATACAGCTTCTTCGGCCATCCCGCGTCGCGCTCGATCCAGGCGTGGTACATATTCGCCGGCCACACGGCAAGAAATAGCGCCGCGGCTGACGCGCCACCGGACTCGCGAGTGGCGCGTTCAGTGAGCAAACAGCCGGTAGCTATTTCCCAGGCGCCGGAAGCAAAGTTATACAACCGCGGCGAGCCCGGCAGCTGCGGCGGCACGATAGATTCAAAATTTTTAGCGCGCAGGAAATGCAGCGTGCCCATCGTAATAAGGGCCATGGGGAGCACGTATTTATTAAGTCTCATGCTTCCCCAGGCTACCTTGCCCCTGCTTATGAGCGCTGGGCCTTGGCGCGGTGCTTTAAGTTAAGCCCGCACAAGCTCGAGGAGTTTATCCACGATTTTCTCCGCCGGAACTTCCAGAGGTTCCTGCCCGCGGATGCGCAGCTCAATGATGCCGTCTTTGAAGGCGCGTCCCAAGATGGCCACAAAGGGCATGCCAAGTAACTCTGCATCTTTGAACTTCACGCCCGGGGAGACCTTGGGGCGGTCATCGAAAAGCACCTCAAGGCCTGCCTGGGATAGCTCTTCTACCAGCTTATCGCCGGCCTCCATGGCCGCTGCATCCTTATTCGCCACCGCCACGTGCACTTGGTACGGCGCCACCGCCACCGGCCAATTCAGGCCCTTTTCATCGTGGCGCTGCTCTGCCAGCACGGCCAGCATGCGGGAGATGCCGATGCCATAAGAGCCCATCGTGGGGATGGCGCGCTTGCCGTTTTCATCGAGGATTTGCACGTCAAAGGCCTCGGTGTACTTGCGGCCCAACTGGAAGATGTGGCCCAGCTCGATGCCTCGCTGCAAGGCCAAGGTGCCCTGGTTATCCGGTGCGGGATCGCCCTCTTTGACCTCTGCTGCTTCCACGAACTCATCGACGTGGAAATCGCGGCCGGCCACGCAGCCCACGACGTAGCAGTTTTGCGCATCCGCGCCGGTGATCCAGGAAGATCCCTTGACCACGCGGGGATCGGCAAAGACCTTCACGCCATTGGAGTTCAGCGCGCGCGGGCCCACAAAGCCCTGTTCCAAGAAATCGTATTGCGCATAGATCTTATCGCTTGCCAGGGTGAATTCTGCCGGTTCCAAGGCCGCTTCAAGGCGCTTGGGATCTAGTTCGCGGTCGCCCGGGATCAGAATCGCCGCCAATTCCTTCTTCTCTTCAGCATCCTCTAGCGCCGGGTGAGTTACCTCCACCATGACGCACTTGAGGATATCCGCGGCCCGAGCCTCATGGCCGTCGACCGCTATGTCCTCGGTCTTCGCCCAGTGCACCAGCGCTTCAATGGTGGCGGCATCCGGGGTACGATATTCCTTTGCCGCGGGCTGMCCCGCAATGTCCTTTTCKGGGGGCGCTTGGGTCACGACCGCCTCTACATTGGCCGCATAATCGCCTTCGGTGGAGCGAACAAAAAGGTCTTCGCCCACCTCAGAAAGCGCCAAGAACTCCTCGGAGGCGGATCCGCCCATCGCGCCAGAAGTGGCCTTACAAATGGCGTAATCGATTTCCAAGCGGTCAAAAATATTCTGATATGCCTTGCGGTGACGGGCGTAGGAGGAGTCTAAGCCCTCATCGTTCATATCGAAGGAGTAGGAATCCTTCATCACGAACTCGCGCCCGCGCAGCACCCCGGCGCGGGGGCGTTCCTCATCGCGGTACTTCGTCTGAATCTGATACAGGGTGACCGGGAAATCCTTGTACGAGGAGTACATGTCCTTTACGGCATTGGCAAACATTTCCTCGTGTGTTGGCCCCAGCAGCAGGTCCGCATTCTTGCGGTCCTGCAGCCGGAATAGGTTGGGACCGTATTCCACCCACCGGTTGGTCTTTTCATAGGGCTCGCGCGGTAGCAGCGCTGGGAAAAGCATCTCTTGCCCGCCAATGGCATCCATTTCTTGGCGTACCACGTCTTCAATCTTGCGCAGGGTGCGCAGCCCTAATGGCAGCCAGGTATAAATGCCCGGCGCGACGCGGCGCACGTAACCGGCACGCACCAGCAGCTTGTGGCTGGGGACCTCGGCATCGGCTGGGTCCTCGCGAAGGGTGCGGAGAAATAGTTCAGAAAGGCGGGTAATCATGGTCAAAATATACATCGCTACCCTATCTATATGCTCATTGTCCTCCCTCCTTCAGAAACCAAGGCCCATGGCGGCACGGGAAAGCCGCTCGATTTTGCGCACCTATCTTTTCCAGAACTTACCGATACGCGGCGCGAAATCGCCGCTGAGCTGCAGTCTCTTCCCGTTGATGAGGCGATGGTGACGCTGAAGCTCTCGGAAAAGCTGCGCAGTGAGGCCGAATCCAACAGCCAGCTTTTTACCACCCCCACCATGCCGGCGGTCGAGCGCTATACTGGCGTGCTTTTTGATGCACTTTCGGCATCCACCCTTCCCTCGTGGAGCCGCCTTGCTATTGGCGATGCCCTCTTCGGCCTCCTGCGCGCCGACGACCCCATCCCCCATTACCGCTTATCGGGCGGAACCAAGCTGGGCGGTCGCACCATGAAGTCTTTTTGGGGCAAGCAGATAACGCAGGCACTAGAAAACATCGACGAGCTGGTTGTGGATCTGCGATCGGGCACCTACCAGCAATTGGGCCGGCTGCCTTCGGCGGTGACGGTGCGGGTGGAAAGCGTGCAACCGGATGGCTCGCGCAAGGTGGTCAGCCACTTTAAWAAGCACTTTAAAGGCCTGCKGGCCCGGGRGCKGGCGCTTYCGCCCGCCGATGCCTTCAGCGCCGCCGATGTCGCCGCTATCGCCCGCGCGGCCGGCATGACGGTGGAGGAACCGCCGCACGGCTCACGGGAGCTTACCCTCGTCGTATCCCCGTAGGGTGTGAGTGCCTGGCAGGAGCTTAGACCACGGCGCGGCGGCGCTGGACGGCCGCTGCCCCACCGAGGACAGCTACCACCATGGCTAGGACGATAACGCCGGATACCCACTGCGGGGCCATGAGCCCGAAGGTGTTTTGGCCTTGGAAGAAGGTGCGCAGGTTGGCATCGGGCAAAATCTGCAGGATGATTTTGGCCCAGCCCATATCCATCGAGGTCAGTACGCTTTCGATGACGAAGTACTCAATAATGAGCAACATGGCCGCGAAAGTGCCGCTGCGCAGGATATATGCCAAGCCGGTAGCGAGCAGGGTGTAGACGATGTATTCCACAAAGGTAAATAGGAACACGGCGTTATCTGGGTAGTGCACGAAGCTGGAGAAGTCATACGAGCTGCCGAGCGCAGCGTTAAACAACATTCCGAGGATGCCTGCCAAGGCCGCGGCGGCAACGTTAGCCACGGTAATGACGAGGATCTGGCTCGAAAGCACTTGTAAACGCCGGTTGGTAGATAGGTAGCTCCAGGCTACGGTGCCTTTCTGTAAGTCGCCACCGACGAGCGTGGCCGAAGAAAAGATCATGATGACCACGGCGAAGATGGCGCCGATGGCTAGGTCAGAGGATTGGAGGGCGCTGTCGTCATTGCGGATAGCTCCCATCAGCACGTTGGCGGCTGTCAGCCCGACGGTGATGATAGCGAGGTATACCCACGTTGAGCGCAGGGAAAATATCTTGCGGGATTCGGAAACGATGGTATTCATGGCTCGTCATCTGCCTTTCTTAAGCGAGTTATGCGGAGCGGTAGTCCAGGTGGTCTGCGGTAGCGCCGAGGAAGGCGTCTTCTAAGGAGGGATGCTTGACCTCAAGGCTGCTGATGCGGATGCGGTGGTCAAAGCACAATTGGCCGACCTCGTCGCGGTCTAGACCGGTAATGCGCAGCACTTCCCCATCAAAGGAGGTCTCCGCCTGCGAATCGTGCAGCAGGCGAGCCAGCTCTTCGGGCTGGTCCACGACGACCTCCACGGTGGTAGCACCAGAGGCGTTGACGAATTCTTCTACCGTGCCTTCGCCGACGAGCTTGCCCTTGCCGATGACCACTAGGCGGTCCGCCGTGAGCTGCATTTCTGAGAGCAGGTGGGACGACACCAGCACGGAGCATCCCCCGGCGGCGAATTCGCGGATGCGGTCGCGCATCCAGTGCACGCCTTCGGGGTCGAGGCCGTTGACGGGTTCATCGAGAAGCAAGTGCTTGGGCTGTCCCACCATGGCGCAGGCGAGGCCCAGGCGCTGTTTCATACCAAGCGAATAGCCCCCGATGCGCTTTTTCGCCACCTTTCCGAGCCCGACGCGCTCCAGGGTGTCATCGACGTGATTCATCGATACCCCCTGCAGTGCTGCCATATAGCCCAGGTGCGCGCGGGCGCTGCGGCCGGGGTGGAACCAGTTGGCATCGAGCAGAGTGCCCACCATGGAGGCAGGATCGGATAGTTCGCGAAATGGGGTGCCATCGAAAGTGGCGGTGCCGGRGGKGGGRTTTTYTAGACCGACGCACATGCGCATCGTGGKGGRTTTGCCGGRACCATTGGGTCCAAGGAACCCGGTGACCTGGCCATCGGGAACCTCGAAGGAGAGGTTGTCTACTGCTGTAAAGGAACCGTATTTCTTGGAAAGCTGTGTGACTGTGAGCATGGTTTTATCCTGGCGCTTTCCCGGCGCGAAGTAACCATCCTCGAGGCGGATTTAGCCGTTCATCCCTGGGGATGAGAAAGCAGCTCCTCTACGGTGACTACCCCATGGGTATAGGCATACAGCACGGCCTGGACGCGGTCGCGGGACCCAGTCTTGGTCAGCACGTGGCGCACGTGGGTCTTGACCGTTGCCATGGAGACAAATTCCTCTTCGGATATTTCGGTATTGGAATACCCCAGCGCCATGAGCCTTAAAATATCCATCTCGCGCGGGGTGAGCTCCGCTGCAGGCGGGGTCATGGCGGCATCGGCGCCGGGCTGCGCTGCCGCAGCGGTATGCGAAGCCGAGTGCTCCTTCCCCCCGCTATCCCCACCCTCCTCGCTGCGGACTTGTTGGAGCACCTGGGCGGTAATGCGCGGCGAAAGCACGGCCTCGCCCGAGTGCACGGTGCGAATGGCGGAGAGCAGCTCCTCGGGCTCGACGTCTTTGAGCAAGAATCCAGACGCCCCAGCAGAGATTGCGCCGTGGACAAAGTTGTGATCATCAAAGG
Organism: Corynebacterium accolens; assembly: GCF_030515985.1. The sequence goes on along the minus strand of NZ_CP100376.1, from coordinate 766,632 downwards.
TGGTCAGCATGATGACCTTGGTCTCCGGGAATTCTGGGAGAACTTCCTCCGTGGCCGCAATGCCGTTGACCCGCGCCATTTGCACGTCCATGAGGATGATATCGACGGGCTCTTGCCGCGCAAGGTCCAGTACCTCATCGCCATCGGAGGCCTGCCAGACCACGCTCATATCCTCCTGCGAGCCGATCAGCATGGCGAACCCGGCGCGCAGGAGCGGTTGGTCATCGACAAGCGCAATGCGAATGGGCTCAGGTTCCTGTTCCGGATTAGACATGCGGTACCTCCACGGTGATTGCAAACGTTCCATCCTCGGCCTTGGTGGACACACTGCCACCATAGGCCTTTACGCGCTCTTTCATCCCGATGAGGCCGTAGCCTGGCGTGTGGTCCTTGTCCGGCTGCGCCATGGGGTTGTGCCCCTCGATAACAAGCGCCGACCTATCGCTGCGAAAGCGCAGGGTTCCCCTATTTTGGCTGGAGTATTTGAGCATATTGGTCAGCATCTCCTGCACGATGCGGTAGATGGTGAATTGATAGAGCTCATCGCTATCGGCGGGKRGSTTTTYCHTKCCGTAGACGGKGRTATYGAAGCCGGCGCGCCGGGCCYCCGAAAACARCCCGGCGATGTCTGAGGTGCCTGGGGCCTTGGTTTCCCCGCGCGAATCCTCTTCGCGCAAGACGGAGAGCAGGCTGCGCATCTGTTTTAAAGACTCGCGCGAGGTGGAGGCGATGGTATCGAGCGCCTCCGTGGCTACCTTGGGGTCTTTGGTGGCGGCGAACCGGGCGCCATCGGCAAGCGCAATGACGCCAGCGAGGTTGTGGGCGACGATGTCATGCATCTCGCGGGCGATGCGGTTGCGCTCGACGGCGCCGGCCATCTCCGCGCGCTCGATGAGCAGCTGTTGGCCCTCCCGGCGCTTCCGATTATTGGTGCCGAGCAGGTAGAAAAAGCCCAAGACCGGCCAGCCGAGCAGGACCGTGCCGGCATAGGCAAGCAGCGGGCTCATGGTCGCATCGCCCAGGCCGATGTCGCTACCCGCGAAGAGCTTTTCCCCAAATAGGCTTGCGGTGGTTCCGGCCAAAGAGCCCAAGGCGATCCAGGCAAGCCAGATATAGCGCAAGCGCTTGCGGGAATGCGTGCCGATGAGAAAGGCCGTGTAGGCAAAAATCGGGGCGTGGAAGTTTGCCAGGGAGGCCAAGGGCGTGAAAATGCACAGCGTCATGGTGCCGGCAACGAAGAAAATGGACTTTTCTTGCAGCTTGGGATGCAGCCACAGCGCCAGCGGGATGCCGACGGTGTACAAGACCGCGACGATGGCCTGGAAGGGCGAATCGGTGTGTAAAAAGTTCGCGGCGTTGGGCAACAGCACGCCGAAGAACACGGGGATAATGATTCGCCACGGCGGTCCAATCCAGTCGCGCAGACGATCCGGCCAAAGCTTAGTCATAAGGGCAAGGCTAGCGCAGAAGCCAGCCTGCCGGCCTCATCCCCAGGGCTGACTAGACTGGCGGGCATGCAACTCCMGTTCTTTKWAGTCGATGTCTTTKCCACCTCGGCGTTTTCCGGTAACCCGCTCGCCGTCGTGGCCCATGCCGATGGGCTCTCGACGCAGCAGATGCAGGCCATCGCGCACTGGACCAATTTTTCTGAAACTACGTTCTTGCTCGAGCCCACCGATCCCGCGGCGGACTATCGCGTGCGCATTTTTACCCCGCACGAGGAATTCGATTTCGCCGGCCACCCCACCCTGGGCAGCGCCGCCGTCTGGCGGGCACTCGGCAATAAACCGCAGAAGGAAGGCACCATAGTGCAGGAATGCGGGGTGGGGATGGTCTCCGTGCGCGAAAGCGGGAGAATTTATTCTTTTGCCACCCCTCCCCTGCGCGCGAGCGGGCCGCTGAGCAGCGCCGAACTGGCAGAGGCCTGCGCGGGCTTGAATATCGCAGAAGCAGATGTCATCGATTCCGCTTGGGTGGACAATGGGCCTGGTTGGCGGYTTTTACAGCTGCGCGATGCCGCGGCCGTGCGCGCGGTTCAGCCCGCCGCAACCCGACCCAAGGTGGGCGTGGTGGGCATGTGTAATAGCAGCGCGGGTACTGATTCCGCCGCCTATGAAGTGCGCGCGTTTACCGCAGGATTCGAGGATCCTGTCACCGGCTCCTTCAACGGCGGTGCCGCACAATTCATGCGCTCGCGCGGGCTGGTCCCTGCCCGCTACACCGCCTGCCAGGGCAGCCAGCTGGGACGAGACGGGGAGGTCTTTATCCACGATGACGGCGCCGATATTTGGGTCGGCGGCCGCGTCCACATCCGCGTGCAAGGAAAATTGGAGGTCTAAAATGCACCTACACCACGACTATGCAAAGCACCTGCCGGACTTGGTGGCGGCAACGCACGGCGAGGAACAACCGGATCCTAAGCTCGTGGTTCTCAATGAAGAGCTGGCCCGACAGCTGGGCCTCAATACGGACTGGCTGCGCTCTGCAGAGGGCCTGGATTTCCTCTTGGGCCGCGGCGGCGGGCATGCCATGGCCTATTCCGGTTTCCAATTCGGCTCCTTCAACCCGCAGATGGGCGATGGCCGAGCCATGCTCTTGGGCGAGGTGGAAAAAGACGGAAAACTGTGGGATCTCCATGCCAAGGGCACGGGGCTGACCCCCTATTCCCGCCTGGGTGCCGATGGCCGCGGCACCCTTTCATCCATGCTGCGCGAATACCTGATTTCTGAGGCCATGCATGCCCTCGGCGTGCCCACCACGCGCTCGCTCGCCGTGATTTCCACCGGCCGGCCCATCCAGCGCGGCCACGTGCAGCCGGCGGGCGTCCTGGTCCGCGTGGCCGCCAGCCACATCCGGGTCGGAACTTTTCACTATGCCGCGCAGTCCGGCCACCTCCAGGCTCTCGCGGACTACGCCATCGCGCGCCACTACCCTGGGGCAGACTACCGGGAGTTCTTCCAGGGCGTGATGGACCGCCAGATAGCCACCGTGTCTTCGTGGATGCGCTTGGGCTTTATCCACGGGGTAATGAATACGGATAACACCACCATCTCCGGTGAAACCATTGATTATGGCCCGTGCGCCTTTATGGAGGCTTACTCTCCCGATACGGTATTTTCCAGCATTGACCAGCAGGGACGCTATGCCTTTGGCAATCAACCAGCCATCCTGGGCTGGAACCTCGCCCGGCTCGCGGAATCGCTCGTGCCGCTTTTTGATGCCGATATCAATGCCGGGGTCGACTTCGCGCAAGAGACCATCAACGGGTTCCAGGAGAAATTCGCCACCCAGCGCCACAGCGATATAGCCGCGGCCCTCGATTCCACCACCGAGGTAGCCTCCGCCTACCTTACTGCGATGCAGCTATCTCGCCCGGATATCACGTTGGCGCACCGTGCGCTTGCCGATGCCGCCCGCGGCCACACCCTTCCTGCCCAAGAGCTCTTCACAGGTACGGACTTCCTGGATAGCTACCTAGCCACTCACCCCGCCCCGGATGCCGTGGATGCTGCCATGCCCCGGGTCATTCCCCGCAACATGGCCGTCGAAGCCGCGCTGCGCGCCGCCGAGGCGAGCGATATGCAGCCCTTTACTGAGCTCCTCCACGCCGTGACCCACCCGTGGGAGCCGCATCCGTCCTACGAACAGCCCGACCCGAATGGGCTTGCAGGTTTTCTCACCTACTGCGGTACCTAATTTTCTAGCCACCCCGAATTCAAAAGTTGCACAGCACAAAGCCCTCCGCGCAGTACGTTCTGCACGGAGGGCACGGGCTGGGACTTAGTCCCAGCCGAAGGCGTTTTAGCGCTCTAGCTTCAGCGTCTTCTGGGTGTATTCCCACATCTCGTTGTAGAAGTCCTCATCATTGGCCAGCTTCATGCCGTAGGACGGGACCATCTCGCGAATCTTATCGCTCCAGTCAATCATGCGCTCGCCAAAGCAACGCTCCAGCAGCTCCAGCATGACGGCTGGGGCAATCGAAGCACCCGGGGAAGCACCGAGCAGGCCGGCAATATTGCCCTCCTGGTTATTAACCAAGGCGGTACCAAACTCGAGGGAGCCAAAGCGCGGTGCACCAGCAGGCTTGATGACCTGTACGCGCTGGCCGGCAATCACGGTTTCCCAGTCACTTTCCTTCGCATTCGGGACGTATTCGCGGAGGGAATCAACGCGGTCAGAGAAGTCCTTGCGCACCTCATCAATGAGGTACTTGGTCAGGCCGAATTCCTGCACGGCAACGCCCAGGTAGGAGGTGATGTTATCCGGGCGGATGGACTTGAAGAGATCCAGGTAGGAACCCTTCTTCAAGAACTTCGGGCTCCAGCCGCCGTACGGGCCAAACAGCAGGCCCTTCTCGCCGTCGATAACGCGGGTATCCAGGTGCGGCACGGACATCGGAGGAGCACCCACCGCTGCCTTACCGTAAACCTTAGCCTGGTGCTGCTCAATGAGCTCCGGATTCTTGGCGCGCAGCCACAGGCCGGAAATGGGGAATCCGGCGTAGCCAGCTACTTCCTTCACCTTTGCCTTGCGGAGCAAGTCCAGGGCGTAGCCGCCGGCACCGACGAAGACGAACTTCGCCTTCACCACGGTGATATCGCCAGTGTGCTTGTTCTTGGAATAAACCTTCCAGTCGTTTCCGTCGCGGTCGATATCGAAGACCTCGTGGCCGTAACGGATCTCCGTGCCAGATGCGCGCGCCGCGGTCAGGAACTGCTTGGCCAGGGCGCCGAAGTTCACGTCGGTGCCGACTTCGGTCCAAGAGATAGCGACCTTATTGGAAAAGTCGCGGCCGTCCGCCATGAGCGGCAGCTTCTCCGCAAAGGTGGATTCGTCATCAGAGAACTGCATGCCGGGGAACATGTGCTTTTCACTCAGCACCTCGTAGCGGCGCTTCAGGTAGTCCGCCTGGATTTCGCCCTGGGCGAAGGAGACGTGCGGGACTGGGTTGATGAACTCGCTGGGTTCAGTCAGGATGCCGTTGTTGAGCTGGTGGGACCAGAACTGGCGCGACTTCTGGAACTTCTCGTTGGTCGCAATGGCCTTAGAGATATCGATGCGGCCGTTCTTCTCTGGTGTGTAGTTGAGCTCGCACAGGGCGGAGTGGCCGGTACCAGCGTTATTCCACGGCGAGGAGGATTCCAGGGCGGGGCCATCAAGGCGCTCAAAGATCATCTGGGTCCAGCTCGGCTCCAACTCGCGGAGCATAGCGCCCAGAGTGGCGCTCATGATGCCGGCACCGACCAGTGCGACATCGACCTCATCTACAACTTGTGCTGTCTTCTTTGCTGAGGACACTGTGTTATAACCTCTTCGAATTGAAAATTTATATACATCGGCGCGTTCTGCACCATATATTTTAAGCGCTTTGCGCCCCACACCGCGACTGTTGTGCACAGCCAACCTGCCGATGTGTCACGCATTAACGCCTTACCTTACGCTTTTCTTTTCTCGATTGGTTTTTCTCCCCCACCCTGGTCACCACAATATGGGGCGACCTGTTATACAGTTCACATTTCACTGAAATAATGGCAGGTCACGCAGCTACCGTAGTGACGACCAACTGTTGACTAGACTCGTGTCATGGCTACAGCAACTCCGTCATGGGGGCCCGATATCCTCGGCCCCGATTTTCAATCAGCCACCCTCGACCTTGGCCCCGATCCCGATGGCGAGGGGGATATTGTCMCCMCCCTCGYCCGCTATGCGCCAGGCTCGGCCGCAGGCTCCACGGATTCGGGCCCCGCCGATCCTTCTTCGCCTTCTGCCACTTCCCGCCCGGCCTTGGTATGGCTGCACGGGATGACTGACTACTTCTTCCAAACGCACGTCGCACAGCACTTCGCGGCACAAGGCTATGACTTCTACGCGGTTGACCTGCGCAAATGCGGCCGATCGCACCGCCCGGGCCAGTCCTGGCACTACGTTTCGGACTTGTCCTTATATAACGCGGATCTTTCCGCAGCCCTCGATGCCATTACAAACGACGAGGTAATCGTTATCTCCCACTCCACCGGTGGCCTGATTGCGCCGCTGTGGATGGACTTCTTACGCCGCCATGACGCGGAGCGCTTCTCCCGCCTGAAGGGCCTCATCCTCAATAGCCCCTGGCTGGACATGATGGACGTTCCCAGCTGGGCCGTATCAGCGCTGAAGCCGGCGATATACTCCACCGCCAAGATCGCACCCAAGATCGCCTTGCCTGGGGGCAACCTCACTGCCTATGGCGAATCGGTGCACAGCGACTTCTACGGCGAGTGGGACTACGACCTCAGCCTGAAACCATTAGCCGGGCATAAGAAATATATCGGCTGGCTGGCCGCCGTCTTCCACGGTTTTGACGCCATACACAGCGGCCGCATTAATGCCGGGGTCCCCGTATTGACGCTGCAATCTACCCGCTCGCTATTGGGCACGCCCTACTGCGATGCGGTCAATCATGCCGATTGCATCATCGATGTCGCACAGACCCGACGGTGGGCAAAAGAGCTCAATGCGCACTACACGCTGCGTTCCATCGAAGGCGCGCGCCACGATGTCTTTTTATCCCTCCCCCACCCCTTAGAAGAGGCCTTCGCGGCGTGCGATGCGTGGCTTCCCACCATTGTGGAAGCGCCCACACCAGAATAAATACCCAAATTGGACACATGGATTAAGGTACAAATATGACCACAATTGATACAGCAAATACTCCGGCCGCTGAGGAACACTACGACCTCATCATCATTGGCACCGGTTCCGGCAACTCCATTGCCAACCGCGATTTTCACGATAAGAAGATTGCCATCATTGAAAAGGGCCGCTTCGGTGGCACCTGCCTGAATGTCGGCTGCATCCCCACCAAGATGTACGTCTACGCAGCCGATGTCGCCCTCGCCGCCCGCGAAGGCGAGCGCCTCGGCATTGACGCCCAGGTCAACAACGTGGAGTGGAACTCCATTGTGGAGCGCGTCTTCCACAACCGCATTGACCAGATCGCCCAAAGCGGCGAGGACTACCGTCGCGGCGACAAGACCCCGAATATCACCGTCTACGACGAGCACGCACGCTTCGTCGGCTCTAAGACCATCCAGACCGGCGATCACGTCATCAGCGCCGATCAGATCGTTGTTGCTACCGGCTCCCGCCCGGTAATCCCTGAGGTCTACGCCAATTCCGGTGTGAAGTACTACACCAACGAAGACATCATGCGGATGGACCGCCAACCAGAAAGCCTGATCATCGTCGGCGGCGGCTATATCGCCATGGAATTTGCCCACGTATTCGATGGCCTCGGCACCAAGGTCACCGTGGTCAACCGCAGCGAGACCTTGCTGCGCCACCTCGATTCCGATATCTCTTCACGCTTCAACGAAATTGCCCGCGAGCGTTTCGATATACGGGTTGCTAACGGCACCAAGCTGGAAGAAACCGACAAGGGCGTAAAGCTGAAGCTCGATAATGGCGAAACCCTCGAGGCAGACGCCATCCTGGTAGCCACCGGCCGCAAGCCAAATGGCGATCTCATGGATGTGGACAAGGCCGGCATCAAGCTGCTGGACAATGGCCGCATTTCCACCGATGCTCATGGCCTCACGGATGCAGAAGGCGTCTGGGCGCTTGGCGATGTCTCTTCGCCCTACATGCTCAAGCACGTCGCCAACGCCGAAGCCCGCACCATCCAGCACAACCTGCTCCACCCAGAGGATCTGCAGGATCTTCCGCACGACAATGTTCCTGCCGCCATCTTCACCCACCCGCAGATCGCCTCTGTGGGCTTGAAGGAAGAAGAAGCGCGGGAGCAGGGCTTCGATGTCACCGTAAAGATTCAGAACTTCGGCGACGTGGCCTACGGCTGGGCCATGGAAGATACCACCGGTATTTGCAAGCTGATTGCGGACCGCAAGACGGGCCAGCTCTTGGGCGCCCACCTGATGGGCCCGCAGGCTTCCACCCTGATCCAGCAGCTGATTACCGTAATGGCCTACAAGATCGACCTGCGGGACTTTGCCCGCAAGCAGTACTGGATCCACCCAGCCCTGCCTGAGGTCGTAGAAAACGCCCTCTTGGGCCTCGAATGGGACTAAGGCACCGTAGCTAAGATTCCATAGTAAAAGCCGCCTCCCTGGCCACGCGCAAAGATTCATGCGCGGCGGTTAAGGAGGCGGCTTTCGCCGTGCCTAGGCCTTGAAGAAGGGCCCTAGCGATTAATCCTCATCTGGGATGGTCAGGATTTCATTGCCATCATCGGTGATGACCAAGGTGTGCTCGAACTGGGCGGTGAACTTACCGTCCCGGTTCTGCACGGTCCAGTCATCATCCCAAATATCGTAATCCAGCGAACCCAGGTTGATCATCGGCTCTACCGTCAAGGTCATGCCCGGTTCCAAGATGTCGCGGTACGTGGTGGAATCGTGGTGCAAGACCACCAGCCCATTGTGGAAGGTGGGTCCTACACCGTGACCGGTGAAATCGCGCACGACGTTATAACCAAAGCGCTTGGCATATGACTCGATAACGCGGCCGATAACGTTAATCTCGCGGCCAGGCTTTGCGGCCTTAATGCCGCGCATCGTTGCCTCTTTGGTGCGCTCTACTAATAGGCGGTGCTCCTCTGATACGTCACCGGCCAAGAAGGTGGCGTTATTATCGCCGTGCACGCCGTTTTTATAAGCGGTGACATCGATATTGACGATGTCACCTTCTTCAATCACGGTGGTATCCGGAATGCCGTGGCAGACGATTTCATTCAGCGAAACGCAGCTACCCTTGGGAAATCCCCGGTATCCCAAGGTAGATGGGTATGCGCCGTGATCACACATATACTCGTGCGCCACGCGGTCGACATCATCCGTCGTTACGCCAGGCTTTACGGCCTTGCCGGCTTCCTTCAGCGCGTTGGCCGCGATCTTGCAGGCCTCCCGCATCTTCTCAATCACTTCGGGGGACTGTACAAAAGGCTCGCCGATGGCCTCTTGTACCTCGTCTTTCCACACATATTCCGGGCGCTCGATATCTTCTGGCACCGGCCGGATGGGGGTTGGTTTACCTGGCTTCAATTTTCCACGAGTACTCATAATTGCCCATGGTAGTCCTCATACCGCGTAGCGCAGTATCCGGGTATCGCGTCCGAGGCTGCGGATTACTCGACCATCGGCGCTGGGCCATCATTGGGACGCGAGCGGTAATCATCCAGCTTCCGCAAGAAGTTATCCGTAATGGCTACCGAGGATTCAGAGCCACCGCCCAGCACGACGAGCGTGGCGAAGGCGATATCGTCTTCTTCCCGGTAGCCCGTAAACCACGCGTGCGAGCCTTCATTGATCTCGGCCTCACCAGTCTTGCCGTAAATGGTTCCGCCTGCTTGTATTCCGCGAGCGGTACCGCTGGTGACCACCTGGCGCATCATGCCGCGCACGTTATTCAACACGTCCTCGGGAATCTGCGCCGGCTTATCCGAGGCCTTGGTCTCGCGGCCCTCAATAAGCGTCGGCGTTGGGGTCTTTCCCGCCGCCACAGAGGCAGAAACCATAGCCATGCCGAACGGACTGGCAAGGTCGTAGCCCTGACCATAACCGGCTTCGGTACGCTCCAGTACTTCCTTGCCCTCCGGAATCGAGCCGGTCGTAGTGGTGAGCCCGGGGATTTCATAATCCACCCCGAAGCCAAACTTCTTGCCGGTTTCCTTCAGCTCACCGGGTGCCAGCTTGGTAGAAATATCCGCGAAGGTGGTATTGCACGATTGGGCGAAGGCCCGGCTTAACGGCACATTGCCGAGCGAAAACGCGTTGTAGTTGGTCACCACGCGGCCATAGATATCCATCGTGCCAGGGCACGGAACGATGGTATCCGTGTTCAGGTTTTGTTTTTCTACGCCCGCAGCGGCGGTAAGGATCTTGAAAACCGAGCCGGGCGGGTATTGGCCTTGCAAGGCGACGTCGCCGTCTTCGTCCGCCTTCTCGGTCTGTGCGACGGCCAGGATATCGCCATTGGAAGGCCGGATGGCCACCAGCATGGCCTGGGCGTCCGAGCGCTGATCCACTGCCTCTTGGGCCGCGCGTTGGACGTCATAATCCAAGCCCACCTTGATGGAGGGGGCGGCCTCGGGCGCATGCTTTTCGACATCGGAAAGCGCCGCACCGTTCTCATTGACGACGGCAATGGACCAGCCGGTCTCGCCGTCGAGCTCGTCATTGACGGCCGAGCGCACGCGCGATAAGAGATCGGGTGCGAGGCCGCGGTCCCGGGTCACCAGCGCGGGTTCTTCATTAATGCGGACGCCGTCCATCCCCTCCATCTTGGCGCGGATGACGGACTCCTGCTCTTCTGTATAAAGGCCCACCGAATAGGCAGAATCTGCCTTTTCTAGCTTTTCGGCGAGCTCTTTGGCGTCCACCTCCGCGATCGAGTCGTCCTCGCGGTGCGCCGCAGCAAGGGCGCTGCTGACCTTGGAGGCCGTGGGGCGGACATCGGAAAGCGAGCTCGTATCCACGATGACACGGTAATTCAGCCCGGGGCTCATCAGCTCCACCCCGTTGGAGGAGACGACGCTAGCGCGCGTGGCTTCCAAGGCGCGCAGCTCCAAATGCTGGTGCGCACCCAGGTCCGGGTGAATAATGCTGGGCTTCCACCGCACCGTCCACTCATCTTCGGCCTTGGTCAAGGTCATCTGCGTGGTATAGCTCAGGCTGCGATCCTTGGGCAGATCCCACGTGACCTTATAATCCGCCGTGGCCACGGTTTCGTCCTGCTTTACCCCCTCGAGCTCAATATCGAGGCCCTCTGCCTGCAAACCCGAGTAAGAAGCATCGAGGGCCTGCGTGGCGTCATCGGGGGAATCCGTAAGCTCTGCCAAGCCCTCGTTATTTCGGCTCTCCATGCCTTCAATGAACTCTTCTGCCACCGGCTGTGCAGATACGGGCTTAGGGGTACAAGCAACCACACCAGTTGCAGCAAGCGAGACTGTAGCAACCAGTGCGAATAACTTCTTCATGCTTTGGCACATTAGCAGCGCACGCAGCAAAAAAGACTGCCCCACACCGAGGTGCAGGGCAGTCTATTAATAATTAGCGTAGAGGCGCGCGGCTTACTGCGTCACGCGGACATCGGCCTTAGCGCCGTCCACGGCTTCGAGGCCTTCCTCATCCGCAATGCGCATTGCCTCTTCGATGAGGGTTTCCACGATTTTGTCTTCCGGCACGGTGCGCACCACTTCGCCCTTGACGAAGATCTGACCTTTTCCGTTACCGGATGCCACGCCCAAGTCTGCGTCGCGGGCCTCGCCCGGCCCGTTAACGACGCAACCCATGACAGCAACGCGGATGGGAAATTCCATGCCCTCGAGGCCGGCGGTAACTTCCTCCGCCAGCTTGTACACGTCCACCTGCGCGCGGCCACACGACGGGCAGGAGACGATTTCCAGCTTGCGCGGGCGCAAGTTGAAGGACTGCAGAATCTGGTCTCCCACCTTGACCTCTTCTTCCGGCGGGGCGGAGAGCGAAACGCGAATCGTATCGCCGATGCCTTCTGCCAAAAGGGCGCCGAAGGCGACGGAGGACTTAATGGTGCCCATGAACTTCGGGCCCGCTTCCGTCACACCCAAGTGCAGTGGGTAATCGGTCTGCGCGGCCAGCTGGCGGTAGGCCTCCACCATCAGCACGGGGTCAGAGTGCTTGACGGAAATGGCGATATCGCCAAAGCCGTGCTCCTCAAACAGGCCCGCCTCCCAGATAGCGGACTCCACGAGCGCTTCTGGGGTGGCTTTGCCGTACTTTTCCAACAGGCGCTTATCCAACGAACCGCCATTGACGCCGATGCGGATGGGGATTCCCGCATCGCCAGCGGCCTTCGCCACTTCCTTAACGCGGCCATCAAATTCACGGATGTTGCCGGGGTTGACGCGGATTGCCGCGCAGCCAGCATCGATAGCCTGGAAGATGTACTTGGGCTGGAAGTGGATATCCGCGATGACCGGGATCGGGGATTTCTTGGCGATGGCCGGCAGCGCCTCCGCATCCACCGGCTTAGGGCAGGCCACGCGCACGATATCGCAGCCAGAGGCAGTAAGCTGTGCGATTTGCTGCAGGGTGCCGTTGATGTCATGGGTCTTGGTATTAGTCATCGACTGCACCGAAATTGGGTAGTCAGAACCAACGCCCACTGGGCCTACGTGCAATTGCCGCGTTTTCCGGCGCGGGTGCAATACTGGCGGAGGCCCGTCAGGAATTCCTAGACCGATAGGACTAGACATGAATGCTCCTTATTTCTAGCTCGTGGCTCGTTGCTAAATGTTATTGCACAATAAGTGTTGAACGTCCCCACTCTAGCACTAGATGGTTAAGCGCTAAAGTGCGCGCTCGCGCTGTACACGTGCGCTAAGCGTTGGGCGCTCTACTCACGCCGAGCGGCGGGCACAGGGGCTAACGAACCTAGCCAAATAGCCTGATCGGATTGACCACATCCGCGATGATTATCACTACGCCCAGCGCCATAAGTAAGGCCGCCATGACATAGGTAATGGGCATAAGCCTGGTGTAATCGGCCGGACCCAGCGGCTGCTTGCCCATCAATTTGCGAATGCCATCGCGGATCTTCTCATACAAGATGACCGCGATGTGGCCGCCGTCAAAGGGCGGCAGCGGAATGAGGTTAAACAGAGCGAGGAAGAAGTTCAGCGTCGCCAGCATCATGAAGAACGATGCCCACAGGGAACGCTCCACGAGTTCGCCACCAACCCGCGATGCACCGACGACAGACATCGGCCCGTTGACATCCCGCTCGTGGCCAAAGATGGAGGCCACCACGCCCGGTACCTTAGCGGGGAATTGTTTGATTCCTTCCACCGTGGCCTCGAGCGAATAGGTGGTGAAATGCCACGTTGCGGGGACCGCCTGCGTTGCTGAATACTTCTCGACGATGTCGAGGACCTCATTGCTCAGCCCGATCGAACCGGCGTCGACCAATTCGCCCTGTTGATTCAGGCGCTTGACCGTTTCCAATTCGATGGAGAAATCTTTTTCCTCACCGTCTCGCTCTACTGTAAGAGTCACGGTCTCGCCGGGGCGCTGCATGACCTCATCGCGCAATTGCGTAAAGGAATCTAGGTGCTCGCCATCGAGCGCGAGAATGATATCGCCTTCCTGCACACCGGCCTTACCAGCGGGCCCGTTCCCGGTGCATGATTCCAGCTCCTGGTTTTCTTTTTGGTCAGCGGTGCAGGTTACCTCTCCCACCCGCGGGCGCACATCGGCATCTGGGTTGGGTAGCCCCGCAGTCATCGCCACGAAATACAAGATGACAAAGCCGAGGATCAGGTTGACGCCGATACCACCTGCAAGAACGATGATGCGCTGCCACCAAGGCTTTTTGTACATTGCATAGGGCTTTTCTTCCTCCGTAAGGAATTCATCCTGCGCGGTCATCCCGGCGATATCGCAAAATCCACCCACCGGGAACGCGGCTAGGCCGTATTCGGTATGCCCCTTGCGGAAGGAGAAAACGCGCGGGCCAAAACCAATGAAATACCGGCGCACCCGCATACCAAAGGCGCGGGCAGTAAACATATGCCCTGCCTCATGGAGTGCCACGGTCAGCCCGATGCCAAGGGCGAAAAACACGATGCCCAGCAAATTTGCCATTAAAGAAAGCTTTCTAGTCAGCTAAACGGTCAATGCGCGCATTCGCGCGCCTGCGAGCCTCACCCTCTACGGCGAGGATTTCATCGAGGGTAGAGACTACACCAGCAAACTGGGAAGACTCCCCGAGGATCTCGCCTACAACATCAACAATCTCTGGGAAGTGGATGCGACCAGACAAGAAGGCCGCAGCGGCCTCTTCATTGGCCGCGTTATAAATCACTCCAGTTCCCTGCGCCGCGGCCTCGCGGGCGAGGGATACGGCGGGRAAARAAAMAWCATCAARCGGCYCAAAAWGCCACGYATGCGCTTGTGRAAAAWMGAGCGCCGGCTGCGCCCCCSGCACACGCTGGGGCCAATTCAGCGCCAGGGAGATGGGCAGCTTCATCGACGGCGGCGAAGCCTGGGCGATAGTGCAACCATCTTTAAAAGTGGCCATAGAGTGAATGACCGACTGCGGGTGAACTGTGACATCGATGCGCTCTGGCTCAATATCAAAAAGCAGCGTGGCCTCAATGAGCTCGAGCCCCTTATTGATCAAGGTGGCGGAATTCAGCGTATTCATCTGCCCCATGGACCACGTGGGGTGCTGCGCGGCTTGCTGCGGGGTAACGTCCCACATCTGCTCACGCGTCTGGCCGCGGAAGGGGCCGCCCGAGGCCGTGAGGACGAGCTTCGCCAGCTCGCCCTCTTCGCCCGCGCGCAGGCATTGCGCCATCGCAGAATGCTCCGAATCCACGGGGATGATCTGGCCTGGCCGCGCGGATTTCGTGACCAGCGTGCCGCCGGCAACCAAGGACTCCTTATTCGCTAGTGCGAGGTACTCGCCCATGTCCAGCGTGGCTAAAGTGGCCTTAAGCCCGAGGGAGCCCACTAGGGCATTGAGCACGGTATCGGCGGGRACCGAGCGCACCMSCYCTTCTKCAGCACCATCACCAGAAARWACCGTACCGCCYAAARCCGCAGAAACCYCCSCAGCCGCCGCMGGCTGGGCCACAGCAATGTGGTCAAACGAAAGATGGAAACTACGGGCCTGCTCAATGATCTGCTGCGGGTTAGAGCCGCCCGCGGCAATGCCCACGACCTCGAATTTATCGGGGTTATCCGCAATTACTTCTAATGCTTGCGTGCCAATAGAGCCGGTGGAGCCAAGGATAAGGATTCGCTGAGTAGTCACCCCTCTACCCTAGCGGTCATTTACCGCGCCCTGCTATGGGGTGGAGCCGGTCAAGCAGGCGGGGGTGTTTAATCGCCTTTGCAGCCACGATGTTTTAAAATAGGTGTCAGTCAAATGGCATTGGTGTGCCCCCTCGATTAATGGACACACGCGATAGCGAAGGAGAGCAAGTGTCTTCCCACAAGCCGGTACCGCAGGTTTATGACGGTGTTTCTACCGAAGATGTTCCATCCGCAGGCTTCGGTTGGTCCCGCATCAGCCGCTCTGGTGTGCAAATCGCGGGTTGGATCTCCGTGATCTTCATGATTGGTTTCAACTTTGGTAACCACAAGGGCCACGTGGAGACCGTCTGGCTCGTCGCCCTGACCGTCCTGTTGGTTGTGGGCCTGCTCATCTTCACCTTCGAGCCGAAGCTCAACCAGGTGCGCACCATCACCGCTAATAATAAGCCGGCCGACCACCAAGAACGGGACTGGACTTATGACCAGAAGACCGTTTCTGGCGCCTACACCGAGTTGACCGACTCCCAGCTGCGCGCGTTGAATATCGAGCCTTCCCGCGTAGCCCACCTGCGCGTTGACTCCGCGTCCGACGCTGCCGAGGTAAGCTCCGGCAAGCACGCGCTATAATCCTAGCTACGRAAAACCGCCGATCCTCCTCATTGCGAGGGGCTCGGCGGTTTCGTGGTTTTACCGGGTACGTAGCCGTACTGCGTTTGACTGCACCGCACGTGTAAACGCAGAATACAACGAGAAAACCACCTAAGCACTTATCCAAAAATGCCTAGGTGACTGTGACAGCGGGCTCTTAGGCCGACATGTCTTCTCGTTCATCGGCGGCAAGTTGGCCACAGGCTGCCGCGATTTCATCGCCCTTAGTATCGCGCACAGTGCACGGCACTCCTTGTGCTTGGACGCGGCGCACGAATTCATCAAGCCGCGTCTTAGGAGCTGCGTCCCACTCCGAGCCAGGGGTCGGGTTAAGAGGGATCACGTTAACGTGCACCTTGGAGCCGAGCTTCTGGTGCAGCTTGCGGCCTAGCATATCGGCGCGGAAATCCTGGTCATTCTTATCCCGGATAAGGGCGTACTCGATAGATACGCGGCGGACGGATTTATCGGCGTAGTACCGTGCTGCGTCGAGGACCTCATCAACGGACCAGCGGTTATTTACCGGAACCAGGCTATCGCGCAGCTCATCATCCGGGGTGTGCAGCGACACCGCAAGCGTGCAGGCAAGGTCTTCGTCCGCGAGCTTGCGGATGGCAGGTGCCAAACCCACGGTGGATACGGTCACATTGCGCTGCGAGAGCCCAAAGCCCGTTCCATCCTGGCCGGTAATCTGGCGCACCGCCTGGACCACGCGCTTGTAGTTTGCCAGCGGCTCTCCCATGCCCATGAAGACCACATTGGATAAGCGCCCGCCTTCGGCCGCCATTGCTGCGGCTGCGTGGCGGAACTGTTCGACGATTTCGCCGGTAGAAAGGTTGCGGTCTAGTCCGCCCTGGCCGGTAGCACAGAACGGGCAGGCCATTCCGCAGCCAGCCTGGGAAGAAATGCACAAGGTAGCGCGGCCAGGATACCGCATCAGAACGGACTCCAATAAGGTGCCGTCGTGCAAGCGCCACAGGGACTTGGTGGTTTCCCCATCGTCGGTAGAAGTCGTACGAATAGGCTTCATGAGCTCAGGGAAGAAGGCCTCTTTGACTTCCTCGCGCTTGCCGGCGGGGATATCCGTCATCTCTTCGACGTCGTCAGTGAGATGCTCATAGTAGTGCTTGGCAATTTGCTTAGCACGGAATTTAGGTAGGCCAATTTCTGCGAGCTTATCGATGCGCTCGCTTTCAGAGAGATCTGCAAAGTGCTTGGGTGGCAGACCGCGCCGCGGCGCGGAGAAGTTAAGTTTTACTGGTTGAGCCATAATAACGCCCATCTTTCCACGGTTTACCGGTACTTTTCCAATTGGGAAGGCCTCAATTTATAGCCAAGTGGAATTTTGGAAGGGTTTACAGAAATAATGGACACATGACCAATCCGAAATACCCCGAAGATGACTTTTCCGCCTCCAATGATGAGGCCACCGCGGCAGGCGATAATGCCGCTTTGGCCGAAACCGGAAACAAGGAAGTCTCCACCGGTGCCGGCGCCGACGCTGGGACCACCGAGCCCGCTGCCGCACCACAAAAAGCCCAAGGCTCGTTCGCCGCTAGCACTTGGGCAGCGCTCATTGTCGGCTTCCTCTTGCTGATCGTGTTGATCATCTTCATCATGCAAAACCAGCAAGAAGTGCCGATGAACTTCCTGGGCTGGTCGGGGCAGTTCCCAGCGGGCATTGCCTACCTGATGTTTACCATCGGCGGCGCGCTCATCATGGCGCTTGTGGGTGTGTGGCGGATGCTTGAATTGCGCCGCCAATTGCGTAAGCAGGCCGAAGGCTAAAAGAGCCGTACCGCCGCTCTCCTCCCTGCCCTCGAGATATTTCCGGTGGCACAGGGGAAGCGGCGGGTTATGCGCAGCAGTCCTTATACGCGGTGACTGCGACTCGGTTTAGACCGCGAAATTTGCCATGAGGCTCATGGCCACCCAGGTAACCATGGCAGAGGGAAGCATGCCATCAAGGCGGTCCATCAAACCACCATGCCCGGGGAGGATGTGGGACATATCCTTAATGCCCAGCTCTCGCTTAAACTGCGATTCCACCAAGTCACCCAACGAGGCGCAAATCACAAGGCCGAGCCCCATCAAGGCGCCTATCCACGCCGAATGATGCAAGAGGAAATGGACGGACACGGCACCAACGATGACGCCGAAGCCAATGGAGCCGCAAAAGCCCTCCCAGGATTTCTTCGGGCTCACGGCCGGTGCCATGGGGCAGGAGCCAAACATCACGCCGACGATATAGCCGCCCGTATCGGAGGCGACCACGCACAGCATAAAGACCACGATGGAAGCAGCGCCGCTGGCCACCGGGGTAGAAATCAGCGATAGCATCGCAGCAAAGGTGGCGAAAAGCGGAATCCACGTCAGCACGAAAATGCCGACGGACATGTCCCGCAGATAATTGATGGGTGGGCGATGCCGCCCATTATGGAAAAGCCTGCCGAACATCAAAATGAGTACGGCGGTGACGTAGACGGCCACGAGGCCGGGCGCGCCAAGCGGCCAGGAAATCCACACCATGGCCTGGCCCAAGATGATTAACAGCGTGCGCGGGATATAGTACGAGTTCTCCCGCAGGCGGGTAAGAACTTCCCACATGGCCCCGCCGACGGCGACGGCTACCACCGCATACCAGGCCAAGGGGCCAGCCCACACGGCGAGGACAACGAGGGCGCCGAGCCCCACGCCTACTCCAATAGCCGCCGGTAAGTCACGGCCAGGGCCATTTTTCGGCTGCGGCAATCGGCGGTTCAAGGCGTCACTCACCGTGACCGGCTCCTTTCACTTGGCGTTGTATGCGCGTCGCGGGGCTTATCTATTTCCTATACAAAAATACTACGTACAGAAAAGCGCCGCCGGCCGAGGTGGGCGCGGCGGCAGCGGAAAAGGCCTAGACCTCCATCAATTCGGATTCCTTGTTTTCCACCAGCTTGTCAACCTGCTCGACATAGCCAGCGGTAATCTTTTCCATTTCCTTTTCTGCGGCAAGGACCTCATCCTCGCCCTCTTCGCCATCCTTTTGGAGCTTCTTCAGCTGTTCCATGGCCTTGCGGCGGATATTACGGATGGCAATCTTGCCGTCCTCGCCCTTGCTCTTGGCCAGCTTGACCATTTCCTTACGGCGTTCCTCGGTCAACTGCGGAACGGTCACACGCAGTACGTGGCCATCGTTGGTGGGGTTAACGCCCAGGTCCGAATTGCGGATGGAGTTTTCAATCTCTTGGATCATGGACTGCTCGTATGGCTTGATGAGCAACATGCGCGGCTCTGGCACGGAGATGGTAGCCATCTGAGTAATCGGGGTCGGCGCACCGTAGTACTCCGCGATGAGTCCGTTGAACATCGCCGGGTTCGCGCGGCCGGTGCGAATGGTCACCAGCTGCTCGCGGGTGTGCTCGACGGAAGCGGTCATGTGTTCTTCGGCTTCGAGCTGAATGTCATCGATCATGAGGCTGAATCATCCTTCAACGTTGAGGGGTAGCTGTATAAAAGGTAGCAGGTTCTGTGCCGTTTTAGAATTAGGACTGCACCAGCGTGCCGATAACCTGGCCGCTTGCGGCGCGGGCAATATTCCCCTCTTCCAAGAGGTTAAAGACCAAAATCGGCATGTCATTGTCCATGCACAGGCTAAAGGCGGTTGCATCGGCTACCTTGAGCCCCTTTTCAATAACCTCGCGCGGAGTGATTCGGGTGTAGAGCTCCGCATCGGGGTTCGTCCGTGGGTCGTCGGAGTACACGCCATCAACACCCTTGGCCAGGAAGAGGACATCGGCTCCGATTTCCAGGGCACGCTGCGCGGCGGTGGTATCCGTGGAAAAGTACGGCATGCCCATGCCGGCACCAAAAATAACGACGCGGCCCTTCTCCAAGTGGCGGTCAGCGCGCAGTGGCAGGKATGGCTCCSCGATTTGCGCCMTGTTGATAGACGTTTGCACGCGGCAATCAACGCCCTTTTGCTTCAAGAAGTCCTGCAGGGCCAACGAGTTCATGACCGTGCCCAGCATTCCCATGTAGTCAGACCGGGCGCGGTCCATGCCGCGCTGTGAAAGCTCTGCACCGCGGAAGAAGTTGCCGCCGCCGATCACCACGGCGATTTCGATGCCCTGCTCGGCCACTTCAGCGATTTGGCGAGCGACGTTATCGACAACGTCCGGGTCGATGCCAACCTTGCCGCCGCCAAACATTTCGCCACCGAGTTTCAGCATTACTCGTTTGTATCCGGTTCGCTTCTCGTCTGCAGAAGTCACGCCTTCATCGTCTCCTTTTGCGGGGGCTGATTTATTTCTTTTCTATCTTACCTACACTGCCCTCGCTTCCCCACACCGCACCGCGGCCCGGCAGCCGCCCCTTCCCCATTGCCCCTAGACAGCAGAAAAGCCCACCGAGAGGGTGTACCTCCCGTGGGCTTTAAAGGCTAAAAAGCGGCTGAGGCTTAAGCGCCAACCTCGTAGCGGACGAAGCCGGTGATGGTGGTGCCGACCTCTTCTGCGACCTGCTTGACGGTCTTCTTGTTATCGGACAAGGAAGCCTGCTCCAGCAGAACAACGGACTTGTAGAAGCCGTTCAGGCGGCCTTCCACGATCTTTGGAAGCGCAGCCTCAGGCTTGCCTTCCTCGCGAGTGGTGGCCTCAGCGATGGAGCGCTCCTTCTCGACGATCTCTGCAGGAACGTCTTCGCGCTTCAGGTACTCAGCGTTCATAGCTGCAATCTGCAGAGCGGCAGCGTGTGCGCCTTCCTTGTTGCCTTCGTAGGAAACCAAGACACCGACTGCAGGAGGCAGGTCAGCGGAGCGCTGGTGCAGGTAGACAGCAACGTTGTCGCCATCGACGGTGACTGCACGGCGTGCCTGCAGCTTCTCACCGGTCTTTGCGGACTCCTGGTCAACGAACTCGGAGACCTTCTGGCCGTCGATCTCTACGTTGTTGAGTTCTTCCGGCGAGTTAGCCTTGGCTGCGGCTGCAGCTTCAACAATCTTCTTAGCGAAGGACTGGAAGCCCTCGTTCTTTGCCACGAAGTCGGTCTCGCAGTTGATCTCAACCATGGTGTTACCGGATACGGCAACGAGGCCCTCGGTAGCCTCGCGGTCAGCGCGCTTGGACACGTTCTTTGCGCCCTTGATGCGCAGGAATTCAACGGCCTTGTCGTAGTCGCCGCCGTTTTCTTCCAGCGCCTTCTTGCAATCGAGCATGCCGGAGCCAGTTGCTTCGCGCAGTGCCTTCACGTCTGCAGCAGTGTAGTTCGCCATAGTTAGGGCGATCCTCCTTGAAAATCAGTCAGTGTTCGTTGAGACAGCGTAGCCGAAGAAGCGGTCTCGCGCCGTCTTTGGGTGGGGGTATCTMCCCCAGTTTCCTTCATCAATGCGATTGTACGGAGGCTAGGTTTAGCCGCCTCCAGCATAGAWAAAAGTAMCCCCCACCGCCGTAGCACACGGTGGTAGGGGTTAGGTAAACAGCCTTGTACAGGAATTATTCCCTAGCTGCCCCACACCAAAATGTGCGTGGGGTATTCAATTAAGTGCAGTTAAGAAAGAATCCTCACAAGAGGCAGGCCTACTGTGCAGGCTTGTCTGCGGGTGCTTCCTCAGCCTTTTCTGCAGAAGCAGGATCGGATGCGGCTGCAGCAGCCTCAGCATCGCGCTGTTCCTTCTCTGCGGAATCGCCGGCAGCTTCCTTAGCGGCTGCGAGCTGGCGCTCCTCGCGAGCCTTCTTGCCCTCTTCGACGGCGGAAGCCACGATGCCGGACAGCAGCTTGGTGGAACGGATTGCGTCATCGTTGCCTGGGATCGGGAAGTCAACGTCATCCGGGTCGCAGTTGGTGTCCAGGATGGCAACAACCGGGATGTTCAGCTTGTGGGCTTCCTTAACCGCGATGTGCTCCTTGTTGGTATCAACAATCCACAGTGCGGACGGGGTCTTGGCCATCTCGGAGATGCCGCCCAGAACGCGCTCAAGCTTGGCGCGCTCGCGGTTGAGCATCAGAACTTCCTTCTTGGTACGGCCCTTGTAGCCGTCCTCGCGCTCATCCATTGCCTGAAGCTCCTTCATGCGCTTCAGGCGCTTGGACACGGTCTGGAAGTTGGTGAGCATGCCGCCCAACCAGCGGTGGTTAACATAAGGCATGCCGACGCGGGTTGCTTCTTCAGCAACTGCTTCCTGCGCCTGCTTCTTGGTGCCAACGAAAAGGATGGTGCCACCGTGAGCGACGGTTTCCTTAACGAACTCGTATGCCTCATCGATGTAGGTCAGCGTCTGCTGCAGGTCGATGATGTAGATGCCGTTACGGTCGGTGAAGATGAAACGACGCATCTTCGGGTTCCAGCGACGGGTCTGGTGACCAAAGTGCACACCAGCGTCGAGGAGCTCGCGCATGGTTACAACTGCCATGATTCGCTCGCTTTCTTTTAATTGTCTTTCGGTTTTCCAATTGTGCGGTGTTTTATTCCGCACCCTAGCAACGAAGGCCCTGCCAACACCTTGTTTCCAAGGACCGCGTCAGCTGTCGGACCGCCACACCCTTAACTCAGGATGCGACAACTTCGTCGCGCGTAGTCAATGCCTCCGTGAGGGTTAACTCCCAGCGGACGCACTGCTATGAAAGACAATAATCCCAGCCAGCTGGATTTTCCAAACCGAACAAGCACTTTTCCACAAGTTTCTTTGAGCGTTTTACCTCGGTTGTCACTTGAGTTTCTTCCGCCCCACCGCTGCTGGTTTATCCACAGCCGGTCCACCTTTCGCCGGGCATTATTGACCGCAGCGCACCACACTGTGCCACATGCACTTATTGCCACGACCACGAAATACCGCCGCTTGCCGATGCCCCCTTATCCCCACCCTCGCCACCATCCTCACTGGTGCGCTAGTGCTACTGTGCGCCGCGCCCGCTGCCGCATACGTCGATCCCGCCTCGGGTAAACCGCGCCCGGTGCGAGTGCTGCGCGGCTTTGATAAGCCCGAGCATAAGTGGAGTGCGGGACACCGCGGCGTCGATATGGCCCTAAGAATTGGCGGCCGCGTCGTCGCCGCCGAATCCGGCACCGTCGCTTTTGTCGGCACCGTCGCCGGAACCCCGGTCATCTCGATCGACCATGCAGATGGCATACGCACCACGTATCAACCCGTGCACGCGAGCGTCACCCAAGGCCAAGCGGTGCACGAGGGCCAAACTATAGGCAAGCTCGCCCACCCAGTAGACGGCACACCAGGGCTGCATTGGGGCGCCCGGATTGCCAAGGACAGCTACATTGACCCCTTAAGCCTGCTGGATATGCCGGTTATCCGCCTCAAGCCTTTATAAGAATCACTCAGGCCCGCGGGTGGGCCTGGGAATAAACCTGCTTTAGCCGCTTTGCGGAGACATGTGTATAGATTTGCGTGGTACTCAAAGACGAGTGCCCCAGTAACTCTTGGACCACGCGCAGGTCCGCGCCGCCTTCTAAGAGATGTGTAGCCGCAAGGTGGCGCACCCCGTGCGGGGTTAGGCCACTTGTGCCGGTGACCGTGGCGGCTTTGTCCACGATGCGCCGCACCTGGCGCTGGTCAATGCGCGCTCCCCTGCTGCCTACAAAGATGGCCTGGGTATCTCCCCGCGCCATTTCTTTACGCCCGCCGTCTATCCACTGCTGCAGGGCATCGGTTGCGGCGGCACCAAAGGGCACGACCCGTTGCTTATTTCCCTTACCAGTAACACGTGCGGTGGACCGCTTAAAGTCCACGTCTTCTATATCGAGGCGGACCAATTCCGCCACGCGCATTCCGGTGGCATAGAGCAACTCCAAAATCGCGCTATCGCGCTGAAAATGCGCTTCATCGACAGAAACGGCGTTGCCCACAAGTTCGCCCGCCTGTTGCGGGGCCATCACCGTCGGGAGATGCTGTCCCACCTTCGGTGTTACCAATCGTGCCGCAACATCGCGGCTTAGGTAGCCTTCCCTTTCCGCCCAGGTAGAAAAGGCTTTAACTGAGGCTGTCCTGCGCGCCAGCGTTGCGCGCGCCTTTCCTTCTGCGACCGCGTTTCCTAGCCACTGGCGCAGGTTATTGAGGTTAAAGTCCGCAAATGCATCGATGTCTTGGGCCAGGTTTTTTAAGTCCGCGCGGTAGCCACGCACCGTGGCCTCCGCACGGCCCTTGACGTGGAGTTGGAAGTCCGCGAAGTCCTCGATAGCCTCGTCCATCTGCCCGACCGGGCCACGACTTACTGCGGCCTTCCATTTATCACTCATACCCCACGAGTTTACTTGCTTTTCAGCCCATCTCTAAGCGAACCCAGTTATTTCCCTCCCGCACGATCACACACATTTTCTCTAAGGCAAGCAATAAGTGGACGGTGAGGGGCAGGCGGAATCCCGCGTCCCGCGCAATATCTTCAGCAGTAGCCGGAGGGCTTCCTGGCGGCGGGGTCGCATCAAAGACTCGCAGCTCATTCCGCGATAATCGCTGCGTTAAAGACGCCGCAAAATTCATTTCATACTGCGCCTCCGGATCAACCGTCCCGGCGCGGCCCACCAGGGCGCGGACTTCGTCGGCGCTGGCGACCAACTGGGCTCGTCCATCCTGGATGCGCTGGTGGCACCCGAGCGAACCGCTCGTCGTAATTGGTCCCGGCACGGCCATGGCAACGCGCCCCAAGGCTTCTGCCCAGTTGAGGGTATTAAGCGCGCCCGAGCGATATGCCGCTTCCATGACCACGATTCCTTGGCTTAGCGCAGCAACAAGGCGGTTGCGAATGAGGAAGCGATGCCGCTTGGGTGCAGTCTCTGGAGCGAATTCGGAGACGATGCAGCCATTATCGGCTATCTGATCAAAGAGTCCACCGTTGCGGGCTGGATAATTCTTATCGATTCCGCACGCGGCGACCGCGACAGTGCGCCCCGCATTGTGCAAGGCGGTCTCATGCGCCACGGTATCTACCCCCAAAGCCCCGCCGGAGACGATAGTCCACTGATGATTCACTAGGCCTGAGACCACGCTTTGGGTTGCCTGCCACCCGTAGCGCGAAATGGCGCGCGTGCCTACGATTCCAACGGCCTGCCCTACCTCGGGTTTAAGCGCTGAGCCGCGTACCCACAAGCTATGTGGCGGCACCGCTTGCTCATCGAATGTGGCCGGCGCATCCGCGCCATTCTGGTAGAAGCCAAAGGCAGAAGAAAACGCCTCGGCTGGCCACTCGGGGCTATCGGCAGTGATCAATCGCGCCCCCACGCGCTCTGCGGCGGCGAGGTCTTCTTTTTGCCGCACCCAATCAAACCGCGAGGCGGTGCGGGCTAAAAGAGGACCGATCCAATCGGCTCGGTGATAAATCCCGTGGGCAATCTCTTCGGCCGAATGATGTTCCAGCAAGGCCTGCAAGGAGGCGGACGGGCCTTCCACCACGCGATTGAGATATACCCATGTGGCAAGTGGAGTCGATAAATCAAGATCGCTCATGCCGAAATCCTCCCTACCGTCTGGCTCGAACGAAGGTCGAGGGCTTGGCCCACTTCCGCAAGATCGGGTGTGGAGCTGCCGTGCAAATCCGCCAAGGTCCACGACACGCGCAGGACGCGGTCGATGCCGCGCTGCGAAATCTCGCCCTCGGCGAGGTAGGCAGACAACATGATCATGGCGGACTCGGAAGCCGGGCGGTGCCGGCGCAAATATGACGAGGGCACGGCGCCGTTGACGCGCGCGGGAATGCCGTCGGCCGCCCAGCGCACCCGGGCACGGTCGCGGGCCGCGGCGACCCGCTCGGCAATGGCAGCAGAGGATTCTTCGCCCTCCGCATTGATGGTGGCTGACTGTCCGGAGAGGGTGACCACCATGTCCAAGCGGTCGCGCAACGGCCCGGAGAGATTCGATAGATAATTAAGCCGGTCATGCGGATTGCACGTACATTTAGAGGGATCTTCGGCGGCGCACCGACAGGGGTTGGCTGCCATAATCAGTTGGAATCGCGCCGGGTAGTCAATCTCCTGCTGCGCGCGTGCCAGGCGGACATGGCCTTCTTCCAAAGGCGCGCGCATGCCGTCGAGCACTGGGGCGCTTACCTCGCTGACCTCATCGAGGAAGAGCACCCCATTATGGGCCAAGCTCACCGCGCCTGGGCGAGGATGGCCGCTTCCTCCACCAAGGAGCGCCGCGCGGGTAACCGAAGAGTGCGGGGCGATGAAGGGTGCGTGGGACACCACTTCACCGGGAGTTCCCGTCAGCGAGTGGATGGCAGTGGTTTCTACCATCTGGTCTGGGCTTAGCGCCGGAAGAATGCTGGGCAATCGCGAGGCAATCATGGATTTCCCCGAGCCCGGTGGGCCGATCATTAACAGGTGGTGCCCACCGGCGGCGGCGACTTCTGCAGCCCACTTTGCATGGTGCTGGCCGGCTATATCGCAATAGTCGAGCCGTTCCTGTGTGGGTGCCGGTGCGAGTTGGTCAGAGCAGCACTCGGCCGCGCGGGGTAGGTCGCGCTCTCCTAGCGCCCACGCAAAGGCATCAAAGAGCGTGGCTGCAACCAGCACATTCATATCGGGAACGAGGGTAGCCTCGGCAGCATTTCCTGGCGGAATGACCAGCGTAGAAATGCCCTCCTCGCGGGCAGCGAGAAGCGCTGGGATGATACCGGGTACTGCTCTAACCGTGCCGTCCAGGCCTAGTTCCCCAAGCACCAGGGTTTCTTTAAGAACCTGACTGGGTGACTGCACGGAACGCGCGTAGTCAGCGCCGTGCTGTTCTACGTGGGCGGCGAGAATCGCAAGCGCCATAGGCAGGTCAAAATGGGATCCTGATTTTGGGAGCGAGGCCGGCGACATGGACACGATCACCTTGGTTTTCGGCCATGGCAGGCGGGAATTCGCGGCGGCGGTCTTGATGCGGTCGCGGGATTCAGATATCGCGGTATCCGCATGCCCCACCACATGGATTCCGGGCAGGCCGTGCCCTACGTTGGCTTCGACGTTGATGACGCGGGCGAGCACGCCGTGCAGGGAGACTGCTAAGCATTTACCGAGAGCCATCGTCGACCCCCGTAAAGTGCTCTAGTTCAAAACCCTCGCCTTTGACCACGAGGGCTATGACATCGAAGCGCACGGTGGCCAGTGGCTTGCCGTCTAGCCACTGGACGGCGGCCCTGCGCATGCGGGCAAGCTTGTGTGGAGTCACGGCCTCGGCTGTGCCATAGCTCGCGGTAGAGCGGGTTTTTACCTCTACGAAGACGATCGTGCCATCGGGCTCGCGGGCAATAAGGTCGATTTCTCCCACTCGGTAGGAGACGTTGGCGGCGATGATATCGGAGCCACGCTCGCGGAGGTAGCGCGCGGCGAATGATTCTCCCCGCTTGCCCAGTTCTTGCCTGTGCCGAGGGTGCTTCGTAGCGAGGTGATTATCGGATGCAAATTGCATGTGCGGCGTCCTTTTCTTTCGTGCTGTTTGTGCTGCACGCACAGAACATCGCAGGATGCGGGCCGGCTGCAAGCCCGAAAACCAGAAAACCGCCGCGGATGTGAATAACTTCGGCATCACGAAGAGTTATCCACAGCTGCGGCGGGATGAAGCGGGCGCCGAGTTGACAGGCGCCCAGTTCCCTAGTCCGGCATGATGAAATCCGGCTTATCCAGTTCCTCGATATTGACGTCCTTGTAGGTAATGACGCGGACGTAGCGCACGAATCGGGCGGAACGGTACATATCCCATACCCAGGCATCGGACATGCGCACCTCGTAGTACACATCGGGCCCGGCGGTATGGGGAATCAGTTCTACGGCATTGGCCAGGTAGAATCGTCGTTCGGTTTCTACGACATAAGAAAACTGGCTGACGACATCGCGATATTCGCGGTAAAGGGACAGCTCTACCTCTGCCTCGTAGTTTTCGAGTTCCTCTGCACTCACTGTGGACCTCCAAAATATGGGATAGCTCGCCCTAGCTTAGCGCGCAGAAACCACAATTTTCGCTAGGCACGCGCAGTGAAGTGGGCATGCGCGCGCTGCACATTGCTGTAGCTCATGCGGTGTTCTGGACTCGCCCCCAAGGCGGCAATCGCGGCCTCGTGTGCCTTGGTTCCATAGCCCTTATGCCCAGCCAATCCATAACCTGGAAAGCGCTCGTCTAGATCCCGCATGAGGCGATCTCGGCTTACCTTGGCCAGCACGCTCGCCGCCGCGATGCACCGCGCCGCCGCGTCCCCACCGATGATGGGCAGGTGGGGTTGGGTGAGGCCGGGGATAAAGAGGGCATCGGAAAGCACATAGCCTGGGCGCTGTTCCAGGCGCGCTATCGCCCGGCGCATGCCTGAGGTATTGGCGTGCTGGATGCCGCGCTTGTCGATGTCCCCCGCACCAATATGCACCACAGACCAGTCTACAGCCTTGTCTTTGATGATGGGGAAGAGCTTTTCGCGCTGGCGGGGCGTGAGCTTTTTGGAATCAGTTAAGGTATCCAATTCGCTCACGATGCGCTCGGGCAGGATGCAGGCGGCGACGGTGACGGGGCCGCAGCACGCACCGCGGCCGGCCTCATCCACCCCGGCGACGGGGCCGAGCCCCGCCCGGGCCAACGCCACTTCAAAGGTGCGCTGCTGTTTAAGCCGCCGCATCCTGGATATCCGGATCGTCGATGCCGCCAAAGCGCGATACGGGCAGGATCACGGCTTCTACCTTGCCGCGCACGTTGTCCACCGGTACGGTGCCTTGCAGGTGATCGCCTATGTGCGCGCGAGAGTCCAGGGAATTGGTGCGGTTATCCCCCATGACCCACATATTGCCTTCTGGGACGGTCACGGGGCCAAAGTACTGGCCACCGCAAGCCTGCGAGCCGGAGCTGGGATCGACCGGGATCTCGGGCGGATCCAACGTGAAGCTCTGGTCTATCGGTGCACCATCCACCATCACCGCGGAATCGCCCTCCTCGCACTTGACCGTCTGACCCTCGGTAGCGATAACGCGCTTGACTAGGATATTTTCCCCATTGGGCAAAAGCCCCACCGACGCCAAGGCGTTTTGGGCGCCGCGCACAAGCACGTTATCGGAGCGCTGCACCTCAAATTCCGTATTCCAGGACTCAGGTCCTTCAAATACCACGACATCGCCCGGGTCCGGGTCGTGGAAGTAATAGCTCATCTTCTGCACCGCGATGCGGTCATTATCGCAGCCGGTACAACCATGCAGCGTGGGTTCCATCGACGCGGAGGGGATGACATACATCCGGCCGACGAATGCCTGCAATAAAACTAGGAGCACGAAGCCGCCTATGACCGGCGCAAGGAAATCGCGCGTGCGCAGGCGCTGTTGCTGTGGTTTAGCTTTGGATGTCTGGGTCATCGACCCCACCAATGCGGTTGAACGGCCAGAATACGAACTGCACCTTTCCGCGCACGTTATCTACGGGGATCGTGCCGTGGAAGTTATCGCCCATGTGGTAGCGCGAATCGGCAGACGCGGTGCGGTTATCCCCCATGACCCAGATATTATCCTCAGGCACCTTCACTGGGCCGAAATACGGGCCACCGCAGGCTTCCGATCCGGTCGATTCATCCACTGGGTAGGTCGGCGGATCCTGCACGTAGTCCTGCTTGATGGGCTTGCCATCCACCATGACGGCGGGATCGCCCTCTTGGCAGGACACCGTCTGTCCGCCGGTGGCGATAACGCGCTTGACCAGGGTATTTTCATCTGGTGGCGCCAAGGAGATAAAGCTCAGCGCATCCTGAATGCCGTGAATGACGGCATTGGATGAGCGCGGGGAGACGTAACTCCCGTTCCAGTCGTCGGTGCCCTTAAAGACCACGACATCGCCTGGCTCTGGGCCCTTATCGCCGTAGTAAGAGACCTTTTCTGTAAAGATGCGGTCATTCGTGCATCCCTCACAGCCATGCAGCGTCGGCTCCATGGATCCTGAGGGAATCACGTATTGGCGGCCGATGAAGTTTTGGAATAGCCCCACGACCACCAGCACGGAGACGACGACCACGAGAGTCTCCAGCCACCACGGCATTTGTTTTTTCTCCGTGGTTGATTCCTCCGCGGCCGCTTCTTTGCCCTGCGAGATGCTTTCGTTATTCACCCGTCAGATCCTAGCAACTGCGTGCCCGCGATCCGGATTGGCTCCCGTGACTGCGGGGCGATTCACAGGAAATCGAAATGATTCGAGGAGTGCACAATAAAAATCTCCCTTCCTTTCCGGCACTGTGTATGCAGGAAAGGAAGGGAGATAGGCGCTGCCCAGGGCGGGCGTTAGAACTAGCGACGCTCCTTGATGCGAGCCTTCTTGCCGCGCAGATCGCGCAGGTAGTACAGCTTCGCACGGCGAACGCGGCCGCGGCGGGAGACCTTGATGGACTCGAGGTTCGGGGAGTGAACCGGGAAGGTACGCTCTACGCCGATACCGAAGGAAACCTTACGCACGGTGAAGGTCTCGCGGATACCGGAGCCCTGGCGGCGGATGCAGATGCCCTTGAAGAGCTGTGCACGCTCGTTGTTACCCTCAATAACCTTGACGTTGACGTCGAGTGTATCGCCGGGGCGGAAGGACGGGATGTCGTCGCGCAGCTGTGCTGCATCGACCTTGTCGATAATGTTGGTCATACCAATATTCCTTTTCAGTTTGGGACAGAGGACCCTGGCGGCCGGAGGCCTGACCGGTTCGTGCCCGTTACATAGAACGATGGATTATCTTTCCATAGGAACCGGCCAATTCCAAATTCCTCTACTTCGCGGATTTACTACCCTACCTGGGGCGAGCCGGGCGCGCAGCACGCCTTAGGCAGGCATGGGCGAGCGGAGGATGGAGTGGTGCTCATCGAGGATCTTTGCCGTGCCCAGGTGCCGCGCCCGGAAGACCAAGTACGACGCCACCACGGCACCCACCGTGATGCTAAAGAGGATAATGATGCTGCTCCAGAAGGTGCCATCATGAATGCCGTCGGTGGCGCGGGTGAACGCGTCCTTGGCGTAGGACATCGGGTGGAAAGGGTGCAGCAGGCTGAGCGCGCGCGGAATCGCCAGGACCGGCCAGACCCCGCCAAAGACCATCCCGCCCAGGGCGAACGCGCCGGCGGCAAAGATCGAACCGATCTTGCGCCCGAAGGTAATCAGGAAGAACTGGTAGGTCGCCGCACCCACGGCGGAAATCGCGGCGAGTACGAGCGCAATCATGGACCAGCTTGCCGGCTGCCACCCCAAGGTGGAAGACATCAGGGCCATAAACGCCAGTATGACGAAGTTCAGGCCGGTCAGCGCGGCAAAGGCGTCGAATACGCTGCGGGCCGGGCTGGTGACGCGGGCTCCCCGGCGCGCCATGTAGTACGGCAGCGTCATCGCCAAGAGCAGCATGACGAGGAAGCCAAATACGAGCACGAAGAGCATGGAGGCGCCGCCGGTAATATTCTTTTCGGTCGGGTCCGCTGGGTTGACCACCGTCTGCACGGGGTGGACATTGGATGCGGTGAAGTTAATGGGTACTGCGATATTTTGCGCGGAATCCTCTGGGCGGGAAATGGTAGGTGCCTTGGCGGCGCCTTCGGCAAGCTTCGTGGATAGCTCGCCGGAGCCTTCCTGGAGGCGGTCCAAGCCGCCCTTGAGCTCGGCTCCGCCTTCAGCCAGGCGGCCGGTGCCCTCCTTGAGCGCGCCCGTGCCATCGTGGAGACGAGAGGCGCCATCCTGCAGGCGGGKCGCACCGTCCTGCAGCTGCGAGGTACCGTCACTGAGCTTGCCAACTCCGCCGCGCAGCTCCTTGATGCCATCGGATAGGCGGKGCGCMCCGCCGTTCAGTGAGGTCAGCCCGCCGAGGTATTCCGACTGCGGGTCGGACAGGTTGTAGTGCAGCTGCCCGGTGCCTGCGGAAAGCTTCTCCAGCTGCCCCACCATATTTCCACTAGAGGCGGGATCGAGCCTGGATACCAACGAGTAGAGCTGATCCGCTTGCTGGGTCATGCCGAGCCCGCGCAGGATGTCTACCAGCTGGGTAAGGCCAGGAACCACGGCTTGGGCTTGCTTCAGCACGGGGATGAGCATGCCGGTGAGCTGATTGACCCCGGCGTCGATCTGGCCTGCACCATCGGCAAGGCGGCCGGTACCGGCAAGGAGCTTGTCGGAGCCATCGGCAAGCCGGGAGGCGCCGTCATCGAGGCGCGCTGCGCCATCACTAAGCTTGCCCGCACCATCATTCAACCGCACGACGCCGTCATTGAGCCGCGTCGTTCCGTTGAGGAGCTCGGCCGTGCCGTTATTGAGCGTGCCCGCACCGTTGTCGAGCTTGTTGATGCCCTCAACCGCGCGCCCGCCGCCCTCTTGCAGCTTTCCAGCGCCCTCATCAAGGCGCCCCGCGCCGTCCGCGGCATTGCCCAGGCCGTCGCTCAACTTAGTAAGTCCCTCAATAACCTGGTCGGCGTACTTTTTGGAAATGGCGTTTTCCACGCTCGTTTGCACCTGCGGAATGAGGCTGGAGGAAATCACCGAGCCATTCGTGCCGTAATAGTCATTCGTAGCGAAGTTGATCTCCGGTTTTTCGGGCTTATCGCTGATGATGGTCACGGCCTGCTCGGAAAAGTTCTTCGGAATCGTCACGACCATCAAGTACTTGCCCTTGACCAAGCCCTCTTCGCCGTCGTCCTTGTTGACCTCAGAGAATTTGAGGTAGTCAGTCTCTAGCAAGCCCTCGACCACCTGGTCGCCATAGTTGGTGTGCTTGCCCTGCTTGTCCACGCCCGCGTCTTCATTGACCACTGCGAGGTCAATATTGCGCATGTACTTGGATGGATCCCACATGGCCCACATCATGGTTCCGGCCACGATGATGGGCGCAACGAGGAAGAATACGATAAGCACCCGCGACAAAGCGCTGCGCGGGCGCCAATCCAGAAGGCGGTGCCAGCCCAGCACTCCCCGACCCTTGTTCCCCTCGCCGCTTATCGAAGGCATCGCTGCGGTGTCCTCGGCACCGTGACCGCTATCGGCCGCACGACTCATAGTTGTCTCCTTATGGCAGTAGTTCGACGCCCCGTTGTCTCATCCACCCAGGAGTGCCTCGCTAAAGCGGGGAGAAGCAGGACGCCATTTACTTAGTTTTGCCAAACTTACCATTATTGAACGGGAGAGGCCGCATCGGCTGCGATGTCGCGGGAAAATTTCTTCTGCGCGTGCGCGGTTGGCGGGACGAATGCCCCGCCCCCACCACCGCAGCAGGCAGCGGCCCTCCACCGCGCGGCTGATGGGGCCGATGTCGGTAGCTAGAAGCCTGCCTTCTTCAGGGCATCCGCCATGGTCCCCTTGGCTGCCGGGCGCCCGCGGGAGCCACCGCGGTCGGAGTTGCGTCCGCCCTTCTTCCCCGCTGCGCGCGAAGGCTTTTGACCGCCACGCTTGCCAGATCCGCGCTGTGAGTCACCGCCGCGGCGCTTCGGCGCGGGCTGGCCTGGCTCATCATCCAGCCGCAGCGTTAGGCCGATGCGCTGGCGATCGACGTCAACCTCCATCACCTTGACTTTGACCACCTGGCCGGAGCGCACGACCTCGTGCGGATCGGAGACAAATTGATGGCTCATCGCAGAGACATGGACGAGGCCGTCCTGATGCACGCCGACATCCACAAACGCGCCAAAAGCCGCCACGTTGGAGACCGTGCCCTCCAACACCATGCCTGGGGTGAGGTCAGAGACCTTATGCACGCCTTCTTTAAAGGTGGCGGTCTTAAACTCAGGGCGCGGATCGCGGCCGGGTTTATCCAGCTCGGCGATGATATCGCTCACGGTTGGGATGCCGAAGGTCTCGTCTGCGAAATCGGCGGGATCCAGCTTGTCCAGCACCCGGGCATTGCCAATGAGCTCGCCGATGCCCAGCCCCGTCTGCTCCGCGATCCGCGTCACGATGGGATAGGCCTCGGGGTGAACCGCGGACGCATCGAGCGGGTCCGCTCCCCTATTAATGCGCAGGAAGCCGGCGGACTGTTCAAAGGCCTTCGGTCCCAGGCGCGGCACCTTCTTCAGTTCCTTGCGGGTGGCAAAAGAGCCATTGTCATTGCGGTAGGCCACGATATTGGCGGCGATGGTGGGGTTTACGCCCGCCACGCGCTCCAAGAGCGGCGCCGAGGCTGTATTGAGGTCAACGCCAACGCCATTGACGGCGCTTTCCACCACGCCGTCCAGCGTCCGCGCCAGCGACGTCTGGTTCACATCGTGCTGATACTGGCCCACACCGATGGCCTTCGGATCGATTTTCACTAGCTCTGCCAGCGGATCCTGGAGGCGCCGGGCGATGGAGACCGCCCCGCGCAGCGAGACGTCCATATCGGGAAATTCCTCCGCCGCCAGCTGCGATGCGGAGTAGACCGATGCTCCGGATTCGGAGACAACGACGGGCGTCGGACGCTGGCTGCCAGCCTGCTTGAGCAGGTCAGCAATCTCGTGCGCAAGCTTTTCCGTTTCCCTGGAGGCAGTGCCATTGCCGATGGCCATGAGGTCGACCGAGTGCCGTGCGCACAGCGTGGACAGGACCTGCACCGCCTGCGACCACTGGTTTTGGGGCTGGTGGGGATAAACGATGGTCGTATCGAGCACCTTGCCCGTTTTATCCACCACGGCGCACTTGGTGCCGTTGCGGTAGCCCGGATCGAGGCCGATGGTCGCGCGCTGGCCCGCGGGGGCGGCGAGCAGCACGTCGCGCAGGTTCGTGGCAAAGACCTTGAGCGCGCCTTCTTCTGCCACTTCTTTCAAGCGCATGCGCACATCCAGGCTGGAGGAAACATACAATTTGGTGCGCCATCCCCAGTGCACGGCATTATCCAGCCACGCGGAGCTGCGATCCAGATCGAAGCGATCCGCAATGAGGTCCTCGTAGTCGGCGTCATCACCGGCGTCCAGGTGCAGCTGGAGCACGCCCTCGTTCTCCCCGCGCAGTAGCGCCAGGATGCGGTGAGAGGGCAGCGAAGAAAAGGGCTCGTTGAAGTCGAAGTAATCCTTGAACTTCGCCCCCTCGGCTTCCTTTCCCTCTACCACCTGCGCTTGCATGGCACCCTGGTCAAACATGCGCTCGCGCACGCCTCCCACCAAGTCCGCATCGAGTGCGAAGCGATCGATGAGGATGGAGCGCGCCCCCTCGAGCGCCTTCTTGGTATCGGGAAAACCTTCCGTGAGATAGCTCTGCGCTAATTCCTCGGGCTGGGCCGCCGGCTGCGCGATCAGCTTGTCGGTCAAGTCTTCCAAGCCGGCGTCGCGGGCGATATCAGCCTTTGTCTTGCGGCGCTTTTTATACGGCAGATACAAATCTTCGAGCCGCGCCTTGGTATCGCAGGCAAGGATTTGGCTACGCAGGTCATCGCTAAGCTTGCCCTGCTCCTCGATGGCGGCAAGGATCGTCTCTTTGCGCTCTTCTAGCTCGCGCAGGTAGGTGGCCCGCTCTTCGATGGTGCGCAATTGCGCATCATCCAAACCACCCGTGACCTCCTTGCGGTAGCGCGCAATGAAAGGCACGGTATTTCCCTCCGCCAGGAGCTTCAGCGCCGTCGAAACCTGGGTTTCTTGAGCGCCGATCTCCGCCGCGATGGTGGCCGCAATATTCACGTAGATTCCTCACACTTCTATTTCACAGCTTGGCATGGGACCCACCCAATTTACCGCATGCCTTGTCCACTGCCCCGGTCTGCCGCCGCGGGGCACACAAAAATCCTCTCCCTCCCGCACGCTAAACGCAGGAAGAAGAGGAACGGACGTGCTCGGTTTTAGTGGATGACTACCTTGGCCCTATCGCCGCCGGAGCAGCTCACTCGCGAGGAATTACCCGAGCAGTACATCGTGTAGGTACCGCCGGTAGTCGGCGAATAGACGCTCAAGGTGGCATCCGTTCCGCCACCGGACATCCAGTTATTCATGAAGGTGTCATAGACGTTTTTGGCAAACGGATCTGACGTTTTGCTCGAGGCAGCATAATAGCTCGTGTAATCGCCCCATGAATGCCCATTGCCGCTGCTCACAGGCGCCTGTGCCGGGGCGGGCGCGGGGGCCTGCTCGGTCTTGGTTACGGTAGCTTCACTGCCCGACTTCCCGTCGTCCTTGTCCTCGACCTTTGTGGTGTCAACCTTTTGCTGGAATTGGCTTTCCTGCGCGGTGGCGCTGGAGTTATCGCCATTTCCCTTCACAAAAAAGAATGCCGCAGCGGCGATGGCTAAAAGCGCCACGACTCCCAAAATGATCGCCGCAACCATGGCTCCATTCCCGCCACGGCTCTGTTGGGGCTGAGAATACGCGGGGTACTGATTGTACTGCGGTTGTTGGTTGTATCCGCCAAAGTCATGTCCGTTGGGAGAAGTCATGCGAGAGAATCCTTGAAGAGCAAGTAAAAATGCGAGTGTGTGCTGCACTTACAGTATCACTGCCCTGCACCGATACAAGTCTTCTTAGGGCGTTATCCTAATTTTCTTCGCTGGACTCTGCGCGCCATACCGGCTTGGCCGACCACGCGAATTCGGTATGGCCAATTTCCGTGCTCCCCAACCACGCGGCGGTGGGCGGCAGGCAAGTGGCAACCATGGGCGCGACGGAGGGCAGGGGTGCTGCGGTATCGCCATTGACGATGACCCGCCACAGCGGCGTCCCCTCCGCCGGGGTTTCATTGCTGAGTTC
Source organism: Corynebacterium accolens (assembly GCF_030515985.1). The sequence continues at coordinate 730,606 of NZ_CP100376.1, read as the reverse complement.
ATATTCCTGGGCGAGCGGGCTATCTGCCGGCGGCGACGGGGCAACCACGGCGGCAAAGATGCTCTCCGGTACAAAGCCTGCGCTGCGCAATTTCTGTGGCATGCCTGCCTGGTATGCTTCCCATACTTCCTGGGGCATCAGCACAGAAAGATCCACGCTCACCTGCACTACTGTGCCTCTCCTTCAGATTCACGCTCGCGCACGTGCGCTAAATATGCCTTGTCCGCCTTGCTCAATTCCACGTGATCCAATAACTCGGGGCGGCGCTGCCACGTGCGCTCCAATGCTTGTTCCCTGCGCCACCGGTCCACCAGCCCATGGTTTCCAGAGGTCAGAACCTCCGGAACCGCAAGCCCGCGCCACTCCCGCGGCTTGGTATAGCTTGGACCCTCTAACAGGCCATCAGAAAAAGAATCCTCCTCATGCGAGCGCTTATTGCCCAATMCCCCCGGAATAAGCCGGACGACGGCCTCTGCAATCACCAGTMCCGCAMCTYCCCCGCCGATGAGCACATAGTCCCCGATGGATACCTCCCGAACGCGGTAGCGCTTCTTTGCATCTTCAACCACGCGCTGGTCGATGCCCTCGTAACGCCCACAGGCAAAAACAATATGCTCCTCGGTAGACCATGCCCGGGCATCCGCCTGGGTAAAAGGCGCCCCAGCCGGGGTGGGCACCAAGAGCAGCGGGAGGCCTTCATCTTCGCTGCCGCTTTCTCGCTCGCCTTGTGCCGCCTCAGCGCCATATGCCTGGGCTTCGACGCCTTCTAGTTCATCGTGGCGCGGACGGTTTAGGTGCGGCAACGAGGACTCGAGGGTGGGAGCGGTGGTCCCAAGTGCGACATCGTCAAGCGCAGGGCCCCAAACCTCCGGCTTCATGACCATTCCTGGGCCGCCGCCAAAGGGCGAGTCATCGACCGATTTATGCGCATCCGTGGCCCACTGCCGCAGATCGTGCACGCCCACCTCAAGGCGGCCCTGCTCGATGGCTTTTCCTAAAAGAGCGTGGCGCAGCGGCTGCAGATATTCCGGGAAGATGGTCACTACATCGAGCCTCATAGGTCCAACAGCCCTTCCGGGGGTTCGATGGTGCAGGTGCCGGCTTCCACATCGACCTCTGGGACTATGGCATGGACAAAGGGCACCAAGGCGGAGCTACCCTTAGACAGCTCAACCTCTAAGAGGTCTTGGCTAGGCCCGTGCACGACGGAAGCTACAGCACCGATGTCTTCCCCGTCGCGGATAACGCGCAAGCCTTCGAGCTCATAATCATAAAAGCCCTCGTCGTCATCTTCTAATGGGGCGGCGAAAAATTGGGTACCGCGCAGACTATCCGCTTGGGTGCGATCAGCAATTTCCTTGCACGTCACCAAAAGCCGCCCCTTGTGGCTGCGCACCGCAGAGATGGTCAATTCGTGCTCCTTGCGGCCCTGCCTGCCCTGCAGTTTTTCTCCCACCGCAAAGCGCACCTCGGGCTCATCGGTGGTGGGCTCTACCACCACTTCTCCCTTGATTCCGTGCGACTTAATGACGCGCCCAATCATCAATTCCATGGCGCAGAGTTTACCGCATGCACCCCGTTGCCTTTATCTCCTGCCGCGTTCCCCACAATCCGGCCGCTAAGGATTAGGCTTGTGGCATGAACGACTCACCCAGCCCAGCTTCCGAGCCACGCGGTGCACATCAGGAGGCACCGCACTCGCCCTTGATCGACCTTGACCTCGTAGCCTTGGCGCCTGCCACCGATCCTGAACGCAAGCGCCCTGGGGTCAAGCGGGTCTTAAACGGTGAGCGCGCAAACCTCATCCTTTTTAGCTTCGCACCGGGGCAAACCTTGCCGGACCACAAAGCCGCCCACCCGATTACCGTGCAGGCCATACGCGGCGAGGTGAATTTCACCTGCGGGGAGAAAACGGTCACCCTATCCCCGGGTAGGATTGTGCATTTGCCGGCCTATAAAGTACATAGCGTTGCCGCGCCCCTACCGGAGATGGATTCGAATTCGCCCGCAGAACAGGCGGACGCGCAGCCTGCACTGATGCTTCTAACGATGCTTACAGGCTAATTGAAATACAGACTATTAGGACAGATTTTGGATACAACGCAGTCTCATAACAAGCCTTATCACCACGGAAACCTCCACGACGAGCTGCTGCGCATCGCCGTGCAATTAGGCAAAGAAAAAACTATCCGCGCCGTTACCCGCGCGGCAGGAGTGTCCCCTACATCTGCCTACCGGCACTTTAAGGACCAGGAAGAGCTGCACGATAAGGTGGCCGAACTCGCCACCGATGAGCTCGTGCGCCGCCTGCACCGCACCACCAATGAATCTGGTGACCTCGCCTTCCCCGATCACCTCGTGCAGATAGGTTTTGCCTACCTCGACTTTGCCTTGGATGAAACGAATTTCTTCCGCTGCATGCTGGAGTGGAAGGCGCTGCGCTTTATGCTTGGCGTAGACCCTTCGACTCCCGATGATCCAAAAAGCGAGCACCTGAATATGATTCAGCGCTACTTCGATCTCTTGGCCCGCCACGCCCAGGCCCTCGGCCAAACGCCCAATAAAGAATATTTCCTACACAATAGCTTGCTGTCGTGGTCCGCCGTCCACGGGTTTACCGTACTTGCCATTGATGGGCCCCTGTCTAAACTGCCGCGGGAGGAAATCTATAAGCTGTTTAAGCCTGTCGTCGCAGGCAGCCTGCGCGGAATGGATTTTGAAGATCCGGGCGATGTATACGCCAATTACCCCGAATTACGGCCGCGCGATGAGGAGCGTTAGGCACTAGCGCGGTGCGGCCGCGCGGCGTACACGCGGCGTTTACGCGCGCAAAATCCCCCCCCGCCATCGCTGGTAAATACCGCGATGACGGGTGGGGGATGAAGTTTATGCAGCTTATACACAGCGCCCCTTATCAATAAAGGGGCGCTGGAAACCCAAGCAGATTACTCTGCGGACTCCTCAGAAGCTTCTGCCTCAGCATCTGCTTCGCCGGCAGCAGCGGCGGCAGCCTCAGCTGCAGCGGCCTCTTCAGCTTCCTTCTTCTTCTTTGCTTCTTCCTTGGCCTTCTTCTTTTCGGTGATGGCCTCGATGGTTGGGCCGTTATTAGCCTCAGCCAATGCCTCGTTGAAGAGGTCCAGCTTGGACTTCTTCTCCTCGGCAACCTTCAAGGTGCCTTCGGCACCCGGCAGGCCCTTGTGCTTCTGCCAGTCACCGGTGACCTTCAGCAGTGCCAAGACCGGCTCGGTGGGCTGTGCACCAACGGACAGCCAGTGCTGTGCGCGCTCGGAGTCGATCTTGATGAGGGAAGGCTCTTCCTTCGGGTGGTAGATGCCGATGTTCTCGATGACCTTGCCGCTGCGGCGGGKACGAGCATCAGCGATAACTACGCGGKATTCAGCGGCGCGAATCTTACCTACGCGCTGCAGTTTAATTTTGACAGCCATGATGGCTCCTTTTCTAGTCACTGGGCAGTTCAGACACGCGCTGTTTAGCACGCCGGTTCAACCCTTGGATTTTATCTGCGCGTGACGTACCGGCCGACCGTAGACGGGAACGGTGTTACGCAGAATGAAACGTCTCATTATCATCAGCAGTTCGCACCACTGCGATAACCCGAACCATTTTAGCGTGTGCAGGCAGTATTTTAAAATCTTCGCGTCTCCCGCATTTTACGTTGCCCCGTTATGCTTTCGAGACCTTTAAAGAGTACCCTTATTAGCCGAATGTAAACCTTTGCCACAGAAGGCTTTGAAATACGCCGCGTTTGTTTTCCATGAACAAGCGCACGAAATGACGTTTTATGACAAAAGATTCTCCACGCAACTTTCGATACCGCTATGACCTCGATGGTCTGCGCGGTATCGCAATTGGCCTCGTAGTTATCTACCACGTCTTTGTCGGTCGTGTATCTGGCGGCGTGGATGTCTTCTTACTGCTTTCCGGTTATTTCTTCTTAGGCTCGCAGCTGCGCTATGCCGGAAAGTCCAACGCCTCCTTGAACCCATGGTGGCCAATCTGGCGCACGTTGCGCCGCTTGGTACCAAGCCTCGTCCTAGTCATCGGTGTGACGTATATATTGGTGCGCCTTTTCACGCCGCAGCTCATGCGCACTGAATTTACCCAGCAAATTACGGCAACCATGCTGTATTACCAGAACTGGGAGCTGGCGCGTCAAAACGCTGACTACACTGCGGCCGCCGCCGATACTTCCCCGCTGCAGCATATGTGGTCAATGTCCGTGCAGGGCCAGTTCTACCTGATGGGCATTGCCTTTGCCCTCATCCTGGCCGCGATTATGAAATGGCGTCCGCAGCATTCTTCGCTGCGGACCAGCCGCTTCCCTACGGTCAACCAAATCGCCGGCCCCATTCTCATCGTGGTGACCATCGTGTCCTTTGCCTATGCCTCGCGCCATGGGCTGCACGGAACGCCGGAAAACTATTACTCCACGTGGTCGCGTGCCTGGGAGTTGACCCTCGGTGCGGTTCTAGCCATCTACGGTTCCGCATGGAAGATTCCTGCACGTTTTTATGACCTGTTTACCGGCCTCGGCCTTTTCATGCTGGTCTTTACCGGCGCCATCATCGCAGAGACCACCGCCTACCCAGGACCGCTCTCGCTTTTGCCTTTGGGCGGTGCCGTGCTCATCATCTTGGGCGGTGGCGGCAAGATCTCCAAGGCCATGGCCTCTAAGAAGGCACGCTGGCTGGGCGATATCGCCTATCCGCTGTATCTATGGCACTGGCCGCTGCTTATTTTGTCCACCTCCTACTTGGGCCAGCAGACCCCGTCGTGGTGGCTGGGTATCATTATCATTGCCATCTCCCTGCTGCTTGCAGATATCACGCATCGCTTCATCGAACGCCCCCTGCGCCAGCACCGCAAGCGCCCCTTGGCAGAGGACCTCCCAGCCCACAAGGCAATCTCTAGTCTGTCCACCCGTGCCGGTGCCGGTCGAGCCATCGGCGGTGTCGTGGTCGCCAGCTGCGTCACGGCGCTGCTTCTCATTCAGCCGCTGTGGCTGCGCACCCTTAATATCGCCGACGCGGAAACACTTAATCCCCGGCTATATCCCGGCGCTACCACGTTCATCAATGACATCACCCCGCCGGACGGAGTAGAGATCAAACCTGATCCCGTCGTTGCTGGAGGAATCGAGCCACCGGTTGCTGCAAACTGGTGCTTCGTGCCCGATACTCAGCCCGCTGATTTCTTCTTTGAAACGCGCAGGGACGGCAAGACCCCCTGCATTTTCGGCGACACTACTGCCGAAAAGGAAGTCTATTTGGTGGGAGGATCCCACGCGGAGCAATACTCCTCTGCCCTCGACCGCCTGGGCCGAGAGATGGGTTTCAAGCTGGTTCCCCTCTTGCGCCAAGGTTGCCCCATCGAGCTTGGCGATGACGTCACGGTCAGCCCCGATTGCGCCGAGTGGGGTGAACTGGTCATGGACCGCATTGCCGAAGCCAAGCCAGAGTTGGTTATCTCCAATACCACCCGCCCGCAAAACGAGTTTGGGCATGGCCCCGATGCGGTGCCCGCCGGCTACCAAGCCTTCTGGGATGAGCTGTCCAAGCGCGATATTCCTTTCTTGGGCTTCCGCGATAACCCGTGGGGATTCGACGAGGACGGAGAGCCGCGCGAATTCGATGAGTGCTACGTTGCCAACGAGGACGCTGTGGGCTGTGGCATGCGGTTCGAGCAGGTCTACCAACCTTATGATCCAGGCGCTGTAGTCCTATCGCAGTATGAGAACATGCTGTCCCTCGATACCGCGCCGTGGTTCTGCGATACTAATGGCGATTGCCCGGTCATCATCGGCAACACCATGGTCTACCGCGATATGCACCACATCACCAATGCCTTTGCGGATTCCGCGATGCCGATGATCCGAGAAGCCCTCACCCCCTTCTTGAACGGCGAAAAGGTCCAACAAGAGGCGCCAGAAATCTCCCCTGAAGAGGCGGAGGCAGCACTAGAGGAATCGCCAGCTTCCCCCACCACCGGTGGCGCGCGGCGCGCCAACCCAGTGCCGTACCCCAATACCCCGGAAAACGATCCGGTGTAAACGCTCCCCGCGACGGCACGCACAAAGGTGGCCCATTACCTGTAAGCAATGGGCCACCTTCTATTTATTTCTCTGCGCGGCTACTTTTTACCCTTGCCAAAGTTGAGGTTATCGAGGTCGATATTCTCCATGCCTTTAGGCATCTTGGGCATACCGGGAATCTTTCCACCGCCGAGGCCACCGGCACCGCCAGCGCCTCCCATCTGCTGTTGCAGCTGCTGTAGCTCTTCCATCGACGGCATACCGCCGCCCATGCCTGGCATACCGCCCGGCATCTTGGGTCCGCGGTTGCCACCGCCGCCCTTGCCCTTCTTGCGCTTGCCGTTCTTGCCCTTGCGGCCCTTAGGCTTTTTCTTGGTGGCAGAACGTCCGCCACCTCCCATGCCAAATTGGCCGGCCATCTTGGACATCATCTTCTTGGCCTGGTTGAAGCGCTCGATGAGCTGGTTGACCTCGGAAACGCTCACACCGGAACCATTGGCGATGCGCTTGCGGCGCGATGCGTTCAAAATCTTCGGGTTCTCGCGCTCTTCTGGGGTCATACCGCGGATGATGGCCTGGATGCGATCCAGCTGCTTTTCATCCACCATGGCGGCCATCTCATTCATCTGCTTGCCGCCAGGCATCATCTTCAGCAAGTTGCCAATCGGACCCATCTTGCGGATCATCAGCATCTGGTCCAAGAAGTCATTCAGCGTCAGCTCGCCGGAGCCAAGCTTAGAGGCCGCTTCCTCGGCCTTCTGGTGATCCAGGGTGGCTTCCGCCTGCTCAATTAGGGAGAGCAGATCACCCATGCCCAGGATGCGGCTGGACATGCGCTCTGGGTGGAAGACATCGAAATCATCGAGCTTCTCACCGGTAGAGGCATACAAAATCGGCTTGCCGGTCACCTCACGAATGGACAGAGCTGCACCACCGCGAGCGTCACCATCCAGCTTCGTGAGAACCACGCCGGTAAAGTCCACGCCATCGCGGAAGGCCTCCGCCGTTTGCACGGCGTCCTGACCAATCATGGAGTCGATGACGAACAGCACTTCATCCGGGTTTACGGCGTCGCGGATATTGCGCGCCTGCGTCATCAAGGTTTCATCAATGCCCAAGCGGCCGGCGGTATCGATGATGACCACATCGTGCTGCTTCTGCTTCGCCTCAGCAATACCGCGCTTGGCGACGTCCACCGGGTCCCCGTGCGAGGTACCCATCTCGTGGTCATTGGAATCCAGGGAGGTACCTGGGTCTGGGGCAAAGGTAGGGACCTCCGCGCGCTCGCCGACGATCTGCAGCTGCTGCACAGCGCCTGGGCGCTGCAAATCACAGGCCACGAGCATCGGGGTGTGCCCCTGCTTCGTGAGGTGCTTGGCCAATTTACCGGCCAGGGTGGTTTTACCAGCACCTTGCAGACCGGCCAGCATGATGACGGTCGGAGGATTCTTGGCCAGGTTCAACCGGCGGGTTTCGCCGCCTAGGATCTCAATGAGCTCCTCATTGACGATCTTGACCACCTGTTGGGCGGGGTTGAGCGCCTCAGATACTTCCGCGCCGCGCGCGCGTTCCTTGATGCGCTTGATAAACCCGCGCACCACCGTCAGAGAAACGTCAGCTTCCAGCAATGCCAAGCGAATCTCACGAGTCGTGGCGTTGATATCCGCCTCAGTTAATTTGCCCTTGCCGCGCAGGCCCGCCAGGGCTGACTGTAGGCGGTCTGATAGTGAGTCAAACACTACGGATGCGCTCCCTTAAATTAGATCGATCTAAAGTTCAATTATTCAATCTTAGTCCCTAGCCAGGGCCCTGGTCACATTCCCCACCACCTGGGCGCGAGAAACCGAAGCTCCAAAGAACACATGCACAATCATCGTTGCACCCAAGATTTCATGGCGCAGCCACATAAACTCCGGCAAAGCCTCCACCAGATAGCCCAACGCGCCTATCCTCTCCACGGTGCGAATCTCTAAGATTCCGCCCACGTTAAACGCCGCCGTCGTGGGCTCACCTGCGATCTCGGGAAGCTCGGTGTACGTCCGCGAATTATAGGACTGGATAAACCTGTCCGGTTCCGCGGCCTCTCTAAGCGTCTTTTGCACGGTGCGGATGACAAACTCCGCCTGATAACCACCAGCATCACCGCGCACGAAATTGGCCCGCACAATGGTCCACCCTAGGGCGGAAATCAACGCAAAAATGCGCTTAAAATCCGCCTTATTGGCGCCGGACCAGGTTACTGTGACCACTTCCTCCTGCCAATCAACCGCAAGCCCTACCCCATACTCGTCCTGCGGAACACGCACTAAGGGGCGGGTCACTATGCGTGGCTTATTGGCCTCCAAGGCGCGGGCCACGATAAGGGCCTGCGCCTGAGCGGTGCGAGCGGACCAAACCCCAGGGCCCGTCGATAAGGCATCCGCCTTGGATAAGGTGGCAAGCAGCGAAATGGTCAATTGGTCATAATGGCACGCATTTAATAGGGCATCGCGCGCGGCGTCCGAACTCGGATCCATCGTCGCCGCCAATCGCGCCAGGCTCGTATGCTCTGCCACCACGGTTTGCACGCGAGATATATCCGCAAGGTTAAACCGCATGCGCGCGGCCTGCCGTGCCACCAGCTCTGCCCCTACCTGCTCGTGCGGGCGGTCATGGCCCTTGCCCAAATCGTGATACAACGCAGCCAAGAGGAGGAGATCTGGGCGGGCCACCGAGGTCCGGACCTCGGCGCAGCGCGTCACGGTGGCAACCAAGTGATAGTCCACGGAATGCATGTGGCTGCGTTCCCTGGGCAGTAAACCGCGCACATGACCCCATTCGGGGACCAAGCGCTCCCACAGGCCATAGCGATCCAGCTCCGCAATCACCCGCGGGGTATGAGAAGGCGAAGACAAAATGGCGAAAAAGTCATCGACGGCCGCCCGCGGCCACCGCTCCGGTGGAGCCGGCAGCTCCTGCAACGCCCGCCACGTCGCAGGTAATACGGAATAACCCGTCCGTGCTGCGGCCGCCGCGACTCGGGTCAACAGCCATGGATCCGCACGATTGGGCGTACGGGCCAGGGAGATAACGTCGCCATCGGCCACAACGTCCACGTCGAGGGGACGCCGCACGCGGCTCCTTCCCTGCGACTTACTAGCGCTGCGGCTACCCAAAACGTCGCGGGCTGTGGCCAAGCTACGCTCTACCGCTTCATCGACAGCAGAGGCCGCAGTTACCAATGCCGCCGTTAGCTCATAGCGGCTGTTAAAGCCCATTTCATCAGCAACATCTGCGGCAAAGTCCGGATCCAAAATATCGCGGTGGCGGCGAGCCTTTACGTGCAGCAGGGTCCGTGCATCGAGTAGCAGCCGCCGCTCTTCTTCCAGCACAGGCAGATCGCACAGATTTCCTAGGGCTAAAGCGCGCAGGAGCTGAATATCGCGCAATCCCCCTCGCCCGTTTTTTAAGTCTGGGTTGGTCATGGTGGCAACGGCGCCAGAACGGTTCCACCGGGCGATGGCGATAGCGACGAAGCTATCAAAGCCCCGCTGCAGCTGCCGCCGCCACGCGTGCAGGAGGCGCTGACGGGCGTCATCGACAAGCGGCTTCTCGCCGGCGATATACGTCAGGTCCAATTGTGCGAAGCCAGCCGAGGCGTCCTGCAGAGCGATCTCGGCGCACTCCTGCGGGGTGCGCAGGGCGAAGTCCAACCGATACTTGGCATCCCACACCGGATACCACAAGTCCTCTACCAAGCGGGGATCTGGCTCGTGGTCCTCCGGGAAGATCAAGATGACATCAATATCGGAATAGGGAGTCATCTCCTGCCTGGCTAAAGAGCCAGTTGCAGCTAGCGCCGTGTGCGGCGGCAGGTCTAAGTCCTGGAGCACGCGCACCGCCCCGGCATAAGCCTCGCTGCGAAGAGCGGATGCTGCCACCATCTGTAATTACAGGGCGGTCTCGCCGCGCTCCCCGGTGCGGATGCGGATGACGTCTTCTACCGGGGTAATCCAAATCTTGCCATCGCCAATCTTGCCGGTATAAGCGGCATCCACGATGGCATCAATGAGGTCTTCCACCTGGTCATCAGCGGTCAAAACCTCCAACTTCACCTTGGGCACAAAGTCCGTCGCGTATTCGGCGCCGCGGTAAACCTCGCTGTGCCCGCTCTGCTGCCCAAAGCCTTGGCTTTCGGTCACTGTAAGGCCGTGTACATCCTGCTGTTTTAACGCCTCCCGGATATCCGGCAGAGTAAACGGCTTAACAATGGCGGTAATTAGTTTCATTTAATCCTCCTAATGAAAAGTATAATTCGGTGGCCAAGCGCGGCGCGGATATGCTGCGTTCCAGTCTAGCCCGGCCCAACTTCCGGATGTGCCCGAATTACGGTGGCGATCTGCAATTACAACTGCATCCACTGCGTTAAACACCGCGGCAGCGCAAAGGAAACGCGGGCCGCACACCCTCCATGGAAAAGGTACGAACCCGCGCTGCACACTAGGGTAGGAAATCCCTAGATTTCGTCTTCATTGGCGAAGACGGTCTGAATTTTCTCATTATTGTGTTTGGCGTGCTTGACGTCAGTAACCGCAACGCCATAGATGGAACGTCCCAGGTAGAACGAGCCCACCGAGCCGATAATCCAGACGCCAAAGCATGCGATGAGGCCCTTGATAAGAAGCGCCAAAGAAAAGCCATCTTGACCAAAATCCACGACTAGCTTGGCGAGGATAATAAGCGGAACCGCCAACCCCACGGTCGGGCCCATCAGGTTGGCACGTGTCAGGGCATCCGGTGCGCGCCACAAGGAGACCACGGTTGCCACCACAAGGATGGTAGCCACAATGAGCAGAACCGAAGCAATAATCTCGTAAACAGCCATGGCTTATCGCCGACCTTTCGAAATAATGCGGGCCATAGACAAGGTCGGCAAAATACCGGCCGCGATGGCGCCAATCAGGGCAATGTCATAGGCCAGTGGGGCATTGTTGATCATTGACCAACCGAGGTACATGCAGATCATGCCGTAAAAGACGATGTCTGACATCACCGCGCGGGTGAGCTCATCGCGAGTGCGCAGCGCCAATAGCACCCCGCACCAGGCGGCCCCGCCCATGATGAACACGCACACCAGTACAACCCAACCGAATGGGGACAATGTTGCAAAATCAATCATCGGTCGGTCTCCTTCCTGCGTTGAATTTTCCGGGCGAGGTGCTTGGGCTTTTCGACGTCCGCCTGGCTCTCCGAAAGCGGAGTGTCCTCCGCCCGCGCGAGATCCGGCGAGCGCATATAGCGGCCCAGGGTATCCAAGGGGAATTCGTAGAAAGCCTCATCGAGCTCCGTCGTATCCCCTTGCCCAGGAACGCCATAGTCGATGCTCTTAACGCGCGGTGCCAAGTGCTCTTCCATATCGGCCAAGTCAGCCACGATCGCGGCAGGATCGGAGCCCTGTACCGCTTGTACTAGCACGATGCGGGGCAAGCCCTTGCGCGGTGGTTCGCGCAGTCCCAAGGACAGCGTGCCAGGGGTAGCGGTAATGGAGGAGGTGAACCAGAAAATCTCCCAGGCGCTGGTAACGCGCAGTGGGTACCGGATGATCACCGGGTGGTATTCGTTATCGGGCTTAAATGCTGACATCGCCAGGGTGAACCCAGCAACGAAAATCTCCTTGATGAGCCAGAGTGCATAAGCTACGGCATGCATTTATCGGCCCTCCTGAATGTCATCGATATTAGGTAGTGCGGCTGAGTCATCGCCCAAGATGGTGTCAGTATAAGCCGTCGTGTCCAGCAGTTGTTCGGCTGCGGTTTCCACCACATCAATAACCACGCCGGAAAAAATGAACATGCCCAGCGAGACCAAGATGAGCGCTGCGGAAGGTGCCATCAGCTTCTTGCGGATGATGAGCTCATCGGGAACCTTGTCCGAGGGCAGATCGTGTCCCCAGAAGGCTTCGCGCCAGACGCGCAACATCGCCAAGAATGCCGCGAAGGAGGCGATGATGATGGCGGCAATGGCAATCCAGGCCCAAGCGCCGCCATTGCGGGCGACCTCGAAGACGATCATGAGCTTGCCCCACATGCCGGAGAATGGCGGGAAGCCCACCACAGAGAAGGCACCGGCGGCAAAAATCCAGGCGATAATGGTATCGCGGCGTGCGAGGCCGGATATTTTGGTCAAGTCACCCGTGCCATAGGTCTCTTCGATAGCACCGGACGCCAGGATCAACGAGCCAACGGTCACCATGTGGTGAATCGTGTACATGATACCGGCGGCCAAGGCGCGACTTGGGTCTTCCGAGGTAAAGGCCAGCATCACCAAGATGAACGGCATACCGTTGAGCATCTGGTAACCCAGCACGCGGCGAATCGTCTTTTCGGTTAGACCACCGAAGGCACCGATCATCATCGAGATCAGCATGAGGACGATGATGAGTACGTTCCACCGCTGCTCGAGATCGAAAAGCTGCACGTACAGCCGGTAGAGCATGTAGACGGCGACCTTCGTGTGCAGGCCGGAGAAAAGGCCCATCACCGCGGCCGACGTGCCTGGATAGGTGCGCGGCAGCCAAGACTGCACCGGGAAGACACCGGCCTTGGCGGTAATCGCAATAAGGATAATGCCCGCGGCGACGGTCACCGGGCCGTTGCCGGCGGCGGCTCCCTGCAAGGCAGCCAGGTTGACCGTGCCCGTGACGGAATAGATATAGCCGACACCAACCACCAGCAGCGTGGAGGCAAAAAGGTTAACGAGGACGAACGCGCGTCCTGCCGCCAAGCGCGACCACGTGCCCGACATGGTGATAAGGCCGTAGGACGGCAACAGCATGACCTCAATGAACACGAAGAAGTTAAAGAGGTCAGCGGTCAGCAGCGCACCGCATACACCGGTGATAAGAATCAGCGTGAGCGAAGGGTAATAACGAGATTTCGTCTCCCCGCCCACGATGGCGAACCAGTTAGCGCCAAAGGCCACGATCATCGTGGTGATGATCATCAGCGCGGAGAAGGCATCCGCAACGAGCGGAATACCCACATTTCCTACGTAGAGGCCCACGGTATGCGCCACTACCCCATTGTTCATGGTGTAGATCAACAGTCCCAGGCCGGCGAAGACACCGACTCCGGGGATGATGAGCATGATCGCATCGCGAACGGCGCGCCACGGCGCCAGCAAGGCAAGAGCCGCGGCAATGAGCGGAATGCCCGGGAAAAGCGGAAGAAGTTGGGCTACAACATCAGCCATTATTTTTCATCCTCCTTCTTCCTATTTACCCCGCGCTCAGCCACGGGGGTGTCGTGGTCTACCCGGCCAATGCGATCGAGCTCATTCGCGGACTCTTCCAAAATCGCGCGGTTCTGAGCATCGCGGCCCAAGGTAGAAAATGCGTGGTCAATGGTGTTGTCATCGACGGGTTCCACAACATCGGTGTCATCGTTTTTGCCCATCGCAGCCATGGTCAACAGGATGGTCGAGGTTGCCATGGAGATAACAACGGCCGTCAGCACGAATGCCTGCGGTAGCGGGTCGGCCATCTGATCGTGGGGTACCTCTGAGGGAAATGCTTCGCCTCGGTAGGAGTACACACCAGTGGCCAACAAGGTCAGGTTGGCACCGTGGCCGAATGCCATCATGCCCAACACAATGCGGACCAGGCCGCGTTGTTGAATGAGGTAGACGGCGCCCCCGAAGAGGATGGCGATAGTTAACGCGAGAATCATTACTTCTCCCCTCCTCGGTTGGCGTTAGAACGGCGACGTTGCTTTGTCTTTGCCTCTTTGGGGCTGAGCAAAGCGAGCGGATCCGTCGACGGGTTGATTGGGTCTGGATACGGATCGTCCGCATCCTCAACGGCGATGCGCGGCGTGGCCGGCAGGGCCGAGTCATCATCATGAATCCACGGCAGGAAGTCCCGCTCAGTACCTGGCCTGAGGTAGCCGCCCAAGGCGTTGATGGCCATCGTGAGCATGCCCAACACGGCCAGGTAAATACCGAGGTCGAAGATGAGGGACGTCGTCCAGTGCTGGCCAAAGGCTTCGCCGTGCAAGGCAGTGAGGAAACCACCATTGCCAAAGCCGTCGTGCCAGTAACCAATAAAGCCTGCCAATAGCGCCGTAATGATGCCGATGCCGGTCAGATGCACTGGGGTCATCCGGCCAAAGACGATTTCATCGGAACCGCGGGACAGATAGGTCAGGCCAATGGCCGCACCCATAATCAGCGCCGCGGGGAATCCGCCGCCGGAGGCATTGTGCCCGCGGAAGAAGACGATGACGGACATGATGATGAGCAAAGGAATGACAATATTGATTCCCTTGCGCAGCGGCACGGAGTTCAGCTGCGACTGACCGAAAGGCGCTGGGCGCGTACCCGAGCTGAACGGGAAGCGCGGCAGCGTCGTAGTAATGGCTGCAATAACGACGGCGGCCATGCCCAGCACGGACAGCTCGCCCAAGGTATCGAGTGCACGGAATTCCACGATGATGGTGGCCACGACGTTATCGCCACCCGTGATATCCGGTGCCTCGTCGAGGTACCACAGCGCCAAGTCCGAGCGTTCGTGGCGGCCCATCAGGCCCCAGACGCCGAGGAAGGCAGCGATACCGGCCAATACGGCGATAACGATGGAGCCTACCCTGCGGGATTTATCAGTAACCGGCTGGAAGGTCTCCGGCAGGTAACGCAGCACCATCATCATGACGACCACGGACAGGGCTTCCACCATGAACTGGGTCAGCGCGACGTCCGGTGCGCCCAAGAGGAACATTTGCAAGGTAACGCCCGTACCTGCGATGCCGATCATGACGGCGCCGGTTAGGCGGTTCTTGGTGCGTACCAGCCCGAATACGGACAAGGCAATGATACCCAACGGCAGCAGGTCCCACGGGTTATCGAGACCATCGACGCGCGGTTGCAGCGGTACGCCGTCGACCCCCTCGCCAAACAAGGTAGTCCCCGCCAGGACGATAATCACAATGACGATCGGCAGGATGTGACGGGACGGGTTGTGGGAATCGGACATCTTGCCCAATACCTGGCCGAGCTTGGCGCAGCCATCTTGCAGGCTTTGCAGGAGCTCGTTGCCGCTGCGCGGCATGAAGTTGCGTCCCTCGAAGGCCGGCCACATCTTCTTGCGGGCAAAGAGACCGGCAATACCGGCCACCAGCACGAGAATCGAAATGATGAATGG
Source organism: Corynebacterium accolens (assembly GCF_030515985.1). Next base: position 715,379 of record NZ_CP100376.1, on the reverse strand, counting down.
AACGTTGATTCCATGCCATACCGCAAGGTGAGAATGCGTTTCCATGCCCACGGCGCCAACGGCATGCTCCAAAGGCTCATCGAAAATACCCAAGACGAAGACGAGCGGCAGGGACATAAAGCCCGGCAGCGCCGCGGGAAGCCACAGGGCAACTGGGGCTTCGTGGACATCGTCCATAGAGCGCGGCCCATCGAAGAATGCACCGAAGACGATCTTCGCCGAGTAGGTGAAGGTAAAGAAGGCACCGATACCTGCCACGGCAAGCAAGATTGCTTGCCCTGCGCCGCCAATGGGGGCGTCCTCAAAGGCGGTGAGCATTCCTTCCTTGGACACGAAGCCCAGCAGCGGAGGAACCGCAGCCATGGAGGCGGCGCCGATGACGACAGAGCCAAACGTCCACGGCATCTTATTCCACAGCGGGCCAAGGCGACGGATATCGCGCGAACCCGCTTCATGGTCAATGACGCCGATGAGCATGAACAGCGAGGACTTAAAGAGCGCGTGGGCCAAGGTGTGCACCAGTGCTGCCCCAATAGCGAACGGGGTACCGACACCGATGGTGGCCACAATCCAACCCAGGTGAGACACGGTGGAATATGCGGTCAGCTTCTTCAGGTCCGTYTTTTGCMCCGCGAATMCCGCGGACAWAACCGCCGTGCCCATACCGACGACGATGAGCACCCAGTTCCACACCGCGACATCGTAGAAGACCGTGGAGAAGCGAATGAGCAGGTAAATACCCGCCTTGACCACGGCCGCGGCGTGCAGGAACGCCGAGACAGGCGTAGCGGCGGCCATGGCTTCTGGCAGCCAGAAGTGGAATGGGAATTGAGCGGACTTGGTAAAAGCAGAAGCCGCGATAAGCACGGCAACGCTCGCGGTCACGCCGGGGCGCTCATCCCATACCGAGGATGCGAGGATCTCAGAAATGGTGGTCGAACCGGTGGTCACTGCGGCGATGCCCAATGCCGTCAATAGCGTAAGGCCACCGATAAAGGTCAGGATTAAGGTGCGCTGCGAACCTGCCTCTCCCCCGGAGCCAGAACGCGCAATGAGCATGAAGGAAGCCAAGGAGACAAGCTCCCAGGCGAGGAATAGGACAACAACGTCATTGGCCAGAACCAGCAACAAGATGGACAGCGTGAACGCCGTCATCAATGTATAAAAGCTCGTATTTCCCTCATTTTTCGGGAGATACGCTGCCGAGTACGTCAGCACGACAGCGCCAATGACAAGAGCCAACATGGCGAAGAAGATGCTCAATGCATCTCCACGCAGAGCGAAACTTACATCAACCCCCGGTGCAATAAAATCGCGTACCCAGGTGGCTTGGAAACTGAGTTCCTGCCCCGCTGCAATGGCAGAAAAATCCTTAGCAATGAGCACCGCTGCGATGAGAAAGAGGACGGCTAATGGATAGCCCGCCTGTCGGTCCATGACCTTTACGGTCACCGGTGCCAAGATCACTGCCAATGCTGCGAGGAGGACAGCAAAAAGTAGCGTCACGAAATACTTGCCTCACGAACCTTGGTCTTGGATTGGTGCGAATTTCGCACCGAATCACTAAATACAGCCCTACCAGATTACCATTGCTCACCAGCTCAATGCAGATCACAGCAATCCAGGGCTCCCCATGCTCGCAGGACATACCTGCAAGGCACATAGGCGCGAAAAACTCCCCAGCACCCGCGACTACTTCATTTAATGAGCAGCCAGGTACTGGGGAGTTATCTAAAACGGTTGAGGGAGAAGACCCTATTTCTCACCTAGCAAGGCATCGACGAATCCTTCGACTTCGAATGGCGCAAGGTCATCGGCACCCTCGCCCAAGCCCACAAGCTTGACTGGAACGCCCAACTCCTCTTGCACTTGGAAGACGATGCCGCCCTTCGCCGTGCCATCCAACTTGGTGAGCACCACGCCGGAAATATCCACGACCTCGCGGAAAATGCGAGCCTGTGCCAGGCCGTTTTGGCCCACCGTGGCATCGAGGACCAAGAGGACCTCATCAACCTCGGTCTTCTTTTCTACGACGCGCTTGACCTTGCCCAGCTGATCCATCAGGTCAGTCGAGGTGTGCAGGCGGCCGGCCGTATCGACCAAGACGACATCGACCTGCTGTTCCACACCGGTGGCCACGGCATCAAAGGCCACGGAGGCTGGGTCTGCGCCTTCCTTGCCACGCACGGTTTCGGCGCCCACGCGGCGTCCCCACGTTTCTAGCTGGTCTGCAGCCGCAGCACGGAAGGTATCTGCCGCACCCAACAGGACGCTGTGATCCATCGATACGAGAACGCGGGCGAGCTTACCGGTGGTGGTGGTCTTACCGGTGCCGTTGACGCCTACGACCATGACAATGGCGGGCTTTCCGTCATTGGGCATCGCGCGAATGGAGCGATCCATTTCTGGGTGGCACGCCTCGATGAGGCATTCACGCAGCATGGCGCGGGCCTCTTCCTCGCTCGACACGCCACGCTCAGCAATCTTGTCGCGCAAGGAATCGGTGACCTTCATCGTGGACTTGGTGCCCAGATCCGCCATGATGAGGGTATCTTCGATTTCCTCCCAGGCGTCTTCGTCCAGATCGCCGGCGGAAAGAATTCCCATCAAGCCTTGGCCGATGGCGTTCTGGGAACGAGAGAGGCGCCCGCGCAGACGGCCGAGGCGGCCTCCCGCCGGAGCGATGTCCTCGGTGGGCTGGGCCGCCGCAGCAGGTTCGCCTTCTGGCACCGGAGTTTGTTCCTTGGCTGCTTCCGCAGCATCCGTTTGTGCATCGGCTGCAGCCGCAGCTTCTTCTGCTTCCTCGTGGTTATCGACGCGTTCTTCGATGTGGTCTGCGTCTTTATCATCTACCACCTCATCGAAGACCGGGGATTCATCCTCTACCTCGGCGGCCTCGACGGATACAACGTCTTCCGGGTCTTTTTCTTCATGGTCTGGCTCGCCGCGGTGGTAGTCGTTCGCACTTTCTGCCGCAGGTTTCTCGGCGGCGGCTGGGGCGGAGTGCTCGCTGTCCTCTACTTCTTTATCCTTTGCTTCCGCCTTTGCGGAAGCAGGTGCGGAAGCTTGCGCGGAATCCGGCTTGTCAGAATGATCCTTTGCCTCATCTGCGGCGGATTCCTGGCGGTCACCAGAGGCTGCAGCAGCGGCGCCGACTCCCCCAGCTGCGGCCCCAGCGGCAGCCGCAGTACCGGCAGCGCCTTTGCCTTCAGGCTTATCCGCCGCAGGCTTGGGTTCCGGTTCCGGAGTGGTGGCAGGATCGGACTCGGCCTTAGCTTTATCGCCATCGCCGTCCGCTGCAGGTTGCTCAGGTTCTGCGGACTTCTTTGACTGCTCGTCAGATGCAGATTCTTGGCGCTGCGGTTCTTCCTCCTTGGCCGCCTTATCGGGGGCAGCGTTCTTATCCTTAGCCGGTTCAGGTCGCTTGGCCGCCGGCGGCTCTTCACCGTTGAGCTGGGCATTCGCGATATCGGTGGCGCTGGGCTCTGACTGCTCCGAAGATTCCGGCTGCTGCGGCTGCTTAGCCTGCTGCGGTTGAGTCTGCTGCGGCTTCTCCTGCGCTACCTTTTCGGGTTCTTTTGAGCCTGCTGGGGCAAAGTTGAAGCCAGACTTCGCCTGGTAATTGCCGGACTTTTGCTCCTGGGTTAGCTGTTTGGGCTCTTCCTTGGGTTTTTCGAAAGAAACCTTCTTGGATTCACCGCGCTTTTTGCCGATTGCAATGAAGACGACAATCAGCACAATGACAACGACTGCTATGCCGATCCATAACCATAAAGAATTCATGCCTCTATAGTGCCAGCCTTTCGGGCTTGCGGCACATAAGGGCGGCGAAATCTTCTATTCCGTTGATTGCGGTGCATCAACTCCAAGCCGCGTCGCATCCTGGCTCGCTTGCTCGGCTCCCGGCGCGAGTCCGGCTGGATTCATGCGCTGGGAGATGACCCGGGTGATGCCATCGCCGCGCATGGTCACGCCATAGAGGACATTGGCCACATCCATGGTCGGCTTTTGGTGCGTGATGACAATGAGCTGGGAATCTTTCCGCAGTTCCTCGAATAAGGCGATGAGCCGGCGCAGGTTGACATCATCAAGCGCTGCCTCGACCTCATCCATGACGTAGAACGGGCTGGGGCGCGCACGGAAGATCGCCACGAGCATGGCCAGCGCGGTAAGGGATTTCTCGCCGCCGGAAAGCAGCGACAGGCGCTTGACCTTCTTGCCTGGCGGCCGGGCTTCGACCTCGATGCCGGTGGTGAGCATGTCTTCTGGCTCGGTAAGGATTAACCGGCCCTCTCCACCCGGGAAGAGGGTATTGAATACCTTGGGAAACTCTGCTTCCACATCCCGCCAGGCATCGGTAAACAGCTGCAGGATCTGCTTATCCACGTCCGAAATCACCCCGGCGAGATCCTGGCGGGCTTGGATGACATCGTCTAGCTGCGTAGAAAGGTAGCTGTAGCGCTCTTCCAGCGCCTTATATTCCTCCAAGGCCAAGGGGTTGACCTTGCCCAAGGAGTTCAAATCCTTTTCCGCCTGCTGCAGTCGCGACTTTTCCGCGCTGCGGTCGAAGTCTTCGCCCGGGGTGAAATCGCGCAAAAGGTCAGCGATAGCGATGCCCAGTTGTTCGCCAATCTTTTTTTCGGCTTCATCTAGGCGCACCTGCGCCTGCGAACGAGCTAGCTCTGCTTCATGCGCCCGTGCTGTTAGCCGGTCGCTATTTTGACGTGCGGCCGATACCGCCTGCTTGGCCTGCTGCAATTGGGAATTTAAGGAGTTGCGCTCGTGGACAAACTCATCGCGCTCGGAGGTGGCGCGGCTTAAAAGCTGGTTTGCCCGGGCTGCCAAGTCCTGTGCGTGCCGTGCCACCGCTGATGCCAATTGCCCCTGCGCCTTGCGGCGGGCCATGGCCTGTTCATGGCGGGCCYTCGCTTKGCGCTCGTGTTGGGCCTGGCGCCGCAAAWTATYGGCCTTKCCGGCAACTTKACCCACGCGCTCTTGCGCCGAGCGGGCCGCGACTTGGGCCTCCMTTTCCATGGATTTTACCTCTTCCAGCGCGGCCGAGGCGGCATCCCTATCGGCGGACGAGGGCTCGTCTGGTTGATCGTCGGCATCGACGCGGGCGAGCCTATCGCGGGCATCGGCAAGCTCCTGGTTGGCTTTCTGCAACCGGATCTCGATCTCGGTGGCGCGCTGCGCGGACTTTTCCAGCTCCGCCTTATTTGCCTCGTACTGCTTCTCCAGGCGGTGATGATCGCGCTTCCAGGCATCAACCTCGGTATCGTGCTCCCGCAATGCTGCCTTGGCGGATGCGGCCGTCACGCGGGCATCCTCGGCGGCAATCTTTGCCCCCTTCAAGGTGCCAGAAAGCTCGTGCAGGGCTTGATTTGCCTGCTCTAACTCCTCTTCAGCCTCCGCGATGCGGGCGGTGACCTCCACGGTGGACGAGGAACCGGTGCCGACCTCGACCCACCCTTCGCCGATGACAACCCCGGACGCGGTCACGGCGCGCAGGCGCGGATCATCGGCCACGAGGCGCCGGCCGTGGGCAATATCGGGGACGAGGGCGACATCGGCAAGCAGCCGGTGCAACGCCACCGAAACCTCAGGTTGCACCGTGACGTGATCCAGCAACCAGGAAGCTTGCGGCGGCAGATCGGCATCGACGCGCCACGAACTCGCGGGCGCTGAAGCCGCCGCATCTAGCAGCGCCGRGCGCGGGCCCTTCYCCAGAYCCGCAAWCAAGCCCTCGGTCAACYSCCCCGCCTGCSCCTCKGCGAAGGYSCCCAMCGCGGCCGMAACCGCCGATTCATAGGTGGTGGAAATATACGCGGCCAATGGCTGGAATTCTTCGCCCACCTCGACCGACTCGGGGATGGTCTGGGACAGCGTATCGATGCGGGACCGCAACGTATAGACACTGCGCTCGCGCTCGCGCTGGGCATCGCGGAGCTGATCCAAGCGCTTATCGGCAGCACCGGACTCGCTGGCAGCCCGCGTATGCGCCTCCTCCAAAGGCTGGCGCTCCGCGGCATAATTATCCAACTTCTGCGCTACCTCAGCGGCTTCTGCCTGCGCATTCTGGGTGCGGCGCTGCAGCGAAGCCACGGCCTCTTCCTGCCGCGCCAGCTCTTCTTCCGCGCTGGCTACCTGCCCCGCCGCCTTTTCTTCGGCGGCAAAAAGGCGCACAACTCCCTCGCGGCGGTCCGCAATGGCGCGCACCTGTGCCATATGTTCGTGCTCGGCGGCCTCGAATGCTTGCCGACGCTCCGCCACTTCCTCCCGAATGCTTTCTAACCGCTCCGCAGCTTCTTCTGCCGCTACCACGAGCTCCTCGTGTTCCTCGTCCGCGCGCGTCGCCTTGGCCTCAAGATCATCCGGATCCTGGCCGGCATAGGCGACCTGGGACCCGGCATTATCCGCCCGCTCCTCTGCGATGCGCTGGGTCGCCGCAATGCGCTCGGACAAGGTCGAGAGATCAAACCACAGTTTTTGGGCCGCTTCCGCTTGCGGATTGACCTCCTCCAGCTGGGTTTCCAGCTCCATTTGGTGCTCGGTCGCTTCTTCGAGCTGCGCCGTGGTCTCTTCCACCTGGGTAGATAAGACCGTCGCGGTCTGCTCGGCAGCGGAAAGCTTCTGCCGCAGGCCGACGATGCGGCCTCCGGCCAGGCGCAGGCGCGCATCGCGCACATCAGCCTGCACCGTGGCCGCGCGCTGGGCAGCTTCTGCCTGCCGCGCCAAGGGCTTGAGTTGTTTTCCCAGCTCATCAGTCAAATCCTGCAGGCGGTCCAAATTGGCCTGCATGCCCGTGAGTTTGCGCTGGGCTTTTTCTTTGCGGCGGCGGTGTTTGAGGACACCTGCGGCTTCCTCGATATAGGAGCGGCGATCCTCGGGGCGCGATTCTAGAATTTCAGAAAGCTTGCCCTGCCCCACGATGATGTGCATCTCTCGGCCAATGCCGGAATCAGAAAGCAGCTCCTGGATATCCATCAACCGGGCCTTTGCCCCATTGATTTCGTATTCGCTCGCGCCGTCGCGGAACATGCGGCGGGTAACAGATACCTCGGAGTACTCGATGGGCAGCGCACCATCGGCATTATCGATGGTGAGCGTGACCTCGGCTCGGCCCAGTTGCTTGCGGTCGCCTGCCCCGGCGAAGATGACGTCTTGCATCTTGCCGCCGCGCAGGGTCTTTGCGCTAGCCTCTCCCATGACCCAGGCAAGGGCATCGACCACGTTGGATTTGCCGGAACCGTTCGGGCCGACAACAGCGCAGATGCCCGGCTCAAATTTGAGAGACGTCGCCGACGCGAATGACTTAAAGCCTTTGAGCGTCAGCGATTTCAGGTGCATTTGGGATAGTGTAGCAAGCCTTTAAGACACGAGTTGCAGCAAGCATTGGGTTGGCTATTAGCGCTCGACAAAGCCGCTTTCGCCCTTCGCAGCAGCCCACTGCTCGACCACTAAATCGACGCTGCCGGGGCGGCGGGTGGTGCTCGGTTGCTCCTGCAATAGTTCCAAGAGCTTCTCGCAGTCTGTGCGCGGGCCCTCAGCAACAACCTGCACGCGGCCGTCTGCCAGGTTGGTCGCATGCCCAGAAAGGCCTAATTCCAGTGCGCGCGACCGCGTCCACCAGCGAAAGCCCACTCCTTGCACGTTGCCGTGCACAAAAGCCGTCATTCTTTCCATGTCACTGCACCATCCTCATTAGTAGCGATCGGCCTCGCCGCGATCGCGCAAGATTTTACGGTCCGCAGCGCTGCGGCGGGTCACTGGGTCAGAACCGTCCCAGCACTCCACGCCGGGCACACCCGGAAGCATATCGCGGTGGAAGACCGGATCGACTCCCTTACTGCGCTGCTCGTTGAAGTTCTTCAGCAATTGAATGGCCACGCCGGATAACGGAACAATGGCGATGATATTCAGGATCACCATCGTCGCCGCACCGGTATCCGCCAGGGCGAAGACCAATGGCAGGGACCCGACGGCACCGAACCAGACAAAGAACAGCACCACGAGGCGGAAGGTATTGAGCACCGTCTTATTGGTGGTGAGGTATTCCAGGTTGGCTTCTGCCAAATAGTAATTGCCCAAGATGGAAGAAAAAGCCAGGAAGAACAGGATGAAGCTGACGAAGTGAATGCCCCAGTGGCCAACCTCGGCGGACAAGGCCGCCTGGGTAAGGGAAACGCCCTCGGCCTCTTCACCGTAGGCAACTTCCGGGCCAAGCAGGATCAGGAAGGCGGTAATGGTACAGACCACGATGGTGTCGAAGTACACGCCCAAGGTCTGCACCAGGCCCTGCTTTACCGGGTGGGAGACGGTGGCGGTCGCCGCCGCGTTAGGAGCAGAACCTTCGCCGGCCTCATTGGAAAACAGGCCACGCTGGATGCCCTTCATCATAGCGGTGCTGATGCCCGCACCGGCGATTTCCTTAAAGCCAAGCGCGTGGCCGATGATATCGCCCAGCATGCCCGGGACCTTGTCAAAGTTCGTAATGACCACGAAGCCACCTATGAGCAGGTACGCCAGGGCCATAAACGGAACGACTACCTGGGTGATATTGGCAATGCGCTTCACGCCGCCAAAAATGATGAGGCCCGCGGCAATCGCGATGATGATGCCAATGATGGAGCCAAAGGTGGCATCGTCTTCGCGGCCGAAGGAAAAGGCCACGGCCTCTACAATGGCGTTGGTCTGGAAGGAGTTATAGACCAAGCCAAAGGTAAAGACGATAGCAATAGAGAAAAGAACGCCGAGCGGGCCCCAGCCCAGGCCACGCTTCATGTAGTAGGCCGGCCCGCCGCGGTACGTATCGCCATTGCGGACCTTCCACAGCTGCGCCAGGGTGGATTCCACGAAGGCGGTCGCACCACCAAGGAGGGCGATGATCCACATCCAGAAGACGGCGCCAGGTCCGCCTACGGAGATGGCCACCGCGACGCCGGCAACGTTGCCGGTGCCCACGCGCGATGCTGCGGAGATGGTAAATGCCTTAAATGCGGAGATTCCCCCGCTTCCTGCGCCCTCATCCTCATCATCGCTGTTGGGTCGCTCGACCACGGCGCGCAGCATATCGGGTACTTTGCGAATCTGCACCACCGCGGTACGAGCGCCAAATAACAGGCCTGCACCGATAAGCAGCCAGGGCAGGATGTATGTCCACACGCCATCGTTAAATGTCGTGACGACATTTTCGAGAAATTCCATGCGAATTAATTTACTGCCTGAAGGTGCACAACGTGAACCTCACGGGTGCGAGATTATTGGCAGTGGGGGCAATAATGGCTCGAGCGTCCCCCGATAACACACCGCTCAATGGGCGTGCCGCAGCGGGAACATGGCTGGCCAGCGCGGCCATAAGCTGCAAGCGAGCGCGCGAAATAGCCGGATTCACCATTGACGTTAACGTACAAAGAATCAAAGCTCGTTCCCCCCGCTTTGAGGGCGGCAGACATCACGGTCTGCGCCGCGCTTAATAGCGCCACGGCGTCTTTTTGCCGCAGCGCAGAAGCTTTCTTGCGCGGTGAAATGCGTGCTGCCCACAGCGCTTCATCTGCGTAGATATTGCCAATGCCAGATACCAGCGATTGATCCAATAGCGCCGTTTTTGCCGCGGTTTTCTTCTGCCGCAGGCGGCGCGCAGCGCTAGCGATATCAAAATCGGGTTCCAGGGGATCCAAGCCGATATGGGAGATCTTGGACCACGGCGCATATAGCCAGTATCCAAAGGTGCGCTGGTCCACAAAGTGCAGGTCGGTGCCATCGCTGAGCCCTACCGTGATGCGGCGGTGCGGCGAATCGGTAGGGCCGATGCGCAACTGACCCGACATGCCTAAGTGAATAAAAAGCACGTCGCGGTGGCTATCCATCGGGTCCTCCCCCACGAATTCCAGCCACATGAATTTGCCGCGGCGGGCCMCCGCGGCGWTTTCCTTSCCCACGACAAGGCCCGCCAGCGGTTCATCTTGGCCGCGGTTCGCCCGCGGGTGCGCAATGTCTACCGCCGTAATTTCTTTGCCCACGACGTAGGTTTCCACCCCGCGGCGCACCGATTCTACTTCGGGCAACTCTGGCATTATTTAGCCTTCTTTATGGGCGGTCCCTTGCACCAGCAACGGGGTTTCGCGCAGGGTTTGGCATGCTTCTTGCGCGGCCTGCTGCTCCGCTAATTTCTTATTGTGGCCCTGCCCATTTCCCACGGTCAGCCCGGCGACGGTGGCAACCGCGCTGAAGGTTTGATCGTGTTCTGGGCCGGTAGCGGTAGCCGAATAGACCGGCATGGGTGCTTTCAACTCAGCACACAGCTCTTGCAAGGTGGTCTTCCAGTCCAAGTGGCGCCCGCTGACGGAGGCATTATCGATCTTTTCCGCAAAGAGGCGCAGGATGACATCGCGGGCGGTTTCAAAGCCGTGCTCGCGGTAAATGGCACCAAAAATCGCCTCGGTGGTATCCGCAAGGATGGAATCCTTATCCCGCCCACCGGTGGACTGCTCGCCCTTGCCCAATAAGATATGCGGACCCAGGTTAATCTCACGCGCGATATCGGAAAGCCCATAGCGCGAGACAATGGAGGCGCGCATCTTAGAGATATCGGATTCCGGGCGCGATGGATACGTCACGTACAGCTTCGCGGCCACCGATAGCCCTAAGACGGCATCGCCCAAGAACTCAAGGCGCTCGTTATTAGGCAGGTGGCCGTTTTCATTGGCAAAGGAACGGTGTGTGAGCGCCAAGCGCAGACTGTCCGGTTCCAGGGCAACGCCGAGCGATTCCAAGAGCGAGCTGTGGTCCACCGCCGCAAAGGCGGCCTCCCATGCCTCGTGCCCGGTCAGCTTCTTCTTGCGGCTCATAGGAACTTCTCCAGACCTGCCCAGCGCGGGTCTATCTTCTCCTCTTCCTCTTCTTCCCCGGAGATTCCGGTGGTCACACCCTCTGGGGTCTGAATATCGCAGCCGTCTTCGCAGACGGGGGCGAAGGGAAGGTTCAGGCCGACTTCATCAATCACCGCCTGGAGTAGATCCAGCTCATCGTCTTGGATTTCGGGGATTTCATCGCCCGAACCGGCATCGTCAGAATCGGCGTCATCGCCGCTGACAAAGGATTCATCGGCGGCAAAAACCTGGGTCACGTGCAAATCCAGCTGCGGGTGTAGCTCTTTTAAGCAGCGCGCACACTCGCCCGTGAGAACACCCGAGATATCTGCATCAACCAGAACGCCTGAACCCAGCGGGGTCAGGGTCGCGGCAACGGTGAGATCTTCGCCTTTGGGGATGGCGATCATTTCCACGCCGATCCTTTCCGGTGCAGGGCCCGTCTGGGTGCGTTGTTCCGGCATTACGTCAGCGCCTTGGGCGTTTAATAATTCGCCCACATCGAACTTCAATGGAGATGTCATAACAGTTGGTAGTCTACCCTGCCTCGCAAACTCCGCGTAGTTGCTGGCACGACCGCATTTTCTGGCAAGAAACTGAAGGTTTGGGCATAAAGCGCTATGGCTTGCCGGTTTTCCCTTTCCTGCAGGCCGCGGCGGCCTTAGCCTGAAAGCATGACTTACCACTTGGCCGCGGCCTCAGGAGATTTGAGCGCTATCGCTCCTAGATTCGGAGTGTTGTGCTGCCTTCCCGCCACCTTCTTGGTCATCTCTGGGTTAGTCCTCCATCGCCTGCCCAAGGCTGACCACTCTGGCATCTACGGCGACAAGGGCCTGCGCCTTTCCTCCGCCCTCATCCTCAGCATGTGTGCGGGGCTTATCTCCGGCGCGATTTTGGTCATTCCCTCCGGCCTCGACCTCACGGTGCTTACCGGCGCCCTTGTATTTTCCGCCAGCGCCGCCGCCATTACGTGGCTCTCGCGCGAAGCCCTTGCCTGCGCGCTGCTTTGCGTCGGCGCCATGTTCCTGACCGCAGGCGCGGTTATTAGTCTTAGCGCGATGTTCTTCCCCCAAGACTTTATGAGCGGCTCGATGACCTCGCTCACCTCCTACTTCACCACGGCCCTGGTCACCTTCCTCTTACCCGGCCTGGTCAGCGCGGGGATTGTAGCCTTCGTAGCGGTCCAGAGCCAGCGCCCTCACCCTGCTACGAATACTGCTGACGCCGCGCTTGCCGATGCCCCCTCATCGTCCCCCACGCCGCGCTACTCCAACTCTCGCAGCTCGGTCTAGCCTCCCACAAGCACAATAAGTCCTGCTACACGGTGACGCGATTTTCGCAAATCACCCGTGCAGCAGGACTTTTTAAGCGTCGTGCCTTGTAACTTACGCCTTTAGCGCTCGGTGTAACGGCGCTCGTAGCCGTCGCCCTCACCGTAGCGCGGGGTGCTAGCACCACCGCGGGAAGAACCGGCGTTCGTGGACGGCAGGTAGTCGCCGCCGCGAGAGCGCACGCCGGCCCCACCGCGCAGGGCGGAACGATCGGAGTTTACGGTGCGCAAGAGGCCACTGAGGGAGCTTTCAAATTCGCTGAGCTTGCTATCTACAAAGTCATCGCACTCCGTGCGCAGCCGGTTGGATTCGGTGTATGCGGTCTCCACGATCCGGTTGGCTTCTTCGTTGGCGCGGCGCACAACTTCAGATTCGGAAACCAAACGCTCTTGTTCCTGGCGGCCCTCAGCCACCGAGCGCTCGTATTCCTCATTGGCCTGAGCAATGGTGCGGTCCGCATCTGCGCGGGCTTGCTCAACAGTGTTTTGAGCGCGTGCCTCGGCATCGGCCACTAGCCGCTGCGCATGTTCTTCTGCCTGCGCAACCGTGGTATCGGCCTCTTGGCGCGCCTGGCTCACCATGTCGGTGGCCTCCGCAGACGCCTCATTAATGGTGTTATCCGCACGCTCTTCGGCGCCGCGGATAATCTCGTCTTGCTTGTCTAAAACGTCCTGCGCATCGTCGATTTCTACGGGCAGCGCGTTGCGCAGGTCATCGAGAAGCGCCAGCATCTCATGGCGGGGGACCAAGCAATTGGAGGTCATGGGAAAGCCAGAAGCCTGCTCCAAATGCTGAACTAATTCATCAAGGGATTCAAAGACACGGTACATGCTGGGAATTCTACAACGCGCCACCCCGCATTGTGTGGAGGGCGCGCCTTGGATCCTCAGGCCGATGCAACGAAGGCTAAAGCTCTCCGAGTTCAATTCGCTTCCCGTGTGCGATTAACCCATTTTCCCTCCACATACCTGCGGCACTGGCGCATACAGCTGCCGTGCCATCGCAGCAATGCAAAAGCTCCCCGTCTCCCCGCGGGTGCGGGGAAATGGGGAGCCGTGAATGAAGGGGAGTTTAGATAACGCCCTGTGCCAGCATGGCGTCAGCCACCTTCTTGAAGCCGGCGATATTGGAGCCAGCCACGTAGTCGCCTTCACGGTCGTATTCCTTGCGGGTGCGGGGAAATGGGGAGCCGTGAATGAAGGGGAGTTTAGATAACGCCCTGTGCCAGCATGGCGTCAGCCACCTTCTTGAAGCCGGCGATATTGGAGCCAGCCACGTAGTCGCCTTCACGGTCGGTGGTTTATAGCTACAGGGAAACGCCCGGTCCCATTCCGAACCCGGAAGCTAAGCCTGTACGCGCTGATGGTACTGCAACCGGGAGGTTGTGGGAGAGTAAGTCACCGCCGACACCAAACAACAAAAACAATAATAAAATAGTGTTTATACGATAGTCCCCGAAAGACCACCACCCCGAATAATTGTGGGTGGTTGGTGTTTCGGGGACTACTTGTCGTTTCACCCCTGCTTGTATTTGCGACGTGTACTCTGTCGAGCAGGGGGAATGTGTGGTGGGGTGTCGTGGTTTTACCCCCTAGTGTCAGGTGTGGTGGGTAGGGTGAATCCCTGTTAGACGAAAACACATTCGACATTTATGAGGGTGTAGTACACCCCGGGGGATACGACCACGATGACAAGTAGCACACCACCACCCACCACGACAGACCACGAGCTAGTAGGCGAGTCCATGACGGCAGATACCCGTAAAGCCGGCGCGCCACTGGACTACGACACCAACACTGATCCTGATTACGACTCTGATGGTGAGGCTGAGGGGGAGGTACCGGTAGTCTTTTATGCCACCAACACACCCGGCAACCCTATTGCCGCAGCTGGAGCACACGCCCGAAAAAACTCCTGGTTTTTCTACCAATCACTTTTGCCAGACCTCGACGACGACGTGGACTTGACACTGACCAGCCTGGCTAAAGACCTAGGGCTTTCCTATAGCATCTTGTCTGGCATTATTAGGGCGCATTTCCGCATGCAAGAACTACCGCTAGTGGCAGCCACGAATTCTGAGCAGTGGATCCTGGATACACCACGCCTGAGGGTTATCGACAGGGAAATAGAACGTATAGGCGACAACCACGACCACATAGGCCTAGTCGATGCCGCCCTAGCAGACTTCCTCACCCCGACAGCACCGTGCCAGCATGTACCCACAGTGGCAGAAATCCGCCGGTTTATCCGCGACTTCATCGACACCCACAATCTCACAGACGAAGACACCGACGAGGTCGAGCCCACCCTTAACGTGTCAGTGCATAACAMCCGCGCCACTATCAGTCTGACGTGTGATAAAGCTACGGCCGCTATTATCGCCCGCCACATCGATTCCCAAGCCGACAATAATCAGTGTGGTGCCGGTGAGGCGCTTATCCAACTCATCCTGGATGACACGCATACGGGCCTGACCCCCGGAAAGTAGACACGACGCGGGTTAGCTATGCTGCTTGGGTCAGTGTAGCTGATGTGAGTGCTTCGAAGTCATCGGGGGCTAGAAGGTTGCACCAGGAATGCCGTCTGCGGGTGTTGTAGCGCATGCACCATCGAAAGACTTCCTGCCGGCAGATAATGGGATTATCAAAGACTTTCCGATCACGCAGAACTTCACGCTTTAAGGTGGCGTTAAATGACTCTGCCAGGGCATTATTGAAGCGTCCTGGGTTTAGTTCCTACCTCAGCTAAGGAAGGATTGAACTATGCCTAGAAAGTATTCCGTCGAGTTCAAGGAGAAGGCGGTCCATCAGATCATCGAAATGGTCCGCCTGGAGTCTTGCTCACTGCAACGCGCCTACACGGAGGTCGGTGAGCTGCTTGGAGTATCTCACCACACGTTGCGGGCTTGGTACCGTGACAGCGCTTCAGTACGTGATGACTCTGACGCTTCAGGCGGCGAAACAATGGAAGAAGAGCTCAAGCGTCTGCGCCGAGAAAACCGCGAACTGAAACGAGCAAACGGGATTCTTAAGACTGCTTCGGCTTTTTTCGCAGCGGAACTCGACCGACCCACGACCAAATGATCTCTTACATCGACGCGTATAAAGATCAGTTTGGGGCCCGGGTCCATCTGCAGAGTCCTTAAACAAGCAGATCGTGGATTCATCACCTCACGCGGCTACCGCAAAGCCACCACACGTGTTCCCAGCGCAAGAGCCTTAAGCGATAGCCTGCTCATCCCAGAGATACAGCGTGTGCATGCGGAAAACTTCTCGGTCTACGGCATCCGCAAAATGTGGCACGCCATGAACCGTGAAGGCTTTCATATCGGCCGCGACAAGACCGCACGTCTGATGAAACTCGCAGGTGTTTCCGGCCGCCGACGTGGACGAACCCCTGTGACAACGATTAGCCCGAAGGCACCGGATCATCGCCCAGACCTTGTACAGCGAGACTTCCGTGCGCAGGCGCCAGGCAGGTTGTGGGTTGCCGACATTACCTACGTTCGCACCCTGTCAGGATTCGCCTACACCGCATTTGTCGTGGATGTATTCAGCCGAAAAATTGTTGGTGTCGCTACACGATCGACAATGCGCACCGACGCGCTGCCGATGGAGGCTTTGGAGCATGCGTTAACGACTGCAGGGCGAATTCATGGAAACCAGTTAATTCACCATAGCGATCGGGGCAGCCAGTATGTGTCGTGGAAGTATTCCACTGCGCTAGCTGAGTCAGGAATCCGCCCGAGTGTGGGAACAGTCGGCGATTCTTACGACAATGCGCTAGCCGAAACAGTCAACGGTCTCTACAAGGCTGAACTGATTCATGTCCAAGGCCCGTGGACGTCGGTCGGAGAAGTCGAACTGGCCACCTTGCGGTGGGTGCATTGGTGGAACACCAAGCGGCTTCATGAAGCTTTGGACTACGCCACCCCACAGGAAGTAGAAACCGAGTACTATCTCACCCAGCCCATCAACACAGGGCCGTAAAAGAAGCGGAACTAAACCCAGGACGCTTCATGCGAAAGACACCACAGATCCACGCGCGGATTTAATGCTAGGCATTTTAGGTTCGTTTGCGGAGTTTGAGCGGGCCATTATCCGCGAACGCCAAGCAGAGGGGATTGCGCTGGCGAAAAAGGCAGGAAAGTACAAAGGCCGCAAGCCTGCTCTTAGCCCGCAGCAAGTAGCGGAGATTAAGCAGCGCACAATGGCAGGGGAGTCGAAAGCAGCCTTGGCACGGGAATTCGGAGTCACTCGCCCTACTGTGTATCGGGCGTTGAAGAACGCATAGATGCGGCGATGGGGGCGGGTGAATATACGCCCCACGGCGCTTGCCACATGGCAGGACATTTACGGTTCCAGGCACGCCTACAGGTAGCCTTACGCACATTTCCCCTCGTGGGCGGCTTTTACAAGGGCTGGCGAAGGCACGCCCCCAGGTCTCGCTAGCGTGTGGTTTTACCTGCACTTTCTCCGCCTGGGCAACGTTCACCGAATAAAGAGAAAGGGCGCCCCCACCTTGAAGAATCGGAGCTGTCGACGCCGACGATAATCGGAGCTGGACCGGTGAGAAATGTCAAGTCAGGTTCCTTCCTAAAAGGTCATGTGGTGGGCGGACGAGGTATCAGCTTGGGCGGAGACTGCAGGATGTGGTTCCCTATCAGAGGTGGACGAGTTCGATGCCTGCAAGTGCGATGCCTGTGACGAGAATGGTTGAGGCTGCGGCCAGGATGAAGGGTCGGGCTCCGACCCGGATGAGGTTGCGGATCTTCACCCCACATCCCAGTCCAAACATTGCGGCGGACAACAAAGCCGTTTGCGCGAGGCTTCCTGCGTGGATGAGGCCCTCGGGCAGGTCCAGTGTGGAACGGAGCACGATCATGACCAGGAAGCCAATGATGAACAGTGGGACGATCGCAGGACGCTTTTCATCGGGTTTGACGTTTCCTGACCGGCGTTGGCGAATGCTCAAAATCGCGACGATCGGGGCGAGCAGCAGGACGCGGGCGAGTTTGACGATGACGGCGACAGCCAGCGCCCCGCCGCCGATTATTCCTCCGGCGGCGACAACCTGAGCGATCTCGTGGATGGAGCCACCGGCCCACATGCCGTTGAGTTCAGGCTCCATGCCCAGCAGCTGGCCGAGCAAGGGAATCGCCGGAATCATGAGTGTGCCGAAGATGACCACCAAGGCCACGGCGGTGACCACGTCCTCTTCGTCTGAGTCGGTGACCCCTTCGACTCCGGCCACAGCGGCGGCGCCGCAAATAGAGAAACCACATGCTATGAGCAGAACCTGGGCGGAACGCATCTTCATCAGCCGCCCGATCAGGATGGTTCCGAAAATGCCTCCGGCCACGATGCACACGATGACCACGAGCATGGGCGCACCGAGGGAGACAATGTCTGAGAGCACCAGTTGCAGGCCCAGGAAGACGATTCCCAATCGGAGCAGCTTCTTGGAAGCCAGCGTCAGTCCCGGTGCCGTGGACTCGGGTAGGCGAACCACGTTGGTCAGGGCGATGCCGAGCACGATCGCGACGATCAGTGGGCTGACACCGGGAAGGAAGACGTTAACGGTCATCGCGATTGCCACAGCGACCGCACACAAAAGCAACCCGGGGGAATATTTTTTCAGTGCGTAGGAGCCGCGGCGGGCTGTTATGGGATCTGTCTGTTGTATTTGCGTTGACATACTTCCATACTTCACTGATCCCCGTCAGCCCGCTAGACGGCAATTTCGCATCATGGTATATGCTTTTGATATGAGCGAAGCTTGGCCGAACCTTCAAGTACTGGAACTCTTCGTTGCCGTGGTGGACGAAGGCAGCGTGGGGGCAGGCGCACGGAAAGTGGGGATGGCGCAGCCCAACGCAAGCCGAGCCATCGCGGAGCTGGAGACGGGGATGAAAACGGCTTTGCTTGAGCGCAGCCCCCGCGGTTCGGAACCGACGGCACTGGGGTTGTTGCTGGCTGTTCAAGCCCGTGAACTACTTGATGCCGGGCAACGCTTCAACGATTGGTCACGGTCTAGCCGCAGCAACGAAACGTTGGAACTTCGTGTGGGGGCCAGCATGACCATCGCAGAAACCCTGCTACCGGTCTGGCTGACAGAGTTGAAACGTCGATTGCCGCCGGTCCGCATCGAGGTGCAGGTGCTGAATTCGGCGCAGGTTCTCCAAGAAGTGCAAAGGGGCATTCTTCAACTGGGTTTCGTTGAGACCCCGAACGTTCCCATGCGGTTGAATGCCCGGGTCGTCCAAGAGGATGAGTTGCTGGTAGTTGTCGCTCCCAACCATGAATGGGCGAACCGTACGAGCAGGATCGGTTTGCAAGAGCTGGCGGAAACCCCCTTGGTTGTCAGGGAGCCTGGCTCAGGTACCCGCGAGGCGCTGCAAGAGGTGTTGGCTGGGGCCGTCACTGTCGAGCCGATGCAGGTGCTTGCCAGCAACGCCGCGGTGCGCGTTGCTGTTGCTTCCGGGGCGGGTCCTGCTGTCCTGAGCGAACTCGCCCTTCGTAGCCAGCTCGAGAGCGGGGACCTGTTGCGCGTTCCCTTTGAGGGTCAAGGGATCAGCCGCCCCCTGACGGCCGTCTGGTCAGGACCTCGACGATTGACAGGAGTCGCGGCCGAACTGGTCGCTGTGGCCGCTGCCAAACCGTAGCCGGTGGCAGCAAGTCCCGTCTTCGAAGAAGTCATCAGCATCCGTACAAGATGCTCCCCCTGTAGTCCCGAGCCCCAAGCAGTGCCCGTGCCTTGGGCGGTCTGACATGCCAACCCTTCCGGCTCAACATCGTCCGCCTCTTACCCGCAAGCCATGAATTAAATACGGGGTAGAGAGTTGTAAATAACCCGGACCGGCTGAGAATTCGGCAAGGCAGCACCTTCTTGAATCCGCATGGTTCCTCGGCCATGTGCTTTACTCTCGTCTGAGCGCGAGTTTGCCTCGAGCCCTCCGGGTCTGTACTTTCGCCAGGGCAGCCAGGGCATCTGCAAACGGATAAACCTGCTCAAGCTCCAAATGAATCTCCCCTGCGGCGATCTGCTCCATGAGTTGCACCAAATCATCGAGAACGTCCATTTGATAGGGGACCCCGTTATGTGTATGCCACGTTCGGAGATGTGTGCATCTCCGGAGATCGACACCAATGTTCCACCGTCCTTCACGACGGGCAAACTTTCCGCCGAGGTGCCCGGTTGCACCGCCAAGACAGCGTCGACGCCATTGGGCATCCACTCCAGGATCTGCTCGCGCCAATGGGGGTTGCCGTAGTCAACTACCTTGTGCGCGCCGAGCGAAAGCATGTAGTCGTGATTGGGTTTCGACGCGGATGCGGCAACGTGCCATCCGCGTTGGCGTGCAAGTTGGATGGCGACCGTGCCGATCGCCCCCGAGCCACCAGCAATGAAGAGCGACCCGTCAACGGGCGCTGAACTGCAGGTTTGGCTTCCAAACGAAAAGGACGCCCCACCCGCCAAAAAATTGAACTGGCCCCCAAATCAGCCCATGGGATGATGGGACACTGCGACCAGGCGGGTTACTATGTAGAAAGGTAATTTCCCATTTACAAGGAGAACACGCTTTATGACTGATGCCGCGGCGCGCGCCGTTGACTTGTTTAAGCAATACGGAAGCGATGATACGGTGGTTATCGCCCTTGATCACGTTTCCATTGAGTTTGGAAAGAACCAATTCACGGCCATTATGGGCCCTTCGGGCTCGGGCAAGTCCACGTTGATGCACACGATGGCAGGGTTGGACTCTGCTAGCTCTGGTTCGGCGTTTATCGGTGATACCGATATGTCGCACCTCAATGACAAGGAAATTACGGCGTTGCGTCGTGACCGCTTAGGATTTATTTTCCAGTCCTTCAACTTGGTCCCTACCTTGACGGCTGCGGAAAACATCACGCTGCCGACTGATATCGCGGGCAAGGACGTCGACAAGCAATGGTTTGAAGAAGTCACCCGTCGCCTGGGGCTGGCGGAGCGTTTGGAGCACCGCCCGGCTGAGCTGTCTGGTGGTCAGCAGCAGCGTGTCGCCTGTGCTCGCGCCTTAGTGTCGCGGCCGGAGATTATTTTTGGCGATGAGCCTACGGGTAACTTGGATTCCAATTCTTCGGCCGAGGTATTGGATATTCTGCGCACTGCGGTGGACCAGGATAACCAGACTGTGGTCATTGTGACGCACGATGCTAAGGCGGCGTCGTACGCCGATCGTGTTGTTTTCCTTGCTGATGGCAAGCTCGTTAATGAACTGCAGGATCCAACGATGGAGGCCATTCACAATGTAATGGCAGAGATTGAGGGTTAAATGGCACGCGGAAACGCAATGCGCAGGGTATCCGTGCGCAATA
Organism: Corynebacterium accolens; assembly: GCF_030515985.1. The sequence goes on along the minus strand of NZ_CP100376.1, from coordinate 694,820 downwards.
TTTTGGCGCATAAATTGCGCCTTGGCCTGACAATTTTGGCGGTGGTCTTGGGCACCGCCTTTATTGCAGGCTCTTTCATGTTCACTAACTCATTGAAGGCCACTTTTGATTCTGCGGTGGATAACCAGTTCCGCGGGGTAGACGCGGTGGTTAGTGAGAACGATGACAGCGACCAGAAGCTGGATGAAGGGCTGCGCAAGCAGCTGCTTGATGATGACGACGTTAAAAACATCAACGTCGCTGACTCGCAGACTGTGGTTGTAGCCGATGAAAACTCGGAGGCTTTCCAAACCCAAAGCGGTACTGCGAGCCTCGTGCCATACTATCCCGCGGATAAAACGGTCGGTGGCGCGAGCGAACTCACTGAAGGCGATGAGCCAAAGGCCAAAGATGAGGTGACGATCAATTCTTCTGCAGCGGAGAAATACGATATCTCCGTTGGCCAGAAGCTTCTGGTAGTCCATTCGGATAGCCAGGATGAGGTTAAGGTCACGGGCATCGTGGAGCCGCCGGTGGAGCAGGGCGATAGCATCGAGCTGCGCATGGACGAGTCGGATTACCTGGAGCGCTTTGGTGATCCTTCCCAGCTGAAGGTCTCTGCCGCCGATGGCGTGGATGCGAATGCGCTTGTCGATGACCTGAATGACAAATTCGACATCAAAGCAGAGTCCGGCGAACGCCTTGCAGAGCAGACCAGTGAGGCAATGACCGAGGCGTTGAAGTTTGTGAACTACTTCCTCGTTGCCTTTGGTCTAATCGCCTTGTTGGTGGGCACCTTTATTATTGCCAATACCTTCTCCATGATCGTGGCCCAGCGCATTAAGGAGTTCGCGCTCTTGCGTGCATTGGGTGCGTCGCGCCGCCAGATCACCAATTCCGTTGTGGTGGAATCCGTCATCGTGGGCGTGCTGGGGTCCATCGTCGGCGTTGTTGCCGGCGTGGGATTGGTCGCCGTAATCAAGGCGGTGATGGGCGCCAACGGTATGGACATTGGCGGCGGTCTGGGACTGAGCGTTTCCGCCGTGGTAGTTCCGATCATTTTGGGCACGATTGTCACCGTGGTCTCTGCGTGGGCCCCGGCGCGGCGCGCGGGTGCCGTGGAGCCGGTCGAAGCGATGCGCACGACGGAATCGGCCTCCGGTTCTTCGCTGAAGGTCCGGACGATTTTCGGTGCGATCCTCATGATCGGCGGCATTATTGCGGCGTTTGCGGGCGTGCTTAGCGATGCCGAAACGAACGTCCGCGCCATCCTCGTCGGCCTCGGCGCCGTCGGGGTGATTATCGGTTTCTTCTTGGCAGGACCGGCGCTCTCTTTGCCGCTAGTACCAACGCTGGGCAAGGCTATTGGAGCGCCTTTCGGGTCCATCGGCAAGCTGGCTGCTACCAACTCGCGGCGTAACCCGCGCCGCACTGCCGCCACGGCCTTTGCCCTGACCTTGGGCGTGGCATTGGTCACGAGCATCGGCATGCTGGGCCAGACGATGAAGGCCTCCATCTCGGATACGGTGGACCAAACTATTACGTCGGACTACATTTTGTCCGGCCCGAGCTCCGGAAACTTCCCGACGCCGAAGGAAACCGGCGAGCGTGCCGCAGAGGCAGACGGTGTGGATAAGGTCATTACCGTTGGCTCGGCCCCGGTTGCCGTGGACGGTCAGGCCTCCTTGGACTTTGGCGCCGGCGGGTTGTTCACCGTGACGGTGGATGCTGACCCCACCTCGATGCTGGCGATGAACATGGTGGAAGGCGATGCCAATATTGAAGGCGGCTTTGCCGCCACGGAAGACTTCGCCAAAGAAAATGGCTGGAAGGTAGGAGAGACCTACGAGGTCACCGGCAGCAAGCCGGGCAAGACTGCGGAAGCCAAACTGGTCGGCACCTTTGAGCCCATCGAGACCATTCAAAATATGGTGGTTTCGCAGGACGTGGCAGAAGAAGTCGCCGCTGACGGAGAATTCTCTGTGCAGATGGTGGGCGTATTAGGTAAAGAAGGCTACGACAAGGAAGAGCTACGCCAGAACCTCGAGGATGCCGTCAAGGATCTCGTGGTGGTGCAGGTCAACACCGGTAAGGAATATGCGGGTCAGGCCGCTGGCTTCATCGACCAGATGCTGGCCATTCTCTACGGTCTTCTCGCACTCGCCGTGATCATTGCCGTGCTGGGCATTGTCAATACCTTGACCTTGGGTGTTATCGAGCGCCGCCAGGAGATTGGCATGTTGCGTGCGGTGGGTACGCAGCGCCGCCAAATCCGCCGGATGATCACGCTGGAGTCGGTGCAGATTTCGCTCTTTGGCGCAATCATGGGCATCCTCATCGGCCTCGGCTTGGGCTGGTCCTTCATCGAGATCCTGAATGACCAAGGCCTTGGCGGTGCCGAGGTTCCGTGGGGCATGCTGGTGATCATGCTGCTGGGATCCGCGGTTGTGGGCGTCATCGCAGCGGTATGGCCATCGCAACGCGCGGCAAAGACGCCGCCGCTGGAGGCGATTGCGGATTAAGGCTTAGGCATCTAGGCCTTGACTGATATTAAGAAGTTTCAGCTCGTCGTCGTAGCACAGGAACCATGGGTGCGCTTCGGGCTGGAACTTCTTTGCCGCCGGATCCAAGTACAGGAAGAAGTGCACGCAGAGAAATCGTAGGGGTCACTGTAGCTAGGAGCGAGCTGGGAATTGTGTACTTAGATTCCGTGATAGATAAGTTCGGCCCACATCACCCCGCGCCAGGCTAGGACCACGCCGATCCCGATGGTCCAAAATAGGTACTTACACAGCGGCCACCAGTGCCGCTGCTTGACCATTTCCCCTAGCTCTTTCGCCATGGTGGACCAGGTGGATAGGCCACCGGCGAGGCCGAGGGCGAAGAGGGGATGGGCGAAGGGGGCATCGGCAAGCTGCGCAAAGCCCACCGCCAGGCCGAAGATCAAGGAACCCAGGATATTGGATGCGAAGGTGCAATACGGCGAGGGCAACAGGCGGGTAAAGCCGTAGCGCGCCGCGCCGCCGAAAAAGCCGCCGATAAGGACGAAGAGCAGGTTCATCGCAGCTTATCCCCAGCAAGGTAGGCGGCGGTGCAGCCCACGAGCGTGGCCGCGACATAGGCCAGGGCGATGCTCCAGTGGGACTCCGCGGTGAAGAAAGCAAAGCTGGCGAAGCTGGTAAACCCACCCAAGAATCCGGTTCCCCAGAAGGGGCCGGGGCGGGTATATCCCATCAGCGCGCTGCCGACGATATTAAGGATGAGGAGCGGGAGCATTCCGCCGCCGAGAGCGATGGTTAAGAGGTAGCGGGCACCGGCGCCGAGTGCGGCACCGGAACCGACGATGAGGGAGTGCGGCATGGGGTACATCATAGTGGGCGAAGTCTCAGGAAAAAGCACAGGGGTTTGTATCCGAAAAGGGGAGGTTAAACGCTAAACTAATCGGCGTGAATAACGCGTTTGATGTGGTGAGCTTTATCGCCCGCTTTGGCATGGCCGTGGTGTGGATCATCGCCGGTGTAGAAAAGATGGCGCACCCGCTGGATACCATGCAATCCATCAAGGCCTATGAGATTTTCACGCCGGAATGGTCTGGGTATCTGGCCCAGCTCATTGGGCCGCTGGAGCTAGTGGGTGGAATGCTGCTCTTGCTGGGGATTTTCCTTCGCGAGTCTTCCAAGGTAGCGGCCGTGGTCATGGTGCTTTTCATGGTCGGCATCCTGCAGGCATGGCTGCGTGGGCTGGATATCGATTGCGGGTGCTTTGGTGCTGGTGACGCTACTGCGGAGCCGGGCATGAACTATGGGCTGACGCTGCTTCGCGATGCCGCCTTCCTCGCCCTTACCGCATGGATCATCAAACGCCCGTTCACGAAATTTGCGCTCCACCCGTAGCGGTGGGCACAGTAGGTTGCAAGAGTCCGAAAGTATCAACAGGCAAGGTTTAAATGAGCAAAGTAAGTGACCCGAATGCCAAGTCTGGCAATGGTTTCATCTGGGGCGTCGGCGTCCTACTCGTCATTATCGCCGTGGTCATTGGCTACATCGTGTGGAATGGCAAGCAGGCCAATGAAATCGAGGTGCAAGACGTCAACATGTCCATGGACTATAAGGACAACGCGATTACCCTGAAGTCCGATGCGGCCGATGACGATACTCCAGAGGTTGACCTGTACGAAGACTTCTCCTGCCCCCACTGCGCGGACCTGGCGAAAAGCACCGATGAGGAGATGAAGCAGGCAATTGAGGATGGCAAGCTGGTCGTCCACGTGCGCACGCTGAACTTCCTAGACGGCGAGGATGTCGAAAACGAGGACGGTTACTCCACCAAGGCCGTCGCAGCCATGTCAGAGCTGGCTAAGTCTGGCGACGTAAAGACCTACTGGAATTTGCGCGACTACATGATGAAGAACCAGCAGAGCATCGCCACTAAGTGGGATATGGAGGACATCGCTGACCAAGCCAAGGAACTCGGCGCCGAGGATGACGTGGTTGATTCCATCAAGAACGTGGATATCAAGCAGGGCAATAAGGTGGCCAAGGCCAACTACGATAAGCTGAATAAGGCAACCGGCTCGGTTTCCTCGCCGCGCATTGTCCAGGATGGCAAGGATATTCCGGACCGTGAATCCGGCGAGTCCTTGAATGACTGGGTAGACATCGCCACCAAGTAGCAGGCGATTTGGTGAGTTAAATACTTGCCATGTATATTCATACGAGTTGCGGCCCACAGGGTTGCACCTCGTATATGGGGCTATGGCGCAGCTGGTAGCGCACCACACTGGCAGTGTGGGGGTCACGGGTTCGAATCCCGTTAGCTCCACAAATTAAGAGTCTCGAGAGGCTAGATAGCTTCTCGAGACTCTTTTTTCTTACTTCAGCGAGTGGCCGATGAGCTCGCCCAGCGCGTGGGTGCCGTTGGCGTTAAGGTGCAGCGGCAGGTTGCCTGGCGCCGGTGGAAGCGGGTCTACTAGGTTGACCCACCAGCGGTCAGGAGAGCAGTTATCGTGGCCCGTGGATATCGGGTGGGCGTCCAAGAAGGAAGCACCGTTCTGCTCAGCTACCTCGCGCAGGGTGTTTTGCAGGCGCTCTTCGGTAGAAGCAACCCTGCTAGCCGGAATCGGGATGGTGGCAGAGGTCAGGCACGCGGAGTTGTTATTGGAGACCCGCGGGTATCCCACGATGGTTACCTTCGCATTTGGCGCAAAGTGGTGGGCGACATCGATGGCGCTGCGCATGCCGGTGCGCAGGAAGTGCTCGGAAGCCGCGATATTGTCCTTGTGCGGGTAGGTGTCATTGGCGCCGGCATGGATGACAACATTGCGGGTCTCGGGATTGAGATCGCCGTTGCGGGCGGCCGTGCGCAGGGTGTCATCGATGTGCTGGCCGCCGGTGCCGAAGGACGCACCAGCGCACTGGTACTGATCCACATGCGCACCGGATACCCGCGTCATTTCGTTGGCGATGGAGTTATCGGTAATGCAACCGACCTTGGTGTTTGCTTTTATACCGGCGCGGTTTTGCGCGTAATCAAGGAAATTAGGGTTGGCGACGACGCTATCGCCAGTCAGGACCGTATTGCCAGGCACGGCCGCGGTAGCGACGGTGCTACCTCCCACGAGTGCGGCAGTGCAAGCGGCAATCGCGGCAAGTTTACTGAAGTTTTTCATGGTGTACCTCAAGGCTTCCGCAGGGACGGAAGCCACACTGATAGGGGATGATTAAGGCCACGATGATCCTAAAGGTTTTCTGGGACAAGCAAAAATGGAGTAGCGAAAATCGTTATGCTGGCGGGTATGCAGACTTTYTCGAAGCGAGTACGCGATGAAGATCAAGCAGGCGCCGAAGCCGCCGGATTGCGGTGGCTGGCGGAAGCCACGGATGCGGTAGTCACCGTCGTGCGCGCGGACGGGRAGGAAATCGTAACCAAGCGCATTGACGAGGTAGCGCCCACCCCAGAGGCCGCGCGGAAGTTTGGTGCGGAGCTCGCGCGCATGCACCGCGCCGGGGCCGCGGCTTTTGGCAGCGCGCCGGAGGGATGGGAAGGCAAAAACTTCATCGGCACCATTGAACAGGAGTGCACGCCCACCGATGACTGGGGTGAATTTTATACCCAGCAGCGCGTGCTGCCCTTTGCGGAGCCGGCCGGAATCAGCACCGCGCAGCGGGACCTGGTCAAGCGGGCCTGCGATGCCATTGCCGCCCGTAGCTGGGACGTGGCGCCCGCGCGCAACCACGGTGACCTGTGGGCGGGCAACCTGCTTTTCGATGCCCAGGGTGGCATCATGATCGATCCCGCCGCCCACGGCGGGCACCCGCACACTGATTTGGGCATGCTGGCCCTATTCGGCGCGCCCTATATAGAAGAAATCTTCCGCGGCTATGGGGCGCCGAAAGATATTGAAACCTGGATTCCCATGCACCAACTGCACCCGCTGGCCGTGCATGCGCTGACCCACGGCTCGGCGTATAACCGGCCGCTGGAGCGCGCGGCTCTTGCCACGCTGGAGGCGCTGGCCTAGGCGGTTGGCCCTTGCGGCATCTGGCGCTTGTGGATGCCGCGGTGCCACAGGGTCTCGATGCGCTCGCGGGCGGCATCGGGAACCGCCTTGCCCTCTAAGTAGTCATCGATGTGGGCGTAGGTGACGCCGAGCGCCTCTTCATCGGGAAGCTGCGGCTTATCGTCTTCCAAATCCGCGGTAGGGACCTTGGACCAGGTGGACTCTGGCGCGCCCAGGTGCTTGAGCAATGCCGCGCCTTGGCGCTTATTCAGCCCGGCCAGGGGGAGTAGGTCTGCCGCGCCATCGCCCCACTTGGTGTAGAACGCGGTGACGTTTTCGGCGGCGTGATCCGTGCCCACAACGAGCGCGCCCACCTCGCCGGCGATGGCATATTGCGCGGTCATGCGCAAGCGCGCCTTGGCATTGCCGCGGTTGAAATCGTTCAAGGAATCTTGGCCTACCGCACGGGCGACCTCGTGGCTTAGCGCCGCGGTGGCCGGTTGAATATCAACGGTGAGCCGGTGATCGGGCTGGATGAAATCGAGGGCGATTTGGGCATCATCCTCATCCGCCTGCGTGCCGTGGGGCAGGCGCACGGCCCAAAATTCGGCGCCTTCTACCCGCTCTACTGCTAGCTGGGTGAGTTTTCCCGCCAAGGTGGAATCCTGGCCGCCGGAAATGCCTAGCACGTAGCCTTTGGCATGGGTCATTTCCAAGTATTCCACGAGGAAATCCACGCGACGGGCAATTTCCTCTTCTGGATCGATAAAGGGGCGTACATCCAGCTGTTTTATGATGGATTGTTGCAAGTTTTCGGCATCGGGTGACATGACGTTCATCGTAGTCTCCTGACACAATTGCGTGCTGTGAATAAAGAAAGTTATGTCAAGGTAGTTGCAGGAATTGCCGCCCTTGGCGGTTTATTATTTGGATACGACACCGGCGTGATGTCCGGTGCGTTGCTGTATATCACCCCGGAATTTAATATGACCGCCCACCAAGAGGGCTGGGTGACCTCCATGCTGCTGGTGGGTGCCGCGGTGGGCGCGTTGACCGCAGGCCGCATCGCGGACCGTTTTGGCCGCCGCTTTACGCTGATTGCCGGCGGCATCATTTTCGTTTTGGGCTCCATCTGGTGCGCGCTGGCTGGATCGGTGACCATGCTGGCCACGGCCCGTACCTTCTTGGGCTTTGCCGTCGGTGCGGTATCCATTGTCTCGCCCATGTATATCTCAGAGATGGTGCCGGCCAAGATCCGCGGGCGCATGGTCTCCCTGAATACCTTGCTGATCGTGGTGGGCCAGCTCTTGGCCTACCTTGTAAATTCTGCCCTCGCGCCCACGGAAAGCTGGGAATGGATGCTGGGGCTTGCGGCCGTACCGGGCGCGGCCCTCGCCGTGGGCATGCTCTTCTTGCCAGAGACCCCAGTCTGGCTGGCCACGCACGACAAGATGTCGCGGGCCCGTGAGGTTGCAGGCCGCGCCGGGATGGATCTGGCAGAGCTTACCTCCCAAGAAACGGCGCGCCGTTCCAGCGGCTCCGAGTGGAAGGCACTGAAGGCCAATCGCTGGATGCAGGTGACGGTATTGCTCGCCATGCTGATGGGCCTGACCCAGCAGATTACCGGCGTTAATGCCATCGTCTACTTCGCGCCCACCATGATGAGCCAGGTGGGGATTTCTACCACCAACTCGGTCTATACCTCGATTGTCATTGGTGTGGTCTCCGTCATCGCCTGCTGGGTGGGCCTCAAGGTGGTCGACCGCATCGGCCGCAAGCGCCTGCTGCTTATCGGCCTGACCGGCAACGTGATTTCGCTCTTCATCTTGTCCGTGGCGTACTCGCACGCCGCCGATTCCACCACGATGGCGATGGTCTCGCTGGTCTTTATGGCCTCGTTCATTGCCTTCCAGCAAGCAGCGGTCTCGCCGACGACCTGGTTGCTTATCTCTGAGCTCGTACCCCTGCAGGTGCGTGGCCTCGGCATGGGCATCGCTGGGCTCTCGCTGTGGGCCACCAACTGGGCCGTGGCCCAGTACTTCCTGCCGCTGGTGGAGTGGCTCACCGGCCCGGTGGCCTTTGGCGTCTTCGGCGTGCTGGGGCTCATCGCCATCGGCTACACCCGCATTTTGGTACCAGAGACCATGGGACGTAGCCTGGATGAGGTAGGCGAGGAGATGAAATCCCGCTACTCGCGGGAATCCGCACCCCATTAAGCCCTAGTGTTTTGGTCTTAATGGCCGCGTGAGGTAAAATTATTCCTCGTGTCATGGCTGGGGATTCCCAGTCCGTGCTTTATTTACTCAACCGCATGTAGATTGCGCATAACGAAAGGAGCGCCCGATGAAGGTCCGTAAGTCCCTTCGGTCGCTGAAGAAGAAGCCGGGCGCCCAGGTTATTCGCCGCCACGGTAAGGTCTTCGTGATCAACAAGAAGGATCCCCGTTTCAAGGCTCGTCAGGGCTAATTGAAACTTAAGGAAGTCCGCCTCCTCCGAGCGTTCGGAGCGGGGCGGATTTTTCGTTTCTACGCCTCGACGCCGGAATGTGAACTTTGCCACATGTTTAGGTGAACAGAAGGTAAACCCGCAGGAATGTCAGGCGTGTAGTTCCACGGTTGGGTGCCGGGGTGGTCAACATGTGGGGTCTCGCCCCTGGCCCTCCTGGGAATATCATGGGTGTAACTACTATATGTTGTGTCAGTTGCGGTCAATTCCCCCAAAGTATAGTGTCGTTGGTGTCGCTCAGAGCGGTGCAGGAAGTGGCCCGAAAAGGGGTCAGAACCTCCGCTTTCTACGAGCAAAAGCTATCTCGCAAAAGGATTTTAGGGAGTTATTATGTCTATCACCGTCTACACCAAGCCCGCTTGCGTTCAGTGCAACGCCACCAAGAAGGCCCTTGATCGCGCGGGTCTGGATTACAACGTGGTAGATGTCACCGTGGACGATGAAGCCCGTGACTACATTATGGCTCTGGGCTACGTCCAGGCACCCGTCGTAGAAGCAAACGGCGAGCACTGGTCCGGCTTCCGCCCTGACCGCATCAAGAACCTTGCCGCGCTAGCCGCCTCTGCGTAAGCAGCCGAGGAGGGAGGTGCCGTCATGTTGGTCGTGTATTTTTCCTCTACTACGGAAAATACGCACCGGTTCGTGCAGAAGCTAGGTTTTCCTAGCGCGCGAATCCCTTTGCGCCGCACCGATGAGCCGCTAGTGGTCAACGAGCCTTTCGTCTTGGTGTGCCCCACCTACGGCGGGGGAGCCTCCATTAGCCACCAAAACTCCCGGCCCGTACCGGTGCAGGTAATTAGATTCCTTAATAATGAGCACAACCGCAGTTTTATTCGGGCGGTTATCGCCGGAGGAAATAGCAACTTCGGCGCCGATTTTGGCAAGGCTGGTGACGTCATCAGCGCCAAATGTAAGGTGCCCTATGTATATCGTTTCGAGTTGCTCGGAAACGATGAAGATATAAAAATTTGTCGCGAAGGCCTGCTGGCTAATGCTTCCCAGTTGGGACTGGATGAGGCAGCCTAGCCGCGGTGCGACACACCTAATAGAATCCTGATTTTAAGAAAGGCCGCGTCAGCTGTGAGTACGCAATTGGGAAAGACCGTAGCAGAGCCAGTATCGCAGGAAGAGCAGCTGGATTACCACGCGCTCAACGCCATGCTGAATCTCTACGACGGAGACGGCAAGATTCAATTTGATAAGGACCGCGAGGCCGCCAATCAGTTCTTCTTGCAGCACGTTAATCAGAACACGGTCTACTTCCACGACTTGGAAGAAAAGATCGATTACCTGGTGCGCAATAAGTACTATGATCCAGCGGTCATTGAGGCTTATGACTTCGAATTCATCAAGTCCCTATTCAAGCGCGCCTACTCTTATAAGTTCCGCTTCAAGTCCTTCCTTGGCGCCTATAAGTACTACACCAGCTATACGTTGAAGACTTTCGATGGCCGCCGGTACTTGGAGCGCTTCGAGGACCGGGTTTCCATGACCGCGCTTTTCCTTGGCGATGGCGATGCCGAACTAGCAGAGCATCTCGTCGATGAAATCATGACTGGCCGCTTCCAGCCCGCCACGCCGACCTTCCTAAATGCCGGCAAGCAGCAGCGCGGCGAATTGGTTTCCTGCTTCCTGCTCCGCATCGAAGACAATATGGAATCCATCGGCCGTTCCATCAACTCCGCGCTGCAGCTGTCCAAGCGCGGCGGTGGCGTGGCCCTGCTGCTGTCCAATATCCGCGAATCCGGCGCGCCGATTAAGCACATCGAGAACCAGTCTTCTGGCGTCATCCCTGTGATGAAGATGCTGGAGGATGCATTCTCCTACGCTAACCAGCTCGGTGCGCGCCAGGGCGCGGGCGCGGTCTACCTCAACGCCCACCACCCGGACATCATGAACTTCCTCGACACCAAGCGCGAGAACGCGGATGAAAAGATCCGCATTAAGACCCTGTCCTTGGGCGTGGTGATCCCGGATATCACCTTCGAGCTGGCCAAGAACAACGACGATATGTACCTGTTCTCGCCGTATGACGTCGAGCGCGTCTACGGTAAGGCCTTCGGCGATATCTCCGTTACCGAGCACTACGAAGAAATGGTCGAGGACCCGCGCATCCGGAAGAAGAAGATCAACGCGCGCCACTTTTTCCAAACCGTGGCGGAGCTGCAGTTCGAGTCCGGCTACCCGTACATCATGTATGAAGATACGGTAAACCGCGCCAACCCGGTCAAGACCTCCCGCATTAATATGTCCAACCTGTGCTCGGAGATCTTGCAGGTCAACTCCGCTTCCGAGCTCAACGCGGATCTTTCTTATGGCCAGGTGGGCAACGATATTTCCTGCAACCTGGGTTCGCTGAATATCGCCATGACCATGGACTCGCCGGACTTCTCCCAAACGGTGGAGACCGCGATTCGCGGGCTGACCTCGGTGGCGGATAAGACCTCCATCGATTCCGTTCCGTCCGTGCGCAAGGGCAACGATGACTCGCACGCTATCGGCTTGGGCCAGATGAACCTGCACGGTTACTTGGGTCGCGAGCACATCGAGTACGGCTCCGAGGAGGGCTTGGACTTCACCAACGCCTACTTCGCGGCCATCATGTACGCCGCCCTGCGCGCTTCTAATAAGATCGCCCGCGAGCGCGGCACGACCTTCACCGAGTTCCCCGAATCCGATTACGCCAGCGGCGAGTTCTTTGATTCCTATGATCCGGCGGAGTTCCAGCCGCGCACCGAAAAGGTCAAGGCTCTTTTCGATGCCTCCTCTATCTACACCCCCACCGCAGAGGACTGGGCGGAGTTGAAGGAGGACGTCGCCAAGCACGGCCTCTACAACCGCAACCTGCAGGCGGTGCCGCCGACGGGCTCGATTTCCTATATCAACAATTCCACCTCGTCGATCCACCCGATTGCCTCCAAGATTGAAATCCGCAAGGAAGGCAAGATTGGCCGCGTGTACTACCCGGCATCGCATATGGATAACGACAACTTGGAGTACTTCAAGGACTCGTACGAGATTGGTTACGAGAAGATCGTTGATACCTACGCTGAGGCCACCAAGTACGTGGACCAGGGGCTATCGCTGACGCTGTTCTTCAAGGACACCGCCACCACCCGCGACGTGAATAAGGCACAGATTTACGCTTGGCGCAAGGGCATTAAGACCTTGTACTACATCCGCGTGCGCCAGATGGCCCTGGAAGGCACCGAGATCGAGGGCTGCGTTTCCTGCATGCTCTAAGTGCGGGCGCGGTCCAGGATAGCGCGGGAGGTGCGCTCGGCGGCTTCGGCCTCGCCGGCGTCGATCTCCCGCGCTAAATCCATATGTAGCTGCGTCGTGCCGCGAATCGGATCCCGCTTGCGGGAACCAAAGACGGATTTGCCCTTCAAGATGGCCAGCAAGGCTGGCGCCAACGCGGCGATCATCTCGTTGCCGGAGGCCTCCAGGATGAGGGTATGGAATTGCAGGTCGGTTTCGAGTTCTTCGCCTACCCGTGGGGAAGGGGTGGTCTCGAGCTCGCTGAGCCTTTCTGCTAGCCGCAGCAATTCGCGGCGCTGCTGCGGGCTAGCATTGCGCGCGGCAAGCTGCGCCGCCACCGGCTCGATGCCAAGGCGCAGCTCGTTGAGGCGCGCGACCTGTTCCGCGCGCGTTCTATCGTGGCCCAGCCGCCACGAAATGACGGCGGGATCATAGACCGCCCAGCTGCTGCGCGGCAGCACCTTAAGGCCCACCCGGCGCCCAGAAGAAACCATCCCTAAGTGCTCGAGGGTGCGCATGGCCTCGCGCGCCACGGTGCGGGAGATGCCAAAGCGCTTTTCGATGTCCCCAAGGCGAAACCGCGTGCCTTCCGCCATGTCCCCGCTGACGATATCCGTGCCCAGCTGGTCTACTACAGGGCCTAAAAGGGGAGTGGTTTCTGCCATGGCGCGGGCGTCCTTTCCTGGCTGTGTAATGCGCTTTTATTATAGACGCGGTGCGGCGGGATGAGGTAGGGCGGCATTGGGTATGCTGGGACTCGAAATTCTACACAGTGAAGCATTGGAGTGACATCGCGTGTCGCACGAATACGATGACTACGTTGCTAGTCATGACAGCCCGGTAAAAGCTATCAACTGGAATACCATCCCCGATGACAAAGACCTCGAGGTATGGGAGCGGTTGACCGGTAACTTCTGGCTCCCGGAAAAGGTCCCAGTCTCTAATGATCTCCCCAGCTGGAAGACGCTGACGGAAAAAGAAAAAGAAACCACCATGCGGGTCTTTACCGGCCTGACGCTGCTGGATACCATCCAGGGCACAGTCGGTGCGATCTCCTTGCTTCCGGATTCGCAGACCCTGCACGAGGAGGCGGTATATACCAATATCGCCTTCATGGAGTCGGTGCACGCCAAGTCCTATTCCAATATCTTTATGACCTTGGCTTCCACCCCGATGATCAATGATGCCTTCCGCTGGTCCGAGGAAAACGAGAACCTGCAGAAGAAGGCCAAGATCATCCTGGCCTACTACAACGGTGATGACCCGTTGAAGAAGAAGGTGGCCTCCACGCTGCTCGAGTCCTTCTTGTTCTACTCCGGCTTCTATCTGCCGATGTACTTCTCTTCCCGCGCGAAGCTGACCAATACTGCCGATATCATCCGGCTGATCATCCGCGACGAAGCCGTGCACGGCTACTACATTGGCTATAAGTTCCAGCAGGAATACAAGAAGCTGGATGAAAAGCGGCAAGAGGAATTGAAGGACTATACCTTCGATCTGGCCTTCGAGCTCTATGACAACGAGATCGACTACACCGAGGATCTCTACGACGAGCTGGGCTGGACCGAAGACGTCAAGCGCTTCTTGCGCTATAACGCCAACAAGGCCCTGAATAACCTGGGCTTTGAGGGCCTCTTCCCGGCCGATGAGACCCGCGTCTCGCCGGCTATCCTGTCCTCTCTTTCGCCCAACGCCGACGAGAATCACGACTTCTTCTCCGGCTCGGGTTCGTCCTATGTCATCGGCAAGGCCGAGGACACCACGGATGATGACTGGGACTTCTAGCCGTTCCTAGTCCCCGCGCACCTTCGCTTCACACTCAACCGAAAGGTTGATAACGAGCGGGGGTGCGTTTTCCGGTTTTTGACCTGCATATCTCGCAACCGCTGTGACATGCGACACCCATACCTAGCCCAAAGAATGTAAACCTTAAATGATGCCCGCCCCACGTGCTGGGGGTATGTGACGGTTGTGGTTATTGGGGGGGATACCCCCAAGCTGAAAGACCTTTAAGAGAAGCTGGCAAGAACAGGGGAAAATGTCCTAATATAATCGAAGTAAACCTAGGTGTAGGTGGACCCGGTCCGCTGACACTTTGTTATTCAGGAGGATTCTATGACCGCTGTGGCGCCACGGGTCGACGATTACGTCGCTCCCACACGTCCAGAGCCGACCGGTAGGGAAAAGACCGGTTCAAAGGCTTGGGTATTTTTAACCACCACCGACCACAAGCAGCTGGGCATCATGTACTTGATCATGGCCTTCAGCTTCTTCTTCCTCGGTGGCTTTATGGCATTGCTGATCCGTGCGGAGCTTTTCACCCCGGGTCTGCAGTTCCTGTCCAATGAGCAGTTCAACCAGCTGTTCACCATGCACGGCACCGTGATGCTGCTGCTGTTTGCTACGCCAGTTGTCTGGGGCTTTGGTAACTACATCCTGCCCCTCCAGATTGGCGCGCCGGACGTGGCCTTCCCGCGTCTGAACGCCTTTGGTTTCTGGGTGACCCTGCTCGGCGGTATCGTCATGCTGCTTGGCTTTATCACCCCTGGTGGTGCGGCTGACTTCGGCTGGACCATGTACATGCCGCTTGCCGATGGCGTACACACCCCCGGCATCGGCGCCGATATGTGGATCGTCGGTGTGGGCGCTACCGGTGTCGGTACCATTGCCTCCGCCATCAACATGATCACCACCATCTTGACCCTGCGCGCACCGGGCATGACTATGTTCCGCATGCCGGTCTTCTGCTGGGGCGTCTTCACCGCCTCCGCCATCGTGCTGATGATCTTCCCGCTGCTGACCGCAGCCGCCTTGGGCGTGCTGTATGACCGCAAGCTGGGCGGCCACATCTACGATTCCGCTAACGGCGGTGCCATCCTGTGGCAGCACCTGTTCTGGTTCTTCGGCCACCCCGAGGTCTACGTCCTCGCGCTGCCGTTCTTCGGCGTTGTCTCCGAGATTGTCCCGGTCTTCTCCCGCAAGCCGGTCTTCGGCTACATCGGCCTGGTCTTCGCCATCCTGGCTATCGGCTCGCTGTCCATGGCCGTGTGGGCACACCACTTGTTCGTCACCGGCGCCATCCTGCTGCCGTTCTTCTCGTTCATGACGTTCCTGATTGCGGTGCCTACCGGTGTGAAGTTCTTCAACTGGGTCGGCACCATGTGGAAGGGCCACATCACCTGGGATACCCCGATGATTTGGGTCATGGGCTTCATGGCTACCTTCCTCTTCGGTGGTATGACCGGTGTTATGCTCGCTTCTCCGGCGCTGGACTTCCACTTGGCTGAGTCCTACTTCCTGATTGCGCACTTCCACTACACCCTGTTCGGTACGGTTGTGTTCTCCGCATTCGGTGGCCTGTACTTCTGGTTCCCGAAGATGACCGGCCGCATGCTGGACGAGCGCCTAGGCAAGATTCACTTCTGGCTGACCTTCATCGGCTTCCACGGCACCTTCCTGATTCAGCACTGGGTCGGCAACATGGGTATGCCACGTCGCTACGCCGACTACCTAGAGTCCGATGGCTTCACGGTCTTCAACCAGATTTCCACCATCTTCTCCTTCGTTCTCGGCGCCTCCGTTATCCCGCTGGTCTGGAACGTATTCAAGTCTTGGCGCTACGGTGAGGTCGTTACCGTGGACGACCCATGGGGTTACGGCAACTCCTTGGAGTGGGCAACCTCCTGCCCGCCTCCAAGCCATAACTTCGTCTCCCTGCCACGCATCCGCTCCGAGCGTCCGGCATTCGAGCTGCACTACCCGCACATGGTTGAGCGCATGCGCGAGGAAGCTCACGTGGGCAAGCACTAAGCCCGCACTTTAACTCCTGACTACAGCCGCCTTCCCAAGCCTCTCAGAGGTAGGGAGGGCGGCTTTGGCGTGTGTGGGATAATGGCCGGTGTGAATACTCAAGCTGAAACCATGACCATTACTAGCTTCGGACCGGACGAGCCAGGGGCGGCCGCCGCTTTCTTTACCGCGGTGGCTGATTTCTCTGCCCCGCTTGCCGATGTCCGCCTCGCCACCCACTCCAATCACCTCACCCTCACCGCGCAGTGCGGTAACGCTGCCCTAGAGGAACGAGTGCGCGAGGCCATGGCGCCCTTCGGGCACGAGGTGTCCGTTGCGCCAAGCTATGCCGTCGCGCTCATCGGCGCGGAGATTACCGCAGAGGACATTAGCGCGGTGCAGGAGACCGTGAAAGGGGAGACGTTTCGCATGAGCCGGATAGCATTGGATTCCCTTTCTGCGGTGGAACTTACCGTGGCGCTCGAAGACGCAGACTCGGCGCGGCAGGCGCTGCGGGAAGTGGGAGAGGACCGTGGCATAGATATCTCCCTCGAGAGCTTGGGCAATCGCGGTCAGCGCTTGGTGTGTTTCGACTGCGATTCGACGCTGATTGAAGGCGAGGTTATCGAGATGCTCGCCGCCCACGCGGGCAAGGAAGCAGAAGTGGCCGCGGTGACCGAGCGCGCCATGCGCGGCGAATTGGACTTTGAGGAGTCCCTGCGCGAGCGCGTCGCGGTGCTTGAGGGGCTCGATGCCTCCATCATCGATGAGGTCGCCCGCGATATCGAGCTGACACCCGGCGCTAAGGAAGCGATCGGTACCCTCCACCGTCTGGGCCACCGCACCGCCGTGGTCTCGGGTGGCTTCATTCAGGTACTCGAGGGCCTTGCCACAGACCTCCAGCTCGATTACGTGCGGGCTAATACCTTGGAAATCCGCGATGGGAAGTTGACCGGCAAGGTGATTGGGCAGGTGGTCGACCGCCAGGCCAAGGAGGATTTCCTGCGCGAATTCGCCGCCGATTCCGGAATCGGGATGGAGTCCACCGTCGCGGTGGGCGATGGAGCCAATGACATCGCCATGGTCACCGCTGCCGGGTTGGGTATTGCCTTTGACGCGAAGCCTGCGCTGCGAGAGGCCGCTGATGCCTGCATCACCCCGCGCCGCCTCGACGCTGTCCTACCGATGCTGGGGATTGCCGATGACTAAGTTCGAGATAGCCCATCAGCGCCTCGTCGCCGCCTGCACGGCTCGTGATTCCCACGAGGATCCCGCTGACCCGTCCACCGTGCAAGCGATGCAGATAGTCCTCCACCTCCCCAAGCAGGATCCCCCGGCGCGCAGCGAGGTGCTCGCCGCGGCCGCTCGCGCCGTGGTGGCCACCTGCTTGGATGACCGCGCCGGCGAGGATGGCGCCTTCGCCGCGGCGCTCGCGCAGTGGTACGGCCACCGCATCCGCAAGATCGCCCGCCGCGCGCGCAATAAAGCGTGGCGCGATGTGCAGCTGCTTCCTGGCGTGACCGTTGATGACCGCGCGCGTGCTTTTGCGCCCTCGGCGGTGAGGGAGGTAGATCCGCTGATCAGGAAGCTGCAGATCGGCCATACCGATCTCGCAATGGACGAGCCAGGGCCTCCGCTTGCCGATGCCCCCATTATCTACGTCGACCGCAGCCTCGCCATGACCGCGGGCAAGGCCGCCGCCCAAGTGAGCCACGGCTCGATGATGCTCGCCGCAGCTATGAGCCAGGAGGAAGCCGCAGCCTGGGCAGCAGAGGGTTTTCCGCTTTCCGTTCGCGAGGTGGACGCGGAGGTATTTGGCACTGCCTGCGCGCAGGAGGACGCCGTGGTCATCATCGATGCCGGGTTTACCGAGATCGCCCCCGACTCGGCTACCGTGTGTGCGCTGCGGCGACCAATCGCTTAAGTGCCCCGCGCACCGTCTCCGGGTTCGTGGTTTGCCAGAACTGCGGCATGGACGCTTTGAGGAATGCGCCGTAGCGCTTGTACTCCAGCCGGTTATCCAGCACGGCGACGACCCCGCGGTCCGTTACGTGGCGCAAAAGCCGCCCCGATCCCTGTGCCATGAGGAGGGCCGCGTGATTGGCGGAGACCTCCATGAACCCGGAGCGCCCGGCGGCATCGGCTGCTTGGGATCGAGCCTGCAGCAGCGGGTTATCGGGCCGCGGGAAGGGGATGCGGTCAATGAGGACCAGCGAGCACGACGGCCCCGGCACATCCACGCCCTGCCAAAGCGTCAAGGTGCCAAAGAGGCAGGAGTTTTCCTTCGTGGAGAACTTGTCCACCAGCGTGCCGATGGCATCTTCGCCCTGCACATACAAATCAAACGGCAACCGCGGCGCCAAGGCCTCCGCGGCTTCTTCCGCCGCACGGCGCGAGGAGAATAACCCCAGCGTGCGCCCGCCGGCGGCCATGATGAGCTCGTATATTTCCTCCAAGGTTTCAGAGGACAGGCCATCGCGCCCCGGTGCCGGGAGGTGTTTGGCGGTATATAAGATGCCGGATTTTGCAGGTTCAAAGGGCGTTCCCGCATCGAGAGTGTCATACGTGCCGGACGGTAGGCCCCATTGTGCTGCCATGGCGTCGAATCGCCCGCCTAGGGCCAGCGTGGCCGAGGTAAGCACCACCGTTTGCTCCCCAAATAGGTTCTCGCGCAGCATATGCGCGATAGACAGCGGCGCGACGGCGAGCGTATCGGTGCCCTCCAGCCACACGACATCGTCCTGTGCGGCGGGATCGTCGGTGGCGAAGACCTCCAAGATCCTCCCGATCGCCTCGGCCAGGTCCGTGAGGTGATTACTTAAGTTTTGGCGCTCGGCATTCTTTTCGGGGTCATCGTTGGCCTCGCCTTCTGGGGCGCGGGAGATGAGGGATTTGACGCGCAGGAACTCGTCGGCAAGCGCGCGCAAATGCGCCTGCGACGTCTCATCCAAATCCGTCCACCTGCCGGGCTCCTGCACGCGCAGCAGATCATCGAATTCATCCGCCAACTCCGCCAGGTTGCCGGCATTGCCCAGTGACTTTGCCCGGTTCGCCGCCATCTTAATGGAGCGGGAAGTAATCTCCGCCGTGGACACGGAGGTAATGCGCCCATCGAGCTCGTGGGCCTCATCGATGATCGCCACATCGTGGTCGGGCAGGATATTGGCCTCAGAGATAGCGTCGATGGCGAGCATGGCGTGGTTGGTGACGATGATATCGACATCGGCAGCCGCCCGGCGGGCCTCTTCGGCGAAGCAATCCGCACCGTGCGGGCAGCGCCCAGCCCCCAAGCACTCATTCGAGGTCACCGATMCCGCCCGCCACACCAAATCCGGTACGCCGAAGTCTAAATCGTCCCGGTCACCGGTTTCGGTCTCCTGCGCCCAGTCGTGGATGCGGCGCACGGCCTTGCCGCGGTAGGAGATATCGGACTCATCGATAAGAGCCTCCGGATCATCCGGGGTGGCCGCGATCTTATTCAGGCATACGTAATTATTGCGGCCCTTCATGATGGCGAAGGTGGGGGTGCGCTCCATGACATCGGCTAGCGCCTCCGTCAGCCGCGGGAGGTCGCGCTCCACCAACTGGCGCTGCAAGGCCAGCGTGGCGGTGGAGACGACGACGGTGGAACCCGAGTTCATTGCATGCCGGATAGCCGGAACCAGGTAGGCCAGGGATTTACCCGTTCCCGTGCCCGCCTGGACGGCGAGGTGGCGCTCGGATTCCAAGGCCTTGGATACCGCGTTTGCCATGCGAACCTGGCCGGCGCGGCGGGAGCCGCCGAGCGCATCCACCGCCGCGCCGAGCAGCGTTTCCGTGTCGTGGTTTAGGGGATCATCTGCGGGGTCACTCACCCCACACAGTCTAGCGACCTAGTCCTTAAAGCCCACCATTCGCGTGGGCACGGCGGCGTCGTCGCGCGAGAGCGCCAGGCCCTCCCATGGCAGGGTCTTGCGGGCCTCGTCCAGGTAGGTGCGGGAGGCCTCAAGATCGGGCAGGTCCTCCACGATGTGCCCATCGCGCATCAAGGGAATGGTCAACTCGCGGGTGGTCAGCTGGCCCGTATCCGGCGCGTCTGCGGCGAAGGGGTAGACCACCTCTTCTACCGCCACGCCGGAAGACCGGTAGGTGCGCAGCGCGCGCTTGGCTCCGCCCACCGATTGCTTGGACGACGAGCGCTTGGCCACCGGGACCCCGTCGACCTCGACGACCTTGTAGACCATGCCCGCGGTCGGGGCACCGGAGCCGGTGACCACGGAGGTGCCCACGCCGTAGACATCGACGGGATCGCCGCGCAGACCCGCGATGGCAAACTCGTCCAAATCGGAGGAAACAACGATATTGGTATTGTGATTGCCTAGCTCATCGAGCTGCTTGCGCACGCGGCGGGTCACCGCGCCCAAGTCACCGGAATCGATGCGCACCCCGCCAAGCTCCGGGCCACCGACCTTGACCGCGGTCTCGACGCCCTTGGTGATGTCATACGTATCCACCAGCAGGGTGGTATCGATGCCCAGGGTATCGATTTGCGCGCGGAAGGCCGCCTCCTCATTGCTCGTGCCATCCGGGTTCGTATGCGCCAAGGTCCAGGCATGGGCGGCGGTGCCAGATACCGGGATGCCGTAGCGGAAGCCGGCCTCCAGGTTGGAGGTGGCGGTAAACCCGGCGAGGTAAGCGGCACGGGCGGCGGTCACGGCCGCGTACTCGTGGGTGCGGCGGCTGCCCATCTCCAGAATGGGGCGGCCATCGGCGGCGGTGACCATGCGGGATGCGGCAGAGGCGACGGCGGAATCGGCGTTGAGGATAGAAAGCACGATGGTTTCGAGCACCACGCACTCGCCAAAGGTGCCGCGCACCGTCAAGATAGGAGAGTTGGGAAAATACAGCTCGCCTTCGCGGTAGCCGTCGATCTGCCCGGAAAAACGCCAGTCGCGCAGGTACTTGCGGGTATCTTCATCCAGGAAATCCATCTGTTCCAGCTGCTCGGGGGAGAAGTGGAAGTCTTCCACCGCGCGCAGCACGCGGTCGGTGCCGGCGACGACGCCGTAGCGACGCTCATTGGGCAGGCGGCGGGAAAAGACCTCGCAGGTCACGTTGCGGTGGGCGGTGCCATCGCGAAGCGCGGCTTGCAGCATGGTGAGCTCGTATTTATCCGTGAGCAAAGCGGTGGAGCGATCGATAGGGCGTGCTATGTCATTCATGAGCCTGATACTACTCACAGGTTAAGAAGCTTTCAGCATACCCGGGCCACCACCCTAGTGAGCTGTGGGGAGACCCAATGCCCAAAATGCCAGCGAAAAATGATTAGGCTATAAGGCATGAAGCCGCAAAACCCCGAAGTCCGTATGAGCTCTCCCATGGCCACGCCCGACTTGGATGAAGGAATCGAAGTTGATGTGGCCGCGAGCGAGAACCTGCCGTGGATGTGCATCGTCTGGGACGATCCCGTCAACTTGATGAGCTACGTGTCCTACGTATTCCAAACCGTTTTGGGCTACGACAAAAAGCGGGCCAACGAGCTGATGATGCAGGTCCACACGGAGGGCAAGGCCGCCGTGTCCAGCGGCGAGAAGGACAAGGTTGAGGCGGACGTTAAAAAGCTCCAGATCGCGGGTCTGTGGGCGACAATGCAACAGGCAGGGTAGATAGATGCAACCGTGGAAAAAGAAGAAATCGCTCATGCGCGGGTCCAAAATCACGGCGGTATTCGAGCCCATGGAGCGCGAAGTCATCGGCAACCTCACCGCCACCGTCTCTGAGGCGATCATCGGCCGCGCCCAGTCCGCGCCGAAGGATGAGCTCGCGGAAATGCTGGACATGCCCACCGGCCATACCGAGGCCCCCGAGGATCCCTCCCTGGCGCGGCTGTTCCCGGACTTCCAAAAGCCCGGCGATGAGGAATACGACGGCGACGCCTCCCTCTTGCGCTCGCTGCACGAAAACGACATCGCGCGGGCGAAGCTGCAGAACCTGCAGGTCATCGGCAATGCGCTGGGCCCCACCGGCGGGGTAGAGGTCTCCATTTCGGAGCAGGAAGCCCAAGCCTTCGTGGCGGGGCTCAATGATCTGCGCTTATACGTCGCGGCTGGGGACGCGACCGACGAAAACCTCATGACGGACCGCGATACCTTGGTGGAATGGCTGGCCTATTGCCAGGATTCCCTGCTGGAAGTGTTGATGGATTAATGATTGACGGCATTAGCATTGGCCATTTTTCCGCCGAGGACACTGGTGCCACCGTGCTCTACTGCGGCCCGAAGGGCGCGCTAGCCAGCGTGGATGTGCGCGGCGGCGGGCCCGGTACGCGCGAGACCGATCTGTTGCAGCCGCACAATACCGTCGAGCGCGTCCATGCGATCGTGCTTGCGGGTGGGTCCGCCTTTGGCTTGGCCGCCGCGGATGGCGTCATGCGCGAATTGGAAGCGCACGGGGTGGGTTTCCCCGTCTTTGGCGAGGACAAGCCCGGCCCGCGCGTGCCCATTGTGCCGGCGGCGGTGATTTTCGATCTGCTGGCGGGCCCTTCTCGCCCTGGGCCGGAGGATGGCGCGGCGGCGCTGCGGGCGGCAATGGCCGGCCACGACGACACGGTGGGCACGGTCGGCGCGGGCGTGGGCGCTACGGCGGGCAAGCTGCGCGGCGGCTTCGGCCTGGCCACCCGCAAGGKGGGAAACTACGAGGKCAGCGCCGCGATGGKGGCCAATCCCGTGGGCGAGGTCATCGACCTGCACTCCGGCCGCCTCTACGGCGCGCCGGGCCGCACGCCGGTCAACGCGGACGCCTACCGCGACCTGCCGCACGCTGCCGCGAAGCTGAATACGACGATTGGCGCGGTGCTTACCGATGCCCCCGTTACCACCGCCCAAGCCCAACGCCTCGCCATGACGGCCCACGACGGGATTGCGCGCGCCGTTCGGCCCGCGCATTCGCCGCTGGACGGAGATACCATTTTCGCCTTGTCGACGGCGCAGGAACCCGCCGAGGTGGACAAGATCCAGCTGTGCGCTGCGGCAGCCGACGTGGTGGAGGAGGCCATCGTCACCGCGGTCACCGCCGCACGCCCTGGCCTGGGGCTTCGCGCGTATCGCGACTTGCTCGGCTAAGATATTGCCCATTATGACTATGGGTGGAACTTCACGTAATCAGCTGGCGTCGACCAGCACGAACAACCGCGGCCGTGGCCGCATCAGCACCGGCCTATCCTTGGCCCTGGGGTTCCTCGCAGTGGAGTGGTCGGTCCACCTCATCAACGCCGTCGTCTTCGGCGGCGGGCTGTCCAATTACGGCATCCGCCCGCTCGACGTGGATGGCCTGTGGGGCATTATCACGGCGCCGCTCTTGCACGGCAGCCTGGAGCACTTGATGTCCAACTCGTTGCCGGGTGCCCTGTTTTGCTTCCTCATTGGCTTGTCCGGGCGCAGGGTGTGGTGGGAGGTCACCTTGATCACCACCGTGGTAGCGGGCCTTGGAACGTGGTTCTTGGGCGGGGCCGGTACCTCGCATATCGGCGCGTCCGGGCTGGTCTATGGTTGGCTGGCCTACCTCGTGGTGCGCGGCGTCTTCAATCGCTCCCTGCTGCAGATCATTTTGGGCATTATCCTGGGCTTTTCCTATTCCGGACTGATTTGGGGCGTGCTGCCCGTCGCCGAGGGTATTAGCTGGCAAGGCCACCTCTTCGGCGCCCTGGGCGGCGTACTGGCCGGTATGTTCATCACCTCCGATGATCCGGCAAAGGCAGGGAGGAAATAATGCCTAACGCATCGTCTCCCATCGGCATCTTTGACTCGGGCGTCGGCGGGCTGACCGTGGCCCGCGCGGTGATGGAGCAGCTGCCGCAAGAATCCGTTATTTATATGGGCGATACCGCCCACGGCCCCTACGGGCCGCGGCCCATCTCGCAGGTGCGGGCCTTTTCCCAGGATATTGCCGATAAGCTGGTAGAGCGTGGCTGCAAGATGCTCGTCATAGCCTGCAATACCGCCACCGCAGCCTTCCTGCACGATGCCCGCGAGCGCTACGATATCCCCATCGTGGAGGTCATCCACCCGGCCGTGCGCCGCGCCATGTCCACCACGCGCAATGGCAAGATTGGCGTTATCGGCACTGAGGGCACCATCAAATCCGGCGCGTACCAGGACCTTTTCGCGGTTAACCCCAATGTTGAGGCGGTAGCCGCCGCCTGTCCGGACTTCGTGCCCTTTGTCGAGCGCGGGATTACGGCAGGCCGCCAAATCCTCGGCGTCGCCGAGGGGKACCTTGCGCCCCTGCAGGCCCAGGGCGTGGACACCTTGGTGCTGGGATGCACGCACTACCCGCTGCTTACCGGTATCATCCAGCTCGCCATGGGCGAAAACGTGTCCCTGGTGGCCTCCTCAGAGGAGACCACGAAGGACGTCATGCGCCTTCTTACGGAAACGGACATGCTCGCCCCCGAGGGCAACCAGCCGGTCCATTCCTTCGAATCCACCGGCGATCCAGAGGTCTTCGCCCAGCTGGCCACGCGCTTTTTGGGCCCGCAGATCGGCTAAGACAGCCGAATTTCCTCCCCCTTTTTGCGCGCGGTACCAGCATTCGGTCCGGATTCATGGAACTATTGGTTCCATGAAGCTGACCATCCTAGGCTGCTCCGGTAGCGTACCCACCGCAGACAATCCTGCCTCCGGCTATGTCGTGTCCTTCGACAATGCACCGTCCATCATCCTGGATATGGGCTCGGGCACGCTGGGCCAGCTAGCTCAACTGCAGGATCCGTGCGATGCCCACGTAGCCTTTAGCCACCTGCACGCGGATCACTGCGCGGATTTTCCCTCCCTCATGGTGTGGCGCCGCTTCCATCCCACCGCCCCGGCAGCCTCGCGCAACTTCTGCTTCGGCCCGTCTGCCACGCCGACGCACTTGGGCCGCCTGTCCTCCGACGAGGTAAATGGGATCGACGATATGTCCGATACCTTGGCGTTTAGCCCGTGGGTGGCGGGGGAGCGCCAGCTTGTCGATGACGTCTTTATCACCCCCTTCCCCGTCAACCACCCGGTAGAGGCCTATGCGCTGCGCATCGAGCACGCCAAGACCGGCCAGACCATTACCTATTCCGGCGATACGTCTTATACGCCTGCGCTTGTCGATGCCGCCCGGGGCGCCGATCTCTTCCTCTGCGAGGCCACCTGGGGTGCTTCCTCCGAGGGCATGGCACCCGGCATGCACATGTCGGGCGCGGAAGCGGGGCGCGCGGCGCGGGAAGCGGGCGTTGGCACGCTGGTGTTGATCCACATCCAGCCCTGGGGCGATGCTAAGGCCACCGTGGCGGCGGCGCGGGAGGAATTCGACGGCGAGATCGTGCTGGGTACTGCGGGCATGCAGTTCTAAGTTACGCTGGAGGGCATGACTGAATTTACTCGTGCCGATGGGCGCGCGCTCGACCAAATGCGCAGCGTCCGCATTACCCGCAATTTCACCACCAACCCGGCCGGATCCGTCTTGGTGGAATTTGGCAATACCCGCGTGATGTGCACCGCCTCCGTCGAACTCGGGGTGCCGCGTTTCAAGCGCGATTCCGGCGAGGGCTGGCTAACCGCCGAGTACGCCATGCTGCCATCCGCCACCCACGACCGTATGCCGCGCGAGTCCATGCGCGGCAAGGTCAAGGGCCGCACCCACGAGATTTCCCGCCTAGTCGGCCGCTCCCTGCGCGCCGCCGTGGACTTGGAGGAGCTGGGCGAAAACACCATCCAGCTCGACTGCGACGTGCTGCAGGCCGATGGCGGCACCCGCACCGCCTCCATCACGGGCGCCTACGTTGCGCTTGCCGATGCCATCGCCCACCTCAAGTCCGAAGGCGTCGTCCCCGGCGAGCCGCTGCTCGATCCCATCGCCGCGGTGTCCGTGGGCATCATCGACGGCGAAATCTGTCTGGATTTGCCCTATGAGGAAGATTCCCGCGCCGAGGTGGACCTCAACGTGGTGATGCAGGAATCCGGCGACTTTGTAGAAATCCAGGGCACCGGCGAGCACGGCCTCTTTGGCCGCGAGCAGCTCAACGGCATGCTGGATGTGGCCCAGAAGGGCTGCAGCGAGCTCATCGCGGCGCAGAAAGCGGCGCTGGGATGGTAATCCTCGTCGCATCCGGCAATCCGAAGAAGCTGGCCGAGCTCGATCGCATCCTGTCCGAGGCCGGCATCGAGGGCGTGGAGCTGCGCCTGCTTTCCGAGGTCGAACCCTACCCAGAGCCCGTCGAGGACGGCCGCACCTTTGCCGATAACGCGCTCATCAAGGCCCGTGCCGGCGCCTCCGCCACGGGTCTGGTGACCATCGCGGATGATTCTGGGCTGGCCATCGAGGAACTCAACGGCATGCCCGGCGTGCTCTCGGCCCGCTGGTCCGGCGAACACGGCAACGACCAGGCTAATAATGACCTAGTCTTGGCGCAGATGGCGGATGTGCCGGATGATCGGCGCGCCGCTGCCTTCGTCTCCGTGTGCGCCCTCGTGACCCCCGAAGGCACAGAGCGCGTGGCCGAGGGCCGCTGGGAGGGCAAGCTTTTGCGCGAGCCGCGCGGCGCTAATGGTTTTGGCTACGACCCACTCTTCCAACCAGAAGGCGAGTCGCGTTCTGCGGCGGAAATGTCGCCTGCGGAAAAGAACGCGGTCTCGCACCGCGGCCGCGCCCTTTCCCAGCTAGCCCCGTTCATCGCGGAGCTGGCCGGCTAATTAGGCGTTGAGCTGGAATTGCTCCTCGATTTCCTTGCGGCGCTTGTGCTCCATCCAGAAGGACAGGAAGGGCACCACGCCGGCGAGCGCGGTGGTAATCAGCTTGCCGGCGGGCCACAGCGCGCGCGGGCCCAGAATCAGGATGGACAGCAGGTAGGTCATGTACGCGATGCCGTGCACGATGGCGATATAGGTCGCCCATTCCGGGATCTCTGCTCCCATGACGTATTGGAAGAACATGCGGATGACCAGGATGATCAGGAAGATACCGGTCACCGTGGCCGCGATGGAAAAGAACTTCAGCGGGCCGCGGATGCGCGCCTTGCGGTCTGGGTGTACCTGGTTTGTCATGATTTACTTTCTCCTTTTATCTGTTGTGCCTTCGTCGCGTCCCTCTGCGGGGGAACCGCGGCGGCGCCGAGGCTGATTCAACGCATTAAACTCTTCCACATTCAGCTGCGGGCGCTGCGGCAAGAAATCCTCATCGATGGCGGTTTTCTCCGCCGAGTCCCTCACCTCAGAACCATCGGTCGAATTTGTTATTCCGTCGGCGGTTTCGCCGACATTTTCAGAGGCGTTTCCTGAGGCCTGCAGCGAATCCATCTCGCGGGCTTCGTTTTCCGCGGCGAGGCGCTCATTTTCATAGCGCAGCGTGGTGCGATAAGCATAGATCACGAACACGGCAAAAAGCGGCCACTGGAAGGCGTAGCCCAAGTTTTGGAAGGTGCCCGAGCCGGAGCGGAAGCGCGTCCACTGCCAATAGGCGAGGAAGAGGAAAAGCACCACGAAAAATATGACGAGGGCGATGTGCCACCACCGCACCTTCACGCGCCGTTTCTTCTGATCCTCGTGCATACTCACCCCACCCAGCCTACCTATCCACCGCCGCAATACGGAATGCCCCTGGTTTCTTGTTTATCAGCCCGCCGTGTACACTATTCAACGTTGCTCGCGCCCGTGGCGGAATTGGCAGACGCGCTAGATTTAGGTTCTAGTGTCTTATGACGTGTGAGTTCAAGTCTCACCGGGCGCACAAGAAAAGCACCGCAGTACTTGCTTGAAGAACTGCGGTGCTTTTGCGGATCTTAGTCCACCTCGGTGAACTTGCGGTCCCAGGAGGAGCGGACGGGGTTGGCATCGGCAAGCAGGATATCGAAGCGGTCATTAGCGATCTCAACGATTTCGCTGAGAGCAATGCGGTATTCCTGCGCATCGGAATTGGCCAGGCGCCGCACGCCGGCATCGATGACGCGCTCCACCGTGTCATTGGTATCCAAATAAGCCACAAACGGCATGCCAAAGCGCTCGCGGTAGGCGGCGGACAGCTCGGTAATGCGCTCGGTTTGCACGTCGTCAAGCTCGCTGAGTCCCAGCGAGCCGCGGTCGGCGGAAATATTCGCCGCCTCATCGGCCGAGGCCAAAAGCAGCTCGTCCATCGCGGGGTAGTCGTGGATGAGCGCATCGCGGCGTTCAGCATCCGCGGTCAGCACGGCAACCTGGATGGCGGCGCGCAGCTCGTTGACATCGCTAAACGGCCGGGACTGCCAGGCCAGATCCAGCGGCCAGGTCTCATTATTAAAGAGCGGGCGCAGCGCGGCGGTGAACTCCTCGCGCGAGGCCTCGTTCAGCTCGTTGAGGCTCACGCCCTTGCCATCGGCGCGCGAGACCTGTGCGCTCGCGCTGCCGGTGTGGAAGAACAACAAGTTGAGCAGGATGGCGGTAATCGCGCCGATGGACATGCCAGAAGAGACGAAGGTCTGCGCCCACTCCGGGAAGGCAGTGGCAACCTCCGGCTTGAAGGTCACCAGCATGGCCAGGCCCAGGGCGGAGGTGACGATGACGGAGTTGCGGCCATCGCTGAGATCCGACTTTGCGATGGTCTGCAGGCCCACCCACGCCACGTTGGCAAAAAGCGCGAGCGATGCGCCGCCGAGCACCGGCGACGGAATCGCGGCAACCACCGCGCCGGCCTTCGGCAACAGGCCCAGCACGATCATGAACCCCGCAGCCGCTACGGCCACCCAGCGCGATTTCACATTGGTCAGGCGCACCAGGCCCACGTTTTGCGCAAAGCAGGTATAGGGGAAGGAATTCATGACGCCGCCCACTAGGGTGGAAACGCCATCGGCGCGGATGGCGCGCACCACGTCATCGCGGCGGATGCGCTTTTTGACGATTTCACCGGTGGCAAACACATCGCCGGTCGTTTCCACCATCGTGATGATCATGACGATAATCAGCGAGAAGATCGCCACGAGGTCAAATTGCGGCATGCCGAAATAAAACGGCGTCGTAATGCCGAGGGCGGGGGAGGAGGAGACTTCGCTAAAGGAGGCATCGCCAAGCGCGAGCGCCACGCCCGTGCCCAGGACCAAGCCGATGAGCACCGCCAACGTGCCCACGAAGCCGGAGGAAAAACGCTGCACCATAATGATGACCGCGAGCGTGCCAAAGCCATAGAGCAAATCGCGCGTGGCCGGCACACCCTCGGCATAATTGACAAAGTCATTGGCCGATACCGCCAGCAGTGAGGTACCCATCACCAGCAGCACTGAACCGGTAACCACCGGCGGGAAGAAGCGCAGCACCTTGCCAAAGACCGGCGCGGCGAAGAAGGTAAAAAGGCCCGCGACGATGATGGCGCCGTAAATCGTGGGCAGCGATGCCACCCCGCCCTCGCCGTCGGTGGCACCCAGCCCAATCGCGATGATGGGCGATACCGCCGTCGTCGTCACGCCCTGCACGATGGGCAGGCGCACGCCAATATGCTTGCCGATGCCCACCGACTGAATGATCGTTGCAATGCCGCAGGTCAAAAGGTCTGCATTGATGAGGTGGATGGTAGTTTCCGCGTCCAGGTTTAACGAGCTGGCGATGAGCAGCGGGACGATGACCGCCCCGGCATAAAACGCGAGGACGTGCTGCAGCCCAAGGGCGGCGAGTTTCGGCGCGGGGGGAACGATGTCTACGGGGTGCTTGGGCTGGGACGCCACGAAGTCCTCCTTGTTACGGAAGCGAAGCTGACCGCCTTAACAGTAGAGGTACACGCAGGTCGGCGCCAAAGTGTACGTGAGCAAAGCCACGATCGGGGCTAGATTGCCCCCGAACAAAAACGTACGGGTGGTTTATATGAATCGGGTAACCAGCAAAGTATGACGACCGGTTTATAACTGGTGCTCAAAGGGAAGTTTACGGTTGTTAATTTCGCGAATCGAGCCGACAATTAAGAGGTGACGGGGCTTGATGCTGCGGGAAGAAAAAGGCGGCATGCGCCCCGGGAAATTTGACCCAGAAGAAGGGAATTATGACTACCGCAACTAAGCCCCAGCAGTATCAAGGGTGGGAAGGTTTTGCGCCCGGCCCTTGGACCGAGGGCATCAACGTCCGCGATTTCATCCAGCGCAATTACACGCCTTATAACGGCGACTCCAGCTTCCTCGCTGGCCCCACCGATAAGACGCTACGCGTGTGGGACACCCTGGAAAAGGACTACCTGTCAGTCGAGCGCGAAAAGCGCATTTACGATGTCGATACGCACACCCCGACCGATATCGATGCCTTCCCGGCCGGTTACATCTCAGAAGACGATGACGTCATCGTCGGCCTGCAAACCGATACACCGCTCAAGCGCGCCATGATGCCGTTCGGCGGCTGGCGCATGGTGAAGCAGGCCATCGGCGAGGCGGGCAAAGAGGTTGATCCCGAGGTGGAGAAGATCTTCACCCGCTACCGCAAGACCCACAATGATGCGGTCTTCGATATCTACACCCCGCGCATCCGCGCCGCCCGTTCATCACACATCATCACCGGCCTGCCCGATGCCTATGGCCGCGGCCGCATCATCGGCGATTACCGCCGCGTGGCGCTGTACGGCGTGGACTATCTCATCCAGGAAAAGATTGAGGCCCGCGATGCCATTGCCGATGCCGGCTTTTCCGAGCACTGGGCCCGCTACCGCGAGGAGCACTCCGAGCAGATCAAGGCCCTGAAGAAGCTCAAGGCGATGGCCGAGTCCTACGGTTTTGACATCTCCGAGCCGGCGCGCACCGCCCACGAGGCCGTGCAGTGGACCTACTTTGGCTACCTCGCCTCCATCAAGTCCCAGGACGGCGCAGCCATGTCCATCGGCCGCCTGTCCGCATTCTTCGACTGCTACTTCGAGCGCGATTTGGCCGCTGGCATCATCACCGAGGAACAGGCACAGGAAATCATCGACGCGCTCGTGCTGAAGCTGCGCATCGTCCGCTTCCTGCGCACCATCGACTATGACCAGATTTTCTCCGGCGATCCGTACTGGGCCACCTGGTCCGATGCCGGCTTCGGCAGCGACGGCCGCCACATGGTCACCAAGACCTCCTTCCGCCTCCTGCAGACCCTGATCAACCTGGGTCCATCACCGGAGCCGAATATCACCATTTTCTGGGATCCGGAGCTGCCTGCAGGCTACAAGGAATTCTGCGCGCACATCTCCATTGAAACCTCCTCCATCCAGTACGAGTCTGATCGCCAGATTCGCGACGAGTGGGGCGATGACGCTGCGATTGCCTGCTGCGTGTCCCCGATGGAAGTGGGCAAGCAGATGCAGTTCTTCGGCGCCCGAGTCAATGCCGCCAAGGCCCTGCTCTACGCCATGAACGGCGGCCGGGATGAGGTCTCCGGCAAGCAAGTCGTTGAAGGCTACGAGCCGATTCAAGGCGATGGCCCGTTGGATTTCGACGAGGTCTGGCAAAAGTACGAGGAGATGCTGGACTGGGTGGTTGGCACCTACGTCGAGGCGCTAAACATCATCCACTACTCGCACGATAAGTACGCCTACGAGGCCGTGGAAATGGCGCTGCATGATTCCAATATCATCCGCTCCATGGGCTGCGGCATCGCGGGGCTTTCCATCGTCGCCGATTCGCTATCCGCCATCAAGTACGCCAAGGTCACCCCGGTCCGGGATGAGACCGGCCTGATTACGGATTACATCACCGAAGGCGAATTCCCGTTCTACGGCAACGACGACGACCGCGCTGATGACATCGCCGCCACCATCGTGCACACCGTGATGGAGAAAATTAAGGCCATCCCGATGTACCGCAATGCCATCCCCACCCAGTCCGTGCTGACCATTACCTCCAACGTGGTCTACGGCAAGGCAACAGGCTCCTTCCCGTCGGGCCACAAGGCCGGCACCCCCTTCTCCCCGGGCGCTAACCCCGAAAACGGCGCGGATAACCACGGCATGGTTGCCTCCATGCTGTCGGTGGGCAAGTTGGATTACAAGGATGCCCTGGACGGCATCTCGCTGACCAATACCATCACCCCGTCCGGTTTGGGCCGCACCCCAGAAGAGCGCATCACCAACTTGGTGGGCGTGCTGGATGCCGGCTTCATCATGGAACAATAAGAATCACGACAAGGAGAACCATCATGGCAACCCCAACCTTTGCAGAACGCCTTTCAGACATGAAGGCCAGCCGCGACGAGCACAAGATGAACTCTGGCCTGTACCACGCCAATATCAACGTGCTGGACAAGTCCACGCTGGAAGATGCCGTCGAGCACCCAGAGAAATACCCGAACCTCACCGTTCGCGTCTCTGGCTATGCGGTCAACTTCGTCAAGCTCACCAAGGAGCAGCAGCTTGACGTCATCTCCCGCACCTTCCACCAGGGTTCATAATCATGGCTGATGGCATTACTGGTGTGGTCACCCTGTCGCCGGAATCCGGCGAGCGCGTTCGCGGTGTTGCCGCGGGCCTGGGAACCGACCACGAACTCGATGAGATTACCCGCCCCGAGCTAATGGAGGCGCGCCGCACCGGCGATATCGCCCTCGTGCACTCTTGGGAGCTGGTAACCGCCGTCGACGGCCCGGGCACCCGCATGACCATGTTCATGTCCGGCTGCCCCCTGCGCTGCCAGTATTGCCATAACCCGGACACCATGGAGATGAAGACCGGCACCTTGGAGCGGGTCGACGATGTGGTCAAACGCATCAAGCGCTATAAGCCCATCTTCCAAGCTTCCGGTGGCGGCCTGACCATCTCCGGTGGTGAGCCCCTCTTCCAAATTGCGTTTACCCGGCGTGTGCTCAAGGAAGTCCACGACGCCGGCATCCACACCACAATCGATACCTCTGGGTTCTTGGGCTCGCGCCTGCGCGATGAGGACCTAGACAATATCGACCTGGTCCTGCTGGACGTGAAGTCGGGCGACGAGGAAACCTATCAGCGCGTAACGAGGCGCCAGCTGCAGCCCACGCTCGATTTTGGCGACCGCCTCAACGCGATAGGCAAGCCGGTGTGGATTCGCTTCGTCGTCGTGCCGGGCCTGACGGATTCGGCCGAGAACGTCGAAAACGTCGCCTCCATCGTGGCGCGGTGGAAGTCCAATGTGGAGCGCGTCGAGGTCTTGCCCTTCCACAATATGGGTAAGGACAAGTGGGAGGGGCTCGATATGACCTACCACTTGGCAGATACCAAGCCGCCAAAGCCGGAAGACGTGGAAAAAGTCCGCGACGTTTTCCACGCGAAGGGTCTGGAGGTTTACTAACCTGGGTGGGCATGACTCACTACCGCCGCTTCGGCCACGATATTATTGAACACACCCTGGAAGTCCCGTGGGATTATGACAATCCGCGCGGGACTTTTGCTCTCTATGCCCGCGAAATCATCCCGCCAGGCGGCGAGGACTTGCCGGCGCTGCTGTACCTGCAGGGAGGCCCAGGTTTTCCGGCCCCGCGGCCGGTGAAACCGACGGGGCTTATCGGCAAGGCGCTCGAGCGCTACCGCGTCATCCTCCTCGATCAGCGCGGCACGGGGCGCTCGCACCGCATCGATAGGCTAAGCCCCGCAGAAGAGCGCAGCGCCGAGCACCTGGCCTTATTGCACCAGGACAGTATCGTGCGCGATGCCGAGCGCCTCCGCGAACACCTGGGGCTTGAGACCTGGTCCCTGTTCGGCCAATCCTTCGGCGGCTTTTGCATCACTGCGTACCTGTCTCAGGCTCCTGAGTCCGTCAAGCACGCGTTTTTCACCGGTGGCATCCCCACGCTGCAGGGCGCGGATCACCTTTACCGCGCGACTTTTAGCAAGCTCAAGGCCCGCCAGGAGCGCTTCTACCGAGAGTTCCCCTGGGTGCAGCGCCGCATCGAGGAAATCATCGCCCACCTCGATAATTCCGACGAGCGCCTGCACACCGGCGAGCGGCTGTCCTCGCTGCGTTTTCGCACCATCGGCACCGATCTGGGGCGGCGCACCGGCTTCGACGGCCTGGCTTACCTCCTGGAAGAGCCCTTCCGCACCGTGCGGGGAGAGAAGGTGCTGCGGGATGATTTCCTGTGGGGCATCGGCGAGCGCGTGAGCTTTGCGGAGGCGCCGCTTTATGCGGCGATCCACGAGTCCATTTATGCCGGCAGCGGCGGGCAGGCGTCGACGCAGTGGTCGGCGCACCGCGTGCGCGA
The DNA here is from genome assembly GCF_030515985.1 of Corynebacterium accolens. The sequence continues at coordinate 660,638 of NZ_CP100376.1, read as the reverse complement.
GGAGTTCCCGGAGTTTGCCGAGTCCGGCACCTGGCTGACCGGCGAGCATATTTCCCCGTGGCAGTTCGACGAGGACCCGGCGCTGCAGGCCTTCAAGGAGGGTGCGCACGGCTTGGCGGAGCGGGAATTTAGTGCGCCTTATGCGCTTGCCGATGCCCCCACCACCGCCGCCGCCATCTACCTCGACGATATCTTCGTTCCCCTGGAGGAATCTTTGGCCACCGCCGCGCACTTGGGCGATCTGCGGCCGTGGGTGACGAATGAGTACCAGCACAATGGCATCGGCGAGAACGGCGCGGAGGTGATGGGCAAGCTCTTTGCGCTTATCGATGACCACTAGCGAACGCTTTCCGCCTGTGCGAAAATTAATTTCACATACGTAGTTAGGGAGAGGAAATGTTGAGCTTAATCATCATCGGTATCATCATCTTGCTGATTCTCGCCACCGTATTTGATGGCTATTACATCGTGCGTACCCGCGAGGCGGCCATCTTGGAGCGTTTGGGTAAATTCCAGACGGTCGCCCACGCGGGCTTGCACTTCAAGATGCCCTGGATCGACCGCGTGCGCGATAAGATTTCGCTGCAGGTGCGCCAGCTAGACGTGATGGTAGAAACCAAGACGAAGGATAATGTCTTCGTCCAAATCCCGGTCGCGGTGCAGTACGAGGTCGTAGAGGGCCGCGAGCGCGAGGCCTTTTATATGCTCTCCAACCACGAGCAGCAGATCGTGGCCTATGTGCAAGATAATGTGCGCTCGTCGGTGGCGAATATGGGCTTGGACGAGTCTTTTTCCTCCAAGGACACCATCGCGCAGAACGTGGCGGCCTCGCTGCGGGATAATATGGCCGAATACGGCTGGAACTTCGTCAATACGCTGGTAACCGATATTCGCCCGGATTCCCGCGTGCGCGAGTCCATGAACTCCATTAACGCGGCGCAGCGCGAGCGCGAGGCGGCCATCGCCCAGGCGGAGGCGGAAAAAATCCGCGTGGTCAAAGAAGCCGAGGGTGCCGCGGAGGCAAAGAAGCTGCAGGGTAGGGGTGTTGCCGAGCAGCGCAAGGAGATTGTAGAGGGCATCGCCCAGCAGTACGAGCTACTGCGCGATGCCGGGGTCCAGGAATCCCCCGAGGTCCTCATGCTGGTATCGCAGTACCTCGACGCGATGGTCGATGTCTCGAATAACGGCCGAGCCTCCGTGCTCTACATGCCGTCCAATCCGCAGGGCATGGGCGACCTGTTCAGCGGCATGCGCGACGTGCTCATGGCGGACCGCGCCCTGGATGAGTCAGCCGGGCGATAGGAGCCTACCTGCGCCGCAGGAGGAGGACCAGCCCCAGGAGGACGGGGACGCCGCCTATGATGATGAGGTAGGTCGTTTCGGCAGATGCCGAGGTAGGGTCGTACAGCTGCGACATCGAACCAGCCAGCGAGGTGCCGATGGCCATGGTGAGGAAGTACAGCGCGGAAAAGCGGGTGGCATATGCCCGCGGGGCGTGGGCGGCGGATGCGGCCATGCCCACCGGGCCGATGAAGAGCTCGCCGAGCGACATGAACAAGATGGTGCCCGCTAGCACCAGGAACGGCGTGGAATTTTCCCCGCCTCCCACAAAGGGCAGTAGGAGGAACATGCCTGCGCCGGCGAAGATGATGCCGCAACCCATGAGCGCGCGCCGCGAGTTGGCCCAGCGCGTCATGCCCGCGGCCAAGGGTAGCGAGAGCAGGAGGATGAATAGCGGGTTGAGCGATTGCGTCCACGCCGGCGGGATTTCGAATCCCCCGATGGATCGGTTGAGGCGCTGATCCGAGTAGACCGCGAGGACTCCGTAGATTTGCGGTTGCAGGGTCCAGTAGGCCGTTGAGCAAGCGAAAAGCGGAATAAAATCCAGGATGCGGCGTCGCTCGTCTGCGCTAATCTGCGGGGATCGCAGCATGCTGGCAAAAAGCCCCGCCGCGGCCGCCACCGTGGCGATAAGAAGCAGCACCGTCAGCGTTGCTGGAGAAACGGTGATAATGAGCAGCACGCCGGCTAGGAGCGCCGCCAGCGCGACCAGCCCCGCCTTGCCTGGGGCCTGGGTGGGGTGAGGCGGGCGCGATGGCACATCTATCTTTTTCCGCAGCGCGCCGTAGGTGGCACACCCGCAGCACATGAGCACCGCTGCGGCGAAGAATCCGGCGTGGTAGCCGTATTCCTCGGCTAGCCAGCCTGTCAACATGGGGCCAAAAAGCGCGCCGACATTGATGCCGAGGTAGAAAATCTGAAAGGCCCCGTCGCGCGCGCCGGCCTCGGCGGGGAAGGCGGCGCCCAGAATCGTTATCGCGGCGGTCTTGAGCAGCCCCGAGCCAAGCGCGAGCGGCAAGAGCCCGATGATGAGCCCAGCGGTGCCGGGGATAAACGAAAGGGCAAAGTGTCCGCACACCAACAGCCCAGCGCCGGTAAGCAAGGTGCGCTCGGCGCCCAAGAGGCGGTCGCTGACCCAGCCGCCCACAAACGTGAAAAGATAGAGCAGGCTGCCGTAGGCGCCGACGAGCGCGGTGGCCTGCGTTTGCTCCATGCCGAGCCCGCSGGAGGTGGAGTAGAGGTAGTACGCGAGGATGGCTTGCATGCCAWAAAAGCTGAAGCGCYCCCACATTTCGATSCCCGCAACCGCCGGCAAAACCACGGGTACGCGGCGAATTGAACGCCGTTCAAGAACTTTCATAAAAAGGACTATAGCGGCCGACAGTGTGTGCTAGATCTAATTTGGTGGATATTTCTACTAACGACATAGCTACAATCGATGCCCACCACATCTGGCACCCCTACGCCGAGCCCGGCGCGCCCACGCGCGTCGTGGAGTCGGCTGCGGGAGTCCACCTCACGCTTGCCGATGGCCCCCACCTCATCGACGCCATGTCCTCCTGGTGGGCCGCCGCCCACGGCCACAGCCATCCGCGGCTCACCGCTGCCGCCAAGGAGCAGATCGATCGCATGAGCCACGTGATGTTCGGCGGGCTCACGCACGAGCCGGCGGCGCGGCTGACGGCCAATCTCATGGAGCTTACGTGTCACGACTTCGCGCAGGTCTTTTATGCGGACTCGGGATCGGTCTCGGTAGAGGTCGCCATCAAGATGGCTCTGCAATACCAGCAGGGCATCGGCCACCCGGAGCGCACCAAGATGCTGACCTGGCGCTCGGGTTATCACGGCGATACCTTTGCCGCGATGAGCGTGTGCGATCCCGATGGCGGCATGCACTCGATGTGGACCGGCACCCTGGCGCAGCAGGTTTTCGCCCCAGCACCGCCCACGCGCGGGGCGAGCGAGAAGGCGCGCGCGGATTACCTACGCGAGCTGGAAGGCTGCATTACGAACGAAGTCGCAGCCTTGATCATCGAGCCCGTCGTCCAAGGCGCCGGCGGCATGCGCTTCCACGACCACGAGCTGGTGCGCGGGGCGCGCGAAATCTGCGACCGCCACGGAATCGTGCTGATCGCGGATGAAATAGCCACGGGTTTTGGGCGCACCGGGGACCTCTTTACCACCCAGGCGGCGGGAGTGGTGCCGGATATCATGTGCGTGGGTAAGGCGATGACCGGCGGTTTCATGACGATGGCCGCCACGCTCGCCACCGCCCGGGTTGCCGAGGGTATGCACCCACGCGCGCTGATGCACGGCCCGACCTTTATGGCCAACCCGCTGGCCTGCGCGGTATCTGCCGAGGCGACCTCCATGATCCTGGAGGGAAGGTGGCGGGGGCAGGTTGCGGGCATCGAGAAGCAGCTGCGCGCCGGGCTTTCCGGGCTAGAGGACGAGCCGGGCGTGGCGGACGTGCGGGTGCTGGGGGCTATCGGCGTGGTGGAGATGGAGCGCGACGTCGATATGTCAGGTGCTACGGACGCGGCGGTGGACCAAGGCGTGTGGCTGCGCCCGTTCGGCCGCCTTATCTACACCATGCCGCCTTTTATCAGTACCGAAGACGAGGTCGCGCAGATTTGCCGCGGTGTGCGCGCTGCGGTAGGAGGAGGAAAGCGATGATTATCTTTGTCACCGGCACCAATACCGACGTGGGAAAGACGGTGGCCACGGCGGTGCTCGCCAGCGCCCTTGCCCAGAGTGGGCGCGAGGTCGTCTATGCCAAGCCCCTGCAGACCGGCGAGCCGGGCAATAGCGGCGATGCGGCGACGGTGCGGGCCCTAGCCGGGGTCGAGGTCACGGAGATGGTGCGTTTTCCCGAGCCGCTGGCACCGAACCTTTCGGCGCGCCGGGCCCGCATGACTCCGCCGAGCAAAGAGGAACTCTGGGACTGGATCGCAGGGTTGGACGCACCAGGCCGGGTGGTGCTGGTGGAAGGTGCCGGCGGCCTGCTGGTGCGTTTGGCAGACGACTACACGCTTGCCGATGTCGCCACCAACCTCCTCATTGTCACCTCCCTCGGTCTTGGCAGCCTCAACGCCGCCGAGCTCACCGTCCGCGAGGCGCAGCGGCGCAGGATTAACGTGATGGGGCTTATCGGCGGCAGTTTGCCCGCGAGGCCGGATCTGGCGACGCGGTTGAACGTGGACGAGCTTCCTGCGGTCACGGGCTGCCGGTTGTGGGGCAGCGTGCAGGAGGGGGCCGGAGCGCTGGGCCGGGAGGACTTCGCCCGGATGACCCGAGAGCTCTTTCCCGGTGATGTGTGTGCGGAGTTGCTTGCGCACGCCGAGTAGCGCTACCTCGATGAGGCAGCGCTAGCGGACCCAGCGGACCTTGCCGTTTACCCGGGCAAGGCGGCCGCGCAGGGGAGGGGCGTTCGGATCGTCTTGGTTCACCCCGTTGTGGTACGGGCAGCACACGGTGAGGTTGTCCGCGTTGGTCATCCCGCCGTGCTTCCACGCCTGCAGGTGGTGGATTTGAGACTTATCCGCCGGGTGATTGCACGGCGGCCACGGGCAGGTGGGGTTTTCGGCGGCGGCCATCAGCCGCTGTTTTTCCGAGGCGAACCGCGAGGTCCGATACAGGTTGACCGGGCCCTTCACTGGGTGGATAAGCGTGGCTAGCCCGTGTTCGCTAAAGGTGCGCTCGACGAGCTGCGCGCCGGTAATGGTCGAGCCGTTGGTGAGCCGAAGCGTGACCTCGTCGCCATCGCCTTCCAGTATTTGATCCAGTGCGTTGAGCGGGATAATCACGTTCGTCGTGGTCTGTACCGTGGCAGCGCCCTCGCCGCGGAGGAGTTCGCGGAAGGATGCGAGTGGGTTATCGGGGTCGAGGGCGGAATCGAGATCCGCGAGGAAGGACGAGGGCGCAGTAATGCGCATCGTCCACGGGCCATCCGGGCGGCGCAGGAGTTGTACGCCCTCGCGCGGCGGCCGGCGGCGCGGGCGCCATTCGCGCAGGCGTTTTTTAGCGAGCTGGGCAATCTCGGAGGCCGGTCCGTGTTGCCGGCACAGCTCTACGCGCAGGTTCCACGCGGCGCGCTTGGTGGCAGCACGGGTGGCGTACTTCTCGATGAGCTTCAGGGTCACCAAATCGTGGTGGCGCGCGCCCGCGGCGGCAAGGCGCTGCTTGCGGCTAAAGGAAGTGGTGCCGAAATAAACCTCTGCCAGCGCGAGCAGCTCGCGGGCCTCGACATCCGGCAATCCGAGCTCGATGAGGTCGCTCTCAGGCATGCCGTGGGCCTCGGCGAGGATATCCATCGCCGAGGAAATCTGGGTGGCATAGGCCTGCAGTGCGTTCATGCCTGCAAATCTAGGCGCGCGCTACCGCAGTACCAATCGGGCGCGGCGCCCACCTGTGGATAACTTGTATAAACGTCTACAAAGTTATCCCGCGGCCACCGCAAAAAGATACGAAATCAACATGCGCTTTAGCTCCATGACCACGGAATCGAACTTGTCTGGTTCGCCCGAAATAGCGTAATTGAGCAGAGAAACCACGGTGTGGATAAGGAAGCGCGCCAGCTCAATGCGTTGCGCATCGCTGTGCTCGGTGGCCAGCGGGCGGAGGATCTCGGCGAGCGGCTCCAAGAGCTGCAGCTCGGTATCGGCGGCCGTAGCCCGTGTCGCCGGGGKGGATTGGATGGCGTGCCAAACGGCGCGCCGGGAAGGATCCTCGCGCCACATCCGCGCCAAGTGGTCGATGAATTCATCCAAGACATCCGGCCACTGCGGGGCCGGCACGAGGCGCGAAAAGCGCTCGATTTCGGCCAGGCTGGTGGCAGTATCTTGCCGGTCGAGCTCGCAGATGAGCACGTATTTATTGGCAAAGAACTGATACAGCGTGCCGATCGGGACCCCAGCACGGTGGGCGACTTCATCGAAGGTGAAGGATTCAAAGCCGACATCGACAAGCACGGCGCGCGCCGCCTGCACGATGCGAGCAAAGCGCTCCCGGCTGCGCGCCTGCGCTGGCCGGCGCCGCGGGACGAGGATTTCCTCCACCGGCTTACTCGAGGCCCTTCATCACGCGCGCGACGTGCCCGGTGGCCTTCACGTTGTAGTGGGTCTGGCCGATGGTGCCATCCGGCTCCACGAGGAAGGTAGAACGGATAACGCCCTGGACCACCTTGCCGTAGTTCTTCTTCTCCCCGAAGGCGCCATACGCAGTCATGACGGACTTATCTGGATCAGAAAGCAGCGGGAAGTTGAGATCGTGGTCATCGCGGAACTTCGCCAGCGCCTCGGGCTTATCGGGGGAGATGCCCACCACCGCGATATTGAGCTCATTGAGTTCTTCTAGTGAATCGCGAAAATCGCAGGCTTCCTTGGTGCAGCCTGGGGTATTGGCGCGCGGGTAGAAGTACACCAGCACGCGCTGGCCTGCGTAATCGGAAAGGGAAACGGTGTTGCCGGTGGCATCGGCAAGCGAAAAAGCGGGGGCGGTATCTCCTACGTTCAAACGAGTTTCAGTCATGGACCCCACTTTACGTGCTCCCCAGCCTGCGCGGTGGAGACCCTGCACGGTAAGATAAGCTCGTTAAGAGCGAAACTTAAGCTAAGAGGAGAATTCCGTGGCACGCAATATTGAAGATATTCAACGCGATATCGAACGCACCCGGCGCCAGCTGGCTAGCACCCTGGATGAAATTGCGGATCGCAGCAAGCCGCAAAACCTCGTCGATGACGCCAAGGATGCCGCCACCGAAAAGTTGCAGGACCGCAACGTGCAGCTGGTACTCGGTGGCGTCGGCGCCGCCGTCGTTGGGCTGATTGCCTTTTCCGTGTTCCGCTCGCGTCGCCGCAAGAGCGACCTGAAGGAATTGCAGCGCCTGCTGTCTGAGCGCCACTAATTTTCCCCGCCTTACCCCCACGCGCGCCGTGGGGGCTTTTTTCGTATGCTAGGTCGCGATGAAAACTCCAATTCCTTTTTATTTGCAGGAAATTTTGACTCGGGTGCGAGGAAATCGCAGCGGCGCGGTGGCGGACTATATTCCCGAGCTCGCGAAGGCGGAACCGGACTACCTCGGCGTGGCCATCTGCACCACGACGGGGCATGTGTATTCCGCCGGCGATGCTGAGGTGGAATTCACCCTGCAGTCCGTGTCGAAGCCTTTTGCGTATGCCCTAGCGCTGCAGGAGCTCGGTTTGGATGCGGTGCGCGAGATCGTCGGCATGGAACCGTCCGGCGAGGCCTTCAATGAGCTTTCGCTCAACCGCGATGATCACCGGCCGGTGAATCCGATGATTAATGCGGGCGCGATCGCGGTAACGCAGCTAATTAATGGCGTGGATTCGGATCCGGCCGAGCGCGTGGAACAGCTGCGCACCTACTTTTCGCGGCTGGCGGGCCGCGAGCTGAAACTCGATGAAAAGGTGCGCGATTCCGAGCTGCAGGTCTCTGATAGGAACCTGTCTTTGGCGCACATGCTGCGCAATTACGACATCATCCAGGACGAGGCCCACGATGCGGTTTCGACCTACGTGGAGCAGTGCTCGATTAAGGTCACGGTGCGCGACCTCGCCGTGATGTCTGCCACCTTGGCCAATGGTGGCACGCAGCCGGTGACGGGGGAGAAGATCCTCGATGCCGATGTCTGCCGCCTGACGCTTTCTGTCATGAGCTCTGCGGGCATGTACGACGGCGCTGGGCGATGGATGGCCGAGGTCGGAATCCCAGCGAAATCCGGCGTTTCGGGCGGCCTGCTGGGAACCCTGCCCGGCCAATTGGGGGTCGCGACCTTCTCGCCGCGGCTTAATAAGGAGGGCAATTCCGTCCGCGGAGTGGATGCCTTGACCTTGCTGTCGAAGGATATGGGGCTGCACTTGATGTCCACGGATGAGCGCTACGGCGTGCACCCCGTGCGCAGGATGGAGACCGAGGACGACCTCACGGTGATCTTCCTGCAGGGCCTTATCAACTTCAACGCGGCGGAGACCATCTTGCATCAGCTCACCGAATGCGAATTTGGTGAGGGCACGGTGGTGCTGGAGCTATCCCATATCACCGGATCCAACCGGATGGGCCGGCGCATGCTGAAGGAAGGCCTCCGGCGCATCCGCGAGGCTGGTTTCGATATCGCCATCGTGGATCCGGACGGCGAATTGGAGGACCGTACCATGGCGGACGGCACTGAGGTGCCCAAGGGTGAGCCGGAAGATTACGCAATCGCCGAGGAGGTAGTTTAGGTTTGGTTCACCTTACTTGGTTAAGCTAGGATAAGCTCGCACTTATCCTCAATTCGAGGAATCCGACTAACCAAGGACTCAAGAGGGCATATAGATTCCCCAAGGTAATGGCCGTGGTGGCGGCCTCCGCCACCGCACTTGTAGGCTGCAGCACCGACGAAGAAACAACCAACAACGGCGGCGGCAGCGACGATGCTGCCCTGTCCTTCACCGACCTCGCGGGCCGCGACGTAGAACTCGACAAGGCCCCCGAGCGCGTCCTGTTAGGCGAGGGCCGCTCCATCTTCGCCACCGGCATCCTCAATACCGAGGATCCGCTGGATAAGGTCGTAGGCATCGGATCCGACCTGAAGAAGAACGTGCCGGACTACTACAACGTCTTGGAAGAAAAGCTGCCCAAGGTCAATGAATTGCCGGAAATCGGCGGGTTCACCAAGGGCGATGTCACCGTGGAAAACCTGGTGAGCTTGGATCCAGACCTCATCGTGTTGTCCAAGGACCAGTACGACGCCTCGCAAGAGGCAGGCCTGACAGAGAAGATGGATCAGGCAGGCCTCAAGTACGCCGTGACCGATTTCCGCGCCAAGCCGCTGGAAAACACCACCAAGTCCATGGATATTTTCGGTGAGATCTTCGGTAAAGAAGAGCGCGCCAAGGAATTCAACGAAGAGTGGCAAGAAACCGTGGACCTGGTCAAGGAGCGTGCGGACAAGGTAAAGGACAAGCCCAAGACCTTCGTTTGGCGCGCGGCCGGTGTCTCGGACTGCTGTGGCTCGTGGAATGACTCCAATATCTCGCAGCTGGTCAACGTCGCCGGCGGCGAAAACGTGGCCGACGGCATCATCCCAGGCGAATCCGGTGCCCTGACCCCAGAAAAGGTCCTCGAGACTGACCCAGACATGGTGATTGCCACCGGCGGCGATTGGTCCGAAATGAAAGACGATGAGGGCAACCCCGTGGGCTACGCCGCGGTGGGCTATGGCATCGGTGAAGATGAGGCGGAGTCGAGCGTTACCAAGCTGCCGAGCCACCAGCCCGGTTTTGAGAACCTGCGCGCGGTCAAGGAACACAAACTGCACAGCATGTGGCACCAGTTCTACAACTCGCCGTTCAACTACCTGGCGCTGCTGCAGATCGCGGAATGGATCAACCCGGAGGCGTATGAGGATATGGACATCGACAAGCAGTGGATGCAAGCGCAAGAAAAGTACTCGCCGGTTGCTGGCGAGGGAACCTTCTTTAGCACGAATTAATGGTGAGTGCGGAGGTAGCTGCCCTTACGCAGCAACACAAGAAGCTCACCTGGCAGCGCATCAGCATCGTCGCGGGCCTGTGCCTCATTGCGGCGGTGGCGTTTGTGGTCAGCAACTTCGTCGGCGCCATCGACATCAGCCCCGGCGAGGTCATCAGGGGCATCGTGAATCCCTCGAGCCTGGATGACCAGACGCATACGGTGCTGTGGAAGCTGCGCTTGCCGATGGCCGTTATGGCCCTGCTCATCGGCGTCAGCCTCTCGCTGGCCGGCGCGGAGATGCAGACCATCTTGAATAACCCGCTGGCGGAGCCGTTTACCCTCGGTATTTCCGCCGCGGCGGCCTTCGGCGGCGCTAGTTCCATCGTGCTCAAGTGGCAGCTGCTAACCCAGCCGCAGTTCAACCTGGCGCTGGTGGCGTGGTTGTCTGCGGCGGTGGCGACGGCGATCATCGTCGTGGCGGCCATTATCCGGGGTGCGAAAGCGGAGACCATGGTGCTGCTGGGCATTGGTTTGGTCTTTTTCTTCCAGGCCATGCTCGCGCTTATCCAGTACCAGTCTTCGGCCGAGGCGCTCCAGCAGATCGTCTTTTGGTCCATGGGGTCGCTCACGCGTGCGAACTGGGCCGCCAACGGCGTGCTGGCGGGTGTGCTGCTGGTTGCCCTGCCCMTTTTGTGGGCGCTGTCGTGGCGGCTTWCGGCCTTGCGGCTTGGCGRTGCCCGCGCTGCCGCCMTGGGCATTAATACCGCGCGGCTACGCGTGGTGGTGCTCATCGTGGTCTCCCTCGTGGCGGCAACGACGGTGGCCTTCGCCGGCATCATCGGCTTTATCGGCCTCGTGGGCCCGCACATCGCTCGTATGCTGGTGGGCGAGGACCAGCGCTATTTCGTGCCCGCCTCCATGGCCGCCGGTGCGGCCGTGATGTGCGCGGCGCACGCGGCGAGTCTGATGATTAAGCCGGGTCTGGCCATTCCGATTGGCATCGTGACCTCGCTTTTGGGCGTGCCGTTCTTTATCGCCATCGTGATGACTCGAAGGAGGGCGCTGTGGACGTAGAACTTACCCTGCGCGGTATAAGCGCGGCCTACGGCAAGCACACCGTGCTCGAAGCGGTAGACGTGGATACGCTGCAAGGCGGTCAACTGGTCGGCCTCTTAGGTCCCAACGCGTCCGGTAAAACCACGCTGATCAAGTCCCTTGCCGGCGTGCACCGCGGGTACAAGGGCGAGGTGGATTTCCTGGTGGAAGGAGAAAGCCCGCGGGGCAAGCGCCGCCGCCAGCTGATTGGCTACGTCCCGCAGGATTTGCCCAGCACCGCGGCGCTGCGGGCGTTTGAGACGGTGCTGATCGCGGCGCGTCGGGAAGCGTGCGAGGACCCTATTACCCGCACCGGCGAGGTGCTGAACGCGATGGGGCTGGACGCCATTGCCTCGCGCTACCTCAACGAGCTATCTGGCGGCCAGCGTCAGCTCGTCGCCGTGGCGCAGATGCTGGTGGGAAATCCCGGCCTGATGCTCTTGGACGAGCCGACGTCCGCGCTCGACCTGCATCGCCAGTTCTTCGTCCTCGAGGAGGTGCGCGAGAAGGCTAGGCGCGAAGGCAGCCTGGGGCTGGTGGCCATCCATGACATCAACCTGGCCGCGCGCATGTGTGACCAGCTGGTGGTACTCAAATCCGGCCGTATTCGTGCCCAGGGCACGCCTGGAGACGTGCTCACGCGCGAACTGGTGGAAAGTGTTTATGGGGTAGAGGCGGACATCGTGGAGCACCGCGGTGTTCCCGTCGTCGCGCCCCAACGCGTGAAATAAGCAAAGGCCGAGCGAGATGCTCGGCCTTTTTGCTAGCCTTGAACTGCTAGCTTTGAAAACGAAAAAATCGCGAGGTACTTGCCTCGCGATTTTGCTGTTGTGCGCCATCAGGGAATCGAACCCCGAACCCACTGATTAAGAGTCAGTTGCTCTGCCAATTGAGCTAATGGCGCAGTGTCGACGTCCTGCCGTGTGGCTCTCTGTGCAACGAGTAGAAACTTTAGCACTCCGGTTGAAAAACTGTAAAATCGCCAGCTCATAGTACATTTCTGGGGGAATATAACAGTTTGGATAATGGTGCGCTTGTTTCTGGTATTTGGGGTGGCAAGGCGATAGTCTGGATTGGTCTTGAAAGAACTACTGTATTTCTAAGGTCTACTTAGTGATTATTTCCCTCCCTAAACCCCGCCGCATTGCTGCTGCGAGCATTGCGTGCATTTCCCTGGTAGTAGCCTCGTGCTCCGTTAATTCCGCCGCTGAAAACCGCTCGGGGGACCAGGAATCTACCTCGAGCTCAGCAGAGAAGTCTGAGCAGAAAGAAAAGTCGAAGCTTTCGGCCTCCGTGAAGGATGGGGCAGAAGACGTCGATCCATCCAAGCCCGTCACCGTGGAATCCACCACCGAGCTCAAGAGCGTGACCATGACCAATGAGCTGGGCGTGGAAGTTGAAGAAAAACTCTCTGAGGACGGCAAGAAGTGGACTACGGCGGAGGATCTTGGCTATAACCACACTTATTCCATCGTGGCCACTGACAAGGATGGCAATAAGAAGAACCTGAGCTTTTCCACCTCCCAGGCGGCGGGCGTCGCCCAGGTGGCGATGACGCCTATCCCCGGCTCTGAGGTGGGTGTGGGCCAGGTTATCGGCGTCAATTTCGGCACCTATATCACCGACCGCAAGGCGGCAGAGGACACGATTACGGTTAAGACCAACCCAGAGGTGGAAGGCGCGTTCTACTGGGTGAATAACCAAGAGGTGCGCTGGCGCCCCAAGGAGTATTGGGAGCCGGGCACCAAGGTTGAGGTCAAGGTCGATCAATACGGCAAGGACCTCGGTGGCGGCATCTACGGCGGGGRAAAWAMCGGGRCGGRKTTYACCATCGGGGRTCGCACCGTCACGCTGGKGGRTAATGCCACCAARACCATGAAGGTCTACAAGAACAAGGAGCTCTTGCGCACCATTCCGGTATCGCTGGGTCGCGATTATCAATATGACACCCCGAATGGGCGCTATGTCATTGGCGATCAGCACCAGTCGCTGCTGATGGATTCTGAGACCTTCGGGCTTGCGCACGATGCGGGCGGCTACAGCACCGAGGTGGACTGGGCTACCCAGATGTCCTATTCCGGCATTTACGTGCACTCCGCACCGTGGTCCGTGTGGGCGCAGGGTAATTCCAATACCTCTCACGGCTGCATCAACGTCACGCCAGAGGCCGCGCAGTGGTTCCAGAACACCGTCAAGCGCGGCGATATCGTCCACGTAATCAATACTTATGGTGGGACGCTTAACCCCTTGGACGGCTTGGGCGATTGGAATATGCCCTGGGAGGAATGGTCCAAGGGCAACGCGGACGCTAATCAATAATCCGCACAATTTTTAGGCGCATGGCTACAGTGGTGGCCATGCGCTTTTCTATTTTGGACCGCGGGGCGGCAGGCAGACTCGATGGGATAGCCGAGCATGCGCAGCATGTGGAGCGGCTGGGTTTTCGCAGGTTTTTCCTCGCCGAGCACCACGGGGTGCCGGGCATCCCAGCGGGCCAGCCGGGCATGTTGGCTTCGCACGTGGCGGCGCGCACGCAGCGCATTCGCGTGGGTACCGCAGGAATTATGGTGCTCAACCMCCCGCCGTTTCTAGTCGCGGAACAGATTAACCTCTTGGAGGCGCTGTACCCCGGCAGGATCGATATTGGGTTGGGCTCCTCGGTGGGCTTTACGGCGCCAGTGCGCAAGGCGCTGCGCCAGGGCGATCCGCTGGAGCTCAAGCCGCAGTTCGAGAACGAGGTCGAGGCCCTGTTGCGCTACCTGCGCGGAGAGGCGGCGGTGACGGTGCGGCCCGAGTATGCGGGCACGCCCATCTATATCCTCGCCGGCTTCCGGTCGGTCAGGGTGGCCGCGCGGCTGGGATTGGGTGTCATCCTGGGCGGGCCCGTAGAAATGCAGGAAAAGGCGGCGCGGCTCTACCGCGAGCATGCGCTTGCCGATGCCCCACCTATCATCTCCTCCCTCAATATCGCCGTGGCCGATACCGCGGACCAAGCGCGGGACCTTTTGCTGCCGGAGTCCTATGCAAAGGTCATGGCCCAGTCCACCGGGGAATTCGCGCCGCTGCGCCCAGCCCGCGAATTGGATCTGGAGGGGCTAACGAGCCAGCAACAGCGCCGCATCGACGAGTCCCTGGGCCACGACGTCTGGGGGACGGTGGGGGAAGTGGGGGAGGAACTAAGGGGCATCGGCAAGCAGCTGGGCGTCGATGAGTTCCTGATTACCGGAGACATGCCGGATCTCGCGGGGAGGGCCCGCTCGGAGGAAATGGTGGTGGAGATATAAAAAATCCCGAGCACGGGGCTCGGGAGATTGGGGTGGCTGACGGGACTCGAACCCGCGACAACCAGGATCACAACCTGGTGCTCTACCAGCTGAACTACAGCCACCATCGTTGCGCGAAAGCAACGAGATATAGGTTAACTCACGCCGCGTAAATTACAAAAACGCCTGGTAATCGGCGGTGGTTTCGGCCTTGAGCTCCTCGGCTTCGGTAGAAGTTGGGCCCTCATCGGTGCGAAAGACGCTGCGGCGATAGAAATCGAGCTCGCGGATGGACTCGATGATGTCCTGCAGCGCGCGGTGGGCCATGCCCTTATCGGGCTGGTTGTAGTAGGCCCGCGGGTGCCAGCGCCGGGCGAGCTCCTTGATGGTTGAGACATCGATCATGCGGTAGTGCAGCGCCTCATCTAGCCGCGGCATATAGGTGCGGATGAAGGTGCGGTCGGTGGCGATGGAATTGCCGGCTAGGGGAGCCGGGTGCTCGCAGTGCTCGTTGATGAGCGCCAGTACCGCGTCCTCGGCCTCGCGGATGGTCGTGGTGGACTGGCGGATTTCCTTATCGAGGCCGGAGTTTGCGTGCATTTCGGTGACGAAGGAATCCATCTGGGATAGTTCCTCTTCGGTGGCGTGGACGACGAGATCGATGCCCTTGCCAAGGATGTTGAGGTTGCCGTCCGTGATGACTGCGGCCACCTCGACGATGACGTGGCGTTCCGGGTCGAGGCCGGTCATTTCCAGGTCGATCCACACGAGGCGATCATATTTTGCGGCGATTTCGGGAGAAGACATGCGTTCCATTCTAACCCCGACTGACGGGGCCCTCCGCGCGCCCCGATCTGCACCCCGAAAAGCAAAAGAAAAATTTACCTATCGTTTTACCGACACGGGGGAGTGATTTACGGCATACTTTCTATATCGTGCTTCACAAGGGAGGTGCGAATGACTAAGGAGTTTCTCGATGGCAAACTTTCTCGATGCCCTCAATTCCATAATTTGGTCGCCCGCCCTCGTGTTTTTGTGCTTGGGTGCGGGTGTTTATTTCACCGTGATAACGCGGGGCCTGCAGGTCCGTTGCCTACCGGATATGCTGCGGCAAATTTCCAAGGGCGAAAAATCTGACGACGGTGTTTCTTCCTTCCAATCGCTGATGGTCTCTCTATCCGGCCGCGTGGGCGTGGGTAATATCGCCGGCGTGTCCACGGCCATTGCCTTCGGTGGCCCGGGTGCGGTGTTCTGGATGTGGGCTGTGGCGCTTTTGGGCTCGTCCACCTCCTTCATCGAGTGCACCCTGGCGCAGATTTATAAAGAAAAGGACCAGGACACCGGCGAGTACCGCGGTGGCCCGGCTTATTACATCGAAAAGGCGTATAAGCACACCAAGGCTGCGCCGTTCATGATGGTCTATGGCATCCTCTTTGCCATCGCCATGATTTTGGCCACCAGCTACTTCCTGCCGGGCATTCAGGCCAATGCTGTGGCCGCAGCGGCCGATACCGCGTGGGGTATCAATTCCACCTGGGCCGCGGTAGTCCTGGCCGGCATTTTGGCCACCATCATTATCGGTGGCGTCAAGCGCATCGCTAACTTCGCCACCCTAGTCGTGCCGTTTATGGCTGCGATCTACATCGGCATCTCCATCGTCGTGATGCTCATCAACTACTCGCAGATCCCAGAGGTCTTTGGCCTTATCTTTAAGTCTGCCTTTAACCTCGAGGCCGGGTTCTCCGGCATGCTGGGTGTGGCCATCATGTGGGGCGTTAAGCGCGGTATTTACTCCAACGAGGCTGGCCAGGGCACCGGCCCGCAGTCCGCTGCCGCCGCGGAGGTCTCCCACCCGGCCAAGCAAGGCTTCGTGCAGTCCTTCGCCGTGTACATCGACACCCTCTTCGTGTGCTCCGCAACGGCGTTTATGATCATCTCCACGGATATGTACACCGTCTTCCGCGGCGAATCCGAGGATGGCGAGGTTGTCTACCAAGGCTCGCTTCCCGATGACGTCGCAGTCGGCCCCGGCTTCGTCCAATCCGGCCTCGATAGCGTCTTTGCTGGCTGGGGCCCGACGTTTATCGCCGTGTCCATTGCCTTCTTCGCCTTTACCACCGTGCTGGCGTACTACTACATGTCCGAGGTCAACCTGACCTACTTCAACCGTTGGGTCAAGTCCCGCGCGGTTCGTCGCGGCCTAGTATGGGCGCTGCGCATCCTGATTATCGTCTCGGTCATCGTGGGTGCTACCACGACTCCGGGCTCGGCCTGGGCGCTGGGCGATATCGGCGTGGGCACCACCGCATGGCTAAATATCATCGCCGTCCTCTTCCTGCAGGTGCCGGCGCTCAAGGTCCTGAAGGACTACGAGAAACAAAAGAAGGCGGGCAAGGATCCGGAATTCGACCCAGAGGCGGTGGGCATCAAGAATGCCGATTTCTGGGTGGACCGCAAAAACGCCCGTGCGGCGGCACAAGCGGCCAGCAAGCAAGCCGCCGGCGAGAATGCGGAACGCTAGCTCATCTGGGAATAAAACCGCCCAATGAGCGGCGCGATGACTGGGGTCGGCAGCACCTTGCTGACCACGTTCATCGCCTTTGACAAGGGGCCAGGGACCACGCGTCGCTGGCCTTTTTGCATGGCCGCGATGGTCTCTTTGGAGCAGGACTCATACGTGGTCCACAGCGCATCGGGCACGACCTTATCCACGATGGTCTGGTCCTCTTCGGCGATGGTCGCCTCACGTACCGGCCCAGGAGCTAGCAGGGTACAGCTGATGCCAGAGCCCTTGAGCTCATAGTGCAGCGCCTCCGTAAACGCATTCACCCCGGCCTTGGTAAAGACGTAGGTCGCGTTATTGGGGATGGGGATATTGCCGGCCGTTGAGCCCACATTGCAGATGGCGCCCGCACGCCGCGGGAGCATGTGTTCCAGCGCGGCGCGGGTCAGGCGGTGCACGGCGGTGCCGTTTAAGGCGAATTGGGAGGTCTCGTAGCCCCAGTCCTGGTCCATGAAGGGCCCGAAGCTGGCGATGCCGGCGGAATTGACCAAGATGGAGACTTTCTTGGAGGAGATGGTGTCAATGACCGCCTCGACGCCCTCATCGGTGGCCAAATCCGCGGGTAGGGCACTGGCCTCAATGTGGTGGCGGCGCTGAAGTTCTGTGGCTAAATCTTCCAAGATTTCGCCGCGCCGGGCAACGAGGATGACGTTATAGCCCATCGCCGCGAAATCGTGGGCCATCGCCTTGCCGATGCCCTGGCTAGCGCCCGTAACTAGGGCGTAGGAGGTACGAGATGGTGCCGGAAGTGACATTGTCGAGCCTTTCGAGGGGGGGCTAGGTTCTAAAGACCCCAGCGTAGACAAAAAGCCGGCACGCTGCGAAAAAGTCTCGAGGCATCGTAGCTTTAAGAAACGATGCCTCGAGACTTCAGACGGTGCCCCCAGCAGGACTCGAACCCGCGACACATGGGGTAGAAACCCACTGCTCTAATCCGCTGAGCTATGGGGGCTGGACAGCACACTCATATTAGCCCACAGCCACGGCGATTCCTAAGCCAGGGGGCGGGCGGAATCGTGCGCGCGCAGAATTTCGATCAATTCTTGGGCGGCAGGGGTCAGTTCGCGGTCGGAGCGATACGCCAAGATGGCATGGAATCGTGGAAGATCCTCTTTGACCGTTAGTTTAGCGATGCCCTGCGGATGCAGTGCGGGGGCGCATCGCGGCATGAAGCTGATGCCAAAGCCGCTGGAAATCATCGGGATGGCGGCATGCAGCGATGCGACGTCTTGAATGTGATCCGGCTTGTAGGAGGGGTGGTGTTCCCACAGTTCATCGTAAAGCTCCGCCATGCCGGGAAGCTCGCGGCAGTGGGGAGGAACCAGCCAGGTTTCCTCGCGCAAGTCCTGCAAGGAGACGGGGGAAGGAAGATCTGCCATGCTCTCTGGCACCGCAAGGGAGTAGTCGAATTCGGCGACGTCGTGGACGGTGAGCTCGGGGGAGTAGCGGCGGATGAAGGCTTTGGGGTCGGACGTCGGCAAGAGCGCGAGGTCCACCTGGCCCTCCAAGAGCCGCTTGATGGCGGTGGCGGCGGTGGAATCATCCAGGCTGATGCGAGCTGAGGGGKGGATTTCGGTGAGCTCGGAGAGGATGGAGGGGGTAAATTCCCAGTTCAAAATGGGACACGACGTCAGGGAGACGGTATTGGCGTTATCGCCGGTGATTTCGCTGATGTGGCGCTGGGCATCGGCCAGCAGGGCATCGACCTTAAGGGCGGTGTCATAGACATAATCACCTGCCTCCGTGGTGGTTACGCCCGAACGACCCCGGGACAGCAACTGGGTATTGAGCTCCTTTTCCAATTTGCGGATGGAAAGGCTCAGGGAGGGCTGGGTCATTTCGAGGGCTGCGGCGGCATGGGTAAAGGACCCATTGTCTACAACGGCACGGAAATAAAGAAGTTGACGGGTGTCCATAAGTCCTATCATGGCACATCCAGGGAGAAAATATGCGTTCGCTTTGCATTAGGGTGGCCCTATAGAATGCGAGCTATGGTCAATAAGCTGGTCAAAGGCACGCAGTCTGGAACGCAAAAACCCCGTCCTTCCTGGGGGATTTTTATTGCAGCAATGCTTTTTGCTGGCTTGCTCGCCGGGTTCATTTCCTTGTTCTTATTGGCGGATTCCTTGGCCGCCTTGGGCATTCCGGACCCAGGACGGATTACCACCTTCGGCCTGCCGCTGTTCCGTGGGCTGGCGTGGCTATTGATGGCGCTATCCGTGGGGTCCTTTTTGGCCTCGTCGTTTCTCATCGCCCCGCGCGGGGAGAACGATTCCCTCATCGAGGCGCCTTTATCGGTCGACGGCCATATCGCCGCCCGCACTGGCACGTGGTCGGCCTTCGGTGCTGCGGCCGTGGGGCTGGTAGAAATCCCGATGATCATGTCGGACCTGACCGGCACGCCGTTTTTTAAGGTCTTCAACCTGACCATTTTGAAAATGGCCTTTACGGAAATTTCCTCCACCATCGTGTGGGGCATTGCGGTGCTCATCGCCCTTACCGTGGGAATTATTGGCAGCCTCAGCCGCACCTGGGCCATGCAGCCGGTGCTGCTTTTGCTGTCCATCCTGCAAGTAGTCCCCATCGGCCTTGAAGGCCACTCTGCGACCGGTGGCGATCACGATTACGGCACGAACTCGCTGCTGTGGCACCTGGTATTTGTGATGCTGTGGGTGGGCGGCCTCATGGCGCTCATCGCGCATGGCCGGCGCCTGGGCCCGAACCTCCCCTTCGCGGTCAAGCGATATTCCGCCATCGCTTTCATGGCCATCGTCGTGCTGGCGGTATCCGGCCTAATCAATACGCTCATCCGGATGGATATTTCGGACCTGCCGCAATCGCCTTACGGCATTATCCTGATCACCAAGTTCGTGCTCACCATCCTGCTGGGCATTTTGGGGCTTATCCACCGCGAACTCACCATCCCGCAGTTAGATAAAAACCCGCGGCTCTTTATCCGCATCGCCATCGTGGAGCTCGCGGTCATGGCGGGCACGATTGGCGTAGCCATCACCCTGGGGCGCACCGTGCCGCCGCCACCGCGGGATCCGAACTTGAGCTCCATGCAGATCCTCATGGGCTATAACCTGCATGAGGCGCCCACGGTATTCAATATCTGGACGATGTTCCGCTTTGACATCATGTTTGGCACGATTGGCCTGCTCATGGCCGCGGCATATGGCTACTGCGTTTACCGCGTGCACAAGCGCGGGTTGAGCTGGGACAAGGGACGCACCGCGTGGTTTATGGTCGGCTCGCTGGGCCTTACGCTTGTCATGTCCACCGGCCTCGGCCTGTACATGCCCGCAATGTATTCCATCCACATGCTGGTGCACATGATTTTGTCCATGACCATTCCGCTGCTCATGGTGCTAGGCGCGCCCGTCACCTTGGTCATGGAGGCCTACGAGCCGGGTCCAAAGGGGCAGCCGAGCCCGCACGATTATGCCTTGGCGCTGACCCAATCTAAGTTCGTGCGGGTCATTACCAATCCCTTCGTGAACTTGGCGCAGTACCTCTTTTTCCTCTACGTGCTCTATCTTTTCCCGAGCCTGTACGAATTCGCCATTTCGGAGCACGCCGGCCATCTCATCATGAACTACGTGTTCCTCATTTCCGGCTACTTCTACTTCTGGGAGGTCATTGGCCCAGATCCCTTGCCTAAGCGCCATTCCACGCCCTTCCGGCTTGGCATGCTTTTCTTGTCGATGCCCTTCCACCTCTTCGCCGGGGTCTACCTGATGCAGCTGCAAACGGTGCTTGGCCTCGACTTCTATCAGTATCTCGAGCTGCCTTGGGATCAGGACTTGCTGCAGGATCAGCGCGTGGGCGGGGGTATTGCCTGGGGCTTTGGCCAATTCCCCTTGGTCATTGTCTTTGGCAAGCTCTTTTTGGATTGGCTGCGCGATGACCGCGCGACCGCACGGCGCCACGATGTGCAGGCGGAGGCGGACGACGATGCTGAGCTCGCCCGCTATAACGCGATGCTGGAGGACATGAGCCACGGCGATGAAAGCGGCTTCCGCGGGCACTAATTTATTGCCCACCTGTGGATAACCCGCCCGAAAGTGACCATCCTGGGGCCGCTTTGTTGAGGGGAACAACAAGTTATCCACAGCGCTGGGCGGCATGGCATGGTGCGGTTTGCGCTGCGGCAGCAGGATGTGAAGGCGAGCGAGGGACATACCACTCGCGAACTCACAACCTAGTAAAGGAATTTCAGCACCATGTCTCAATACCCAGTAATGTTAACCGGCCGCCTTACCCAAGATCCCATCCTGACCAAGACCTCGACCGGCGCATAWAAAACCAAGCKGCGCAYCGCAYCCYCCCGGCGCGTTCCTGAYCSCCCCGCCGATACCGGTACCGACGCCGAAAACCAACGCGGCCAGCAGCAGTGGCGCGATGTAGACCACCTCTTTATTGACGTGGAGATGTGGAACCAATTTGCCATCAACGTCAAGAAATCCCTGGCCAAGGGCATGCCGCTATTGGTCTGCGGCTCGATCGTCTCTGATCAGTGGCGCGATGATGAGGGCAAGGACCATTACCGCACCTTTATCAAGGCGCAGTATGTGGGCCTAGACCTAAACCGCCACGTCATCGGCGCAAAGCGCTTGGCGCCGCAGTATAACCAGGAAAACATCGCCATCCCTGAGCTTGGCGATAATGAGGTGGAACCGGACGTAGATAACTCCGCGCCGGGCGATACCGCCGCTGATACCGCTGCAGACCGCATCCAAGCGGGAAATAGTGCAGCAGCCCAGGACGGCGAGCAAGTAGCAACGCAAGAAGAGGAGGCCGCCGAAACCGTGCATGCATAGCGCCTGCCATCCGCCTCGGGTTCGCCCGACCCGAGGCACCTAGGCGCGCATTCTGATGTAGTGTTTGTGTAGATAAATACGTCTCCCAAATTTTTGCAAAGGGGTAAAAAGTGGGCGAATTCATCTACACGATGAAAAACGTGCGCAAGGCAATTGGCGATAAGGTCATCCTTGATGATGTCACGATGGCGTTCTACCCGGGCGCCAAGATTGGTGTGGTCGGCCCCAACGGTGCCGGTAAGTCCTCCATTCTGAAGATTATGGCCGGTTTGGATCAGCCTTCTAACGGTGAGGCATTCCTCGATCCGGGTGCCACCGTGGGCATCCTGCAGCAGGAGCCGCCGCTGAATGAAGAAAAGACCGTGCGCGGCAACGTCGAGGAGGGCCTCGGCGATATCTTTGAAAAGAAGCAGCGCTTCGAGGAAATCGCCGAAGAGATGGCGACCAATTACAGCGATGAGCTCATGGCGGAAATGGGCAAGCTGCAAGAGGACTTGGATGCCGCCGATGCATGGGAGGTTGATTCCAAGATCGAGCAGGCGATGGAGGCATTGCGCTGCCCGCCTTCCGATGCCCCGGTGACCAACCTCTCCGGTGGTGAGCGCCGCCGCGTGGCCCTGGCCAAGCTCCTGTTGACGGAGCCGGACCTGCTACTTTTGGACGAGCCCACCAACCACTTGGACGCCGAGTCCGTGGAATGGCTGGAAAAGCACTTGGCGGATTACCCAGGTGCCGTCCTAGCCGTCACCCACGACCGTTACTTCCTAGATCACGTGGCCGGCTGGATCTGTGAGGTGGACCGCGGCAAGCTGTACCCGTACGAGGGTAATTACTCCACCTACCTGGATAAGAAGCAAGAGCGCCTCCAGGTCGCCGGCAAGAAGGACGCCAAGCTGCGCAAGCGCTTGAAGGACGAGCTGGAATGGGTACGCTCCGGCGCCAAGGCTCGCCAGGCCAAGAACAAGGCTCGTTTGGAGCGCTACGAAGAGATGGCTGCAGAGGCGGAGAAGTATAAGAAGCTGGACTTCGAGGAAATCCAGATTCCTACGCCGCCACGCTTGGGCAATAAGGTCGTCGAGGCAAAGAACCTGGTCAAGGGCTTCGATGATCGCACCCTGATTAAGGACTTGTCCTTCACCCTGCCGCGCAATGGCATCGTCGGTGTTATCGGCCCGAACGGTGTGGGTAAGACCACGCTGTTTAAGACCATCGTTGGTTTGGAAGAACCGGATGATGGCTCCGTTGAGGTCGGCGAGACCGTCAAGCTGTCCTACGTGGACCAGAATCGCGAGAATATCGACCCAGAGGCTACGGTGTGGGAGGTCGTCTCCGGCGGGCTGGATTATATTCACGTTGGCCAAAATGAGATGCCATCGCGCGCGTACCTTTCCGCCTTCGGTTTTAAGGGCCCGGATCAGCAAAAGCCGTCGAAGGTGCTCTCCGGCGGTGAGCGCAACCGCTTGAACTTGGCGCTGACCTTGAAAGAGGGCGGCAACCTTATCCTTCTTGACGAGCCAACCAACGACTTGGACGTCGAAACCCTGGGTTCGCTAGAAAACGCCTTGGAGAAATTCCCGGGCTGCGCCGTTGTTATTTCCCACGACCGCTGGTTCTTGGACCGTACCTGTACCCACATTCTGGCGTGGGAAGGAAACGTTGCCGAGGGGCAATGGTTCTGGTTTGAGGGTAACTTTGGTGACTATGAGAAGAACAAGGTGGAGCGTCTGGGAGAAGACGCCGCCCGTCCTTCTCGCGTCACTCACCGCAAGCTCACCCGATAATCCCTGAGGAGAATGATGGCGACCGATAACGCGCATACCCACCAAGTGCCCACCCGCTGGGGCGATTTCGATATGTACGGCCACATGATGAACGCCAACTATATCGAGGTTGCCCAGGAGGCACGCTTGGCTTTTGCCAAGGAGAATATCTATGCCAAGGGCATCGATTTCATGGCCTTGGTGCGTCATCTCGACGTGGACTATATGCGGCCCATTCCCTTTGAGGGCAATGCCCACGTCATCGTGGAAACCTCCGTTTCCCAGATCGGTTCGTCATCCTTTACCACGACCCAGCATGTCAAGACCGCTGCTGGGGAGGTAGCGGCCACGGTGAACTGTGTGCAGGTTGTCATTGACAAGAAGAAGCACACCCCGCGCCCGTTGACGGATGAGGAAAAGGATATTCTGCAGATGAGCGCCTCTTAAACGGCGCACTGTGCACACATAGAAAGGTAGGGCCCGCAAGCCATGGTCACCGAGTCGCTTGAAGTTCGCAGCGGAGGACCTGGCTTACGGGCCCTTCTTGCGCGCGCAGTCGGGGTAGACGCGAATGCATCGGTGCGCCTGCGCCAGCTTGCCGATGACGTCGTTGATGCCTTCGTTACCACCCCCTTCGAGGTTGTCGCCTCCCGGCGGGTGCAGGGGAAAGCCTCTCGCGATGGGGCAGTGGGGTCCGCTGGGACGCTGGAGCAACAGCTAGCGGAACACGATGGCACCGGCATTATGGAACTCGGCCCAGCCCGTGATGTGTCGTGGCCGGGCGCATTGCCGCCGGCCACCGGTTTTAGCGTGGTGGATACCCTGCCGGTGACGGTGGTTCGCGAGCTTTCAGATCAAGGCCAGAAGCTGACCCGGGAGTTTTCTGGACCCATGGGCCCGCCACCCAGCCTGCTTAATCAAACCGTGGTCACGGTTGAAGGCAATGGACAGACGGTGGAAATCCCGATGCGGATGATCTTCGCCTGTACCAATCTAGGCCTCATTCCGGGGTTTTCTGCCTCTATGGATATTCCGCGGCACCTGCGAGTATCGAGCCTAGGTCGGTGGGTGCGCCTTGATGCGCCGTTTGGCAGCATCTACCGTTCCACGCGGCTATCGGTTCTGTAGTTACTCCCCGAATCTGGGATCTCACCGTCTAAAAACAGACAGTGAATAATACCTATAACCCAATAGTCGGGGGTAGTGGGTATTTTCCGAGTGTGCATTTTTAACCCCATACACTGCGGTATCGAGTAAAGCGCGATTATTATTGTCACCCCCGTTCGTGAAATACGCACAAACTTATATTCTCCTTCGCATTCTGCGTTAGCCTGACAGCTAGAAATAATTTTTCGCCGCTGTAGCCAACACATGAAGGAGAACCTCCGTGCGCATTTCTGTACCCAAAGAAATCATGAATAATGAAAGCCGCGTCGCCCTCACCCCAACCGAGGTGCGGACCTTGGTTACTGATGGGCACGAGCTTTTCATCGAATCGGGCGCGGGCGTAGGCGCGTCCTTTCCCGACGAGAAATACGTAGAGGCTGGTGCCACCATCGTCGATTCTGCGGACGAGACGTGGGCCAAGGCCGAGCTCCTGCTGAAGGTAAAGGAGCCGCTGGAATCCGAGTACCAGTACCTTCGCTCGGATCTCACCGTCTTTACCTACCTGCACTTAGCGGCGGATCGCCCGCTGACGGAGGCGCTGACGGAATCGAAGACGACCTCGATTGCCTATGAAACCGTTACGGACCGCCGCGGCACCCTGCCGCTTTTGACCCCTATGTCCCAGGTTGCTGGGCGCTTGGCCGTTATCGAGGGCTCGCACCACCTTTTGTCCACCCAGGGCGGCCGCGGCTTCTTGGTTTCTGGCATCCCGGGCACCCAGCCTGCGCGCGTGGTGGTCATCGGCGGCGGCCAGGTAGGTGCGTCCGCCGTGGCCATGGCGCACGGTCTGCGCGCAGAAGTCACGGTCCTGGACGTGGATCCACACGTCCTGCAGCGCTTTGATGACCAGTACGCCGGCGGCGTGCGTACCCTGATCTCTGACCCATCCACTCTGGATAAGGAGCTGGAGGAGGCCGATCTCGTCATTGGCGCCGTCCTGATTCCAGGCGCTGCGGCACCGAAGCTGGTGCGCGAGGAGACCGTGAAGAAGATGAAGGAGGGTGCGGTGCTTGTCGATGTCGCCATCGACCAAGGCGGCTGCTTCGAGAACTCGCGCAAGACCTCCCATGACGAACCGACCTTCAAGGTGCACGACACCCTCTTCTACTGCGTGGCCAATATGCCCGGTGCGGTGGCCAATACTTCGGCCCGCGCCTTGGCCTCGGCGACGCTGCCGTATATCCGCGCGGTGGCTAACGACGACCTGGATGCCGCGATCGAGCGCTTCCCAGGTCTGCGCTCAGGCGTGATGACCCGCGGGGGCAAGCTGGTATCTGAGCCGGTACGCCAGGCTTTCGACTGGAAAGACTAAGCATCCGGCAGCGCTAACTTGGCGCTAGCGCACAGTAAAAGAGGCCCGCGCACTACCTAATGTGAAAGTGCGCGGGCCTCTTTGTACAGCTTGCAACGCTTGCACAGGCAGCGCTACAAGCAGTTGAAAAATTAAGGCGCTCTGTTGATGAGCATGGCGGCGACGCGCTGCATGTGATCCCAAAGCATGGTGCGATACGCCGGCGGGATGGTGTCTTCCTCGATGCTATCGAGGGATTTTCCCATCAGCTCGAGCCAGCGGTCGTGAGCTTCCATATCAATGGGAAAGGTTGCATGCCGCATGCGCAGGCGCGGGTGGCCGCGGTTTTCGGAGAAGTGTTGGGGACCGCCCCAGTACTGAATCAGGAACCAGGTAAGGCGCTGTTCCGCGCCTTCCCAATCCTGATCCGGGTACATGGGGCCAATCACGTCGTCTTCTTTGACCTGGTCATAAAAGCCATGCACGAGGCGCTCAAAGGTAGGGGTGCCACCGATGGCTTCATAGACGGAATTCATTTAGGCATCGTCTCCCTTATGCGGATTGGCAATGCCGATGCCGTGTGGGTACGGGGTGGTAATGCCCTCTGCGTGCATGACGTTGAGGACGCGGGACTGGACAAAGCGCTGGACATCCCACTGGCG
Organism: Corynebacterium accolens; assembly: GCF_030515985.1. The sequence continues at coordinate 634,198 of NZ_CP100376.1, read as the reverse complement.
GCCCGGCAGCGTCTTGGTGGACACGCGGAAGGATACGTAATCCGGCTCGAACTTGGACATGCCGTCGATGCGCGGGGTGCTGAGCACCATCTTGCGGATCTTTTCGTCCTTGACGGCATCCTTGACGGCCTTGTCGATGACCTCGCCGGCAACCTCTGGGTCATTGGATAGCCCGACGGGGATTTGGATGCGGGCAACGGAGTACTCATCGGAGTGGTTAGCCACCTGCAGGATTTCGCCATTGCGGACGTACCACAGGGCACCGTCGATATCGCGGACGGTGGTAATGCGCAGGGAAATGGACTCGACGTCACCGAAGACGCCGTTGCCCAGGTCAATGACATCGCCAATGCCGTATTGATCCTCAATGAGCATGAAAATACCGGAGAGGAAGTCTCGGACCAGTTCCTGCGCACCGAAGCCGAGGGCAACACCGATAACACCGGCTGAGGCGATCAGCGGGGCGACGTTGACTTCCAACTCGTCCAGGATGGCAATGCCGGCAGAAACCCAGACCACGATGGCGACCGCCGAGCGCCCTACGCCGGCGAGGGTCTTAATGCGCGAGGCGCGGCGCGCCTCCCTGGTTTCTCGCAGGGTGTCATCCGGTTGGCCGTCCTCCGCAGACCTGCTGCGGCTGCGGCTGGGCTTTTTGAGGGTGGAGGCCTTAATGCTGTTTTTCGCCAGCCGGTTGATGAGGTGGCGCAGCGCCCAGTGCGCAATGAAGGCCAAAATGATAATGAGGCCGATGCGGATGGGTCGCTCGATAAGCCAAAGTTGAACGTTCTCGTCGTTCCAGAAGCTCGATACGGACTCTACTGCATCGTCTTTTTTCTCTGCAGCGCCCTGAGCCATGGTAAATAGGTTCGTACTCATCATTCTTTCTTGATCGTGGACACAAACTAACCGCACCCATTCTAGAGAAAATCCTGAAATCTCACTGATGGCGCCGAATCGGCAACGCGTGGAGAGGGCAGAATATAAATTGCCGAATGGCCGGTGTGGATGAACCGCTTAGTCTACGATTGGGAGGCATGACTGAACACAGCGCGCATAACTTGGCAAAAGGATTTTCATCCCGATCCATTCACGCTGGATATCACCCGGATCCGCACATGGGATCCATCAACGTGCCGATCTACGCTTCGACCACGTTCGCCCAGGATGGCCTCGCGCAACTGCGCGGCGGCTTTGAATACGGGCGTGTGGCCAACCCGACGGTGCGCTCCCTCGAGAAGACCTTGGCTGCACTGGAGGGCGCGGATTACGCCCGCGTCTTTGCCACCGGCATGGCAGCCGCCGATACGATGGTGCGCATCTTGGTGCGCCCCGGCGATCACGTCATTTTGGGCAATGATTCCTACGGCGGTTCTTWTCGCCTGCTTWATGATTTYACGGAGTGGGGSGTGGRGATGTCCATTATCAACACCTGTGATGTCGATGCCGTCGCCGCTGCGGTAAAGGACAATACTAAGCTCATCTGGCTGGAAACCCCGACCAACCCGGCGCTGAATATCACCGATATTGCGGCGGTGGCTAAGGTCAAGGGCAATGCGCAGGTGTTGGTGGATAATACCTTCGCCACGCCGTACCTGCAGAACCCGCTCGCGCTCGGTGCAGACCACGTCCTGCACTCCACCACGAAGTACTTGGGCGGGCATTCCGATGTCCTCGGTGGCGCCGTAGTTACCAATGACCCCGAGGTGGATGAGCAGCTGCTGTATTTCCAGGGCAACGTGGGCGCGGTCGCCTCGCCTTTCGATGCCTACCTGACTGCGCGTGGCATTAAGACCCTTGGCGTGCGCATGGATCGCCACTGCGCCAATGCGCAAAAGGTGGCGGAATTCTTACAGGCCCGCCCAGAGGTTAAGCAGGTGCGCTACCCGGGATTGGCAGAGCACCCGGGCCACGAACTGGCGGCGCAGCAGATGCGCGGGTTCGGCGGCATGATGTCCGTGCGCTTCCACGACCCAGAGCACGCCAAGCAGATTTGTTTGAATACGCGCCTTATTTGCCTGGCGGAATCGCTGGGCGGGGTGGAATCGCTCATCGAGCACCCGCAGAACATGACCCACGTTTCGGCCGAAGGATCGGAACTGGTGCCACCGGAAGACATGGTGCGCATCTCCATCGGCATCGAGGACATCGATGACCTGCTAGCGGATCTGCAGCAGGCGCTCGACGCCCTTTAAATCGCGCTCACAGCGCAACCGCGAGTTTACCGGCCGCCGGCAACCTTGAGCAGGGAGCCGGCGGTCTTATCGGTTTCCTGCAGCATGAGTGGATCCGTGCCCGGCATGGGGGAAATCGTTGTATCCGGCCACTGCGCATAGGTGGGAATGCCCACGATATGCAGGCGCTCATCCAGGCTGCCATCTGGGTGGACGGTGCGCCGCGTGGCACCATCGGTTTCGGGGGAGCCGGTGTCCTGCCCGTGATCAGCAAACGGGCGCACCCGGCCACCCTCGGCCAATCCGCGGGTGAGCGGATCGCCGGCGACGCGGATATCGGGCTTGTGCATGAAGGCATCGACAAGCGTGGGCGACGATGCCGAGCGCGGGCCAGAAGTCAGGGTGTAATGGTCTGACTCGATCGCGAGGGTGGGGTGATCACCAAGGAAATGGACCAGGTGGGCATCGACAAGCGCGAGCAGCTGGCGCACGCGGAACAGCGGAGGGCCCGAGCCCACCATCTGCCCAAAGGACATGAATTGCGCGTAGCGGCCTGTGCGGGACTCGCGGGTATAGCGGCCTTCTGCACCCAGGATGGAGGAGGGCTTGCGCGACTGGGACAGTGACCACAGCGCGGCCTTCATGGGCGAATCATACCCGGCGGCCGCCTCCTGGATATCGCCCGCCAGGGAATCCGCAATGTGGGCGGTGAGCGCCGAAATATCGCCGGTAAATCCAGCAACTTGGTACATAAGGTCTGTCATATCCCACGGCTGGGTGACTAGGGGAGCAAGGGCGGTGCCGAGATCGTCAGGCGCGGTGGCATCGATGACCGTGAGGATCTCTTCGCGCGGGCGAAGGAGAGCTGCCGGATTCACTCGTTCCAGCGTGGTGATATACGCCTCGTAGCTATCGCGCGCGATGGCGGGCCAAACCTGGGCGTCGAAGTCGATGTCCTCGGCGCCCTTGAGCTTTCCGATGACCCCATGCAACCGCCGCCGCGGCATCGTGGGCGGCAGCTCGTTGTACTCGGACTTGGGATGGAAGGGATAACCGCGGCCGGAGGCGACGATGAAATGTGGTTCCTTCCCGCTCGCCTCGTAGCGCAGGCCAGAGCGAGTGGTGGCATCCTCGACGAATTTGCCACCGCGTTCAATGGTGGTTAGCGCCATGATGTCATAAAAACCCATGCCAAGCCCGCGTACCAGCACGTCTTCGCCGGCGGGAATGGCTTTATAGTCTTGTTCCACGGGATTGCCCGGCGCGATCCAGTGCAGCCCGGATTCCGCCAAGTGCTGCTCCTCGTCATTAAAGCGCGGCGCCATCCAGCCATAGGCTAGGACCGAGGCATCGGCGTGCACCTGCGAGCCATCGTCCAGGTGCAGGATATCGGCTGAGCCATCCGTGGTGATGGTCTCCACGCGGTGGTGGTGGCTCACCGTGGAAATGCTCTCCGGCAGGCGCGCCAGCACCACGTCATAGACCCAGCGCAGGTACTCGCCGTATAAAGCGCGCGTGGGATTGGACTCTGGGCGGGTGGCGGCCAGCTCCGCGCGGTACTCGGTGGCAATGTGTGGGGCGGGAGGGTGCTGTGCATAAAGCTCGCGCTTGGCAGGAGCTACCTTATCGCCCTCACCGCGCAGCAGCTGGATCCACTCGTATTGCGTTGGCCCCTCGAGCACCGGGGCGTTCACCGTCGCGCCGGGCTCGGTAAAAAGCGTGACGGCGCCAGCGCGCGTATTCATGCACAGGGTCTTGGTTTGGGCGGTGTCCCAGACCCGGCCGGCGCCGTGCTGGGCCTCGTCGATGAGGTGGACGGTGACGGGGGAGCTGGAATCATCCATGCGAGCGGCGAGGCGTTCCAAGATAGAGATGCCGCGCGGGCCCATGCCGACGATCGCGATTGCAGGAGTAGCCATAGCCCCTATCGTTCCACATCGCGGAACGGGGACGAACGCCGCGCACCGCTAGCATCCATTTTCCCTATGATGGGGTGGCATGACTGATACCACGAATGTGCCAGAGAAAATCGCCGTCGTTACCGGTGCCACCGGTGGCATGGGGCGCGAGATCATCAAGGATCTCGCCCGCGATCACCACGTGTATGCGCTGGGCCGCAGAGCCGATGAGCTGCCGAAAGCCGCAAATATCACGCCGGTTGCCAGCGACTTGGTAGCCGGGCTGGATGAGGGCATGCAGCTGCCCGAGCTAGAGCGGGTCGATGTGCTCGTGCACGGCGCGGCACGCGCCACGAAGTTCTCGGTGGAAGAGGCCACCCCGCACGATTGGCGCGCCCACATGGACTTAAACGTTCACGCGCCAGCGGAGGTTACTCGCGCGCTCTTGCCGCAGCTGCGCAAGGCGGAGGGCACCGTCGTCTTCATCAACTCGGGGGCGGGGCGCAAGAGCTACGGCGATAACGTGGTTTATGCCGCGACGAAGCACGCGCTGTATGCGCTTGCCGATGCCCTGCGTATCTCCGAACCCGGCATCCGCGTCTCCACCGTGGCGCCGGGGCCCACCGATACCCCGATGCTGGAGGGCCTGCAGGACTACAACCCGAACGAGGTTATTGCGCCCGTGGAGGTGGCGCGCGCCATCCGCACCGTCGTGGAGGCTGGGCCCACCACCCAGCTCACGGAGATTCAGGTGCGCCCGCGCATCGAACTGAACCTCCGCAAGAACTAAGCATTAAGCGGCGTCGACCTCGCGGTTGCGCAGGGCGCGGGCCACGCGGTCGCGCTGCTCGGTAATCGTGCGGCGCAGGCCGCCTGCCAGATCCTTCTGCAGGAAGGCATCGGCGCGATCGAGGCCATCTTGGCTGATATCCCAGGACGGGAATAGCCCGGTAACGGTGGTCAGGCCCACCTCGGAAGACTGGGAGTCCCAGATCTTTTCGGCCACCTCGAAGAATTCCGCGGTGGGTAAGAGATCATCGGAGTGCGGGTAGTTTAAGCCCTCCAGCTTCGAGGTGAGCTCGCGGTTGGTGAGATCCCCGGCTACGATTTCTTCCCATACCGCGCGCTTATTATCCGCGGTGGCAATCGCGGCGTGGGCGCGCAGGGAAGAGTAGTAGCCGGTAGCGGAATTATCGCGCTTGAGCTGGGCGGCGATGGCGGCCTCGGCATCGGCAAGCGCACCCGCGGCAGCGAGCGCTGCGACGGCGGACCAGCGCAGCCCGGCATCATCGGAATCCGCGAGGAGATCGTGCAGGTAGTCGCGGGCCGGCTGGTGCAGCCGAATCCTAGACAGCGCCTGCGTGCAGATGATGGAACGCTGCGCATCGGTGCTCCGGGCGCCATCGACAAGCGCCTGCGCCAAAACCGTGCTGTCTTTCGCCCACGCCGGATCGGCGTAGTTCTTCAGTGCGGTAGAGGCCTGCGAGACGATGCGCTCGAGGACGGCGAGCTCGGTCTCCGCCTTCATACCGCGGGCCACCAAGCGGATAAAGTCGCGGGCGCGCATGGTGCCGGCGCGGGTCATCTCCCAGGCGGTGGACCAGCACAGGGTGCGCGCCATGGGGTCATCAAATTTCTCGATATTATCCAGCAGAAATTGCAGGGATCCTGCATCCAAATCGATGAGGCAGTAGGTCAGATCGTCATCGTTGGGCAGGATGAAGTCGATGTCCTTCAGGTTGCGGCCGACCAGCTCTGGGATCTCGGTGGATTCGCCATCCACGTCCATCTCGAGGCGCTCGGTGCGCACAACCTTGCCGTCCTGCGTGCTGTACAGGCCCACTGCAACGCGGTGGGTGCGCAGGGTATCGCCGCGCTGGGTGAGCTGCGCCTGGGTGATGGTGCCGTCATCATCGGCCCCCGTGGCAACCGCCAGGGTATTAATACCGGTGGTCTTCAGCCACTGCTGTGCCCAGAAGGAGAGATCGCGCCCGGAGGCCTCCTCGAGGTGGCGGAGCAGATCGTCGAAGGTGGCATTGCCCCACGCGTGAGCGGCGAAGTGACGGCGCACGCCGGCGAGGAAGTTCTCGCGGCCAACGTAGGCCTGCAGCTGCTTGAGCACCGAGGCGCCCTTGGCGTAGGTAATACCGTCGAAGTTTTGCTCCACGGTTTCGATATCGCTGGCATCGGTGGAAATGGGGTGGGTGGTAGGCAGCTGATCCTGCTGGTAGGCCCAGGACTTTTCCACGTTGGCAAAGGTGACCCAGGCGGTATCGTATTCGGTTTCTTCCGCCTGCGAGATGGCCGCGGACCAGGTGGCGAAGGACTCGTTGAGCCATAGGTCATTCCACCACTGCATGGTCACGAGGTCACCGAACCACATGTGGGCGAGCTCGTGCAGGACGGTATCGGCGCGGCGCTCGTACTTGTAGTGCGTGGCCTGCGAGGTAAAGACGTATTCATCGCGGAGGGTTACGCAACCGGCGTTTTCCATCGCGCCGGCGTTGAACTCTGGGACGAAAATCTGGTCGTACTTGCCAAAGGGGTAGGGGAAGCCGAAGTTGCGGTGGTAAAAGTCGAAACCCTGCTTGGTCTCAGTAAAAAGGCGCTCGGCATCGAGGGAATCTGCCAGCGAGGCGCGGCAGTAAATACCGAGCGGGACCTCGAGCTTTTGCGCCGGCTTGCCTTCGGGGTGCTCGGTCAGCTCGCCGCGCCAAGTATCGGTGACCTCGTGGTAGGGGCCTGCGCACAGGGCAACCAGGTAGGTCGATAGCGGGTAGTCGATCTCAGAATGGGAGGTATCGCCCTCGCGGGTGACCGGGCCATTGGTGATAATGGTCCACTCCTCTGGGGCCTTAAAGTGCAGGGAGTAGGTGGCCTTCAGATCCGGCTGGTCGAAGCAGGCAAAGACGCGTTTGGCATCGGCGGTTTCAAACTGGGKGTAGAGGKAGACCTCGTTATCGGCAGGGKCCACGAAGCGGTGCAGGCCTTCGCCGGTGCGGGAGAAGGGGATCTCCGCGGTGACCTTGAGCGTGTAATCCGCTACCTGCAGCCCGGAGAGGGGAATGCCGTAGGTGGGGTCATAGGACTGCGTGGGCAGCGGGTTTCCGTTCAGGCGCACCTCGTGCAGCTTGTCCGCGCGCAGATCGATGAAGGTAGAACCGGCCTCCTGGGTGCTAAAGCGCACCGTGGTGGTGGACAGGAAGTGGGTATCGGAATGCTTAAGGTCTAAAGCGACATCGTAATGCTCAACCTTGAGCATCTGGGAGCGATTTTTTGCTTCCTCCCACGTGAGGTTTACAGAGGTCATTGCCTAGATTCTCCTTTGCTAACGAAAATAGTGATGCATCAAGGTTAGCAGCGCGTTTACAGTGGTGGGGCAAACTGCACTTATTTCAAGGAGGAATAATGACCACCCCAGTTAAGTTTTGGTTCGACGCTTCCTGCCCCTTCGCATGGGCAACGTCCCGCTGGATCAAAGAGGTAGAAAAGGTCCGCGATATTACGGTGGAATTCGAGCCGATGTCCCTGTCGGTGCTGAATGATGGCCGCGATCTCGATCCCGAATACATGGAGATGATGGAGGCCAACTGGGGCCCTGCCCGCGTATTTGCCAAGGTAAAGACCGAGCAGCCAGAAAAGGTAGACGAGCTCTATACCGCCATGGGCACCCTGATTCACGCCAAGGGCAATGGCGGAAAGAAGGGGGATGGCGGCTATGACGAGATCATCGCCCAGGCATTAGAGCAGGTTGGCCTCCCCGCAGACTTTGCGGAGGTGGCACGCACCGAGGAGTACGACGAGAAGCTGCGCGAATACCACCACAACGGCATTTCTTCCGTGGGCGATGAGGTAGGAACCCCGGTTATTAAGTTGGGCGATACCGCCTTCTTCGGCCCGGTTATTACCCGCGTTCCCACGGGTGAGGAAGCCGGTGAGCTTTTCGATGCCTCCGTGCGCCTAGCCCAGTTCCCTTACTTCTTCGAACTCAAGCGCTCTCGCACAGAGATGCCACAGGTAGAAGAGGACTAGTTATGAGCGCTGCTGGCCTTGCTTGCGGCGCACGGCGGCGGCCAGGCAGCACACCGCGATGACCGGCGTGAGTAAAAACGCCGGCACCCCGGCGATATTGATAATGGGCAGGGCCGTCTGGGCTTGAAATTCTGACCAAGCGGCGGCCACCCACGTAGCCCATGAGGCCGCGGTAAGCAGGGATAACACCCCAATCACCGCGGCTAAACCGCCGAGGCGATTTTTCTTTAGTACCCTCTGATTCAGCCACCACAGCCCAAGAACAAGGTGGGCGACAGTGAAAAGTACGGTATGAATAAGCGGCACGAGGTAGTTCTTATTGGTTAAGAAGATATTCGCCGCAAATAACAGCACCGCGATAGCAAGGATGCTGCCGTAGAGTGCGAGGACGCGAGGGGCCATGCTTTAGCCTTTCTATGCAGCACGTAATCTGCGCTTTAGCTTAACAGCACCGGACGATGAACGAAATAGGTTGTAGAAAGTGGTGCCCAGAAGGCGGCGGTGCCGGTACTGTAGGGGCTATGCGCGTATATCTTGGAGCTGACCACGCAGGTTTTGAGACCAAAAACCTGATTTCTGAACACCTCACCAAACAAGGCCATGACGTCATCGATTGCGGCGCTCATACCTATGACGCCGAGGATGACTACCCCGCATTCTGCATTGAAGCGGCCCTATGCACCGTCAACGATCCAGGTTCCCTGGGAATCGTGCTAGGTGGATCCGGAAATGGCGAGCAGATTGCCGCCAATAAGGTCAAGGGCGCGCGCTGTGCGCTGGCATGGTCGCCAGAAACGGCACGCCTAGCCCGCGAGCACAATAATGCGCAGCTCATCGGCATCGGCGGGCGCATGCACTCGCAGGAAGAGGCCCTAGAAATCGTGGATGCTTTCTTGGATCAAGAATGGTCCCGCGCCGAGCGTCACCAGCGCCGCATCGATATCCTCGCAGAATACGAGCGCACCAATATCCCACCCGAGCTGCCCAAGGACCCGCGCTAAAACCGCCAGGTTCCTTAAATAGACATAAATGAACGCCGCGGGCCCTTTGTGCCACGCGGCGTTTCTATGTGGTGGTTACACCAAGCGCATTAGGCGTCGTTCATGTCATTGGGGTGGTGCCCACCGCGGCCGTCTTCGCCTTCCTCCAAAGAGGTAATGGCGGCCATCTCTGCATCAGTGAGCTCGAAGCCGAAGACATCGAAGTTTTCTGCAATGCGCGATGGCGTCGAGGACTTGGGGAAGAGGATGACCCCATTTTGCAGGTGCCAGCGAATAATGGCCTGGGCTGGGGAAACACCGTGCGCCTCGGCGGCTTCAGTAACCTCTGGTGCCTCCAAGATATCGCTCTTGCCCTGACCCAGCGGGCCCCATGCCTCGATGGCGATGCCGTGGGCGCGGCCAGCGTCCAGTTCGCGCCAGCGCTGCAGGTAAGGGTGCAGCTCCACTTGGTTAATCGCGGGGACGACGTCCGTGTGTGACTCCAACTGATCTAAGTGCTCCGGCTCAAAGTTGGACACGCCGATGGACTTCGCCTTGCCTTCTTTACGCAGTTCAATGAGCTGCTTCCAAGCCTCCACGTACGTGCCCTTGGCTGGGGTAGGCCAGTGGATGAGGTACAGGTCTACGTAGTCAAGGCCCAGCTTCTGCAGGGATTCATCCAGCGCTGCAGCGGCATCGGTGTGGCGGTCGTTCCACAGTTTGGTGGTAATGAAGAGTTCCTCGCGCGGGRTGCCGGAGTTGGCAATGGCCTTGCCCACGCCTTCTTCATTGCCGTAGATGGCTGCGGTATCGATGTGGCGGTAGCCCACGCGCAGCGCCTCAGCTACGTATTCCTCGGTCTTTTCCGGGTCCATTTGGAAGACGCCAAAGCCCAGCTGGGGGATTGTATTTCCATCGTTCAAAGTAATATTAGGTACGGTCATGGACACCAGATTACGCTTTTCTGGCTACCGCCCCAATGTGATGTATTTATAGCCGCGCTTGGCGGGAGATGGGCGGCGGGATGGAGGGAGGCATCGGCAAGCAGGGACCTCGATAAAGCTAAGGAACCAGCAAGGAGGCCTAACGGCGGAGCTGGCTGGGTGACCCCGGCCGGGACGCGTGCCAGCGCTTAATATCCTCAGCAAGCCACAGTCGCGTGCGGCCCAAAATCGTGGCCACATGCTCAGGGGTGCGGTGATTAGCTGAGTAATTGCGCCAGGTTGCGTAGCTCACGCCGATATGGGCGGCGCAATCCGAGCCAGTCCACAATTCATCGCCGGTATCGACATCGATGATTTTAGGCTGCACGGTTTTTCCTCCCTTGGTTAGTGGCTGTAGCTAGGTTGTAGCCGGATAGTGCCGCTAAGGCTATGACAATAAGCCAGATGGGCGAATCGGCAATTATCGAGTAGGCGGCGGCGACTACGATGCCTGAGACGGCGGAGGCCTGTTTCAATGTCACTGTAATGTGTCCTTTCGGTATATTGGGAGGTGTGCCCCTAGAGGCTATTTGCGATGCCTACCCGATTTTGGTGGGTGGTCGTTGCGGTGCTGCTTTATCTGAATAGCTAGGCTACACAGTGAAATAATTAGCGCCGCGACCTCCATCACCTCTTCAGTTTTGTAAGTGCCTTGCAGCCTTACATTCACTAGTATAACACAGTAATGCGTTATTGGTAAACTGGAAGAACGAACATTTTAAGAATATTTCCCAAAAACAACCCAAACCCACACCACACGAGCCGGATGGGGGCGCCCGCCGTGCCCGCACTCTGGAAGAAACTCTAACCAAAGCTAAAAATATTCAAACCCCCACAGAATATACAATCTGTGAGGGTTTAAACACGCCAACCAAAATGGTTCTACCAATGGTTCCACTTACCGCTAACAACCAGCTGCAATAGTCAATTATTGCAGTACAAACATGGAGGGAATGACGGGAATCGAACCCGCGTCTTCAGCTTGGAAGGCTGAGGTATTAGCCACTATACGACATTCCCACAGCGTTACCTTGAACGCTGTCGGCTACTTTAGCGCATGAGCGCCCCAAAATGAAAATAGGGAACACGCGCAGTGGGTAGGCCGTTAAAATAGGTAGGACCAATTCCAGTAAAGAAAGCGATGATTGTTGTGGAACTTCTACTTCTTGTAGTCGTACTCGGTGGCGGCGCGTGGTATCTATCCTCGCGCAGCTCAAAAAAGAGCCGGGAGGAGCGAGAGGCGCAGCAGTTAGCGGATGCCCAGGCGGATGCGCGCCGCTGGATTGAGCGCCTGGGTGGCCAGGTCATGCAGATTTCCGGTACGGATACCGCCTCGCAGCAGGCGATGGCGGACGCATCAGAGCGCTTTACTGCGGCTAACTCCGCTATTTCAAGGGCCACCACGGTCAAGCAGGCCAATTTGGCCCGCGAATCGGCGCTTGAGGGCATGCATTACGTCAATGCCGCCCGCGAGATTATGGACATGAACCCAGGGCCGGAATTGCCGCCGCTGGAGGGGCAGCGCGCCGCCGGTAAGGTCACCGAGAAGCGCACGGTGGATGCCAATGGGCAGGAATTGACTGCCTCCCCCTACGCCTCTGAGGAAACCCCGAACTATTACCCAGGCGGAACCGTGGCCGGCCGTCCCGTTCCGGCCGGTTGGTACTCCCGCCCTTGGTGGGAAGATGCCCTGCAAACGGGCGTGTGGATGATGGGTTATTCCATGATGTTTAACGCCATGTTTGCCGGCATGTCCGGCGTGGGCTATTCCGCAGCCGCCGCAGAAAACGGCGACTGGGGCGGCGCCGAAGGCGGCGGCATAGACGGAGCCGACGGCGGCGCAGACGTAGGAGATGCCGGAGACGCCGGTGACCCCGGTGATATGGGCGGCGATGCCGGAGGGGGAGACGCCGGTGACGGTGGCGGATTCTTCGATGGATTATCTGACGGCGATGGCGGCGGCTTCTTTGACGGTATGTTTGATTTCGATTTCTAAGTCAAGCGGCCAGAAATTATGCCGTTAACCTGCGTCTACGCCCTTAACAGGGGGTTGATTTAGGAGATTTAAAACCAACACGCTAAACTGTCTCAGGTATGCAACGCAGCCAAGGCAACTTGGTGGCCTACATACGGGGCGTGGCGCAGTTTGGTAGCGCACCTGCTTTGGGAGCAGGGGGTCGCAGGTTCAAATCCTGTCGCCCCGACGTATGGGGGTCTGAAAATGCCCTAATAAGGTTTTTCAGACCCCCTTTAATTTTTATGTACGTAGAAAAACAATGAAGCCAGGGAGATTCACTCGTGAAGACCACCGTAGACAAGCTGAGCGATACCCGCGTTAAGCTCACCGTCAACGTTCCGTTTGCGGAGCTAGACCAGGAAATCGATCAAGCTTACGCGGCAATCGCGCAGCAGGTTTCTATTCCAGGTTTCCGTAAGGGCAAGGCCCCGCGCCAGCTGATCGACGCTCGCTTCGGCCGCGGCCCGATTCTGGAGCAGGTTGTCAATGACATGCTGCCTTCCCGCTATGAGCAGGCCGTTCAGTCCGAGGACCTGAAGGTCATCGGCCAGCCGGACGTAGACATTTCCAAGATCGAGGACAAGGACTTCGTCGAGTTTACCGCCGAGGTTGACATTCGCCCTGAGTTCGAGGTTCCGGACTTCTCCGAAATCTCCGTCATCGTCCCGGCCATCAAGGCCGGCGAGGAAGACGTGGACAAGGCCCTCGAGGATCTTGCAGAGCGCTTCGGTGAACTGAAGGACACCAAGCGCAAGATGAAGACCGGTGACTACGCCATCATCGACATCACCGCAGAGGTGGACGGCGAGAAGATCGAGGAGGCTTCCACCGAGGGCCTGTCTTACTCCATTGGTGATGACAACCTCATCAAGGGGCTGGACACCGCACTGCGCGGCATGAAGACCGGCGAGGATAACGAGTTCACCTCCACCATCCAGTCCGGCGAGCACAAGGACGAAGAGGCTACCTTCAAGGTCCACGTGCAGCAGACCAAGGAGCGCAAGCTGCCGGATATGGACGATGAGTTTGCCCAGATGGCCTCCGAGTACGACACCATCGAGGAGCTGCGCGAAGCCACCAAGACCGAGGTTGAGGAGTCCAAGAAGGCTGAGCAGGCCGGCCAGATCCGCGATGAGGTTCTGAAGGCTGCGCTTGCCGATGTCGACTTTGAGCTGCCCCAGTCCGTAGTCGACGAGCAGGCTCACGCCCAGCTGCACCAGATCCTGGGCCAGCTCGCACACGATGAGAAGGCACTGGCACAGCTGCTCGAGGCACAGGGCACCTCCCGCGAAGAGTTTGATAAGCAGACCCGCGAGCAGGCCGAAGAGTCCGTGCGCACGCAGATCTTCTTGGATGCCGTGGCAGAAAAGGAAGAGCCGGAAGTTTCCCAGCAGGAGCTCTCGGACCACATCCTGTTCACCGCGCAGTCCTACGGCATGGACCCGAACCAGTTCATCCAGCAGCTGCAGTCCAACGGCCAGATTGCCAACCTGTTCTCTGACGTACGCCGCGGCAAGGCACTGGCTGCCGCCATTTGCCGTACCACCGTAAAGGACGAAGAAGGCAACGACGTTGACGTTGAGCAGTACTTCGGTGAAGTAGAAGAAGATGAGAACGAAGCTACCGACGCGGAGTAAATCTTCTCCTTAAAAGCCCAGCTTGGCCCCTCGCACCAGCGAGGAAGTCTGGCTGGGCTTTTCTCATCGCCGGGTCGAAAAAGCAGACAAAGATCGGTGCAAACGCTGATAGCGAACAGACCCCACAATTATCGCCACATTAAGTAGTGTGGTGGCATTAGAGATTAACCGTCCTCAAGGAGACTTTTCGAATGTCTAAGAAATCTGACCAGCTTCAGATGACCACCCCAGCAGGCTCCGGCCTGAACTTGGGTGACAGCGTCTATGAGCGCCTGTTGCACGAGCGCATTATCTTTTTGGGCACCCAGGTAGACGATGAAATTGCCAATAAGCTGTGCGCACAGATCCTGCTGCTTTCCGCAGAGGATCCCACGCGCGATATTTCGCTCTACATCAACTCCCCGGGTGGCTCCGTGACCGCGGGCATGGCCATTTATGACACGATGAAGTACTCGCCCTGCGATATCTCCACCTACGGCATGGGCTTGGCCGCTTCTATGGGCCAGTTCCTGCTCTCTGGTGGTACGAAGGGCAAGCGCTATGCACTGCCGCACGCTCGCATCATGATGCACCAGCCTTCCGCTGGCGTGGGCGGTACCGCTGCCGATATCGCCATCCAGGCGGAGCAATTCGCACAGACCAAGCGCGAGATGGCCGAGCTCATTGCAGAGCACACCGGCCAAACCTTCGAGCAGATCACCAAGGACTCTGACCGTGACCGCTGGATGACTGCGCAGCAAGCCAAGGATTACGGCATTGTTGACCACGTAATCGAGTCTGTAAACGGCCCGCTGAGCAACTAGGGAATAAGGAGAAAATCACTATGAATAAGTCGCAGATGCCAAGTTCCCGTTACGTACTGCCTTCTTTTATTGAGCAGTCCGCTCAGGGGACGAAGGAAACCAACCCGTACTCTAAGCTCTTTGAAGAGCGCATCATCTTCTTGGGTACCCAGGTCGATGACACCTCTGCCAATGACATCATGGCCCAGCTGCTGGTTCTTGAAAGCCAGGATCCGGACCGTGACATCACCATGTATATCAACTCGCCCGGTGGCTCCTTTACTGCCCTGATGGCAATTTATGACACCATGCGCTACGTGCGCCCTGATGTGCAGACCGTGTGCCTGGGCCAGGCGGCTTCTGCTGCTGCAGTGCTGTTGGCCGCTGGTGCTCCGGGCAAGCGTGCGGCGCTGCCGAACTCGCGCGTATTGATCCACCAGCCTGCAACCCAGGGCACCCAGGGTCAGGTCTCGGACTTGGAGATCCAGGCCGCAGAGATCGAGCGTATGCGCACCTTGATGGAAAACACCTTGGCGGAGCACACCGGCCGTACGTCCGAGCAAATCCGCATCGACACCGACCGCGATAAGATCCTGACTGCGGAAGACGCTGTGGAATACGGAATCATCGATACCGTCTTTGAGTACCGCAAGCTCAATTCTTAATTCGGTCCTGATGGACTGAATCCATCAGCGGAGGCCCTGTGAGACCGCTTCGAGAGAAGCCCTCGCAGGGCTTTTATTATTTGCGTATAAGCGACTGCGGTATATGCCTATGAGAAGGTGCGCTGGGCGAGTAACGGTGCACGCACATCTACCCCAAACGGGGTGAATCTTTCAGAGAAATATCTGCAGGTCGTTAGGCAGATTATTTAGTGCGATGTTTCACGTATAATGGCCGATTTGTGAATTAGGCCTCTGAGTGGTCGTATTATGTTATGACAAATAAGGAACCAGAAGCGGAGGATCGAACCTCCGCACCCGCTGCTTCGAGCGGGGAGCGCACATTTTTCGGCCACCCGTGGGGGCTGGCTAACCTGTTCGGCGTGGAGATGTGGGAGCGCTTCAGCTTCTACGGCATGCAGTCCATCGTGCTGCTGTATATGTACTACGCCACCACCGATGGCGGCCTAGGCCTCGACCGTGGCGACGCGACGTCGATCGTCGGTGCCTACGGCGGCTTGGTGTACATGGCATGCCTGTTGGCATCGTTGGTAGCTGACCGCATCCTCGGTGCGGAGCGCACCCTGTTCTACTCCGCACTCATGGTGATGGCTGGTCACCTCGTCTTGGCCTTCATTCCTGCCGTAACCGGCCTGGCTATCGGCCTGATCCTCATCGCCGTTGGTTCCGGCGGTGTAAAGACTACCGCTTCGGTGGTGCTGGGCTCGCTGTATAGCCGCGACGATCCTCGCCGTGACGGCGGCTTCTCCGTCTTCTACATGGGCGTTAATATTGGTGCCCTCTTCGGACCGCTTCTTACCACCGCAATGTGGGGCTGGAAGGGCTTCCACTGGGGCTTCGGCATCGCTGCCGTCGGTATGGCCCTAGGCCTTATCCAGTATACTGCCATGCGTAAGACCACGATTAAGGACGCTGGTCACGAAATTCCTAATCCTGCAGATTTTAAACAGCGCATGCTGGGCTTGGGCGCGATTGTCGTCGCTGTCCTCGTCATGGTTATCGGCCTGGGTACTGGGATCATCAAGGTAGAGTGGCTGTCTAATATCGTCACCGCCGTTGCCCTGATCGCCGCCGTGTACTTCTGGATTCAGATGTACACCTCTGATTTGGTGACCCGGAAARAAAAGAACCGCCTCTTGGGCTTTATTCCAATGTTCATCTCCGGTGTGCTGTTCTTCGGTATCTTCCAGCAGCAATTTACCGTGATGACCATTTACGCCGATGTGCGCCTGGACCGCCACATCTTTGGTATCGAGATTCCGCCGTCATTGGTGCAGTCCATTAACCCGATTTTCATCGTTATCTTCTCTGCAATCTTCGCGGCTATGTGGACGAAGCTCGGTGACCGTCAGTGGTCCACGCCGGTGAAGTTCGGCGTGGCCAATATCATCATCGGTATCTCGCTGTTCTTCTTCCTGCCATTCTCCGGCTCGGGCGCAAACTCCACGCCAATGTATGTCATTATCTGGATCCTCTTCCTATTCACCATGGGTGAGCTGATGTTGTCCCCAGTGGGCAACTCTCTGGCCACCAAGGTGGCACCTGAGGCGTTCCCATCGCGCATGATGGCCGTGTGGATGATGGCCGTGGCCATGGGTACCGCACTTGCCGGTTCGCTGGCTAGCTTCTACAACCCAGAGGATGCGGGTGCGGAAAACACCTTCTTTATTTCCTTAGGTGTCGTCTCCATCGCACTGGGCATCGTCCTACTCGTGCTGAGCCGCTGGGTGGTCAAGAAGTTTGCTACCTTCCGCTAAAAAGGGAAGCTAAAACCTTTATTTCGAGAGGTGTGTTGGTGTTAAGCCGGCGCACCTCTCTAAGTGTTTTCTGCCACGCTATTAAAGGGTGAAAATAGATTAGGTGTCTTAAAAATTGCTGGTAAACCGCAGATCTTTGGCAGGTGCCTAGCGCTCAGGCATATGTGGAAGGTTAACACTAGGCAAAGTGCAGTTTACTTCTTAGAAAAGCTATTGGCTCAACTTATTGTTGCGGAGTACGCTGCACTTCGTACGCGACGCGTGATGGCGCCGCAATAACACTTTCTTCTCATTTGTTAATTGCTTACAAGGGGCCAATGCTGTGACAGCGACTCTGATTATCTTGGGCATTGTGGTGTTTACCGCCTTAGCCTTCGACTTCACCAATGGTTTTCACGACACAGCCAATGCGATGGCAACCTCCATTGCTACTGGCGCGCTGAAGCCATTTACTGCGGTGGCGATTTCTGCCGTACTTAACCTCGTTGGCGCATTCTTGTCCGTGAATGTCGCGGCAACGGTGGCCAAAGGCATCGTCAACCTCGATTCCTATGACCTTTCGGGTGCAGCCGCCGACTCGGATGGCCAAGCCCTGTTGATGGTGGTCTTTACCGGTCTTATCGGCGGTATTYTGTGGRACCTTTTYACCTGGTTGCTCGGGCTACCGTCCAGCTCTTCCCACGCCCTTTTCGGTGGCCTTATCGGCGCTGGTTTCGCCGCCATGGGCACTGGGGGAGTGGAGTGGACCTCCATTATGGCCAAGATCATCATTCCGGCGGTGGCGTCCCCGATTATCGCCGCCTTGGTATCTGCGTGCGCCACCTTCCTCGTTTATTGGGTGACCAACACCATTCCGAAAAAGGAAAAGAACGAGCACTTCCGCCATGGCCAGATTGTGACCGCCTGCTTGGTATCGCTGGCACACGGCGCCGGTGACGCTCAGAAAACCATGGGCGTTATCTTCCTCGCCCTCGTGGCTTCGGGCCACGCGGCTGCCGATGCCCGCATTCCAACCTGGGTCATCTTCGGCTGTGCGATTGCCATTGCGGCCGGTACCTTGTCCGGCGGTTGGCGCGTTATCCGCACCCTGGGTAAGGGCTTGGTGGAGATCGAATCCCCGCAAGGTATGGCAGCCGAGGCTACCTCCGCGGCCATCATCCTGACTTCCTCAGCCGGTGGTATGGCTCTGTCTACGACCCACGTGTCCACCGGCTCTATCCTTGGTACTGGTTTGGGCCGCCGTGGCGCGGAAGTGCGCTGGGGTGTTGCAATGCGCATGGTGGCTGCCTGGCTCATTACGCTGCCCTGTGCCGCCTTTGTTGGCTTCGCATCGTGGTGGTTGGCGCACGGCGTCTCTTCCGCTACCAATGTGGCAACCGGCGCTATCGTGGACTTCTTTCTACTCTTGGCCATGACGGCGCTCATCGTCATCCGCTCCCGTATGAACCCAGTTGATGCATCCAACGTTAATAATGACTGGGATGAGAACGCTGAGTCCGTGGATTCGTCCTTGGAGCCACGCGTTGGTGCGAAAGAGTCTGTCGCAGCTTCAGGGGGCATGACCCCGGTAGCGGCGGTCAACGGGGACAACGACTCCACCTCATCTACTCCACAAGAGGAGCGCTAGAACATGACTGTTGCAGAAATCTTCGAATCTATACTCCGCGTCGCTGGCCTGGCCCTTGTCTTCGGTGCTGGTATCCCCTTGCTCTTCGCCTTGGGCATGCGTTCCATGACAGGTGATCCCATTCGGGATGACAATGGTGTGGTGGTAGGAGATACTCCCGCTAGCCGCCAAATGAAGCTGCTGGGTTGGACCGTTTATGCCGTACTGGGTGTCGTTATCGTGGTGGCAATCGCGTGGATCGCGCGCGATTCCCTAGACCACTACTTTGGTTTCGCACCATTTGGCGACCTTTAAGAGTAACCCGCGGACTATATAGCAAGCCCGTGACCATGTAATATGCCTCATAGCCATTTAATGTTAACAAAAGATTAACTTTAAATGGCTTAGGGGTTGCTTAGTGGGTAAGTACCAAGTATATTTGTACCTATCAACAGAGCAACATTGAGAGGTGAGAGAGATGAACACGATGCGGACCTTCATTGGTGGCATTAGCGATATGTTCAAGGACTCCACCACGGGTACGGGTTTGGATACCGTGTCTCAGGCACCGGTTTCTGCCCGCGTAGCGGAAAATCTCGTTGACGCGGGGCTTACCCCCGCGACGACCAAGGACGTCGCTGAGTCCTTCGCATTCGTTGTCGGCCATGCACCAGATGAGCTGGAAATGCTCGATGTTGAGGCATTCTTGCTCGAATTCGGCTGGCTGCAATAAAAGCCGCACTAGATAACCCGCCAGGCACCATCCTAGGTGCCTGGCGGGTTATCTGCGTTATAGGGCTGGGCATCGGCAAGCGCTAGCGCGGCGGCAGGATGGCCTCCGGGGTTTCGGGCAGGAGCTGGCCGCCATCAATAATCAGCGTTTGGCCGGTGATATATCCGGCCTCGGTGGAGGCGAGGAAGGCCGCGGCGTTGCCAATATCGCGGGGGCTGCCAAGCCGGTGCAGCGGGATGGAGCGCGTCATCTCATCGAGGTACTCTTGGCCCTGTGCCTCGAGGCCCTCGGTGAGGATATTTCCGGGCAATACGCCATTGATGGTGATGCCATCGCGGGCGATTTCTAGCGCAGCGGAGCGGATAAAGCCCTGTTGGGCCGCCTTGGAGGCGCCGTAATGCGCCCAGCCAGGAAAGCCGGTGTGTGAGCCGGTAATGGAGGTGGTGATGACGATGCGCCCGTAGCCGCGCTCCTTCATATACGGCAGGGCTTCTTGCACGACCTTGAACGTGCCGTGGGTATTGATGTCAAACATGGTCTCCCACTGCTTATCGGTCATCTCTTCCAGCGGGCAGTTGGGAAAGACCCCGGCATTGGAGCAGACGATGTCGATCGCCCCGTGCGCGGCGTGGACCTTGGCAAACATTTCTTTGATGGAGGCCCTATCGGTGACATCGACGGGGTAGGCGGTCGCGCCGAGCTCTGCGGCGGTTGCTTCGGCCTTGTCGGCATCGATATCGGCAATGACGATGCTGGCGCCGGCTTCGCGCAGGCAGGCAACGATGCCCTTGCCGATGCCCGCAGCTCCGCCCGTGACAATCGCGGTACGGTTGGTGAGGTCAAACATGAAATGGCTCCTTCGGCGGTGGTGGAGGAAGTGGAGGATCCAATCCCAAGTTTAGTGGTGTGGGCGGATAAAGATCTGCGAATTTCGCCACGCGGAGGGAATGAATAAGAGCCGTGTCGGGTTGATTTACTAAGGTAGATTTTTGAACAACCAACCGCGGGGATGGAAGTAAGCGAGCCTTCCGCCCCACCTTTAAAAAGCGGTAAACAAGAGCGAGTGTGAAAGTACTGAATGGCACGTATGCAAGAAAGCGCTGATCTCCTGAAGTGTTCCTTCTGCGGAAAGAGCCAAAAGCAGGTGAAAAAGCTCATCGCCGGCGGCGGGGTCTACATCTGCGATGAGTGCATCGAGCTCTGCAATGAGATTATTGAAGAAGAGCTCGGCCACGAGCAGGCCGAGGAATCTTCCGAAGCGGAGGTGCGCCTGCCTAAGCCTTCGCAGATTTCTTCCTTTTTGGATAAGTACGTCATTGGCCAAGACAAGGCCAAGCGCGTGCTGTCGGTAGCGGTGTATAACCACTACAAGCGCATTAAGGCCGAAGAATCCGCCGCGCTAGATGCGCGCCGTAAGAAGGCCGAAGGCGAAGAGGTAGAGATCTCCAAGTCCAATATTTTGATGCTGGGGCCCACCGGTTCAGGTAAGACCTACCTGGCCCAGACCTTGGCGCGCCTGCTGGATGTGCCTTTCGCCATCGCGGATGCCACCAGCCTGACGGAGGCCGGTTATGTCGGTGAGGACGTAGAAAACATCCTCTTGAAGTTGCTGCAGGCGGCGGACTTTGACGTGGAGCGCGCCCAGCGCGGCATCATCTACGTCGACGAGGTGGATAAGATTTCCCGCAAGTCTGAAAACCCCTCCATTACCCGCGATGTCTCCGGCGAGGGCGTGCAACAGGCGCTGCTGAAGATCCTAGAGGGAACCGTGGCCGCCATCCCACCGCAGGGCGGGCGCAAGCACCCGAACCAGGAATTTATCCAGCTAGATACCTCCAATATCCTCTTCATCGTCGCCGGCGCGTTTGCGGGCCTTGACCAGGTGATCGCGGATCGCGTGGGCAAGAAGGGCGTTGGCTTTGGCGCGAAGCTCGGCACCGAAGACGAGCGGGAAAAGGTGGACCTATTCTCCCAGGTGCGCCCGGAAGACCTCGTGAAGTTCGGCTTGATCCCAGAATTTATCGGCCGCCTGCCCGTGGTGGCGACGGTGGATAACTTGGACCGCGAGGCCCTGGTTAAGGTGCTCACTGAGCCCAAGAACTCGCTGCTCAAGCAGTACAGCCGCCTATTTGAGATGGATGATTGCGAGCTGCACATGGATGACGGGGCGCTGGATGCCATCGCAGAGCTCGCCCTCGAGCGCAAAACCGGCGCGCGCGGCCTGCGCGCGATCCTTGAAGAACTGCTCGTTCCAGTGATGTTTGAGCTGCCGGACCGGGAAGATATTTCCGCCGTGCACATCACCGCGGGCTGCGTCACCCAGGGCGCAGAGCCCGAATTCACCTACAAGGATGAGGCGAAGGAATCGGCTTAGTTAGAAGGAGGCATCGGCAAGCAGCCGGTGCCCCTACTTTTATGCCTCGCCGTAGATATCTTGCGGGGAGGCCTCATCGCCCTCGTCGGCATCAGAAGGCACCAAATAAGACTCGTGGCCGGAATCGGGGATATTGGCGGTGAGGAATGCCAGCACGGTATCGACGGTAAGCCGGTGCATGCCGTCGGTATTTGCCTGGCTGGACATATCCACGCCCAATAGGTTGTCCATCATCGCCCGGTTGGTCACGCGGTACGAGGTGAGCGAGGCGATGATGGTGAAAATATCGTTGGTGGAAATGCCCGGGCGGAAGGCACCGGCGTCCTGGCCCAGCATGAGCAGGCGGTCGAGGTGGAGGGCGACGCCGCTGAAATCCGCCACGGGATTGGTGGAAGAGCCCACGATGGACTGGGCGGTTTCCCAGGTCATCATGCGAATGGCCTCGGGGTGGTTGACGTATTGCCAGAAGATCCAGTCCACCAGCTTGCGCACGCCCTCGACCGGGACCGCGGAATCGAGCTCCAAGTCCTCTTCATTGGGGCGGAGGCGCTCGGCGGCGGTGCTTAGAGCGCTCAAATACAGGCCCTGCTTATCGCCAAAGTGGTAGTGAATCATGCGCTTGGACATGCCGGATTCCGCGGCAATGGTGTCCAGCTTGGTTTCAGAAAAACCCCACGCGGAAAACTGGGAAATGGCGATATCCACCACGGCATCGGTGCTGATGGAATCCGCAGCGTGAGCGTCGGAGTCCTCCGCCTGCTCCGCAGCGTGCAGCGGTTCGGTGTGCTCAGTGCTCATAGCATGTGTCCTATCTCTGCTTCGCGGCGCCGATGTGGCGATGGTGGGTAGTGTCTCGGGAACTGCACGATCGGCCTCATGCTGGTTCGATGCGGCAGTGGTTGGCCACCGTGCAGCCGCCCACAGGCGGTGAATGCATCCCTGCAAGCGCGCTCCCAAGTGGGGTCTGTGCCGCTTCCATCATGCCCGATTAACCCCACCCCGCGGGAGGAATGTGCCCATTGGGGGCGTTAATTTGGAGGTAAATGGGGGTAATATCCGGAAATTTGGCGGCGTTTTCCCTCCGAAAGAGGGGGATTTATTTCACAACACGCTACCTCCGTATAGCGCTAAGCTCGGGGGTGGATACATCC
Organism: Corynebacterium accolens; assembly: GCF_030515985.1. The sequence goes on along the minus strand of NZ_CP100376.1, from coordinate 611,394 downwards.
CGTGGAGGGTGGCGTGCATGAGGGACGCTTACATCTCCACGACATTTGAGGAGGAATGAGCATGACCCAGCCAGTAAAAGTAACCGTTACCGGTGCCGCCGGAAATATCGCCTACTCCCTGCTGTGGCGGATTGCCGCGGGCGACGTATTTGGCAAGGACACCCCGGTTGACCTTGCCCTGTTGGAAATCCCCGCGGTAGTAGAAAAGGCCGAGGGCGTGGCCATGGAACTGCGCGACTCCGCCCTGCCGCTGGTGAACTCGATTACGGTGACCGATGACCTCAAGGTCGCTTTCGAGGATGCCTCCGCCGCATTCCTTGTGGGCTCCCGCCCGCGCAGCAAGGGCATGGAGCGCGCTGACCTGCTCGAGGCCAATGGCGCCATCTTTACCGAGCAGGGCAAGGCCATCAATGACTACGCGGCGCGTGATGTTCGCGTGCTGGTGGTGGGCAACCCAGCCAATACCAACGCGCTGATTGCCGCGCATAGCGCGCCGGATCTGGATAGCTCCCAGTTCAACGCGCTCATGCGTCTGGATCACAACCGCACCTTGGGCCAGTTGGCGGCCAAGACGGGCAAGGCCACCAAGGACTTTTCCAAGATTGCGGTCTGGGGCAACCACTCCGCCACCCAGTTCCCGGACCTGACCTACTCCAACGCTGAGGTAGATGAGACTTGGTACAAGGAGGAGATGATTCCTAAGGTGGCCAAGCGCGGCGCCGAGATCATCGCCGTGCGCGGCCGCTCCTCGGCAGCCTCCGCAGCCTCCGCCGCGGTGGATCACATGCACGATTGGATCCACGGCACTGAGGATTGGCGCACCGCCGCTATCGTTTCGGATGGCTTCTATGGTGTGGACGAGGGCCTCGTCGCAGGTTTCCCCACGGTCTCCCGCGACGGCAAGTGGGAAATCGTCCAGGGCCTCGAGCTCAGCGATTTCCAGAAGGAGCGCATCGAGGCCTCCGTGCAGGAGCTGCGTGAGGAGCGCGAGGCCGTAGCCCACCTGCTGAAGGGCTAAGCCTCCAGCACCAAGTTATCGATGAGCCGCACCGGCCCCACCTGCGCTGCAACCAGCGCCAAGGCGGGCCGGTGTTGTGCATCTACGGGCTCGAGCGTGGCCGGGTCCACCACGGTGAGGTAATCCACCGTCACGCCGGGGGAGGAAGCGAGCTGGGCCTCAGCTTCTTCACGTGAGGCGCCATCCTGCAGCGCGAAGAGTGCCTGGGATAAGGCGACCGCCTGCTCACGCTCGGCGGCACTGAGGCGCGCATTGCGGCTGGACTCGGCCACGCCGTCCGTTGCACGCACGATGGGCACGCTGATGATGTCCAGCGGCACATCGAGGTCCGCCACCAGGCGGCGGATGATGGCTACCTGCTGGGCATCCTTTTGCCCAAAATAAGCGCGGTCTGGTGCAACAAGGTGAAACAGCTTGCTCACTACGGTGGCTACGCCGTCGAAGTGACCGGGGCGCGAAGCGCCTTCCAAGACCGAGCCCATCTCACCCGTGCGCACCCACACCCGCGGGGTACCACCCGGGTACATCTCCTCCACGCTGGGGGCGAAGACCGCATCGACTCCCACCGAGTCCAGCACCGCGGCATCCGCGTCGAGAGTGCGCGGGTAGGCGCGGTAGTCTTCGCAATCGCCCAGGTCTGTGAACTGGAGGGGATTGACAAAGACCGAGCACACCACGGTGTCGTTGTCTTCGCGGGCGCGGCGAATGAGGGAAGCGTGGCCGTCGTGAAGCGCGCCCATCGTGGGCACCAAGCCCACGGAGCCGGACGCTGCCGCGCGGAAGGCACGGAGTTCAGATTTAGTTTTCAGGATCTGCATGGCCAAAACCTTAGTCCTCGAAGGACTCCTCGGCGTTGGGGAAGGAGCGTTCGTTCACATCGGACACGTAATCCTTCGCGCCCTCCAGCAGCGCGCCGCGCAGATCCGCGTAGCGGCGCACAAAACGCGGCGCCTTGGGCCCGCCTAGGCCGAAGGCATCGGTCCACACCAGAATCTGGCCGTCGGTCTGCGCGCCGGCGCCGATGCCGATGGTGGGGATGGGCAGCTCCTTGGTCACCTGCTCAGCAAGGGCTGCTGGGACCATCTCCAGCACCACGGCGAAGGCGCCGGCCTCGGCGAGGGCGCGGGCGTCGTCGTGAAGCTTCTCCGCGCCGGCACCGCGGCCTTGGACTACGAAGCCGCCTAAGGCGTGGACCTGCTGGGGTGTAAAGCCAATGTGGGCGCAGACTGGGATGCCGGCGGCGGCAAGCGCGGCAACAATCGGTGCGCGCTCCGCACCACCCTCTAGCTTCACGGCCTGCGCACCGGTTTCCTTCATGACGCGCACAGCGGTCTCGAGCGCCTGGGCGGGGCCGGCTTCGTAGGAACCAAAGGGCAGATCCACCACCACGAAGGCGCGGGAGGTCGATGCAACCACCGCGCGGGCAAGGGGGATCATTTCATCCAGTGTGAGCGAGAGCGTGGTTTCGCGGCCCAGGACTACATTGGCCAGGGAATCGCCCACGAGCAGGAGATCCACCCCGGCTTCATCGAAGATCTCGGCGGTCATGCAGTCATAACTCGTCAGGCACGCGAAGGCCTGAGAGTTATCTTTGGCTTGGGCGAAGTAACGGGTGCGGAGACGGGCACGGTGGCCAGGGTTGTGAGACATGCCCTTACTTTAGACAGGGCGCTGGTGCCAGTTGACGCACAGGGTAGAGTTGGCCAGGTGACTGATCAGAATAAAGAGCAACTCGTTGGCACCAATCGCGCGGACCAGCTTCCCAAGTCCTGGGAGCCGCAGGCGGTAGAAAAAGACCTCTATGAAGGTTGGGTCGACCGCGGCTACTTCACCCCGGATGCGAATTCGGAGGCGGAGGGCTTTTCCATCGTGCTGCCACCGCCGAATGTGACCGGCCAGCTGCACATGGGCCACGCTTTAGATCACACGCTGATTGACTCCATCATTCGCCGCAAGCGCATGCAGGGCTATTCCACTTTGTGGCTGCCCGGTGCGGATCACGCGGGCATTGCCACCCAGACCAAGGTTGAGGCCAAGCTCAAGGAGACCGAGGGCAAAAAGCGCTGGGATTATGAGCGCGAGGAGTTCATCGACAAGGTCTGGGAATGGAAGGAAGAATTCGGTGGCACCATCCAGAACCAGATGCGCGCCATCGGTGACTCCGTGGACTGGACCCGCGAGCGCTTTACCCTGGATGAGGGCCTGTCGCGTGCGGTACAGACCATCTTTAAGAACCTCTACGATGAGGGCATGATTTACCGGGCCAACCGCCTGGTCAATTGGTCGCCGGTGCTGGAGACCGCCGTTTCCGATATCGAGGTCGTCTACAAGGACGTCGAGGGCGAGCTGGTCTCCATCCGCTATGGCTCGCTCAATGACGATGAGCCGCACCTCATTGTTGCCACCACGCGTGTGGAAACCATGCTTGGCGATGTCGCCATTGCCGTCCACCCCGACGATGAGCGCTACGCCCACCTCGTGGGCCAGGAATTGGAACACCCCTTCCGCGATGACTTGAAGCTGAAGATCATCGCTGATGATTACGTGGACATGGAGTTTGGTACCGGTGCGGTAAAGATCACCCCGSCCCACSAYCCCAATGACTACGCCAKGGGCACCCGCCATAACTTGGATATGCCGACGGTGATGGATACCACCGGCCACATCGCGCATACCGGCACCCGTTTTGATGGCATGACGCGCGAAGAAGCGCGCGTGGAAATTCGGGAGGCGCTGCGGGAGCAGGGGCGCATCGTCAAAGAAATCCGCCCCAATGTCCACTCCGTGGGCCACTCGGAGCGCTCCGGCGAGCCCATCGAGCCGCGCCTGTCACTGCAGTGGTTCGTCGATGTCGCGCAGATGGCGAAGGCCTCTGGCGATGCCGTGCGCGAGGGCGATACCGTCTTGCACCCGCAGTCGCTGGAGCCGCGCTATTTTGAGTGGGTCGATGACATGCACGATTGGTGCATCTCCCGCCAGCTGTGGTGGGGCCACCGCATCCCCATTTGGTACGGCCCGGAGCGCACGAACGAGTCCGGTGAGATCGAGCGTGACATCGTGTGCGTCGGCCCCGATGAGGAGCCGCCGGCAGGATACGAGCAGGATCCGGACGTCCTCGATACCTGGTTCTCTTCGGCGCTGTGGCCATTTTCCACCCTGGGCTGGCCCGATAAGACCCCGGATCTGGAGAAGTTCTATCCCACCAACGTGCTGGTCACAGCCTATGACATCTTGTTCTTCTGGGTCGCGCGCATGATAATGTTCGGCACCTTCGCCGGCACCAAGACCCCAGAGCTTTTGGGTAAGGGCACCGATGGCCGCCCGCAGATTCCTTTCAAAGACCTTTACCTGCACGGCCTTGTGCGCGATGAGCAGGGCCGCAAGATGTCCAAGTCCCTGGGCAATGGCATTGACCCGATGGACTGGGTGCGCGATTACGGCGCCGATGCGCTGCGCTTTACCCTTGCCCGCGGCGCCAACCCGGGCGTGGATTTGCCGCTGGGCTCTGATGCCGCCGCGGCATCGCGCAATTTCGCTACCAAGCTCTTTAATGCCACCAAGTTTGCGCTGATGAACGGCGCCGGCGTGGCACCTTTGCCTAGCCGCACGGAGCTTTCGGATGCCGACCGCTGGATCCTTGACCGCGCCGAAGAGGTGCGCACCCAGGTCGATGCCTACTTGGACGATTATCAATTTGCCAAGGCCAACGAGCTGCTCTACCACTTCACCTGGGATGAGCTCTGTGACTGGTACCTGGAGATTGCCAAGACGCAGATCCCGAGCGATGGCGAAACGGTAGAAGGCCGCAATACCCAGATCGTCTTGGGCCGCGTCATCGACGTGGTGCTGCGCCTATTGCACCCCACCATGCCGTATGTGACCGAGGTGCTGTGGAAGGCATTGACCGGCGGGGAATCCATCGTCAYCGCCCCGKGGCCCACAGTGGCCGAYACCARCGGCGGCSCCACCAAGGVCGCGGKGGCCSCCCGCCGCATCGATGATGCCGATAAGCTCATTACCGAGCTGCGCCGCTTCCGCTCCGATCAGGGCGTTAAGCCTTCGCAAAAGGTGCCGGGCCGCCTCGACTTCGCCGCGGCAGACCTGCAGGGCCAAGAGGAATTGGTCCGCAACCTGGCCAATACCACCGCGCCGGGCGAGGACTTTAACCCCTCGGCCTCCATTGAGGTGCGCCTGTCCCAGGCCACCGTGGAGGTAACGCTGGATACCCACGGCGCGGTCGACGTTGAAGCCGAGCGCAAGCGCCTGGAAAAGGATCTGGCCAAGGCCAATAAGGAACTGGAACAGACCGGCAAGAAGCTGGGCAATGAGAACTTCCTGGCCAAGGCGCCGGAAGAGGTGGTCAATAAGATTCGGGCGCGCCAAGACATCGCACGCGAGGAAGTCGAGCGCATTACCAGCCGTTTGGAGGGCCTTAAGTAGTGACAGATCAGCGCTTCAATCACGACGCCAACGGGAACGGCGAGGTCGCCGGGGGAGAGGACGATTTTGAAATCGTCGATGCCCTCAAGGAAGGCACCGATGGCACCCCGGTGGAGATCACGGAATCGGGCCTGACCCTGAACCTCGGCATGGGCGAAGACGAAGAATATAACGACGCCGCGCCCCAAGAGGTATCCCCGGAGGAGCTGCAGGCGCTCGGTGAGGTGGAAGACGAGCTCAACCAGCGCTGGCCGGAGACTAAGATCGAGCCCACCCTGGAGCGCATCGAGATGCTCATGGATTTGCTCGGTCACCCCGAACAGTCCTTTGATGTCATCCACATTGCGGGCACCAATGGTAAGTCTTCTACCGCGCGCATGGTCGATTCGCTGCTGCGTTCCTTCCACCGCCGCGTGGGCCTGGTCACCAGCCCGCACCTGCAGCGGGTCACCGAGCGCATCGGCATCGATGGCCGGCCCATCCACCCGCGCGACTACGTGCGCCTGTGGCACGAAATCAAGCCGTACGTGGAGATGGTGGATGCGCGCTCTGAGGTCCCCATGTCCAAGTTCGAGGTCTTGGTGGGCCTATCCTATGCAGCGTTTGCCGATGCCCCCGTTGACGTCGCCGTCGTCGAGGTCGGCCTCGGTGGGACGTGGGATGCCACGAACGTGGTCAATGCGGACGTTTCCGTGATTACCCCGGTGGGCCTAGACCACACGGATTACCTGGGCAGCGATATTCGGGAGATTGCGGGGGAGAAGGCGGGTATCATCAAGCGCCGCGCCGATGCCGAAGACCCGCTGACCCCGAATGAAAACATCGCCATTATTGCCGAGCAAGACCCTGAGGCCATGCAGGTCATCCTGCAGCGCGCGGTGGATATGGATGCCGGCGTGGCCCGCTCCGGAGCGGAATTCGCGGCCTTAGAATCCCGCATTGCGGTCGGTGGCCAGCAGGTTAATATCCAGGGCCTCGGCGGCATGTACGAGGATATTTTCTTGCCGTTGCACGGCGAGCACCAGGCCAAGAATGCGGCCGTTGCCCTTGCAGCGGTCGAAGCCTTCTTCGGTGCCTCTTCCGGGCATCCTCTGGATATTGCCTCCGTGCGCAACGGTTTTGCCAAGACGATTTCGCCCGGCCGCCTCGAGCGAGTGCGCACCTCGCCCACGACGTTTATCGATGCCGCCCACAATCCCCACGGCGCCAAGGCGCTTGGCGCGGCGCTCGACCGCGATTTCGATTTTGCGCGGCTCATCGGCGTGCTCTCCATCTTTGGCGATAAGGATGCCCAAGGCATCCTCGCCGCGCTGGAGCCGTACTTGAGCGAGGTGGTAATCTCCCAGAACTCCTCGCCGCGCGCGATCGATGCCTATGAATTGGCGGAAACGGCCCGCGATATTTATGGCGAAGAGCGCGTCTATGTGGCCGATGATCTGCCCGGTGCCTACGCGCAAGCCGTGGAGCTGGCGGAGGAATCTGAGGTGCAATCCGGCTCCGGTATTGTCATTACCGGTTCGGTGGTTACCGCCGGCGAAGCCCGCGCTATGTTTGGAAAGGAGCCCGCATGACCAGCCCCAATCCTAGGTCCCGCCTGCCTCGTCAGCCGCGCCGCGGCGACGACATAGCGGACAATGAAATCGGCCCATTGGGCCTAGGGCAGGATCCCGTTAAGGATCCGCTCAAGAGCTTTAATGGCATGGTCATCGCCAGCTCGCTCATCATGGAGTCGATCACGCTCGTTTTGGCGCTGCCGCTGTTGTACAAGCTGTATGACGGTACGCTGTGGACGCCGTTTAACTACGGCGTAGTCATAGGTGCCCTGATATTCCACTTGGGCATGATCGCGTTTATGAATAAGAAGTGGGCGCTGACCGTCATCGTGTGGGCGCAGCTATTGGGCCTTATCCTGGGTTTTATGGCGCACTGGTCCATCGCCGCGATCTTCATCATCTTTGGCATGGAGTGGCTCCTTGCGGCGTATTTGCGCAGTAACTTAATCGCCCGCATGAAGCGCGGTTACTTAACTACCCAGCACCTCAACCAGAAGTAGTGGCCATGCGCACCGTCTATCTCGTCCTCGCGGCCCTAGCCTGCATTGCCGCGGTCGCTGCCCGCGCGGCCACGGGCGCGCCGTGGCTGCCGCTGGTAGCACTCATCATTGCCGCCGTATTTTTGGCCCTTGCCCTGCGCGCTAATTTTCAGCGGGCAGAAGAAGCCACCCTTGATGATTTGGATAAAGAGCAGCGAGCAGAGATTAAGCGTTTGCTGGGCAACGGCCAGTTTGGCACGGCGGTTAACCAAGTGCGCCTGTGGTTTCGGGGTACCTCCCACGAGCGCGCGACGGAGATAGTCCAGCAGCTTACTTAATGCTTATTAAATGCCGCCCACTACGCTGCCCCCGCTTATGGCCCTCGGTCGTGGACGAGTTGTGGGTATTCGGTACAGTATGGGGCATGACTGAACGTACATTGATCCTCATTAAGCCGGACGGCGTAAAGAACGGCCACGTGGGCGAGATCATCGCCCGCATCGAGCGCAAGGGCCTCAAGCTGGCTGAGTTGGACCTGCGCGTGGCTGACCGCGAGACCGCAGAAAAGCACTACGAAGAGCACAAGGACAAGCCATTCTTTGGCGAGCTCGTGGACTTCATCACCTCCGCACCGCTGATTGCCGGCGTTGTTGAAGGCGAGCGCGCCATCGAGGCATGGCGCCAGCTGGCCGGCGGCACCGACCCAGTCTCCAAGGCCGCACCCGGTTCCATCCGCGGTGACTTCGCACTCAGCGTGGGCGAGAACATCGTGCACGGCTCCGACTCCCCAGAGTCCGCTGAGCGCGAGATTGGAATTTGGTTCCCCAACCTCTAAGCACTGAATCTACCTAGATTTCAAGGAGACCCGAGCGTTAAGCTCGGGCCTTTTCCTTTAAGAGGGGGTTTATTGCGGGGCGAAATACTTTGATTGGCTCACAGTGTTGCAAACATATAAGGCCAAGATTTCATTGTTAGTGGCTGTTTAGTCGAAAGAGAGTAGTTCGCGCAGTGCAGTGAAAGCTTGTTTTTGCACTTCATGGGTGACGGTGCGGCCAGTCTGTCGTTTGGCTAAGAGGTCAGCATCCCGCATTTTTGCAAGATGGTGAGACACCGTCGGCTGACTCAGACCGGATAATGCGGTCAGTTCTGAGACGCTCATCGGGCCGCAGCCTTCATCGCACAAAATGGACAAAAGGCGAAGGCGCGCGGGATCTGCAAGTACCTTGAACTGCTGGGCAAAGTGCACGGCATTGTCTTGATCTAGGGGGCCGTTGCTAAGCGAACAGCATTCGTTGATGTAGGGATTTTTGGTCATGCCGTGCGAAGAAACCATGCATTCAGTATATGGGCGTTTTCCCACCCATTCATATTGACAGGTATCGATATGAATGGGTACAGTGCAGCACGGTACGGTGCGACTTGGGTCAATGAAGGAGACAGGTATGGCTACCTCACAGCAGCCGCGATTGGCTTTTCTCGATCGCTTTCTTCCCGTGTGGATCATCATCGCTATGGTCCTTGGCCTGCTTATAGGTCATTTTCTTCCAGGAATTGGAAAAGCGCTCTCAGCTTTAGAAGTTGGGGGTATTTCCCTTCCAATTGCTTTAGGGCTGTTGGTGATGATGTATCCACCGCTTGCTAAAGTGCGCTATGAAAAGACCCGGGAGATTGCCACTGACAGACGGCTGATGACCGTGTCAATCGTTTTGAATTGGCTTGTGGGGCCAGCATTCATGTTCGCACTGGCCTGGCTATTCTTGGCGGATCAACCCGAGCTGCGCACGGGTCTTATCATTGTCGGCCTTGCCCGCTGCATCGCCATGGTCTTGGTGTGGTCAGACCTATCCTGCGGTGACCGAGAAGCCACGGCAGTATTAGTAGCAATCAACTCCGTCTTCCAAGTTGCGATGTTCGGTGTCCTGGGTTGGTTCTACCTGCAGATACTGCCGGGATGGCTGGGTCTTGATACCACCTCTGTCGAATTCTCTTTCTGGTCCATTGTTACTTCAGTGCTCGTATTCTTAGGCATCCCGCTTTTGCTCGGGGTTATCTCCCGAGTATGGGCAGAGAAAACTAAAGGGCGTGAGTGGTTCGAAAACCGTTACCTTCCTGCGGTGTCTCCTTTGGCAATGATCGGTTTGCTGTATACAATCGTCTTACTGTTCTCCCTGCAAGGAGAACAGCTAGTGGAGCAGCCGGTAGCAGTGGTTAGGGTAGCGGTGCCTCTGATGTTGTACTTTGTCGGGATGTTCTTTCTGGCTTTGGGCGTAGCTAAAGTTGCCGGAATGAATTATGCACAGTCTGCCTCAGTGGCCTTTACCGCAGCGGGAAATAATTTTGAGTTAGCCATCGCGGTGTCCATCGGTACCTTTGGTGCCACCTCTGCTCAAGCGTTAGCCGGTACCATTGGGCCTCTTGTTGAAATTCCGGTTTTGGTTGGTTTGGTATACGTAATGCTCTGGATTGGTCCTAAGTTATTTCCAGGAGACCCGAGTCTGCCGAATTAGCGTCTGCCAAGTTGATACAGGCACCGCACTCCAGTAGGGGTGAGGGTGATGCGCCAGCTTTCTACTTTGGAGCGCAGTCCAATATCTTCTACCTTCACGAGCCCATGCTTTTTTAGTTCCTGAAGAGCATCCGGCAGGGTATCTAGTTCCACCTGCATCAGGCGGGACAAGGCCTTGGTGGTGGTCGTATTGCCCTGGACGGCCCCGGCGGTGACGAGGGCGGTGAGGATATTTAGGTGGGCATCGGCAAGCTGCATGGCATGATCTGTGACCCCTTCTAAGGGATCTTCAGCCACGATGCGCTGCATGCGGCGGCGGCCAATGCGAAAGGACTGGGAAAGCATGGCCCACAAGCCCAGCGGGAGTGCGAACGCCGACACCGCTCCGGTTAAGATGCCTTCCACGGGCGGGGCCAGCGAGATGTTTGGCAACCAGCCAGCCGCGGACAGCGGGGCCATGGCCAGCGGTAGAGCAAGTGGTATCACTGGCGCCCAATAAGCAATGGCGGGGTAATCGCCCTCGAGGTAGACATCCTGGCTAGCCCCAATAGAGCGGGGATAATGGCGGATGAGGKGCACCAATCCAATGACCGCGAAGACCGCAAAAACGCCGGCGCCCATCAGCATGTAGCTGGCCTCCGTTTGGGCAAACCCGAGGGCAAAACCGGCCGGAACGCCGAATAAGCACGCCTCTTTCGGCGTAATCTCATTACGCTGCCGGTACTGCGATAATGTTCGGGCGGGACGTGGTGCCAGTTCTGCCATAAGTTCAAACGTATCATCGCCCACAGCCTGCTCGCCCCGCCAAGATTCTGTGACACAATGGAACTCACGCGCAGCGCGCGCATAATTTCATAACCCATAAGCTTTAACGCAGTGCGTTTTCGTTGCTATTCGTGCGGCAGCGGCGCGGTCCTTTTTGGGCTGTGCCTGCGCCCGAATAGCCGGCGCACCATACAATCGAAGTACAGGAGTAAGCCCAACTAATGGCGGCACAGAACTCTCAAGAAACAACTGAAAACCTCCAGGCAGCCGCGGCTTTGGCCCAGCGGATAGACCCGAGCGAGCTCAAAGATAAAACCCGCGTGTATGCCTTGGCCCAAAAGCTCGGCCTATCCTCGCGCCAGCTGGTGGCCCAGCTCAAGGACATGGGCCTGAACAAGACCGCGCAGAGCTCCATTACCCGCGCAGAAGCAGGCGACCTCTTCGCTGCTCTAGCCCGCCATGCAGGGGGCGCGGATGCGGAGCAGCCTGCAACCGTGGACGAGAGCCCAGCGGAAGCAAAGCCCGAGGGCAAGGCCAAGACCACCAAGCGCGCTCGGCGCACCCGCAAAGCCACGAAGAAGTCTGCGCCTGCGGCAAAGAAAGGGCCAGTACAAGCTGATGATGGGGAAGAAGATGGCGCTCCCACTGAAAACACCGCCGCCGATGCGGAAGAAGAAAAGAACCTGCGCTACCGCGTGCGCAAGAACGTGGACAATGAAATCTCCCAGATTGAGGAAAAGGTCGATGCTTCGCTGGTAAAGAGCGCACTGCCGGATCCTGAGCCGTCGAACGCGCCCGCGCGCGCTGAAGATGATGCCGATGCTAATGCCACCGACGCTGCCGCTGCCGGAGCTGGCGAAGCGACTGGGACCGTGGATCCGGCCAAGCTGCATGAGGTGCTGGCAGAGGCCGGCGAGGACTTCGACGATGATTACTATGCCCCGCGCATAGTCCCGCGCGCGGAGACGGACGACGATTCCGCTGCGTATGACTTCGCGCCGCTGTTTATGCCGCCGCAGCAGCAGGACGCCGCCGAGCTTGGTGAGGATGAGGCCGCGGACATGGCGGCGATCGCTGAAGCCGCTGATGCGGCGGAACCTGGCGACGACGCAGAGCCGGACGAGGCCGAGGTAGACAATAAGGCGTCGCGCGGGGGTTCTGACAAGCGTCGCCGCGGCCGCCGTGGTACCTCCCGTGGGCGCGGCGTGCACGAGAACGCCAAGAAGGATGTGGCGGATAAGGAGCCGGAGCTTATCGATGAGCCCAAGGCCATCCGTGGCTCCACCCGCATCGAGGCACAGAAGCGCCGCCGCGCAGAATTGCGCGAGAAGGGCCGCGAGCGCCAGCACATCGTGTCCCAGGCGGAATTTTTGGCGCGGCGCGAGGCCGTGGAACGCACCATGGTGGTGCGCGATAAGCAGCGCGAGGACGGCGCGGGCATCGTCACGCAGGTGGGCGTGCTTGAAGATGACCTCTTGGTCGAGCACTTCGTTACCACCGAGGCCCAAGCCTCCCTCATTGGCAATATTTACTTAGGCCGCGTGCAAAACGTCTTGCCGTCCATGGAGGCGGCATTCGTGGACATCGGCCAGGGCCGCAACGGTGTGCTTTATGCCGGCGAGATTGACTGGCGCAAGACCAAATTGCACGGGCGTTCCCGCAAGGTTGAAAATACCCTGAAATCCGGCGACCAAATCTTGGTGCAGGTGGCAAAGGACCCGATTGGCCACAAGGGTGCGCGCCTGACCACCCGGATTTCCTTGGCCGGGCGCTACCTCGTCTACGTACCAGGCGGCCGCAGTGCTGGAATTTCGCGCAAGCTGCCGGCACCGGAGCGCAAGCGCTTAAAGGACATCTTGGGCCGCGTGGTGCCAGGCGATGGCGGCGCCATCATCCGTACCGCTGCCGAAAACGTTCCCGAGGAGGCCATTGCAGCAGATGTGCAGCGCCTGCATAACCGGTGGGAAGATATTTCCACCCAAGCTAAGAAGGAAAAATCCTCCAAGGGTGCTAAGCCGGTCACGCTCTATGAAGAGCCGAATATGCTCATCAAGGTCGTCCGGGATCTCTTCAACGAAGACTTCCATCGCCTGATCGTGGACGGGAAGCGTTCCTTTAATACGGTCAATGCCTACGTGGAATCCATGGCCCCGGACCTTGCAGACCGCGTGGTGCGCTATAAGCCCAAGGACCACGGCGGCCAGGATGCCTTTGCCGCCTACCGCATTGATGAGCAGCTGCATAAGGCGCTCTCGCGCAAGGTATGGCTGCCATCTGGCGGCACCTTGGTCATCGATCGTACCGAGGCCATGACCGTCATCGATGTCAACACCGGCAAGTTCACCGGCTCCGGCGGCAACCTGGAAGAGACCGTGACCCGCAATAACCTGGAGGCGGCCGAAGAAATCGTGCGCCAGATGCGCCTGCGCGATCTGGGCGGCATGATCGTGGTGGACTTTATTGACATGGTCTTGCCGGAAAACCAGGACCTGGTTTTGCGCCGCCTGAAGGAGGCCCTGGGTCGCGACCGCACGCGCCACCAGGTATCCGAGGTTACCTCCCTGGGCTTGGTGCAAATGACGCGCAAGCGCTTGGGCACTGGCTTGGTAGAGACCTTTTCTACCGAGTGTGAGCACTGCCATGGCCGCGGCATCATCATCCACGAGTACCCGGTCGATGAAGCTGAAGACAACCACTCCGGCCAGCATTCGCACGGTTCCTCCAAGTCGCACAAGAAGCCAGACCACGATCCCCAGCAGCACCCGGCTGCCGTGGCCATGCACGAGCATGACGATGAAGACGAGCGCGCGGAGAAGAAGGGCCAGAAGCACCACAAGGGGCATAAGGCCGCTAACCAGCCGCAGAAGTACCAAAAGACCAACGCTCCCCTCTACAGCAGCGAGGACGAGCAGTCACCGTCGCTGGAGGAGCTCGTGGCCAATGTCGTCGTAGACGATGAGACCGCCGACTCCACACAGAAGGCCCCACAGAAGCGAGCCGACAACGCCCGCGGACACCGTGACGAGCGCAGCCGTGGCCGCAGCGAAGACAAGCAGAAGAAGCGCCGCCGAGTGCAGAAGAAGTCCGAGGTCTCTGAAATCGAGGCCATCGCCTATGCTGCGGCAGAAAACGCCGCCGAAAGCGATGAGGTACAGGAATTTAATTCCTATGTGCCCGATGGCCAAGAATCACCGGCGAAGGAGAAGAAGCGCACCCAGCGGGGCAAGAAGCCGCGCCGGGCAACGCGGACCTCGCCAGCTTCCCGCCGCGTGCAGGAGCAGCAGAAACAGCGCCAGCAGGCGGCTGAAGAGAAGAAGGCGGTAGCTACCGATGCCCCGGAGAAGACCTACGAGGAGGCAGTAGCCGAGTTTGAGGCTTCTCCGCGCCGGAAGCGGCGCACGCGCGGAAATTCGCGTTCCGATAATCGCCCGCGCCCAGAGGCTTTTGCCCAGCCACAAAAAGAGGAATCCACGGGTTCCGCCGAGAAGTCACGCGGTGACGGTGCGGCACAGCAGGACGCCGAGCAGCAAAAGCCTCGCAGCAAGTCACGCGGGCGTGGTCGGCGTCGCAGCGTTCGCACCCAGCCAAATTCCCGCCGGGCAAATGTGCGGGCCTCGCACCGGGCAAACGCGCAGGATGTAAAGCAGGACGACAAGCGCGGGGACACCTCGCGAACTGCGGAGCAGCGTCACGAGAATATCAGTGGCGGGAAGAAWAAAWMCTCGGTACAGGGRGGSCGKCGCGGCMAGCGCCGGGKGGKGCGKACGAACCCGAGGGATAAGGCCACCTCGCACAATGCGGGTGGCCCAACGGCTACACCTGTTCAAGGGGAGAAGGATTCCCAGAAGGCTAGTGCTCCGCAGACTGAAACCAAGGTCATTCGCCGCGGGAAGAAGCGCGCGGTGAAAAAGACCGGGGCGCCGGCAGCGGCCGCGCGGCAGGAACGTACTGGGGAAAAGGCGTCCACTAACGCGCCGGAGACCCCGCAGACTGGTGCTAAGGACGCGGGCCGGCGGCGGCGCCGCGTAGCACGGCGAGCTACTTCCTAGGGCATCGCCACGCGGGTGCGAAGTGCGTGGTTTGTATTTTGTACCCGCGGCGGGGTAGTCTTTGACAGTCGCTGTTTAGAACTCTCGGCGCTGGATCAGCCCACAATTGCCGCCCGGTGATTGCGGACATGTTCGCGCGGGGTCTGAACGCAATATGTAAGTGTCCATTCGGATAACGGCCTGGATGCCGTGTCCGAGCGAGTTTAGATAAGGGGTAACCCTCTATGTACGCGATCGTCAAGACCGGCGGCAAGCAGTACAAGGTTGCTGAAGGTGACCTCGTCAAGGTCGAGAAGATCGAGGGTGAGCCAGGCTCTGCCGTGGCTCTCACCCCGGTTCTGCTCGTCGATGGCGCCGCTGTGAAGTCCAAGGCTTCCGACTTGGAGAAGGTTTCCGTTGCTGCGGAAATCGTTGAACAGGGTAAAGGTCCAAAGATTGATATCTTGAAGTACAAGAACAAGACTGGTTACAAGAGGCGTTTGGGTCACCGCCAGCCTCAGACCACCTTGAAGATCACCGGTATCAAGTAAGCCTTAACCGGGCTGCAAATCATCCCCGAAGGAGGGAAACGACATGGCACACAAGAAGGGTGCTTCCAGCTCCAGCAACGGTCGCGATTCCGAGTCCAAGCGCCTCGGCGTCAAGCGCTTCGGTGGTCAGCAGGTTAACGCCGGCGAGATCATCGTGCGTCAGCGCGGCACCAAGTTCCACCCAGGTGAGAACGTTGGTCGCGGCGGCGATGACACCTTGTTCGCACTTGCTGCTGGCTCCGTGAAGTTCGGCATCAAGCGCGGCCGCCGGATGGTAAACATCATCCCGGCTGAAGAGGTTGCTGCAGAAGCTACTGCTTAAGCACGACCGCAGCGGTCAATCCTCGGGCAGCTTTCACTACGGGTGAGGGCAGCTCGAGGATTTTCTCGTTTTACCTCCCACTGTGCTGGCAGGGCATGGGTTGGAGTCCGAGCTTGGCTACGCATTACACTGGCTAAGACAATAGATTTAAATAAGAAGGGTGTGGCACATCATGGCACGATTTATTGACCGCGTCGTCTTGCACTTGCAGGCTGGCGACGGTGGGCATGGCTGTGTGTCTGTCCACCGCGAGAAATTCAAGCCATTGGGCGGACCGGATGGCGGCAATGGCGGCCACGGTGGCGACATCGTTTTGGAAGTTTCAGAGCAGATCCATACTTTGATGGACTTCCACTACCGCCCGCATATTAAGGCCGAACGAGGCGGCAACGGTGCCGGCGATATGCGCAATGGCGCGCGCGGTGAGGACCTGATTCTGGAGGTTCCCGCGGGTACGGTTGTGCGCACGGAAAAGGGTGAGACCCTGGCGGATCTTACTGTGCCGGGCACGCGTTTCGTCGCGGCTGAGGGCGGTTTCGGTGGCTTGGGCAACGCGGCGTTGGCGTCTAAGAACCGGAAGGCACCGGGCTTTGCGCTGCAGGGCGAGCCGGGCCAAGCTCATGATTTGGTGCTCGAGCTGAAATCCATGGCGGATGTGGGGCTTGTGGGCTTTCCTTCGGCGGGTAAGTCCTCGTTGATCTCTGTGCTCTCTGCAGCCAAGCCGAAGATTGGTGACTACCCGTTTACCACCCTGCAGCCCAACTTGGGTGTGGTGGATATGGGCGATAGCTCCTTTACCATTGCCGATGTCCCTGGCCTTATCCCTGGCGCCGCCGATGGCAAGGGCCTAGGCCTAGACTTCCTGCGCCACATCGAGCGCACGGCCGTGCTGGCCCACGTCGTTGATACCGCATCCATCGAGCCTGGCCGCGATCCGGAATCCGATATTGAGGCGCTGGAAAATGAGCTGGCTAAGTACCAGGAGGCGCTAGAAAGCGATACCGGTTTGGGTGACCTGCGCGAGCGCCCGCGCGTCATTATTTTGAATAAGGCCGATGTGCCGGAGGCGGAAGAGCTTGCGGAGTTCGTCAAGGATGACCTGAAGGAAAAGTTTGGCTGGCCGGTGTTCATCATTTCTGCGGCAGCACGCAAGGGCTTGGACCCGCTGAAATTCAAGCTCATGGAAATGGTCACCGAGCATCACAAGGCACAGCCTAAGCCGAAGCGGGATCCTTCCCATACCGTTATTCACCCCAAGGCCCAAGCGCATAAGAAAAACACCGGCAGCTTCGCAGACTTTAGCGTGCGACCGGACCCAGAAGTGCAGGGCGGATTCATTGTGGAAGGCGAAAAGATCGAGCGCTGGATTACCCAGACCGACTTTGAAAACGATGAGGCCGTGGGTTACTTGGCGGACCGCCTGGCCAAGGCCGGCGTGGAAGACGAGCTGCACAAGCAGGGCGCGGTGGAAGGCTGTCCCGTGACCATCGGCGGCATTACATTCGAATGGGAGCCGATGACCGGCGGCGATCCAACTATGGCCAGCCGCGGCGAGGATGCCCGCCTGAAGGGCACCAACCGCGTGTCGGCAGCGGAGCGCAAGCGTGCCTCCCAAGCCCGGCGTGGCTTGGTCGATGAGCTCGACTACGGAGATGAGGAAGAGATCACCCGCGAAGGCGCTAACCGTGACCGGTGGCAGGGTTAGTTGTTAACTTCTGGCGAAGGGAAGTGGGGGCAATTCCACCGGACGATTGCCCCCAGTTCAGACACATTATGCTGCGCACATGGGGGAAATGTGCCCCAATGAAGGGGGCGGGAGGCATAAGCTTTGTACACTATTGAGTTATGTCTTCTGATCAACAGAAAGAGCCCATTCTTCCGCTCCCCGTAGAGCCGTTTGATGGCCCTACCGCTGATACTCCGTTCCCCGAAGCCCTTGATGAAAACCCGATAGCCTCCGGGTTTGAATCCGAATTGCGCAACTCTATCGCTGAGGCCAAGCGCGTCGTTGTAAAGATTGGTTCCTCGTCGCTGACGGATGAGAATTTCCGCGTGGCGCAGGAAAAGATCGATCACATCGTTGATGCTGTCCACGCACGCATGGGACGCTCCGATGTCATCATCGTTTCCTCCGGTGCGGTTGCTGCCGGTATGGGCCCGCTCGGCCTGCACCAGCGCCCCACCGACCTGGCTACGAAGCAGGCTTCGGCGTCTGTGGGCCAGGTACACCTCGCCTATGAGTGGGGCCGTTCCTTTGCGCGTTATCAGCGCACCATCGGTCAGGTGCTGCTTACGGCCTCCGATGCCGGACACCGCGACCGCGCCCGCAACGCGCAGCGCACCATTGATCGTCTGCGCCAGCTGCGCACCATTCCCATCGTGAACGAAAACGACGCCGTTGCTACCTCTGAGATGCACTTCGGCGATAACGACCGCCTGTCGGCCTTGGTCGCCAACTTGGTGGGCGCAGACGCGCTCTTCCTGTTCTCTGATGTCGATGGCCTCTATGACAAGAACCCGGCCGAGCCGGATGCGAAGTTCATCGATGAGGTGCGCACCGGTAAGGATCTCAAGGGCGTTGTTGCCGGCGATGGCGGCAAGGTCGGCACCGGCGGCATGGCCACGAAGGTCTCCGCCGCCCGCCTGGCCACCCGCGGCGGCATTCCTGTGCTGTTGACCTCTACCGATAATATTGGCCCCGCGCTTTCCGATGCCTCCGTGGGCACCGTCTTCCACACCCGCGAGGAACGCCAGCTTTCGGCTTGGAAGTTCTGGGCGCTCTACTGCGCCGATACCGGCGGAGCCGTCCGCCTGGACGAGGGCGCCAAGGAGGCCGTGACCAAGGGCGGTACCTCCTTGCTCGCCGTGGGTATTACCGATGTCCGCGGTGAATTCAACAAGGGCGAGATCATCGATATCTTGGGCCCGAAGGGCGAGGTTATCGGCCGCGGTGAGGTCCGCTTCGATTCCGAGGAATTGAACGCCATCAAGGGCATGCAGATGAGTGAGCTGCCAGAAGATAAGCGCCGCTCCGTCGTGCACGCGGATTACCTGTCCAACTTCGCCTCTCGCATCTAGCTAAGTGCCGTACGCTGGTCCCATGAAGTATTTTATGGGACCAGAAACGTGGCAGCCGATGGTCGATGACTTAAGCGCTGCCGGCCACGAACGCGTAGAAAACCTCGAAGACGCAGAGGTTTATGTCAATAACACACCCAGCCCACGCCGCATCCCAGAGATGCCGGACAATATCGGCTGGGTGCAGCATTGTTTTACCGGTGTAAACCAACTCATTGATGCTGGATTGATTACCCCTGAGGGCTTGCCGTGGTGCAATTCCGCCGGCGCCTTTGCCAAGCCGGTGGCCGAATGCGCCTTGGGCCTACTGCTCTCCCAAGCTCATCAGCACAAGGCCTTTGTGCAGGCCGGCACCTGGTCGGTGGCCAAGGAGCTGGATGAAGCGCAGGAGTGGATCTATGACCAGCAGGGGCCGAAGAAGGTAGCGATTTTGGGTGCTGGTGGCATCGGCAAGCAGCTCATTGCCCTGCTCAAGCCCTTTGGGGTGTACATCACCGCCGTGAATCGCTCTGGGCGCCCCGTGGAGGGCGCCGATGAGGTGGTTGCCATGGCTGATGCCGCACACGTGTGGGGCGAGGCCGATGTTATTTTCTGCATCCTGCCCGCCACGCAGGAAACGGAGGGGCTAATCGATGCCGCAAAGTTCCGCGCCATGAAACCGTCCTCGCTGTTTATCAACGTCGGGCGCGGCAGCACCGTGGTTACCGATGACCTCGTGGATGCCCTGCGCGAGGGTGAAATCGCCGGGGCCGGCTTGGAAGTTGTGGACCCAGAGCCGCTTCCCGATGGCCACCCGTTGCTCTCCCTGCCCAATTGCACCATGACCCCGCACATCGGGGCAACAAAGCACGTGGCGCAGTACCACATGGGCGATATTTTTAATGCCAATGCCGTCGCGTGGGATAAGGGTGAGCCCATGCCCACCCAGGTAGATCCGGAGGCGGGATACTAGAAAGCTTAAGAGCCACGGACAGCGAAGCCTGGGTGCGTCGTGTGTGTACCGAAGAAAGGACGTATCGCCCACTGTCCGTGGCAAGTGAAATTAAAAGTTCAATGTGTTGAACTACTGCTAATTTAACACTTATCCAAGGGCAACACAAGCACGATTATTAAGATGGTGGACATGCACCTAGAAGAACTCCCTACCCGCAGCCAGGACTACCTCAAAGTTCTGTGGGACTTATCGGAGCATTCCGGCGGCGCCCTAGTGGGGCTGAAGGATGTGGCGGGGCGCCTGGRTCAAAAGGKGCCTACTGCCTCAGAGGCGATTAAAAARCTCGCCGCTCAAGGGCTGGTGGAGCATGAGCGCTATCAGGGCGTCTCATTGAGCCCTGCGGGCCGCGAGCTGGCGATGCAGATGGTGCGCCGCCACCGGCTTTTAGAAACCTTCTTGGTAGAGACCCTGGACTATTCCTGGGACGAGGTGCACGAGGACGCTGATCGCCTCGAGCACGCCTGCTCCGATCGCTTTATTGGCCGCATCGATGCGCTGCTGGGATCCCCCGACCGCGATCCGCACGGCGATCCCATTCCCGATATTGGCGGCGGGATCGAGGATCTTGGCACGCTCACGCTCGCCAGCGCCCCGCTCGATGCGCCCGTGACCGTGGAGCGCGTCTGCGATGAGGATCCTGGCCTATTGCGCTACCTCGACCGCTTTGGGGTGGAGCTGGGCAATGAGCTGCGCGTAAGCGATAGCGTGGCCGGCTTATTGACGGTGCAGACCAAAGGCGGCGAGATGTCGCTGGCGGAGGTGGCCGCCCGCGAGATCACAGTCCGCCTGTCCTCGTCTAATTAACGCGCGGCGCAGCAACGCAGTGCTGCGCCGCGCCGTGCGACGCCATGCTGCGCCGCACGTTAGGAGACCGCCTTATAGGCCGTCATGCTGGCGAGGTAGAACACGCCGGCCACAATGGCGATGGTGCCGCCGGCCGAAAGGCTCAAGTGCGCAGCGATAAAAAGCCCGGCCACCGCGATGGTGATGCCGATGATGCCCGCCCCGATAAGCAGCGCCTCCGGGCGCGATACCCACGGGCGCAGGCCCGCGGCTGGAGCCACGAGCAAGGCGATGGACAAGATGGTGCCGACGGCGGGGATGACGGCGGCCATCGTCAAGCAGATAAGGCCGAGCGTCAGGGCATCGTAAAGCCCGCTATGCGGGGACGTGGTGGGGTCGAAATACGCCTGGAAGAGGCGGCGCCGGCAGGCTAGTACCGCCAGTAGGCAGATAATGACCAGGCCGGCTGCGACGGCGACATCGCGGTGGTTGACCGTGGTAAGCGAGCCCACCAGGAAGCTATCGACGTGCAGCGGCAGCGGCTGGAACCAGCGCAGCAACAAGATACCCATCGCAAACCCCAGAGTGAGCGTGGTGCCCGCCGCAGCGGTGGAGGAGACGCCGTGCACCTTGCCCAGGTAATGCATGAAAATCGCCAGCGGAATGCAGACCGCCACGGAGCCGAGCATGAGCCCATCGCTCAAGTTGGCACCCAGCGCATTGGCCACGACGACGCCGAGGACCGCGCCGGGAAAGGTGCCGTGGGAGAGGCTCTCAGCAAAAAAGACGCGATTGCCCAACACCATGAGCGTACCTACCAGCCCGGAGAGGCAGCCTACCGCGATGGCTTCGAAGAATGGCAAAGTTAAGACACCCATATGCGCCTGCCTAAAAGTGCGAGCGGAACGGTCAGGGACAGCGACAGCGCGACGATGGCTTGCGGGGAAATCTGGTGGGAGGTCACCGAAAGCATGAGCCACAGGCCCACGCATACGGCGACTACCGCGCCCACCAGCGCCCACAGGAGCATCTGCAGTGGGGTGCTAGCCAGGACGCGCCCGACCAGGCCCGGGACCACCACGAAACCCAAAACGAGCAATACGCCGATGGCGGAGCTCGCGGCGACGACGATAAGGCCCACCGCTACGTTGGCAGTGACATCGATTAGCCCCACGCGGATGCCGGTGGCGCGCGCGGATTCGCGGTCAAAGGCGACGGCTACTTGCGAGCGCCAGGTGGCCAGAATGAGCAGGGCGGCAACCACGCACAAGATGATCGAGGGGATCATGCGGTCAGTGGTGATATCGAGCAAGCGGCCAAACATAAGGGCCTCCAGCTGGCCGGAGCGATCCCCCACGGCGAGGCTGATGACCACGCCGGTGCCATACATCAAGGTCAGTACCACCGCGGTGCCGGATTCATGGTCGTGGCCATCGCTGCCGGAATTCAGGCGCGCCAAAATGAGCACGGCGACACCCGCGGCGACGGCGGCACCGGGCAAGATGCCGGGAAAGCCCGCCACGGCCAGGCCGATGACGATGCCCGGGAATACCGAGTGGACCAGCGCCTCAACGCTAAATTCCATGCGGCGCAGGTTGACCACCACGCTGACCACCGCGCCGGTTAAGGCCACGCACAGCAAGAACAGGGCGGCGCGCTGCATGTAGGGAGCAGTAAGCAGAAGCGTCACATGTCCCCCTGTAATACCGACGTGGCCTCCAGGTAGCGCTCGACTGCATCCTCGGTATCGAGGACCTCGCTGTGGCCGTCCACGATGAGCATTCCAGCATCGCAAGCGCGCTGCGCCAAAATGGGATCGTGGGTAGAAATGAGCAGGGCAACCCCGCTTTCCTTAAGCTTGGCGATGATCCCTAAAAGCACCTGCCTGCTGTCTTGGTCCAGGCCATTGAAGGGCTCGTCCATGAGCACCAAGTCCGGGTGCGCGGCGAGCGCGCGGGCGATAAAGATGCGCTGGCGCTGCCCACCCGATAGCTTATCCCAGCGGGTCTTCGCCTTATCCGCCATGCCGACGAGCTCTAGCCCTTGGTCGATCTGCGGGCGCAGGCGGCGCATGCTGCCCATGCGCTCCCACCACGAGGCCTTATTGAGCAGGCCCATTTCCACGACCCGGCCGGCGGTGACGGGAAAGGTGGGATCGCAGGTGTGGTGCTGGGGAACATAGCCCAGCGTCGCCGTGCGCTGATGCTCGCCGCGCAGCGTAGCAAGGCCGGCGATGGCCTTTAAGAGAGTGGATTTACCAGCACCATTAGCCCCCAGCAGCGCGATGGCCTCACCTTCGTGGATGGTCAAGGAGACATCGTCCACGATGGTGGTGGTGCCATAGCCGCAGGAGGCATGGGAAAGTTCTAAAAGCGGTGCATTCATCGTGCGTTATCCAGGCTTTCTGGCAGATCGGCCGCTTCACCGTCCCAGGCATCTACCAAGGTGGTGACGTTGTGGATGATGGAGCCGATGTAGGTGGCGCCGTCGCTATTCGGCACGCCCAAGGAGTCGCCGTACAGGGCGTCGTCATCCATAATGGCCTTGACGCCTGCGGCGCGGGCGATGGCCTCGATGGACTTAGAGTTATTGGAGTTTTCCGCGAAGATGGCCTTGGCGCCGGAATCGCGAACCTCCTTAGCGGCATCCTCGATGTGCGAGGAGGTGGCGTCCTGCTGGTTATTGAAGTCCGTGAGCGCGGAGCCGATGAACTTCACGTCATAATCGTTAGAGAAGTAGCCAAAGGCATCGTGCGAAGTAAACAGCATGCGGTCCTGCTCGGGGACGGTCTCCAGGGACTCGGTGACCCACTTATCCAGCTCGTCGAGCTGCTTGGTGTACTTTTCGCCGACTTCCTTCACGGATGGCTCCTTATCGGCCAAGGCATCCACGATGTTTTCTACCTGGATCTTGGCGTTCTTGGGGGAGGTCCATACGTGCGGGTCGTGGGTGAATTCTGGTTCCTCGCCGTCCTCACCGGGGAAAGGCCACTCGCGCAGGTCTACCTTGTGCTTGGAGTTGTCATCGCCGGCGGTGACGATGGTCTCGCCGTCAAAGCCGGAAGACTCCACGGCGTTATCGAGGAAGTGCTCGAGATCGACGCCGTTTTTAAAGAGGAAGTCCGCATCTGCCATGGCACTCATCTGCTGCGGGGTCATCTCGTGCTCGTGCGCGCTGGCATTCGGCGCCAACAGGCAGGTGAGATCGAGGGTGGTATCGCCATCGCCCTCGGTGGTTTCCTTGCCGCTGGAATCCACCTTGTGGAGCGTCATGCCACCCTGGGCAATCTGGGTGAGGTAATCGCAGATCTGCGTGGTGGTGGCAACAGCCTTGATGGTCTGATCGTCGCCCGAACCGGAGCCCGCGTTGGCACCGTTGCCTCCGTCATTCGTGCTGCAGGCGGCGAGGGCGAGCCCGCTCAGGGTCAACATCAGGCCCAGCTTGGCCACGTTCTTTTTCATGAGTGCTCCTTTTTCAGGCTGAAACTTATCAAACAAAGAATAAACATACCCAATTAAAAGTTTCAAGGTATTGAACAATAAGATTTGGTATTGTGAGGTTCACTGCACTTTCGGGCTAGGGTAGGGAAGTGGTTTTCTCTGCGTGGCCTGTCCAATTCAGGCAAAGCGTGAGGTTCACGGCGGGCGGCTGAAAAACTCGGGCGGGKACGTTACTCTGGTATGACATGAGCAACACTGAACGCGAAGAAGTTCTGTCCAAAGCCCGTGCTGCAAAGGACGTTGCGCCCGTCGTGGCGCAGCTGTCCACGCCGCGCAAGAATGAAATCTTGCAGCGCGCAGCCGAAAATCTCATTGCCCACACCGATGACATCCTTGCTGCCAACCAGCAGGACATTGAGGCAGGCCGCGAACGCGGCATGTCCGATTCCCTGATTGACCGCCTGACCTTGGACGCTGCCCGCGTCGAGGGCATTGCCGATGGCCTGCGCCAAGTCGCTGGCCTGCAAGACCCGGTAGGCGAGATCCTGCAGGGCCGCACCATGGATAACGGCATCCAGATGAAGCAGGTGCGCGTCCCGCTCGGTGTGATGGGCATGGTCTACGAGGCCCGCCCGAATGTCACCGTGGATGCCTTCGGCCTCGCTTTGAAATCCGGCAACGTGCCGCTGCTGCGCGGTTCCAAGTCCGCGCGCAACTCCAATACCAAGCTGGTGGAGCTCCTGCAGGACACCCTTGCAGAGTTTGATCTGCCGCGCGAGGTAGTCCAGCTCCTGCCCTGTGAGACCCACGATTCCGTCCAGGACTTGATTACCGCCCGCGGCTTGGTGGACCTAGTCATTCCCCGTGGCGGTGCCAAGCTCATCGAGGCTGTAGTTACCGGCGCTMCCGTYCCGGCCATCGAGACCGGTACCGGCAACTGCCACTTCTACATCGATGCTTCGGCCGATATGGACAAGGCCATCGACATGGTCATCAACGGCAAGACCCGCCGCACCTCTGTCTGCAACTCCACCGAGTGCGTGCTTATTGATGCCGCGCTTGATGATGCCACCAAGCTGCGTATCGTCCGCGCCCTCCAGGACGCAGACGTCACCGTCCACGGTGATGTAGACGAGCTCGAGGGCTTCGGCGCCACGGACGTTGTTCAGGCTACCGAGGAGGACTGGCGCGAAGAGTCGCTGTCCATGGATATCTGTGCGAAGGTGGTCGACGGCGTTGACGCTGCCATCGCCCACATCGCGGAATTTACCACCGGCCATACCGAGGGCATCGCCGCCCAGGATGCGGACGTCTTGGTCAAGTTCGGCAACGAGGTTGATGCCGCAGCCGTCATGCTGAATGCCTCCACTGCCTTCACCGATGGCGAGGTCTACGGCATGGGTGCAGAAATCGGTATTTCCACCCAGAAGCTGCACGCTCGTGGCCCAATGGCCCTGCCGGAGCTGACCTCCTCCAAGTGGGTCCTCCAAGGCACCGGTCACGTACGCCCATAAGAACGTGCGCCTTTTTCCTCTCTCTCGCGCCGCCGCTGGCTTTGTAGCTATCTCCGCCACGGCGGCGCTTGGCATGTCTGTGCTCACACCTGTCGCGGCAGCGGGGGAGACTCATCCGCCGGCCGAGACCTGCCCCGACTATGTATTCCTTGCCGCGCGCGGCTCGGACCAAAATGAGGAACACGGGGAGTACTTCGGCCCGCAGCGCTATTCGGACCAGGGCGCGGAATCCAATGGCTATGAAGGTCCCAACCTCGCAGCGCTCTTCCACCTGGTAGAACAACGCCACCCCGGAACCATGGATAATGCCTACGTGCTGGCGTTGGATGCGGATGCATATCCGGCCTCTATGAACCTTCCACCGTTGGCCCAAGAGGGCGAAAACCTGGGCCCGCTGCAGCTGATGCGCCGCTTGGGCGGGGTGCTGCTGGAACATCCCTTGCATGAGCTGGTCTATCAGGTCACCGTTGGCTTTGTGCAGAGCCTGCGCAGCGGTATGAACAACGCGCCGCGCGTGGTGGAGAAGTACGAAGAGGAAACCGGCTGCAGCCCGCGCTATATCACCGCTGGGTATTCGCAAGGAGCCATTATCGCCACCAGCGCGGAGCGCTACCTCGCGTCCCAGGACAAGCTCGCCGGGGCGATCTACCTGGGCAATCCCTTGCGGCGTCCCGGCGGCATGGCCGGGCCGATTCCGCGATATCTCATTCCTCACAGCGCCGCACTGCAGGCCGATCGCCGGATCGATTACTGCCTTGCCGGCGACTTCGTCTGCGACCTCAACCTGCGCAATGCCAAAGACACCCTGGCCACCAAGGCCGCCCACCACGCCTCATATTTCCGCGATAGCGAAGGCGATGCGGCAGTGGAACAGGACAATGCCCGCGTGGCCGATACCGTGGCTGGCTGGCTTAACTCCCCAGCAGGGTAGCGGCTATACTCTCCAGCCATGACTAATTCCCAGCGCATTGGGATCATGGGCGGCACCTTTGATCCAATCCACAATGGCCACTTGGTCGCCGCCAGCGAGGCGGCGCACCGCTTTGCCCTCGATACCGTAGTCTTTGTGCCCACCGGCAAACCGTGGCAGAAGGCCTCCCGCGAGGTCACCGCCGCGGAGCACCGGTATTTGATGACGATGGTGGCAACTGCCTCCAACCCGCGCTTTACCGTCTCCCGCGTGGACATCGACCGCAAGGGCCCTACCTATACCATCGATACCCTGCGGGATCTGCGCGAGCTTTTTCCGGACGCCGAGTTTTACTTCATCACCGGTGCGGATTCCCTGCAATCCATTATGAGCTGGCATAACTGGGAAGAGATGCTGGAAATGGCGCACTTCGTGGGCGTCACGCGCCCGGGCTACGAGCTGAGTACGGACATGCTGCCCGCCGGTTCGCGGGAGGATATCAACCTTATCGATATCCCGGCCATGGCCATTTCTTCCACGGATTGCCGCGAGCGGGCCGCCCAAAACCGCCCGGTGTGGTACCTGGTTCCGGATGGGGTGGTGCAATACATCACCAAAAATAACCTCTACTCGGCGCAGCCGGATAAACCTTTATAGTTCAAGTTTGGGCACAATCGCGCCGAACGTGCAAGAATAGACAGCTAAAAGACACTTCCTCACCAGACGCGAAAAGGGAATTTTTATACATTGTCTATTTCTGATCTCGCCCGCCGCATGGCGGCAACCGCGGCGCATGCCGCACAGGACAAGCTGGCAAGCAATATCGCTGCAATCGATGTCTCCGATGTCCTCGCCATCACCGAGGTTTTTGTGCTGGCTTCTGCCGATAATGAGCGCCAGGTCGGCTCCATCGTGGATGAGGTGGAGGACCAGATGACGGCTCAGGGCTTCGAGCCGCAGCGCCGCGAGGGCAACCGCGAAAACCGCTGGGTGCTGTTGGATTATGGCAATATCGTCATCCACGTGCAGCGCACGGACCAGCGGGAGCACTATGGGCTCGACCGCCTCTACCACGATTGCCCTTTGGTGGACATTGAGGGCATTGAGCCACCCGAGCGCCCCGGCGATTGGACCAACGGCATCAATCCGCGCACCGTGGATTCCATTGATGAGCTGCCATTGGCGCAAAAGGCCCCTGGCGAGGACGAGGAGCTTTAACCCCACCATGAGCCGCCGCCTGATTCTGATCCGCCACGGACAAACCACCTACAATGCCTCCGGCCGCATGCAGGGCCACTTGGATACTGAGCTTTCCGATGTCGGCTACGAACAGGCCCGCGCCGCTGCGCGCCTGCTCCGGGATCAGGGCGTGGTAAAAATCGTCGCCTCCGATTTGCAGCGCGCTCGGGAAACCGCGCGGGTAGTGGCAGAATCACTCGGCTTGGACTTTTCTACGGACCCTCGCCTGCGCGAGACCAATCTAGGGCAGTGGCAGGGAAAGAGCTCTGCCGAAGTGGATGCGGAATTCCCCGGCGCCCGCGCCATCTGGCGCCACGATCCCACCTGGGCCCCGCCAGAGGGCGAGTCCCGCGTGGACGTGGCACGGCGCGCCCGCCCGGTCATTGACGAGCTCATGCAGGAATTTTCCGGTTGGGATGACGGCGCCGTACTCATCGTCGCCCACGGTGGCGCAATCTCCGCGCTCACGTGCCACCTGTTGGGCTTGGATCACGGCCAGTACGGAATTTTATCCGGTCTGAAAAATACCCACTGGTCGCAGCTGACCGCCCGCCCGGATTTCAATCCAGAAACCCCCGTGACCTCCCTGGAATTTACGCCGGAGACGGTGGCGAGCGCACAATGGTACTTCGACGGCTGGAATATGGGTGGCGAGGTCACCGGTGATGGAGGGGCAGATACCTAGTGACCGTTCGCGTCATTACTGACTCCGCGGCCAGCCTGCCCCCAGAGATCGCTGAAGAACTCGATATCACCGTCATTGACCTACACGTGATGGATAGCGAGGATAAGGGCGGAAAGCTGCGCACCACCTCGGGCCTGTCTTCCCTCGAATTGGCCGCCGCCTACGGCCGGGAAATGGAAAAGGCGCAGGATGATGGCGTGATCGCCATCCACCTGTCCAAGGAGCTTTCGTCCACGTGGTCGGCGGCGGTGGCCGCAGCTGGGGTTTTTCCCGATACGGTGCGCGTTATCGATTCCGGCTCGGCCGGCATGGTCATGGGCGCGGCGGCGATGGCGGCTGCTACCAAGGCGGCACAGGGCGCGGCGCTGGAAGAATGCCACGCGGCGGCGCTAGACAGCATCGAACGCGCGGCTACCTGGGTGTACCTGCATTCCACGGAGGATATGCGCCGCTCGGGCCGCATGTCCGCGGCCACCGTCATGTTGTCCACCGCGCTTTTAGCCACCAAGCCGATTATGTCCATCGTAGATGGCAAGCTGGAGTTGGTGGGAAAAACCCGCACGCAGACCAAGGCCTTTACCAAGGTGGTAGAGATCATCGCCGCCCGCGCCGCCGGGGAGCCCGCCTTCATCGCCATTCAGCATAACCAGGCCGGCGAAGCGGCGGACAAGCTGCAGGGCCTCTTGCGCGATGCCCTACCAGAAGGCACGTCCTTTATCACCACGCCCCTAACCGAGGTGCTCGCCGTGCACGCTGGACCCTCCGCCATTGGGGTATCTGCGGTATTTAGCTCCTAGGCCCTCGCACGCACGGGCGAAGCCCGACGGCCTGTGCGCCCCCTATTGTGGATAACCACCCCGCCAGGACCCGTTTGGTTGCTTCCTACAACGACTTATCCACAGCGCCTCCGCCCACGTTCTCGCACCGCACGCGGCGGCTTCCTAGCCTGTGGGCTATGGCGGCACCCAAAATCAGCGAACGACTCCGCGAATTTACCCAACCCACCGGCGAGGAAGAACTCCTCCACGTCGATTACCCGCGCCCGCGCGTGCGCATCAGCCGCTGGCAGGCCTGCGCGGTAGCCATCATTGTGGTGGTGGGCGTCATTATCTGGCTGGGCCTTAGTACCCGCAATTCGGATGAGTCCGGCATGCCCGAACCCGCGGCGATGGGCAGTACCACCGCCGAGCCTAGCGCGGAGGCGAGCGAAATCGTCGTATCCGTCGTCGGCGAAGTTGCAGCGCCCGGCCTGAAGACCCTCGAGCCTGGTGCCCGCGTCGCCGATGCCCTCGCGGCCGCCACGCCCTTGCCGGAGGCGGAGACCATGACGCTCAACCAAGCGCAGCGGCTTGCCGATGGCCAGCAGCYCCGCATCCTGCCCCAAGGTGCYCCSCCCSMCCCCGCGCTTGCCGAYSCCCCCMCCGCCGCMCCCGCCGGCGGCGATAAAGTCAGCCTCAATTCCGCGACCGCCGCCGAACTCATGGATCTCAACGGGGTAGGGGAGGTCACCGCGGAAGCCATCGTCTCCTTCCGCGAAGAGCGCGGGGGTTTTAAGGACGTCGAGGAACTCCTCGAGGTCAGTGGGATTGGCCCTGCCAAGTTTGCCAAGCTCAAAGATAACGTGCAGCTGTAGACGTAAGAGGCCACGCCGAGATGAAAGAACTCCGTCTGCTTCCCGGCGCCCTGACCGCGTGGGTGGCGGTCATCGCGGTGCTGGTTTTCGGGCAGGGGTGGGCCGTGGCGTGCATCGGCAGTGTCGTAGGGATATGCCTGCTCGCCCGGCACTGGGGCCAAGCCATTTTTTGCGGCGTACTCGCCAGCGCCGCCGCCTTCGTAGCCGCCGTGCGGCAGGCGCGAGCGGCCGCCTTCGAGTTCGGCCGCGAGATCACCGGCCGGGTGGTCACCGCGCCGACCCAAACGAGCACCGGCGGCTGGCTCATCCGGCTCGATGTCCCGGGCTATCCCGCGCAGCTTCCGGTCTTTAGCCCCGAACCACTGAGCGCACCCGCCGGAACGCAGGTCACGGTAGCGGTACAGCTTTCCGAGTCCGACCAACCCGGAGTCGGGACCGTGATAGCAAACGCCTCCCACCTGAGCATCTCTGCGCCACCTTCGGGCCTGGCCGGCTGGGCCGCACGGGTGGCCGATAACTTCCGCGCGGTCGTACTAGAGACAGTAGGCCCGAGCAGCCAGGGGCTTATCCCAGGCATGGTGCTTGGCGATACCTCCCTGCAAAGCCCCGCGGACCGCGAACTCTACATCGATACCGGGCTATCGCACCTCAGCGCTGTATCCGGTGCCAATGTGGCCATCGTCTGTTCCTTTGCCGCCATCGTCTGCGCCGCGTGCGCCGCCGGTCCACGCACCAGAGTGGCGGTGTCCTTGGCCGCGCTAGCCMTCTATGTCGTCTTGGTGGGCCTTGAACCGTCGGTGCAGCGCGCGGCCGTCGCCGGGGKAGTAGGCCTGCTCGCGGTGCTGCACTCGTCCACTATGGAACCCATCCACGCGCTCAGCCTCGGCATCCTCACCCTGCTTTTCGTGGATTCGGACCTCGCGGTGCACTTTGGTTTTGCATTATCGTGTGCGGCGACCTTCGGCATCGTCATGCTGAGCCCGCTTATCTATTCGCAGCTCGCGGTCACCGGCTGGCCCGCCATCTTCCTGCGCGCTGTCGCCGTGGCGATTGCCGCCGATATCCTCACCCTGCCGCTTATCGCCCTCATGTCCGGCGAGGTATCCGTCGTCTCGGTCCTCGCCAATGTCTTGGTAGCACCCGCCACCGCCCCCATTACTGTGGTGGGGTTGCTCGCGGCCATCGCCGCGCAGCTAGGCCCCTTAAGCATCGTCGCCGCGGGATTATTGAAACTCATCGAACCCGCAGCGTGGTGGATCAATACCATCGCCCACGGCGTGGCTAGCCTGCCCGTGGTCACCATCACCGCCCACCCGCTGTTTACGCTCCTTGCGTACGGATGGGTCATCGCCGGGCTGCTGTATCACCGGCCATGGCTGACCTTGGCAGGGGTTATCGCGGGCATCGTTTGTCTGGGTGCGTTTGCCGCCTAGCGCTAAAATGATGGGCATGCCYCCCGTACMCCTCATTCTCGGCGACGATGAATYCCYCMCCGAACGCGCCCGCCACACCATCCACAAGGCAGCGGCCGAAGGCGAGGCCACTCGCCCCGAATTGATGACGCTCAAGGCCTCCGAGGTTTCCGAGGGCGAAATCCTGGAGGCCACCAGCCCGTCGCTGTTTGGCGATAACCGCGTCATCGTCATCACGGACTGCGAACGCGCCGGGAAAGAGGTAGTCGATATCATCCTGCGCGCCTGCGTTAATCCCGCGCCGGGCATGACCATGGTGGTGGTTTATTCCGTGGCCGCGAAGACACTGAAGAAAAAGAAGAAGGCGCCCGAGCTGGTGGCGAAGCTGCGCAAGATTGCGGAGGTGCACGAAGTCTTTTCGCTCTACCCCAATGAGCTGGGCCAGTGGGCCACCCGCGAGTTCGCCTCCCACGGCGTTCGCCCCACCCCGGATGTCGTGCACGCGGTACTCGACGGCGTCGGCTCCGACCTCCGCGAGCTTGCCTCCGCCATCTCCCAGCTCGTGGCCGATACTGGTGGAAACGTGACGCAGGAAGCGGTGCGTAATTATTACGTCGGCGTGGCCGAGGTAGCCAATTGGGACATTGCCGATGCCGCTGTCGCCGGCCGCGTTGAGGCCGCCGTCTCTACCTGCCGGCGCGCCCTCCAACTCGGCGCCAGCCCCGTGGCCATCGCCGCGGCCTTGGCCAATAAGGTGGGTGCCATCGCGCGCCTGTATTCCGCCCGCGGGGACCAGTACACACTTGCCAGCCAAACCGGGCTTGCCCCGTACGTTGTAAAAATGACCCAACCGGTAGCCAGGCGCTGGACTGCCGATGACATCACCGCCGCCGTCATCCTCGTCTCTGAACTGGATGCCGCCGTTAAAGGCCAAGGTGGCGAGCCCGAATTCGCCGTTGAGGCGGCCGTAAAACGAATCGCGGAATTGGCACGTTAAGCTAGAGTCCATGTCTGAGGAACAAGTGCAAGAATTCGCCGGCCGGCTCTTTGACATGGCGCGGGAAGGAAACCCGGATCTCCTGAACTATATTGACCAGGGCGTCAATATCAATCTGGTCAACCAAGAAGGCCAGTCTTTTCTCATGCTTGCCGCCTACCACGGCCACGCGGAACTCGTCACCGCGCTAGCGAAGGCCGGCGCCGACGTGAACTTGCTCAATGATCGCGGCCAGTCACCCCTGGCAGGTGCGATCTTCAAAAAAGAAGACGCGGTTGTCGATGCCCTCCTAAACGCCGGCGCCTCCGCTACCGCCGGCCAACCAACCGCCATCGATTCGGCCCGCATGTTTGGCCGCGAGGATCTGCTCGGCCGCCTGGAAGGCGAGTCCGCGCAGTGAGCTGGACTTCATTTTTCACCATCCTCCTGATGAACCTGGTGGGTGTGGCCTCGCCAGGCCCGGATATCATCCTGGTCACCCGCTACGCCACCAAGTCGCGCCGCCATGCCATCGCCGCGGCCGCGGGCATTCAAATCGGCGTGTTGTTCTGGTGCGGCGCCACGGTCTTTGGTGCGGCCGCCCTCCTGACCGCTTTCCCCGGAATCTTAGGCGCGGTCCAGGCAATCGGCGGCAGTTTCCTCGTTTTCATGGGATGGCGGGCGCTGCGCAGCGGCCTCGAACAGCGCACCAACCCGCCCGTTGATCTGGAGGACGCCGAGGCCAAGCTGGGCCGGCTGCGCCATTCCTTCAAGATGGGGCTGGCAACGAACCTGYCCAMCCCGAAGATCGTWTTGTTCCTCGCCGCCATGATCGCCCCGCAGCTGCCGGCATCCCCGCCGTTGTGGCTGGCCATCGCCTTAACCCYSGCGCTGGCGCTATCGGCCTTCGCCTTCTTCCTCGTGGTGGCCACGGTGATTTCCACGAATGCGGTGCGCCGCAAGCTCATCGCCGCGGGCCCGTGGATCGATATCGGATCGGGCCTGTTCTTCATCATCGCCGGCCTCGCGCTCGTGGTCGCTGGTGTACAGCAGCTCGTGGCTTAAAGCCCGGGCAGGGTTTCAGGTTCGCCCTCTGCCACCACATCCAGCGCCCACTGGATCCACCGCGCCACCGTCGAGGCCCGCCGCCTCGCCGTGCCAGCGCCCAAGCCGAGTCCTTCTATCGCCGCCGCTATCTCGTGCGCCTCGGCCACCTTCCCACGCCGCAGGCTCACCTCTAGCGCCTGCCGGAATACCTGCCGCGCCGCCAACGCGCGCAGCAGGGCAGCGTTGCGCCCATCGCGCCGCGGCTGTGCGATGGCCTTTTCGCCGCGAGGGGTGAGCTGATAGTGACCATCGGCAAGCGCCAGCAGCCCGAGGTAGCAGGCCGCATTGGCGTAATAGTCCGCCTGGCGCAGATGGAAATCGTACTGCTCGGCGATGTCCTCCTTGCTCATCGGCTGCTGCGCGATGAGCTCCACCAGGTTGACCACGCGCTCGAAGCTATTGGCCTGTGGGAAGGGAATCCCCGCCGGCTCCGGCTCGGCCTCGACGGAGCCAATGATGCCCAGCGCATCCTCCACGTTGAGGTGCGAAGCGCTCAGGGCGTAGCGAGCGTGGTCTACCAGCGCGATGCTGCGAAAATCCGCGGGATCGCTGAAGTCGTACCGATACAGGTGGAAAATCCCATTCGAGTAGACCAAAAAGACCGGCACCACGGCCTTGGATAGCCATTGCTGGAAACGCCGGTACGGAAAATACAATTGCCGGATATTGAAGTCTTCGGAGATGTGATTTTTCGCCTCCACCAGCACCAAATGCTCGAGGGATTCGAAGCCGCCGTCGATTTCCATCTGCGCGCGGTCGACCTTGACTTTCAGCCCAAGATCCGGCACCGGAATGGTCATCTCCAGCGACGACATGCGCCCAGCGACGGTGGCCTGCAATGGTTCGCATCCCAAGAAGTGCTCAAGCATGCCGCTTGCCGATGCCACATTCAACGCCATCGATTCCGAGTTCACGCTTTCGATATCGAGGGTGTCAAGGCCCGCGGGCATGTCCAGCGTGCGCACGGAACCCGCCCCGGCGTGGGTGGGCTCCGGGAACTGTTCATACAGGTCCAATGGCCCGACAAAGTATTCGCTGCGGCTAACCGGGAGAATCCCAAGCCCCAATTCCTTGAAAATCCACGGCCGAGAGGTGGAAAAGTCGTGTTTGGCCATCAGCCGCGGCTCCCGGCCGGAGAGCTCCTTTAGCTCTTTGGCCGTGAGGTAGAAGTATCCTTTTTCTTCTAGCTGCTCGCCACACCCCGAGGCCACGATGCGCAGCCAGCCCCAATCATCGAGGCCAAGCTTTTCGCCCTCTGGGACACCGAACAGCGTGCGAAGCTCCCGCTGTTCTTGGGCGCTCGGTACTTTACTCATGGCCCACCTCGTAGTTACGCACGAGCACTTCATCTACCTTGCCGCGGCGCGATCCCACGGAGTTGATGGCGCGGGTGGCCGCAACGGTGTCGATGGAAAAATCCGCGTAGAGGTCGCGGATGAACTCCGTGGCGGAATTAGAGAGGAGGAACTTCACCCCGCGGGCATCGAGGTCATCGCACACCGCCTTCAATCGCTCTTGTTCCGCGCGGTCAAAACCGCCCTTTTGATAACCGGTAAAGGAACTGGTGACGTTGACCGGGTCATAGGGCGGATCGAAATAGACAAAGTCTCCCTCACCAGCACCTGCCACCGCCGCAGCGAAATCGCCCTGCGTGAAGGTAACGTCATTGTCCCGAAAATACCGGTGGACCCCGCGCAGCGTATCCGCATCACAGATAGTGGGGTTTTTATAGCGTCCAAAAGGCGCATTGAATTGCCCCGCGGAATTTACCCGGTACAGGCCGTTATAGCAGGTCTTATTCAGATACAGCGTCCGCGCGGCGCGCTCGGTGGCAGAAAGCGCCGCGAATCGTTCCGCATCCCGGTCCACCGCGCGCAGCTGGTAGAAAAAGTCCGCGTCGTTCGGATACGTCGATACCAAGCCGATGAGCTCGTCGACACCTTCGCGCACTACCTCATATAAATTAATCAGCTCCGAGTTGAGGTCATTGACCCGCGCTGAGGCCGGGGTGAGCGAAAATAAAACCGCTCCGCCGCCGATGAAGGGTTCATAATAACGCCGCGGCGTCCCAGCGGGCAGGGCGGCGTGAATATGCGGCAAGAGCTGGCGTTTTCCGCCGGCCCATTTCACCAGAGGCTTGACGTTGTTCATTGGTGACTTATCTTAGCCGCCCCCGCAGACACGAACACCATCACCCTTTCGAACGTATAAGCCCATAAACTGGTTGCTACAGCGTAAAATGTCCCGGCGATCAAGCGCCTGCTTCAGTAGCTGTCTTAGCGTTTGAGTAGGCGCCTGCTTTGCCGTCGTGGGCTGGGAACGTCGTATTGACATGCTGTAACTTCGGTGATTTAAGACGGTTAGGCAAGCCTACCAAGGGTCGGTTTTTCGTGGTGGGCAGAAAGACTATAAGGTGAAGAAAAATACCATATTTATGGGGTTGAATAGTTGGGTTTCCACGGGTTAAATATCGTGAGGAAGAGGGGAGAGAGTATGCCGCGCATTTCAGAAATCCGCGTCGCAGCACTGCGGCTCGTCATTGACCACGGATATGACGGGTTCACCATGGAAGAGCTTGCACAAGACGTAGGGATATCGCGGCGCACCCTTTTTAACTACGTCAAGGATAAGGAATCGGCGGTTCTGGGCCCMGAGGKTTYGGAAAARTTCGACCAGCAAWTGCAGAAMTTCGCCGCMGGCCYGCCCMCGGGKAGCCTGCGGGRGGRTTCTGCCATCATGGCGAATGCGGAATTTGATCACGCCGTGGGTAACGATCATTTCCCGGAGATTTCCCAATTAACCGCCCAGGCGCTTTCCCAAGACGGGAAGTTATTGTCCATGTATTGGCGCCGAAACGAACGCGTCATGATGCACATCCGCCGGGCATTGCAAGCGCGCGAAGGGTGGAAGGCCTCGGATCTGAGGCTCATTCCGACGGTCAATATCATCCACACGCAGTTTCAAACCGCCATCCAGACTTTCGTCGAAACCCATGGCCGTACA
Organism: Corynebacterium accolens; assembly: GCF_030515985.1. The sequence continues at coordinate 574,958 of NZ_CP100376.1, read as the reverse complement.
TCTTTGTCGGTGGCCTATGCGGATGCAGGCAAGATCTTCGAGGCCTACTTCGATGATGACCTAGCCTAGGTCCACCTCGGCGCAATAAAAATCCCCCGAACAAGCCGCTGCACACAGGCAGCGCTTTGCTCGGGGGAGACAAGAAGGCTAGTTACTAGTCCATCTTGTTGAAGGCGGTGGCCAAACCGGACTTCTTGTTGGCAGCAGCGTTGCGGTGGAAGACGCCCTTGGAAACGGACTTATCCAGCGCACGGGAAGCGACGCGCAGCTGCTTTTCAGCTGCAGCCTTGTCACCAGTCTCTACGGCTGCGTGGAACTTGCGGATCTCGGTGCGAACCGCGGAACGTACGCTCTTGTTGCGCTGACGAGACTTCTCGTTGGTCAGAACGCGCTTCTGCTTGGACTTGATATTAGCCATGAAAATACCTCTTGATAATCGAAGATGATTGATTCAGAAACAAACCCGCCGGACGTGTCCCGTGATCCCCACTAAGCGTGGAGAAGCGCTCGGCGTTGGTATTCGAAGAGCGAACCCAAGGTCCTGCCCGCCCCGACCAACGCGCCCGGAAAGTAAGTAACTTGCACATAGTAGCAGCGCAACCGCGCATCAGCCAAGTCTGCCGCCGCCACGCCGCTGAGCTACGCCCAGTGATAGCGCGAGCGCAAGCGGTTCGCAATCCGTTCGAACCTGCGTTCTGGAAAAAGGATGCCCTGGCGGCGCACCTGCTCCTCGGAAACCTCCAATAAACGGTCCAAGCGCACCCAACAATTGCGCCCGGAGGCGTCCCATTCGCCGCTGCCGATTTCGAGCCAGGCATCGTCAAGCGCATGCTCCGGGTTGGCGGAAATGAGCAGGCCCGTCACGGTGGTGCGGGTGCGCCCGATCACCAAGATGGCGCGCTCGCGGGGAGGCGACTGCTTGCCTTCCGATGGCGTCCACACCCATACCACCTCGCCGGAATCGGCCTGGCCATCCATATCGGGGGAGAAGAAGATGGAGCGGGGGTGCGCCGCGGTGGCCTCGACCTGGATGGAGGCGGCCTTGCGCGGCTCGTGGTTGTGGGTGGACCTATCCAGCCCTAACTGGGAGTTGATGCGGTTGAGGCCGGAGTCCACGGGCTCGCGCTCGCTGATTCCGAGCGCCTCGCGCAGACGGGTGAGCATGCCGGAATTCATGTCGACTATTGTAGACGTATGTCTGAAAACTTTGCGGCCACGACGTTTACGGATCCCTCCCGGATCCGTAATTTCTGCATTATTGCTCACATCGACCACGGAAAGTCGACGCTGGCAGACCGCATCCTGCAGCTATCTAAGGTGGTTGCGGAGCGCGATATGCGTGACCAGTTCCTCGATAACATGGATATCGAGCGCGAACGCGGCATTACTATTAAGGCGCAGAACGTGCGCCTGCCGTGGGTGCCGCAATCTGGGGCATCGGCAGGCGAGCAGATCGTCATGCAGATGATCGACACGCCCGGCCACGTGGACTTTACGTACGAAGTCTCCCGTGCGCTCGAGGCGTGTGAAGGCGCCATTCTGCTTGTCGATGCCGCCCAGGGCATCGAAGCCCAAACCCTCGCCAACCTGTACCTGGCGATGGAAAATGACCTGGAAATCATCCCAGTGCTCAATAAGATCGACCTGCCTGCGGCGGATCCGGAAAAGTACGCGCTGGAAATCGCCAATATCATCGGCTGCGAGCCCGAGGAAGTGCTGAAGGTATCGGGCAAGACCGGCGAGGGCGTGGTCGAGCTGCTCGATAAGGTCTGCGAGTTGGTGCCGCCGCCCTCCTCGGAGCACACTCCCGATGCCCCCGCGCGCGCGATGATTTTTGACTCCGTCTATGACACCTACCGCGGCGTGGTGACCTATATCCGCATGGTGGACGGCAAGCTCACCCCGCGCCAGAAGGTGACGATGATGTCCACCAACGCCAACCACGAGCTGCTGGAAATCGGCATCGTCTCGCCCACGATGCAAAAGTGTGAGGGATTGGGCCCTGGCGAGGTGGGCTACCTGATTACCGGCGTGAAGGACGTGCGCGAGACCAAGGTGGGCGATACCGTTACCTGGTCCCACGGCGGCGCCGAGACCCCGCTGAAGGGCTACAAGGACCCTGACCCGATGGTCTATTCCGGGCTTTTCCCCATCTCCCAGGCCGATTTCCCCGACCTGCGCGATGCGCTGGAAAAGCTGCAGCTTAACGATGCCTCCTTGACATTCGAACCCGAGACCTCCGTCGCCCTAGGCTTTGGCTTCCGCTGCGGTTTCTTGGGCCTGCTGCACATGGAAATCACCCGCGACCGCCTGGAGCGCGAGTTCGGACTCGACCTGATTTCTACCGCCCCGTCCGTGACCTACCGCGTGGTGGCAGAAGACGGCGAGGAAAGCTGGGTTCACAACCCTTCAGATTGGCCGGAAGGCAAGCTCAATGAGGTCTACGAGCCCATTGTTTCCATGACCGTCATCGTGCCCGAGCAGTTCGTCGGCCCGACGATGGAGCTATGCCAATCCAAGCGTGGCCAGATGGGCGGGATGGATTACCTGTCCGAAGACCGCGTGGAGCTGCGCTACACCATGCCCTTGGGCGAAATCATCTTTGATTTCTTCGACATGTTGAAATCCCGCACCAAGGGCTACGCCTCGCTCAACTATGAGGAGGCCGGTGAGCAGCAATCGGACCTCGTTAAGGTGGATATCCTCCTCAACGGCGACCCGGTGGATGCCTTCTCCGCCATCATCCACCGCGATTCCGCCCAGTGGTACGGCAATAAGATGACCAAGAAGCTCAAAGAGCTCATCCCGCGCCAGCAATTCGAGGTCCCCGTCCAGGCGGCTATTGGCACCAAGGTCATCGCCCGCGAAAACATCCGCGCCATGCGCAAGGACGTGCTGGCCAAGTGCTACGGCGGCGATATTTCGCGTAAGCGCAAGCTGCTGGAAAAGCAGAAGGCGGGTAAAAAGCGCATGAAGACCTTGGGCTCCGTGTCGGTGCCGCAGGAGGCCTTTGTGGCGGCACTGTCGACCGACGGGGACGACTAGGCACTGGAAAGCGCAGCGTAATAGTACCTTAACTTTCAGTTAACAATCTCCGCGGTGGCCGCCGCCTAAAAGCGAGGCTGAGCTGCACCTATAGGGCATTCCTGAGACTGGGAATGCCCATTTTGAGTGTTTGCGGTTTATGGTTTCGCGGCGTTTAATTTCGATTCGAAAGCGACCGATGACTCTTCGGCGAGCCACAGCCACTTTCTCCCTCTTTGTTTCACTCGTTTAACTTAAGGCGGAAAATAAGATGAAGCTTCGCTCTCGCGCTGTGGCAGTGTGCGCCGCAGCCGCTGCCACAACTTTCTTGGCCCCCGGTATCGCACAGGCCGAAACCAAGACCCCCATCGATCACGTCGTGGTCATTTACTCCGAAAACATTTCCTTCGACCACTACTTCGGCACCTACCCCCACGCCGCAAATAACGACGACGAGAAACTCCAGGGCAGCGAGAAGCCCGCCCCCAAATTCACCGCCAAGGACGACACCCCTCGGGCAGAAAACCTCGAAAATACTGACCTGCTGGGGGAGAAGAACCCCAACTCCATCAAGCCCTTCCGCATCGCTCCCGAACACGCCGTGACCACGGACCAGAACCACCATTACGCCGATGAGCAGGAAGCCTACAACGGCGGCAAGATGGACAAGTTCCCGGAGACGGTGTCCACGGACATCGATAAGTATGGCGAAGGCTCGTACGCCACCCCCGGCATGACCATGGGATACTACGACGGCAATACCGTGACCGGCATGTGGAACTACGCGCAGAACTTCGCGCTGAATGACAACAGCTTTTCCACCATCTTCGGCCCCTCCACCCCGGGAGCGCTGAACCTGATTTCCGGCACCGTCGCGGATGCCACCATGCACGACCCAGCCACGGGTGACCAGCAGAAAATCGAAGATGGCAAGAACCACGCCCTGGCCGGCGTATCCGAGGACGGCAGCACTGCCACCGTGGTGGGCGACCCGGACCCGCTTTTCGATGACTGCTCCAATAAGTCCTCCGCCGGTACCAACCAGGTCACCGCGATGCACTCCAAGAACATCGGTGACCAGCTCAACGATAAGGACGTCACCTGGGGCTGGTTCCAAGGCGGATTCCGCCCCACCGATGAGGCGACGAAGGACTCTCGCGCCCGCTGCGGTTCTTCGCACACCACGCTGACCGGTCAGAACCAGACGGATTACAACCCGCACCACGAGCCGTTCCAGTACTACGCCTCTACCGCCAACCCGCACCACCTGGCCCCGTCCAGCGATGACATGATTGGCAAGACCGACCAGGCAAACCACCAGTACGACCTCGCGGACTTCGATACCGCCATCGAGCAGGGCAACCTGCCCTCCGTGTCCTTCCTCAAGGCCGCCAACTACCAGGATGGCCACGCCGGCTACTCCAACCCACTGGATGAGCAGGCGTTTATCACCCACTACATCAACGAGCTGCAAAACTCCCCGGAGTGGGATTCCMCCGCCGTCGTCATCGCTTACGACGATTCCGATGGCTGGTACGACCACAAGGCSCCGRAAAYCCTCAATGGCYCCGCCGMCCCGCMCCAGGAWAAGRAAATCTGCMCCGCCGCTGCCGCAAAGGTAGGCATCAAGGGCGATAAGAACGGCCAGTGCGGACCCGGCACCCGCCAGCCGCTGCTGGTTGTATCCCCCTACGCCAAGACCAACCACATCGATTCCACCTATACCGAGCAGACCTCGGTAACCCAGTTCATCCAGGACAACTGGGGCCTCGGCCGCTTGGGCGGCGATTCCTTCGATGACCGCGCAGGTGCGCTCACCGGCATGTTCGACTTTGCGGCTGCAGATAAGGCTCCGAAGCTCTTCCTCAATGAAACCGATGGCACTGTCGCAGAAGATTATGACTCCGTAGAGCGCGTGGATGACACCTCACGCGCTGGCACCAATCTGAAGCCGGTTGTCGATGGCATGAATGACACCAAGGYCMCCGAGCRGGGCKTTCCCGCCGTGACCACGCTGGATAAGGCCCAGCAGCCGGACACCAACCACGCCGCTTCCGGGTCCTCCAAGGCAGGCATCATCGGCATCCTCGCCGCACTGGGCATCGCCGCCGGCATCATCGGCTGGTTCATGAGCGGTCACCCCGGCCTAGATTTGAAGAACCTGCCGTTCTAAGTTATGAAGATTTCCCGTTTCGCCATTGCATTCGCGCTCGCCGTTGGGCTTTCCATCCCGCAAACGGCTGCCCAGGCGAGGCTCGGCGGGCACAGCGACGAGCAACCCATGCGCGAGCTCGCCGTGCGCGATGTGTATTCCTGCCCGGTGCCTGAGGACGTGCAGGGCGAGGCGAAATGGAAGATCAATAACACCACCGGGCTTGCCCTCACGGTCTATGTTTCAGATGACAAGGGTAATGCCTACCAGGTCCTCGAGCGTATCGGTACCCCCGCCATCCGCGAGTGGAACCCCCAGCTGGAGGATGGAACCTACCACCTGACCTGTGTATTTCACAACGATTCCGCGGTGGAGTCGGATGATTTCACGGTGGCGGGCTCTACCGTGGCTGATGCTCCCAAGATGGTTCCCATTACGGATCACGAGGTCGCCGCGGTGTCCATCAAGCAGGCAGAAAACCAGAAAAAGCGCGTGCCGGAGCTGCAAAAGCGTGCGCATGCGCTTGCCGATGCCACCTCCTCCTCCCGCTCCGCCGCCCGAGCCGCCTACCTCGACTACTTGGAGTATTACCGTTCCTTCGACGATTCCAGCGCGGAGTGGCCGGGCCCGGATTTGGAGGGCTACGAAGACATCGAGCGCATCCTGTGGTCCAACCGCCCGCCCAGCGATGCCACCCTGCCCGCCACCGCGCTTGCCGATGCCACCGACAAAACCGCCCACGCCCTCGATACCTCCCATTTCGCCATCCCCGCCCCGGATTATGGGCTGCGCGCGCATGAGGTGATGGAGGAGTTCGAGCGCTTTGACCTGCGCGGCGAGTGCGATTTCGGCGCCCATGCCCTTCCTTCCGCCCTGCGCGGGGTTATTACATCGACGCGGGTGACGTTGGATCCCGTGCGCTCTTTGGTCGAGGATCGCGGCTTAGACACCGAGCCCATCTACGACCAGCTCGCGGACTTGGACGCTCTTGCTGAGGAATTCGACGATAAATACGGTGGTGCGCCTAGCGTCGCTTTTGCGGACTGGCCGCAGGAGGACCGCTTGCGTTTGCAGGCGGGCGTCGCCAAGGCGAATGAGCTGCYCGCCCCGGTTSCCMCCATGMCCGTTAYCSGGAGGATGAACTAGTGCCGTSCCCKTTTAHCTTTYCCCGCCGCTCCTTTTTATCTGGCCTCGCCGCCTCCGCGGCCGTCGGCGCAGCCCCGGGAGCAGAAGCTGAGTCCCCCTCGCTTCCGTTGGAATCCACCGACTCCTTGGATCAGCCGGGCGCGCTGGATTTTCACGGCGAACACCAGCAAGGCATCATCAATCCCCCGCAGAAATACTCGGAAATAGTGGCGCTGGACGTGCAGGTGAAGACAAAAGCCCGTTTGGACAAGCTCCTGCGCACGCTAAGTGAAAGGGCGCGCATCTTAACCGCAGGTGGCACGCTCGCCCCCGACGGAATTGCCTATCCGGCGATGGATTCGGGCGAGTTGGGCCCAGAGCTGCCGGCCGATCACTTATCCATCACCCTCGCGGTGGGCGATTCGCTTTTCGATGACCGCTTCAGCCTTGCCGCCCACAAGCCCGCGCACTTGAGCGCGATGGAATCGTTTGCCGATGACACCCTGCAAGAAGAAATGTGCCACGGTGACTTAGCCTTGCAGATTTGCGCCGATGAACGCGATACCGTTCTCCACGCCCTGCGCGATATATTGCGACATACGCGCGGCGATGTGGCGGTGCGCTGGCGGCAAAATGGTTATATGAACTCGCCGCGGCCATCGGGTACGCAGCGCAATCACCTGGGGTTTAAGGATGGCATCGTCAATCCTGGCCCCGATGACTACGATTCGCTCGTGTGGGCCGGTTCGGATGAGCCTGCCTGGGCCACGGGCGGCAGCTATATGGCGGTGCGGCTTATTGCCATGTACACCGAGTTTTGGGATCGCATTTCCATTGCTGAGCAGGAGCAAATCTTCGGCCGCGACCGCGCAACGGGCGGCCCGTTATCGGGCGGCGACGAGCACGCCGAGCCGGATTACCTCGACGACGCCACCGGCGATGTCATTCCCACCGATGCCCACATCCGCCTGGCCAACCCCCGCACCCCAGAAACCGCTGACCAACTTATGTTGCGCCGCGCTTATAATTACGACAACGGCGTGCGCGATAACGGCACCCTCGACGTGGGGCTGGTCTTCATCTCCTTCCAGCAGGACCTGGAACGACAGTTCATTACGGTGCAAAAACGCCTCGAAGGCGAACCGCTGGCTGACTATATCCGCCCCTACGGCGGCGGCTACTTCTACGCGCTTCCCGGCATTGCCGATGAATCCGATTATTTCGGCCGCAGCCTCCTCGAAGCATAAAGCCTCCTACCCAGCTAACCACTGGTCGCTCGCGAACATCTACCACCGCGCCAAGGCCGTGACTTAGCCACCACCCAGCGTTGAGGACACACCACAGCGCACCGGCGGCACAAAGATGCTACGGCGGCCGGACCCCAGGGCGTCCTGTCTCTTGGCATACGGTTCCCATGGCGCGCGAGCCTTACGGCGCACGGGTCTCATGGCACACGGTTCCCACGGTGCACGGGTCTCACAGCATACGCTCCGCAGGGTAGAAGGCTTATGGCATGCCAAACCGGCAACCGCTAAACCAGCGGTTGCTATCGGCGGCAATGAGAAGAGCAACGGTAGGAAAAGGAGCCACTTACTTAGGAACCGCAGAACTTCTCGGGCCCGGCTCAATCGAATCAAGTAAAGGCGGCACTTAGCTGGGCGGCGAGGCCCAGGGCGGAAGCCATTCGATGCGGCCGCGATGGCGATGCAGGCGGCCGCGCACCGGTGGGGCGTGCGGGTCATCGTCATTGACGCCGTTGTGATAGGGGCAAGAAATGGTCAAGTTGTCCATATTCGTCTCGCCGCCGTGCTTCCACGCCTGGAGATGGTGGACTTGGCATTTATCGGCCGGATAATTGCACTCCGTCCACGGGCAGGAGGGGTTTTCAGCGGCGGCCATCAGCCGCTGCTTTTCGGAGGCGAACCGCGAGGTTCTATAGAGGTTGACTGGGCCCTCGAAGGGGTGAATGAGGGTGACAAGGCCGACCTCGGCAAGCTTTTTCTCCACCAACTTGGCCCCGGAAATCTCGGTGCCATTGGTCATCTGCAGCGTGACCTCTTCGCCGCCACCGCTTAAGATCTTGTCCATCTCATCGAGGTGGATGACGATATTGGTGCTAGCCACCGGGCGCGTGGCGCCACCGCGGAAGAAGATGCGATCGACGGCCTCGAGCGGGGAATCCTCCCCAATGGTGGAATGCAGGTCGGCGATGAAATCGGAATCGCCGGTAATCGACAGCGTGGAGGGCCCGCCCTTTCGCCGGGTCATGCGCACCCCGCGCTGGGGCTGGCGGGGAGGATACATCTCCTTGAGGCGGGKGSGCGCCMGCTTGTCAATGTCCCCCSAAGTCCCACACAACTCTGCCCGCMGCGCCCAAGCATCCCTCTTCGTGTTGGTGCGGGRGACGTATTTTTCAATCAACTTGAGCGTGGTTAAGCAGTGCTTCGTCGCCCGGCACGTGCGCTGGCGGCGGGTGAAGGAGGTGGGGCCGAAGTAGGTATCGGCAAGCAGCAGCAATTCGCGCGATTCCTGCCGGGAAATGCCAGTCCGGCGCAGGTCCGCCTCGGCAAGGACGAAGACCTCGCCGAGAAGCTCCATCGGCGAGGTTAATTGGCGGGCGTAGTCCTGCAAGCGGGTCATGCCTGCGAGGTTAAYCCMCCGGCCMCCCGCGGGAAAGCCCGCGCCGCCCCGCCTGTGGATAACTCGCCCCACGCGTCACACCTGATGCCTCGCCGCCATTCACCCTATGGATAACCTGCGGTATTGTCGAATACGACAGCGAGTAAAGGAGCCCACATGACTGATCCCACGAAAATTGTTCGCCCCAACCACCCCGGCCGTAAGTCCGTCCCGCGCCAGGCGCAGGAGTTGCCGCCGCTGCCGGTGACAAGGGCGCGCATTGGCAAGCAGCCGGCGACGGAGATTTTTCAGGACATGGGCGAATCCATGGTGGAGGACCTGCAGGACATTCGGCGCGATTTGCACCGCCACCCGGAAATCGGGCTGCACCTGCCGCGCACCCAGAAAAAGGTCCTTGAAGCACTCGAGGGCCTGCCGCTGGAGATTCATGTGGGGCAGGACCTCAGCTCCGTAGTGGCGGTGCTGCGCGGCGGCRAGCGCGGCGRGCGGCCGGKTTCGGTGCTGCTGCGCGCGGRCATGGACGCCCYGGRGGKGCATGAGCAGACCGGCAGCCCCTTTGCGTCGATCAATGAATACATGCACGCCTGTGGCCACGACCTGCATACCGCGGGGCTGATTGGGGCGGCGCGCATGCTGTGCGAGCACCGCGAGGAGTTGCATGGCGATGTCACCTTTATGTTCCAGCCCGGCGAGGAAGGCCCCGGCGGCGCGCAGCTGATGATCGAGGAGGGCGTGCTCGATGCCGCTGGCCGACGCCCAATCGCCGCCTACGGCCTGCACGTCGGCCCGCAGGATCGGGGCACGTTCCACTATGTTCCCGGGCCGATGATGGCAAGCTCGTCCAACCTAACCATTACGGTGCTGGGCAAGGGCGGGCACGGGTCCCGCCCGCACGATGCCATCGATCCCGTCGCGGCGCTGGCGGAAATCCAGATGGCGCTGCAGACCGCGCTCACGCGCCGCTTCGACGCGCTGGAGCCCATCGTGATCACCGTGACCAACCTATGGGCGGGCAATGGTGCGTATAACGCCATTCCGGATCGCGCGGCGCTGGGGGCGACGGTGCGCGTGCTTCGCGACGAAAAGATCGACGCCGTCCGCCAAATGATTACCGAGGTCTCCAGCTCGGTGGCCGCCTCGCACCGGTGCACCGCGCAGGTGGATTTCGAGGTGTTGTATCCCACGACGAAGACAAACCCGCGGGAGAATCAATTCGCCGCTACGCTGTGGGGGCAGATGTTTGGCGCGGAAAACATGCAGCCTTTCGAGGCCCCGATGATGGCCTCCGAGGACTTCGGCTATGTCCTTTCGCAGGTGCCGGGCACGTTTATGTGGATGGGTACGGCCAACCCTTCGACACCCGAAAACCAGCGCGAGTGGAACCACTCGCCGATGATGCGTTTCGACGACTCCGTGCTCGGTATGCAGGCGGCAGCGCTCGCCGCCGTGGCTTTCGAGCGCCTAGCCACCGAAAACGAGCACCCTTCCGCGCAGACCAAGGCCATGCGCGAGGCCGCCGGCGTGCAGAAGTAATTCATCCCTGTGAACTGCGCGTGCGCCAGAGTAGTGGGCAGGTCGCTGGAGGTGCCGTGCTCGGCGGCTAAGGCCGTCGGATAAAGGCAGAGGCAAGGCCGATGAGCGCGATGGCGCCGACAATGACCGAGGCCACCGGCCAGTATTGCGGGAAGTACTTGAGTGTATAGCCAAAGACCTGACCGTCATCGAAGTGCCGTGCCAAAGCGAAAGGCATCCACCACAGCTTGCTCACCGTGAGCACCGCGCCCGGTACACCAGCGATGACCCGCCCGCGCCCGCGCAGGAATAAGCTGGCGGCGACGAGCGCGATGCCGGCGATGGTGAGCGCGAAGAGCAGGGGAGTGTTGGTGCTAAGCGGCGAGCCGCGCAATAAGAATTCGTGGTCAATCTCGTGTTGCTCGATGAGGGTGTAGCCATCGAGGACAACCTCGCTGGGAAGACCCATTACTTCTCCTCCTCTGGGTCGTAGCCGTCGGACCATTCGCCGGTTTCGAAGTCGTAGTCGACGTTTCGACCTTCTTCGTCCGTGCGCTGGTACCACTCGGTGTAGCGGTCCGCGGCGGAATCGAAGTCATGGCCGGCCCCGCGGTCGTCTTCGGCGTGCTGGACGGAGAACTCGAACTCATCGCCATGCTCCGCGATGCCGCGCATGACCGCATTGTCCATCGCCGAACGGGCATAGGTGCGGCGGATAAACATTGGATCAGAGCGCAGATCCTTGATGAACGCCACCATCATAGTTAGCAGCACGAGGCAGAAGGGCAGGGCGGCCAGGATGGTGAGGTTTTGCAGGCCGGTGAGCACGTCTTCGCCACCGGTCAGCAGCATGACGATGGCGATGCCCATCATGCACAGGCCCCAAAAGATGACGATGAGCTTATTGGGGGTTGGGTCGCCCTTGGAGGACATGGTGCCCATGACCACAGAGGCAGAGTCAGCCGAGGTGACAAAGAAGACCGCGAGGATAACCAAAAGGATAAACGGGGTGATGGTGCCGAGGGGGAGATCTTGGAACATCGAAAAGAGCACCTGCTCATTGGAGGATTCACCGTCGAAACCCGCTACGCCATCCTGATTGAAGGAAATGGCGGTGCCACCAAAGATGGTAAAAGCCAGCGCCAAAATGGCGGTGGGCGCGAAGATGGTGACGGCGGCGAATTCGCGGATGGTGCGGCCGCGGGAGATGCGGGCGACGAACATGCCCACAAACGGCGTCCATGCAATCCACCAGGCCCAGTAGAACGCCGTCCAGTAGGACTGGAATTCAATGGTTTCATCGCCCCACGACAGCCCCTTGGCCATCATGGGCAGGAATTGATCGATATAGACCACGATGCCCGAAGGAATGAGGTTTAGCAGCAATAGGGTGGGCCCGACCAAGAAGACGAAGGCAATTAGCCCCAAGGTCAAGGTGATATTGAAGTTGGACAGGTAGCGCACGCCGCGCGCGACGCCAGAGACTGCGGAGACGATAAACGCGCAGCCCAAAACGGCGATGACGATGATGAGCGCGGAATTGGTCATGGGGCCTGCGCCGCGAATGATGCTGACACCTTCGCCGATTTGAATCGCAGAAAGCCCCAGGGTAGCGGCGGTGCCGAAGAGGGTGGCGATAAGCGCCATGACATCGATAAGCTTGCCCAGCGGACCATCCGTGGCGCGGGAGCCGAAGAGCGGCTGGAAGATGGAAGAGATGAGGGGAACGCGCCCGCGCCGGTAGGAGGAATAGGCAATCGCCGCGCCAACCAAAGCATAGGCCGCCCACGGGGAAATGCCCCAGTGGAAGTGCGATTGGGCCATGGCTTGGTGCAATGCCTCGACGGAGCTGCCGTTATCCACGGTGTGCGGGGGAGGGCTGAGGTAGTGCGATAGCGGCTCGGAGGGCCCATAGAAGAAGATCCCGACGCCGATGCCGGCACCAAACATCATCGCTACCCAGCTAAAGTAGCTGAATTCGGGCTTTTCTGTATCCGTGCCGAGCTTGATGCGGCCGAGGCGGGAGAACCCGATATAGGCCATGGTCACGGTGGCCAGCAGCATGGTGATGTTCAGCAGCCATCCGGTATTGGTAATGGCCCAGTTAAAGGCGGTGGAGGAGGCGGCGGCCAGGTTATCGGGCATGGTAATGCCCCAAATGATGAAGGCTACGATGAGGACGGCGGTGATGGAAAATAGCGATTTATCCAGGCCGAAGCGGTTGCGTTGGTCCTCAACGCTGATGCCGGGCACCAGCCCGGGGTGCATATTGTGCGGGTAGAGCCCGACGGCGCTGCCCTTATCGTGCGGTTCGAGGGAGCGCTTATAGGCGCGGGAGGAAGAAGTCACGGTGTCCTTAGCTCGGCGGGAGTCGTGGCTTCAATTGTTCAGCACCGCAGCGCATTCCACAAGCTAGCGCGGTTGGGCATGCGCGGCGTGAATCTGCTTGACGATGCCATCTAGCTCCTCCCTGCTCGCCATCCTGAACGGGTGCGTGGAGCAATAATCGAGCAGGAAATAGCCCGCGTGCTGGATGGCGATGTGCCGTTGCCACAATTCGCGGGCGGTGGCGGGGTTATCGGCGGCGAGGGATTGGATGGCGCGGCGCTCGGATAACAACTCGTATTGCAGGTCGCGGCGGCTGGCTAGGACCTCTTCGGGGGTATTGATAAACAGCAACCCGAGCAGGGTGGACATGGATTCCATGGCGCGGGTTTGCAAGCGGTGCTGGTTGCGGACGGGCGCGGAGCGCTGCCAGAACCACAGCACGATGGTGGCCACGATGATGGAGATGAGGACCTCGCTGATGCGCGCCTGGATGGTGGGCCAGAGGGGGCGCTGCGCGGAATTGCCCATGAGCAGTGCGAGCGGGGTGGAGAAGATGACGCAGATGGCGTAGTTCTTGGCCACGAAAATCTCTGCGCAGAATTGGCAGGCGGCGAGGGCTAAGAGCAAGCTCCACCCGGATACGCCGAAGTAGTGGAAGATAGAAAACAGCATGACGCCGACGATGGATCCGAGCATGCGGTGGATGCCGCGGACGGTGCCGGCGACGTGGTCCGGTCCCCACTGCAGCATGAGGAAGGCGGAGACCACGCCCCAGTCCGGGCGGTCAAAGCCTAAAGACAGGCTGACCACCGTTGTGATGGCGGCGGAGACCACGATCTTTTGCGTGGTCACCATGGCATGCGAATCCCGCACCGCGGCGCGGTAGATGCGGTAGCGGCCGGTGGGGTGGGTGTGCGGGATGGCGGTGCGGTGCGGATCCACATCGGTAGCGTGATCGGTGAGCAGGTCCGAAGAGGATCCCAGATCCAGCGCGCGGTTATGCGCGACGATGCGCCCTTGGGCCTGCAAGGTGCGATCCACCAAGCCCGCGGCGGCGGTATTGATGATGCGGCCGCCGCGGATGATGCCGGCATCGGCAAGCGCTTGCCAGGCCGTCGACAACGCCGTCTGGGCCTGGTGGTGGCGGGCGAGGGAATCATCTTCACCGGAGACAAACGCGGCGGTGGCCTTTTCCAAGGCTGCGACGGCGCGGCGTTCGGGGCCGTGCACATCAATGAGCGCGGGCGCCATGCCCAAAAGCAGGCTGGCCAGCACGCCGGTCAGGGACCAGAGGAACAGCTGGCTAACACTGGTATCCGTCCGCGCCAACATCACCGAACCGCCGCCGACCAAGACGAGGAAGAAGGCGCCCGGCGGCGGCAGGCGCAGCGCGTTCTGGGTGAAGCCACAAAGCGCGGCGAGCAGGAGGGAATAAAGACCGGCGAGCAGCAGCCACCAGTGCCCGTGCCCGGGGACGAAAATGAGGTGGCCGACCAGCACGCCCACGGTCGCCACGGTGGTCAGGGCTAAGCCAGCGGTGAGGATGACGCGGGGCCGGGTGCGAAAGGGATGGCCTTCGCCGAAAATCACGGCGAAGGCGCCGGTGGCCAGCAGCAGGATGGCGTAGTCGTGGCCGGTGAGCAGGGCGAAGGTGCCGGGAATCAGCAGTGCCAGGGCCGCGCGCAGGGCACCGGGCCAGCGCACGGAGGCGGTATTAAAGGCGGTCAGCAACTGGGTGGTGCTGGGGCGTTGCGGGATAGGGTGGTCGATGCTCACGAGCCTGTGGGACTCCTTTCGCTAAAAACGTCTACCGCAACCACCTTACGCCGTGGGAATTTATTGCCCTGCGGCGGCGATGAGCCGGCGGGTGTAGTCGCTCTCGGGCTTCGACCACACGCGCTCGGTGGGACCGTGTTCGACCAGTTCGCCGCGGKTGAGCACGGCGACCCTATCGCAGAGCCCGCGCACCACGGAGAGATCGTGGGTGACAAATAGCAGGGTCAGCCCGCGATCCTCAATGAGGCGGGCGAGCAATTCCAGCACCTGGGCTTGCACGGACATATCGAGGGCGGAGACGGCTTCATCGGCAAGTAGAATATCCGGTTCGCCGCACAGCGCGCGGGCGATGGAGATGCGTTGGCGTTGCCCGCCGGAAAACTCGTGGGGATAGCGGTCGAGCGCTTTGCCGGAAATTCCCACTTCTTCCAGTGCGGCGGCGGCGCGCTCGCGCTGCTCGGCCTTGGATAGGCGCCCGGGCATGGCCTCGGCGATGGATTTCCAGATCTTCAGCCGCGGGTTCAGTGAACCTTGSGGGTCTTGGAAAACCATCTGCMCGCGCCCGYCCRCGGTGCTGGTTCCAGRGGKSGGGGCAYCCRGGCCCGCCACAATCTTCAGCAGGCTGGTCTTGCCGGAACCGGAGCCACCGACAATGCCGAGCCGCTCGCCGCGGCGCACGCGGAGATCGATCCCCGCCAGCGCGGCCTGGGAGCCATGCTGCTTGCCGATGCCCTCCAATACCACCACATCCTTCCCCTCGCCCGCCGGGGTGAGGGCGAAGTCGGGCGGCTGCGAGGCCGAGACCAGCTCTTGGGTATAAGCGTGGCGGGGCTTAGTAAGCACGCGCTCGGTGCGGCCTTCTTCCACGATGTAGCCATCGCGCATGACCAACACCCGCGGGCACATGCGCTGGATGACATTGAGGTCGTGGGTGATAAAAAGCAGTGCGGTGCCGCGTTGTTCGGTAACGCGCTCGATGACGCGGAGGACACCGTCCTGCGTGGTGGCATCGAGGGCGGTGGTGGGCTCGTCGCAGATGAGCACGTCGGGGCTGCCCGCCATGGCCATGGCTAAGAGGACGCGCTGGCGCTGCCCGCCGGATAGCTGGTGGGGAAAGCGCGAGGCGAGGTCGGCGTCGAGGTCGACTTCCTCTAGGGCCGCGGCGGTATCGTGTGCGCCGGCGTGGGTGAGCTGGGCACTAATGCGCATTAAGGGATCCAGCGCGCTCATGGGCTCTTGAAAGACCATGGCCATGGTCTTGCCGCGCAGCGGGCGGATAGCGGAATCCCGCGCGCCGATGATCTGGTGATCGGCCACTGTGACCTCGCCGGTGGCGGAAATGCCCGTGGACAGCAAGCCCATGATGGACAGCGCGGTCAGTGATTTACCAGAGCCGGATTCGCCGATGATGCCGAGCTTTTCGCCCGCCTCGAGCTCGAAGTTAAGAGGCCCGACGAGGGAGGATTCGGAGGCACTGAGGCTGAGATCGCGCACGCTTAAAAGGCTCATCGCGTGGCTCCTTTCATGCGGGGGTCGAGGGCATCACGGAGGGCATCGCCAAGCAGGTTAAAGCCCAAGACCGTGGCGGCGATGGCAAGGCCTGGCCAGAGGGCCTGGAGGGGATCGGTGCTCAGCAGCGATTGGGAGTCCTGCAGCATGCGGCCCCACGAGGCGGCCGGGGGAGGCGTCCCCAAACCGAGGTAGGACAGGCCCGCCTCTGCGAGGATGGCGAGGGCAAAATACACCGACGCCTGGACGATGATAAGGCCCGCGATATTCGGGAGGACATGGCGCACCGCCACCTTCCATCCCGGCACGGCGGAGATGCGGGCGGAGGCGATATAGTCCTGCGTGACCACCTGCAGCGTGCCTGAACGCGCCACGCGGGCAAAGGACGGGATGCCGGAAATACCGATGGCAATCATGGCCGTAAGCGTCGATGGGCCCCAGACCGCGCCGGCGATAATGGCTAGCAAAAGCGCCGGGAAGGCGATTACGACGTCGGCGCCGCGCATGACCAGCGCTTCTACCCAGGTGCCGCGGCGCATGCCCGCGAGGATCCCCAGCGGGATGCCGATAAGCCCTGCGATGCCGACGGCGATAAGCCCCACGAAGACCGTGATTTTCGCGCCCGCCATGATGCGCGAGGCGGTATCGCGCCCGAAGCGGTCCGTGCCCAAGAGATGATCTGCGGTGGGGCCGGACAGGCGGCTGCCCGGTTGCGCGAGGGTGGGATCGTACGGCGTCCACACCAGCGATACGAGGGCGACTACTACGACCGCGCCGACGAGCACGGCGCCTAGCCAACCAGAAAAACGCATTTTCATCGTGCGTCACCTGCCTTGATTCGGGGATCGATGAGGCGGTAGGCGACATCGGTAAGCATGTTTACTGCCAGCGCGAAGGTGACCAGCAGCATGACAAGCGTCTGCACCGTGGTCAGATCGCGCACGGAGACTGCATCGAGCAGCATGGAACCTACGCCGGGGATGACGAAGACGGATTCAATGACCACGGCGCCTACCACCATCGAGGTCAATTGCAGGCCAGAAACAGTCAGTACCGGCAGCGCGGCATTGCGCAGCCCGTGGCGGTGCAGGGCCTCCCGCGGGGAATCGCCCAGGGCGCGCGCGGTACGGATATAGTCTTGGTCCATAACGTCGAGCACCGAGGAGCGCATATAGCGCGTGAGCATCGCACCCTGGACCAGGGCCAAGGCGATGACCGGCAGGATGAGGTGGCGCAGGAAATCGCCTACGCCGCGGTTAGGTGGCACCCAACCATTGGCCGGCAGCCAGCCCAGGTGGACCGCGAAGATGGCCACTAAGATGATGCCGACCAAGAAGCTTGGTACGGCGATGCCCAGCTGCGTTCCCGCAGAGACCAAGCCGGCAACCCGCGAATTGCGGTTGTGCGCCAACCACATACCGATGGGAATCGCGCAGGCCAGCGCCAAGGCCATGGCCAGGCCGATGAGGATGAGCGTGACCTGCAGGCGGTCAAGGACGAGCGGGGTGATGTCCTGCTGCGAGGACAGCGACTTGCCGAAATCGCCGGTGGCCAGGCCCTTTACCCACTCGACATACTGTGCGAGCAGCGGCCGGTCCAGGCCGAGTTCCGCGCTGAGCTCGGCGATGGCATCATCAGTGGCATTAACCCCCAACGCGACGCGCGCCGGGTTGCCGGGCACGGCGCGCATGAGCGCGAAAATGATGAGGGAGGCGAGAAAAAGCGTGAGCACAAAGCGCAGCAGCGGCCGGATTAAGGCCTGGGCTCGAGAGGTACTCATTGGTCCTCCTTGTCGTCGGTGAGATCGCGCAAGACTATCGCGTCGGTGACCTGATCTGTGTGCAAGCCGCTAATGCCGTGGCGCGTTAAAACGACATTCGGCATATTCATCACGGTCAGCGCGCCGGCATCGGCCATGATTTGGTCCACCACCTGCGTCATGCGGCGGGGATAGTCTTCAGGCGCTGCGGTATCGGCCTTATCGAGCAGCTCGCGCGTGCGGGCGGAATCGTAATTCAGGTAGTAATCCGGGTTGCCAAAAAGCGCCGGAATATCGCGGGCCTCCACGTGGGAGATAATCGACATCTGGTAGTCCTTGGCGCCGTGAACCTGGCCCAGCCACACGGCGGGGAACTCGGCGGTTTCGAGGGKGACATCAAAACCGACATCGGAAAGCTGCGAGTACAGCAGCTCGGAAATGGCCTGGGCGTAGTAGAGCGTGGGCACGGTGATGGTGAGTGGGGTGCCCTCGGCGCCGGCATCGGCAAGCAGCGAGCGGGCTTTATCCGGGTTGAAGTCGTAATAGTTCTTGCCCTCGAACCAAGGATCGGTGGGCGGCATGGGCGCGCCGCCGGTATCGGTGGCCATGCCGGACCACACGATGTCATTGGCCGCCTCGCGGTCGACGGCGTAGGCCACGGCCTGCCGCACGCGCGGATCGTCGAAGGGGGCGCGGTCATTATTCATCGATAACAGGACCTCACCATTGGTGGTGCCTACGTTGGTATCGATGGAATCATCCAGGGAATCGAGGATTTCGGGATTACCCACGCCCCAGACGACGTCCACTCCGCCCGAACGCAGCGCGGTGACCGAGGAAATGGCATCGGGGAAGTAGCGCACCGTGACATCGTGCTCAGACGGTGTGCCCCAGTAATCATCGCGCTTGTGCAAGGAGACGAATTCTGCGGGGGAAAATCCCGCCACCTCGTAGGGGCCGGTGCCGATAGGCTTCGCTGCGAGGTCATCCATGCCCTTAGGTG
This sequence comes from Corynebacterium accolens, assembly GCF_030515985.1. Next base: position 556,130 of record NZ_CP100376.1, on the reverse strand, counting down.
ACATCATTGCGCCGATGGTGGTGCCCATGGACCACAGCCAGCCATTGGAGGGCTTTTCTAGGCGCACCTTGAGGGTGTGGTCATCTACTGCGGTGGCGCTTTCGACCGGGTCCATGGCAGCGGAAATGCCGTTGGCCCAGTCATTTTTTACGTAATTAATGGAAAAGGCTGCGGTCTGCGCGGTAAAGGGGTCGCCATTGGAAAAGGTCACGCCATCGCGCAGGTGGAAAGTATAGGTCTTCGCATCCTCACTGATGTCCCAGTCCTTGGCTAAGCCCGGGGTGATGGAGCCGTCTTCATCGATGCGCACCAAGGTTTCATAGACATTATCCATAAGCGCCGAGGGCGCGGCGGCCCCACCGGTAGTGGTGAAATCGAGCGAGGTGGCCCCAGAACTAGACGCCACCGTTAGGACGGCGTCGTCGCCGGTGGTATCTACCACCGCGGTATGGCCCGCTGAACAAGCTGTTACCGCGCCCAGCGCTGTCACCATCGCGAGACAGCCCAGCGCTGAGCGCGCGCGCAAAATTTTCATAAATGAAGAATAACGTGTGTGTTACTCAACACATAAACGCTCTAAAACCATTCGGGGGGAGGCATATATTGCCATTAATTAGGGCAATCTCAGCGGCTGTTGTGTGGCGAGCCTCGGTGGCACCGAGCGGCCAGCGTTGAGGCCGAGGGCGGCCCAACGCGGCGCTTTGTAGCGCAGTGAGGCGGGGTTTAGCGCGGGGTACCCGCTACGTTGGCTGGATCGAGCTGCCAGCCCTCAGCAAGCACGTGCATATTCTTGATGACGTTCTCGTGCGAGCTGGACTGCAGGGAAATCATAAGCTCGTCGGCCTTGGCGTGCTCTTGGAACTTCTCTAAGTATTCGGTGACTTCCTTGGTGGTACCCACCGCGGAGTAGCGCAGCATGTCCAGGATTTGCTGGCCCTGGTAGGACTCGATGATCTGCTCTACCTGCTGATCGGTCAGGTACTTGCCGCGGCCGGCGAAAGACTTCACGCGGTTGAAGCACACGCGCTCGTACTCGGCTTCTGCCTCTTGCATAGTATCGGCGGCTGTGACGTTTACCCCGGCGATGACGTAGGGCTTGGTAAACCGCTCGGAAGGCTGGAAGTTTTCCCGGTAGTAGGTGGTTGCTTCCTCGAGGTGCTGCGGGGCGAAGTGGGAGGCAAAGGCGTAGGGGAGGCCGAGCTTTGCCGCGAGCGAAGCGCCGAACATGGACGAGCCCAGAATATAGATAGGAACGTTCGTATTAGCTCCGGGAATCGCGCTAACTCCAGGGATATAGGCCTTGCCCTCGAGGTACGCATTGAGCTCTTTGACGTCTTCTGGAAAACGCTCGGCAGACTGCCCATCGCGGCGCAGCGCACGGCCCAAGGTATTCATGTCCGTGCCGGGGGCGCGGCCGACGCCCAAGTCGATGCGGTTCGGGTACATCTCTTCCAGGGTGCCGAATTGCTCGGCGATGACGTACGGCGAGTGGTTGGGCAGCATCACGCCGCCGGAGCCTAACCGGATGCGCTCCGTCTTGGCGCCGATGTGCGCGATGAGGACGGCGGGCGCGGAGGACATAATGGACTTCATATTGTGGTGCTCGGTGTACCACATGCGGGAATACCCCAGCTTTTCGGCTTCTTGGGCCAATTCCACCGACCGGTTAATGGATTGGGCAGGGGTTTCACCGTCATAGATGGTGCAAAAGTCCAATACGGAAAGCGGCGCCTGATCAGTCATGGGAAAATAATCCTTTTTCTCGCGGGGATAGTACCTATAGTGCAACGGTACGTGGGGCGGGGCTATTCCGTACTTTTTCGCGCGACCATGCGCATCCCGGCGTCCCTAGCTGAGTTGAAATCGCAGACAAAACCCCGCCGCGGAGCCCGAGGAATGCGGGCCCACGGCGGGGTGTGGAAGGAGAGAGCTTAGCTCTTTGGCGATGCCGCGGCATCGAGCGGCGAGTCAACGACGGCCTCGTCATCAGCATCGGCCGCCGCGGTCACGGAGTTGGAGTGCTTCTCCCCGGCCTTGGTGGAGATATCCACAATCAGGCCAATAACTGCCGCGATGACGGTCGGCACGATCCAGCCAAGATCCACCGCTTGGCCCGGCGACAGCGACAAGACGGGATCCAGGGCGGTGGTGCCCCAACCCTGCGCGGAAATGACGGTCAGGGCGGACCAGATGACCGATACCCACAGGGCCAGGCGGTAGGTCCAGTAGAACACGACGGACTTCTTTACCGCCGGCTGGATAAGCGTGAGCAGGATAAGGGAAATGGCCGGTGGGTACAGGAAGGTAATAAACGGCACCGCAATGGATAGCACGGTGTCGAGGCCTTGGAAGGCGAAGAGGATAGACATCGCGGTAAAGATGCAGGCCCACAGGTGGTAGGTCGTCTTCGGCACCAGCATCTCGAAGAACGCGGAGGTGGCGGTAATAAGGCCCACCGCGGTGGTCAGGCAAGCGAGGACGACGATGGCGGAGAAGAGGGCCTGGCCGAAGGTGCCCATGGTGAGATTGGCGGCCTCGGCAAGCAGCGGCGCACCTGAATCATAGGACTGGCCATCGGGCAAGGTCTGGCCTACCCAGGCAAGGCCCAGGTAGATGGCGGCAAGCAGGGCGCCGGCGACGAGCGCCGCGGTGATGGTGCCCTTCACCAGGGACTTTTGGGTCTTAAAGCCCTTAGAGCGCAGGGAACCCACGATGACGATGGAAAAGGCCAGGCCGGCGATGGCGTCCATGGTGTTATAGCCCTCGAAAAGGCCGGTGACCATGGGGGAAGAAACGTAATCTTCAGTGGGCATCTGGGGATCGCGCGGGTGATTCAGCGCGGCCAAGGTAATGAGGATGACCAGCAGCGCAACCAGGGCTGGGGTGAGGAATTTGCCCAGGGTATCGATGATGGAATTGGGCTTCCACGCCAGGCCGAGCGCGATGAGGAAGAAGATGGTATTGAATAAACCGCTAGCCAGGGTGCCTTCCCAGCCCAAAAGGGGAGTAATCGCCGTTTCCATGGAGACCGCGCCGGTGCGCGGGAGCGCGTAGAAAGCGCCGATGGACAGGTAGGCCATGGCGGAAAAGACGACGCCGAAGATAGCGCCGCCATTCGCGCCCAGGTCGCGCACGGAGCGGCCGGAAATGGCGACCGCGATGATGGCCAGGACGGGCAAGAGTACGCCGGCAGCGAGGAAGCCCAGCACCGCGGGCCAGAAGTTGGTACCGGCGGATACGCCCACCATGGGCGGGRAAATGAGGTTGCCGGCGCCGAAGAACATCGAAAAGAGCATGAGCGAAGCAATGACAACGGTGGCCTTGCTCTTGGGGGTGCCTGAGGCGGKGGKGGTAGCCATCCTGGCTCCTTAACATTGCGTACTAAAACCATCGGCCGCGCCGAGAGCCGTGGTGGCGGGGCGCGAACGAGAATGCGAATTCTGTAGCCCTATAGGGGCTATTCGTGTAATGAGATATTACTGCCCACCTGTTGAGAAATCAAAGCATGGTGAAAATGCAATAAAAGCCCCATCGCGCGTGCGATGGGGCGAGGAGAAAGGATGGCGGGGGAGCTAGTCGAGCTCGGCGAAGGCCTTTTCCATGCGGTCGAGTGCCTCGCCCAAGATCTCGCGGGAAGTGGCGAAGTTCAACCGCGCGTGGCCGGGGCCGCCGGTGCCGAAGGTATCGCCCTCGTTGAGGGCGACGCGGGCGTTTTCGCGCAGCCACTTGGCGGGCTGGGGATTGCCAGCGAGGGCGGTATCGGAAAAGTCTAGCCACAACAGGTAGGTGGCTTGGGGCTGCGAGGTCTTTAGCCCAGGGATGCGCTGCGGGAGTTCTTTCACCAACCAGTCGCGTGTCTCGCGCAGGTACTCGATTCCCTCGTCTAAGAAGCCCCCGCCGTGGCGGTAAGCGGCCTCGGCGGCAAGCACGCCCAAGGTGCCGGTCCCGTCTTTGGCTACGCCGGTCAGACCGTTCCACTTTTGGGCATCGGCGGCATTGGAAAAGATGATCTGCGCGCACTTGAGTCCCGCGGTATTAAAGGCCTTGGAAGTGGCGGTGACGGKGRTGGTGCGCTGCGCTGCTTCCTCGCTTWGCGATGCCACCGGGRTATGCTTTYCTTCATAAACCAGCGGGGCATGGATCTCATCGGCCAAGATGCGGGCATCGTATTTCTCCGCCAACTCCACCAGCCCGCGGAGGTAGTCCTCCGACAAGACGTGGCCGTGCGGGTTATACGGATTGGCCAAGAGAATAGAACCGGCGCCGTCCTTGAAGGCCTGCTCGATTTCCTCTAGCTCGAGGCTAGTTTCTATCTTTTCGCGCCCAGCCGTGCGGGGGAGCTCTAGCAGCGGTGGGTAGGAGGGCACGGGCACGATGACGGGGGAATCATTGCGGGTGAAGTACTGCACGCCGAGCAAGAGGCCGCGGACGACATCGCCTATCCAGAAGATGTGATCGGCATTGGGGCGCCAGTCGTAGCGTTCCGCATAGAAATCGGCGACTGCCTCGCGCAGCCCCGAGGCCTTGGGGGAGGGGGTATAGCCGAAGGTTTCATTATCCACCATCTCCTGCAGCGCCTTTTTGACGGCGGGGGCGGKGGGRAAATCGGACTCCGCGATCCACAGCGGGAGGACGTCCTCATCAAAGACGGTCCACTTGCGGGTTCCGCGGGCTTGCAACTCTTCTAGGCTAGGAAACTGCATGCACACAAGCTTAACGCTTTAAGCGCAGCAGTCCCAGTGGATTTATTCACTTTCTTCGCCGTGCTCGCTGCGGGAATTGGTCCCGGTGACAAAGCCGTACTTTTTCAGCCGGCGGCGGTCCGCGGCGGAGCTGGATTGGGTGAGCTTGAGCAGCTCGGCATAAATACCACCGGATTGCGCGAGCTCGGCAGGCGAGCCCATTTCATCAATTCGCCCTGCCTCTAGGGTGATGATGGTATCGACATCCGCGATGGTGGATAGGCGGTGCGCGATAATAAGCGTGGTCCGGTCCTTCATCAGCTCGTCTAGGCCAGCCTGGACCGCGCGCTCGGCCTTGGTATCCAGCGCGGAGGTGGCCTCATCGAGCACCAGGATGGGCGCATCCTTTAACATGGCGCGCGCGACGGACACGCGCTGCTTCTGCCCACCGGAAAGCTTCAACCCGCGCTCGCCGATGACCGTGTCATAACCATCCGGGAAGGCCTCAATGAAGTCATGGGCATTGGCGCGCTTGGCCACATCCACGATTTCTTCCTCAGTAGCCCCCGGCTTGCCATAGGCAATATTGTCGCGGATGGTGCCCGAAAAGAGGTAGGACTCTTGGAAGACCACGCCGACGGACGCGCGCAGGCGTGAAGCGGTGAGGTCATCGACGCGGTGGCCCAGCACGTCGAGGTGGCCAGCCGAGGGGTGATACAGGCCCAGCAGCAGGTTGACCAGGGTGGATTTACCGCCGCCCGATTCACCCACGAGCGCGACCTTCTGGCCCTCGTGCGCGCTAAAGGAGATATTTGTAACGACGGGTTTTCCTTCTTCATAAGCGAAGGAAACATCATCAAAGGCAAAGACCGGCGCGCCGGGCGTGGGCTCCAATGGGGTAATAGGGGTGAGGTTCAGATCGGGGGTGCCGGAGTCTGTGATGGCGGCGACCAGCTCGCGCGAGGCGGTGGGCTCCAGGTCTTCTTCCATGACCTTGAAGTAGTCGCGTGAGCCGGCGATAGCGCGCTGGGCCGTATCGATCATCCAGCTCATCATGAAGACGGGTTGCTTGGCCATGGTGACCATCTGCAAGAGCATGACCATATCGCCGATGGAGAAGTGGCCTTCAAGGGTGCGCCAAAAGATGACCGCATAGATGCCTAAAAAGATTACGGCCATGGCGATGCCGCGGAAGGTATCCATCATGTGCCACCAGCGGGACTGCGGCCGCGTGGTATCGACTACGGTGCCATAGCGCTGGGCAAAGTGGTCCAACTCGCGGGATTCGGCGACGAAGGACTTGGTGACCTTGACCTGGCCTATGACCTCGGCGAAGCGGCCATTGGCTTGGTCGATGTTTTCGTTTTTAATGGCTTCAAATTTTTGCCAGCGCTTCGAGGTCAGCGCGGTCAGCCACATATAAATGGGGAAAAGCAGCGCCAATAAGATGGTCAGCGGCCAGTAGTACCAGGCGGTAATGGCCAATACCGCGATGGTCTGAATGATCATCGTGAAGAAATTATTGGCAAAGGACTGGATAAACTGCGTGATATTCGCGATGGAGCGATCCAGTCGGGCGATGATCGTGCCGGTGACCTGATTATCGTAATAGCCCTGCGGCAGCGCCAAGAGCTTGGCAAAGTAGCGGTTGGATAAAATCTGGCGCAGGCGCGAGACCATGACATCGCCGATGTAGCTGCCGATATTGCGGAATAGGGCATTGGCGGCATCAGCCAGGAAGAGGGCGAGGGCTAGGAAAAGGACGGAACGAAGGGCATCGCCAAGCGGCTCGCTTGTTTGGAGGGCCTCAACGATGATGTCGGTGGCTTCCCTGGTGAAAAAGGGTGAAATCAACGCAAGGACGGCGGTGACCGTCGCTGCGAGCAACACGCCGAGATAATAGGGCCACAGGGCAGAAGCGCTGCGGGTAATGCGTACGAGGGATTTCATGGAGGGATGCTCAATTCAAAGACGCGTAGGGAAGTAGAGTACCTAAAAGAGACAGTCCAGTATGCCACACGCCACGGCGCGCAGCCCAGATGCATACCTTGGGCGGGCTTTCGGCTAAGGTATCTGTGCAGAAATAAAGTTATCTTCGCGTGCAAAGGATCCATCCACGGTGAAAATTTCTCACACTTTAGGCGCAGGCGTGGTCAGCCTTCTCGCCGTGACCCTGGCCGGATGCAGCATTCTCCAGCCGGAAGAGACCGGGCTGGGGGACAATATCACCGTCTCCAGCTCAGAAGAAGCGCCTTATCAAGCGGAAGACACCGACGATAAGGAAGTCACTTCCAACCTAGCGAGCCCGGTCAAAGATGCCGGCCTCGGTGTCAGCTGGGAGCTGCAAGGAGTGTATACGGACAATAATTCCGGCGGCTCCGTGGTAACCATTTTGCTCAAGAACGAAAACGAAATGGCCCTGCCCACCGATGCCTTCGATGACCCCGTCCTTGAGCGCGCCGACGGGAATGGCGGCTGGTCTAAGGTAAAAGCCCTGCCGTATGACGAGAACTCCGCGCCTGACGTGGAACCCCCGGGCCTCGATCACCCGCTGGGCGCGGGCGCCGCGGTCAACCTCCAATACCGTTACGATGTCGCGCCGGGTAACCTCTGGAATGCCCGCCTGCACATTGGAAACGTCACGTGGGTGGGGGATCTGAACCTATGACGGAACGGGTAGTCCTGGCGGGTGCTGATGGAAAAGCCATTGGTACTGCGCTCAAATCCGAGGTGCATACCACCGACACCGCCTTGCACTTTGCCTTTTCCGCGTGGGTTACCTGCCACGGAAAGGTGCTCATCACCCGCCGGGCGCTGGGCAAGCAAACCTGGCCCGGCGTGTGGACCAATTCCTTCTGCGGGCATCCTGGTCCGGGGGAGGCGACTGCCGATGCCGTTACTCGCCGCGCCGAATTCGAGCTAGGCATTCCCGCGGATGCGTTATCCAACTTGCGCGTGGTGCTGCCCACCTTTTCCTACCGTGCGGTGGATTCTTCCGGCTTGGTGGAAAACGAAATCTGCCCCGTCTACTGCGTAGAGCTCGACTCCCAAGCGCAGTGGCAGCCGAACCCGGACGAGGTCGACTCCTGGGAATGGGTCGAGCCCGCCCGGCTTATCGCCGCGGCCGATGCCGTGCCGGCGGTATTTAGCCCGTGGATGTGCGAGGAACTGGCGGAAGCCGAATTGCGCGCGGCGCTTCAGTCTTTGGCGCAGTAGCAGTTAGTCTTCCTCATAAAACGCCGCCGCCACGTAATCAAGGGTGGCATAGGCGATGCGCCTATCCCCGGTATCCAAATCAAATTCGAGCACGCGGTGGTCGCTGCCATAGTTGGGGAAGCCCGGCTCGCCGGTGGTGGCGAAGTGGCAGAGCCACTCGTTCAGCTCGCAGTCGGTGCCGAAGAGCGGGTAGAGCTCATCGCAGTGCAGCGCTGGCTTAAGCTTCCTCGTAAACTCCATCATCCAGGTTGGCCCCGGTGCGCCGGAGGCCACCTGCGCCGTCCAGCGGCGAACGAGGGAATCGCCGATCATCCGGCCCATCAGGCGGTCCGGGTCCACGTACTGCGCGAGCTGGCGCCATTGCGTGTAGCGGCCGTGCGGGAAGCCGAAGCGCTGGGACAGGTAGTTACAAATAAACTTGCCCAGGGCCATATTATCGATGCGCTTGCCGGCCGGGAGATCGTAAAACTCATCCCGGGTGGAGCTCACCACGATGGGGATATCCGCCAGTTCGGATGCCTGCATCGGCGCCGGGCCGAGGGCCAAGTCATAGCGGTGCTTCTTGCGGAACTTTTTATAGCCCTTTTCCAATGCCTCGGGCGGGAGCGATTCCAGGGCGCTGCGCTCAATAGGTACCGAGAGGTACCTGTGCAATCCCGCCACGCGGTGCTCAAAGGTATCGCGGGGGTAGGCGGGCGAGAGGGCGAGGACGCGCCGGAAAGCGCCGCGATAGTGATCGCGCCGGGCAAGCCACAGGCTAATCGCCGCGCCGGCGGATTGTCCTACCAGGGTGATATTCGTTTTATCCCCGCCAAAGGATTCGATATTGTCCTGTAGCCACTCCAACGCCAGCACGCAGTCATCGATGCCCCGGTAGCGGTCCGCTTCATCGTCGGCAAAGCGGGCGAAACCAGCCAGGCCCACGCGGTAGCCCACCCGGACTTGGATGATGCCCTTGCGGGCCGTTACCGTGCCTGGCACCCGCTCGTCCTCATGCGAGCCGCCTTCAAAACTTCCCCCGTGGATATAGACCACCACGGGGCAATCCGTCGCGTTTTCCGGGGCAGTAATACTGAGCGCTACCTCATCCGGTTGCGGTGTGCGCGCATCTTGGTCGAGGGGCTCATCCAGCGGCCGCGCCGTGGAAAAGCGGCTAGGGATTTCGCAAAAGCGCAGCGAATGAAAGTAGGAGAGGCCATCGCGGCTAAAGCCGGTGATGCGTCCAGATGGGGTGGCAATGGTAACGGGTATCTGTGCGCTCGACATACCTGCCAGATTACCGTGGGGCAGTAATATAAGGACCCATGGAGTGGTTGACTGACGTGAGCAGCGCATTTTCGCAGTTCTTGGTGCAGGCGCCCGTGTGGGTACAGATGATCATCGTGGTCATCATCGTGGTGCCCATCATGATTGGGCTGGCCTGGTGCCTGATGTGGGCCGTGGACCGCAGCGCCGTCCTAATTTCCCAGTTTCGCAATCGCGGCACTACAGTAAAAGACCATGGCTGAACAACATTCGGAGGGCGCGGGCGATAACGCAGCGAGCGGCGACGTGCCCAGCGCCAGCTCGGATAGGATCCAGCCGGTCGATCCCCGCGAAGGCCTGTGGGATCCAGAGCGCAAAAAGGATGAGCGCGCTGCAAACCCGCTGGTTGCTGGCACCTCTCAGCCCGTTCGCCGCAAGCGCTCTCTGCCTAAATCCCGGGTCTCGCTCACGCTGTGGTCCATGATTGCGTTAGTTCTCATCGTTGCGCTTATCGGCAGCCTGTGGCCCTAGGACAAACTGGTGGACTGCTCCAATAAATGGACCACTCTGGTGTTATAAGCCGTGAATAATTACAGCTTCGATCGTGGGTGAAACGCGTTGATACGCCAACCGGTTGGTACAGTAGGCACAGATTATTATTAGCTGTGCGAAAGGACATCGCGTGACCCTGCAACAAGTGCACACTCCGGCGGATTTTACCATTGAGCCGGGGGAGACCTGCCTCACCGCCCTGATGGATACCGCGAAGAAGCGCCCGCACGGCGTCATGTTTACCCGCCCAGCTAATTACGAGTGGGTCAATGTCACCGGTAAAGAGTTTATCGATGAGGTCTTTGAAGTAGCCCAAGGCTTAATCGCGCTAGGCGTCGAGCAGGGCGATCGCATCGCTCTGATTTCTGCTACCCGCTACGAATGGTCCCTGCTGGACTACGCCATCTGGGCCGCCGGTGCGGCATCGGTTCCGGTTTATCCTTCCTCGTCCGCCTCCCAGGTGCGCTGGATTATCGAGGACTCCGGCGCGGTGCTGGCGATTACCGAAACCCGCGAGCACTCCGAATTAGTTGAAAACCTGGTCCTACAAGACGATGGGGAACCGAATTTGAAGGGCTCGCCATCGCAGCTGCGGCGCGTTTTAGAGATTAATTCCTCTGCCATCGATACCTTGAAATTCGAAGGCCGCAGCGTTGGCACCGACGAGGTGTCTGCCCGCATCGCCGCCACCAATACCGATGATCTGGCCTCTTTGGTTTATACCTCCGGCACCACCGGCCGCCCGAAGGGCTGCATCCTGACGCACCGGAACTGGCTCTCGGAGGCTAGGGCGCTGACCACCAACCCCATCGGTGTCTTCGCCGTGCCGGGCAGCCATACGCTGACATTTTTGCCTTTGGCACATGTCTTTTCCCGCGCCGTATCGATTGCCGTGGCCATTCGCGGTGCCTCGCAGAACCACTGGTCCGATTTTTCCACCATCTCCATCGAGTTCGCCCGCTCTCGCCCCAACGTCATTTTGGGCGTGCCGCGCGTATTTGAAAAGGTTCGCAACTCCGCGGCCTCGAAGGCGGCGGATTCTGGCATCAAGAGCTTTCTTTTTGAACAGTCCGAAAAGATCGCCATCGAATACTCGAAGGCACTCGATACGCCGGACGGCCCAGACCGGCTGCTGAAAATTAAGCACAAGCTCTTTGACAAGCTGGTCTATTCCACCATTCGCCAGGGCGTAGGCGGCAATGTTCGGTACTGCATTACCGGCGGCTCCGCGATGGGCCACGATCTGTTGCACTGGTTCCGCGGCATCGGCGTGCCCATCTATGAGGGCTACGGCCTGACCGAGACCGCCGCGGCCGCTGCCGTGGACTACGTGGACCAATCCATTGGTACCGTCGGCCCGCCTCTCGGCGGGGKTACCCYCCGCATCAACGATGACGGCGAAGTCTGCATCAAGGGCGGCATGGTATTCGAAGGGKATTGGAATAACCCCGAGGCCACGGAGGAAGCCTTTGAGGACGGCTGGTACAACACCGGTGACTTGGGGGAAATCGACGATGATGGCAAGCTCACCATCACCGGGCGCAAGAAGGACCTGATTGTTACCGCGGGTGGCAAGAACGTCTCGCCTGGCCCGATGGAGGACATCCTGCGCGGCCACCCGCTGATTTCGCAGGCCATGGTCGTAGGCGATGGCAAGCCGTTCGTGGGAGCGCTTATCACCCTGGACCCGGACATCCTCAAGCGGTGGAAGCTGGACCACAATATCCCAGAAAACCGCTCTATGGACGATATCGCTACCGATGCCACCCTGCGCGCCGAAGTGCAAGACGCCGTCAACAAGGTCAACTCCACGGTGTCCCATGCGGAAGGCATTAAGAAGTTCTACATCCTAGAAAGCGACCTTACCGAGGATGAAAATGAGCTTACGCCAACGATGAAGGTCAAGCGCAACGTGGTGGCGCAACGCTACGCCAGCGCCATCGAGCACATTTACAAGCGCTAGAAAGGCGTGAAACGGGTACACCCGAGGATTTTATTCCTCGGGTGTTTTCCTTCTTGCAGGTCACCATGGGCGAAGCGCGAACCTGCCATAAACCTGTGAAACGCTTCGGAGTGTCGCACTCTCGCGGTAGACGATCTGGCATAGAGTCATGAGTCGTCGCCGAAAACCTCAACCTCTACTAGAGGTTAGAAAATGAAAACCGCGGAAGGAGTGGCTCGAAGCCTATGCAGAAGATCGCCGCCGAGCTGCGTCACCGCGAGCTCACCCAGGAGATTTACAATATCGGCGACGAAGTCGCGGAATACCTCGAGCACCTCATTGAAGCAATCGAGGATTGGGATGAGGAACTGTCCATGGATTGTTTGGCGGAACTCGGCGATATCGTCGACGACGCCCGCGTGGACTCGGGGCGCTGCGTGGGTGAGCTAATTGGGCTTCGCCAAGCGCTCGTGTCCGGCGTGCGTTCGGGAACCATTTCTGCCGCTCCCTCCGGCGCGAATGATGCGGAGGAGCCGGAGCAGCTCACCCCGCGCCTGTTGGATGAGCGCTATCCCATTGCCAAGCCCATCGTTGTGCATGAATTGGCAGAAGCGCTGCGCCAGCGCACACAGGCGGTAGCAGATTACCTGCGTGAGGTCGTGGAATACGTGCTGGAGCAAACGGATGCCGTCGCCCGCAACCTCGACATGGTCTCCCTACCGCACCTGTATAAGTGTACCGGGGAATCCGCGCTCATCGCCGTGCAGGCGTGGAAGCACACCGTGCTCGATACGCMCCCGGCGTACGTGCGCTCCATGCGCGGGCATAACCCGCCGCAATTCCTAGAAGAACGCGCCCGCATTGCCGTGGTCGTAGAAAAAGTCCGCGCCAAGCGCGAGGCAGCCCGCCGGGCCACAACTGCATAGTTCCTTTAGACTTCCTTGCTTAAGGCAAGGGGAATTTAGCGGCCACCGAGATTCCCTCTCTCGGTGGCCGTCGCATTTTTAGATGGACACCCTGCGTGGACTAGAACCTTGCGTGGCTTCATCTTTAGCGTTGAATGGCTCAGTTGTGGGACTGCTGGGAGCGTATAGCGTTCTGGCGCGCGGAGATAGTGGCCGTGACCTCAGAGATAAAGCGCTCCGGGTGCTGAACTAACTGCTGCGGGGAGCACCGTATGACGATAAAGCCAGCATCGCGCAGGCGCTTGTCGCGGGACCGCTCAGCGTGGTCCCGCGGCTTCGTTGGTGCCGCGGTGGATGGGGCATCGGCAAGCGGCTGTATGGAGGTGGTAGTGTCATCGCCTGGTTCGGTGATGTCGATGACGTAGGTCTTATTGATGCAGAGCTCCGCGGTGATGCCGGGCAGGGCGGTGTAGTGGACCTCGAAAAACATCGGCCAGGGAAAATCCGCCTGGATGAGCAGGGCACGGGCAAAGGAAGCATAGGGGGAAGGGGAGGCGGCGCAGCTGTGGTGGATAGCTTCTCGCACGACGGCACTATTGCGTACCCTGCCCATCTGGGCGAATTCCTGACTAAGAGCTTTCTTCGTAATTCCTGCGCGCAGGGCAGAATCGGCGGCAATGAGGCCCTCGCGAAAACCGTGGAACCGGGCAATATCGATTACCGCCCGAGCCGGAGAAACGGTACGGGCGCCGTGTACCAGCATCGGTTCGGGTAATTTCGTTTTGCGGTAAATGCGTTCTGGATTGCGCCGGTCCTTATTAGGCAAAGAGTTATGGGGAAGGGCCATTTCCACCTTTTCTTCGGCGGAGGCAAGCACCCATAGCCCGTGGACGCGGGCGGCGGATTTGGAAATGAGCACCGCGGTATAGGCGCTGCGGGCGGCGGCAATGGCGCGCAGGCGCAGCTGAGAGGACAGGTTCAGGCTGTGGTAATGTTCGCGGTGCACCGCGATGCGGGGTGCGAGTTTGAGGTAGGTGCCGTTATCGAGTTCGTGCCAGAAGGTGGGATGGTTGTGCCGGATGGACGGAATATTAGTTAATGCTTGGTTCATGCCCTCGAGCACATACGAGGAGCATGATGCCCGCTACCCGAATGCGCGCAGGCTGTGGAGTTCTCGTTGAATCTTCACTAAGTGTTAATCATGATTCCCCAGTGGCGCCACGAGCTCAAGTTATCCACACCTGCGATAACAATGGGTTGCGTGACTGAGTTCGATTAGTACGAATCGATGACCAAGCTAGCTGCATGCTCGCGCAAGTAGTCCCGAAGGTAGGGCAGGGCAAAGTCTACTTGGCCACTGGCTGGTATTTCGATTAGTTCCGAGTCAAGCAAGCGGCGCCGGTAATTGGATGCATATTGCGAACTTTTTCCTAGGCGGGCCGTGATATCACTCATGGATGAGGGGCCATTGTCTTGAGCCATGTGGAGCAGGAATGTCCGATCGATGGGGGAAAGCTCCGCTAGGGCGGGCTCATGGACTAGCTGCCCTAGCTTTCGTCGCGCTTTGGAAATGCCTTCCTGCGCAGCTTCCACCGAAATCGTATTGTCTGTTCGGTGGCGGAAAGCCCATAGGCCGACGAGCTGAATCATAAAGGGATATCCCTGGCAAGCGGTTACGGCAGAATTCAGTGCGTCCTTGTCCCAATTAACCTCTGTTTCTTCTACGGGAGCATTGAGTGCCTTCCGGACGTCCGTATCCGGCACTCGGTCCAATTCAATGCGGTTCGCACGGCGAAGAAAAGTGACAGGATTAGAGTCATCTTGGCTAGCCAAAAGCGGTTTAATTGAGGATGGGATTCCTGCCATGACTACAGCAATATTTTCCCCTTCTCGCACGAGGTGCTGGATGGTAGCTCCAAAATCGATGACCTCATCACTGCGCTGGTGGTGCATTTCATCCAAAGTAATGAGCACCCCAGTGGGCTCGCTGTGGGAAATCCGGTCTAGTTCCCGCTGCGCATGGAGGAGGTCTTTCAAGGCCCTTCTTAAGGGGTAGGTTTCCGCGGATAATGTTCTTGAATCCCATTCCATGCCGATGCCCAATTGGAAAAGGTGCAGGTTGAAACCTTTTAGCGCTGCCCGGTTGAGGTGAAGGGTATTAATAATTTCAGCACGGAGCCGTTCCGCAAAACCGGCAGATGCCGTGTCATTAAGGATGCGCCACCCGCGATCTGACGCGGTGTCTTCGAAGGCATTGAGCAATACCGTCTTGCCGATACCGCGCGGACCCACGACGAGGGAAATGCGTTCATGGGATCCGGGGCCATCGTCCAAGGCATAAGCAAACTCCTCGATGGAGTCTTTACGGCCAGCCAGGTAGGGAGGCGTGGCCCCAAGCGTGGCGGTAAACGGATTCTTCCGGGTGGTCATAGTCCAAGTGTAAAACACTGCGCTTGTGTACGCTTGTTTATCTTTTGAATTTTGTTTATAAAACTATTAGGCATCGAAACCAACGGGGACGGTTGGTTTCGATGAGGACGCTATACCGCTGGGGGAGGGGTGACCTTGTCCAGCTGCTCGGTAATCTGCGGCCACAGCTGGCCCATGATGTCATCCCAGGTAAGGATCCACACGGCCTTGTCCTTATCTGCCTTGCCCACGACGACGAGCTGCTCATTGCGGGAGCGCATGTGATCCAGCGTCTTTTGCACGGTGGTGGCAGAAGAGACAGAAATCGGGGCGCGGGAGAATTCGAGGACTGGGGTATCGGGATCCGCCATGAGGGTATCGCGCACGTGCACCACGCGGGGGACGCGGGAATCCTTGGGGAAGACGAGCACGCGCATGATGTTCTTGCGCAGGACGAGCTCTTGGAGCTGTTCCACGGTGGCATCGGAAGGCAGGGGCACGACCTCTGAGCCGTGGGCGCGCGCCATGGCACCCACCGTGGAGTTCTCGAGCTCGATGACATCGGAAATTTGGTTGGCGGAATTATCGTCGAGCGCGCCGGTCTCGCGGGAGTGCTCGACCAAGGTGCGTAGCGTCTCGGCATCGTAGCCGGCGGCGCCGGCGCGGTCGACCGGTTCCTCGCCGGTCATGGCCACCAATTTATTGGCCATCGTGTTAATCCACTTCAGCAGCGGGCGGAAGACCCACACGAACCCGCGGGCGGGAATGGCAATGACCTGCAGGGCGGATTCTGGGTGGGCGATGGCCCAAGACTTAGGCGCCATTTCACCCAGCACCAGGTGCAGGAAGGTGACGATGAACAGCGCGAGGATGAAGCTGGCGACATCGGCAATGCCCAGCGGCAGGCCAAGGGCCTCTAGCGGGGTCATCAGAAGGTGATGGACCCA
Organism: Corynebacterium accolens; assembly: GCF_030515985.1. The sequence continues at coordinate 540,232 of NZ_CP100376.1, read as the reverse complement.
CGGTTTGGTCACGGCACCGAGCACGAAGGTGGCGGCGGTAATGCCCAACTGCGCGCCAGCCAGCATGATGGTCAGCTCATTGAGCGAGCGCAGACCGGCGCGGGCGGTGCGCGAAGACTCCGCGTTTTCTTCGATCCGGTTGCGGCGCGAACCCATGAGGGAGAACTCGATGACCACGAAGAAGCCGGATGCGGCGATGATGAGCAGCGTGACGATGAGGTTGAACCACCACGTATCGGTCATTATGCCTCCTCCTCTTCGTCATCGCTGTCGTGGACATAGTCCTCAATGAGCTCGATGGCCAGGGAGGATGGCACGTGGCGGTCCACGTCATCCACGCGCATGCGGATGGAGCGGGTGGGTGCTTCATCCTGATCCACCCAGTCATCCGGCTCTGCCTCCAAGGCGATGGTGTGGATTTCGCCCACCTCAGGCAGGGCACCGGCGTGCGCGATGAGCAGGCCGGCGATGGTTTCGAAATCGCCCTCTGGAAGATCGTGGCCAATGGCGCGCTCGATTTCATCCAGCGGGGTATCGCCATCGACCAGCCAGTGGGATTCGTCCTGCTCGGTAATTTCTTCGGTTTCCTCGATATCGTGCTCATCGGTGACATCGCCAAGAATCTCCTCGGCCAGGTCCTCCATGGTGACGATGCCGACGAATCCGCCGTACTCGTCGATGACGCAGGCCAGCTTTTGTTCTTCGCCGCGCAGTTCATCGACGACATCGGGAAGCGGCATAAGCTCCGGAACCACCAGGGGCTCGCGCATGATGGCGGTGGCGCTGGTGGCGGCAGGGAGATCGGAGCCCAGGACATCGAAAAGATGCACCACGCCGATGGGATTGTGCTCATCATCGATGACGGGGTAGCGCGTATGGTTCTCAGACATCAATTCGCGCACCTCGCCCAGGGTGGTGCCAGGATCAATGACGTCCACGCGGGAGCGGGGGATCATGGCGTGCTCGACGTCGTGCTCGGGAAAGTCGAGCAAACGGTCCAAAACCATGTACGTGTCCTCATCCAAGACGCCGGTTTCGTGCGAGGAATCCACGATGGATTCGAGGTCATCGGCAGTAGCGGAAGAGTCGACGTCTTCTACCGGCTCGATGCGAAAGAGCTTCAAAATCGCATTGGAGGAATACTCGAAAAAGCGGATGAGCCAGCCGAAAATGCGCAGGTACCACTGCGTGGACGCGGCCAGGCGCAGCGCCGTTTTCATGGGCGCGGCGATGGTGTAGTTCTTAGGAAAAAGCTCCGCAAAGAGCATCGTGGCGATGGTGGAAATAAATAGCGCCGCGATGGTGCCGATAGCCACGGACACGCCGGTGGGAATTCCCACTCCGCCAAGCAGCACGCCAAGGCCCTGGCCCACCAGGGGCTCTGCCACATAACCAATAAGCAGGCCGGTAATGGTAATGCCGAGCTGCGCACCCGAAAGCATGAAGGAGGTGCGCTTGGTGATGTCCAGCGCGCGCTGGGCGGATTTATCACCTTCAGCGGCCATGGACCGCAATTGGGTGCGGTCCACGGACATGAATGAAAACTCTTGTGCCACGAAATAAGCGTTCGCGACGATGATGAGCCCGATGACGATAAAGCCTGCCAGGATCATCATAATAGCCGATAACATGAGTTACTCCCCACCGCCTATAAGGTGGCGGGGACATCGACTGGGAGGCTCCACTGAAGGTACCTTTCTATACGCGGGAAGTTGGCAATATACTACATGTTTAACACCCATTTCGGCCATTTTGTTCCCTGCCTATTAGAGTTTGATTCATGACTGAACCATTCGGGCTGTATATCCACGTTCCCTTTTGCGCCACCCGCTGCGGTTATTGCGATTTTAATACTTATACCCCCGGCGAGTTGGGCAGCCCGCGCGATCTCACCGGCCCTTACCTCGATGCCTTGAACAAGGAGCTGGAGATGGCGGCCACCCGCGTGGGGCGCACCGCGGATACGGTCTTCATCGGCGGCGGCACGCCCTCACTCCTGGGCGGGCAGGGCCTGAGCCGCATCCTGGATACGGTGCGCTCTACCTTTGGGCTTAGCCCAGGCGCCGAGGTCACCACCGAGTCCAACCCGGAGTCCACCTCGCCGGAGTACTTTGCCGCGCTTGCCGATGCCGGCTTTAACCGCATCAGCCTCGGCATGCAGTCCGCCTCGCACAGCGTGCTCCAAGTGCTCGAGCGCGCCCACACCCCCGGACGCGCCTTCGCCGCCGCGCGCGAGGCCCGGGAGGCAGGCTTCCAGCACGTCAACCTCGACATGATCTATGGCACGCCCACCGAAACCGACGATAACGTCCGCGAGACCTTGGACCGCGTGCTGGAGACCGGCGTCGACCACGTCAGCGCGTACTCGCTCATCGTAGAAGACGGCACGCGTATGGCCCGCAAGGTGAATAAGGGGCTGCTGCCCGCCCCGGATGAAGACGTGCTGGCCCGGCGCTATGAAATGATTTCTTCCACCCTCGAAGACGCCGGCTTCGAGTGGTACGAGGTCTCCAATTGGTCGCTGCCCGGCGGCGAATGCGAGCACAACCGCATCTATTGGGTGGACGGCAACTGGTGGGGCGCAGGTCCTGGTGCGCACTCCCACCTAGGCGACGAGCGCTTTTATAACGTCAAGCACCCTAGCCGCTATATCCAAACGCTAGGAAACGGCGAGCTGCCCATCAAAGACAGCGAAACCCTAACGGGTGCCGATCGCCACATGGAAAAGGTGATGCTGGGCCTGCGCCTGCGCGAGGGCATCCCAGAATCCTGGCTCGATGCCCACGCTGCCCCGGCATTGGAGGACTTCATCGACCGCGGCCTGCTCGAGCGCGCCGGCCAGCGCGTGCGAGTGACCAAGCCTGGGCGCCTGCTTGCCGATGGTATCGTCTCCGACCTCCTCATCGCCGAAGAGTCCTAGCCGCCGTCAGAAATTCCTTATATTTGCCCCTGAACCACCAAAACCCCTTATATTTGTCCCTGAACCACCAAAACCCCTTATTCGGCCTTATTCTTGTTAGACTTTGGGCATGGACGACGCACTCAACCCCTATACCCCAGGCTCTGGGCTTGCGCCGACGGTTCTTACGGGGCGAGACAAGGATTTACAAGCCTTCGATAACCTCATCAAGCGCGCGGAAAACGATCTTTTGGGACGCCCAATGCTGCTCATTGGTTTAAGGGGCGTGGGAAAAACAGTTTTATTGAATCAGCTTAAAACTCGTGCGGATCAAAACGACTGGCTGACGGTTAAAGTCGAGGCTTCCCAGGGAACACGAGGTCACGAAAGCGTCCGTAGAGCGATTGCGGATGGGCTGGCAAAAGCATCTCTTCGTTTTCGTGCGAAAATCAAAGTTAAAGAAAGCGCAGCGGCATTAACGCGGGCAGTTGCGGCTTTTAATGTTTCATTAGGGGCTGGCACGATTGATTTGGGTGTGGAGCCGAAAGAATTTCCACCTTTAACAGGAAATCTGGAACTTGATCTACAAGATGTGGTCTCTGCAACTGCGGAAGCATTGCGGAAAGAGAAAAGAGCGGTGGCGCTGTTCATTGATGAAATGCAAGATCTCGATGAAGAGATGCTCGAGGCCTTGATTTCTGCGCAGCACGAGGCAGGTCAAAATAGGCTCCCGTTTTATATCATCGGGGCTGGACTGCCGAGCCTTCCAGGAAAGGTGGCGCGTTCACGCTCTTACGCAGAGCGAATGTTTGAAATTCACAATATTGACCGTCTAGGAATGATGCCGGCACGGCTCGCTTTATCTGAACCTGCGGAACGCCAAGACGTGGAATTTCAGGATGATGCATTGGATCATCTCGTAGAAGTTAGCGGCCAGTATCCTTACTTTCTGCAAGAATTCGGTTCGCAGATTTGGAGAGTGGGACAGAGTTCTCCATTTTCGCTCAATCATGCGCAGCAGGCAGCACGGTTGGGCATCAACCAACTAGATTCTGGGTTCTTTCAAGCTCAGTGGGACCGGGCTACCCCTGCTGAAAGGGAATACCTGATCGCTATGGCGGAAATCGGGGGTGAATCCGCTGAGACCAAGGATATTGCTGAATTTTTGGATAAGGAAACCAGTAAATTGGGTCCAGTTCGAGCAAACCTTATTAATAAGGGGCTGATTTATTCACCCGAACATGGCAAGGTGCGATATACCGTCCCCAATTTTCAAGAATTTATTAAACGCCGTAGAGAATAGGAGCGCTGAGAAGTGTCTACCTCAACTGATGCCCGCCGCAAGGAGGTCCTGCGGGCCATCGTTGCGGATTACATTGCCTCCCAGGAACCCGTGGGCTCTAAAACGCTGGTAGAGCGCTACCGGCTGGGCGTTTCTTCCGCGACCATCCGCAATGACATGGCCGTGCTGGAATCGCAGGGGCTGATTTCGCAGCAGCATGCCAGTTCTGGGCGCGTTCCCACGCAGCAGGGGTACCGGCAGTTCGTTGATTCCCTGCACGAGGTCAAGCCGCTTTCTACCCCAGAGCGCAAAGCGATGCTGAGCTTCTTGGAAGGCGGGGTAGACCTCGAAGATGTCCTGCGCCGCTCCGTGCAGCTTTTGGCCCAGGTCACTGAGCAGGCGGCCGTGGTGCAGCTGCCCAATTTGAAGGTCTCGCGCGTCAAGCACTGCGAGGTCGTCACGTTGTCCCCGGTGCGGGTGCTGCTGGTGCTGATTACGGATAACGGCCGCGTGGATCAGCGCAACGTGGAACTAGATGAGGTCATCGACCAGGATCAGACGTATCGCCTGCGGGACATCGTCAATAATGCGCTGGTGGGCAAGACGCTTACTGATGCCTCCGTGGAGCTCGCCCACCTCGTCGATGACGCCCCGCTGGATATTCGCCACCACGTGCTCAAGGTGGCGACCACGCTCATTGAAACCTTGGTGGAACAGCCTTCCGATCGCTTGATTTTGGCGGGTACCTCGAACCTCACCCGCGTCGCGCGCGAATTTCCGGAAGGACTGCCCAAAATTATCGAAGCCCTGGAAGAACAGGTCGTCGTGTTGAAATTGCTGGCACGCGTGCCGGACTTAGGCAATGTTTCCGTGGTGATCGGGGACGAAAACGAAGAGGATCAACTGCGCGATGCCTCCGTCGTTGCCGCCGGGTATGGTTTTGGAACCGGGGGACAGGCGGCGACGCTAGGTGGCCTTGGAGTGGTGGGGCCGACGTTTATGGACTATTCGGGAACAATCTCTAAAGTCTCTGCTGTTGCACAATACGTGAGTGAAATTTTGGCCGGCGAGTAGTGCGAGTAGACTAGCCGGTCGCTACATAAATTTTTGCAAGGTAATACCAACAAAACGATCGAGAAGGAATATCTCTAACAGTGGCTCGTGACTATTACGGCATCCTCGGTGTTGATAAGGACGCAACGGACCAGGAAATTAAGAAGGCGTACCGCAAGCTGGCCCGCAAGTATCACCCGGATGTGAACCCGGATGATGAGGCAGCGGCGGAGAAATTCCGCGAGGCTTCGGTTGCCCAAGAAGTTTTGCTGGATCCACAAAAGCGCCAGATCGTCGACATGGGCGGCGACCCCATGGAGCAAGGCGCCGGTGCCGGCGGATTTAGCGGCTTTGGCGGCGGTGGCTTGGGCGATATCTTCGCCGAGTTCTTCGGCGGTGGCGCCGGCGGCGGATCCCGCGGGCCTAAGTCGCGTGTGCAGCCCGGCAACGATGCCCTCCTGCGCACCCGGATTACCCTGGAAGAAGCCTATACGGGCCTGAAGAAGAAGGTCACCGTCGATACCGCGGTGCTGTGTGACTCCTGCGGCGGCACCGGCTCGAACTCCAAGTCCAAGCCCGTTACCTGTGATAACTGCAACGGCATGGGTGAAATTCAGGAGATGCAGCGCAGCTTCTTGGGCAATGTGATGACCACCCGCCCGTGCCCGAAGTGCCAGGGCTTTGGCGAAATCATTGAGGATCCCTGCAACCAGTGCGCCGGCGATGGCCGCGTGAAAAAGCGCCGCGACCTTACGGTCTCCATCCCGGCTGGTATCAACGATGGCATGCGCATCCGTATGGCCTCCCAGGGCGAGGTCGGCCACGGCGGTGGCCCTGCCGGTGACCTCTACGTGGAGGTGCACACGCAAGAACATGAGGTCTTCCAGCGCAATGCGGATGACCTGAACGTCACCGTGCACGTGCCGATGATCGATGCTGCGCTGGGCACCAACTTCACCATCGATCAGCTCAACGGCGAGGAGCTCACCATCGATATCGAGCCGGGCACCCAGCCAGGCGAGTCCATCAAGGTGGAAGGCGCAGGCATGCCACGCCTGCGCACCGACGGTTACGGTAGCCTCTTTGCCCACGTGGACGTGGTCGTGCCCAAGGATCTGGACCGCAAGAGCCGCGAGGCGCTGGAAAAGAYCCGCAATMCCCGCGATGRGGGTSCCCGCGKGCSCMCCGCCAGCGACGGGCAGGAAGMCTCCTTCTTTMCCCGCCTGCGCGATAAGTTCCGCCGCTAATGTCGTTGCCAGTCTTCATCCACCCAGATCTCTCCGCCGCCCAGGCCGGAGACAGCATCACGCTGTCTGGGCCCGAGGCGCGCCACGCCGTGACGGTCAAGCGAATGCAGCAGGGGGAGAAGCTGGCGCTTATCGATGGCACCGGTATCCGCCTCACCCTCACCGTCACCGAGACCTCGGGCAAGGATCACTTGACCGGCACCATCGAGTCCGTTACCCAGCTTCCGGAGCCGAATCCGCGGGTAACCGTGGTGCAGGCGATCCCCAAATCCGAGCGCGCCGAGCTAGCCGTTGACCTGGCTACACAGGCCGGGGCGGATGAGATCATCGCCTGGCAGGCGGATCGCTGCGTGGCCAAGTGGGACGGGAAGAAGGCGCCGAAGGCCGTCGTCAAATGGAAGGCCGCGGCCGAAGCGGCCGCAAAGCAATCCCGGCGAGACCGTATCCCGCAGGTTCGCGGCCCGCTGACTACCCGCCAATTGGTTGCGGAGCTGGCAGAGCACGCAGAATCCGCGAGCGTGTTAGTCCTGCACGAGGAAGCCACCGACTCTATCCGCGAGGTGGACTTGCGCGGCGAGGTCTTCCTCTTAGTCGGACCTGAGGGCGGCATCGGGGAAGAAGAGCTGACAACGCTGAGCGAGGTAGGAGCCGTGCCCATCAAATTAGGCCCGGAGGTTCTGCGCACCGCCAGCGCGGCGATGGTGGCCTTGGCGGCTATCGGCATGCGGRCTGAGCGCTGGKAGCCTATTAGACGTGCCTATCATCACCAAGAAATGTGAGATCGATTCCGCGTATGTCAGCAGCGTTTTGGGCAGCGCGGACGATAACCTCCGCGTGCTCAATGACCGCCTCGATGCGGACCTTTTTGCCCGCGGCAATATTGTCACCGTCACCGGTCCCGATTACGAGGTAGCCCGCGCCGCGAAGATCCTCGATGAGCTCGAGGCCATCGCCAGGCGCGGCCATGCCGTATCTACCGATACGGTCAAGCACACCATGGACATGGTGGCCGTAGAGGCGCCGCAGTCGGTGGCAGCGGCGATGGCGGCGGACATCGTCAAGCGCCGCGGCAAGTCCATCCGCCCTAAGACCGTGGGGCAATCCGAATACGTGCAGGCCATCGACAATAATACGGTGGTCTTTGGCATTGGCCCGGCCGGTTCCGGCAAGACCTACCTGGCGGTGGCGAAGGCCGTCCAGGCGCTGCAAAATAAGCAGGTCTCGCGCATCATTCTTACCCGTCCGGCGGTTGAGGCGGGCGAAAACCYCGGCTTTTTKCCAGGCACGCTCAATGACAAGATCGACCCGTACCTGCGCCCGCTCTATGATGCGCTGCGGGACATGCTCGATCCGGAGATGATTCCCAAGCTGATGGATGCCGGCATCATCGAGGTTGCCCCGCTGGCGTATATGCGCGGGCGCACGCTCAATGATGCTTTTGTCATCCTCGATGAGGCGCAAAACACCACCCCGGCGCAGATGAAGATGTTTTTGACCCGCCTGGGCTTTGGCTCCACCATTGTGGTCACCGGCGATATCTCCCAGGTAGATCTGCCACGCGGGCAGGTATCTGGCCTGCGTATTGTGCGGCGAATTCTCAATAACGTGGACGATATCCACTTTGCGGATCTCAGCGCCCAGGACGTGGTGCGCCATCAGCTGGTGGGCCGCATCGTGGATGCCTATGATTCCTTTGACAATAAGCAGGCTGCGGAAAACGAGGGGAAATAAGTGAGTATCGAGTTTCTCAATGAGTCGGGTTTTGATGGCGTCAACGAGGAGATGCTGATCGATGTCGCCTCCTATTCCTTCGGCGCAATGGACATCAACCCCGATGCGGAATGCACCATTACCTGCGTGGACCTGAAGTCCATCGAGGATCTGCACATCCGCTGGATGGACTTGGAAGGCCCTACCGATGTAATGAGCTTTCCCATGGATGAACTTACCCCCGGTGCCACTTCTGGTGGCGGGCGCCCCGATGCCGCCGATCCGGGGCCTGCAATGCTTGGCGATATCGTCTTATGCCCCGAGTTCGCCCTCCGCCAGGCCGATGCCGCCGGGCATTCGCTCGGCCACGAGCTCGCGCTGTTGACGGTGCACGGCTGCTTGCACTTGCTGGGCTACGATCACGCCACCGCGGCGGAAGAAAAGGAAATGTTTGCCCGGCAGAATGAACTGCTGGCGGATTGGTACGATGACCTCGCCGCACGCGGGAAGAGCTACCAGCCAAAGCCCTCGGGCCCGAAGGCCTTCCCAGACGCTGCCGAGCGAGCACGCCTTGATGAGCAGGTACCGGGCGGCGGCATTCCCGCGATTGGGGAACCACGCGACGAGGAACCCCGAGAATAATTTCGCCCCTTCCTTTGTCTCTGTGCACAGTCAGTAGCACAATGGATAGCTATGACTATCCTTTCCATCCAGTCTCATGTCACCTACGGCCATGTGGGAAATTCCGCGGCCGTCTTTCCCCTCCAGCGCGCCGGCCACGAGGTGTGGCCCGTGCATACGGTGAATTTTTCCAACCACACCGGATACGGTGACTGGGGCGGGCCGATGATTCCAGCCAGTGATGTCACGTCGATCATCGATGGCATCGAAAAGCGCGGTGCTTTTGAAAACATCGACGCCATCCTTTCCGGCTACCAGGGCGGCTCCGACATTGCCGATGCCATCGTGGATACCGTCCGCCGCATCAAGGCCGTCAACCCCAAGGCGCTCTACGCCTGCGACCCCGTGATGGGTAATGCGAAGTCGGGCTGCTTCGTTTCCGATGACATCCCGCCGCTGCTACGTGACCGCGTAGTACCCGTTGCCGATATCATCACTCCCAACCAATTCGAGCTGGGCTACCTCACCGATACCGAGGTCAGCACCTTGGACCAGACCTTGGCGGCGGTGAAGAAGGCGCAGGAAATGGGGCCGAAGACGGTACTGGTTACCTCCGTCAAGCGCCCGGAAACCCCTGCGGATCAGATCGAGATGCTCGCCGTGGACGGTGAGCGCGCATTCTTGCTCTCGACCCCGCTGTTGCCGTTTAAGCGCAACGGTTCCGGCGACGTGACCGCCGCGCTGTTTACCGGCCACTACGTTGAAACCCATGACGTGAAAGAAGCGCTGCGCCGCACCGCATCTTCCGTCTACGAGCTTCTGCGTACGACGTATGAAGCGGAATCCACTGAGCTGCAGCTTATTCAAGCTCAGGACGCCTTCGCCCACCCGAGTATGCAATTCCAGGCGGAGGAGCTCTAAAGCTGCACTGGTGGAGTGGTGTGGTCTGCAATCCGAGACAAGTAATCCGCTGTTTTGGTGCATAACTTGCTGAATACCTATAAAGTGATAGGTGTAACGTAATCAACGACGTGATTGGAGTCCCGTCTTGTCCAGCACCGGAAGTATCAGCGCATCCCCCGACGGCCTGTTGATGGCCCTTATTCAATACCCAGTTCCCGTAGTCAATTCCCCGGAAGACGTTCAAGCAAACGTCGATGAAATCTGCCGCATGGTGGCCTCGACCAAGGCTGGCTACCCAGACCTAGATCTCATCGTCTTTCCGGAATACTCCTCTTCGGGCCTGAACACCAAGATTTGGTCCTACGATGAATTCCTCATCGGCCTCGATGACCCCAAGGTGGACCAGTACAAGCAGGCTTGTAAGGATAACGACGTCTGGGGCGTCTTCTCCATCATGGAACCCAACCACGAAGAGGGGAAGCCCCCGTTCAACACGGCGATTATCATCAACTCCGATGGCGAGATTGCGCTGCACTACCGCAAGCTGCAGCCATGGACCCCCATCGAGCCGTGGTACCCGGGCGACTTGGGGATGCCGGTATGCGATGGCCCGAAGGGGTCCAAGCTCGCGGTCAATATTTGCCACGACGGCATGTTCCCTGAGCTCGCCCGCGAAGCCGCCTATAAGGGCGCCAATGTCTACATCCGCATCTCGGGCTATTCCACCCAAACCCAAGACCAGTGGATCATGACCAACAAGACCAACGCCTTCCAGAACCTCATGTACACGGCATCGGTGAACTTGGCGGGCTATGACCAAGTCTTCTACTACTTCGGTGAAGGCAATGTCTGCAACTATGACGGCCACATGATTTCTGAGGGCCACCGCAACCCGGGCGAAATCGTTACTGCAGAGGTATTCCCAGCGCTGGCTGATAAGGCGCGCATCAACTGGGGCCTCGAAAACAACATCTTCAACCTGGGCAATCGCGGCTACGTTGGCTACCCAGGCGGAAAGACCGAAAACTACCTCACCTGGGTAGAAGACCTTGCCAAGGGCGAGTACAAACTACCGTGGTCCGATGATGTCCGCATCAAGGACGGCTGGAAGTACTACCCGGACGGACCGCAGCTTGGCCCGCTTCCGGATGAATTCAAGAAATAGACACCCGGCTAAATCTCTTAGCTATTGAAGGCCCCGCACCCTCGTTTATTTTGAGGGTGCGGGGCCTTCGGGCTGGTGTTGGCCTAGAGGGAAAATCAAAAGGTCAGGGTCCTCGGGTATATCTGAGCGCGATTTGCTACATTTCAGGCGCGAATATGCTCAGTTGTTGCAGTGGACCTGTAGCATCTGCGAAAAGGTAGACGGGATACAGGTTCGAGGCACCGCTCTAGAGGCCTTCCCCTTGTGTTTCCAAGGGCGTTCCCGCGAGAGAATCTTCGTCATAGAATTCTGACGAGGCTCCACCCTGCGGCGGTCCCGAATATGGAGCGCCGCCGTTGCAAAGTTCTGGCCACTCGTCTGGATAAAGCAAGTATCCATTAAGGCCACCGCATACTCCTTCTGCGCGCACGGAACGCTGGAGTGCAGGGGTATTGCACAGTTCAGTTTGGTGCGAAGAGCCATCAGAAAATCTCCCGACTGCGCCAAGGCCCATTTCGCAGTACAACAGCTCTGGCTCAGCGGCTGCCGCTTGTGGTTGTGCGCCTGACTCCTCAGTTGCTACTTGGGCTTCTGGCTCTGCTGGGGTTTCGGAGGTGGGCTCTTGAGTAGTGGATTGTGCAACGTTGCTCGAAGAGGACGCACTAGATGAGCTGGATGATGAACTAGTAGAAGTACTTGTGGATTCCTCTTCGGAAGGCGAAGGGCCAGCATCAGGGGATGAACAGGCACTAATGGAAATGGTGAGAAGAGCGCCCAGGAGCAGTAGGGGAAACTCGGTTGGCATGGCGGAGTGCCTTTCAGGAAGCGGTGAGAAATACACCGAGGAGGAGAGAACGGTCTTAGCTTAGCCTGCAGATTTGTTAGCGCGTGAAACAATCGGAGATTTTGGTGCGGTGGGTTATCATTGCAGGTAATGAGTTCTGACATTGATACACAGTTTGATGCGGCATTCGAGGGCCTGCCAGATGACCCCGATGATGCTGCTCCGGAAGCCGCCGGGGAGAAGGCAGCTCCGTTAGATTATTCGCAGTACACGGATACCCCAGAAGGATTCCGCTCTGGATTCGTATCCTTTGTGGGCCGCCCGAATACGGGTAAATCCACGCTGACCAACGCGCTGGTGGGCCAAAAGAYCSCCATTMCCGCGGACCAGCCGRAAMCGACCCGCCACACCATCCGCGGTCTGGTTCACCGCGAGGACGCACAGGTCGTCGTGGTGGATACACCGGGTCTGCACCGCCCCCGCACCTTGTTGGGCGAGCGGCTTAATGAAGTGGTTAAAGAAACGTATGCGGATGTGGATGTCATCGGCTTGACCATTCCTGCTGATGAGAAGATCGGTCCGGGTGACCGGTGGATCCTGGATAATGTGCGCTCGATTGCGCCGAAGACCCCCATCATCGGCATCGTGACCAAGCTGGATAAAGCCTCTAAGGACCAGGTGGGCGCGCAGCTTTTGGCCTTGCACGAGCTCTTGGCGCAAGAAGATCCGGAGGCCGTGGTGATTCCGGTTTCTAGTAAAAAGGGCGTGCAACTGGATGACTTGGTGCAGGTCATCGTGGAGCACTTGCCGGAGGGCCCGAAGTTCTACCCGGATGATCACATCACGGATGAGGGGCAAGAAAAGCGCATCGAAGAACTCATCCGTGAGGCTGCGCTCTCTGGCCTGAAGGCAGAGCTACCACACTCGGTTGCGGTGCAGATTGATGAAATGCTGCCTTCGCGCACGCGTGAGGGAGTGCTGGATATTCACGCCATCATGTACTTGGAGCGTCAAGGGCAAAAGCGGATCATCGAGGGTAAAGATGGCCTGCGTTTCCGCCGCATCGTGGGCAATGCCCGCAAGGAAATCATGGAGCTACTGGGCCAGAACGTGTACCTGGATCTGCGCATCAAGGTGCTGAAGAACTGGCAATCTGATGCCAAGTCGCTGGGCAGGCTCGGGTTCTAAAAGGCCATGCGCGAAAATTATCGCGACCGCGCCGTGGTCATTCGCTCCTATGATTTTGGGGAAGCCGACTGCGTTATCGTACTGCTCACCCAAAACCATGGGTTGGTGCGTGCGGTGGCCAAGGGCGTGCGCCGGGCAAAATCCCGCTTTGGATCGCGGCTGCAGCTCTTCGTCAATTTGGATGTTCAGCTGTATGTGGGAAAGAACCTGGCCACGATTTCCCAGGCAGATACGGTAAATTATTTTGGCGCGCGCCTCATTGAAGACTACGAGCGCTATACGGCCGCCTGCGCGGTCTTGGAATCGGCGGAGCGGCTCATCTACGCGGATGGCGACGGCGACCCGTACCTCTACAACGCAGGCGTAGCTGCGCTCGAGCAATTGCAAACCGATGAGCCGACACAAACGCTTGATGCGTTCTTATTGCAGGCCATGGCGCATGCCGGATGGGCGCCGAGCCTCTTTGATTGCGCCCAGTGCCAGCGCCCCGGCCCGCACCACGCCTTTCACCCGGCCGTCGGCGGCGCCGCTTGCCACGAATGCCGGCCGCCAGGTGCTGCGGAGGTGGATCCGGAAACCCTGCACCACTTGTGGCTTTTGGCACACGGCTACCCGACGGACCCGACGAATGCGCAGCGGCAGGAGGGGCATCGGCTAGCGCGGGCGCACCTGCAGTGGCACATGGAGCGAAATGTGTCCGCATTACAGGTGATGGAACAGTAAACTGTAGTCCGTGATTACCCCAGATCCTTCTCGCCGCCTGACCCCGCCGACTATCCCGGAAGAGCTGCTGCCGCGCCATATTGCGTTGGTGATGGACGGCAATGGCCGCTGGGCCCAGGAAAAGGGCATGAAACGCACGGAAGGCCACCGCAGGGGAGAGGCGGTGCTTCTCGATGTCGTCGATGCCTGCCTCGCCGCCGGKGTCCCGTACCTTTCGGCCTATGCGTTTTCTACTGAAAATTGGCGGCGCAGCCCGGAAGAGGTGCGCTTTTTGATGGGCTTTAACCGCGATGTGCTGCGTCGGCAGCGAGAGTGGCTCAATGAGCGTGGCGTACGCGTGGTGTGGGTGGGCCGACGCCCGCGCCTGTGGCGTTCGGTAATTAAAGAGCTCGAGACCGCCGAAGAATTGACCAAAAATAATACGAAAATGACGCTGGCCATGTGCGTGAATTACGGCGGCCGGGCGGAAATGGTCGATGGCGTGCGCCAGATTGCGGAAAAGGTCGCCGCTGGTGAGATTCGCCCGCGCGATATTAAAGAAAGCACCGTCGCAGAGCATCTTTATGATCCCGGTATGCCGGACGTGGACCTATTCTTGCGGCCTTCCGGTGAGAAGCGCACTTCGAACTTCCTATTGTGGCAGTCTGCCTACGCTGAGATGATTTATCAGGACAAGCTATTTCCTGATTTCACCCCAGAGGATCTCTTTGCCGCTATTGAGGAATATGCCCGCCGCGATCGCCGCTTCGGTGCCGTGAAGTAGGGAAATAGGGGATTAAAAACAGCGCGCGTGATTATTGTGCGGCGGCGCACTGCGAGCACACGCCGAAGATCTCCGCGTCGTGGCCGGTAAGCTCGAAGTTGTACTCGGTAGCTACGGCCGAAGCCCACTTTTCAATGGGGCCACCATCGATTTCTTCGGTGCGGCCGCATTTGGTGCATACCAAGTGGTGGTGGTGCGCGTCGGTTTCGCAATGGCGGTACAGGGTCTCGCCATTGGGCATGTGTAGCGCATCTACGGCATCAATATCGGACAGAGACTGTAGGGTGCGGTAGACGGTGGTGAGGCCGACCTTTTCTTGCCGCTCTTGGAGCTGGTGATAAATTTCCTTGGCGGAGGCGAACTTGTCGATGTCCCGCAGGACCTCAACAACCGCGGTGCGCTGTTTAGTATTGCGCGAGCCGAGCTTGGGGATACTCTCATGAATGGACATGACATTCATATTATCAACTCTTTTTCAACAAGCGCTATAATAAATCGTCTTTATATGCAGACCTGTTATTAAGAGGCGATTTTCGCCGCGTCTTCCAAAAGGGTTAAAACCTCCGGTGCGACCAGAGAGTAGGTCACCTCGCGCCCATTGCGTTCAGAGCTGACAATCCCTGCCTGCTTAAGTACTCGCAGGTGCTGGCTAATCAGTGGCTGAGACTTGCCAGTGGCTTTTACCAGCTCGTGTACGTAAGGGTCGCGCTCCGCTAGGCGGGTAATAATGGAAATGCGCAGCGGGGAATCGAGGGCCGCGATAACGCTTGCGGCCGCAGAGTTATTAAATGCTAATTGAACGGTCGTCATAGGGAGTGGGCACCTTCAATACGGTATCTATTATCTGTCGACCACTACTATATTACCTCAAGTTGGTCATTACCTGTACATTAACCGATTTAAATTTGCACCCCCCTGATCGCACTACGGATGGGCGAAAAGGGTTAAACTGAATGAGATTGTCACGACTGTCCCCTACCAGAGGAGTCCTTTACAACCATGGCATCCCTTATCGATACCGTTGTTAATCTGTGTAAACGCCGCGGCTTGGTCTACCAGGCGGGTGAGATTTACGGCGGTTYCCSCYCCSCMTGGGRCTATGGTCCTCTCGGTGTGGRGTTGAAGGAAAAMAWCAARCGCCAGKGGTGGCGCCACATGGTCCAATCTCGCCCCGACGTCGTGGGTGTGGATMCCTCCGTCATCCAGCCGCGCCAGGTGTGGGTCTCCTCCGGCCACGTGGAGGTCTTTACTGAYCCCCTGGTGGAATCCCGCCACACTGGTAAGCGCTACCGCGCCGACCACTTGATCGAGGCCTACGAGGAAAAGCACGGCCACGAGCCAGAAAACGGCCTAGCGGATATCAACGATCCGGAAACCGGCCAGCCGGGTGACTGGACCGAGCCGAAGGCCTTTTCTGGCCTGCTGAAGACCTTCCTGGGGCCAGTCGATGACGAGCAGGGCCTGCACTACTTGCGCCCGGAGACCGCACAGGGCATTTTCATCAACTTCAAGAACGTGATGACCTCCTCGCGCATGAAGCCGCCATTCGGCATTGCCAATATTGGTAAGTCCTTCCGCAACGAGATCACCCCTGGTAACTTCATCTTCCGCACCCGCGAGTTCGAGCAGATGGAGATGGAGTTCTTCGTCAAGCCGGGCGAGGACGAAGAATGGCACCAGTACTGGATCGATGACCGCTACAAGTGGTACACCGACCTGGGCATCAAGGAAGAAAACCTGCGCCTGTACGAGCACCCCAAGGAAAAGCTCTCGCACTACTCCAAGCGCACCGTGGATGTGGAGTACGCCTTCGGCTTCAAGGGCTCCAAGTGGGGCGAGCTGGAAGGTGTGGCCAACCGCACCGACTATGACCTGTCCGTCCACGATAAGGGCTCTGGCGAGGACCTGTCCTACTATGACCAGGCCAATGACGAGCGCTGGATTCCGTACGTCATCGAGCCGGCCGCCGGCCTGGGCCGTTCCATGATGGCGTTCCTGGTAGATGCCTACGACGAGGAAGAGGCGCCGAACGCTAAGGGCGGCACCGACAAGCGCGTGGTTCTGCGCTTGGACCGCCGCTTGGCGCCCATCAAGGTCGCCGTCCTGCCGTTGTCCAAGAAGGAGGAGCTGTCCACCCCGGCCCGCGAGCTCGCGGATAAGCTGCGCGCCTACTGGAACGTGGACTTTGACGTCTCCGGCGCCATCGGCCGCCGCTACCGCCGCCAAGACGAGGTCGGTACGCCATTCTGCGTCACCTTCGACTTCGATTCGCTCGAGGATAACGCCGTGACCGTGCGCGAGCGCGACACCATGGAGCAAGAGCGCGTAAAGATTGAGGATCTTGAGTCCTACCTCTCCGCGCGCCTGATTGGATGCTAAGCAGATGCACTACACCAGCTGGGATCGCTCCGACCGCGAAAAGCCCGTCCTCCTCGCTGAGGAAGGGCCGGAGCGCCTAGGCGTCTTTGCGGAGCATTCCGCCGAGGTGGACGGCAATTTTTGGCGCGTTGAGGTCAGCGATCTGGGCGCTTCGGTCACGCTTGATGATGGCTCCGTCTACCGCCTCGCCGGCCGCCTCGGCCGCGATAAGCGGCTGGAGGCCTCGCTCAATGGCCGCACCTTTCATTACGTCAATGAAAATAGCGGCGATTGGATCATTGATGACGTCGATGACAACAAGGTGGCACAGTTTTCCGCCAAGAATTCTGGTGTGCGCAAGGCCATCTTGGAATTCGAAGACGATGCGGAGGGTCTAAGCACCGCCGAGATCGCCGGCCTGAGCTGGTTCACCCGCGCAATTTTGGAAAAGAACACCAAAAATTCCGCGTTGGTATGGATCATCACGCTGGTGTTGGCCTCCATCGTTGCCCTGCTGGCGGTGCTCATCTTCTAATGGCGGGAACGATGCCGTGGCAGTGGAACGGAAATACCCTGCGCGACGTACGCGGRACCGACATCGCCTGGGTGCGAGATGGAGTACTGACCATTGCCGGCGCGCTTTCCGGGGATCCCGCACGCCCCGATATGCTTTTTGACGTGGAGACGTCTTTGGACGGTGCAACCGCCTCCCCGCGTTTTTTCCTGCGGGCCCGGCCGCGTGCCAGCCGCGGCGCGGATTCCGGTGCCGTGAAGCATAGTGAAGTCTCGCAGGCGGGATTGACCGTCACGCGCCTGCGCGCGACCTGCGGAGATGCCCACTACCTTTTGGAGCGCTCCGCCATCTTTGGCAAGCAGCGCCGCATCGTGGCCCTTGCCGAAGATGGTAGCGCGGAGGGCACCGAAGTTGCGCGCCTTACCCCGCGGGGCAATGGCCTGGAAGTCGCGGCCTCTGATAACAATGGCCTTCCGGACGTGGATGCGGTGGTGCTGAGCTATAGCTGCCTGCTTGTCGATGCCACACCGCGCATCGTGCGCGGCTAAGCGCCAACAAAGCAGGCCTTCTGCGCCGCGGTTAAGGGGAGCCCCGCTTAGAAGGAGCCGCCGCGGAAACCGCCTCCGCCACCGCCGCCGGAGAATCCTCCTCCGCCGCCACCGAAGCTGCCGCCGCCTCCGCTGAAACCACCGCCGAAGCCGCGGCCACCGCCGCCCAAGATTTGGCCTAAGACCATACCGGTGATGATATTGCCGGCCGCAGAACTCGTCTGCTGGCGTTGTTGCTGGCGGCGGTACTCATCGGAATCATCCTTGGCCCGTTGCAAGGCGGCTTGCGCTGCGGCAACGGCTTCGCGGGAGGATTGCAGAGCGCCGCGGATATCGCTGCGCTGGGTGTGCAGGGCTTGGGCGTGGAGACGCTTGGCATCGGCAAGCGCGGTGCGGGCGCCGGAACCAACGATGCGCCCGCGCGAGGAAATGAGATCCTCGGCGGCCTGAATATTGGATTCCGCCACCGACATTTGCTGGTGGAAAAGCTCGAGCTGGCGCGCGTGAGTGGAGGTCTTTTCCCGCACGCGGTCGAGGCCCTCATCAAGCTCGGTATCGATGCTCATAAGGGCGGTGTGCTGGCCCAAGGGATCCGTATCGCCCTGTTGCTTGGCGTCAGTGACCGCGGCAGAGGCGCGCTTAAGCAGCTCCTCGAGGGCCTCCCAATCCGCCTGGGTTCCCTGGGATTTGCCTTGGCGCTCCAGTTCGCGGGCTTCCTCGGCTTCGCCCTCGACCTCGGTAATGAGCGCGCCCAGATTGCGGCGCGCGGAGGAAATATTCTCCTCGGCGTGCTCTACACCGGTCAGGAGCCTATCGGTGACCTCCGTGGCATGCTCGATATCGCGGATAAGCCCCACGAGCGAACCCTGTTGGCCGGCAGGCTGACCTTGCACCTCGCGGGCTTGGTCCAGGAGCTTTTCCGCCTCATCGAGGGAGGCGCTCGCCAATTCTGGGTTATCCGCAATGGAGGATAGGACCTCTGCGGAGTAGTCCTCTTGGAGCTTTTTCAGGGTACCTTCGGCGCCCGGCAGGCGGGTGCGCAGCCCGACGGTGCGCTGGGTGAGCTCGTCTAACTTAGAGTCGCTTTGCAGCAGCAGGTCTCGCATCCGGGCAAACTCTTCTGCCTGGCTATCTAGGGCGTCATCGGCTTGGCCGCAGGTAGAGACGATTTCTACCAACATTTGCCGGCGCTCGGCCTGGGACTCCGGAACTGCATCATCGAGGCGCTGGCGAATCTTGAAGGCCTTTTGCAGGGTAGAGGTGGAATGATTCATCGCCTTGGTAAACGGGCGGGTGCGCTCGGGCCCGAATTCAGACAGGGCGATATTGAGCTCTTCCTTGCCGCGGCGGATGGATTCATCCGTGGAGACCAACTCTTCCTGGGCCAATTTATCCAAGGTATCTAGCGGTAGCCGGTTTAATTGATCGGTATCTTCTGGCGCAATTTCGCGGGCGGACTCTAATGTCTTAGCCTGATTCTTCTTCGTGCTGCGGCGCGAGTAGTACCAAATGCCACCGCCTGCAGCGACGATGGCGGCGGCGCCACCGCCCAGCCAGGCCATGCCAGAAGAATCGGAGGAGCTGGAGTTACCAAGGGCGGCATCGGCGAGTGCGATCGCAGAAGCGCCGTATTCCTCGGCGGAGAGCTTGCTATAGGCGGCATCGTACATCTGATCCAGGCGGCCTTCGGGCCATTGATCGCCGGTCTGCACGCCCACCTGGCGCTCGTTCACACCAACGACATAGGCCGCGGAATTCGGGCCCTTCTCGTTGACGATGTTGCGCGCATAGCTCTCCGGATCAGTGCCTAGATCGTTTGCGAAGACAACGAAGATGATGAGCGACTGGTCTTTTTGTAGCTGGGTAATCTTCTCATTGATCTCCCTAATTTCCTCGGTGTTTAAGACCCCTGCCTCATCATTTACCCTATCCGTCACCGCCGCCGTATCCGGGGCTTGGGCGATGGTAGTGGTCTCCGCGGCTAAGGCCTGGCCTGCGCCAATGGAGGTGCAGCCGAGCAAAAATGCCGCGATGGTAGCGCGGCCGATTCGTGCACTAAGATTCATGCCCACAACTCTACCTGCCCGAACGCCCAATCCGGAGAACCTCCTTCGCAGGAAGTAGGGTGGGAAGTATTGTGAAATATGTCGTTGTTTTAGGCACCGCGCAATACGATGGCCGCCCCTCCCGCATCCTAACCGGGCGTCTGCGCCATGCCGGGGAGCTGGCCACCTCCCGCGGCCTGCCCGTTATAACCGTCGGCGGCCAGCTGCCCGGGGATCGATTTACCGAGGCCGGGGTCGCGCGCGATTACCTGCGCGAGAACTTCCCTGGGCTGCAGGTATCCGCCGTGGAGGAAGGACTCGATACGCGCGAGTCCTTAGCAGCAGTTATCGATGCCCACGGCATTGCCGATGCCATCATCGTCACCGATCCCTTGCACAGGTTGCGCACGTGGGTCATCGCCAAGCAGGAAGGGCTCAACGCTCAAGTTTCTGGCACACCCTATTATCCCGCTCGGCGCTTGTCCAAGCCTTGGTGGCGCTACCTCGCACACGAATGCGGCGGGCTGTTTTATATTGGGCTCGCCAGCAGTGTTTCTCCCCAGTGCGCGCGTGCCTGGAAAAGGCGCCTGTACCGCATCGAGCTGATGCTGCGGCCGAATCAGAAGCTGCGGCACGAAACGATGCAAAATAAAGACGCAGACCGCACGCAGGGGGAATAGACTAAAACGCCGTGTCTTACTCTTATGCTGCAGCTGATTTTGCCCGGCTGGCCGAAGAACGGCCCAAGGGATCCACGATTAGCGATATTGAAGAACACCGCGGGGTATTCTCCCGCGACCGCGCCCGCGTTTTGCACTCGGCTGCTCTGCGGCGATTGGCGGATAAAACTCAGGTCGTAGGCCCACGCGATGGCGATACCCCGCGCACCCGGCTTACCCACTCGCTCGAGGTCGGCCAGATCGCCCGCGGCATCGGCGCAGGCCTCGGACTCGATCCGGATCTCTGTGACATGGCCGGGCTCACCCACGATATCGGCCACCCGCCCTATGGCCACAACGGCGAAAATGCCCTTAATGAGGTCGCGCAGGGCGGTTTCGAGGGAAATGCGCAAACCCTGCGCATCCTCACGCGGCTCGAACCCAAGGTCTTAGTCGAGGACGCCGATGGCACCGCCTACAGCTTTGGCCTCAACCTCACCCGGGCCGCGCTCGATGGTGCGTGCAAATATCCCTGGACCAAGACCAATCCGGATGGCACCATCAACCGCAAATACGGCGCTTATGATGAGGACGCTGACCTTTTAGCGTGGCTGCGCGAAGGCCATAGCGATAAGCGAAAGTGCATCGAAGCCCAGGTCATGGACTGGTCCGATGATATTGCCTATTCCGTGCACGATGTGGAAGACGGCATCATCTCCCAGCGCATTTCCTTGAACGTGCTGTGGGATTTGGTGGAGCTAGCCCACCTTGCAGAAAAGGGCGCCGAGGCCTTTGGCGGAACTGCCGATGAGCTCTTGGAAGCCGCCGATAGCCTGCGCAACCTCGATGTCATCAACGCTCTTGGGAATTTCGACTACACCCTGCGCGATTATGCCAAGCTGAAAAAGATGACCTCTGAGCTGGTGGGACGCTATGTGGGCGCCACCATCGGTGCCACCTCGGAGGCGAATGCCGAACTTATCAGTGCCAATACGCTCGGCCGCATGCACGGTGACCTGCACGTTCCGCCCTTGGCGCAGGCAGAGGTCAAGCTCCTCAAGACGATTGCTGTGCTTTATGTAATGGATGAACCAGCGCACCTAGCGCGCCAAGACCGCCAGCGCGAACGCATCTACCGCGTCTACGACTACCTCGTTGCCGGTGCGCCCGGTTCGCTCGATGCCACTTTCCGCCTGTGGTGGGAGCAGGCCGATACCGACGCCGCTCGCGACCGCGCCATCATTGATCAGATCGCTTCCATGACCGAATCCCGCCTCGAGCGGCTTGCCCGCCGAAGCGCTGACCTTTCGGGGTTCTTGGACTAGTAGCTATGCAGGCCGTGGGGCTCCTTCGGAGGAACTTCGGCGCTGGTGTTCGCGAAAAGTGCAACCTCTGCTGCTATTTTTGAGGCGGAAAAGTGATATCTGAGGGCGCGCAATGCTCAGTTATTGCAGTGGACCTATAGCATCGCGGAATGTCAGCATCTGCAGAGTAGCTATTAGCGTGCGAGCCTAACGCCTTCATCCTGGGCGATGGCCGCGATGGCCGCGAAGTCATCCAATTCCATTTCCATGTTGGCTGCGACGATGGTGGAGACCTCATTCTCGCGTAGGAATTTAGCTAGATCCTCTAGGCTGCGCGGGCCACAATCCACGCAACCATGGGTGCGTCCTAAGGCATTGAAGAAATCCGTACGGGTACGGATGGGTTCCGTAATTAAAATGCGGTGCACTATTAGTCCTCTGCGTCCGGGATAGAACAGAATGTTTGGTAATGGTCGTCGGTGTAGTACCACACATCGGGGTCGGTTTCGGTGCCGCCGCCGGTGACGATGCGCCTCGAACCGCGATGGTTACTGCCAGGGGTTTCTACCGTGTACTCGCGGTAGTAGTCCTGCGCCTGCTTGGGGAGGACGCCTTCATAATTGCCAAAATGGGAATTGTCATTGTCGGGGTAGTCATAGGGGCCACCGGCGAGAATATCGCCTGCGGTTTCTTCGGCCTCGCTGGGAAGGGAAGAAATAGCGCAGGTCTCATCCGTCGACGTTGCATCCTCATCACCGCCGAGGTCGAAGCCGAAGTAGCTAGCACCTGCGACGATGGCGAGTCCACCAAGGGCCACTGGAAGCGATTTCTTAGACGCTTTGGACTTGGACATGCTCCCTATTGTTGCAGGAAATATCTCGAAAACATAAACGTCCACCGTGTCAAGGCCAATATTCAAAATTGCCCCGTCACGGGGGTGGGAATACCCGGGGAGAGGCCGCCACACATGTGGGTAAAACACGGTGATTCTGTGTACTTGTTGAGTGGCACCGCCCAATGCGACCATCCTGGCTTTGGCAGTTAAGCATCCGATAAATGGGCGGGGTAGTCTGTAGCCATGGCAAAGGGCAGAATTCCGGACAGTGATATCCAAGCTATCCGTGAACGCGCGCCTTTAGAAGAAATTGTAGGCGAATATGTGCAGCTCAAACCAGCAGGGCATGATTCTTTGAAGGGCTTGAGCCCTTTCAAGGATGAAAAGACACCGTCCTTCCACGTCCGCCCGCAGCGCGGTTATTATCACTGTTTTTCCACCGGAAAAGGCGGCGATGTATTCAGCTTCCTAATGGAAATGGAACAGGTCTCTTTTCCGGAGGCCGTGGAAGCCGTAGCGCAGAAGATCGGCTACCACATTAATTACCAGGGCGGCTCGACCGGTGCCCGCAATGAGAAGCCGGGTACTCGGCAGCGGCTAATCGCTGCGAATAAGGCGGTGCACGAGTTCTACCGGAAGCAGCTGGAAACCCCGGAGGCGGCAACGGCGCGCAATTTTTTGCTGGACCGCGGGTTTAGCCGCGAGGTTATTTATGATTTCGAGTGCGGATACGCCCCAGAAGGTTGGGACACCGCCACAAAGCACCTGTTGCGCATGGGGTTTTCCTTTGAAGAGCTAGAGGCGGCCGGCATTTCCAAGATGGGCAAGCGCGGTCCCATTGACCGTTTTCACCGCCGGTTGCTGTGGCCCATTAAGGATCTTTCCGGCAACGTCATTGGCTTTGGCGCGCGCAAGCTCTTTGATGATGACAAGCTGGGCAAGTACATGAATACGTCCGAGACCATGCTTTATCACAAGTCCAAGGTGCTCTTTGGGCTGGATTTGGCCAAGCGCAATATCGCAGAAGGACACCAAGCTGTGGTGGTGGAAGGCTATACGGATGTGATGGCCATGTACGCGGCAGGCATTAAGACTGCCGTGGCCTCATGCGGTACGGCCTTTGGTGGGGAGCACCTGCAGGTGCTGCGCCGGCTCATGCTGGATGATTCCTATTTCCACGGCGAGCTCATCTACACCTTCGATGGTGATGAGGCGGGACAGAAGGCCGCGATGCGTGCCTTTGACGGGGAGCAGAAATTTACCGGACAATCCTTCGTCTCTGTGGCGCCAGACGGCATGGACCCGTGCGATCTGCGCCTTGAAAAGGGCGATGCCGCGGTGCGCGATCTGGTGGCAGACCGCATCCCCATGTTTGAATTCGTCATTCAGTCGGTTATTGCTGATTTCCGGATTGATACTGCCGAAGGCCGCTTGCAGGCTTTGCGGCGGGCGGTGCCCATCGTCGCGCAAATCCGGGACCAGCCCCTGCAGCGCGAGTACGCCCGCCGGCTTGCCGGCTGGGTGGGCTGGAACGATCCGGAAGAGGTGCTCCGCCAAGTGCGCGCGGAGGCGAAGAAACCGAAGAAGGCGGATAAGCCGACGATACGCCGCTTTGATAATGCACAGCCGCAGCCGGCGCAGCAGGATGTGCCCATGATCCATCCGCCCAGCCCGAAGGAGACCCATCTGTGGCCGCAGCGGGAGGCGCTAAAGTTGGCCTTGCAGATGCCGGAGGTAGTTGGCTCGTACTTTGATGGCATTACTGCCGATGCCTACACGAACGACGCCTACCGCATTGTCCGGCAGGCGATTTCCGCAGTGGGCGGGGCAGACAAGGGCGCCACTATGTCCGGGGTGGATTGGATTGCCGCCGTTGCTGGGGAAATGCAGGATCTGACGGGAAGGAATTTCGTCTCCGAGCTGGCAGTCGAGGCCATCCTGCCCACGGACGTAGGCGCAGAAAAATATGCGGATTCCGTACTCTCGCGGCTGCAGGAAACCGTCGTGGGCGATCAGATTGCACAGCTGAAAGCCCAGTTGGGCCGGATGCGGCCTACCGATGATGAGGCCGGCTATAACTCCCTGTTCGCGGACCTCATTGCCTTGGAGCAGGCCCGCCGCGAGTTAAATGACCGCGCCTTTCGCGGTACGCCAGGTATATAAAATCCCCGGGCAGGCACTCGAGCGCTAGTTCAGGTGCTGCGCGGGGAAGGGCTAACGGGGAAAGGTTTTAATCCTCATCGGGTTCATAAATCCGGTCTGCCTGTGGAGCCTGGTTCCCGCGAGCCTTGCCTTTGCCCCGGCGCTTTTCGGAAAGGTCGTGGATTTCGCGCATGCGTGGCTCGGGATCCAGGCGGTTGGCTACCATCTTGCGCGCGGAACGCACCGCGGATTTGGTGGCGGGGGAGTTGACGGTCTTTTGGTAGGCGCTTTTCATTTGGTGGTAGCGCTTGCGGCCCGCTTTGGTGCCAAATACGTACCCTGCGGCGGCGCCGAAGACGAATTGGATCATTATTGACTAATTCCCCTTTATCCTATGCGAGCAAAAGTTCCTCTCTAGCTTACCGCGTAAGTACGGTTTCGCGCCGAAACCGCCCGCTGGAAGTGCCTTCCTGTTTTCATCGGCGCCCATTCGCGCTAGATTGAGTTAATGATTCTTCATCAGCAGCGAGATTCGGCCATGGCCGCCGCGGTGGCATTTGCTGCACTCGCCACGGCGGGCTTGTCCGCGTCTGGTGCCGAACCGTCCGAGGAAACATGGTTCTGGGTGGAGTAGGCAGGGAGGCATCGATTAGCTTGAGCGGTCATATAACTATTTGTTTAAAAAAGCGCTGAGAAAGGTTAGCGCGCAGTTCATATTTCCTTAACGTTAGCTGGTTAGTGTGCAGAGGAAATCACTTCTAGCTGAAAGTTGCGTTATATGACCCGTATTTTCAATCGTGGTGTTTCGCGTCGAGTACTTGCTCTCGGAGCGGCCGCCAGCTTCACCGTTGCTTCCTTTGCACCCGCTGCGCAGGCGGGTGAGCTTTCGTCCAAGGTGCCGCAGGTACAGGGATCTAGCAGTGGATCCAGTATCGGCCCCTCTCCAGTGCAGCACCCAGGCGCGCCGGTTCCTCAGCCCTTTGGTGTGGACTATCTGGCAGGCTTTGAATCCGATATTTCGTCCTACCAATTTGGCAACTATTGGCAGGTTGTCCGCGAGTTTGACCAGATTAAGCACCAGCCTGAGGTCCTTGAAGAAAACATGGATAAGGTAGTGGCCATTAACAATGCGGCTGCCGATGACCCTGAGCTGATCGCCCGTGCGCAATCCGATGCCAAGGCAAGCTCCGGTGGGATGCTCGAGGCCATTTCTGACTCCATGGGGGAGAGCCTAGGCGGCGCATTCCGCGAGGCCTTGGCAGAGCATCGACTGCCAAAGACTCAGTACCTGCTGGGCAATGGCTACGCCGCCCGTGCTGGTGGACTGGCTAGCTCCACCTTCGCAGAAAAGTACTACTTCCGCTATGACCGCCCATTCGTGCAGGCACCCGATGCTATTAACCGCTACGAAGACGAGTCGAAGGATCTCTATTCCACTTCGCCGGCTTTCCCTTCTGGGCACACTAACCAGGCAACGTGGATCACCACTTTGATGGCTTCTATGCTTCCGGAGGTAGGCCCGCAACTAATGCTGCGCGGCGCCGAAGCAGGAAACCACCGCGTCGTACTGGGTGTGCACTACCCATTGGACGTCATTGGTGGACGCATGACCGGTCAAGCTGCGGCGGCGGATCGCTTGAACGATGACCGCATGCGCGATGCATTGCAGCAGGCTGCGCAGGAAATTCGTGAAGAGATTCAGTGGCGTACGGGCAAATCTGTAGAAGAACTCGTCGCACAAGATAGGGCCGATGGTAAGGAATACCGATCCACTACAGATGCTGTAGACGAATACACGGATTTCTTGGATTATGATTTCACTCCAAGCAATCCGACGGATGCGTCGATGGTTGTGCCGCAGGCCGCCCCGGTACTCCTCGCCGCTTCCCACCCGGACCTGACTCCGGAACAGCGCGCCGAGGTGCTACGCCAGACCGCACGCCCTGCCGGCAATCCATTGGATTGGCAAGGCAAGGACGGCTCCTGGCAGCGGCTTAACGTTGCCCGTGCCATGGCGGCGCAAGTCAACGTCAATGCAGATGGCAGCGTGAGCGTCCAAGGCTAGCTTGGTCGCCCGCCCCGAAACCGCCTAGGCCCTCACTGCGAGGACTAGGCGGTTTCGATTATGGCGGCAAGGCCCTGGCCGCCGCCGATGCACATCGTAACCAGCGCGCGCTTGCCGCCGGTGCGGCGCAGGTGGTGCGCGGCGGTAACCACGATGCGGGCACCGGTCGCTCCCACTGGGTGGCCCAGCGAGATGCCGGAGCCATTGGGGTTCAAGCGAGGATCTTCGGGGGAAATACCCCACTGATCTAGTACCGCGAGGGCTTGGGCGGCAAAGGCCTCATTGAGCTCGATGAGATCGAGGTCATCGAAGGTGAGATCGAGGCGGTCCATGACCTTGCGGGTTGCCTCAACCGGTGCGATGCCCATGCGCTCTGGCTCCACGCCGGCAAGCGCCCAACCCTTCAAGACCACCATCGGCTCGAGACCAAGCTCGTCGGCCTTGTCACGGGTGGTAACGAGGACGGCGGCGGCGCCGTCGTTTTGACCGGAGGCGTTACCCGCGGTCACCGTGGCCTCGTCGTCCTGCTTGCCCATCACCGGGCGGAGCTTGGATAGCTTTTCCACGCTGGAATCAGCGCGCACGTGTTCATCCTTGTCCACGATGATGGGATCACCCTTGCGCTGGGGGACGGAGACGGGGACGATTTCGGTATCGAAAAGCGCCTGCTCCTGCGCGCGGGCAGCGTTGTGGTGGGAACGCACCGCAAGCTCATCCTGATCCTTGCGCGACAGGGAACGCTCGCGGCGGAGGTTTTCGGCGGTTTCGATCATGCCGCTGGGGATGGGGKGGTTTTTACCACCGGCGGTTTYGCGGGCCYCCTGGRGGSGRTCGCGAAAGACCATGTTTCCGCCCTTCGCACCCCMGCGAATATCGCCGTCCACGGTGTACTCGGTGCGCGACATGGATTCGGCACCGCCGGCGATGACCACCTCGGCCGCGCCGGTGGCGACGTGGGCGGCGGCGGTGACGATGGCTTGCAGGCCGGAGCCGCAGCGGCGGTCGAGCTGCATGCCGGTCACGGAGACGGGGAGGCCGGCATCGAGGGCGGCGACTCGGCCCAAGGCAGGCGCAGCGCCGTTCGGGGAGGCTTGGCCGAGGATGATGTCATCGATGATGTTCGGGTCGATGCCGGATTCTTCCACGATGGTGGATACCACCAGGCTGGCCAGATCCTGGACGGGGACGGATTTGAGCGCGCCGCCGTAGCGGCCGACTGGGGTGCGCTTGGGGTAGCACAGGACAACGTCTTGAGTATGCATGGATTCTCCTTAGGAAATTTCGGTGGTAGTGAGATCGTGGGAAATGGCCGCGCAGGTAGTGAGGAGCTCGGGGAGGAGCTGCGCGGTGAGATCTTGGGTGGAATACACGGAGGTCTGGGTGGAAATATTGATGGCCGCCACAGCGCGCCCGGTGCGATCCCGGATGGGAACGGCGATGGAGCGCAGGCCTATTTCTAGCTCTTGGTCCACGATGACCCAGCCGCGCCGTCGGACCTCGCCGAGGCGGGCCCGCAGTGCATCCTGGGATACCAGGGTATGCGGGGTGACCTGCTCGAGCGGAGCGGTGGTGGCGAAGTACTCATCCAGCTCCGCCGGCGTTAAATCGGCGAGCAGCACCTGGCCCATGGACGTGGCGTGCGCCGGGAAGCGCGTACCGATGGTGATATTGGTGGACATAATGCGGTGAGCGGCGGCGCGGGCGATATAGACCACGGTGTCGCGGTCGAGCACGCTCACGGAGCAGGACTCATCGAGTTTGGTGGATAACTCCCTCAAATGGGGCTGGGAAATATCCGGCAGTCCCAAGCTCGATAGATAGGAGTAGCCCAGTTCCAAAACGCGCGGGGTGAGCCAAAAATCCGAGCCATCGGTGCGGGCGTATCCTTCCGCGACAAGCGTGTGTAAAAAGCGACGTGCGGTGGCGCGCGCTAGGCCTGTGACCTCGGCAACCTGGGCCAGTGTTTGCCGCGGGCGTTCGCCATTAAACGAGTGAATGACATTGAGTCCGCGGGCTAATGATTGCACTACGGGGGTATCTGCCACGGTGTGTCCTCCAAGCTATTTTTAGGGTTAAGTGTCCCAGGTCTCTTCAGTGTACCCGATCGTGTTCGCATTCTGAACCCTTGTGCTGTCTGTGAACCGCACGTAGTCTAAGGCCCATGTTGAATAAAGTCATAGCCTCAGTAGAGGAGGCCGTCGCGGATATCCCGGACGGTTCCTCCATCGCGGTGGGCGGATTCGGCCTTGTGGGTATTCCAGCGCAACTCATTGCCGCGCTGCGTTCCCAAGGCGCGAGCGAGCTCACCATCATTTCCAATAACCTCGGTACGGATGATTTCGGCCTTGGCCTACTACTCAAGGATCACCGCATCGCCCGCTCCATTGGTTCCTACCTGGGAACCAATAAGGAATACGCGCGCCAGTACCTCGAGGGCGAGCTTACCGTCGAATTTACCCCGCAGGGCACCCTGGCAGAGCGCATGCGCGCCGGTGGCGCGGGCATTCCGGCCTTCTACACCAAGGCTGGCGTGGGCACGCCGCTTGCCGATGGCGATATCCCCACCCGCTACAACCCCGACGGCACCATCGCGGAGACCTCCGCACCGAAGGAAACCCGCGAGTTCAACGGCGAGCTCTACGTCATGGAAGAAGCCCTTACCCCGGACTTCGCCTTCGTCCATGCCGCCCGCGCGGACCGCTTTGGCAACCTTGCCTTTAATAAGACCGCGCAGAACTTCAACCCCGATGCGGCCAAGTCCGCCGATGTCACCATCGTGCAAGCGGAGCAGCTGGTTGAAGCGGTTCCGCCCGCAGAGGTGGATGTGCCCGGAATCTACGTGGACCGCGTAGTGGAAGTGGGCAAACAAGAAACCGGAATCGAATTCAGGACGGTGAGCAAGTAATGACCTGGTCACGCGAAGAAATGGCGGCACGCGCCGCACAAGAACTGGACAATGGTGACTACGTCAACCTGGGCATCGGCATGCCGACGCTCATCCCGGGCTACCTGCCAGAGGGCCGCGAGGTGGTCCTGCATTCTGAGAACGGAATCCTGGGCGTTGGTGCCTACCCTGAAGAGGACAAGGTTGATCCGGAGCTCATCAATGCCGGTAAAGAAACCATTACCGAAGCCCCAGGTGCATCCTTCTTCTCCTCGTCCGAGTCCTTTGCCATGATCCGCTCCCGCGCCATTGACGTCGCGGTGCTCGGTGCCATGGAGGTATCCCAGTTCGGCGACCTGGCCAACTGGATGATTCCCGGCAAGATGGTCAAGGGCATGGGCGGTGCGATGGATTTGGTGCACGGCGCCAAGCGCATCGTGGTGATGATGCAGCACGTATCCAAGCACGGCGATTCCAAGATTCTGGCAGAGTGCCAGCTGCCGCTGACCGGCGCTCGCTGTGTGGATCTGATTATCACCGACCGCGCTGTATTCACCGTGGACGAGCTGGAGGGCCTGACGCTTATCGAGGTCGCCGAGGGTGAAACCGAGGAGTCCATCCGTGAGGTCACGGACGCACCCTTTAAGGTAGCGCTCGATTAATTAGTTGTGGACGTGAAAATCGCCGCTTCCCGGGAGAGACTGGGAAGCGGCGATTTAGTGTTTCGCGGGTGGATTAGACATCGCGCAGGTCCACGCCCTTGGTTTCAGGCAGAATGTACATGCTGATAAGCGTCAGGATGCACAGTGCGACGACGTAGAAGCCAGAAGCCCAGGTAAGGCCGTGGGCTACGAACCACTGGTAGATATACGGTGCGGTACCGCCGAAGACGGCAACGGACAGCGAATAGGCCAGGCCGATGCTGCGGGTGCGCTGGGCGGTGGGGAAGACCTCGGACATGATGGAGGACAACAGCGCGCCGCCGGCGGCAACGATGACCACACCGACGGTGGAGGCCACCAGCAGGGTCCATGGGCGATCATCGATGAAGTTCATCAGTGGGATCTGCAGGATGGCTAGGCCGATGGCGCAGATGTAGATCACTGGCTTGCGGCCGATTTTATCGGACAGGCTGCCCCACAGCGGTAGGGCAATGAGACCGGCGGTCTGTGCGGCCACGGTGACCCAATAAGCACCCTGAATGGACATCCCCTCGTGGCTAATGGCGTAGGTGGAAACATAGGAGGTCCACGTGTAGTGCGAGGCCGTAACGCCGGAGACCATACCCACGACGAGCAAGATATTCTGCCACGCCGGGCGGACAACAGAGGCAGGCTTTTCCGAGTTCACGGACTTCTTGGTGCGCTTCGGAGCCTCAACGGTGGGCTCGGCGCTATCGATTTCCTGGAAGTGATCCGATTCCTTCATGTGGCGGCACAGGTACAACGCAACCAACGCTGCGGCGGCACCCAGGAGGAACGGAATGCGCCAGCCCCAAGCGCCAATCTGCTCGTCCGTCAGGACCAGTGAAATGCCGCCACCCAAGACGTAGGCGATGACCGAGCCGCCGAAGATGGAGACATAGACCATGGAACCCCAGCGGCCGCGGTGGGCGTTCGGGGCGATCTCAGGGATGTAGCTATTGGCAGCTGCGGATTCACCACCGTGTGCAAACCCCTGTAGCACGCGGATGAAGAGCAGGCCGACGGAGGCCCAGATACCAATGGATTCGTAGGTGGGCAGCAAGCCGATGAGGACCGAGGCGCTAGCCATCATGATGATGGTGGTCATCAAGACGGTCTTGCGGCCGCGCTGGTCGGCGATGTGGCCAAAGACGATGCCGCCCAGCGGGCGGACCAAGAAGCCGACGGCGAAGACACCGAAGGTGGCAAGCAGTGCGGAGGCGTTATCGCCCTTGTCGAACATCGCCGCGGCGATGAACGGGGCGAAGACCGCATAGGAGCTCCACTCGTACCATTCCAGGACCTGGCCGGTCAGGCTGGCTGCGAGGGATTTGCGGTCTGTTTTTGTCGCGCCCGATGACTTAGTGGGCGTGGGGCTCGGCGGGGCGGTAGAAGTCATTGTTCCTCCTAGGTATGGGTCCGAAATGTTGAGAAGGATATTACGCACATCACACTTCGCTTAGACCGCGATGTAGGCCACGAAAGCGGCAGCGCTACAGGGGCTGATTTGGTTACCGACTAGAAAGTGCATGTCGTCCACCACTTTTCAGGGGGAATGCCCATAAAAACTCGCTGTTCACTAAGTGAACGGTAGTGCGCACTGTGACCCCGTATAGGGGTATTTGTATAAATTCTTTGCCGTGACGAGCTTGGAATTCGTAGGAAAAGGTCATTTTTGGCCGGAATTCCGGCGCTGAAAATTTAGGTGTGGTGTAGCGTGTGAGCCACGACACGGAAGGTTCTCGAAGAGTCTTGAACCACCAAAGTGAACCATCACTGTGAACCAACCGAGTCTTTCCGGAGCCACACCCTAAGGAGGGATTTATGACTGCTCTTAGTCCCGAGGAACTAAGCACAGAAGGCCTCGCCGAAATCATGGCCGCGGGCGGACGCCCGGCCGATAGCGAGCGCAAGATCAACATCATCGATACCACCCTGCGTGATGCGCACCAGAGCATCTGGGCCACCCGCATGACCACGAGTCACATCCTGTCGCTGTTGGATGACATCACCAACGCCGGTTTCGAGCACGTGGACTTGGTAGCGCCCATCCAGTTCGACGTGTCCGTGCGCTACCTCAAGGAAGACCCGTGGGAGCGCGTTCGCCTCGTACACGAGAACGCCGCGCCGGGCACCAAGTTCCGCGCCCTGATTCGTTCCAAGAACCTGGCCTCCTTTGACTTCCTGCCGGATGACGCCATCTTGAACTGGACCGAGCGTCTCTACGCCAATGGCTTCCGTGTGATCGGTTCCTTCGATGGCTTGAATGACATCGACAACATCGACCAGGGCCTCAAGCTGGCTAAGGAACTCGGTGCCGAAACCTTCGGCGCATTGTCCTACTGCTTGAGCCCCGTACACACCGATGACCTGTACAAGCGAAAGGCCACGGAGCTGCTCGAGCGCACCGATGTGGACCGCATCATGCTAAAAGACGCCGGCGGCCTGCTTACTCCGGATCGTTTGAAGACCCTCATCCCGGCGATCCGCAGCTCCATCGGTGACGTCCCGCTCGAGGTACACACCCACTCGCTGACCGGACTGTCCCCGCTGACCTACCTCTACGCTGCAGAATTGGGCGTGGACTCCATCCACACCTCCATCGCCCCGCTGGCCAATGGCCCGGGACAGCCGGCCACCCAGGCCGTAGTGCGCGATCTTCGCGCACTGGGCTACACGGTGGACGTTGACGATGAGCGCATCGATTCCGCCAGCGAGCGCATTCAGGAAATCGCCGATACGGAAGATAAGCCAGTTGGCGTTCCGCGCGCATTCGATGGCCTGCACTACATGCACCAGCTGCCCGGCGGCATGCTCACCAACTTCGAATCCCAGCTGGAAACCGCTGGGTTGGGTGACCGCTTCGAAGAGCTGCTGTACGAGGTCGCACGCGTGCGCGAAGAGCTCGCATACCCCATTATGATTACGCCGTTCGCCCAGTTCGTAGGAACCCAGGCCGTCATGAATGTGACGACGGGTGACCGATACTCCGTGGTCCCGAACGAGATTAAAAAGTACGCCTTGGGCTACTATGGCGAGCCGCTCGCCCCGCTGGACCCAGACGTGCTGGAGAAGATTATGGCCAACGGTTCCTCCGAAATTACGGAGGAAATCCCAGAGCTCAAGCCGGTTCTGCCGGACCTGAAGAAGGCCCACCCGGACGAGGACATCGACACCCTGTTGCTGCGCGTGATGTTCGCCGGCAGCCAGGTCGATGAAATGAAGCGCTTCGTGGCCGAAGGCCGCGGCGGCGAGGGCGAAGGCGTCAAGGGCGGCGTCCTTACCTCCCTGGTACAGCAAATCTACGACTCTTCCGATACCACCGACTTCCACCTCAAGACTTCCGATTTGGAAATCAACCTCACCAAAGGAGAAAAGTAACCATGACTGATTCCACCAACTTGCACGACCTGAAGTCCCTGCTGAAGTGGGCCAACCTGTCTGATGACATCCAAGAGCTGCAGATCAAGTACGGCGACGTCGAGCTCGCGATGTCCCGCACCCCAGGCGGCCTGAACCGCCCGGCACCGGCTCCGGAAGCCGCTCCGGCCGCAGCTCCAGCTGCCGCACCAGCACAGGACGCAGCCCCAGAGGCCGCCCCAGCCCCAGCCGCTGAGCCAGAGTCCAAGCCTGCTCCGGCGCAGGAGGAAGCTCCGAAGGAAGAGGCAAAGGCCTCCGGTTCCGGTGAGCCGTCCGCAGAAGGCGAGACCGTGAAGGCTCCCATGGTCGGTACCTTCTACGCCGCTCCGAAGCCTGGCGCAGATCCGTTCGTCAAGGTGGGCGACGAGGTTGAGGTTGGCCAGGTGCTGTGCATCGTCGAGGTTATGAAGCTGATGAACAACATCGAGTCCAAGGTTGCTGGCACCGTGAAGGAAATCCTTGTAGATAACGAGGACGCCGTGGAGCACGGCCAGCCCATCATGGTCATCCAGCCGAAGTAATCGACCTGGAGGAAAATATGTCAGATCTACTAGGTAGCGTGCTCATCGCTAACCGCGGTGAGATTGCGCTTCGCATCATTCGCGCCTGCAAGGAATTGGGCATCAAGTCCATCCTTACTTATTCCGAAGGCGATAAGGACTCCTTGCCGGTAAAACTCGCTGATCAAGCAGTGTGCATCGGCCCGGCGAATGTTTCCAAGAGCTACAACAGTCCCGAGCTGGTCATCTCCGCAGCCATGGCGTACAAGGCAGATGCCATTCACCCGGGCTACGGCTTCTTGTCCGAAAAGCCGGACTTTGTCCGCATGGTGGAAGAAGAAGAGATCGGCTTTGTTGGCCCTTCGGCTGAGCACATTGGCTTGATGGGTGACAAGATCGCGGCTAAGCGCATCGCCAAGTCCGCCGGTGTTCCCACCGTTCCGGGCTCCGACGGCGTGGTCACCGAGTTCGACGAAGCGCTTGAGGTTGCCCATAACACCGGCTTCCCGCTGCTGATTAAGGCGGCCGCCGGTGGTGGTGGACGCGGTATGCGCGTCGTGGAATCCGAGGACACGCTGGAAAAGGACCTCAACGAGATCATGAATGAGGCTGAGTCCGCGTTCAATGACCCGTCGGTCTACATCGAGCGTTTCTTGACGGATATCCGCCACATTGAGATCCAGGTGCTGGCCGATGGCGAAAACGCCGTCGCCCTGGGCGAGCGCGACTGCACCTCGCAGCGCCGCAACCAGAAGCTCATTGAGGAAGGCCCTTCGCCGGTGTTGACCGATGAGCTGCGCCAGGAGATGCAGGAAGCCGCGATTAACCTGTGTAAAGAGGTGAAGTACAAGAACGCCGGAACCATCGAGTTCGTCTTCGATAACACCGAAGATAAGTTCTACTTCATCGAGATGAACACCCGCATCCAGGTGGAGCACCCGGTTACGGAGATGATCACCGGTGTGGACCTCATCAAGGAGCAGCTGCGCATTGCCTCCGGGCAGAAGCTATCCATCACCCAGGATGATGTGGAGATTCGTGGCCACGCCATCGAGTGCCGCATCAACGCCGAGGATCCGAACCAGAACTTCGCGCCGCGGCCGGGCAAGATCGAGCACTACCGCGTGCCAGGTGGCTTCGGTGTGCGCATGGATACCCACATCGAAACGGGCTACACCATCCCGCCGTTCTATGACTCCATGGTGGGCAAGCTCATCGTATGGGCAGAAGACCGTGATGAGGCCATTACCCGCATGCTGCGCGCCATCGACGAGCTGCAGGTAGAAGGCGTTGTTACCACGGCGCCATTCCAGGCCATGCTGTTGGACAGTGAAAAGTTCCGCAGTGGCGAGTTCAACACTGGTTACGTTGCCAAGTTGCTGGAAGGCACCGACTCGATCCCTACGGATGACTAAACTCGGCTCCTTCTAGCGAGAGAGTGCAGGTTCCGCTTTTGCCGGCCTGCACTTTTTTGCATTTTAAGCCTCTAAAATTACATCTCTATTTAACGCCTGGTTCCAGGCTTTGCTTAGACCTAAACCTGTGGGGGAAGGAAAAACAATGTTGGTTATTGCCGCCATGCTGGTCGGCGCCATCGTGCCGGCGCAAACGGCCATTAATACACGACTGCGCGAGTCCGTGGGCTCGCCCATCGCCGCCGGGTTCTTCTCCTTCATTATCGGCTTTGCCGTCTCCGCCATCCTTGCGCTGATAGTCACCGGTGACGCGATACCGGACCTGGCGCTGGCGGCCGCGCAACCGTGGTGGGTGTGGCTCGGCGGCTTTATGGGCGTGGCCTTCATCGTGGGAAATATCCTGCTCTTCCCGCGCATCGGCAGCGTAGAAACCGTCATCCTTCCCATCCTGGGACAGGTGACGATGGGCCTTATTTATGATCTGACCGGCCTTTTCGAATCCCCCTTGGTTCCCGTCGGCCCGCTGCGCATCCTCGGCGCCCTCATCGTGGTGGGCGGCATCGCCTTGGTGCTAGAAATCGGCCGGGGCGCTGCCACCACGCGCGCGCAAGCCACCGGGCTTTCGCTGTGGCTGTGGCGGGKCTTYGGSGKGCTCMTCGGCMKGGGSTCTSCCMCCCAAACCSCCGYCAACGGCTMCCKGGGRGGCGCGTTGCACASCCCCATGCCCGCCAGCGTCATTTCCCTGGGCGTCGGCGTGATCCTGTTGGCCCTGCTCMCCCTGGGCTGGAAGGCACCCCGCCGTGCCCTTTTGAGCGGTATCGCCCCTGGGCCCTGGTGGATGTGGCTCGGCGGTGTGCTCGGCGCGCTTTTTGTGGTTGGTGGAGCGACGCTTTCGCCCATGATCGGCACTGGCACGACGGTTATCGGCTCGCTGGTGGGCTCAATCATTTGCGGCCAGGTCATTGAATCGCTGGGCTGGGGCAATGCCAAGCGCGGCCTGCCGCCGGTCCACCGCATCATCGGCCTGGTCTTGGTCATCATCGGCGTGATTATGGTGCGCGCCCTTTAGGGCTGTGC
Organism: Corynebacterium accolens; assembly: GCF_030515985.1. The sequence goes on along the minus strand of NZ_CP100376.1, from coordinate 503,466 downwards.
CGCGCTTGCCGATACCCCCTTTATTCCCCTTCGCTCCCACTCCCGGCTGGGACCGGAGCGAAGGGTTATTGCCGCCAGCGCTCTAAGGTGAGCTTGGGGCTTAGTGCTCGGGAGACGCATGGCGCGAAGGCGCCCTCGGCATACATTTGCGCGTCATAGACGGAATCCCGGTGGTCTGGCTCGCCGTCAACCACGCGCATCAGGCAGGTGCTGCACGTTCCTTCCAGGCAGCGCGATTTTACGGGCAGATCGAGATCCTCGAGGACCTCTAGGACCGTCTTATTCTCTGGGATTTCTACCGTCTCTCCGCAAAATTCTACTTCGAACGGACCGTCGCCGGCCCCGGCGTTTTTCTCACCGGATAGCGCTTGTAGATCGGGGTGGAAGTTCTCCCAGTGAAAGGCGTGCTCGGGCAGGTAGTCGAGTGCGATTTCTTTGGCGGAATCCATAAATCCTTGCGGACCGCAGACATAAAAGGCCGTCTCCTTTGGCGCCTGGCCCAGCAGGTGCCGGTAGATATCTGCTTGCTTCTCGCGCGGGCGGCCAAAGACCTCGATGAGTTTATCGCCGCAGGTTTCGCGCAATTGCTCGAGCAGCACCGCGTGGTGGCTATCGCGCGCGAAAAAGAGCACTATATACGGTTTGTTCTCGCGCTCGAGGGATTGGGCCATAGAGAGCATAGGGGTAATGCCCACTCCGGCGCCGACCAAGACGTAGTAGCCGGCGTCTGCCACGAGCTCGAAGTTATTAAATGCCTGCGAGATCTTAAAACTATCCCCGTGGCGCAGTTTGAGCATCGCAATCGAGCCACCCGTGGAGTTTTCCTCGCGCTTTACCGCGACGCCATACGTTGGCCGTTCCTGTTGGCCGGCAGGAGGGGAGGAGATGCCGGTCAGCTCAAAAACCGAGTACTGGCGGGKAAGCATCTCACCGTTGGCTCCCGGGRGGGKGATATCGACGTGGCAGCCGGGGGAGTAATCCGCGAGCGGAGCATCACCGTCCAGTGAAAACGCGATGACCGAAAGGTCATCGGCTACGGCGGTGACGTTGTGCACCGTGGCGGKGGKGGRGGGGRCATCGGCAAGCTGGGGCGCGGGTTGAGAAGGAGAAGTAGGCATAGGGGTGAATAGACCTCACTTTCGTGACTGTAGTTCAGTGCCAATTCACTGCATGTAATGCACATCATGGTACAGCCTGGAGCGAGATACAGGTTACAAATGCGTTCGCATAGCGGACAGATGTACGGCTGGTACACCTATATGGGGTGAGCAGGCAGAAGGTTTGCAAAATCTGCCAAGATGGCCATTTTTGCTATTTGCGCAGGAGGGGATAGGTGCTGTGAAGGCGGGCGTAGTAGCGGCGTTGGCGGCCAGAAATTTCCCAGAAAATTGGATTCAAAATTCATTGCGGTCGCGAGCAAAGTCTCTATAGGCTTACGGGCACAGCTAAATGGTGAACTACGCCACATAAACAGGAAACGTGTGTGGTGTGGCACCAAGATTGGAAAGGTTGTTTACTCCCCATGACTGCTCCTACTGATACTCGGACTGAACCTAAGGTTCTGCCCATGTCCGATAATCCCTATGAGGATTTCCGCTACTTCTACCGCGATGGCATGGACCTGCGCCCGGCGCCGAAGCGCCGCGTGGACAAACCCGGCTGGTCCACCCTGCGCCACAATATTTTTGACCACTGGCACACCGTTCATGACGAGTGGGAAGGCTACGACACCCAGCAGACTCGTTTGCTCGATGATCACATGTGGCAAACTGATGAACTGGGTGCCGCGTTAGCAGAATCTTTCCGCCGCGATGGTGCCAAGGAATCGCGCACAAAGTTCGAGCAGGCGCTGAATGGAGGAATCGAGACCGTCGAGGACCCATCGCCGGAATTGGTGGCTTTCTTCGAGCAGGTCGATAACATCCCAGACTGGATCGACCTTGAAGCCGCCGAGCGCGGGCGCGTTGCCTACTACAACGCCACCCCGAGCGCGGACCTTCTCACCTTCAACTTTGGCTATTGGGCCACCACCATGGAAGACCGCACCTCTGCGGCCACCGGTGAGACGGGCATGTTTGAGTTCAAGGCCATGCAGCGCGCGCTGGAGACCTCCAAGTTCTTCGTGGACTTGGGCAAACAGGACGTATTCGACCGCTTTGGCGAAGGCCGCAAGGCCGCAGTCCACGTCCGCCTGCTGCACGCCCAGGCTAACCGCGGGCTGGAAAAGCTTTGGGGCAAGGAGCACTACAACGAATTCGGCCGGCCGATTGGCTCTAGCTTTTTGGTCTCCGGTGAAGGCTGGTTCGCGCTCATGCCGCTGGCCATCGACGAGCTTTTCGGGCGCCCGCACTCCGGCCAGGACTGGGACGATGTCGCCCAATACTGGGCATATGTGCTGTACATGATGGGCGGCGAAGAACGCATCATCCCCAAGACCGGCGATGAAATGCGCAAGATGACCGATTTCATTTACGCAAACGGCGGGCGCTCTTCCACGTACCACCAGCGGGTGGCCACGGCACTGATGTCCATCGTGGAGCAGATGAACCCGGACCTTCCGCTGGAAATGTTGGGTTCGCTGGCAACGCTAGTGGGAGAAGAAGACACCAAGTTCATGGTGGAAGGAACCCGCTGGGCCGATATGGACTTTTCTCAGGCAGCCAAAGACTTTGAGGCCAAGGCGCGCGCAGAGGCAAAGGAAGCCCGCGAAGCCGATGAAAAGCCGGGCGCGGAGGAATACAAGAAGCACAACGCCGCGCAAGGGCGCCCGCTGTGGATCAATGCCTTGGAGGAAGTGCAAGAGCACATCAACAACCATGAGCCAGACGTCAAGGCCGAGTGGACCCTGCACGATGACTCCAAGGAAGCCCGCCGGAACTAGCCGCTGCGCCCCACAGCTAGTTATCAAGGCCTAATAATAAGGAAGGGAATGAAATACAATGACTGCTCCCACAGATACGTCTGAGGCTGCCAACACGTCGCAGGTGGAACCAAAGGTTCTGCCTATGTCCGATAATCCCTATGAGGATTTCCGCTACTTCTACCGCGATGGCATGGACCTGCGCCCGGCGCCGAAGCGTCGCACCGCGGCCCCAGGCTGGTCCGAGCTGCGACACAATATCTTCGATTCCTGGCACACCGTAGAAGATGAATGGTCTGGCTACGATAGCCTGCAAACCAAGCTTCTTGATGACCACATGTGGCAGACCGATGAGACCGGTGAAAAGCTGGCGCAGGCCTTCCGCCGTGATGGCGCCAAGGAATCGCGCGCCAAGTTTGAGCAGGCGCTTAACCACGGCATCGAGACGGTAGAAGACCCCGCGTCGGAGCTGGTGGACTTCTTCAAAGAGGTAGACCGCATTCCGGAGTGGCTGGATCTTGAGGCCGCAGAGCGCGGCCGTGTGGCCTATTACAACGTCACGCGCACCTCAGAGGTTCTGGCCATCGCCTTCGCATACTGGGCCACCACGATGGAGGACCGCACATCGGCGGCCACGGGCGAGACCGGCATGTTCGAGTTCAAGGCCATGCAGCGCTCCATTGAAACGGCGCAATTCTTCACTGACTTGGGCAAAAAGGACGTCTTTGACCGCTTCGGCGAAGGTCGCAAGGCCGCCGTGCGCGTGCGCTTGCTGCATTCCCAGGCCAATCGTGGCCTAGAAAAGATGTGGGGCAAGGAGCACTACAACGAATTCGGACGGCCGATTGGCTCCAGCTTCCTGGTCTCCGGTGAGGGCTGGTTCGGGATGATGCCGTTGGCCATCGACGAGCGCTTTGGCCGCCCGCACTCCGGCCAGGATTGGGACGATGTGGCCCAGTACTGGGGATACATCCTTTATATGATGGGCGCCGAAGAGCGCCTCATCCCCAAGACTGGCGATGAAATGCGCAAGATGACGGATTATATCTACGCCAATGGCGGGKATTCCTCCACCTATCACGAGCGCGTGGCCACCGCCTTAATGAGCATTCTAGAAACCATCCACCCGCTGGTTCCCAAGATGGCGCTTGGTGCGCTGACCACCATTTGCGGCGTGGAAGATACCAAGTTCATGGTTAAGGGCACGCGCTGGGAAAAGGTGAACTACAAGCCGTGGGCCATCCTGTATCGGGGTGCCGCGCGCGCAGAAGCCAAGGTTGCGCGCCTGCGGGACAAGCTGCCGGGTGCGCAAAAGGCAAAGATTAAGCGCGCCAATAAGAATAAGCCGCCATGGTCCGATGTCACCGCGGTGATCAAGGCACACATCGCGAAAAACGAGCCCGAGACCAAATCCGATTACACGCTGCACGATGACTCTAAAGAAGCTCGCAGCTAACCCATCCCCCATAACATTCTCAGAGGAGAACACCATGACTAACACTATGTCCCTAGGTACCGTCGGCGAGTGGCCTGCTGGCCGCGGCGATAAGGATGAATTCATCGCCACCTTTGGCCAAGAGCGCGCAGACCGCTACCACGAGGCTTTCTGGAAGATGGACCCGGTGGCTGATGCGCTGTTTACCAGCGGCCACACCGTCAAGGAAATCATGCCTAACCTGCGCGATGCCCTCGCGCGCGGCACCGCCAACGAGGACACCTTCCCCGAGGTTGCCGCCCTTATTGAGGACATGACCAAGGCACTTGACGGCATCGACGCCGAAAAGCTGGAGCGCGGCCGCCGCGTCTACCTGTCCATCCCGCCGCTTAGCCACGGCCTGGCGCTGGGCCCGGGCTCGCTGGTCCACACCTATTCCACCCCAGCGATCGCGGACTTGCTGGTCAACACCGGTGAGCTTACCGATGGCGCCGTCAAGCGCCTTGCCTACACCACCAACTGGACCTATTCGCTCTACCTGCCGAATGCGCTGCAACCCGGCGGCGAAGGCTTCATTCACACCGGCATGGTGCGCGCCATCCACGCCCACGTGCGGCGTGTGCACACCCGCAAGGAGCTGGATTACTCCCACTACGGTGCTCCGATCAGCGAGTTCGACATGCTGCGCACCTGGTTTGATTTCACCTACATTCCATACGCTGGCCTGCGCAACATGGGCTGGAAGCTTACCGCAGAAGAAGAAAAAGACGCGTTCTACCTGTGGAAGATTGCCGGGCGCATGCTGGGCATTTCCGCGGACCTTTTCGAAGGCGAAGATGGGGTAGAGGCCTCCCAGGAGACCATGGATGCCATCCACACCGTCGACGGCGAGATCAACGAATCGGCCCGCAAGCTTGTTGATGCCCTCATGGACGGCTTCGTCGTCAACGCCAAGGAGCTCACGGGCATGCCCGATGACACCTTGGCGGACTGGACCGACGCGCACGTGCGCATCATTCACGGCGATGAGGTCGCCGATGCCTGTGGCGTGGCCGACTCCGTCATGCGCCCCATCCTGCAAATGGAGGCACCGCTGGTGCAGGAGCGCTTTGACCTCCTCCGCCAAGACTCGGAAGCGCTCGAAGCGGAAATCCAGAAGAACGAGGAGGCGGTGCGCCAGATGCTCACCCGCGATGCCACCTATATGAAGCAGGATGAGGGCATCAAGATGAAGGATGGCTCGGTCGTCGCGGCCTCCTAAAACAAATTACCCACTTTCATGGGTGACACGTCACTAGAACTTTAAGTACTCTTGTGGCAGGCGCACACAGACTGTGTTCGTCGCCACATTAGTTCCAAGAATCCAATTAGAAAGGGATCCAATAATGTCCAAGGATTTTGCGGTAACTAACCCCGCTACCAATGAAGTAGTAGAGAAATTCGACACCTTTAGCGATGAGCAGATCCAAGAGGTTCTGGCTAAGTCCAACGAGGCTTTCCAGACCTGGCGCGAGACCCCAATTGAGGAGCGCGCCAAGATTGTGTCCCGCGCCGCGGAACTGCTCAAGGAGCGCAAGGGCGAGCTATCCAAGATTGCCGCACAGGAGATGGGTAAGTCCACCCCAGAAGGCGAGTGGGAAATTAACTTCTCCGGCGACATCCTGCAGTTCTATGCAGACAACGCCCCAGAGCACAACAAGGACCAGCCGGTTGACGTGCCAGGCGGCAAGGCCACCCTCCGCCGCCTGCCCATTGGTACCCTGCTGGGCATCATGCCGTGGAACTACCCCTTCTACCAGGTCGCCCGCTTCGCCGGCCCGAACCTGATGAACGGCAACTGCATCATCTTGAAGCACGCCGAAATTACCCCGAAGTCCGCTGCAGCCATCGAGGAGATCTTCCGCGAGGCTGGCCTGCCAGAGGGCGTGTACATCAACGTGTACGCCGACCACAAGCAGATTGAAGAGATCATCGGGGACAAGCGCGTCCAGGGCGTATCCCTGACCGGTTCCGAGCGCGCCGGTGCCGCCGTGGCCGAGATCGCTGGCCGCAACCTGAAGAAGGTTGTGCTGGAGCTTGGCAGCACCGACCCCTACATCATCCTGGATGCAGCCGATATCACCAAGGCTGCCGAGGACGCTTGGGTCAAGCGCATCGAAAACGTTGGCCAGGCTTGCACCTCCAACAAGCGCATCATCGTCATGGAAGACATCTACGACGAGTTCGTCGATGAAATGGTCCGCATTGCTGAGGGCATGAAGCAGGCTGACCCAACCCAGCCGGGCGAGAACCAGTACTACCCAATGTCCTCCCGCGAAGCAGCAGAGAACTTGGACAAGCAGGTCAAGACCGCTGTGGACAACGGCGCTAAGGTTCGCACCGGCGGTAACCTGCACGAGACCGCTGCGTACTACGAGCCGACCGTGCTTACCGATGTCCCCGTCGGTTCCGACTCCTACTACGAAGAGTTCTTCGGCCCAGTAGCAGAGATCTACAAGGTTTCCTCCGAGAAGGAAGCCGTAGAGCTGGCCAACAACTCCAACTACGGCCTGGGCGGTGCCGTCTTCTCCGATGATACCGAGCGCGCCACCAAGGTTGCTGACCAGATCGAAACCGGCATGATTCACGTCAACCTGGGCCAGTACTTCTCCCCAGTACTGCCATTCGGTGGCGTTAAGAACTCCGGCTTCGGCCGCGAGCTCTCCGTCTTCGCACTGGACGAGTTCGTGAACAAGCAGTACCTCTACATCAACGACTAATTACTCGTTGACGCTCGCTCAGCGCTCCCTGAGCCTGCGGCGAGCGCATAGAGTGCAGTAGGGAAGGGGCCTAGCCTTGATTGGCTAGGCCCCTTTTCCTGTCCCCGTTGTGCTTAACCTGTATCTTCCGCAACCCTCTGAACTCGAGCTGTGTGGCGTATACGAAAAATCCCGCTCAGCGCAATGCTGGGCGGGATGTAGTCTGCTCCTCCAACTGGGGTCGAACCAGCCACCTAAACCCCATTTAACCTGCATAAACACCCTTTTTAAGCCCTACGTGACGACAATTTGACGACATCTGAAATCTTTTCATCCACAGCACTGCCCACCGCCTCCAAATCCTCATCAAACAATTCAGCGTAAATATCAAGGGTCATCGCAGCCGAAGAATGCCCGAGTTGCCTTTGCACAACCTTCACATTCGCCCCGGCGGAAATCATCAATCCCGCCGCCACATGCCTAAGCCCGTGCGGGGTGACTCGCGGAAAATCCGGGTACTTATCCATGCACCTATCCAGTGCGTTGTAGTACCACTTGCCATGCGTAGGCGGCTTCATCGGAGTGCCGTCACGACGCGGCCACAGCAACTCATCCGGCCCCTTACTCTCCATCACAGGGACCAGCATCCGCATCACGGACACGGGCACAGACACTTCCCGCACTTCATGGGTTTTAGGCGTACCAATAATCACCTCACTGCCCACGGTGACCGCATTACGCTCCACGTTGATGCGATTCCGTAGCACGTTCACATCTCGTACCCTGAGTGCTGCGGCTTCACCCCAACGCAGGCCCACGGTGCCAAGCAGCCAGACCAACTCCTGATAGCGTGTGCATTCACTCACCAATAGGCTTAGCTGTTCCGCTGTGAGATACACTTTCCGCGCCGCACCCTTACGCGGTAGTTTCACGCCCCGCGCTGGGTTCTCCCGCACCGCCTTATCCATCACCGCCAGGTCAAGAATCTGCGCCAGCACCGCATGGGCCTGCCTAACCAACGACGCCGACCTATCCAGGCTGGACACCCATGCTTGTACCTCCGAGGGTTTAATGCCGGCCACCTGACGCCCGCCCCACTTTGGTTCCACGTGGTTACGCCACACCGCAAGCATGTCATGCCGCGTCTTAGGCTTCAGGTGAGTCAGGTTCGCCTCCCACGGCACAGCAACCTCACCAATAGTCACTTTGCCGGCGTTGGGGTCTATCCAGTTTTGCTCGTTCATGTGGACGGCGTTTTTGTCAGCCCAGGCTTGTGCTTCATTTTTAGTGCGGAATCCACGCTTGGTGCGATTCCGCCCATCGGGGGAGCGGTACTGCACGCGCCAAGCTTTACCCTTGGCGGTCTTGTATTGCTTGATTGATGCCATAAGACAGACCTGTTCTGTTCTTTAATCGGATGGGGTGATACCCGTCCCGGCACGCGAATTTCACATCTGTAGCGCCAGGGCGGGGTTCTTAAATGTCGAGCATTTGCTGAACTGGAAGATTTCTTGAGTGAACGCGCTCAAAAAGATTCTCAAACTGAACTTTGTCATCGGATGCTTGCATCAGCGTGACTACCTGGTTAATCTGGCGCTCTAAGTGGTTGACCCCAATGTCATCAGTTAAATGCTGATGATGCTTCCGCGGCCGGTTACCCTGCTCATTTTTAGGGTTTAGATCTTTAAGACGGTCTAGGATGCCAGTCGGCATTGGCGTATAGATGTACTTGTTGATGAACTTTCCGACGTACTGCGGGTGGTGATGGTTGCCGGGGACGAATTTCCAGCCCTGCAAGCGGTATATTTCCTTGAAAAACGCCTCGGGAAAAGTGCGAACCCAGGGGCGGAATTCTTCTGCAATGTAGGCATCAAGGAGTCGTTGCAGTTCGTCTTTGGCGCGAGTTTCCTGGTAGCCAGTTGCCTCATCGACTAGAGCGGTGATTCCTACCAGTGCTAGGGCTTTGATGATTCTGCGGGCGGTTTTGGCGATTGGTTTTTGTGTGGTTGTAAGCACGCCGGCTTCTTCTGCGTCGAGGTAGACGTTGCAAATTCTGGGGAGGATTTCGGCGTTGTGTCCGTTGATGACGTTCGGGTTATCCCCGACGCGATAGTCGATTCCAGCGACTGCTTTTTGGAGCTCGGGTGAGATGAATGCGGCTAGGTTGTTTGCTTCTAAGAAGGGTGGTCGATTGTCGTGGCTTGCGCGTCGTCCGCGAGGGGTACGTCCCATGGCGTTCATGATTGAGGATTGGCTGATTACCCGGCGTCCGTCTTCGAGTACGTAGCAGGATAGGTCTGTTCCGGCTATGTTTAGGGTTCCTTGGTGGGTTGCTCGTTCGATTTTTCGTCCCCATCGGGTGTCGGCTGCTTTTTGTCCGGCTATTTTTCGGTAGTTTGGGCGGGGTAGTTTCCCGCTGTGCGTTTCCATAATCGCATATTATCATGCTGGATTTTGTACTGCTTTGGTCATGCTTGTGAAATGATGTTTTGTTGGAAAGTCCCAGTTGGGTTTCTGAGTTTGATCTCGATGCGTTTTTTAGTTCGCATTGCCGATTGTTGGGCCCTCAACCCCCTTGGTGTTCATTTCAGTGAGCACCGGGGGCGGGGATTGCGTTGAAAGCGCATGGCTCCTAATAGATAGAGCCGTTTGGGTCCGCAGCCCGGACAGCGCCCTCTGCTTGAGAGCACAAAGCAGGGTCGTTGATGTATCCGTCTTGGCAGCCGTGATAGGTCTGGATTTCACCCGAAGTCGGATTTCGGGCGCCGTTGGCTGCGGTGCCGTATCCGCATTCTGCCGCCGGCCCTACGCATTCTCCGTTTTCTACTAGACCGGCTTGGCTTTCATTCTCGAGGTACTGCTGTCCTCCGCGGTTGTCAAAACACCATTGGGAGAAGGAGACAGTGCCGTCTGACCATCGAGCGGGCCCAGGGGTGCCTTGGAGGCACTCGACTACGGTCGGTTGTGCCATTTGCGGATTCGCCTCGGGTAAGGCGCTATTGGCAGCAGCAGGTTCCTGTGTTGTGGTTAGGGGTGTGTTGGAGGGGTCCGCGGTTTTGGTCGAGCTGCTGCGTTTGGTACTCGAGGTGCTGAATGTGCTTGAGGTGTTTGAGGACGGCTTATCGGTTGCCGTGGGTTCCTCGTTGGAGGTGCAGCTCGCTAGTGCGAGGACTGCGATGAGAAGAATTGAGAGCTTTTTCATACTGCTGTCTTTTCGTAGATGTTTTGCCAAGTTTTGAGGACTTTGACCGTCACCCCGAGTTCGTTGGCGAGGGTGGCCGGGTGTGGTCCGTAGATTGCTTCTGTGGTGGCGTATTCGGTGGGGGAGACCAGGAGGCGGGCGGCGAACCTGTCGGCGCGTATTTCGTGGGCGCCGTGGTGGCCGGGCGGGTCACCATAATGCGCGTGGCCTAGTTCGTGGGCTAGGGAGCACAGGGTAGTTGTGTCATCCATGCCTACGCGGAGGGTGATGGTGGACCGGTGGGGGAGCCATGCTGCTTTTGGGCCGCCGCGGTGCCAGCGGATTCTATAACCCCGGGCCTCAGCGGATTGTATAAGAGATTCAATCATCAACGATTGCCTCTGATTTGTTCCAGTTTCTTCTGAAGCTCCGGCGAACTAGCGTCAAGCATATTCTGCATCATTTGGTTATTTCTTTGATTTTGCCGGTTTTTCTTAGCTTCGGCTCTAGCTTCAGACTGCCAAAATTTGGTGGTTTTCACTAACTGGTTTGGAAAGCATCGAGAGTCTTTGCTGGGGGAGTTAGACCAGATAATTGAATTGTTAGTCGTTTGGCATAGTGGTGCGAGGTTTTGCCCCATGTCTACGGCCCAACCAAAGGCGGAAGTTTCTGCAAAATGATAGTCCGTTAGTCGGCCAAGTATCGCGCATATCCAATCTGCCAATTGGATTGTTCCGTATAGTCTGCTATCGGCCTGAACAGGTATCTCAATGATGCTTCTATTTTCCTTGTTCTGGCGATAATATATCGTTTTCCCTAAAGTGGCGACGGCCCGTTCACGGTTGTCTGTGTCGGTGGCATCCATGATGACCATTAGTTTTTGGTTTGCTTTAGAAGCGAAGGTTCCGAGTCGGTTTATTGATTGAATGAGACAATGCTCTTCGCGGGCTTGGGAAGTCTCATTGGTTTCTTTGACTGTTCCGATGGGTTTTGTTGACCGAAGAAGAATATCCTTCCGTCTAATTCTCCTAGCTTTCGGAATATACGGTTCATCGCGGGGTTTATTTCCTCGCCATAATTCTCGATGTTTGTTGTGGTGAGAAGTTTTGAGCCTTTCTTCTCCCATCGTTTCGGGTGAACCTTCAAGCGTTCGATTTCCCAGGCAAGTAGGTGCTCTTTTACATATTCGAAGTAGCCACCCATCTGGCGTACATTTTCGGCGGGGAGTATGTATCCGGCGTAACCGAATACGGGGTGTGTGTTGAATTTAGGGTGGTCGTGTCTGATGTAGGGGCCTTGGTGGCCGAATTCATCCAAGTAAGCAATAAGCATAACGTCCTTGAAATGACTCAGCGGCTAGAACATTAAATGCTCTAGCCGCCGGAATGAGCGCGGTACATGTATTTCAATGCCGCCACTGTGTTTACTGATTGTAGCTGACTCCGGCGTTTTTCGCTAACTATGTGTTAGTCAATCAAATCTTCACCTCGTTTTTCGCGTTCTTCTTGTTCGTTTATTGATGAGTCTGCGGCGTATTCGTCGGGGGAGTAGTCAAATTCGCGGACAATGCCGTCATCATCATCTGGCATTGAACCATCCGCGTCGGACACGGGGGCACCCGCACGACGAGCAGCCAGGTCATCGCGTTCGAGCAGGGCACGTGCTGCACCGCCTAGTTCTATCTTGTCGGCGTTGCTTAGGGTGTCTTCGGCCAGGCGATAGACGAGTTCTTCAATGCTGGCTAGCGATAGGAGTTTGGCGCCGCCGTCCAAGAAATCAAAGACTTCATCGCGGGTCAGATTCCCCAGTTCTACTAGAGCTTCGACGGGATTGATGTTTAACCCACGGGATATGGCGATTATGTCCTCCGCTACCAATCCATTTTTCAATCGAAGGTTCACGGTATTTCGTGAGGTTTCGAGAATATCTGCCATGTCTTGGGCGGTGACGCGGTGTCCGGCGAGGCTGGCGAATACGTCTTTTACGTCTGCTGGGGTTGTCATGACTTAAACCCTAGTGCATAAAAATCTTGTCGGCAAGTGGGGGTGTAGCTGGGGAAAGACAAAATGGGTGCCCCCGTGTGAATTGCAACATTGTCAATCTGGTCAAGAATGACATACTATGTTGTCGCACCCGATAAACAGGAGAAAGAAAAGACAATGTTTCTTATCAGTCTTGACGAGTTGGACCGGGTAAAGCGTATTAACCACCTATCAACCGCAGTAGACCTAGCAAACCGCACGGGCCTATCGCGAAACACGTGGAACAGTGCAATCAAGAACCGCCGCCCAACTCCACAAGTAGGGTTGCCCGCAAATCGTGGACACGTAGTTAAGCTGCTTAGGGGTTAAGCAGCGGCCTTCTTATTACCATTTTGATCAGCGAGCTGGGCTTCGAAATCGACGGGGCTTACCATCCCGATGGACGAACCCACGCGTACACACTGCGTGGGCCGTCCACTAAAGAGTGCCTAAAAACTACCCCCGGTACCCGATATCCGCACCGGTCGGTACTCGATACCGCCCTACCGGTACTAAATAGCGTCGCGCGTCACACTGCTTCCACCGGAATTGTTGGCGACTGAAATGACGATGCTCTAGCTGAAAACGTTAACGGCCCTCACAATAGATGAATTCGTCCATACTTGCAGGTGGAATGACGTTATCGACGTGGAAATCGCCACGTTTGAGTGGGTGTCATGGTGGAACGAGGTAAGGCTTCACCAAAGCCTGGGATACCGAATCCCAGCCGGGGTGGAAACCGAATTGCGGAAGCAGAACCCGCAGCAGGGAATAATAGAAATTAAGGCACATGACTAGGAACAAAACTCGGGGCGCTTCAGGCATAAAGCAATTTGTGTGTGGCCAATGGAAGTCTTGAGATGAAATGACGCGGCTTTCCGCTGAGTGGATCCGTGAATTCTAGGTCCGTTGCTGTTAAGTGCATGGGAACGGACATGTCTTCAGCTTCCTCAGGGAAAATCGTGGGGTAAACCGGATCGCCGAGGATCGGTACGCCTGCATGCCACATGTGCAGCCGCAATTGATGGGTCTTCCCAGTCTGTGGTTTGAGGGTGTAGATGCCGAGGTCAGCTAGTGAACCGTGAACTTTTTCGTAAGGGGCCTTATCAATGGGTTCTACCGATTCTAGTGTTGTGAAAGCATTTGGTTCACCATCTGCTATTCGCCCTTGGATTTCGCCGGGTGTTTTAGTTAGGCGGGAGGACCATTGGAGGGGCGTCGGCAAGCGGCGGAATTCCGCAACCGCCTGGTAGGTCTTGTGGACTTTCTTTTCTGCGAAGAGGGACTGGTAGGCGCCGCGGGCCTCTTTGCGCTTGGTGAATAGAAGGAGACCGGAGGTAAGGCGGTCGAGGCGGTGTGCCGGCACTAACTCGTTATTTCCGGTGGAACGGCGGAGGCGAACGGTGGCGGTTTCGACGATGTGGCGGGSGCGCGGCATGGTGGCCATGAATGGGGGCTTATCGGCTACCAGAATGTTGTCATCTTCATAGATGATGGGGATGTCATAGGGCACGGGTGTTTCTGGGGCGGGTATGCGGTAGAAGAAGACATCAACATCTTTGCCGAGCACGCTACCTGGCTTTAGGGGAGTTTGATCGCGCAGGACTACCTCGCCCGCGGTGAATCGGTCACGCAGTGCCTGTGCATCATCATTGGGGTGGCGATGACGCTGGGAGGATATGACTTCGCTGAGAAAATCCCAGGTGCTGAGACCTTCCTCCGGCGTACGTACGCGCGTAGGGTTGAGCCCATTTTTAATGGGCAAAGGGCTGAATCCTTTTTTGTGATGTATTAGTGTGTTTGGCATGGATATTAATTCTCTCGCGGACCAGGTGCTGGCCTTTTTCAATGACGGAATTGGCGCGCTGATAAGGGACGTATTCCGAATGCTCCTCGAAATTTTCTCTCCGTCCAATTCTGATCCTGCAACTGTCAACCATTAAGCCTAATCCGTACTATAATTAAGTTATAACCACCGAAAGGAAAGATCATGGCTAAGGAAGACATTGTAGTCGTCGCCGTCGACGGCTCTGACGCCTCAAAGAACGCCGTCCGTTGGGCAGCAAATACGGCGATGAAGAGGGAAATCCCCCTGCGCATCGCATCGAGCTACACCATACCGCAGTTCCTGTATGCAGAAGGTATGGTCCCGCCGAAGGACCTCTACGATGACTTGCAGGATGAGACCCTGGAAAAGATCGAGGAAGCTCGTGCAATCGCTCACGAGGTAGCCCCAGAGCTCAAGATTGGGCACACCATCGCAGAGGGCTCCCCCATCGACATGCTCTTGGAGATGTCTCATGACGTCACCATGGTCGTGATGGGGTCGCGCGGCATGGGTGGCCTGTCCGGCATGGTCATGGGCTCTGTTTCCGCTGCGGTTGTTTCCCACGCCGCTTGCCCGGTAGTGGTGGTTCGTGAAGATAATAATGTCACCGATTCCACCAAGTACGGCCCAGTTGTCGTTGGTGTGGACGGTTCCGAGGTCTCTCAGAAGGCCACCTCCTATGCTTTCCGCGAGGCCCAGGCCCGCGGCGCGGCCCTCGTTGCCGTGCACACTTGGATGGATATGCAAATCCAGGCATCCCTCGCCGGCCTTTCTGCGGCTCAATCTGAGTGGGCAGAAATTGAAAAGGAGCAGACCGAGGTACTGGAAGAAAACCTGAAGGAACCGCACGAAGAGTTCCCAGATGTTGAGGTGAAGAAGCAGATCACCCGTGACCGCCCCGTCCGCGCGCTGACGGAGGCTGCCGAGGGTGCGCAGCTTCTCGTCGTTGGTTCCCACGGCCGCGGCGGGTTCAAGGGTATGGTCCTTGGCTCTACCTCCCGCGCATTGCTGCAGTCTGCACCGTGCCCGATGATGGTGGTACGCCCAGACGACGAAGGCTAAATCTTTCGCTAGCCTGACTTCCCAGCGCTCTTCTTCCCAGCTTTTGCAGCTAGGAAGTGGAGCGCTTCTGGCGTTTTAGAGCCACTTGGCTATACAAATGTGTCGTATTTGTTATCCCTACTTGAGTCACAGGGGTTTACACTGGTTAGTATTCGATACGTTTATATTAGGAGGAAATCATGGGACTAGGTTTGGGTCTATTCACCTCGATCATTGTTGGTATCATCGCCGGTTGGCTGGCAGAGAAGATTATGAAGCGTGACCACGGGTTATTCACCAACCTGGTAGTAGGTGTTGTCGGTGGCCTCATCGGTGGCATCATCATCCAGCTACTGAATATTGAGGCTAGCGGTGGGTGGATCTTCTCCATCGTCGCGGCCACCGCGGGTGCTTGTATTTTGCTGTGGATTGTGGACAAAGTGAAGCAATAGTCCGCATATAATTAGCGTACATACCGGTTTGTCTATAAAGTGTAGATGAACCGGTTTTGTCGTTGTAGAGAGGAATCCATGGCAGAGAAGAAGTCGCGCCGCAATCGCCCCAGCCCGCGGAGTCGATTGCTGGAATCTGCAACAAAGCTCTTTAAAACTGAGGGCATTCGCGTCATCGGTATTGACCGAATCTTGCGCGAAGCGGATGTGGCCAAGGCATCCCTATACTCTTTGTTTGGCTCCAAGGATGCCTTGGTCATTGCCTACGTAGAATCTTTGGACGAGCAGTTCCGCCAGGACTGGGAACAGCGGACGGCTGCCATGCAGGATCCGGATCAGAAGATCTTGGCCTTTTTTGACAAGGTCATCGAGGAAGAGCCGGAAGAAGGTTTTCGCGGTTCGCACTTCTTGAATGCAGCGGGCGAGTACCCGCGGCCTGAAACGGATTCGGAGCGTGGCATCGTCGTGGCTTGCATGCAGCATCGCAATTGGGTGCATTCCACCCTGACGGCTCTGTTGACGGAGCGCAACGGCTATCCTTCGGCCTCCCAAGCAAGCCAGCTCTTAATTTTCCTCGATGGCGGTCTTGCCGGAGCCCGCTTGACCAAGGAAGCCGGGCCCCTATATACGGCCCGCGAGCTGGCTACTCAGATGCTTTCGGCTCCTCCTGCTGATTATTCGATTTAAGGTACTTGCGCGCCTCAATGCGCAGCCGGTTGACCCGTTTTTTCTCCTCCTTGGAAAGAGCGGGTTGTTTTTCTTTATTCCGCCAATTTTGCAGGCTCTCGCGACGCATCGCATTCACTTCATCTGTAAGCGGGTAGAACTCGCGCAGCATGATTTCGAAGATGATCGTCTGAATGAGGGTGATCCAATATGCACAGCCCCAATAAATAATGATTGCGACGGGAATGGGGCCATTATGAGCCAAATGCCAGAGGAAGAAGGGCACGATGATGAGCAAGATGCCCATGAAAATGAATATGCGGCGGTTCAGTTTGAGATCGAATTGCGTGGTGCGGAAGCTGCGGATGAGGGCGATGATGGAATTCGCCATGGTAAAGACGATTGCCGCAATAAGGACGGGATTGAGGAGATCGCCGTGTTCGCGGGCGAAATCAGTGATCGGGGCGCCGTAGAAAGTGGTTTCACGAAAGGCGGCGACGTCGTCAGCATTGAGCATGCCGACGGTCTTTGAGTCCTGATCGATCTTCGACATCCGAAGGATCACTTGGTACAAACCAATGAAAACCGGAATCATGATGAGCGGTGGGATGCAGCCAGCAGCAGGTTTGTAGTTATAGCTCTTCATGAGGTCCTGCTGATTTTTAATGAGCGCAGCCATTTCCTCTTTGGTACTGGCCTGGTTCATTTCCTTGGAGATATCGTTATTCTCCGGCCGCATGAGAACGCCGATGCGTGCGGAGCGCAGCGACATCCAGTTGAGGGGGATGACGATGCCCCTCACGGTGAGCACCAAAAGGAAAATGGAGACAAGCCACGCAGCGGATTCATCAACGAAGCCGCTGATCAGCCAATGCCAGAATTTCATGATTCCGGAAACCGGGTACATGAAGAACTCGAACATGGTTTTCCTTTCGGTGAGGAAGTATGGTTTAGGACATGACAAAAGTTCTGGGCGAACTCATGCTAACCATTGGTTTGGTTTTAGTTCTATTTGCATTCTATGAAGCCTATTGGACGAATGTGGAATCAGGGCGCTTACAAGATGAAGCTAATGCAAAATTAGAAGAGCAGTGGCGCAATCCCCGGGAGAAAATGAACCCAGATTTGGGAGATGCCTTCGCACAGATGTACATCCCGGCCTTTGGCTCGGATTATCACTTTGCCATCATCCAAGGCACGGACGACGATGATCTTTTACGCGGCCCGGGCCACTATGAGGACACACAAATGCCAGGTGAGACGGGAAATTTTGCGGTGGCTGGGCACCGCGTGGGCAAGGGTGCCCCATTTAATGATTTGGGTTCTTTGCACACCTGCGATGACATCATCATCGAAACCCAAACGGAAAAGATTACCTACAAGGTGCTGCCCATCGATGGCGAGCATGCGGATTGCTTCGATGAGGTACCTGATGAATATAGCCATGTTGCCGGCAGGCACATCACCACGCCTGGCGATGTCTCAGTGATCGACCCCGTGCCGGGAACTGAAGCGGATCCCACGCAGGGAATGCTGACTCTGACTACCTGTCACCCACAATTTTCCAACGCCGAGCGCATGATCGTGCACGCGATGGAAGTTGGAAAGGAAGCTAAGTAATGTATCGCGCTTTGTGGAATCTATTGCCAGGGCCGAAGCCAGTGAAGGCGCTACTCGCCATCGCCATTGTGGTGGGAGTGTTCTTCCTCCTCATGGAGGTCGTATTCCCCTGGGTGTCGCCGATGATGCCCTATAACGACGTCGCGGTTTAAAGCCCTAAATTGGCAATGGCTTCCTGGGCAATCTGCTCGGACTTGAAGGTCTGTTGCTGATTGCTCCACACCAGCACCGCGTGGGTGTCCTTTTGCACAGCATAGACGGCCTGCTCATTGATGATGCCCCGTCCGCCTTCCCAGCCTGCAAAGGAGGCGGGCTCGGTGGCATCGATTGGCGCTGCCCAATCCACCGCGGCGCGGGCGTCTTCTACGGTGGGCATTTCGCGCACGATGACGGTAGCTTGCGGGTGGTCCTGATAGGACCAGAAGACGCACGCGGGGGTGGGAAAGCGCGTGTCGATGCCCTGCTTGGTAAGGCGCTCACCATTGGTATTTTCTAACCAGCCGGGGGCGATATAAGGACAATCGCTCCATTCGTTGACCTCTGCGGTCTGTTCCACGTTGATGGCGGCGCTTTCCGATGCCACCTCGTCTCCCGGTTCGGCTTGGTCTGCTTGCTCGGTCTGGCATCCCGCGATCCCTATTCCGGTCAGTGTGAGAAGGACAAGTAGGCTTTTGCGCATGAGCTCCACACTAGATCGGGATACCGATGCGCTGCGCACCGGTATCCACTTCTTAACGGCGGTCCTGTTGGTGGKGGGKATTTTTWCCTCGGTGAAAATGCCGCTATCCCAGTCCCTTATCAACCTATTGCTATTGGTGGGGTTCGCGGCCGTCTACTTTKCGGGATCGATCTATGCGGAGCAGTGGCCGCGGCCCATGCACTACCTGTGGATAAGCATCCTCACGGTGTTATGGGGCGCGGATCTATTCGTGGCTCCCGCCGCCATCTACCTGGTATTCGTCATGTACTTTTTGTACCTGACCGTGCTGGATATGACTGCAGGTATCTTGTGTGTGATTGGCGCTACCGTGCTCACCATCGTGGTGCAGATACCGGGAGGCCTGACCTTTGGCGGGGTGATGGGCCCGGCGGTCTCGGCGCTGGTCACCGTGGCGATTACGTATGCGTTTCGCACCCTATCGCGCATGAACCGGGAGCTCATAGAAACCCGCACGCAGTTGGCGGCCACGGAACGAGATGCCGGCATGGTGGCTGAGCGCCAGCGCATCGCCCACGAGATTCATGACACCTTGGCCCAGGGGTTGTCATCGATTCAGATGCTCCTGCACTCCGCCGACCGGGATCTTGATAAGGAAGACATTCCTGCCGCCCGCCGGCGCATCGAGCTTGCGCGGCGGGCCGCCGCGGATAACCTGCATGAGGCGCGGGCCATGATCGCGGCGCTGCAGCCTCCCACGCTAACGGAGACGTCCCTCGAGGCGGCGCTGACGCGCATGGCGGAAAACTTCGCCGCTACGGCTGGTTTCCAGGTGGAGGTGGAAAGCGAAGGCCCGGAGCAGCAACTGCCGATGAAGGTGGAGGCGGCGTTATTGCGGATTGCACAGGGAGCGGTGGGGAACATCGTCAAGCATGCCGGTGCCAGCCGCGCCCGGATCACCGTCACCTATGAGACCGACGAGGTGCGCGTGGATGTGGTGGATAATGGGCAGGGTTTTGAGCCCGCGACGGTGGAAAGCGCGCCGGCGGGCCTGGGGCATATTGGCCTTTCTGCCATGCGGCGCCGCGCGCAGGAGCTGGGCGGCGATGTGGTCATAGAATCCGCGCCGGGGGAGGGAACGGCTGTGTCAGTTAGTATGCCCTTGGATAAGGCGGTAGATTAAACTTTTGGTTGAGAAAAACATCGATAGGAGGGATGTCGTGATTCGGGTCCTTTTGGCAGATGACCACGAGATCGTGCGGCTGGGGCTGCGTTCGGTGCTCGAAGGCGCAGAAGACATCGACGTCGTGGGCGAGGTCGCGACGGCGGAGGCGGCGGTGTCCGCGGCGCAAGCAGGCGGTATCGATGTCATCCTCATGGACCTGCGCTTCGGGGCGGGCCTGGAAGGAACGCGCGTGATGGGTGGCGTCGAAGCTACCGCGCAGATTCGCTCCTCCATGAGCACGCCGCCCAAGGTGCTGGTCATCACCAATTACGACACCGATGCGGATATCCTCGGCGCCATCGAGGCAGGCGCGGTGGGCTACCTCCTAAAAGATGCCCCGCCGCAGGAGCTTTTGGATGCCGTCCATTCTACCGCGGAGGGGGACTCGGCACTTTCGCCCATCGTGGCCGATCGCCTCATGACCCGGGTCCGCACGCCCCGCACCTCGCTGACCCCGCGCGAGCTAGAGGTGCTGCAACTGGTGGCGGCGGGGGCCTCGAACCGACAGATTGGCCAGGACCTCATGCTTTCTGAGGCCACGGTGAAATCCCATCTGGTGCACATTTATGACAAATTGGGCGTGCGCTCGCGCACCTCCGCGGTGGCGGCCGCCAGGGAACAGGGCGTGCTCTAATCTAGTGGGCCGCGTTGTAAGCGTCGATGATGTTCTGGGGGATCTTGCCGCGGCGCGCTACGTCATGGCCCTGCTTTTGCGCCCATTCGCGGACCTTGCGCGGATCGGCCTGTGGGGATTCCGCATCGGGGGCGGCATGTGCGGCCTCGACAAAGGGGGCGATTGCCTCGTGGAAGCGGCGGGCATTATCGCGGGATAGATCCATGATGTAGCTGTGCCCATTGACGCTGAAGCGGACTACTTCTAATTCATCCTCACCAATGAGTTTATTATCAAGGTCATCATAAAATTGCGTGATTTCGCGGCGTGCCATAATACCTCCCTGGTTTATTGCGTAGATATGTTTACCTAATACCGGAATTCGGAATCTGAATTAACTTTAAATGAATTCTACCAGTGTAGAAATTAATAGACAATAAAAATTTACTTATTGGCGCTTACGTATAAAAATATCGCCGCTACCTTAAAGAAAGGTGAACGGCGATGGGAGGCGGAGGAGAAATTATTCGCCCAGGCGCTGTTGAATCTCCGCGGTAACGGAATCGATCTCTCCGCTAATGGTCTTATGCGCGCGGCGGCGCTGCTGCTCCGTCATGAATTCGGCGTTATCGATCGCGGCATCAACCTCTTCGAGGCGCTCGCGCACGTCCCGCTTGAAGCCGGCGGGCAGATCTACGTCCTTGAGGGAATTACGGATGCCGGCGGTGCGGGCCTTGAGCGGCGCGCCGTAGCCGGAAAAGGAGGCCATTTCTGCAGAACTTACGCCCGCCTTGTGGGCCTTGCGCTTTTCTTTTTCGGACTTAAGGCCCACAAATGCGCGATAAACGAGGGGAAGCAAAAGCGGGGCGGCGGTGCGCAGTGCGCCGGCATAGCGCTTGACCTTGCCGGCATTAAAGTGGCCCTCGCGCAACTTTTCCAGTTCTTTTTCCGCCATTTTCTGTTCGTGTTTACGGCGCTTTTTGAGACCCTTTTCTTCGGTCTTAAGAAGATGCTTTTCTTGCTTGGCAAGGAGCTTTTGTTGGCGGCGACGATCCTTCGACTGGGCCTTTACCTCAGCCTTGGCGCGCGCCTTCGCCGCTTTGGCCTGCGCGCGTGCTTCCTGGCGAGCCTTTTTCAATTTCTTGAGGATACTCATTATTTTCCCTTACGTTCGATCGAGTCTGGATTCAACATTACCTTGCTGTTCTATTAAGCTCACCCGGTGTGGAGGATGTCGTTGTAGCTTCGGATCTCGTTGGGTGCCGCTATCGCTTGGTGCAGCGGCGCGCCCACCCGGAGATTCCGCGTACCCGATCCTCGATTGCTCGGGCCGAGCGCCACAGCGCCGCAGTGGACGCGGTCATGGAGTTATTCCCGCGCAAAGCCCCTGGCCGTTTCCGGCGCATCGATTTAGAAGGCGATGATTGGGAACGCGCCATGGCCACGCTGGAGGCCATTGCCTCCGGCTATACCCACATCACCAATGCGGTCTTTGCCACCGAAAAGTGGAAAGTGCACGTGGAATTACTGCTGCGGGAGGCGGGTTCTTATACCCCCATTATTGTGAGCAACCACCGCGTTGCGCGCAAGGACCCAAAGAAAACTACGCTTGCCGTGCCCACCCACCGCCTTGGGTTGAGCGAGCCCATGGAGGTTCCGTATAAGCCCCGCCACCATGCCGTCGATGGTTATCGTTTGGCGCTAGCCGCCGAGGCCTTAGAGGACATGGGCCTGAATTCCGGGCGGGGCGGGGCCATTGGTCAGGATCGCCAACAGGCCTTTTTTACGGAGACGGCGAAGTTTGATGTGCAGCGCGCCTGGGATAAGCCGCTGCCCACCGCGCCGGTGCGGGTCAAAGAGTGTGCGAGCTGCAGGTTCTGGCCCTTGTGCGAGCAAGAGCTGGTGGCGGCGGACGATATTTCCCTTTTCTTACCGGGCGATCGCGCCCGCCCCTTCCGCGAGCGCGGGATTACCACGGTGCAGGCGCTTATCGATGCCAATGTGGGCGAGCCCTCCCGCCTCGCTGCCGCGTGGCGCTCTGGGCAGACGCTGTTGCGCCGCGGGGATACTTCGGTGCCGCGCGCGGACGTTGAGGTGGATGTAGACATGGAAGCCTATATGGACCAGGGCGCCTACCTCTGGGGCGCGTGGTTCGAGGGGGAGTATTACCCCTTCGTGACGTGGGAGCCGCTGGGCGCGCGCGCCGAGGCGGAGAACTTCGCCGAATTTTGGCGGTGGTTGATGCAGCTGCGCGATACAGCGCATGCGGAGGGCAAGACCTTTGCCGCTTATTGCTATTCCGCCCACGGTGAGAATCACTGGATGCGCCGCTCCGCGCAGCGCTTCCGGGAGGTGGATGAACGGGAAGTAGAAGACTTTATCTCTTCCCCAGAGTGGGTGGATATGTTTGCCTACGTGAAGAGATCCTTCGCGGGGCCCTTTGGGCTGGGGCTCAAAGTGGTGGCCCCAGTGGCGGGATTCCGGTGGCCGGRCGAGGACTTTGATGGCGAGGAGTCCGTGAACGCGCGCCGGGAGGCCCTAGCGGGCGACATGAGCGTCCGGCAGCGCCTCTTGGACTATAACGCCGGCGATGTGCACGCCACCCGGATAGTGCGGGAGTGGATGACCGCCGGCGCGCCGGGGACCCCAGAGCTCTAGAGCGCCGCGAATAGGGCGTAGATCACCGCCAGGATGGCGATGCCGATATAGATTTGGTTCCAGTCCGCGGTGGTTTTCGGCGCGGGACCCTCCGCCTTTTTCATCAACACCTGCTTTTGGGCCTTGACCGCGCGGGCGATGAATATGGGGTAGACCGCCAAAGAGCCGATGCATAGCAGCGAGGCCACCACCTTGAGCACGGAGATATCCGTGCCCATCCAGATAAGCAGCCCGCCATTGACGAATGTGGCGCGCAACAGGCCCCACCGATCTAGCTCCTGAAGCCCCGCGCGGACCGCGCCGGGGCCACCGCCCATGGTGGTGGGAAGGAGATAGCTCATGACTCCGATGAGCAGCTGCGCCGCAAACCCCACGACGAGGCCGAGGGTGGGAAGCCCTGGTTCCGCAACGAGGAAGTGCTGTGTGGTGTAGTACGCCAGGGATAGCACCAGCCAGAGTGCGGCCATCAGCACCGAAACGGAGGCAAAGTTAACGCGATCGCGCGGTGCGCGGGCGACGTCGATGACATTGCCAAGCCACTGGTGCAGGCTCAGGATCCAACCGATGCAATAGATAATCAGCCCGAGCTGTGGGAAGTTCAGAAACGCGCCAATGGTCGTTGCCACCACGCCCAGGGTAAGCAGTAGGAACGAGGAGGACATGCGTTCATTGGTGCCCKGCGTGCGCCAGAKGGKGGRAAAGAGGATGGTMAAAGAMCCTGCKGCGGMARGGCSGATGAAACCGCCGATATTGGCGGCGATATGGGCCAAGAGCAACTGTGGATCACCCGGGTGGATGGCCAGGATTGCGCCGAAGACCGCACCGACCGGCAGGCACAGCGCGGATAGCACATAGGCGCCGACAACCGGGCGGAAGCGCTTATCTTTAGCTGTTCGCCACTGGGTAAAGAGGGACACCGCGTGCCATAAAACGGTGAGCGCGATAAGCATGGCACCGATCTGGGTCAGTATCCAGTGATGATCCCAGAACTGCACGAGGATTTGGCCCGCCACGGCGATGATGATGCCGATATTGAGGATATAGATGCGCGCGAGCTGCTTGGGGCGGGCGGAATCCGGCAATTTTTGTTGCACGAATTTTTCAGTCAGGTGCTGCGACCACACCAAGATGCTGTTGGTGACTAGGCCCAACGTGAAGAGGTGGATTAGTACCCAGCGATAGTTGGGCACAAATATGTGCGCTGCGCCCACCACGATGAAGACCATCATCCAGATGGACACGGGGCGTGAGGCTTTGCGGTGCCAGGTGCGGCTCGACCACTTATCTTGAGGCATAAAACCGAGTTTAGTCGGATTTAACCTTGGTCCAAGTCAATGCCGTGAGAGCGAGCGCAAAGGCGGTGAAGCAGGCGATGAATTGGTGCCAGGTGAGGGCATCGAAAAGCACGCCTGCTAAGGCGCCCACGATGGAAGAGCCCAGGTAATAGCAGAAAACGTACATCGAGGACGCCTCGGCGCGGTCGTGGGTGGCCAATTGCCCCACCCAGCCAGACGCGGTGGAGTGGACCGCGAAGAAACCGACGGTCAGGCACACCATGCCGATAAGCGTCATGGCCAGGTTGCCGGCGCAGAGGATAATGCCCACGGTAAAGAGCGCGGCAGAACCGACCATGGTTTTACCGTGCCCAATGCGGGCGACCAGCGTGCCCGCCCGGGCCGAGGACCACGTGCCAGAGAGATAAAACAGGAAGGCAAAACCAGCTAGCGCCGGGGACAGGCCAAAATCCCCGGTTAGGCGGAAGGTGAGGAAGTTATACATGGACACGAACGTACCCATGGATAAAAAGGCAACGATAAATAGCGTGGCGAGATCCTTATTTGCCCAGTGCCCAAAGACCGCGCTCAGCTCGGAGCGGAAGTGAATTGGCTTGGGGTGAAAATTTCGCTGGGCGGGCAGGAGGAGCCAGCAGGTAATGGCAAAGGCTAGGGAGACCACGGCGGAGCCGAGCAGAGCCCAGCGCCACGAGGAAAACTCCACGAGGCCCGCGGGAATGATGCGGCCGGTGAGCCCGCCCACGGAATTGCCGGCGATATAAAGGCCCATCGCCTTAGGCAAAGCGTGATCCTCGAGCTCTTCCGATAACCAGGCCATCGCCGTCGCCGGTGCTCCAGACAACATCGCGCCCTGCAGCCCGCGCAGGGCAATGAGCTGCCAGCCCTCTTGGGCCAGGGGCACCATGAGGCCCAAGATAGTGGCGGCGATGGCGGAAATGAGGAGGATGCGCCCGCGCCCATAGCGCTCAGAAAGAATGGACGCCGGAACCACACAGATGGCTAACGCGCCGGTGGCGGCCGAAACGGTCATGGCCGCCTCCGTGTGCGAGATGCCCATATCCGTTACCAACGTGGGCAAAATTGCTTGGGTGGTATAGAGGCTAGAAAACACCGCCAAGCCCAACAGGAGCATGGCGATGGTGGCGCGCCGGTTTCTGGTCATGCATACCAGCATTCTCTTCACGGGCGGCGGTGTAAATTGCGCCACACCCTTGATGGGGTTAGTGCAAGCATAAAAATGCCGCCCTTCCAGTAAGGAAAGGCGGCGGAAAGTAACTAAGTTAGAAGTTACTTCTTAGCTGCAGCGAAACGCTCTGCAACGTCGTCCCAGTTGAAGACGTTCCAAGCGGCCTTGACGTAGTCGCCCTTCACGTTCTTGTACTGCAGGTAGTAAGCGTGCTCCCACATATCGAGCATGAGCAGCGGGGTGAAGTCAACGGAGACGTTGCCCTGCTGGTCGGTGAGCTGCTCGATGATCAGGCGGTCAGCGATGTGGTCGTAACCCAGCACTGCCCAGCCAGAACCCTGCAGGGAGGTAGCGGCACCAGCGAAGTGTGCCTGGAACTTCTCGAAGGAATCGAAGTCGCGGTCGATAGCCTCTGCCAGCTCGCCGGTGGGCTGGCCGCCACCGTTCGGGGACAGGTTCTTCCAGAAGATGGAGTGGTTGGTGTGGCCACCCAGGTTGAATGCCAAGTTCTTGGACAGGGCGCGGATACGGTCTGGGTTAGCCTCGCCGTTGCGCTCTTCTTCCAGTGCCTCGAGGGCAGCGTTAGCACCCTTCACGTAGGTTGCGTGGTGCTTGTCGTGGTGGAGCTCCATAATCTCTGCGGAGATGTGTGGCTCCAGTGCGTCGTATGCGTATGGGAGGTCAGGAAGTTCGTAAACAGCCATTTGTGTAATCCTTTCTTCGGGTACGTGTCCCGATGATAGGCACGATCGAAAGATTTCGCCATGATTAATTTGAAATCTGCAATTACAGCGAATATTTAGTGGCCCGGGAATCTATTTTCCCAGTACAACGTTATTAAGGGAAATGGAGAAAGGAGCTTTACCTGATGTGGATGTTTAAACCAGAGCCGAAGATGGTGGCTGCGGAAGATGCCTTGCCGGGCCGCAGCGAGCCGGTCTTGGACCCAGCCCCGCACGCGGTGCTAAATACCCCAATTACCGGTCCGTGGAAGGACGGCCAGAAATCGATCTTGATTGCCCTGGGCTGTTTCTGGGGCGCGGAGAAGATGTTTTGGGAGACCGATGGCGTCGAGTCCACCTCGGTTGGCTACGCCGGTGGCACGACTCCGAATCCCACGTATTATGAGGTCTGCCGCGGGCAAACCAACCATGCAGAAACCGTCGAGGTCACCTATAACCCGGAGAAGATCTCCTTGCGCGAGCTCGTGGTGAAGGCACTGGAAGCCCACGATCCGACGCAGGGCTTCCGCCAAGGAAATGACGTGGGCACGCAGTACCGCTCCGCGTTTTATCCCCGCACCGAAGAAGAGCGGGAAGAGATCCAAGCAATCGTGGATAGCTACGCGGATAAGCTCAAAGAATTTGGTTTTGGGGAAACCACGACGGAAGTAAAGCGCTTAGCTGATACGGACTCTGGCGAGTACTACTTGGCCGAAGACGAGCACCAGCAGTACCTGCACAAGGTGCCGAACGGATACTGCCCGCACCACAGCACCGGTGTGAAGTGCGATTAGGCGTCGAGCCGGATAAATCCGGCGATTTTGCCGGCTAACTTTGAAGTGAGGTTCAGGCGCGATTGGGAGCCTAGGACCTCGTCCCAGTACCAGAGCATTTCCTGAAAGTAGTTATGCCCGTGGCCACCTGGGACGTTCAGGGAGTTGATCTGGTCCAGGCCAATCTGCCACCAAGTAATAAACGGCGCCCAGCGCAGGTGGCGGAGCGTATCCGCCCGGAGTGTCTCCGGTTGGGGTTCGTGCATCCAGGTGGGACGCCGGAACATCAGGTTCAGGTCCCACCACACGATGGCATCGGAGGCATGCTGGGCGATGAGCACGCGAGGTCGGCGCCAGCTGGAAGGAAAATCGTTGCCAAAGGCATCGTGGCGCGAGTGTTCCGGTTGGGCAACAAAGCGGACGTGTTGCCCGTCATCGATGACGGGGAGCCGCTCGAGCGAGCCGATATCGCGGCGCAGGCGCTGGGTAAAGTGCGTCATCCGCGGTGGGCCAGAAAAGACCGCGCCGCTGCAGGCGGCCAGGAGTTCTTCCTTGTTCTGGAAGTTATCCATAATGGCGTAGGCACCCAGGGATTCCCCCGCAAGGTAGAGCCGCGGGCGGTCTTCTTCCGGGAGCTTGTCAATTTCTTCTTGGACCACGGAAATGAGCTCCGCGGCGGCGCGCTTGGGCGCGTTTTTATCCACGAGGTAGGCAAAAACCGAGGGCAGGTAGGAATACTGCATGGTGACGGTGACGCAATCACCGGCGGTCAAAAACTCATAGGAGCTCGCGCCCCAGTTATTGATCCACCCGGATCCCGCGGGCATCTGAATGACGATGGTATCCCGGCGCAGCGCACCGGTGCGCTGCAATTCTGAGCGCACCTTCTTCGCCGCCTGGGCAAAAGAACGCCCTGGGATATAGCCGGCATAAATGCGGATGGGTTCTTTGGCGGGAGCGCCGGTGATGCTGCGAATATCGCGGGCGCGCGGGCCGTTGGAGACAAACCGCCGCCCTTGTTGCCCCAGCGCGGACCAAGGTTCAAGTGACCACGGGCTGCCGGAGCGCTCCGGCTCCCAGGGCATCGACGTGCCGGGAAAGATTTGTTTATTCAGGCGCTGGGCCTTGTGGGAGAGCGAACGGATCCAGCGCCGGAATACCACGCGGTCCGATAGCCCCACCGCGGCCACCGTTAGGCCTGCGGTAACGACCGGCCAGGCCACGAGTGCTGGAACCCAGCGGCCCAATTGGCGCGATAGTTTGGTCACGGTCAGTTGTGCGGCCTCGCCCACCAAGAGCAGCGCGCCGTATCCGGCGGTGCCGGCGGCTAGGCCGATGGCCGCGGTAGCCGGACCGCGAACCAATTGCTTATTGACCAAACCCGCCTGCTTTTCCTGGTTGCGCAGTGAGAGCGCCGCGTTGAAGGCGGTGCCGGCGCCAATCGCTAAGTGCAAAATCTGGCGGTGCTGCGGGCCCAAGCGGTCTTGGGGGCGCTTGCCCAGCCGGTTGAGCACGAAACTCGTCGTGGCCGCCCCGAGGTGCCCGATGGCCTGGCCGATAGATACATTCGCTGCCGTCACCCACCACGGGCGGGGCAGCAAGGACGGCGATACCGCGGCCCACGTGGCCAGCTCTGCGCCTAAGATTCCGGCCGACATATGGGGCGGCAACGTCTGCCGGCTGGTCATGCGGACGACGGGCGTGAGATCCGCGACTACGCCAAGAGAAATTAGTGCAGCGCGGCTGAAGGCGCGTTTCATGGTTGCCCATTATCCCAGAACATGCCTCGTTGCGCAGTGTGAAACATTCCGCATGCAAAACCCCGCCCGGCGTTGCACAATGGGGTCATGGCAAATCATGTAGGAAATAAAGTCGTTCTCATTGGCGCGGGTGACGTGGGAGTCGCTTACGCCTACGCACTTGTCAACCAGAGCATCGTCGACCACCTGGCCATCATCGACATCGATGAGCGGAAGCTGGAAGGCAATGTCATGGACCTCAACCACGGTGTGGTCTGGTCGCCACAGCGTACCCGCGTCACCAAGGGCACCTACGAAGATTGTGCGGACGCTGACATGGTCGTCATCTGCGCCGGCGCCGCCCAAAAGCCCGGCGAAACCCGCCTTGACTTGGTGGATAAGAACGTCAAAATCATGAACAGCATCGTCGGAGATGTCATTGCTAATGACTTCGACGGCATTTTCTTGGTCGCCACCAACCCGGTCGATATCCTGACGTATGCAGTATGGAAGGCCTCCGGCTTTGACCACAAGCGGGTCATCGGCTCCGGTACGATTCTGGACTCCGCGCGCTTCCGCTACATGCTGGGTGAATTGGAGGGCGTGGCCCCGAAGTCCGTGCACGCCTACATCATTGGTGAGCACGGCGATTCTGAGCTGCCCGCCGTCTCCACCGCGAATATCGCCGGTGTCCCGCTTTCGCAGAAGCTGGAAAAGGATCCGGAATACGCCGAGCGCATTGAAAAGATCTTTGAAGAAACCCGCGACGCCGCCTACTCCATTATCGATGCAAAGGGGTCGACCTCCTACGGCATCGGCATGGGGCTGGCGCGCATTACCGCCGCGATCATCCAAAACCAGGACGTGGCGCTTCCCGTCTCGGCCTACCTGCAGGGCGAGTACGGCGTGGAAGACCTCTACATCGGTACCGCGGCCATCGTGAACCGCACCGGCATCGTTCGGCCGGTAGAGCTGCAGCTCAACGAGCACGAAAAGGAACGCTTCGACGCTTCTGCAAAGACGCTCAATGACATCAAAGAGAAGTTCTTCGGCTAGTGCACATCGTCGCGCATAGGGGATATTCCGGAAAATATCCGGAGCTATCCCCCTTAGCTTTTGAAAAGGCCATGGAGCTTCCCATCCATGGCGTGGAGTGCGATGTGCGGTTAAGCCGCGATGGCAAGGTGGTGGTCCAGCACGATCCCACCTTGGAGCGAACGACGGGGCGCGCCGGGCGGGTTTCGGCGATGGATTGGCAGGAGCTGAGCGAGGTCGACATCGGCAAGGGGCAGCGCATGATGCTTCTCGATGACCTCCTGGCCATGCTGGGGGACAAGCCCCACCACCTTTATATTGAAACCAAGCACCCCTCCGGGCAAGGTAGCGCCTTGGAAAAGCGGGTCATGGAACGACTGCGCGCCGCCGGGCTCGATGAGGATCCGCGCATTCACGTTATTTCCTTTTCCCACAAAGCCATCCGGCGCATGAAGATTTTGGCACCGCATATTGACCGCATTTACCTGCGCCGAGACTGGGAACGCCATTTTAATCGCTCGGATTTCATGTGGTCGCGGCCGAGCGCCCTGGGGGTTTCCCTGCTGCGCGCCAAGATGCAGGCGGCCATTATCGGCGCGCAGGGCTTGCCTACGTATATGTGGACCGTTGATAAGCCGGAGGACATGAAGTGGGCCTGGTCCAATGGCGTGGACATGCTTGCCACCAATCAGCCGGAGGTGGCCCTGCGCGCTATTGAGCTGTAGGCAGGTATCTTGGAGGCATGGCCAAGAAGAAAAAGAAACAAGAAGACCTGCCTGAGGGCATGTCCCGCCGTCAGGCGAAGCTTGCTGCCCGCGCCAAAGAACGCGCCGCCTTGGAAAAAGACCCGCGCCCCTATAGCGGCCTCGCAGCGGAGGCTTCCCTCGTTGCCATGCAAGAGTTTGTGCCTTCTGCTTTTGCGAAGCTCGACGTGAAGGGCTGCGATAGGAACGTCTACGTCTCCACTGTCCTTCCGGGCGCCACCGCGGCGCTGATCCGCGATGAGGAATTCGGCGGCGATGCTTTTGTGGCACTCCAGGTGCAGTCTCACACCCACAACCCCGGCCGGGATCTGGCTTTCGCTCTGAACTGGGTCAAGAACAACGAGCCAGGCTCGACCCTGGAATCAACCGCGGCCGATGGCTCGCAGCCGGAGCTTAGTGAGCTTATCGATGCCGCAACTACCCTCGACATCGAAGTCCACCAGGACTTCAGCTGGTGGATCCCGGAAGGCGCACAGGTCACCCCCGAGGTATCGCAGTCCATGCGCGCCGCCAATGACTCGGTCATCGAATCCCACCAGGTGGGCAAGGACATTACCGGCACAGCCTTTTGGGCCAATGCCGGCGGCGGCAAAGCGCACGTGCGCTGGGTGCGCCCGAACGACGATGAGGCCGCGTTCCTCAATGCCCTGGCGCGAGTCGCCGCGCGCGGGGAGCTGAACTTGGGCGAGGACACCAAGTTTGCCGGAGTATTCCGTACTCACGGCCTTATTGCTCCCGTCTTTGACGTGCAGCCCGAGGTTGATTATTCCTCTTATGAGGACAAGCTCGCGGGCGTAGATAAGGCCTTGGAAGAAGAAATCTCCAATGACGCGCAATTGAACGCAGAAGAGCGCAAGCAGCTAGAAAACATCAAGTCCCGCCAGGTGACGTTGCGCTAAACGAACCACACCAAAGCGGCCCTTTCCCTACAGTACGAGGAGGAAAGGGCCGTTTTCTTCGCAATCTAGCTAGGACGAGTTAAGGCATGAACAAGAAAAACTCAGGGCCTCGGCGCATAGCCTGGGCTTTCGCAGCCGCCGGCGCAATAGCCTTCATCCTTGGCATAATTAGGATGTTCTCTATGGATCCTGTGGAGTGGAGAATTCTCCTTGAATTCTTCATAGCAACCACACTTGCTGGTTTCTCAATAACGTTTTTCCGATACGAAGATTGAGTTCAGGCCTATTTCATGGAGTCCCAGAGTTGTTGGGCGCCTTCATCGTCCCAGAGCACGACATTGCCCACGACGGTGTCCTGGAACCCGCCAATGGGAACGGTTTCCGTATCTACGCCGGAGCCCATCGCAAGCGCCACGCGGGCCAGGTGCCATACGTGGTCGCCATCGCCCACGATGAAGGAGGAGGCGGTGTGGTTAATCAGGGAAATCGACCGGAAGGGGTTAATCAGCGTGGCCGGGGAAGTGATCTTATCTAGGAGCGCGGCAAAGAATTCGCGCTGGCGCTGCACGCGGTCGAGATCGCCCATTGCGGTGGCGCGGGTGCGCACATAACCCAGCGCATCGCTGCCCTCTAGCTTCTGGCAGCCTTCCTGCAGATCGATGCCCGCCAGGGGGTCATTGATGGGCTCTGCAACGCAGATATCAACGCCGCCGACGGAATCGACCACATTGGCCAAACCACCCATGCCGATTTCGGCATAGTGATCAATGTGCAGGCCAGTATTGCCCTCCACGGTTTGTGCTAAGAGCTTTGGCCCGCCGTAGGCAAAAGCGGCGTTGATCTTATCCATGCCGAAGCCGGGTACTTCCACGTAGCTATCGCGCGGAATGGAGACCAGTTGGGCTCGGCCGGAGCGTGGGATATGCAGGAGCATGATGGTATCGGTGCGGCCCTCGCCCACATCGCCACCGGTGCCGAGGGCTTGTTGATCCTCTTCGGACAGGCCCTGGCGGGAATCGGATCCCACCAACAGCCAATTGGTGCCGGAGGTATTGGCCACCTGCTCATCCGGGAGGGCATCCACGCGGGTCAGGCGCGTATCGGCCCACAGCGCGAAGATGAGGCTGCAGACCACGACGAAGAGGACAAAGATGCCGACGCACCCAAAGAACCGCTTGACCGGATTGGTCTTTTTCCGGCGGCTATGCGGTTTAGAGTGGCGGCGGGGCGGKTGCTGCGCTTGTTGTGGKTGGTAGCGCTGTTGCAGCTGCTGCGGCGATTGCGGCTGCGATCGCTGTGGSGGCCGTTGCTGTGGCTGTTGTGGCCGCTGTGGTGGTTGCTGCGCGGAACACTGCTGGGCCCGGTACTGGCTGGGGTAGCGGGTAGGGGTTTCCTGGCGCGGGATGTGCTGCTGCGGCTCGGCACGATTCGTGCGCGGCCGGCGGCGGATGGGCCGACCGTAGCGGTCCTTGAGGGGACGGCCATCGGCCCCAAGGACGAACTCACTGGATGAGCTATCGCCAGCGCGGCGCGCCTCCCGATGCGGATCTCGTCCTGATTCAGTCATGCGCTATACCTTACAAGGCGCCGGCCAATTCCCCCGCTTTCCTCGCGAGCACGCCACTATTAAAGCACAGAAAGGCCGAAGGAATAGGCGAGGAAAGCGATCGCATCGATAAGAAAGTGCGCGATGACAAGCGGCCACACGCGGCCTGTGCGGTGATAGTAGTAGCCGTAGATTACGCCCATGATGATATTGCCAAAGCCGGCCGATACCCCCTGGTACAGGTGATATGAACCGCGCAGGATGGAGCTAGCTGCCAAGGCAGCCGGCAGCGACCAGCGCGCCTGGCGCAGCCTCGTCATCAGCCACATGACCACCACGGTCTCTTCCGCAAAGGCATTTGCGGCGGCCTTGATGAGGGACACCGGAATCTCTAACCACGCATTGTCGAAGTCACCGGGGATGACCTCTTTGCTCCAGCCAAACTGCATCGCGGCGAAATACAAAACTAGGCCCGGGATGCCGATGAGCGCGGCGAGTCCCGCGCCGTGCAACCAATCAGAGGCACGGTAGGCGGCCGGTTTAATGTGGTCTTGTGCCAGCAGGAAAATCACCAGCGCACCATAGGCAAAAAGGACCGCCGCCGAGCACAATTGCAGTCCCAAATCCACCCATGCCAGGCTGGATTGGCTGGAGTTGAGCGTGACGGATTGCTCATTGAGCGCCTGTGGAGCAGCCAGCGAATTGATAAGCCGCAACACCGCCCTGACCCCGGAAATACCAAAGGTCAGGGTGAGGACGATGAGCAGCTCGGCGCGTAGTTTCTTGGTCATGGGTGCAGGATGTGGGCGAGGCCTAAAAGTTGGGCATCGGAAAGCGTAATGCCTCCCACATGCACGCCGACGGGCGGGTGCGCGGGGATGGCCCAAGGTACAGAGATGGCGGGCAATTGGGCCATATTAAACAGCGAGGCCCATGGGGACCAGCGCGTTTGGGCGTCGAAATTCTCCGCGTGCGGAAGGGACAGGAAATGCCCCCGCGGSGGGGGATCCGCGGTGAGCATGGGCGTGATAAKGGCATCGACCCGCCATTGCTGCGCTAGGAGCTCCGGGAGGTGGCGGACATGGCGCTGCGCCGCGTTCAGCTCTGCGGCGGATACGGTAGCGCCTTGCTGGGCCACCCAAGCCGCGTAGCCCTCTGCCTGCGGCAGCCCCACAAACCGGGAGGTAAAGATCTCGCGGAAGTGCGCAAACGTGGCCCCCGCCTGCGGATAAGGCGCAATGGGGACCACCTCGAACCCCGCAGCGCGCAGGCGATCCGCGGCCTCGCGTGCCGCCCGCAGGTGGTGGGCCTCCACCCGAGTCGCGGCAAAAAGGGGCTCAAGCAACAGCCCAATGCGGGCGCGCGGGGTGATCATGCGGTGGCCGTGCAGGAAGGCATTATCGGCCACAGTGCGGGTGATAAACCCCTCCGCGCCCAGGTTGCTGCCCGCAGGCTTAAAGCCCACGACCCCGCAGGCCGCCGCGGGAACGCGAATGGAACCGCCGCCATCGCTGGCCTGCGCCGCGCGCACGAGGCCGCGGGCTACCTGGACGGCCGCGCCGCCAGAAGAACCGCCCGGGGTGCGTCCTGGATAAAGGGGATTATCGGGGTGGGGAAGATCCACCGGCTCGGTATCGACGCGCAAGCCCAACTCCGGGGTGGAGGACTTGCCAATGAATACCGCGCCCTGCTTTTCCAATGTCGCGATGAACGGCTCGCTGACCGCGGGATAGTACGTGCGCTTGGCATTGCCCAAGGTGGTGGGCATGCCCGCGACATCGTTGAGATCCTTTGCAGATAGGACCCACCCGCACAGTCGACCGGTGCGGGCGGGGGTGCGCTGCAGATCCAGGTAGGTAAAACCGTGCTCTGTGGGGCCCATGCCCTGCACATCGGCGCGGAATCGTTCTATGGAAAAGTCCATGGCGCACCAGTCTAGTGGGCTAAGGTGACGGGCATGACTACAACCATCGCTTTCTTAGGCCCCGCCGGTACGTTCACGGAGGCCGCCGTGCACAAATTTGCCGCGGAGTGGGAAGCGCGCGGGGAGACCGTGGAGACCCTACCGGTGGACTCGCCTTCAGCGGCGGTGGCGGCCGTGCGCGCCGGGCAGGCCGATTATGCCTGCGTCGCCATCGAAAACTCCGTGGACGGGGCGGKGACGACGACCTTTGACGCGTTGGTAGAAGGCGATCCCGTACAGATTTACCGCGAGGTAGATATCCCCGTGACCTTCAGCATCATGACCCGGCCGGGAACGAAAGACATCACGCGCCTGAGCACGCACCCGGTGGCCTTCCAACAAATCCGCGGCTGGGTGGCAGAGAACGCGCCGGGCGTGGAATTCGTGCCGGCGAGCTCGAATGCGGCGGCGGCTCAGGCCGTAGCGCGCGGGGAGGTCGACGCGGCGGCGGCGCCAGCGCGGGCGGCAGAACTTTTCGGCCTAGAAACCAAGGCGAGCGGCGTGGCCGACGTGCAGGGCGCGGCTACCCGTTTTGTGTTGGTAGGCCTGCCGGGTCGCCCGACCGCACGCACCGGCCAGGATCGCACCAGCGTCATTTTCACCCTGCCCAACCAGCCGGGAACCCTGGTGGGGGCCTTGCAAGACTTTGCCCACCGTGGGGTGGATCTTTCCCGGATTGAGTCGCGGCCGACTCGCCAGACCTTTGGTACCTACCGCTTCTATGTGGACCTGATTGGGCATATCGATGACCAGCCGGTTGCTGAGGCCCTGCGCGCGGTGTGGTTGCGGGCGGAGGAACTGCGCTTTTTGGGCTCCTGGCCCACCGCGACGCCCGCCGGCCACCCGCCGCGGGACCTGGCTGAGGCGGATGCCTGGGTGGCGAGGGCGCGCAGGGGTCAATAATCTGGACGCATGACTGGAAGAATCATCCTGCTGCGCCATGGCCAAACCCATTCCAACGTATCCCGGCTGCTGGATACCCGGCCGCCGGGCGCGGAGCTTACGGATCTGGGGCGCAACCAGGCCACGGAGGTGGGCCGGGAGCTAGCGGGGTTCGTGGGTGATCGCGAGGTCGACTTCAAGTGCTCTATTGCGCTGCGGGCGCAGCAGACCGCCACCTTGGCGGCGCGCGCCTTTGAACAGGAGCGGAACCTGCCGCGCTTTTCCATTCCCATCGATGTCATCCCGAATGTGCAGGAGATTTTCGCCGGCGATTGGGAGCTCGATGCCAGCGAGGCCGCCCACCGCAGCCACGATACGGCCATGCGCGGCTGGTGTTACGGCGATAGCCAGGCCGCCATGGAAGGTGGCGAGCGGCTCCAGGACGTGCTTTCGCGTTTCCAGCCCGCATTGGAAGAGATTGCGGCGCAGCTTGCCGATGACCGCGATGTCATCCTCGTCAGTCACGGCGCCGCCATCCGGGTGGTGACGAAGCACGCCACCGGGGCGGACGCGGACTTTGCCTATACCGGTTATATGCCCAATTGCCGCTTTACCGTGATGGAACCGCGCGGCAAGAAATTTGGCGAGTGGACGCTTACCCGCTGGGCCGATATTGAGCTCTAACCCCAGCCCAGCTGGTGCAGTTCGTGTTCTTCCATGCCAAAGTAATGGCCTAGCTCGTGGAAGACCGTGACCTTGACCTGCTCGGCCAGGTCTTCTTCTGACGTGGCCCAGCGCTGCAGCGTGCTGCGATAGATGAAGATCGCATCGGGCAAATACCCGGTGTGGTCAAATGTGCGCCGAGGCAAAGCGACGCCTTCATAGAGCCCCAGCAAGGTGGGATTATCGGGGTTTTCCTCTTCCACCAGGATCACTAGGTTGCGCATCTTGCGCACGAATTCATCGGGCACCTGATCGAGGGCGTCATTGACCATCTCCTCGAAGCGCTCTTCCGAGACGGAATACATTTACGGCGCCGGCTTATCATCGCGAATCGGGTTGCGCTCAGGGCGCTCCTCCGGCGGGTTGCCATCGATGGAGAGCGCCTGGCGGCCACCGGTGGCGGTACCAGTGATGGAGGAGAAGCCGCCATCATCGCGGGCGTGGACGAGTGAGCAGTTCACGGACTTGGTGCCACCATTCCAGGACTCTTCCGATACGGTGCCCCAGAACGGTTGCAGCGTGGATTGGTAGAGCTGCTCTTCCCCGCCCAAGTAATCCTCAGCGGCGGCCGTGCAGGTATCCGAGAGGAATTTATCCATCTCCTTGCCGTCCGGGTACGCGTCGGGGAATTTCTTGCCCAAGTCGATGACGGATACCGTCTCCAGCTGGTGTGGCTGGCCGCAGTCCACGACGTGCGGTACCTGCTGATCATCGATGGCCAAGCACTCGCCCGGCTTAGCCAGATTGGCCTGCTCGGAGGCCTCGACGTTGCCGGTGGTCAATTGCGGCACGCCGTGATCATCGGTGGTCTGTAGGCCGCACAGCAGGGTGCGGTCACCGTTATCCCACGCGGATTCCGGCGGCAAAATGGAGGCAATATCGTATTTGCCGTGCGGATCCCACTTGCTGTGCAGGTAGCTCACTGTGGCGGATTCGCAGAGCTCATCGCGCAGCTGGTGCTGGCGGGTAAGCGCGGGCCGCGAGGCATCTGGGCCGAATTCGCTGGKGGGGKAGACGCTGAGATCCTCCACGGKAGAGACCTCAAAGCGGTGCTGCTCCGAGCATTCCACCTCTTTGAAGGAAGCGGCAGAGCCATCCTCGTTGATATCCCACGTCACGCAGGACCCAGCGGAAGCGGAGGTAAAAGGCTCCGTCTTCGGATCGGAGGATCCCGAGCCACCCGCACCGCCCTCAGCGGACTGCTCGGAAGAGGCCGTATTATCGGCCCCGTTGGAGCCGTGGTTGCTGACAATGCCGTAGATACCCATGAAAACGGCCGCCGCGATTGCTGAGATCAAGGCAATCTGGACGGCCACAGCGGAACGCCACGCAGGTGATTTCTTCATAAGGCCCATTATCTTACCCCTTAAGCAGGGTCTTTTCTAGATTGAGGTATCCCGGGAAACGCGGGTATTCAGGTGGTACCTATCAGTGCGGTAGACCGAGGAACACCATTCCACGGGCTTATCCCCCGAGCGCGAGCAACGCACGATGTGCAGCAGTGGGGAACCCACGGGGACATCGAGAAGCGGCGCAATCTCCTCATTGGCGGCAATAGCGGAGACGGTCTGGTCCGCGTCCGTGATGGGGACGCCAAATGTCTTATCCAAAATCGAGTACACAGAGTTATAGGTGTCATTTTCCAGCAGGCTCGGCGCAAAAGCGGAGTTGTACCAGCCGTCATCGATGGAATAAGGCTCGCCATCGCCCAAGCGCAGCCTGCGCAAATGAATTTGTTCCTCTGTGGCAGGGGTGCCAAAGAATTGGGTGGCCGCCTCCGGTGCGCTAGCGCGGCCGCTATTCAGGATCTTGGAGGAAGCCACCACGTCCTGGGCACTCATTTCATCGGAAAAAGAGGCCAGGTGAAGGCGCGATACCAAGGGGTTGGGGGCAACGAAGGTGCCTTTACCGCGCACGCGGCGCAATTTACCGGCGGCAACGAGATCCCCGATGGCCCGGCGCACCGTAATGCGGGAGACGCCGTAGGTTTCCTCTAGGAGCCTCTCACCGGGGAGGATATCACCGGGTTTGAAGGTGGTATTACATAATTCCTCCAGAATATCGTGCAATTGGGCGTGCTTGGGAGTGGGGCCATCGCTGATTTCGCGGGCCGGCAATTCTAGGGAGGACATGATTCCATAATAATTCGCTGGTTATTACCACGGCAAGGCAATGGCAGTGCGCTAGAATCAGTTCCGTGATTGATCTCAAGCTACTCCGTGAAAACCCAGACGTTGTCCGCGCCTCCCAGGTCACCCGTGGGGAAGACCCCTCGCTCGTGGATCAGCTCCTCGCAGCCGATGAGAAGCGTCGCTCTGCCATCCAGAAGGCAGACGAGGTGCGTTCCCAGCAGAAATCCTTGGGCAAGAAGATTGGTCAGGCCTCCCCGGAAGAGCGCCCGGCGTTGCTGGAAGGCGCAGATGAGCTGAAAGCCAAGGTCAAAGAGGCTGAAGAGGCTCGGTCCGCGGCTGAGGCCACGGTGGAAGAGCTGCAGTACAAGATCGATAACGTCGTCGAAGGTGCGCCCGCCGGCGGCGAGGATGACTTCGTCCTCGTTGAAGAGGTAGGCGAGATCCCGCAGTTCGATTTCGAGCCCAAGGACCACCTTGAACTCGGCGAATCCCTGGGGCTCATTGACGTCAAGCGCGGTGCGAAGGTCGGCGGTGCCCGCTTCTACTACCTCACCGGCGATGGCGCATTCCTGCAGCTGGGCATGCTGATGTTGGCTGCACAAAAGGCACGGGAAGCCGGCTTCCAGCTGATGATTCCGCCGGTTCTGGTGCGCCCAGAGATCATGGCCGGCACGGGCTTTTTGGGCCAGCACTCCGATGAGATCTACTACCTGCCAGCCGATGATCGCTACCTCGTGGGCACCTCCGAGGTAGCCCTTGCTGGCTACCACAAGGATGAGATCATCGATCTATCCAATGGTCCCCTGCAGTACGCCGGCTGGTCCTCCTGCTTCCGCCGAGAGGCCGGTTCCCACGGCAAGGACACCCGCGGCATCCTGCGCGTGCACCAATTCGACAAGCTAGAGATGTTTGTCTACTGCAAGCCGGAAGACGCAGAGGAAATGCACCAAAAGCTCCTCGATATGGAAAAGGAAATGCTGGCTGCGATGGAATTGCCGTACCGCACCATCGATATCGCCGGCGGTGACTTGGGCTCTTCGGCGGCCCGCAAATTCGATAATGAGGCGTGGGTGCCAACCCAAGGCACCTACCGTGAGCTAACCTCTACCTCCAATTGCACCACCTTCCAGGCCCGCCGCCTATCCACTCGCTACCGCGACGAGAACGGGAAGACGCAGGTAGCCGCCACCTTGAATGGCACATTGGCCACCACCCGCTGGATCGTGGCGATTTTGGAAAATCACCAACAAGCCGATGGTTCCGTCGTTGTTCCAGAGGCCTTGCGCCCATTCGTGGGCAAGGATGTTCTCACGCCGCAGTAGCCTGCGGAGCAAAGCTAAAGGAGCACCATGAACGCTGCGACGAATTTCTTGTACCGCCAGATCACCCACATTGGGCGCGGCCTCACCTTGGCCCAAGGCCTGCAGATGCGCCTGTCGGGGGAAGAGAATATTCCCGATGACGGCGGTGCCGTCCTGGTGTGCAATCACACCGGGTACATGGATTTTCTGTTCGGCGCGTTCATTGCCTATCGTAAAAAACGGCTGGTGCGCTTTCTGGCTAAGGCCAGCATCTTTAGCGCGCCAGGCGTGGGTGCCCTGCTGCGCGCCATGGGGCACGTGCCGGTAGACCGCATCGATGGCAAAGAGTCCTTGCGCAAGGCGGTAGAGCTTGCCGAAGCCGGCGAGCTCGTCGGTGTCTTTTCGGAGGGCACGATTTCCCGCAGCTTTGAAATCCGCAGCATGAAAACCGGCGCATCTCGCATCGCTTTTGAGGCGGGCGTGCCGGTTGTCCCGCAAGTGATGTTTGGTTCGCAGCGCCTGTGGACAAAGGGCCACAAGAAGAATTTGGGACGCACCAAGACTCCGGTCTTTATTTCCGCGCTCGAGCCGTATTACCCCACTGGGGACCCAGAAGCCGATACAGCTGAAATCCGACGGCGCATGCAGGAGGCCCTAGAGGGACTTTGGGAGGATTACGAGGCGGAGTTCGGCCCCATGCCCGCCGGCGAATATTGGGTTCCCGCGCGCAAGGGCGGTTCTGCCCCGACCCTGGAAGAGGCCGAAGCTCGCGATGCGGAGGTAGAAACGGAGCGGCACCGGGTGCGTCGTTTGCGCGATGATTTGGTAGGGCTCAAAGAGCGCGTTTCCGTTTCCACCGTTGAACTCGTGCGCAACCACATGGCCTCTGCCAAAGGTAAGGAAGGCCAGGAAGAACACGTTGGCGACGAGCCCCAGGAAAAGAAGCATATCGCGGCCGATACCTTGGAGTGGGTCAAAACCAATCTCAATGCCGTGGTGGAAGAGGCGACCCGTGGCTTGGATGAAGGCAAGGATAAGGTCGCCGATGTCATGGCGCAATTGAAGTCCGACGTGGCGCAGGCCCAGGCCTCTATTGCCGCAAGCAGCAAGGAGATCTGGGAAGGATCCGTGGTAGAGCAAGGATTGCTCGCCGCGGCGACACAGTCGCGCCTGATCGTTTCTCGCCTGCCGCACCGGCTCAAGGCCCAGTTTTCTGACATCCCGCGCGTAGTAGTGGCGCATCAAAGCACGCTGAACTGGGAAGACGATGCCCTGACCCCGCGGTTGAAGGCGGCGCTAGAAGGCATCTACCCCGCGGCGGAGGTGCTCATCGCGGTGTCGTGCGATGCGGATCTCGATGTCCCGCAGGCGGTGTGGCATATCCAGCTTGATGAGCAGGCCGAAAAGCCGCTCGTGGATAAGGAGGCGATGAAGGTTACCTCGGCCACGGCGGCCGCCGGCGTGGACTGCATCCTAGATGATTTGGAAGCCAAGCCGAGCGAGACTTTGGTCTTTGGTAATGAACCAGGGGATGAAGAATTTTTGAATCACATCCCGGTCGTTGCTCTAGAGACCGCGCCCATCGAGGTGGTCAAGGATGCGCAGGCTGTGACGTATTCCGCCGAGCGCGCAGGTATGTCTGAGGTTTTGGAAGCGATGGCCCGGCTACAAAAAGATTAGCCGCGTGCAAACGTTGGCGTTGCCACCCCCGCGAGGGGGTGTTTTTCTTTTTGGGGAGCTAAGCAAAGGGTGGAAATTGACTGCTTACGGGGCCGGAAGTTACGTGTGAGAAACCTCTAGTGAATGTTTACCCGGTGACCTCTAGCATAGGAGATATTGGCTCTACTTTTTAGAGCGCAATAGTCGCCATCATGAATCATCCAAAACTTGCTTTTAGCTGTGCTTACGCCATCTCATTCATCGTTTGTCGGAGCAAGCACACATGAGCACCAAGGAAGGAGATGCGGTCTCTAATGACCCAGCAAAGCAACCAATCCTTTAACCCCGAATATTTTGAAAATGTGTGGAACGGCTACGCGGATGAGGACTACGACGTCGTCATCATCGGTGGTGGCTCCGTAGGTGCCGGCGCGGCACTGGATGCAGCAACCCGCGGTTTGAAGACCGCAGTGCTGGAGACCCGCGACTTCGCCGCTGGTACCTCTTCTCGCTCTTCCAAGATGTTCCATGGTGGCCTGCGCTACCTTGCGATGTTTGACTTCCGCCTCGTGGCAGAGTCCCTAAAGGAGCGCGAGCTCAACATGTCCACGTTGGCTCCCCATCTAGTTAAGCCGCTGAAGTTCATCTTCCCGCTCACCCACCACGTATGGGAGCGCGTCATGATGTTCGGCGGCTTTACCCTTTATGACCTCATGGGCGGTGCAAAGAGCGTGCCGATGCAAAAGCACCTCACCCGCAAGGGCGCCCTTAAGGTCACCCCTGGCCTGAAGGAAGACGCCATCGTCGGCGGTGTGCGCTACTACGACMCCCTGGTGGACGATGCCCGCCACACGATGACCGTGTTGCGCAGCGCCGCCGAGTACGGCGCCGATGTGCGCACCAATACCGAGGTCATCGGCTTTGATAAGGACCGCGGTGGCCGCATCGTTGGCGCCAAGGTCCGCGATACCGCCACTGGCCGCGAGGCCACCGTGCGCGGTAAGGTCTTCATCAACGCCACCGGTGTTTGGAACGACAAGATCCAGGAGCTGGCCGGCGTGGAAGGCAAGTTCACCGTTCACGCTTCCAAGGGTGTGCACATCGTCGTGCCAAAGGATGCCCTGGATGCAGAAGCAGCACTGTGCTTCGTA
This sequence comes from Corynebacterium accolens, assembly GCF_030515985.1. Next base: position 460,700 of record NZ_CP100376.1, on the reverse strand, counting down.
ACCGAAAAGTCCGTCCTCTTCGTCATTCCATGGGGCGATTACTGGATCATCGGTACTACCGATACCGACTGGGAGAAGGGTCTATCCCTTCCGGATCCCGCCCCCACCAAGGCAGATATTGACTACATCCTGAATGAGGTCAACCAGCGCGTGCGTCGCCAGATCACCCGCGATGACATCGTCGGTGTCTACTCTGGCCTGCGCCCGTTGCTGTCCGGTAAGTCCGATTCCACCACCAACCTGTCCCGCAACCACGCCGTGGCTCGCGTGGCCCCGGGCATGGTTTCCGTTGCCGGTGGTAAGTACACCACCTACCGCGTCATCGGTAAGGATGCCGTTGACCTAGCCGTGAAGGAACTCGGCGGCAAGGTGCCGGAGTCCATCACCGAGCACMCCCCGATCCKGGGCGCKGCCGGCTMCCMCGCACTGSCCAACCAGATTCCTMCCTKGSCCCGCCGCTACAACCTGAGCGAGGACTTCATCGAGCACCTGCTCGGCCGCTACGGTTCGCTTTTGGGCGAGGTTCTGGCTCCTGCGCAGGATGACGAGTCCTTGCTCGAGCCCGTTCCTGGCGCAGAGTCCTACCTCTGGGCTGAGGTGCGCTACGCCGTCACCCACGAGGGTGCACTGCACTTGGACGATATCTTGACCCGTCGCCTCCGCGTTGCCATCGAGTTCGGTGACCGTGGCGTCAACGCAGCTCCCGCTGTTGCGGACTTCGTTGCTCCGCTGCTGGATTGGAGCGAGGAAGACAAGCAGCTCGAGGTGGATACCTTCACCAAGCACACCGAGGCCGAGCTGGCTGCCGAGGCAGCTGTAACTGACCGCGAAGCTAACGACATTCTGGTCCGCGCTGGCTCCGCTCGTCCGACCGAGACTCAAGGATAAGGGGAGGCGCTAATGGCTGGATCTGACGCATTTTTGTGGGAGTTTATCGGCACCACGCTGCTGATGCTTCTTGGTAACGGCGTGTGTGCGCTGGTAAACCTCCGCACTTCGGGCGCCCGTGGCTCCGACTGGATTGTTATTGCCTTGGGTTGGGGCATGGGTGTCTTCGTCGGCGCCAGCGTCGCTGACCCAACCGGCGGTCACTTGAACCCTGCGGTAACGCTCATGCTCGCGCTCAATGGTTCGCTCGAATGGAACTTGGTTCCGTTCTACGTGCTGGGCCAAATCCTGGGTGCTATGTTCGGTGCCTTCTTGGCCTGGGCCGCATTCAAGCAGCTCTTCGATGCGAATAACTACGACGAAGAGGGCAATGTCACCGGTGCCAATTCTGAAACCGCGGGCATCTTCTTCACTGCCCCCGCTCACCCACACAATGGATGGAATACGGTAACTGAGTTCATCGCCACCACCGTATTGTTGATATTCATCGCCTTCGGCCCTGCCGGCGGCGAGCTGGGACCGCTGAGCTACTTCGGTGTGGCATTCGTTGTTGTCGCCGTTGGCCTGTCCCTGGGTACGCCTACGGGATACGCCATCAACCCGGTCCGTGACTTGGGTCCACGCTTGATGTACGCCTTCGTCCTGCCCATTAAGGACAAGGGCAGCGCTAATTGGGGCTATGCTTGGGTGCCGATTGTTGGCTCGCTGCTTTCGGCCGTCGCCGTTGGTCTACTGTCCATTGCGCTTTAATCCAACCCTATACAGGAGAAATTAGACACATGAGTGATAAGAAATACGTCGCAGCTATTGACCAGGGAACCACGTCAACCCGCTGCATCATCTTCAACCACGATGGCGATCAGATTTCCGTGGGCCAGCTCGAGCACGAGCAGATCTTCCCAGAAAAGGGTTGGGTAGAACACGACCCGCAGGAGATCTGGAGCAACACTCGCCGCGCCGTGGGGGAGGCTTTGGCCAATGGCGATATAACAGTAGAAGATATCGACTCCGTCGGTATCACCAACCAGCGCGAAACCACAGTTGTGTGGGATAAGAACACTGGCGAGCCCGTCTACAACGCCATCGTCTGGCAGGACACCCGCACCTCCGCTATCTGTAAGGAACTGGCTGGTGAAGAGGGCCCGGATAAGTGGCGCCGCCGCACCGGCCTGCTGATCAACTCCTACCCTGCCGGCCCGAAGGTTAAGTGGATCCTCGACAATGTCGATGGCGTCCGCGAGCGCGCCGAAAAGGGCGACCTGCTCTTCGGAACCATTGACTCTTGGCTGCTGTGGAACCTTACCGGCGGTGCCGAGGGCGACGGCGACATGGAAGCGCTGCACGCAACGGACGTGACCAACGCTTCGCGTACGCTCCTCATGGACATCGAAAAGCTGGAGTGGGACGAAGAGCTGTGCAAGGAAATGGGCATTCCTATGTCCATGCTGCCGGAGATTCGCCCGTCCCTGGGTGATTTCCGCACCGTTCGGGAGCGCGGTTCCCTCGCCGGCGTACCTATTCGCGCCATCCTGGGGGACCAGCAGTCCGCTATGTTCGGCCAAGGCTGCTTCCGTGCAGGTTCGGCCAAGAACACCTACGGCACCGGCCTCTTCCTGCTGCTGAACACCGGTACCACCCCGAAGTTCTCCGATAACGGCCTGTTGACCACCGTTTGCTTCCAGCGCGAGGGCGAGCGCCCCGTGTACGCGCTGGAAGGCTCCGTATCCATGGGTGGCTCCTTGGTGCAGTGGCTGCGCGATAACCTGCAGCTCATCCCTAATTCTTCTGCCATCGAGAACTTGGCACGGGAGACCAAGGACAACGGCGGCGTTTACATTGTTCCGGCGTTCTCCGGTCTCTTTGCCCCGCACTGGCGTCCCGATGCCCGCGGCGTCATTGTGGGCCTGACCCGCTTTGCCAACCGTGGACACCTGGCCCGCGCTGTCCTCGAGGCAACCGCTTACCAGACCCGCGACGTGGCAGATGCCATGGTGGCGGACTCCGGCGTGGAAATTACCGAGCTGCGCGTGGATGGCGGCATGACCACCAACGAGCTGCTCATGCAGTTCCAGGCTGACATCTTGGGTGTGGAGGTACACCGCCCGAAGAACATTGAGACCACCGCAACCGGCGCCGCTGTTGCTGCCGGCTTGGACAATGGCTTCTGGGAAGACCTCAGCATCTTGGATACCCAGCGCGGTGACCTCACCGTATTCAAGCCCAAGATGGAACAAGAAGAGGTGGATTACCTCTACGGTGAATGGAAGCGCGCTATCAAGCGTTCCTTGAACTGGGAAGACTCCGATGAGGATGAGATGGACTTCTAAGTCCTGAAGTAAACTCGCGGGTATGGATACTTTCCCTACCCGGGCCCCTCGGCTCATCGCGAGCGATATTGACGGCACCCTGTTGGACCGCAATCATCGCGTCCCGCGTCGCAACCGCGACGCAGTGGCGCGGGCGGTGCAGCAGGGTGCTTATTTTGCGTTATCCACCGGCAGGCCCTTTCGCTGGATAGAGCCGGTGCTGGAGCAGCTCACGGTGCTCCCGGTATGTGTGACCTCAAATGGGGCGGTGCTCTATGATTCCGCGGAAGACCGCGTGCTATCCGCGCGGGAGCTTTATCCAGACGCGCTAGAAGAGGTGGTGACGGTAGCGCTGCGCGTCCTTGGCACGGTTGGCTTTGGTGCAGAGCGGGCGGGTGGCTCGCTTGCCAATGCCCCCGAGGAGCTCTTCGTCGTCGACCCGCACTACTCCGAAAATGCCCTCTTTGAAGGCTTCGGCGTCGTCAGCGTGGGCGAGCTGGTGGCACGGCCAGTGGTCAAGCTGCTTATCCGGAATACGGATTATTCCGCGCCAGAACTCTATGACTTGATTGCGCCTCATATTGATCCGGAGCTGGCGCATATCACCTACTCCATGCAGGAGGGCGTGCTCGAGGTCGCGGCCCCCAACGTCACCAAGCGCCGCGGCGTGGAGTGGTTGGCCAAGCAGCATGGGATAGCGCAGGAAGAAACCATTGCCTTTGGCGATATGCCCAACGATATTGAGATGCTCACGTGGGCCGGCTGTGGGGTGGCAATGGAAAACGCCCTCCCGGCGGTGAAGGCGGCCGCTGATGCGGTCACCGTGGCCAACCACCAGGCGGGCGTGGCAAAGGTTTTGGAGCGCTGGTTCTAACTCCCACTCCACGGGGAGGCTAGTCGGTGTAGATGTCTACCTTTTCGGTATCCATGTTGTAGACAATCTCGCCGCCCTGGAACTGGACGCGGATTTCCTTGCCGTCTTTCATCTCGTTTGTGGTGGGCAGTCCGAGTTTGGAAGCGTTATCGCCTTCTGCCCACTTCTTGGCAATCTCTCCGGTCAGGGCCTTTGCCCCAGAGTCCTCGGAGGAGAGGACCACACCGTTTTTGAAGAGCTGGTACATGATCTTGCCGGAATCGGTGGTGTCAGGTCCGCCAACGGCGAGACCCAAGACTGGGCCAAAGGCGTTCAGGACGGAGGTCCAGGATTCCTTGAGGCCTTCGTTATTAGAAAGCTGCACAACCTTGTTGACGATCTTCGGAATCTCGCCGACGGTAAGCTCACCCGCAACCTTCTTATCGGCATCCGGCTGCGCTACGCGGTCATTGGCAACCAAGACGCCGAACACGGTGGCGGCGATGCCAGCCAAGGCTTGGATGGTCGATACTGGAACATCGACACCAGCGATGGAAGAGGTGGTATCTCCCGAGGTGGACTGATCGCCGCCACTCGATGGCGACTTCTTATCCCAGTTCATTGCTGCGGAGTTACCGCCAGCCTTAACAGCGTCGTACTTCTTTTTGGTGTTCTTGCGGATCTCGTCCCAGTGCTGCACGGTGTAGCGACCAGGGCACTGGGTGTAGTGGAAATCATTGTGACCGCTGAAGGCAGGCACGGTTGCCTGCGCACCGGCTGGAAAGCGGGAGCCGCCAAAGCCGCCAGAGGTCAGGGTAGCGGTGCCCGTGGGATCGATGCCGGAAATTGCTGCCTTCCACCCGGCAATTTCTGCCACCGAGTTCAGCATCTTCTGTGATGGTTCCTCAATTTCGTAGTTACCAATCATGGAAATACCCCAGTTATGGGAGTTGAAGCCACCAACGTGTGCGCCCTGGACGGCCTTGTCCAGCCCGCCGTAGCGGCCCTCGTAGATGGTACCGAACTTATCCACGAGCACGTTGTATCCAATATCGCACCAGCCCAGATTCTGGGCGTGGTACTCGTAGGCAGCGCGAACCTGTGCGGCAGCCTGTGCCGGGGTGTAGTTATTGGAGCCCGCGGTGTGGTGCAGCGTCATCGCCTTGATGCCGTCATCGTAGGTGGGCTGTTGGCAGCGCTTGGATTCATCGGCGCCCCACCCAGAGCGGGACACTACCTTGGGCATGCCATCGGTGGCGGCAGTAGGTTCGATGGCTTGGCCTTCTTGGGCATTGCCGTCCATAAAGACGGCATCCAGGTCCGACACGGTGGTGCGGTCGGTGTTGTTTTCATCAGCTACAGGGGCGATATCGCCGACGTTAGAAGGCTGCGAGGCGGCGCGGTTGGCATCCGCAGCGCCGGCTGCTTTATCGGGCAACTCAGCATCGTCATCCAGGTTGGAACCGGTTACTAGGTCTACATTGGCCATGGATACCTGCACATCGTTGGTATCGCCTACGTAAATAAGCTCGGTACCGTTCTTGCCATCGCCGTAGTTCATGGCATCCATATCGAACCATTCGCTCCAGGAGCCGTCCTCCTGCTTGGAGCGGACGAAGGAGTGCACGTCGCGCTTGCCCTCCCAGGTCACGGCGAACATGTTGAATGTCTCGTCGCGGTGGAAGTGCTTGACGGCACGTGGGCCCTCGCCATCGCCTTGCGCTGCCACGGCGGGGTCATCAACGACGACGGAGTCGGCGTTGCTAAAGCTTTCAGAGGCGTTTTTCACCTCGATAGGTCCGCCAGAACCGGAGTCCTGGGTTTTAAGGACCTGCTGGCCGCCGAATGCGGCCGCCATGACGAGGGCAATGGAGGAAACCGTCGCGATGACGGGTGTGGACCACGGTGACCTCGTGGGGACTAGTCGACGTCGTTGCTTCACTCTATTCTCCCTGGGTTGAGTTAGGTGCCGATGTAGCTGTAAAAACGGTTGCCAAAAGTTAACAGTTGATAGTGATGCTACGAGTGTGACAACTGTGAATCTTGTTGCGACACGCCGATGACCCGTGTTCCCCTCTGGAGTGCAATAAAGTGGAAGCCATGACTTCTTATGACCTCATCGTTGTTGGTTCCGGATTCTTTGGCCTGACCGTTGCGGAAAGGGCCGCTAGCCAGCTGGGAAAGAAGGTGCTCATCGTCGAGCGCCGCGAGCACCTGGGCGGCAATGCCTATTCCGAGGCGGAACCCACCACCGGAATTGAAGTGCACAAATACGGCGCGCACCTCTTCCACACCTCCAATAAGCGCGTGTGGGAGTACTGCAACCAGTTCACCGATTTCACCGACTACCAGCACCGCGTCTTTGCCATGCACGATGGCACCGCCTACCAATTCCCCATGGGGCTGGGGCTTATCAACCAATTCTTCGGCCGGTACTACTCGCCCGATGAGGCCCGCGAACTGATCAAAGACCAGGCCGGCGAATTCTCTGCGGATGAGGCCAAAAACCTGGAAGAAAAGGCCATCGCGCTTATCGGACGCCCGCTCTATGAGGCGTTCATCCGCGACTACACCGCCAAGCAGTGGCAGACCGACCCCAAGGAACTGCCGGCCAGCAATATCACCCGCCTGCCGGTGCGCTACACCTTCAATAACCGCTACTTCAACGACACCTACGAAGGCCTGCCCGTCGATGGCTATGCGGCGTGGTTAGAAAACATGGCGGATCATGAAAACATCGAGGTCCGCCTGGATACCGATTGGTTCGATGTTCGCGAGGATCTGCGCGCCGATTCCCCGGATGCTCCCGTAATCTACACCGGCCCGCTGGACCGCTACTTTGACTTCGCCGAAGGCGAGCTCGGCTGGCGCACCCTGGATTTCGACCTCGAAGTGCTCGATACTGGCGACTTCCAAGGCACCCCGGTGATGAACTACAACGATGCCGATGTGGACTTCMCCCGCATCCACGAGTTCCGCCACTTCCACCCAGAGCGCAAGGACCGTTACCCCTCCGATAAGACGGTCATCATGAAGGAGTACTCGCGCTTTGCCGATAAGGGCGATGAGCCGTATTACCCCATCAATACCCCGGAGGATCGCTCCAAGCTGGAGGCGTACCGCAAACTAGCCGCCCAAGAAGCCAAGGAAAACAAGGTGTTATTCGGCGGCCGCTTGGGCACCTATCAGTACTTGGATATGCACATGGCCATCGGCGCCGCGCTGTCCCTATTCGATAACAAGCTCGTGCCCTTCTGGAACGAGGGCAAGGCCATCGAGCAAGAGCGCGGACACTAAGAGCTGCTAATCTGCCCTGGGCACGCTATGCTTAGTCACCTCACAGGTTAGGAGGTGACGGCATGGCTCAACGCAAGAAATACACCAAGCCCGGGCACGCGGACCGCAGCATGTGGAAGATGTCCCCGGAGCGGCTCCAGGAGCATTTGAAACTGCGCAGCCGCGCAACGCGCATTCCCGATAAGAAAAAGCAGCAAGCAAAGAAGGCCTGCCGGAACACCCGGCGGGCCTTTCCGCTACTTAACCCCGCGATTATGAGTGCTTGCATTGCCCAATAGATGCAGCACTGGAAAGTATTTTTATGGTGTTTATTCAGCCCGAAGCCCAAAAATTCCTCGACCTGAACAGGGATGCCCCACAGCTGGACACGCGTACTCCTGAAGAAAACCGCGCCGCCCAGCAGAAGACGGCAGCGGCTTGGGGCAAGAAAACCCCGATGGTTTCCGTGTACGAGACCTCGGTGCGCGGTGTCACGGTGCGGGTTTATGTGCCACAGGCGCCCGCGCTTGCCGATGCCCCAGCAGCGCCTGCCTTCATCTTCTTCCACGGCGGCGGCTGGGTGCTGGGGGATTTAGAGACCACGGATACAACCGTGCGGGACATTGCCGCAGAAGCGGGAATCATCTGTATCAGCGTGCACTATCGCCGTGCACCGGAGCACCCTTTCCCGGCGCCACTAGATGATTGCCGTGCAGTAGTAGACGGGGTGCTACAAGGAGAATTGGGGATCGGCATCGATCCAACGCGCGTTGCCGTGGGCGGAGACAGCGCGGGCGGCAATATCGCAGCGGTGATCGCACAAGAACTGCGCGATCAGCTGGCTCATCAGGTGCTGATTTACCCCGTCATGGATTTATCCACCTTTGACACGCAATCCCATTCGGATTTTAGCGATGGCTATTACCTCACCAGGCGGCGCCTTAACTATTTTTATGATTCTTATGCTGGCGCTGCAGACCGCACGGATATCCGTATGTCTCCCGGCAGGAATGGCGATCTGGCGGGGCTGCCTCCAGCGACGGTGATTACCGGTGAACTTGATCCGTTGGTCTCTGAAGTAAGTGACTACGTTGGGCGGATGCTCAATGCGGGAAATGTAGTGAGCTCTATCGAATTTAAGGGCCAAGTCCATCCGTTCGTCCAGATGGGCGGGATCATTTCGGATGCACTGATTGCGCGCACCATTATTGGCAGCGAATTAAAGCGTGCGCTGCGAGGCCAAGGCTAAAGGCCGCGATCTGCCGGAGCCAAAGGGAAGCGCGGCGTGAACACCCAACACTCAACACAACACTCAACATGTGCAGTGTTGTGTTGAGTGTTTGTGTAGTGTTATGTGTAATGCTCGGCTGAAGGTGAGAGGCAAGCGGGGAAGCGATGGACCTAGAAGAAATTGAGCGGATTGTTCACAATCTGCGTGCCATAGGCAAAGACACCAGCATGGTCGAAGTAAAAGCAGCTGGCGGAGGCCTTCCCAGGAAGATAACGCGGTCGGTGTCTGCTTTTGCCAACGGAAAAGGCGGAACGATCATCTTTGGTCTCGATGAGGACTCAGGGTTTCTTCCCGTCGAAGGCTTCCAAGCCGAGCCCATAGCCAAAGCATTCGTGGAGGCCTGCGCGGAGAAATTGACCCCTGCTGTCCGTGCCGATGTGGAAATTGGTGCTGTCGATGGCGCGCCGGTAGTAGTTGCGGAAATTCCAGAGCTTGCACCCTTTGATAAACCATGCTGGGTTACTGCGCAATCTAAATACAACGGCAGCTACATTCGCGAGCACGATGAAGACCGGTTATTGAAGCCCTATGAAATCGATCGTCTCGAAGAAAATAAGATGCAGCCCTCGTGGGATCTGGAGGTCGTGGAGGCGGCTACTATTGCAGACCTCGATCGGGACATCGTCCAGCAAATCCTAGAGCGCGAACGCAGCCTGCGGCCAGGGATCTTTGGCAAGTTCTCTGATGAAAGGGCATTGAAAGCCCTGCATCTCACCGGCGTGGGAGATGATGGGGATGTTCATCCAACCTTGGCTGGCTTATTAGCAGCTGGCATTTATCCGCAAGAATTTTTCCCGCGGCTCAATGTAACTTTTACTGCTTATGTGGGAACGGATAAGACGTCGACCAAAGGCCAAAGATTTGTTGATAACGCGAGTTTTGTAGGCCCGATTCCGGAATTGGTGCCAGCGGTGGTTTTCGCGGTTGAGAAAAATATGCGGGTAGGTGGCGTCGTCGACGGGGCGTTCCGAGAAGACCTGCCGGATTATCCGCCAGTAGCAGTCAGGGAAGCAGTTGCTAATGCGCTCATGCACAGGGACTATTCTCCCCAGGCTAGAGGGACACAGGTTCAGGTTGATATGTACGCTGACCGCCTAGAAATCATTAATCCGGGTGGCCTTTTTGGGATGGTGAACGTCAATAACCTTGGGGATCCGGGCATGACAAGTGCGAGGAATCAGCACCTGTCTCAGCTATTGGAGGTAACGGCTATCTCCGGCGGGTCTGGGTACGTGGCGGAAAATCGTGGAACTGGCTACATTGAGATTCTTGACCAGCTGCAAAAGACACTTCTTCCTCCGCCGAAGCCGACGGATTCGTTGACCACGTTTAAGCTAACTTTTGAACGGCGTGAAATGACTTTGCCAGAGCGGAGTGCGTCTATACACGGCGGTTCTAGTGAACGGATTCTGGAGTATTTGGCTCAGCATCAGTCTGCGAATAGCCGTGAGTTGGCGGCGGCCGCCGGGATTTCTGTTGGTGGGGTGCGCAGAATCCTGAACCAATTGGTAGATAGTGGAAGGATCGAGCGTACGGAGCCTTTGCGCAGCCCTAAACAGAGGTATCGCTTGGTGAGGTAGGTGGGCGCCTGAACACCCAACACTCAACACGAACACTCAACACAACACTCAACATGTGCAGTGTTGTGTTGAGTGTTATGTGTAGTGTTCGCCTGCACCCGCGGGGCTAAAACCCTGCCACCACCAGTTTTGCCAGATTGCGGCCTCCGGGTGCGGCGGTGGAGTGATGGTGTCGTGTGGTGTGTGTATGGAGCTGACGGGGCTAATTCCATGCAGTGAGTTGATAAACCACAGGGGACATTCCGCAGCGAGTGCCGGGGTCAATGGGTGCTGCGCGGTGGAAAGTCCCAAGTCATTGCAGCGGTGCAGGACTTGGCGCAGGGTCACGCTGGGCAGGCGCACGCCGGTAGGAAGCAGGAGCGTGTCGCCGTCCCAGGCGATGAGCGCGCCGGTGGTGGTTTCTGCGATGGCACCGTGGGCATCGACAATCGCGGTGTCATCGGTGCCGCTTACCTGATACTGGCTGCGGTAAGCAGCCAGGGCGGGCAAGTCCGGGCCTTTAACTAGAGGCTGCACGCGGGGATCGGGGGCCTGTGTATAAGTAAGGCGCGTGTGGGCGCGCGGAGCCGGGGCAGGCCGGATATCGAGGTAAAGCTCGCCGGCCATGAGGGCGATGCGGGGGAAAAGCTCGCCATCTGAAAGGAGCTCCAGCATGGCGGGGACGAAGCTTACGGGCAAGGTCCCGGCGGCGGATTCGAAGCGCTCCAAGTGCAGGTGGAGACCGTGCGTGCGGCCTTGCGAATGCCGCCAAGAATCGGCCACGGTGCAGGGGTCAGCCGGTGGGGTGCAGGGGATGAAGGCGCCGTCGCGCCAGATATAGGAACTCATGACCACGCCCCGAGGACCGATTGGGCCTTGAGGTTTCTTTCGGCCAGCTCGGCTGCGGGATCGGAATCGAGGACGATGGCCCCGCCGGCGCCGACGGTGACCTCGGAACCCGCGCGCACCGCGGTGCGGATGACCACGCTGAAATCAGCCTCGCCGGAATACCCGAGGTAGCCCACGATGCCGGAATAGACGCCGCGGGGTCCTGCCTCGAGGGCATCGATAATCTCGCAGGTGCGCAGCTTCGGCGCGCCGGTCATAGAACCGGGCGGGAAGGCGGCGCGGATGGCGTCGAGCGCGGTGGCGCCGGGGCGCAATTGGCCGGTGATCGTGGAGACGAGCTGGTGCACGGTGGCGTAGCTTTCCACGTTCATCAACCCCGGAACGCGCACGGTGCCGGGTTCGCACACGCGGGATAAATCGTTGCGCAAAAGGTCCACGATCATGAGGTTCTCGGCGCGGGTTTTGGGGTCATCGCGAAGCAGCGCGGGGTCCTGGTGGGCTGGAATGGTGCCCTTGATGGGCTTGGCCTCGACGCGGTTATCGCGCACGCTAAGGAAGCGCTCGGGCGAGGCGCTGCAGATTTCCACGCCGTCGAAGACCAGATGCGCCGCGTACGGTGCCGGGTTGTGCCGGCGCAGCGCAGCATAAATATCGCCGGTGGCCTGCGCGGTATAGGTATCGGTCAGGCATACCTCGTAGCTTACCCCAGCGTGCAAGAGCTCTTGGGCGCGCTGGATTCGGTCAAGGTAGTCGGTGGTGCGCCAGGCGCCCGCGCTTGCCGATGCCCCCTCGTTTCCCACCTGCCCGCCTTTCAGGGCTGCCTCCAACCGGTCGAGCAGGCCTTGTGCGCCTTCGCCGTCGAGGCAGCACAGGTATGCCACTTGCCGGTGGTGGTCGTAGATAAGGAAGGACTGCGGCCGGATGAAGTAGGCATCGGGATACGGCGAGCGGTGGCGCAGCTGGATGGGCAGGGTAAGCTGCGCGCATTCGTAGCCGAGGAAMCCGMCCMCCCCGCCGGTAAACGGCAAATCCGGCGCGTCAAAGACCTGCGTGGATAGCTCGCGCTCGAGGGTGGTGAGGATATCGGGGGCATCGCCAAGCCGGTAGCGAAAGGATCTGCTAAGCGGACCGGTGGCATCGCCAAGAATGCTATAGCACCCGCGCGCGTCGGCGGAGTCGAGGAAGAAGGCATCGGTGCCGTCTGCCTGCAGCGCCGCGAAGACGCTGGGGCAGTCAATCGCGCCGGGGACCTCGCGGTGGAGGAGGCGAAAACCGCCGAGGAAATTGCGCAGCAGGGTCGCGCCATGTTGTGTCAGCACCGATTCGGGGTGGAATTGCACGCCCCAATGCGGCAGGCCATCGACCTTGAGGGCCTGGACGGTGCCGTCCTCGCTGCGGGCGTGCACGGTGATGCCGGGGGTGGGCTCAATGTGCAGGGAGTGGTAGCGCACCGCCTGAAAGTCCTGCGGGATGGTGGCGAAAAGTCCCTCGCCGGAGTGGCTGATGGTGGATACGAAGCCGTGGCGCGGTTCGGGCGCGCGGCGTATGCGGGCACCGGCGAGCATCGCCAGACCCTGATGGCCGAGGCAGACGCCAAGCAGGGGAATTCGCGCTGTGGCGGCCGCCTCGATAACGCGCCGGGACGTGCCAAAGTCGTTGTCTTCCTCCGGGGTGCCGGGGCCGGGGGAGATAACCACGTGGCTGAACTCGCCGGCGCGCACGCGCTCTGGGATGCCGGCGGCCTCGCCCGCGGGAACGACGAGTGGCTCGGTTCCAGAGACCTCTGCGATGAGGTGCGCGAGGTTAAACGTGTACGAGTCGTAATTATCAATGAGCAGGATCATCAAAGGCAGAGTCTATAGCCCAGTGCGCCCCACGCGTAACTTGCTCCACGGGAGGTCTAACTAATGGGTTATGACCAATCAATTGACGGATGTCACACCGCGCTGTAAGGTTAACTTCAAGTTAACAAAAAGCAAACGGGGAAAGAATCCAGGAAAGGGGATAACAATGAACCAGTTTGAAACCCTCCGGCATGACCTACATACCAAGTACGGTCACGGATATACCCGTGCTGACATCGATGCGAAGCTGGACGAGGTCATCGCCAAGCACACCGCCAAAGCCGAGCTCGTGGAATTCATCCCCGTGCTGGTAGAGCGCGAGGTGCGCGAGTTCTTCGGTGCCCACCGCATCCACGTTCGCTTCGCCGCGGGCAATAACCACGCCCTGGCCAAGGCCGCAGCGGACCTTACCAAGAAGCACGCGGGGGAGGCGCTCTACGTCGATACCGCCGCGCACCCGGAAAATGACGGCAATGACCACCTGGCGCACGTCATGAGCGAGCGCGGCATGGGACAGGCTCCCAAGAAGTACCTCGAAGAGGTGCGGACCGTGGCCATGCCGGACTACATCGTGTACCTGGGCCGCGAGGTCGAGCGCGATGAGGCCGGCAAGGACATCAAGATCTGGGACATTGCCCCGGCTGAGACCGTTGAGCAGGCCCGCGAGCTTGCCGATGACCTAGAAGCCCGCGTCTACTACATGCTGAACAAGCTGGGCATCGACCCGGTAACCGAGCGCGTGAGCGCATAAGGGGAGGCACCATAAGCCCTGGGCCGAGGAGGAATTCCTCGGCCCTTCTTTTATTGTCCGCGTGTAAACCCGAGCAGTCGCGCGAAAGCAACTACGCTAGGTCGCTGACTACTGTTTAAACCGTTTGGAGAATCGAAGCAATCGTGACTGCCAACAACACCTCGGCTTATGAGCCCCTGCAGCGAATCTTGCTGCCCAAGCGCGGCGAACCCTTTGATGTACGCATGCTCTACCTCATCGAGGCGGAGCAAAACCGCGAGCGCTTGAGCTGGACAAACCGGACCGCCGTGACCATCCCGGCCGGCGAGGAAGCCTCCTTTGAAACCTACTTCAACGCCTTCCCGGCCTCCTACTGGCGCCGCTGGTCGCAATTGCGCTCGGTGGTTCTAAGCCTGGAGATCGAGGGTCAAGCCAACGTTTCTTTGTATCGGTCCAAGCAGGATGGCCAGCGCATTTCCGTGGCCAACCACCTCGTTGGCACGGGCCACCACGAGTTTGAGCTGCCGCTCAAAAACTTCGAGGACGGCGGCTGGCTGTGGTTCGATATCACCGCGGAAAAGGAAACCACCTTGGCGGATGCTGCCTGGTGCTCCCCGCAGGCCCCAGCGGCGCAAACGCTTCCCGATGGCACCGAGATCGCCCCTTCCGAAAAGCGCGTCGCCGTCGGTATTCCCACCTTCAACCGCCCCACCGATGCCGTCGCCGCCCTGCAAGCCCTGGCAGAAGATCCCGTGGTGGATGAGATCATTGACTTCGTCCTCATGCCGGACCAAGGCAACCAGCACCCGGCCGATGAGCCCGGATACGACGAGGCGGTAGCGCACTTTGGCGATCGCTTCCGCGAATTCCGTCAGGGCAACCTCGGCGGTTCCGGCGGCTATTCCCGCATCATGTACGAGGCGCTGGAGAATACGGATTCGCCCTTCATCTTGTATATGGACGATGACATTGCCATCGAGCCGGACTCCGTGCTGCGCGCGGTGCAGGCAGCACGCTATGCGGAAAAGCCGATCATCGTCGGCGGGCAGATGCTCAACCTGCAGGAGCGCTCCCAGCTGCGCACCACCGGTGAGCAGGTCAACCGCTCCGATTTCATGTGGGGCGCCGCGCCGCATGCCGTGTATGACCACGACTTTGCCAAGTACCCGCTGCGCGCCATTGGCACGCCAGAAACCCATGTGGATCCAAAGAAGTACGATTCTCGCGCGCTGCACCGCCGCGTGGACGTGGAATATAACGGCTGGTGGATGTGTCTCTTCCCGCGCGTGGTGGCAGAGACCAACGGCCAGCCACTGCCGCTGTTTATCAAGTGGGACGATACCGAGTACTCCCTGCGCGCTGCCCGCAATGGCTTCCCCACGGTGACCTGGCCGGGCGCGGCCATCTGGCACATGGCCTGGGCGGATAAGGACGATGCCATTGACTGGCAGGCCTATTTCCACCTGCGCAACCGCTTGATCGTGGCCTCGCTGTACCACGATGGCGCAGTATCTGGCATTACCAAGTCCATCTTTAAGTCCACGCTCAAGCACACCATGTGCATGGAATACTCCACCATGGCCATCCAAATTGAGGCCATGAAGGACTTCCTGGCGGGACCGGACCACCTCTTCGATATCTTGGATACCTCGCTGCCACGCATCGCGGAGATCCGCAAGAACTACTCGGATGCGGTCATCATCGAATCCGCAGACCAGCTGCCGGCGCCGACCGGCGCGCCGGGCGTTCCCACCCGCAATGTGGGCGGGCGCTTGGCCAAGGTCAAGAAGCTGCCGTGGGCAGTAAAGGGGCTTAAGCACCTGCTGAGCAAGGAGGATCCCGCGCATCAAGCGGCGCCGCAGCTGAACCTCACCCCGGAAGAGGCGCGCTGGTTTACCCTTTCCCGCGTTGACTCCGCCACCGTTTCCACGGCCGGCGGCACGGGCGTGGCCTTCCGCAAGCGCGACCGCGATTTGGCCAAGGAGCTTATCGTTGAAACCCGCAGCCTGCTGAAAGAAATTGAAGAGAACTTCGATGATCTGCGGGCACAATACCGCGCCGCGTTGCCAGAACTGACCGCGCGGTCTTCCTGGAAGAAGGTTTTTGATGCCCAATAAGCTTTCCATCGCAGAATCCCACGTCTTGGAGTCCATCCAGGACGCCGCCTTTGACGTGCCGGGAGTGCTGCCCGCCGCCCGCGGTTTAAGTCACTTGGGCGAGCACGCCCTGGGCTGGATGGGTGGCGCGGCACTTGGGGCCAGTTTGGACAAGCAGCGCCGGGAGGAGTGGATTCGGATCGGTGCCGCGGCGTTTACCGCGCACGCGGCAAGCGTGGTGCTCAAGCGCATCGTGCGGCGCAAGCGGCCCGATTATTCCTACGTGCGCGTTGGGGTCAAAACCCCCTCGCGCCTATCCTTCCCGTCCTCGCATGCTACCTCCACCACGGCCTTTTTGGTGGGCCTGTCCCGCCTGACGGGGTCCAAGGCACCGCTTGTGGGAGTGCCGGTGATGATGGCATCGCGTATGGTGCTCGGGGTGCACTATCCAACCGATACCGTTGCGGGCGCAGCCATTGGCGCTGCTACCGCGCGGGCAATGACGAAGGGAAAGACGCATGAGTGAGGACGGCAACCAGCACTTTCTCCATTCGGAGCCGCATACGTCTGGCGTCGATACCGGCCGTAAGCGCAAGCCGCCGAAGAATTTGGCCGATGGCATGGTCAAGGCCCTGCGCCCGAAGCAATGGGTAAAAAACATTCTCGTGCTGGCCGCGCCCGCTGCGGCCGGTGCGGACTCGCTCTTTCACGGGCGCGTGCTTGTCGATGTCCTCCTAGCCTTCATCGTCTTCTGCCTCGGCGCTTCTTCCATCTACCTGATTAATGACGCCAAGGATTGGCGCGAGGACCAGGAGCACCCGACCAAGCGCTTCCGCCCGATCGCCTCGGGCGTGCTGCCCATCAAGGTGGCCTATGTCATGGCCGTGGTGCTCGTAGGCCTGTCCATCGGGCTGTCTTTCTTGGCCACCGCGGGACTAGAGCTAGCCATCGTCATGGCGGTTTATATCGCCCTGCAGCTGGGCTATTGCTTTGGCTGGRAGCACATTCCGGTTATCGATATTGCGCTGGTGTCCTCCGGATTCATGCTGCGCACCATGGCCGGCGGCGTGGCGGCCGATATTGAGCTTTCGCAGTGGTTCTTGCTGGTTGCTGCCTTTGGCTCGCTGTTTATGGCCTCCGGTAAGCGCTATGCCGAAATCCTGCTGGTGGAAAAGACCGGCGCGAAGATCCGCAAATCCTTGCAGGGCTATACGCCGACCTACCTGCGCTTTGTCTGGACGCTAGCGGCCACCGCCGTGGTGGTCTTCTATTCTCTGTGGGGCTTTGAGCTGGCTAATGCCGCAACCTCTGGTGGCGTCTGGTACCAGATTTCCATGGTGCCGTTTACCATCGCCATCCTGCGCTATGCCGCCGATGTGGACCGCGGCCAGGGCGGGGCGCCGGAAGAAATCGCGTTGGGGGACCGCACCCTGCAGATCCTCGCCATCGCTTGGCTGGCCTGCATCGCCATGGCCGTCTACATCATGCCATTGGTCTAAGCAGCGGTGGCATAGACGTGTTGAACTAGAAGATCTTGAGGGAACTGATATACTCACCCGACGTGGTTAACACCGGTAACAAGAGAATCGTACGTTGGAGCGTMCCCGCCTCGGTTCTTATTATCGGTGTTTTTTCTTTGKGGGGTGGCTTTGCCCGCCGCTGGATCGCCGATGATGGACTCATCGTCCTGCGCACCGTCCGCAACTTAGAGGCCGGCAACGGGCCTGTGTTCAATGTGGGCGAGCGCGTCGAGGCCAATACCTCCACGGTCTGGCAATACCTCATCTTTGTGGCGCGGTGGGTAAGCGGTGCTGAGCTCGAAACGATCGCCATCTACCTCGGGCTTATCCTGGCGGTTGCGGCGATGGTGGTGGGCACGTGGGCATCGGCAAGCATGCACAAGGGAATTGTTCTTCCCGCTGGTGCCTTGGTGTATCTGGCCCTGCCACCGGCACGGGACTTTTTACCTCCGGCTTGGAATGGAGCCTGTGTCTTTTCTACTTGGCCGTCTTGTGGTGGATGCTGATTTCATGGGCGCGACCGCGACAAGAATTGCCGCCCGAGCCTCTCGTGTATGGGTTGGCATTCTGGGCGGGGCTGTCCTGGCTCATTCGCCCTGAGCTCGCCCTGTATGGCGGCTTGGTTGGCGTTGTACTCATAGTGAGCACGCGTTCGTGGAAGGTTATCGCTGCCGCCTTGCCCCTGCCCCTGGGGTATCAAGTCTTCCGCATGGGCTACTACGGCCTGCTTACGCCTCATACCGCCGTTGCGAAATCCGCGGCCGGTTCCGCGTGGGGCAAAGGGTTTGCGTATCTGGGTGACTTTATGGCGCCCTACGCGCTGTACCTCCCACTCATCGTGCTGGCAGTGGCGGCGCTATGGAACGCCAATTTTCGCCCGCCGGCGCTGCGCTCGCTGCAGACTGTGGTTTATATCTTCCTGGGCGCTGCGCTTTTGCATGCCCTGTATGTTGTGCACGTGGGCGGCGATTTTATGCATGGACGCATGTTGCTGCTTCCGCTTTTTGCTGCGCTCCTGCCCATCTTCGTAGTTAATCTACGAACCTGGTGGGCTGCCGTATTCTCTGCGGTGTGGGCTCTCGTTATTGTCGTGCATGGCCACCCGGTAGACCGCGCTGCGTACGCGGGGAAGCTTACTGTTGTGGATGAGCGGGACTATTGGACCGATATCACCAACCGGCAGGAACCACCTCGCCGGGCCGAGGATTTCCTGGGTATGGATGTGATGAATGACTACGAAAAAGCGGTGCAGGACTTGGCAGCCGGCGATGCCATGACCTTCCGCTATAGCAAGGAAGGGGGCCAACCATCGTGGACGACGGTGCCCGCGGATCCGGAACGCTCCGATCCTCCCACTGTGTATTTTGTTAACCTCGGTCTTACTTCTATGAATGCCCCGCTTGAGGTGCGCGTGCTCGATGAAATTGGGCTCAGTAATCCCCTAGCAGCGCGCCAGCCCCGCATCGAGGGCGGGCGCATTGGCCATGATAAGAGCCTTGGTGTGGCGTGGCAGATTGCCGATTCTGCAGTGGATATTGACTCCCTATTGCTGGGGCAGGATAAAGATTCCGCGTGGCAAGCACGCACTGCGCTTAATGATGCCAATTTCCAGAAACTCTTTGCCACCTATAGGCAACCGCTAACCTGGGGCCGATTCTTAGAAAATATTAAATTTTCCCTGACAGAGGGAAGAACCCTAACCTTTTCCTCCGATCCGGGGGATTACCTGCAATGATGGTTGATAATGAGGCAAAAAGCCTGTGAGTGAACTACACTGCCTTTCAGTGAGGTTTTCGCTGAGGGGTGTTAACGATTCACAGGTTCCCAGCGATAAAGCCAAAGAACAATAATTGAGTACTTTGTGGAGGAGAAAGATGACTGCATCTTTGAGGGGACGCGTCCTATCGGTCATCATGGCGGTGGCCGTAGCGCTTGGCCTCGCCGTAGTGGCAGGSGGCRCGCMGCAGGCACACGCGGGAAACCGCGATTGGCTGCGTCCGGATAATACTGGCACCTGTGAATGGGACCCAGTTGGATTTTGGGTTCAGCGCTGTGATGTCTGGTCCCCGTCCATGAACCGTAATATCCCGGTACAGATCCAGCCCGCAAAGAATGGCGGCAACGCTGGTTTCTACCTATTGGATGGCATGCGCGCTACCTACGCAACCAGCGGCTGGGTTAGCCCGCATAGCGAGGTTAATGCCGCAAAGACCTACTCGGACAGCAACCTCACCCTCGTGATGCCGGCAGGTGGCGAGTCTTCTTTCTATGCCGACTGGCAGGCACCGGGCAAGTATGATCCGAACGATCCGGTTAACTACAAGTGGGAGACCTTCCTTACCCAGGAGCTTCCTGCCTACCTCGAGCAGAACTTTGGCGTGGCCCGCAACAACAATGCGATCGCTGGCCTCTCCATGGGTGCCGGTTCCGCCATGACTTTGGCTGCTAAGCACACTGACCAGTTCAAGCAGGTACTGTCCTACTCTGGTTACTTGACTATGACGGTTCCAGGTGCCCAGACTGTCCTTCGTTTGGCCATGCTGGATGTAGGCGGGTTCAATGTCAACGCCATGTACGGTTCCCTATTTAACCCAAGGCGTTTCCAGAATGACCCGCTCATGCTGATTCCGCAGCTGCGCGATGGTGGTACCGATGTTTATATTTCAGCCGCATCCGGTATGCCGGGTCAATTGGATAAGGAAACCCTCCCACCGAAGTTCCAAGCACCGGGTGTCGCACTGGAGGTTGGTTCTCAGCTGACCACCCGCGCTTGGGAAGGCGCCGCTCGACTGCAGGGTCTGAACCCAACGGTGAGCTACCCGGCCGAGGGCTTGCATAACTGGTACCAATGGGACTACCAGCTCAATGCTTCCAAGCCACGCGTTCTCAACGCTTTGAATGCCTGGTAAGGCTCACTAACGGACTATCCCCGCGCCGTTTGAACTGCTCCCCAGTAGTTGGACTGAGAAATCAGCTACCAACTAGTGGGGAGCATTTTTCTTTGGGACTATGAAGTTCGCTAAGTGAAACGCAGCGCGAGC
Source organism: Corynebacterium accolens (assembly GCF_030515985.1). The sequence continues at coordinate 440,447 of NZ_CP100376.1, read as the reverse complement.
AAAGGGTGGAGCGTTTCGAACAGGGCAGGGGCACCAAGCCGGAGGGGCTTACTGAAGGAGACAAACAGCGTCGCAAAAACGAACTGTTGCCGGCCGAAAATGCCTAGCTGAAAAATACAGATGAAGGCTTCCAATACCAGCATTCAACCTGGCGGACATTGATCCACGACAACGGCGGCGTTCAGTCGATGTCGCGTACAGCCAACTGCTACGACAACGCAGTAATAGAGAACGCTTTCGGTCACCTGAAAAGCGAGATATACCACGGAGAAGACTTCAACACCGTCGAGGAGTTCACCCAGGCGATCGAAGATTACATCCAGTGGTACAACACCGAACGCACCCAACAATGACTTAAGGGCCTGACCCCGATGTAATATCGGAATCAGGCCCTTGCGCCCCTAGCCACCTAGAAGCGAATCAGTCCAACTCTTGGGGACTAGTTCATGGCGCTTTCGGTGGTGTTGCGGGTTCGTGCTTTGGTTAGTGGTTTTGGAGTTCTCGGGTGATGATTTGGGTCATTCCGTCGTGTCCTACGTCTGTTGGGTGTAGTGGCATGACGGATGGGGCGGTTGGGGTCTGCACGAGTGTGGCCCATCGTTGGTTGGTGTCTGGTTGGCAGGGGTCGTGGGTCTTTGCTTGGTCGTGGAGGTTGATGAAGTTGACTCCGAGGTCGTGTGCTGCGCGTCCGATTTCGCGGTTGAATTCGTCTTCTGCGGTTGTTGCGCCCGGGATAGTTACTGGGAGCTGCAGCTGGTCGTGGTTGACTACGCACAGGGTGTCGTTGACGGTCATTGGGACGTAGTTGACCATGGTGATGCGGGCGTTGGGTGCGGCTTTGCGGATTTTGTTGAATTGGAAGTCTAGTAGTCCGCGGTAGGTGGAGGCTTTGGGAACGTCGGGGAGGGTGGCGTTGGCTAGGGCGTCGAAGTAGGTGCCTTGTTGGAGGCCGCCGTACATGAATACTACTTCTTTGGTGTCGTGGCCGATGTTGCCTTGTTTGATGGCGTCGTCGACGTGTTGGTTGACCCAGACGCTGGTTCCGTTGCAGGAGTAGTCGGCGAGGTTGTGGTCGAGGTTGTTGGCGGTTTGGTGCGCCCAGTTGTGCTTGTCGTTGAAGCAGGGGTGGAAGGGGCGCTTGTATGGGGAGGTTGCTCCTCGGTCTCCTGGTGCGCCGCCGTTGGCGGTGAAGGAATCGCCGAAGGTGACCATTTCCTTGCCTTGGTCCGCATTTGCAGTCTGGGCCATGGTGAGGCTTGTGGTGAGGGCGATGAGTCCGGCGGTGATTTTGGTCTTTATGTTTTTCATATCTTTCGCCTTGGGTAGGGGATGTTTACAGGGTGCACCTTTGTGCATGCTGTGGTTATCTTAGTGGTTTCTTGGTGAGGGTCCAGTCTGTAGTTAAGCTGGGAGATTGCTTATTGGGTGATTCCGGGGGACAGCCTCTGCATCGAGATAAATGGTGATATAACTTTGCACGGCGTGTCAGCCTTTCCAAAGCTTCAAGTTCAACTTAAACTTAAGCGCACAATAGACAGCTCACGCCGCAGGTAGCAGTCCGGAGGAGGGGAACCTTCGGAATGCGGCCGCGGTAAATCTTCAAGGACGTTTACCTATGCGCAAAAACACTTCCCCGGGCAAGGTCCGTAAGGGGCTCGCGGTAGCAGCCATGCCGACCGCCATTGCCGTTGGACTTGCCCTGCTGCCCAACGCCACCGCCCAAAGCTCTCTTGGTGACATGAGCTCCGCTCAGCCAGGCAACGGCAGCAGCCTGTCTGATCACTTTGCGCCTAAGGATCCGCCGGCCCGTACCCCAGTGGAGACCGAATACCCACAGGTGGAGGGGCTGCCGGATGGCGTAAAGATCAACCGTGTGGAGTACCTGTCCAACCGTCACCTGATGGTTTATATCCAGTCCGCAGCCATGCCGGATCACGAGCAGAAGGTGCAGATCCAGCTCGCGCGCGACTGGTATTCGCAGCCGGAGAAGAAGTTCCCAGAGGTATGGGCACTTGATGGCCTGCGCGCCCGCGATGACGAGTCCGGCTGGACCATTGAGACCAATATCCTCAACCAGTATGCGGATCGCAACGTCAACCTCATCATGCCGGTGGGTGGCGAATCTTCCTTCTACTCCGATTGGCAGCAGCCGGATGCAGGGAAGAACTACAAGTGGGAGACTTTCCTTACCAAGGAATTGGTCCCAATTTTGGATCATGAATACCGCTCCAACCAGAAGCGCGCGGTGACTGGGCTGTCCATGGGCGGTACCGCAGCGGTCAACTTGGCGGAGCGTAACCCGCACTTGTTTGATTTCGTGGGTTCGTTCTCCGGCTACCTCGATATGACTACCCGTGGCATGCCACAGGCCATCATGGCTGCGCAGCGCGATGCTGGCGGCTACGATTCCCGCAAGATGTGGGGCGAGCCGGGCTCGCAGGATTGGATCGACCACGATCCGAAGCTGGGCATCGAAAACCTCAAGGACATGCAGGTCTATGTCTCTGCTGGTAACGGCAAGGACGACTTTGGCCAGGAAGACTCGGTGGCCAAGGGACAGGCAAGTCTGGCCGGCATGGGGCTGGAAGTTATCTCTCGGATGTCCACCCAGACCTTCGTGGATTACGCGAAGCGCGCCAATGTGGAACCAGTAGTGGAATTCCGGCCCTCCGGCGTGCACAGCTGGGAATACTGGCAATTTGAGATGCAAAATGCATGGCCGCACATTGCTGATGCCCTCGACCTTGACAAGGCTGACCGCGGTGCGGATTGTAATACCGAAGGCGATATCGCCAAGGCCACCAAAGAAGGCATACTCGGTTCCTGCCTGAATAACGAATATGATGTTGCCGGTAAGGGCAAGGCACAAGACTTCGAAACCGGTACGGCGTACTGGTCCCCGGAGAATGGTGCGCACGCCCTGTACGGCCGCATCGGCGCCCGCTATGCGGAAATCGGTGGCCCCACCTCCTGGTTGGGCTTCCCTAAGTCCGGTGAAACTAAGACGATGGATGGCAAGGGACGCCTCGTGCGTTTTGAACACGGTTCCATTTACTGGAGCCCAGAGACCGGCGCCTGGGAAATTACCGGTGACATGTACAAGAAGTGGGGCGAGAAGGGCTACGAAGGCGGCGATCTGAAGTTCCCGACCGGCCCGGTAAAGAAGGTGGGCGATGGCCTTGTCCAGGAATTCCAAGGTGGCATTCTGACCCGCAACCCGGACGGCAAGAACCAGGTCTCCTTTGGTGCCATTGGCAAAAAGTACAAGGACATGGGTGGCGCTGACTCCCCACTGGGCTTCCCCACGGACGGTGAGAAGAAGGTAGAGGGCGGCTTCTTCCAGGAGTTTGAACATGGCTCCATCTACTGGTCCCCAGAATCCGGCGCGCACTACATTTTGAAGGGCGCCATTATGGATGAATGGGGTAAGAAGGGCTGGGAGCAAGGCGAGTTTGGCTGGCCCACTTCTGATTACTCCGAAATCGCCGCTGGTGGATTGAAGCAGGAGTTCCAGCACGGGACGATCAGTGAAGTCATGGGCCGCGTACAGACTGAAAAGAAGTAAGCATGCGTAAATTAGCCCTCGTAGGAGCGGTCTTATGCCTCGGATTGGCAGGGTGTGACTCTGCCACCGTGGATAGTGACTCCGGCAATGACACCTCGGTGGCGCCGCTGTCGCGCGAAAAAACCTCCGAAGAATCGACCACGAGTAGTAGCGAGTCCGCATCCAGCAGCGCTTCCTCCTCGCAGGAGCCATCCGAATCCAAGGAATCCGCGGAGCCGACGAATGGGTCTCGTTCAGCGAACTCCCCAGAGGATCGCGGTGCGCGCGAGATTTCAGAGATCCCCTCCGCGCAGCTGCCCAAGGAAGAGGCTGCGTACTTGGATTCGTTGAAGGATGCCGGCGTGAATGTCGATGGGGTAGAAGATCAGCTCCTCGGCGCCGGTCAAGGGGCCTGCGGTGACAATGGCATCACTATTCCTGCGGTAGCTGGGCAACTGATTGAACAGCAACGCTCTGACATGGATTATGAGGAGCTCACCAAGCTTCTCCAGGACAACGCACGTTCAGCTCTTTGCTAGCTTTCTTTGAGGTTTTCCGGGTACAACTAGTTCATGCGAAAAATCATAACCGTCGTTGCCGTCCTCGCTCTCCTCGTCGTTATCGGCGCGGGGGCTGCGCATTACCTCACGAGCTCGGACTCGGCGGGGCCTAGCTCCCCCGAGGGGCCAGAATCCGGGCAGCCACCGGAGGAATCCCAGCCGGATTGGTGCCCGAGTGCGGAGTTCATCTCCGCGCCAGGTACCTGGGAATCGGCTGCCGACGATGATCCCCTCAACCCTTCTGCTAATCCGCGCTCGTTCATGCTGTCTATTACGCAGCCGTTGCAGGAGGCTTACGGGGATGATGTAAAGGTGTGGACCCTTCCTTATACTGCGCAATTTAAAAATATCAATGCGCAGGAGGAAATGAGCTACGACGATTCCCGTGATGAGGGCACCGCGAAGATGAATGAAGAGCTGCGCGGCATGCATGATAGCTGCCCACAGACTAAGTTCATTTTGAGTGGTTTTTCCCAAGGTGCGGTGATCGCCGGCGATGTGGCCGATGACATTGGCGGTGGCGAAGGTGTAATCCCCGCAGAAAATATCGCGGGCGTGGCGCTGATTGCAGATGGCCGGCGTGAAAACGGCGTGGGCCAAAATCCGGGCCACGAGCTCGGCGGAATTGGTGCCGAGATTGCCTTGGAGCCCGTCTCCGGCCTCGTTCAGCCCATCGTGCCTGGGGCTACCATGCGCGGCGCGCGCCCGCACGGCTTCGGAGAGCTCGCGGATAGAACCTTCCAGATCTGTGCCCCCAATGACACCGTGTGTGATGCGCCCACCGGCGTGGGCAATGGTTTGGAACGCGCCAAGGATTTGATCGGGGCCAATGGGGTGCACGCGCAATACGCCAGCAACGACGGCGTGATTGATGGGACTACTGCGAACCAGTGGGTTGTGGACTGGGCACACGGCGTCATTGACGCCGTGTAATGTGAGGCGCTATAACATCGATATTTTTTAAGACAAAACCATTTACCAAAGGAGAATCGATGGATATACAGCAACTCATGGGGAAGTTCTTTGACACCGAGGGCAATATAGCCCTCCCGGCAGAGCTCACCTTGGCGGGCTTGGCCGAGAACCTCTACCAGGCAGAGACGGATACCTCGCAGGTTGTAATCCGCCAGTGGCTATACGGTGAGGAAGACACCGCCCGTGAGCTCAGCCGCCAGGAGGTCAATACCCGGATCAAAGTGGTGGCAGCGCGCCTACAACAGGTTGCAGAACCGGGAACCCGCGTGGCCATTCTGGCAGGCAACTCTCCCGAATACCTCTTTGGTTTCTTAGGTGCGATGTATGCGGGAATGACCCCGATTCCGCTCTATGATCCGAATGAGCCGGGGCACGCGGATCACCTCAAGGCGGTCTTTGCTGACTGCGAGCCCCCTATCGTGTTGACCAATCGCGTATCGGCCGCGGCGGTGCGCAGCTACTTCTCCACCGAGCGGGAGCGCCCGCGCGTCATCTCCATCAATGCGCTGCCTGATTCCTTGGCGGCGTCGTGGAAGCCGGTCGCTGGCGCGGGCGTGGAGTCCACCGCCTTCCTGCAGTACACCTCTGGTTCAACGCGCACCCCTGCTGGTGTAGAACTGAGCAATCGCGCGATTTTGGTGAATGTGCTGCAGATCTTCCGGGCGGTGAACCTGCAGTTCCCACCGCGCGTGGTCTCGTGGCTGCCGATGCACCACGATATGGGCATCATCTTGGCGCTATTCACCACTATTTTGGGCATCGAATTGGACATGATGACCCCGCGCGATTTCATCCAACACCCCAACCGGTGGGTTGAGCGCATCAGCTGCCAGCCGGGTAAAGAGAAGAATACCTATACCGCCGTGCCCAATTTCGCCTTGGAATTGGCCGCGCGCTACGGCAAGGACGCGGATTTCTCCAACGTTGATGGCATCCTCATTGGTTCTGAGCCGGTGACGGAACCAGCGGTACAGAAGTTCTTAGACACTTTTAGCGTTGACCGCTCGGTGCTGCGTCCGTCCTACGGTTTGGCGGAGGCAACCCTCATCGTCGCTACCGCACAGGATGAAAAGCGCCCCGTCATTTCCCATTTCAACCGCGAAAAGTTGGCGGACGGGCACGCTGTTATTGAAGAAAAGTCCGCTGCAACGGTTGCTTTTGCCTCGAATGGCCAGGGCGTCTCGTTCCAGCACCTGGCCATCGTGGATCCTGAAACTAAGGCCGAGGTCCCAGAGGGCACCATCGGTGAAATCTGGGTGCATGGACAAAATATGGCAACGGGCTACCTCAACCGCCCGGAAGAAACCGCGGCTACCTTCCGCAATACTCTGGACGAGCGCATCCAGGATGGCCTGCCGGAGGATGATTGGTGGATGGCCACCGGTGATCTCGCCACCATCATCGAAGGCGAACTGTATATCACCGGGCGGCTTAAGGATCTCATCGTCATCGCCGGGCGCAATCACTACCCGCAAGATATTGAAGGCACCGTGCAGGACGCATCGGCGCACGTGCGCCCAGATTCCGTCGCCGCCTTTGCCGTAGAGGGCGAAAACTCAGAGTCCTTGGTTCTCTTGGTGGAGCGCGCCGATGATGCGGATCCGTCCGGCGACGCTGCCGCCGGCGAGGCGATTCGCACGGCCGTGACGAAGAATCACGGCATTACCCCGAGCGATATCGTGTGGAAGGCGCCAGGAGAAATTAAGCGCACCTCCTCGCATAAGATTGCCCGCCGCGTGGCAAAGAAGGACTACCAAGCCTAAAGCTGGATTCGGACGTTGAGTTAACAAGGTGACAAAATAGAGCGATATAGGTATTTGTCGTTCTATTAACCCCACTAGGAAAGACGGTTTATGACCATCGAGCAACTTCGTGCATGGCTGCGTGACTGGGTATCCCAGGCCACGGGCGTAGCGGCCGCAGAGATTTTAGATTCCACCCCCCTGGAAAACTATGGTCTTTCCTCTCGAGATGCCGTAGTGCTGTCGGGTGAATTAGAAAATCTTTTAGGCACGCAGCTCGATGCGACGGTGGCGTATGAGTACCCCACGATTGAACTTCTAGCCAATCGCTTGCTTAATGGGCCCGCGGGGCGGCACGACGATGCACCGCGCGTGCAGCGCACAGCTCGCGCTGCACAGGGTACTGATATTGCGGTTATCGGCTTGTCCGGACGTTTCCCAGGCGCTAAAGATGTGCCGGAATTTTGGACCATGCTCGCTGAATCGCGCGCGGGCACAGGGCCGCTGCCGGTGGGGCGGTGGTCTGAGTACAGCGCGGATCCGGTAATGAGCGAGAAGATCGCGCAGCACAATACCGACGGCGGTTATATCGACGATATTGCATCCTTTGACGCGGAGTTTTTCGGCCTATCGCCGCTGGAGGCCGCAAACATGGATCCGCAGCAGCGCATCCTGCTTGAGTTGGTATGGCACGCGCTGGAGAACGCGGGCCTTCCCGCCAATGAGCTGCGCGGCACGCACACGGGGGTGTACATGGGCTCGACCAATAATGATTACGGCATGCTGATTACCGCCGATCCCACGGAGATGCACCCTTATGCACTCACGGGTAATTCCTCGGCAATCGTTGCCAACCGCATTTCCTATGCCCTGGATTTCCGCGGCCCGTCCATCAATGTGGACACGGCCTGCTCGTCTTCCTTGGTTGCAGTCGATCATGCGATCAAGGATCTGCGCACCGGTGCGGCCGATGTAGCGCTGGCGGGTGGCGTGAATATCTTGGCCGCCCCGCACGCCTCCACCGCCTTTTCGGAGCTCGGCGTGACCTCTCCTACCAGCGCCATTCATGCTTTTTCTGATGACGCCGATGGCATCGTGCGTGCCGATGCCGCCGGCGTGCTGGTGCTCAAGCGCCTACAGGACGCGGAGGATGATGGCGATGAAATCCTAGCCGTCCTCAAGGGCTCTGCCGTCAATTCTGATGGCCACTCGAATGGCCTGACTGCGCCTAACCCAGAAGCGCAAGAAGACGTGCTGCGCCGCGCCTACGCGGATGCGGGCGTGGCGCCCGAGGACGTGGATTATGTGGAGGCCCACGGTACGGGCACCATCTTGGGCGATCCCATCGAGGCCAGCGCGCTCGGCCGCGTGCTGGGCGCTGGGCGCGGCATCGAATCGCCCGTGCTCTTGGGCTCTGCCAAGACCAATATTGGCCACTCCGAATCCGCCGCGGGCGTCGTGGGCCTCATCAAAGTCATCGAGGCCATGCGGCACGATATTATCCCGGCGAATATCAATTACGCTGGTCCGAACCGCTATATCGATTTCGTGGCCGAGCGCCTCGAGGTCGTTGAAGACCCGCGCGAGTGGCCGGAATACTCCGGGAAAAAGGTGGCCGGCGTATCGGGCTTTGGCTTTGGCGGCACGAATGCCCACGTCGTCTTGACGGATTACCAAGGCACCCCGCGTACCACCGAGCCGCAGCTATCCACCGACACGGTGGCGCTGCCGGTCTCCGGCCTCTTACCTTCCCGCCGCGCGCGTGCGGCGGGCCTGCTCGCGGATTTCCTCGAGGCAGAACAACCAGACCTAGCAGATGTCGCGCGCACGATCGCGCGCCGCAACCACTCGCGCTCGCGCGCCGTTGTCATGGCCAGCTCCACTGACGAGGCCATTAAGCGCCTGCGCCAGGTGGCCGAGGGCAAGGTGTCTGTCGGCATCGCCGCGGCGGATTCCCCGCAGGTGCAAGGTCCGGTCTTCGTGTATTCCGGCTTTGGTTCCCAGCACCGCAAGATGGCGAAGGACATGATCGCCCTGTCGCCGCTGTTTAGCGCGCGGCTGAAAGAACTCGATGACATCGTGGATTTCGAGTCGGGCTGGTCCATCCTGGACATCGTTGAAGATGATTCCCAAACCTATGACACGGAAACGGCGCAGGTTGCCATCACCGCCATCCAGATCGCGCTGACGGACCTATTGGCCTCCTTCGGCGTGCGCCCGGCGGGCGTTATAGGCATGTCCATGGGTGAAATCGCCGCGGCCTATGCCGCAGGTGGCATTTCCGCGCGGGATGCGATGATTATTGCCTGCCACCGCGCGCGCTTGATGGGCGAGGGAGAGGCATCGCTAAGCGAGGCCGAGCAAGGAGCCATGGCCGTCGTCGAGCTATCCGCCGAGGACATCGCCGCCCTCGATGCAGCCATCGAGCCAGCCGTCTATACCGGGCCCGGCATGACCACCGTGGGCGGTCCCCGCCAGGCGGTGCTGGATCTGGTGGAGAAACTCGACGGGGAAGGAAAATTTGCCCGCGCGCTCAACGTGAAGGCCGCGGGACATACCTCCGCCGTCGACCCGATCTTGGGCGAGCTCGAAGCTGCCATCGCCGGCATGGAGGCCCGCCCGCTGCATACGACCCTCTTTTCCTCCGTGGATAAGGGTGAGGTCTACCGCCCCGGCACCACCGTCCACGATGAGGATTACTGGCTGCGCATGACCCGCTACCCGGTGTATCTGCAGGACGCTACGGAACAGGCCTTTGCTGCAGGGCACACCCAGTTGGTGGAGATTTCGCCGAACCCGGTGGCGCTCATGGGGCTGATGTCTACTGCGTTTGCCGTGGGCAAGTCCGATGCGCAATTGCTGTATAGCCTAAAGCGCAAGGTGGAGCCCACCGAGTCCTTGTTGGATCTATTGAGCAAGCTCTACGTAACCGGAACCCCGGTGAATTTCGCCGCCGCATTGGGCTCGGGCGCGCAGGCAGAAGCGCCGTATACCCAGTTCAACCGCCAGCGCTTCTGGACCAACGCGCGGCCCTCGGCCGGGGTTTCCGGCTTGCCCGGTACTCGCGTGAACCTGCCGGAGGGCAAGGTGGCCTTTTCCACCAACGCGGATCAGGCCCCGTCCACGCTGGCCATCGTGGAGGCCGCCGCAGAAGCGGTGCAGCCTGGGGCGCACATCGTGGCCGCGGAGGAACACCGCGATCTCCCTCCGTACGGGGAAATAACCACCGTGGTCACCACGTCCATCGGCGGCATGTCCATCGCCGTCTACAGCGTGCAGGACACCCGGACGGAGTTCTTGGCGGAAGGTTTTGCCTCCGGCTTGGACTTGGGCGCGGGTGCGATCCCCGGGGTCGCAGCGGTGCCAGAGGGCAGCGCCGCCCCGGAGCCGACTGCCGATGACGCGAATGTAGACGCGGTGCGCTGGGATCCGCGCCAAGAAACCGTCGAGGACCGCCTGGCGCTTATCGTGTCCGAATCCATGGGATATGACGTCTCGGATCTGCCGCGCGAGCTGCCGCTGATTGACCTGGGCCTCGATTCCCTGATGGGCATGCGCATTAAAAACCGCGTGGAAAATGACTTCCAGATTCCACCGCTGCAGGTGCAGGCGCTTCGCGATGCCTCCTTGGCAGACGTCATCACCATGGTTGAGGAAGCCGTTGCCGGCGGCCGCATTGATAACAGTGAGAACAGTGCCGATGCTGCGTCGACTACCGAGTCCGCGGCACCCGCAGCAGACGAGACCACCCAAGACTCGGAGCAGGGCGTGGGCGTCGCCCCGCGCGATGCCTCTGAACGCATGGTCTTTGGCACGTGGGCAAGCATTACCGGCAAGGCCCCGGCGGGCGTGACCTCGCCGCTTCCGGAGATCTCTGAGGAAGCGGCAGCACAGATCGCCGAGCGTTTGCGCGAGCGCGCCCACATCGATGTCACCGCGCAGCAGGTTCTCGACGCCGAAGCACTGGAAACCTTGGCTGACCTGGTCCGTGAGGGCCTTGAGACCGAGGTGGAGGGAAATATTCGCGTCCTGCGCGAGGCCGATGGCCCAGCCGTATTCATGTTCCACCCGGCCGGTGGAACCACGGTGGTCTATCAGCCGCTGACCCGGCGGCTGCCAGCGGATGTCGCCGTTTACGGCGTCGAAAGGATTGAAGGCTCCTTAGAGGAGCGCGCCGCAGCCTATATTGAGGATATCGTTCGCTCTGCGCGCGGCCGCAAGGTCGTCCTTGGCGGTTGGTCCTTTGGTGGCGCCTTGGCCTATGAGGTGGCCTACCAGCTGGCAGAGCGCAGCAAGCGCGGGGAAGAGAGCGCCGAGGTCGCCTTCATTTCCTTGCTCGATACCACGCAGCCCTCCCACCCGGCACCGGATACGCCGGAAGAAACCCGCGCCCGGTGGGAGCGCTACGCTGCCTTTGCCAAGAAGACCTACGGCCTAGACTTCGAGCCGCCGTACGAGATGCTGGAAACCATGGGCGAGGATGCCTTGATGACCATGCTGGCGGAATTCTTGGCCACTACGGATGCCTCCGAACACGGCCTATCCGCCGGCGTCCTGGAGCACCAGCGCGCGTCCTTCGTGGATAACCAGATTTTGGCCAAGATCGATTTCCACCGCTGGGCCGATGTCAGCGTTCCCGTGCTGCTTTTCCGCTCCGAGCGGATGCATGACGGTGCGATCGAGCTGGAGCCGCGCTACGCTGAGATTGATCCGGATGGCGGCTGGGGCGTTATCGTTAAGGATCTAGATATTGTGCAGCTGCCCGGCGATCACTTGGCAGTGCCGGACGAGCCAGCCATTGGCATCGTGGGCAAGCATATGAACGATTGGATCGAGGAGAAGATACGTGGCGGCCAAGCAAACAACCGCTGAGAAACTCGCCGACCTGCGCAAACGCCTAGAAGAGGCGCAAGATCCAGGCAGCGAGCGTTCCCGCACACGCCGCGACGAGGCAGGCCGTACCACCCCTCGCCAGCGCATCAACGAGCTCTTGGATGAAGGTTCCTTTGTGGAAACCGGTTCCTTGGGCAAGACCCCGGGTGACCCGGAGGCCATCTATTCCGATGGTGTGGTTACAGGTTATGGCCGCGTATCCGGCCGGCCTGTGTGCATTTATGCCCACGATAAGACGGTCTACGGCGGTTCCGTGGGCGTGACCTTTKGCAAGAAGGTCACCGAGATCATGGATATGGCCATCAAGATTGGCTGCCCGGTCATCGGCATCCAAGATTCCGGTGGCGCCCGCATCCAAGACGCTGTGACCTCGCTGGCCATGTACTCCGAAATCGCCCGCCGTCAGCTGCCGCTTTCTGGCCGCAGCCCGCAGATTTCCATCATGATGGGTAAATCCGCCGGTGGCGCGGTCTACGCGCCGGTGACCACTGACTTTGTCATCGCTGTGGATGAGGAAGCGGAAATGTATGTCACCGGCCCCAACGTCATCCGTGAGGTTACCGGTGAAGACGTCACCTCCGCTGAACTCGGCGGTGCCCGCCAGCAGGAGCTGAACGGCAACGTCTCTGCCGTGGTGGATTCTGAGGAAGACGCCTTTGACATGGTGCGCGATATTTTGGATCACCTGCCGCTGACCTGCTTTGACGAGTCGCCGACCTTCCCCGCTCCTTCCGATGCCGAAATCATCGAAGACGAGGATCTAGATTCCTTCATGCCGGATGACACCAACGCCGGCTACGACATGATGGATTTGCTCACCCAGCTTGGCGATGACGATGAGCTCATCGAAATCCAAGAAAACTTCGCGCCGAATATGATCACCGCCTTTGGCCGCATCGACGGCAAAACGGTGGGCTTTGTGGCCAATAACCCCATGCACTTGGCCGGCTGCATCGATGCCGATGCCGCCGATAAGGGCGCGCGATTTATCCGCATCTGCGATGCCTATAACGTTCCGCTCGTCTTCGTCGTCGATACGCCTGGCTACCTGCCGGGCGTAGAGCAGGAGAAGGTGGGCCTGATTCACCGCGGTGCGAAGTTTGCCTTCGCGGTCGTGGAGGCGACCGTGCCGAAGGTCTCGCTCATCGTGCGCAAGGCCTACGGCGGCGCCTATGCCGTCATGGGGTCGAAGAACTTAAGCGGCGATATTAACTTGGCGTGGCCTACCGCGCAGATCGCCGTCATGGGCGCGGCCGCCGCCGTGGTCATGATCGCAGGCAAGCAGCTCGAGGCCGCCGAGACCCCAGAGCAGCGCGAGATGACCAAGAAGATGTTCATGGACTTCTACGATGAGACCATGACGGCACCCTACGTTGCGGCGGAACGCGGCTACCTCGATGCCATGATTCAGCCGAATCAATCGCGCATTGCCCTGCGCCAGGCGCTGCGGCAATTGGCTACGAAGTCGGCGCATGACCTGCCCAAAAAGCACAATATTGCGCCGATGTAACGCGGTGCTACGGCGTCGCGATACCTAAATAAGAGTTTCGTGACAGCTGAAGGAGAATCCCTTGTTTAATTTGCTCTACGCTCTCGACCTGATTGGTGAGATCATTGGCTACGCTTACTGGGCGTACAACCAGTTCGCAGCGGGCGTGCCAATCAACGTGCCGTTCTAAGCTGAGAATATTTCGCACATATTTAAGGCTTCGAGGCTTGTTTGCCTCGGAGCCTTTTTACATGGTGTAGGGGGAGAGCAAGTATTTACTGGCTTCCCTTCTCGTGCTGTAGGGTGGCGTCGATCGCTTTTACTGATTCGATGATGTGCGGGATGGTACCGGTCGGGTGAGTGTGGGCGTTATTGGGGATGAAAGTGACATCGGTGCCGCGCTCAGTCCATTCATCGACGAGCTTTTCAGCGGTAGAAAACGGAATAACGTCGTCACCGCGGCCATGCGTGATGACGACTGGAATAGCGGGTGCATCGTAGCCAATATGCTGCTCTGCCAGTATCGATTTGAAAGGCTCGCTGTCAATAAAGTCCTGCACGTTCCTGCCATCGTTGCTGATCCGCTCCACGGTAGTGTCGGCGGTTTTAAGAAGCCCCATGGTGCAGGTATTCGTCGCATCCTGTAGCTTTCGTGTGCCCCTGTCATTGAGATGCGAGTACAGATCCTCGCCATAGGAGTTGCTTAGTCCCAAAAGGGCATACGCCTCGAAGAGGAAATACAATGATCCATCGAGGGCAGAAGGCAACAACGTTAGATCTGTTGGGGCAGCACCAATAGTCGCAAGCTTGATGTTGAGCTCCGGAGCATAGTCGTCATATAGCTCGGCGGCAGCGGCAGCGGCTCCTCCGCCTTGGGAATAGCCATTGATGAATACTGGGTTGGATTCGTTAATGTCCCAGCCATCCAGTTGCTGCGCAGCTCGAATGCTATCGAGGACCGTATGGCCTTGGGACGCACGATCCATGTACGTGTGCATGCCAGGGGTGCCAAGGCCCTCGTAGTCGGTGAGTACTACGGCATAGCCCTTCTTAAGGTACTGATGGAAATAGAACTGCTCGTAGTCTCCTACCCCGTCTGCAATTTTACGAGATGCGGCACAGCGGTCCGCTAAACCTTGGGTTCCCGGCGCAAATGCTACGACAGGGCGTGGGCCTTCTCCGCCCCACTCGGCCTTGGGCTCAATGACCATCCCGCTTACTTGGATCTTTTCTCCAGAACGGTTGGTGGAAGAATAGAGTATGCGGTCTGCCTTATAGGGGCCGACGTTGCTGATGCCAAGTGGATTTTTGGGGTTGCGCACAGATTCTGATCGGAAGAGCTGTCCTGGCTCCGAGGAATCGAGGTCTACCGGATCATGATAGAAAGCAGTGTATTGGTCTCCAATATGGTCACCTGAACCCAACAGCCCTGATGAAAGGGGAGGGAGTTTGGAGGCTTCTTCGGCCATTGATGCCGCCTCTTGTGAATCTTCAGCGGGTCCTGAGCTTTTAAGTGCCTCGTCAATAAAAGAGGATTCTGGAAGCTCTGAATTCTCTTCAATCGGTGGAGCCGATTCGACAGAATCGATAGCGCCGGCGACAGGGGAAGCGGCAGTGATGAGAACCCCTGAGGCCACAAGCGCTAGATAGTTACGGGTTGCAGCTTTCACTACGGGAGCCTTTCAACTTCTTGTAGGGATAATTGAGCGGTATCCGATTTTGAAATTCTGTGTTCGGATACGGGCAATTATTCACTAAAAGCTTTCCCGTACTATTAGGTTGAAATGTTATTTTGAGCCGATCACCCCTACAAGGGGCGAGGTGGACAGCGCAAAGCCAAAAACTGATGATTGAATTTGACTGATGTGTGCCCTAGGGAAAGCGTCTTTCCCATGGGCTGGGCGTATTTATTTACGGGCAAATAGCCGCCAGCCAAAGAAGAACAGGGCGGACATCACGGTCGCAACGATGAGGAAGCTCCAATGTGGCAGGCGGTCATTGACCATGATCCACAGGGCCATGCCGCCGATGATGGCAGACAGCCAGACTACAACGCCCTCTTTCCACTTGCCCTGGACCTTTGTGGCGAGGATGATGGCCCAGCCGATGAGCGCGCCTACCGCCCAAGGCCAGAAGGCATCGACCCAGCTGGAAAAGCTCAATCCGCCGTGGGCGAGGCGGGCGGCGATGGCGAAAATCATCAAGGCGATGATGTCAATGAGCGGAGCGATACGCGTGGAAGTCATACGGTTTCCTTTTCTTTTTCTTTACGGGATAGCGCGGCGTAGGTAATGCCCTTGCGGGCATAGTGCCAGAAGTAAATGACCCAGCCAATAGCGGTGATGAAGGCAAAAGAGATAAGGCGGTAGATGATCGCCGTGCTGGTGGCATCGACTGCGGTCATGCCCGTGGCCACGAGCGTGGCGATGATCGCCGCTTCCACCGTGCCGAGACCCGCCGGAGTGACCTGGGCGGAGCCGGCCAGCTTGGCGGTGAGATAAGCCAGCGCGACGCCGGCGATGGTGGTGGTGTTATCGGCCGAATCGGTCGTTGGCATCTGGCCGGTCACAGCCCAGACGCAGCCCCAGAGCGCGACCATGTCAATGAGCCGGTTGGTCAAGGAGTAGAACGACGCCCAGGCGAATTGCCGGCGGGKGAGGKGCACTTCCTTGAGGCTCTCTACGTGCTCGAGCAGTGCTTCGCGCTTGGAACCCTTTATCAGCCGCTGCTTTTTTACCCAGCGCTCGAGCGTTTCGGGGTGGTTGCTTAGCCAGAAGAGCCCGCCGGAGAGCGCCAGCATCGCTGCCAATGTGCCGATGAGGGACCACAGGGCCATATCGGCATTGAGGAAGAGCACGCCGCCGAGCCCAATAAGCACCAGCCACAGGGTGGAAATGGCCGATGACAGCACGAAGAACCAGCCGCACAGGACCACCGAGGCGCCCCAGGTGCGCTGCACGTGGAAGGTCAAAATGGCAGAAAAGGCGGGGCCTGCGGGCATGGTGGTGGACCACGAATTGGATGCAAAGGTAAGCGCGGCGGTTTCCGTGGCCTCCACCTCCACGCCACCGGCGCGGATGAGCAGGCGCATGACCTCACCCATGGCCACGACGGAGAGGATGGAGGCAACGACCACGAGCGTTACCGGCCCTGGTTCGGCGTGGGAGAGCCGGGAGAAGCCTTCGCTTAAAAAGTCCAGCTCATCGCGGAAGACATAGATGAGGATGGCCAGGATGACGAGCGAGGCGATAACTTGCAGCCAATTTTTCAATTATTTATCTCCTTCAAGGCGCCGCTTTAACTCACTGAAGGGAATGGTCTTCCCACGGCGGGTGGTACTACCAGAAAGCCTAGTGGTCAAGTGGTGCAACCAGCTAGGCGCCCACCAGTTATCCTCGCGCAGCAGGTGCATAACGGCGGGTACGAGGAGCATGCGGACAATGGTGGSATCGATAAGCAGCGCAAAAATCATGCCGTACGCGATGTATTTCATCATCACGATATCGGAGAAGCCGAACGCGCCCGCCACCACGATCATAATCAGGGCCGCCGCTGTGATGATGCCGCCGGTATGCGCGGTGCCTGTGGCGATGGCCTCATCCGTGGAATCGCCGCGCCGCCGCGCCTCCACCATGCGGGAGACCAAAAAGACCTCGTAGTCGGTGGACAGTCCATAAATGATGGCGATGATCAGCACCAGAATGGGGCTCATCAGCGGGCCGGGCGAGAAGTTCAGCGCGCCAGAGCCCACGCCGATGACGAACATGAGCGTGAGGATGCCCAGGGTGGCGCCCAGGGTCAACAGCGTCATGACAATGGCCTTAATCGGCAGCACGAAAGAGCCAAAGACTAATGCCATGAGGATGAAGGTGGCGAGTACGACGTACAGCGCCATCCACGGCAGCTTGTGGAAGAGGGCATCGAGCGACTCGACCTCCATGGCTGGCGTGCCGCCGACATACAGGTTGACGCCCTCGGGCGCTTTGACGTCCTCGAGTTCGTGGACGATTTGTGCGTAGTCCTCGCGGTCCTTAATGCCAGCCGAAAGGACAGTAGTCCCGTCCTTGGTGGCGGTCGATGGACCCATGGGCTCGGTAAGGCCGTCGAGGCCGCGGACTTGCATGACGACATCGACAAGCTGCTCGTTGGTGGCGCCTTCCACCACGAGCTTGACCGGCTCGGTGCGGAAGGCAGGGAACTCGTCGTTGAAGGTATCCTGCGCCACGCGAGTGTCGTGGTTGGGCGGCAGGTAGGTTTCGTTGATGCCGCCGAAGGTGATGCTCATGATCGGCAGTGCGAGCGCAATGAGCAGGCCACAGATGGCCAGGGTCAGGCCCTTGGCGCGGCGCATGGCCCAGCGCGGCAGCTTGTACCACCAGGTGTCCTGAATGGTGCGGGCCGTGCGGGAGGTGCGGCGTACCGACCACAGGTCGATCTTGGGCCCGAGCATGCCAAACAGGGCCGGCAAAACGGTGACGGACAAAAGGGCCGCCAGGCCGACGGCGGAAATCGAGCCATAGGCAACGGACTTCAAGAAGGCCTGGGGGAAGAGGAAGAGCCCAGAGAGCGCGACGGCGACCATCGCCGCGGAAAAGACCACGGTCTGCCCGGCGGTGGCGGTGGTGGTGGCCACGGCATCCTTGGTGGAACTTCCCTTATCCAGTTCCTCACGGAAGCGGGAGACCATAAATAGGCCGTAATCGATGGCCAAGCCCAGCCCCAGCAGCGTGACCACTGCCTGGGCAAAGACGTTGACCTGCAGGAAACCGGCCAGGACGGCCAAAATGCCCAGCGAGCCCAGGATGGATAGGCCACCGACGATAAGCGGCATGAACGCCGCCACTACGGAACCAAAGACCACCAGAAGCAGCAGGCCAACGAGCGGGAGCGCGGCCTTTTCCGCGCGCGCAATATCTTCTGCCATGCCTTCATCGAGGGCGTCCGCCACGGCCGTGGCGCCGGCAACCTTGACCGGCGCGGAGGTATCCGTCAGCGCGCCCTCGATGGCGCGGAAATCCTTCAGGGTTTGTTCATCATCGCCCTTGAGCCCAATGGCAGCAAAGGCCAGCGAGTGATCATCATTGACCAGGTTGGGATTCTTGCTATCGAAATAGCTGGTGACAGAGTCAATCTGGTCCGGGTACTCCTCTTTGAGCTGCGCCAAGTGCTCCTTGGCGGCATCGAAGTTCTCATCGGGCGAGCTAAAGAGCAAAATCACGTCGCCGGAATTATCGCGGCCGAACGTTTCTTGTTCGATTTGCGCCGCGCTTGTCGATGCCGCATTCGGGTCCTCCCAGCCCTCCTGGCTCATGCGTTCCTCGAGCTGGGTTCCAAAGCCTACGAAGAGGGCAAGGATGGCACCGAGGATGACGATGGGAATGACCTTACGGTGCGCGTAGGAAAATCGTCCCCATTTTTCAAACATGTGGGGTAAGCCTCCTAGCTATTATTCAGTAGCGCAGCCAGCGGGCGGAATGGCTGGAGCCATGCACCACCTTCAGGCAGGTTATCCAGGTTGACGCGCGGCAGCGGCTCGCGAAAGACGCCGTCAATATCTTCTAAGTCAACGAACTCGATCTCGGGGTGGCCCACGGCCCAAGAGGCATGTTCGTGGAAACCCAGGACGGTAACAGGCAGGCCCTCATCAATGAGCTCTTCTAACAAGGGCTGAAAGTTCTGACCATCGGCAGAGGCCACCACGACGCCGGCGAGATCATCGCGCAGTTTTTCAATGTGGTCGATCATATCCGGATCCACGTCATCATCCTCGTGGATCTTCGGCTTGGCAAAGACACCAAAGCCCACGTTGCGGATGGCCTCCACCCACGGGCGAATCACATCGGCGCCGCCGGGGGAGACATTGGTAAATACTGCGGCCTGCGGATCCGCATCGACATCCACCGCGCGGTAGACCAGCCACCGGCCGATGGCATCAAAACGCGGGCGGTGCGCCGCGGTGGGGCGCCCGCCGAGCAGCGAGCCGAGCCCCATATCCATATTGGGTGCGTCCCACACCAGTAGATAGGTGCTCATTTACTTCTTCTCCCACAGGTATTCAGTAATGATGTGTTCTTTATCTAGGCCCTTGCCCTCAAACTTGGTGATGATCTGGCGATCCACCAATTGCGGGCAATCCGGCCACGGCCAGCCCTTGTACTCCAGGCTGGGCTCGACGTGTACGAGCTCATCTATCCATTCGGCATAACCGGCGTGATCGGTCGCAACGTGCAGGACGCCACCCTTCTTCAACCGGGAGGCAAAGAGGTTGAGCGTGCCAGATTGGATGATGCGGCGCTTGTGGTGGCGCGCCTTGGGCCAGGGGTCCGGGAAGAAGACGCGGATGCCGTCGAGGGATTCCGGGGCAATCATACGCACCATGACCTCCACGCCATCACCACGGATCATGCGGATATTATCGATGCCCTCGCGCTCCACCTGCCCCATGAGCTTGGCCAAACCGGGCTTATAGAGCTCTACCGCGATGATATTGGTGTCTTGCTCCAGCGGCGCCATGGCCGCGGTGGAGGTACCGGTGCCGGAGCCGATTTCCACGATGGTCTTGGCGCCGGTGCGGCCGAACCACTCATCGACATCGATAAGCTCATCGCTTAAGACGCGGCCCAGCTCGGGCCAGCGTTGCTCAAAAAGCTGGTGCTGGTTATCCGTGAGCTTGCCGCGGCGGAAGGTGACATTGCCCAGGCGCGGGTAGTCCAGGTCATTATCAAAGACCGCATTGAAGTCCGTTTGCGGCGGGCGGCCCGGCGGCATTTCTCCGGCAGGGGKGTTTTGAGAATTATCCGTGCTATTCATTGCGCCCTATTTTTCCCTGTCCAGGCATGGCAAGCAATATGCCGCGCCGGGTATTTTCCCCACCGTATGGGGGAGGGAGGATAACTGGTGGATTCTGCGGGGGTGGTTCTTTGTGGCATAGAATGGGTAAATAGGAAACTTTAATACCCCCGAAATGGTGTGGAGAAAATCACGCTTGATATCACAATTATCCACAGTGTGCTCGGTAAATGTCCGCTCACGGCGGTGGATATAACCGGAGTGGGAAAAATGACACTTAATGTGACCAATATTTTGTCTTTGCCGGTTAATCTGGAGGCGGAAGGCAAAGTTGGGCCGTGATATGCCCCGATTTTCACATCCTATCCAGAGGAGAATTTTTCATGACCGCCACCATTCAGGGCCTCGTTGGAGAGCTGCCTACAGACAATCAAGAACTGATCGATTGGATTAATGAAAGCATTGAGCTTTTCCAGCCGGACGAGGTGGCTTTTGTGGATGGCTCACAGGAAGAGGCTGACCGCCTCGCCGCAGAGCTGGTCGATAAAGGCACCCTCATCAAGCTCAATGAGGAAAAGCGCCCGAATTCCTACTTGGCGCGGTCCAACCCTGCGGACGTTGCCCGCGTGGAATCCCGCACCTTCATCTGCACCTCGAAGGAAAAAGATGCGGGCCCAACCAATAACTGGGCACCGCCAAAGGCCATGAAGGAAGAAATGACGGAGGCCTTCCGTGGATCCATGAAGGGCCGGACCATGTACGTCGTTCCTTTCTGCATGGGCCCGATTAGCGATCCAGAGCCCAAGCTTGGCGTGCAGCTGACCGATTCCGCTTATGTGGTCTTGTCCATGCGCATCATGACCCGCATGGGCGCAGAAGCACTGGACAAGATCGGTACGGACGGCGATTTCGTCCACGCCCTCCACTCCGTCGGCGCCCCGCTGCAGCCAGGCGAAGAGGACGTTGCTTGGCCATGCAACGACAATAAGTACATCACCCAGTTCCCAGAGACCAAGGAGATTTGGTCCTACGGTTCCGGCTACGGCGGCAACGCCATCCTGGCCAAGAAGTGCTACGCGCTGCGCATCGCGTCCGTCATGGCCAAGGAAGAAGGCTGGATGGCTGAGCACATGCTCATCCTGAAGCTGACGAACCCTGAAGGAAAGAACTACCACGTCGCCGCCGCATTCCCATCCCAGTGCGGTAAGACCAACCTGGCCATGATCACCCCCACCATTCCGGGCTGGAAGGCCGAGGTCGTGGGCGATGACATCGCCTGGCTGCACCTGCGCGAGGACGGCCTTTACGCTGTGAACCCGGAAAACGGATTCTTCGGCGTTGCCCCTGGCACCAACTACGACTCCAACCCGATCGCCATGGATACCATGAAGCCGGGCAATACCTTGTTCACCAACGTTGCGCTTACCGATGACGGCGACGTCTGGTGGGAGGATATGACCGAGGAGGCACCAGAACACCTCATCTCTTGGACCGGTGAGGACTGGACGCCGGCATCGTCCACCAAGGCCGCCCACCCGAACTCCCGCTACTGCGTACCGATTTCCCAGTGCCCCACCGCCGCGCCGGAATACGACGACTGGAAGGGCGTCAAAATCGATGCCATCCTCTTCGGCGGCCGCCGCAAGACCACGGTTCCGCTGGTCACCCAGTCCTTCGACTGGAACCACGGCACCATGATCGGTGCACTGCTGTCCTCCGGCCAGACCGCAGCGGCAGAGGGCGAAGTAGGCGCGCTGCGCCACGACCCGATGGCCATGCTGCCGTTCATGGGCTACAACGCCGGTGACTACCTGCAGCACTGGATTGACATGGGTAAAAAGGGCGGCGACCGCATGCCAGAGGTCTTCCTGGTTAACTGGTTCCGCCGCGGCGACGACGGCCGCTTCCTGTGGCCAGGCTTTGGCGAGAACTCCCGCGTTCTTAAGTGGATCATCGACCGCATCGAAGGCAACGTGGAGGCCGAGGACACGGTGGTCGGCCGTACTGCCCGCGCCGAGGACATCGACTTGGAAGGCCTTGACTTCGATATCGACGACGTTCGCGCCGCCCTTGACGTTGACCCGAAGGAATGGCAAGGCGATATGCAAGACAACGCCGAGTACCTGAACTTCTTGGGCTCCCGCGTGCCTGAGGAAGTGTGGAACCAATTCCGCGCCCTGAAGAAGCGCGTGGAGGACGCCGCTTCCTAACGCGTTCATCCGCGGTAAATCCCGCATAAAGCTAACCCCAGCAGCGTAAAGCTCTGGGGTTAGATCTTTGTTGGGGTTAAACAACACATTCTGTGGTTTAGACCTCGGAACGATTCCTGCACTACGAAAGTGGGAATAAATCGTCTCTAGGATTGGTCACGGGTCCAACAGGGCCCCTCGGCGAGTGCCCCAACCGGTGAGGACTGGAACGTCGTTATTCGAGGAGCTTGCTGTAGTGTGGGCGAGCTTTCATTACATGGATTAATAGTTCGTCCCCGTCGGAGGCAACAACGACGACGGTGTCCAGTAGTCGAGCGTGTGTATCAAAACCGAAACGGAGTTCTCGCCATTGGTTAGGGTCATCGTCAAGAGGCTCTATCCACAGTGGATAGGAAGCTGCATGGATTCCGTCGGTTTCTGCGATACCGTGCTTTGTGGCGGATTTGGCTGTTCTCGTGCCGCCGTGAGGGCGTTGATTGCTTGGCGGRCAAGCTCAGATCGGGKGAGATTCTTTTYCGTAGCTAGGCGATCTAGGGCGCTAAGTTCATCGGTAGTCAGGCGTACAGCGACGACCTGAGCAGGCTCTGCTCCGCGACCGGGGCGTCCACGTCCGCGCTTTTTCAACATTTCTGGGTCGTAGCCTTCTTCTGCTTCGGAAACCCAATTGTCGAGTTGGTCTTGAGTGATGTTCACAGGCATGAAAATATCGTATAACGAAAATTGTGCGCTGTCGATATGAAGCGTTGTGAGTTTAGGTCCTACCTCGGCTACTGAACTAGCGCTTCTTTCTCCCGCTGCGCAGGGACTCCTTAGCCCGATAGTCCCGCTAGGGCCGTGATTGCTACGACCGTGTTATTTGCAATGTGAATGCACAGGGGAGCGGTAAGTGTCTTGAACCAGAGGCGTGCTAGCACCAAAAAGGTGCCAAAGAATGCGATGTAGAGCATTACTGCGGGGATGCCGTGTGCGAGGGCGAAGACAGCGACGGTGATAAGCGCTGCTGCCCAGGTGGGCATGGAATTTTGCAGCCAATCCAATAGGACGCGGCGAAAGGCCACCTCTTCTACGAGGGGAATGACAAGCGCGGTGCTGAGTACCACCATGATGGTGGCGGCGGGGCTGATCTTTAGTCCGGCGGAAAGGTTATTGCCGGCTGGTTCGCTGCCCAGGAGTGCATTGACGGCACCCGTGGCCGCACCAGAGCCCAGGATGGCGAGGGGAATCCACCACAGCAGGTGCCATAAGGAATGCTCGGCTTTCACAAACCCGGCATCGCGCCACGACCAGCCCAAGCGGCGGGAAAATCCGTACCAGACCGTTCCCAAGCCGAAGAAGGCACCGCCGACGGCGATGCCAAAGGCGACCCAGGAACCGCTCTTTGTAATGAGGCCACAGGCGATGCCAATGAGTGCCGCACCGGCAAATGTGGCGACGACGCTGGCCACGGCCCACCCCAGGTGAGCTGCGCGAACGGTGGGGGAGAGCTGTGAGCGCTGTAGTTGGTCCGGCATGCTGGGCAGTATAGTAGGACAACCTCGGTGCGAGCTGTGGCGCGGCCTAGTCCGGCTGCAGTACCAACGTCAGGTTGGACACGGCGAATTCGCGCAGGCCAGGAACCTTAGTCAGCCACCACGCCCAGCTGGGATGGTAGCGCGGAAAGGCGAGCTTTAGCGCGCCGGTGGACTCGGCCCAGGTGAGGCCTGCGGAGCAGGGGACATTAAATAGTGAGGTGCCAAAGACATTCTTGGGCGGGTGCCCATTGCGGCGGGKATAGCGGKCGCGGGCGRATGCACCGCCGACGTAGTGCTCCCMCAGCCCGGKTTCGTGGCCGCCGAAGGGGCCGAGCCAGACGGTATAGCTCATGATGCACAGGCCGCCGGGGCGGGTAACGCGCAACATTTCTTTACCCATATCCCACGGGCAGGGGATATGTTCGGCGACGTTAGAGGAATAGACCACATCGAAGGAATCGTCCGCGAAGGGCAGGCGCGTGCCATCGCCGCGCACGGAATTGCTGAGGTGGATATTGGCCGCCGACATTTCCCCGGCATCGGGCTCAAGGCCAACGTAGGACGCGCCGCGGTCCGCGAAGGCGGCGGCAAAATAGCCGGGGCCGCCGCCTACGTCGAGCACGAGGGCATCGGCAAGCGGCACGCCCAAATCGCGGCCCAAGTTTTCCACCAGCCTGGCCGTATCTTCTGCCAGGCCGCCGTAGAAAATATCGGGGCGGGTTTGCTCGAAGCGGAAAGAGCGCAGCAGCGCCCAGGAGCGGGAGAGCGTGGCCATGTCGCGGGTGTGTTTCATAAACCACTAGGCTAATACCCCACGATGAAAATTCTTTTACTATGCTGGCGCGATTCCACCCACCCGCAGGGCGGTGGCTCCGAGCGTTACCTCGAACGCGTGGGGGAGTACCTAGCGGCGCAGGGCCACGAGGTGGTCTTTCGCACCTCTAAGCACATGAATGCGGCGCGCCGGGAGGTCCGTGATGGCGTGCGCTATAGCCGCGGCGGTGCCAAGTTTGGCGTGTACCCGCGCGCGTGGGCGGCCATCGCGGCCGGGAGATTGGGCTTGGGGGATCTGCGCGGTATTGACGTGGTCATCGATACCCAAAACGGCATTCCCTTCTTCGCGCGGTTGATTTACGGCGCGCCGACGGTGCTTCTTACCCACCATTGCCACCGCGAGCAATGGCCCGTGGCCGGTCCGGTGCTCGGGCGGCTGGGCTGGTTCTTGGAATCGCGCGTGGCACCGCGGGTATATCGGGATTCGACCTACGTCACGGTCTCGCAGGCCTCGCGCGAGGATTTGGAGGCGCTCGGCATTGACGGCGCGCGGATCATCGCCAATGGCCTAGACCCCATTCCGGCGCACGTGCCTTCCCTCGAGCGCGAGGCGGATAAGCACCTGGTGACACTCTCGCGGCTAGTCCCACACAAGCAGATCGAGCACGCCATGGATACGGTGGCGCGCACGCCGGGCGCGGTTTTGGATGTGATTGGCTCGGGCTGGTGGGAGTCGAACCTGCGCGATTATGCCGAAAAGCTCGGCGTGACGGATCGCGTGCGTTTTCGCGGCCAGGTGACGGAAGACTATAAGCACGCCTTGCTCGCGCGTGCCGATGCCCACCTCATGCCCTCCCACAAAGAGGGTTGGGGCCTTGCCGTCATGGAGGCCGCCCAACATGGGGTTCCCACGGTAGGTTATGCGTTTGGCCTGCGCGATAGCGTAATCGATGGCGAGACCGGGATCCTTGTAGAAGAAGAGGGCGATTTCGTGGCGGCCACCCAAGAGTTATTGGAGAACGCAGAGCTGCGCCGGCGCCTAGGGACTAATGCCCGGGAGTTTGCCGCGCGCTTTTCGTGGGACAAGACCGGCGCTGCCTTTGCGCAATTGCTCCAAGGCTTAGTAGCGGGGCGGTCATCCACAGGGCGGTAAGCGCCCACGGCAGCTCGGGGCGCGGGGCGTTGGTCTCTGCGGCGATGGCGCCATCAACCACCACGACGCCCACGCCAAGTTCCGCAAGGCCTGCCATATCTTGGTCCTGCCAGGCGCGCAGCGCCGCGCGGTACTGCGGCGAGGCCTGATCGATGACCTCACCGTCCACGCTGAGCTCGCCGGATTCCACCATGGGCACGGCCTTGGAATAGGGATCGACCGCGACTCCCGGGGTGTCTTCCGTATGCGCACCGCTATTTCCCGTGGGAATCTCCACCAAATTGGGCCGCTCCGGAAAGAATGCCAGGCGGCCGTCGATATCGTGCACCAGCTGCTCATCCACCCCGGTATCGCGGGGAGAAAGCACGGCAAGGCGGGACGGGGCAGGCAGAACCTGAATCGTGGCGGCCACTAGCGCCAGCGCGGCTGGAATCTGTGGCAGCGCACCGATGGAGGCAACGTATAGCGGCAGCGCGAGCATCGTGAGTTTGTGGCTATCGCGCAAGAGYCCCGCCCCCGGAACGTTATCGATGGCCCATTCCAGCATGCKGGGCAGTAGCCAACMCGCCAGCGCCCCGCCGAGTCCTAGGGCGGCCAGGATGGTCAAGCGCGCCGGGACGCGGTGCGCACCCGCCAGCGCGAGAACTGCGACGAAGAGCCCGAATACGGCTAAGCCCACGGCCGCTTCGCCATTCCAGATTCCGCCGAGGCGTAAAAGCGCGCCCACCGTGCCCACGTGTTCTTCTGCCCGCGGGGAAAAGGCCGCGACGGCGGCTGCGGCATCGCCGGGCACGCTGGGTTGGAAAAGGCCTGGAACCAGCCACGGCAGCCACAAGAGGCAGCCCGCCAGGGAGACCCGCTTCCGGCAGGTAAAAAGGGCGGTGACCACAGCCACTAGCCCACCGGTGGGGGTAAGGGACGCCCCCCACATGGCGATCAACGCCAGCCAGCTGTGGCGGCGCCCCGCCCAGGCGATGACCGGGAGCAGCCAAGCGACAATGGCCAGGGACCATTGACCTTGTAAGAGGCGTTCGATGACAAAGGGGTTGGCCACCGCGATGGTCATCGCGGCCAGCGCCGCTATCGTGGTGCGAGACCACACCGCCGCGGTGAGCGCGGCGGCCCCGGCGGCGGCAAAGATGAGCACCCGGGCGGCCCACGCGCCGCCGAGTAAGGCTAAAAACCCATCTTGGGGTGCGTTGCGGGCAGGCAGGCTTCCCCCGCCCAGCGCGGATGGGGTAAGCCCTGGATCGTTTAAGAGCACCATATCGCGCCAGAGGAACTCGCCGGGCAGCGCGAAGGGCCAGCACACCGCGGCCACGAGAATAATTCCCCACAGCCCGAGGAGGACGCGCCTAGGCGTGTGCGGCATCATGGGCGTCACGGTGGCGGCGCATGTACTGGTAGGCGGCGAAAATGAGCAGGGAAACACCGATGGCCTTGCCCAGCCAGCCAACGGCCATAAGCCCTCGGATGGCGTAGATTACCGGGCGGACCTCAGCGAGGCGCTCCGCACGGGTATCCTCTGACCACCGGAAATCCGCTGCCAGCACAGAGCGATCCTCTGTGTCATCCTCCGCGATGAGGGTTCCCGCCTGCTGGATATCGGTGGCGAAAAAGACCTTGACGTTTTCCCGGACATCCACGATGGTACCGGTGGTGGGTTCGACCGAAATATCGCGGCCCACGGTATAAAAGGGCTCGACGATGACGGCGGCATCCGCATCCAAGTCCAAAAGCTCGCGCGAGTGGGAGTCATAAAAACGGCTGGCGGGACCCTTCAACTGGAAATCGCCCGTTTTCAGCTCGTCCGTTTGAGTGGTGCTGCCCAAATCCGCGCTGATATTGCTAAAAGCGTTCTTCAGCGGCAGCAGCTGTACGTCCTGGTGATAGGAGTAGATGGGGATGCCATCTACTTTTGAGTCGCCGGTAAAGTCCATCGGCGTGGATTCCTGGGCCAGGAGATCAAAAAATGCGTAGGAGCGCTGCTCCGTGCCGGAGGGGAAGAAATAGGTAAGGCCGTCTCGCTCGAAGTCCTCCCGGGTCAGATCGGCGTTGAACTCGGGCAAGGCGAGGACCCATTTATTGACAGGATCGGCTACCGGGAACGTGGATTCGCGGTTAAGCACGGAGTGCTGATCGATGGTGGCGATTTCCTCTTGGGAGTCCCCAGCTTTTCCAGCAAGCAGGCTGGTGACGGAATCGGTGGTGGCGATGGTGTCATCATCGGCGACCTCGCCGGTGGTAATGGTGCGCTCCAAGGTCAGCGGCCCGTGGTGCTGGTAGCACCACATCGGGGCGGATTTGTCGGCGCAGCGCGGGTCATCGCCGGATGCGGTAGCGGGGGCTTCACCGTCCATGAGGGCGCGCACGTCCATCCATACCGCATCGGTGGGTCCGCTCGAGGTGGAAAAATCTTGATCCAAGCCCAGCGGGCGGGTCCGGTTATTGTAGAGGGTCGGGGCGAGGGTACCAATGAGGAGGAAAATGATTGCGGCAATGACAACCCACGTCCGTGGCGAGCGTGGCCAAAGGTAGCGGCTCATTGCAGTACTATATCCAATCAGTTTCAGGTTTCCGGGGTAAAGGAGCAAGCGTGCGCACGCAGGCATCTGTGAAAAGACTACCCCAGCACCTGCCGGAGCTAGACGGCCTACGCGCGGTTGCAGCACTAGGGATCATTGTCACCCACGTATCCTTCCAAACCGGCACCGGGTGGGGATTTGCCGGGCGTTTCGATTTCTTCGTCGCCGTCTTTTTCGCCCTCAGCGCCTTTTTATTGTGGCGCCGGCGGGGGCTGCACACGGCGCGCGGCTATGCCCACTCCCGCATCGCGCGCTTGGCACCGGCCTATTACGCCTGCGTGGTATCGGTTTTGCTGCTGCTTCCCGATGCCCACTCCATCACCCCCACCCAGATCCTCGCCAACCTGACCTCCACGCAGATCTATGTGGTCGATGGCCTTGCCCCGGGCCTTACCCACCTCTGGTCCCTCTGCGTGGAGTTCTTCTTTTATCTGGTCCTACCGCTTCTGGTGTGGGCCCTTGGCAGCCTGCCGCAGCGCTGGCGCATGGCCGTTATCGCCGGCGGCGCCGTGCTGAGCTGGGGGTGGGGATTTATCCCCTTTGTCGCGGACTACGGCGAGGACCAGGTCAACTCGCAAATCTGGCCGCCGGCTTATGCCTCGTGGTTCGCGGTGGGCATGCTGGCGGCGGAGGTGGAAGAAAGGGGCATCGGCAAGCGCACGGCGCGGATTCTGCGGGTGCGCTGGGCCTGGGTTGTGCTGGCGGGGCTCGTGCTGTGGGKGGSGRGCCGGGDTTGGTTTGGGCCGGCCGGGCTGGKGCATCCGGRGCCGGCGGRWTTTGCCCGCCGCATCATCGCTGGGGCGGTATTCGCGGCGTGCGTGGTGGTGCCGGTGGCCTTGGTTCCACGTGGAACCTCGTGGCTTACCTCGCCGCTCATGCAGGCGCTGGGCGCGTGGTCCTATTCCATTTTCTTGTGGCACGTGGCGGTGCTCGCCGTGGCCTTCCCGTTAACCGGGGTGGCGCTGTTTAGCGGGAAACCGCTGGATTTTTGGGTGATCCTTGCCGTCACGGTGGTGGGGACCGTTGTGGTTTCTGCGGCGAGCTATACGCTTATCGAGCGCCCGGGCCGCGACCTTCTGATGGGCCGTGGCCGGGTCCGGGGCCGGGGCCGTCGACGGCGAAAAGGCAGGCCAGCCCCGCGGCACATAAGCACATAAGCAGCACGGAATCGCCGGCATAGGCCCCTGAGGTCCATGGAGCTCGGGCAAGGATGGTCCCGGCCGCCGCTACCACGCCGCTGGCAAAATAAGCCCGCGGAATGGTGGTCCAGCGCACGATGAGCCAGGCGGCCATGCCCGCAAGTACTGCCGGCCAGCCCACCAGTGCCAGGCAGGCTAGCGAGTACATCGCAGAGGCCATGCCGCCAGGATCCGGGTGCCAGGTGGGCTGCGGGCTGCGGCGCGCGGCGAAAAGCAGGCAGAACCCCAGCGTGGCCAGGCCGAGTGCGCCGCCAAAGAGCAGGGCGGCGCGGTAGGCAGGCTGCGCCTTAAAGGTCATGCGGAATTCCCCAGTGGTGCCCGCGGGGACGATAAACGCCTGGGTGGCGGCATCGATCTCGTATGGGGTGAGCTCGGTATCGCCGATAAATCCGCGCAGGCCCTTATTGAAGGCGCGCCCGGTAATGAGCAGGCGCTCCTCTTCTGCAGCAGCGATGGAAAAATCGGTGAGGCGATAATCGTCTGGCGGGGACCAGCCCTTTTCCGTCATGGACACCCATGCGCCGGTGGTACGTACGCGGTGGACGCCGGGCTCGAGGGTTAGGGTGCTGCCGGGGGAGTACCGGTGGGAATCGATGAGTACCGGCTTGGTGGAATCCACGGTGACCTCCATGCGGCGCGGCACGGTGACATCGCGGATGAGCACCCCGGTATCGTGCACCATCTGCTGGAAGAAGAATTGGTGCACATCCGGCGAGGTATCTGGCACGGTGACCACGCGCTCGATGGGGTGGCCTTCTACCTCCAGTTCCGCGATGCCGGTGCGGTGGGATAGTTCCACGCGGATTGCCTGGGAATCCCCGCCGGGCACGCGCACCGTCTTGGAGCGGAAGGGCTGGAGATCCACCTCTACTGCAGCACCACCCGAGCGCACCGTGACCGTGGTGGAGCTGGTGGCCATGAGTTTGAGGCGCGGTTGGCTGAAGTCACCGCGCAGCTCGATCCAGCCTTCATCGTCGCCGGGCGCGGGCCACCAGGCGGTGGAATTTTCCCCATCGACGGCGGCGGTGGCGGACTTTTCCGGTTGGGCGCCGCCAAAGGCGGTGGCGTCGGCGGCAGAAGAAGAGACCTCCACATCGCCGCCGTGGGTCTCCACCGTGGTCAGTGGGCCGGCGGAGGGATAGTCGCGCAGGCGGTTATACACGTGGCTGGGATCGTCTGTGGATARCGGSGCCGRGGCGGCGCCGKGGRGCGTGCCGKAATTGCGATCTACCAGCGTGGGGGKATCGGTGACGATATCGGCATCATCGTCCACCAGCTCGCGGGCGGCGGGGCCATTATGGGCATCGAGGAAGGCCAGCGCCTCGCCGCCACCAGCCACGCGGACGGGATCGGTTGAGGTCAATGCCATGGAATGCTGCTCGAGCATAATCACATCGACCTCGCCAAAAGTATGCACCTCACCGCCAAATTTACTGCTCAAGGTGTCATTATCGGCGCCAAAGAGATCGTGGCGCACTATCACCGCGCCGATGCCCAAGCGCTGCAAGGCGCGCACGCCGCTGGCCGGATCCTCCTTCAGTGCTGCCATCACCCCGTCGAGGCCACGGATGGCCTCCGGTGGGACGAGGGGAATGGCATCGCGGACGGCCCAGGGGACATCAAGAAGCGGCTGCGCCGGCTCATCGCGGGTCCAACCCCACTCTTGGCGGGCGAAGGAGGCCTCGGGATAGATCAAAGTACGAGTATTTTCCGCGTGCTCGTTGATATAATCCGTGGCCTCGTGCCAATAGTCCGGCACCTCGTCGTAGGCGCCTAGGGGCAGCAGCCGCTGCGACCAGGCTGGGGAGAGGGCGCTGATGCACACGAGCAGCACCAGCGCGCCCACGGTCTGCTTCTTGGTGGGGCGCAGGCCAGTGGGCAGCGGCAGGCGCTGGCAGGCGCGGGCAAAGCCCAACAGCAGCGGGATGCGCACCAACGGATCGAATTTGTGCAGGTTGCGCAGGGGTGCTAGCACCCCATCGAGCGCATCGAGGTACCACGCCGCCTGGCAGCCCAAAATCGCCACGCCAGTAATCAGCATGATGGACCACACGCGGGGCAGCCGGCACAGTCCATAAATGCCTATCGCGGCCACGGCCATGGTGATAAGGACAAAGAAGGCAGAGGTCGCGAGCTCGTTGCCGGCGACGCGCTCGGCATCCGCAAAGGGTGACCAGCTCGTTGTTCCGCGCAGGATTTCCGGCAGGTTCAGCCACCGGGTGGTCACGTGGGAGGATTCGATAAATTCCGTAAACGGTGGGGCGTAGCGGCCCAAGATTAAAAGCGGGCCAATCCACCACGCGGATACGCACAGGCAGCCAAGCAGCCAGGCCGCGCCGGGCTTGAAGGCGCGGCGGTAGACCACGATGACAAGCGCCGGGGTGCACGCCGCGAGCGTGGCGGTGGCATTGACCGCGCCCATCAGCGCCACGGGAATCGTGGCGGCGGKAGCATCGCGCCMGGKGRGTTTTTCCCGCAGGAAGGGCAGGATGACCCACGGGGCGAGCATGACGGGCCAGGTTTCAGAAGAAATGGCCGTTAGCGTGGACAGCGAGCGCGGGGAGAGCGCATAGAGCATCGCCGCTACCCAGATCCACCGGCCGCGCAGGCCTATCCGGGTGGCCAGCTTGTAAAAGCCACTAAAGCCCACGCTTAAGACCAGCAGCCACCACAGGCGTTGGGCTATCCAATCCGGCAGGGGCTCGGTTAAAACAAAAAAGGGGCCTTGCGGGAAGAGGTAACCGTAGGCCTGGTTCTGCAGCTGCCCCAGGGTAAAGATATCGGTATAGGCATCGAGCGCGCCGCGCAGGAAGTGGCGCGGGTTCGCGGCCAGATCGTGTTTGGTATCGGCGGCGGTCAGCCCCCACGGTTGTACCGCGAGGATGAGCGCCAAGGCAATAATGCCGAGCGGGTAGGGCCGGGCAAGGCGCGCGCAGCGGTGGCGCAGGGCGCGGGCTAGTGCGCGGTAGCGGTGTACATAGGAACCGCTATGTGGGCCGCGGGGGAGCTGATCGGTCCGGTCATGCACGCCGGTGCGCCCATCTAATTGCGGGAACCGTATTCAGGCCCGCCCAGCACCGCATCATCGGCGGAGACCGCATTGCCTTCCGGCACGGTATCGCTGCCGGAGAACTGGGCGATGCCGATGATGGTGATAATGCCCAGGGCGATGCCCACAACAGCGCTACCCACGGCGGGGCCGAGGGTGCGCTTGTTTAAAGAATCGGATTCCAGAGCCATGGCTAAAGATATTAGCAGCTACTTAGAAGTATTCCGGATCGTCGTCATCCGCGTCTTCGTCGTTTTCTTGCGGGACGATAAAGACGGGCAGGCCCGCGTTGCGCACGATCTGGTCCGCCGTGGAGTTGGTCCACCAGGCGCGAAAGCCGGTGAGCGCGCGGGTGCCGGTGACGATGACATCCACGTCGAGCTCGTGCGCGGCATCCACGATGGCCGAAGAGATGGTGGTGGCGGATTCCACGAGATGCGCGCGGCCGGCCAAACCAAGGCTTTCGGCCAATTGGGTGCCCTGGCGGCAGATCTTCAGCGCTTCTTCGTAAGCCGGATCGTCTTCCACGCTATCGGGGGACACGGTGGACTGGTGCATGCCTGTGCGGCTGACGGCGCGCGCGGTTTGGCGGGCCACCGGCTCCCACGCGGTGAGGATTTCCACCGTGGAGGGGCGCAAAAGCTGGGCGGCGTACTCCAGGGCGCGGTCGGCGCGTTCGGTGCCATCATAGGCAATTAACATTGTTTTGCCGTTACTCATGTCACTAGTCTACCCACCGCCTAGGACAGTTCGCGAGGAATCCTGCACACTGGAAGGCATGACATATTCCCGCATCATTGTCAGTTTGGGCCTCGTGGCGGTGCTGAGCGCCTGCTCTAATTCCGCCTCGGACGAGGACAAGTCGCACGAATCTGCCGCTCCCGCGTCCTCATCACCCGATACCTTCGCGCCCGCCACCGAGGCGGCACCAGCGCCGGCGCCGGAGGATATTCGCGCCACCGCAGCTTCGGTGCTCATGCCGCCGGCAACCAGCTATGAGGACGCCAAGGCCAAGCTGGAGGCCGGGGTGGGAGGCATCTTCATCCCCAGCTGGGCGGATCCTGGTTTGCTAGAAGAAGAGGGCCGCAATATTAACGCCCTGCGCGCGGAACTAGGCCGCGATTTCGAGGTCGCCATCGATTTTGAGGGCGGGCGCGTGCAGCGTTTTTCTGAAATCTTGGGCGAATACCCCTCCGCGCAGCAGATGGCGGCGGACAACTCGCCGGAGCCGGTGGAACAGCTGGCGGGGGACATCGGCAAGCGGCTCATGGACTACGGCATCAACGTGGACTTCGCGCCGGTGCTCGATGTCGATGGCGATGGCCTCGAGGTTGTGGGCGACCGCGCCTTTTCCACCGACCCCGCGCAGGCCGGCGAATACGGCGCCGCCTTCGCCCGCGGGCTGGATGCCGCCGGGGTTAAGGCCGTATTCAAGCACTYCCCGGGCCACGGCCGTGCCTCGGGCGATMCCCMCCKGGCGGAGGCCATTMCCCCGCCGCTAGAAGAGCTTGAGAACCATGAGTTCATTCCCTTTCGGAATGCCATGTCCGCAGCACCGAATGCGGCGCTGATGATGGGCCACCTCGCGGTCCCGGGCCTGGGCGATGGCCAGACTCCTGCCTCCATCCTGCCGGAAGCTTACGGCCTTGCCCGCGAGACCTTACAGTATGACGGCACCATCTATACCGATGACATTGGCGGCATGGCGGCGATTTCGGATTCGCTGCCGCTTGCCGATGCCGTGATTACCTCCCTCGCCGCCGGCGCCGACATGCCCCTGTGGTCCACCGAGGCCGATATTAATGCGGTGATCGATGCCGTCGTGGGCGCCGTGGATGAGGGCAGGCTGGCCCCTGAGCGCCTCGGCGATGCCGCCCGCCACGTACACGATGGGGACAGCGACTAGGAAAAACGCCCCTTTACCCGTTAACCTTTAAGGCGTGAAGAAGGCAGAAGGAAAAAACGGTGCAAAGGGCTGGCTTATCACGCTTGGCGTGATCGTTGGCTTCGTCCTCATTGCGGGCATCGCTTATGCCTGGGATGTCATAGCAAACCAGGACAAGATCCCGCGCAGCGTCTCCGTCGGCGGCGTGGATATCTCCGCCATGGAGCGCACCGCCGCCGTGGCCAAGCTCGAGGACGAGCTCAAGGGCGTTGAGACCCAGCCCGTGACCGTGACCGCAGGAGATCTGCAGTCCGAATTTACCCCTGCCGAATCCGGCCTGGCGCTGGATAACCAGGCCGCCGTCGATGGCATCGAGGAGCCTTCCCTCAACCCCATTACCCGGTTGGTTAGTTTCTTTCGCTCTACAGAAGACATCCCGGTTGAAACCGATGTGGATGATGGCAAGCTGCAGCCCACCCTTGACCGCGTCAAAGACGAGCTTTCTACCGATCCGGTCGATGGCATGCTGGAGCTTAATGATGGTCAGCTCAAGGTCACCGATCCCACGTTGGGGCAGACCGTAGAAGGCACCGAATTGCACGATGCGGTGGCAGCGAATTGGCTCGATAAGGCTGGCGTGCAGGTGGAGCCGGAAGAAATTGAGCCGGCCATTAATGACGAGGCCATTGAAAAGATGCGTACCGGTGACGCCGCCAAGGCCCTGGATAATCCGCTGACCTTGAAGGCGAAAAATAACGTCACCGCAACGCTGAATAAGCCGGAGATTTCCCAGTTCACCAGCATTGAGAAAAAGGATGGTCGGCTGCACCTAGTGGTTGATAGCAACCGCGCGCAGCAATTGCTGCAAGAGCGCACCGATGGCGCCGATGTGCCTGGCGTGAACGCCAAAGTGAAATTCGCTGGTGGCTCCAAGCAGGTCACGCCCTCCCAGGACGGCGAGATTATTGACTGGAAGCCGACCATGGAGGGCTTTGATAAGCGTGTGACTGGCGATGACCGCGAGTGGGACGCAACCTACAAGCCAGACCCAGCCGAGTTCACCACCGAGGACGCCGAAAACGCGACGTTTAACGATACCGTGGGCGAGTTCTCCACCGGTGGATTCTCTTCTGCCTCCGGGCGCAATATTCAGCTGGTGGCCCAAGAGGTCAACGGTGCCGTGGTGAACCCAGGTGAGACCTTCTCCCTCAACGGCTATACCGGCCCCCGCGGCACCGCGCAGGGCTATGTGGAATCCGGCATCATCATCGACGGCCATTCCGGTACCGCCGTGGGCGGTGGCATCTCCCAGTTCGCCACCACGCTGTATAACGCCGCGTACTTCGCGGGCATGCAGGATACCGCGCACACCCCGCACTCGTACTACATTTCCCGCTACCCGGCCGGCCGCGAGGCTACCGTGTACGAGGGCGCCATTGACCTGCAATTTACCAATACTTTCAATACCCCAGTGCAGATCGAGACTAATTTTGGCGGCGGTGAGATCACCGTCCGCTTGAAAGGCACCAAGACGGTAGAGGTGGAATCCATCAATAACGGCCGTTGGGCCAAGACCGAGCCACAACCGAGGTCCGTGCCAGGCAGCGACTGTTCGCCATCATCCGGTGCCCCGGGCTTTACGACGTCCGATACCCGCATCATCAAGGATCTCAGCGGCAAGGAGCTTTCCCGCGAGACCAAGACCACGGTCTACGATCCACAACCCATCGTGCGGTGTGGTTAGCCAGTAAGCAAAGTGCGTTGCCGCTGGCCCAATCTCGGCGGCCATGCAGCGCGCACAACCCAGCGTGAGTACGACAAAGGCTCCCGCAGCGGGTGTAGTGCCATGCTGCGGGAGCCAGACTCGTTAGTCATCCGTCTTGCCTCGCAGGGGGTTGAAGGTCATGTTTTTCGTGGGGGACAACCACATCATGCTCATCTTTCACCGGTGCCACCGTGGGCACTGCGTTAATATGGACGGTCAAGTCCCGTGTAGTGGTGTAGACGTTTATGCCTCCGGCTCGGTATGAAGTTCGGGGTTTGATTAGGATGTTAGCCGGCGCCAAAGAGGCCGTCGTTATCACGGTGAAGAGTACTCCTGTGTTCAACTTGCACGCAGTCGCGACGGTAAGGATCGCTAAAGTCCTCGGGTTGTGGCCTGTGGATTGGCGATAATCATGCGAGACAATAAAAACGATTGACCAGCCCGGTTATTTTATAACGCCGGTGCACATGCATTCGACTAGGAAAAGATCTCGATAGTTATCGATGAATCGGATCATTTCCCACATTTTGGGTCGAGTTATGACGCGAAAAACTCGGGCAGCCTTCAGAAGTTCATTAGTTTCGTGTAGCTGGTGATTTACACGGTCTAGCATTGCGTTTTCGGCAGCCAAATCTTCAGGTTTGGACTCTGGTATGTCCCCGGCACTGCGGGCAGGGTTAAGTCCAAAGACGGGCCGTATGCCATGAAACCCCAACTTTGGGGCTGCTGCCTGGCACGCGGGGTGCATCGACGTATTTTCCGCCGAGATGCGATCTTCCACGAGACGGACCGGACGTTCCTTGGCATCCTGATCAAATTTCCTTGGCATGTTCCAGATTTCCCCATCTACTGAAACGGAACGATACCTGAGAAACTTTACGCTGAGGCGGTCCGTTTACGCTTCAGCAACCTGGTCTTATGCAGAATGGCAGCAACGACTCAACCTCAGTAATGCATCAGCACTCTTGGAATGCGCACGCCCCTAATAATGGTTGGCTAAGATTTAAATCTGAACAACCTCTTGACGGCTCTCAGGCGATCGAATAAGTTTCTGGAAAAGTAAGCTATCAGGGTTGGAGAATAATGTCTTTATTTCTTAGGAAAGTAGCGATAATCACCGCGGGCTTCATTGCTACTTCTACAGCTACCACTGCGACTGCAACTGCTACCGAAACGCCCACTTTCAATCTATCAACCAACCAATTAAAAGTTGCCGAACTAGAACCGGGTCAAAGCGCAAGATTTGCCAAAGGTGAAGTTGCCGAAGTTCTCTTCGCAGGGTCCGAAGTTCGCAGTACCGAAGCTACCCTAACAACTATGGCTGCTGTTCCAGCACCAAATTGCATTGTAGCGCGAGCAGAAAAGGGATTCGTCCAAGTTTATAACAATTGTGGAGGAAGCGACCCACAACGAGTAAAAGTGGTGCTAGCCTTCGGGCTCGACACTCAATGCAAATCAATTCAACCAGGGACACGTACTAATATTGGCGTTGCCACAGGCCGAATCGATGGCGTTTTCCTTTGCTAACTGAGGGCTGCTGAACTATGAAAAGAGTTGTAAAAATCACGCTGGAATCTTATCCATTCTAGTCGCACTGAGTTGTTTAGCTCCCCTAGCATATGGGCTGGGTCCAGACGACCCACGGACTAAGAATAATAGAGGGATGTATACGGTGAAGTGCCAAGTCCATCAGAATACAACAGGTAACCCAGTTGTTGGTTTCGTCATCGGAAACCATAAAAATGATCCAGAAAAGGCTGAAAAAGAAGCAAATAACTTCGTTTCCAGATTCGGTGACAATCATGCTAAGAGACACTGTAAGACAATTGGCCAATACAGGCAAAACGGTGCTTATAGCACTAACTGGACTCCAAGATAATATAGAAATATATGCTAAATAAAAGTTTAAATCCAAGCGTCCACATTTGGTGCTATATAACGAAATTCGTCTGTCCATTCGAATCTCTGCCCAAAGCGAAAGAGAAATATCAGGAAGCAGTAGAACGTGTAAGACAGTCTCATAAGGTTCTTTTAGCATCCGAACAAGCTTACCTCTTAGGCCAGACCGAGCCGATATTTAGTCTCCTTATTGATGAAATTGTCGGATTTGGAGAAGAGTTGTCGGACTCAGAGAAAGAAAATTACTCCGTTTTCATTTTCACGACCATCGTTGAGGTACCAGAAAAAGAGGAAGATGATAAAAAAGACCCAGTAATGCAAATTGCTGCAAAGCTAGAGCTAGATGCCGAAGATGATTTTCCCTCAACTTTTCCTAGTCGTACTCGATTAATCTGGATGAGCGAAAGCGGAAAAGAATCGTCAAACTGCATTATTCAATAGAACCTGTCACCGGGTGGAGAAGTATCATTATAACTCTCTATCGTGCTTGACCCCTGTTTGGTGGGCACTTGGATGCGATCTACGAAGCTAAAGGACTGCTCGACACTGTGTGGGCAGCGGTTGGTGGCCGGAGGGGGCTAAAATCGCACCAGAGAGCTAGTAAATTGGGCGAAAGACAACGAAGCGTGAAGCACCACACCGTCTGGAGTCAGCACATCGGAGACTCCTGCCTTTAATCGTCGGCTGATTCCCGGTATGCATGAGGGCAGGAGAAAAGGTGACGCGAGCACTAGCACGCAGACAGTAAAGTTCAACACCTAAAACTCCGACTCAACAGTGGTGCAGGTCTTGAACGTTCACCACTAGGAGCGGTAACTATATTACCTGTGAAATACAGTTATCACTCAATATCTAAATCCTGGAATTTATTGGAAGAATTCCCCTTGCCAGTAACTTCTCCTTTTATGTCTTTTATGTCTTGCCGTACCCCTTTTATAAAGGACACCGCTTTTATCAGGAATAGTGTCAAGGCCACTAGTAATGCTACGGCAAATATAGAAAATATAATATCATATACCATCATAGTTGCATCAAGATAACGCTTGAGCGCGGCCTCCGGAAACCTCAAGGGTTAGAGATAGCGTCGTTGTCCATAAAACCTTCACTGCAGTTGCCTGGAAAGACATTCTAGCTGAGGCTGGAGATATATTTCGGTTCTGCCATTGTTGGGTTATTTCAAGGGAGGGCGAACTTGTAGTGTGGCCAATGGCTCTATGAATTATCGGGCTATGCATATTCCTAATCGTAGCGTTTACTTTCCCACTCTTTGCCGTTGAATAATCTGCATAGAATGAGTACGAGAAAGCGATGCCGTTGTACACAACTCGGCAGTTATCGTGTCGAACCCAGTTCAAATGATCGTAGCTTCGGCAATTGGAAATCCCGGTTCCTCTAGTAGCGTACCTACTAGGTCCCATTTCTACCGTACTAACGGAACCATCCTGGTATATATTCTTCTTCGTTACTCGACCGTACTCCTCAGTTTCTTCACTGCGTATAGGTTCCGATTCTGGATTATCTGCGTCAATTAATTCACCATTCTCAATTTTCCCAATTAGGCGATCTTGAATTGACTTGTCGGTGATTCCATTCTGAAGAAACACGTTCCTATACTCCCGCTCGATAGACCCATCGATAGGGTTATCCAAGCTTTCCACCTCTTGCTCTTCTGTAATTGCAGGGGGAGAGATAATTGAGGAAATTGCAAGCATGCTAGAGAGAATTAATGAACAACTTTTTTCATGAAATGTCCTTCGTATATTTAGAAAGTAAAATGTCTTTACATTTTACATTAAGTTCAATAGTTTTCATAGGATTGTTTCTAATTTGTTACATTTCTGCGGGCGTGACATGCGCGGAGGGTGTCTCTACTGAAAACCTAGGTGCTTAGGTAGTGAGTCATGCTTGCTTAGCAAGGTGAGCTGCACGTGCCTATTGCATAGACGGAGGCCAGGATGTGGATCATGCACGCGCCTGGTCTTTCATGTGCACATAACGATGCACGGTCCCGACAGAGCAGCCGACTCCTTTAGCGATCGCACGCATAGATAGCCCTTGGTTGTGGAGCACCCGGATTTTATCGCGTTTTTCGTGCGCACGTCCGATAAACGCCTTACGAAGTTCCGATGTCTAGCGGCGAATGGTGTGGGGAGGACGACCGATTTTTAGGGCAGCTTCACGTGCGGTGAGCCTTGGAGATCGTACGCCTAGCCTTCGGGGTGCATCTGGCTTGACCATTCGGTACCTCACTTGCTGTTTCGTTGCGTTGTTGGGACCGTTTTTCGCCTGATTTTCCGCGTGCTGCTCGGATGGCGGACAATTGTTCGGGATTGAATCGTGTCCATACCCAGTGGGCGATGCTGGGGGCGAGGCGGTGGATTTCTTTTTCGGGGAGGGGGTCGCGGTGTTCTTTTTCTAGGTTGAGGTTGGCGGCGATGGCGTGTGCGTGGACAACTTCAACCCAGACGTTGATGCCGTCTGTCCAATTGCGTTTGTTCGCCCTAAAGGCCCAGCGGCGAGTACGGTCGAAGATATCCACATTGCGTCCAAAACCGGAGCTTTCCCGTGGTCGAGGGTCGTTCTAGAGGGGGCAGTGCTCCCAGGCTATCAAGGGGCTTGCGCTAGTTAATGGAGGCTGTAGGTGAGGTCGTGTTCTCCCCATAAGGTGCCGTGGTCGTTCTGAGCGGCCTGAAGTGCCCCGGGTTTTGTTCCTAGGCATTTGCCTTGATTTCTATTATTGCCTGTGGCGGGKTYTGCTTYCMAAAMTCGGTTTYKACCTCSMCCGGGGKTCGGKATCCCAAGCTTTKGTGGRGCCTTKTCTCGTTCCACCATGACACCCACTCGAACGTCGCGATTTCTACCTCGACAACATCATCCCACCTGCGGGTATGAATCAACTCGTTCTTGTAGGAACCATTAACGTTTTCAGCCAGAGCATTGTCATAGGAATCACCAACAGTCCCGGTGGAAGCGATAATGCCGTGCTGGGCAAGTCGCTCGTTGTAGACCACGCTGACATACTGTGAGCCGTGATCCGAATGGTGAATGAGACCTGTTGTTTCCTCAGCACACACGATCGCCTGGTTAAGAGCTTGCAGTGGCAGTGCTTCGGTCCGCATCGAATCTGATAACGCCCACCCGACGATCCGTCGGGAGTAGACGTCGGTGACAAACGCGGCGTAGACAAAGCCTTTCTTCGTGCGCACATACGTAATGTCGGCCACCCACAGCTTGTTCGGGCCCTGAGCTTTGAACTCACGCTCAACCAAGTCCGGGCGCAGATCAGGCACGTTAGCTTTTCGGGTTGTGATTGGTGATCCGCCTGTGCCTTTGCCAGAAACACCGGCCAGGCGCATCAGTCGGGCGGTTTGTTCACGCCCGATATCGATTCCTTCACGGCGAAGCGCATGCCAC
The DNA here is from genome assembly GCF_030515985.1 of Corynebacterium accolens. The sequence goes on along the minus strand of NZ_CP100376.1, from coordinate 399,011 downwards.
ATTTTCCGCACACCGTAAGCACCGTAATTATCCCGATGAACAGCACTAATGCGTTCAACTAGAACAGCATCACGAAGGCGACGAGCACTTAACCCCTCGGGCTTTGGACTGGCGATAACCACGCGGGGTGATAAACCCACCAGCCCGGTTATTTTTCAACGTCTTACAAATGAACTCGACAGAGAAATAATTCCGGTATTCATCGATGAACCGGATCATTTCCGACGTTTCGGGTCGAGTCATGAGGCGAAAAAGCTGAGGCAGCCTTCAGCAGCTCATTAGTGTCGCGTAGCTGGTGATTTTCACGGCGCAGCCTCGCGTTTTCGGCGGCCAAATCTTCACACACAGGTTCTGGGATGTTTCCCGAACGGCGGGCTTGCTGGGTCCATTGACGAGCCGTGTGCCATGAAACCCCCAACTTTGGAGCTACTGCCTGGCACGCAGCCTGCTTCGACATGTTTTCTGCCAGGATGCGATCCTCCACCAAGCGAACGACGCGGTCCTTGGCATCCTGGTCAAATTTTCTTGGCATGTTCCAGATTTTCCCATCTACTCAAACGGAACAAAACCTGGGACACTTCACAGCACGCGTTTACAGGCACTGCAGTCGCAGAAACGCTCCAACACCTCATCGACACCTACGGGCCACCCGCATCCACACTCACCGACAACGGACTGGTCTTTACGGCACGACTCACAGGTCGAAAAGGAGGCCGCAACGCATTCGAGAAAACCCTCAACCACCACCGCATCCAACAGAAAAATGGTCGTCCAGGCCATCCCCAAACTCAAGGAAAAATCGAGCGCTTCCACCAAACACTCAAAAATCGATCAACGCCCGACCACCCGCTAAAGCCGTCGCTGAACTGCAGACACTCCTCAATGAATTCCGCGACTACTACAACACCACACGCCCCCACAAAGCCCTAGGCCGACGCACCCCACACCAGGCCTACACCACCGGCACCAAAGCCAACCCAGCCCACAACCCGACACAAGAATGGCGCACAAGAAACGACGTCGTCTGGGACAACGGCAAAACCACCGTGCGCTACGCCGGCAAACTCTTCCACCTAGGCATCGGCCGCAAATGGAAGAGAAAGAAAATCCTCATGGTCATCGCCGACAACCACGTCATCACATCACTAGCCGAAACCGGCGAAGTCATCACCGAACACTACATCGACACCAGCCGCAACTACCAAAAGCCCTACTGGAAACAAGGAGACCCACCCCTAGACCCCAAATAACAACAAAACCGGCATCCCAGAACAAAAAGAAACTGAGATGCCGGTTTGTCAACGATGTCGCGACTCACCCGTCAAGCATGTCGCGACTCATGACAGTGGAGCCGACGACGGGAATCGAACCCGCGCCAGCAGCTTGGGAAGCTGCAGTTCTACCATTAAACTACGTCGGCGCTGCGCTAAATGCGCTTTCCCTACTATACACCTTGGGTAGGCGATTGAGTAGAATCGGGTCCGTGCTTCTTTCAGATCGTGATATTCGTTCCGCCATTGATTCCGGAGAGCTGGGCATCGAGCCCTTTGATAGTGAGCTTATCCAGCCTTCTTCCGTTGACGTGCGCTTGGATAAGTACTTCCGCGTATTCAATAACTCCCGCTATACGCACATTGACCCCAAAGAGGAGATGCCGGAGCTTACCACCTTGGTGGAAGTAGAAGAGGATCAATCCTTTATTCTTCACCCCGGCGAGTTTGTTCTTGGTGCCACGTTGGAGAAATTCACCCTCCCGGCTGACCTTGCCGGGCGTTTGGAGGGTAAATCCTCGCTGGGACGGCTGGGCCTTTTAACCCACTCCACCGCGGGCTTTATCGATCCCGGCTTTTCCGGGCATATCACCCTGGAGCTTTCCAATACCGCGAACCTGCCCATTGCGCTATGGCCGGGGATGAAAGTGGGCCAGCTGGCCATCTTTAAGATGACCTCGCCGGCGGAAAGCCCCTATGGCACGGGTGCCTTGGGATCGAAATATCAAGGTCAGCGCGGCCCAACGCCATCAAAGTCTTACCTGAACTTCCGCAGGGATTAATCTGGTATTTACATAAAATCTCTAGGATGAGGTTTTATGCGGATGACTGTTATTGGCACCGGTTACCTGGGTGCTACCCACGCCGCCTGCATGGCGGAATTGGGGCATGAAGTATTAGGCGTCGATGTAGACGAGGATAAAATCTCCGTCTTGCAATCGGGCAAGGTTCCCTTTTTTGAGCCGGGGCTGCCGGAGGTGCTCGAGCGCAATATTGATGCTGGGCGCTTAGGGTTTAGCACGGATTATGACGAGGCCGCGCAGTTTGCCAACGTGCACTTTCTCGGCGTGGGAACCCCGCAGCGCCGCGGTTCTTATGCAGCGGATATGACCTACGTTAAGGCCGTTATCACGGACTTGGTGCCCAAGCTGCGCGGGGAGCACGTCATCTTTGGCAAATCCACCGTTCCGGTAGGTACGGCGGCGGAACTCCAAGAACTTGCGGACGGTTTAGCGCCCGAGGGAACTCGCATGGAAATCGCGTGGAATCCAGAATTTTTGCGCGAAGGTTATGCGGTGCACGACACCATTACCCCGGACCGCATTGTCATTGGCACCCGCGAATCAGAATCCCGCGCGGAAGAGCTTGCCCGCGAGATCTACGCGCAGCCGCTAGCGCAGGACACGCCCTTCATCGCGACCGATCTGCAGACCGCGGAGCTGGTAAAAGTATCCGCCAACGCTTTTTTGGCGACCAAGATTTCTTTCATCAATGCAGTTTCCGAGATTTGTGAGATCGCGGGGGCGGACGTGGTGGCGTTGGCGGATGCCATTGGCATAGACAAGCGCATTGGTCGCAAGTTTCTCGGCGCGGGCCTGGGCTTTGGCGGTGGATGCCTGCCCAAGGATATCCGCGCCTTTATGGCGCGCGCCGGTGAGCTCGGCGCTGATCAAGCGCTGACCTTCCTGCGCGAGGTGGATGCGATTAATATGCGCCGGCGCGACCGCATGGTGGATATGTCTAAAGAAGCCTTCAATGGCTCGCTATTGGGCCACCGCGTCACCGTGCTGGGCTGTGCCTTTAAGCCGAACTCGGATGATGTGCGGGATTCGCCGGCGCTCTCGGTGGCTGGATCCTTGTCCTTGGCGGGTGCGGCGGKCACCGYCTATGACCCMGAGGGSATGGRAAAMGCCAAGAAGGTTTTTCCCMCCTTGGACTATGCCGCCGACACGGAAACCGCCTTGCGGGAGGCGGAACTTGTCATCCTGGCTACCGAGTGGGAGCAGTTTAAGGAACTGGACCCGAACGAGGCCGGCGAGCTGGTAGATAATAAGCGCATTATCGATGGCCGCAATGTGCTGGACGTTGCGGCCTGGTCCAACGCCGGCTGGAAGATACAGGCGCTGGGGCGCACGCTTTAACGGCGGCGTGACGGGACCGTAAACGCGGCAATCAGCGTGGTAATTGGGACTGCGAGGGTCAGTGCCATGGCGCCGACGCCGGAGCGCAGGAGTTCGGTGGCGACGAGATCGCTGCTAAGTATTTGCCCCGCGGGGCGTTCAGCGGCGGTGATGAGCAGGAGCAGGGGTAATGCGGCGCCGGTATAGGTCAAAATGAGGGTATAGACCATCGAGGCAATGTGGTCGCGGCCGACCCTCATGGCGGATAAGAAAAGCTCTAGCGGTGTGGCAGCGGGGTCGGATTCATGCAGCTCGGTGATGGTGGAGGCTTGGGCGATGGCGACATCGGCAAGGCTGCCCAACGCACCCACGACGAAACCGCACAGCAGCACGCCCAGGATGGAGACATTGGGCATATATAGCAGCAGCTTGAGGTTATCTTCGGAGCTAAAGCCTTGCAGCTGCGAACTATCGATGGCCGCCCAAGCCAAAAACGCGGCGATGGCGAGCGCCGTCAGTGAACCGCCGACCGCAGAAGCGGATTTCCAATTCACGCCGTGGACAAGCGGCACGGCAAGGAGAATGATGGCGGTACAGGCGGCGAGGGCCACCCACAGGGGATTGGTGCCCGCAATGAGCGCTGGGATGAGGAAGCTGAAGACGATACCAAGGCTCAACCCCAAGCCGATGATCGCGCGCACCCCATGCCACGCCGCGAAAGCAATGATGACGATCGCGATGACCACTCCCCAGAGCAGGAGGCTATGGCTGCGCTGATAATCGGCAAAGGCATACGATACTGCCCCGGCAGGATCGGTGGCCTTGGATAGCACGATGTCATCGCCCGGCTGCAATTCTGGGTCGCCCGCGTTGCCGTAGGTGACCAATTGGGTCATCTTTCCCTCGTCCTCGCCGGAGGTGATCTTCACCAGCGCCCGGTCACAGTCCACTTCTTCCTTTTCCGGAATAAGCGGCGGGGTATCAAAGGCCAAGCCGGTCTGCTCCGATTGGCACGCCGAATGATCGGTCTTCTCCACGGTGCCTTCCACCTGCGGGTGGTTCAACGCGTAGGTGGACTCGAACTCCTCCGAGGTATGCTCAGAGGCAGCACTAGTGGGCCAGAGCAGGACGAGGCCGACCAGCATGGCGATAAGGGCCGCACCGATGGCGGTTACTAGCCCAATGCGCCACGGGTGACCGGATACCGAGTGCGCCAACTGACGTGGCTTTAGGCGTTGTAACCTCGACCGGCCCTGCGCGTGCCCGCTGGACTCCGATCGACCCTGCGCTTGCCGATGCCGCGAAGCGGCGCCCGTCGTCGAATTAGAAACCGAGGAATGTCGTCCCATACGATGTATTGTCAACGATTATTACTGCAATTACCAATCGTCTGCTGGGGTGCTATTGGCGGTAGCTTACTAAGAAATTGCCCAAGCGTTCGATGGCGTTTTCTAATTGGGAGGCCCAAGGCAGCGTGACCACGCGGAAGTGATCCGGGTGCGGCCAGTTGAAGCCGGTGCCTTGGACCATGAGGATCTTTTCCGCCTTGAGGATGTCCAACATGAGTTTGGAATCATCGTGAATCTCATAGACATTGGGATCCAGGCGCGGGAAGAGGTACAGCGCGCCCTTGGGCTTTACCGCGGAAACACCCGGAATCTCATTGATCTTGTCGTAGGCGATATCGCGCTGGCGCAGCAATCGTCCCCCAGCCCCGGTGAGCTCGTAGATGGATTGGCGCCCGCCCAGCGCCACCTGGATGGCGTGTTGGGCGGGGACATTCGGGCACAGGCGGGTACCTGCCAGCAATTCGAGGCCCTCGATAAGCCCGTGCGCATTATGCTTCGGGCCCGTAATAACCATCCAGCCTGCGCGGTAACCACAGACGCGGTAGGCCTTGGATAGGCCATTAAAGGTAAAGGTCAAAAGATCGGGGGCCAGCGAGGCGATGGAGATATGCTTCGCATCGTCATAAAGGATGCGGTCATAAATCTCATCGGCCAAAATCAGCAGGTTGTGCTCCCTGGCGATGTCCACGATCTGCTGCAGGACCTCGCGCGAATACACCGCACCCGTTGGGTTATTGGGGTTGATGACCACAATGGCCTTGGTCTTTTCGGTGACCTTGGACCTAATATCCTCGATGGACGGGTTCCACTCGTCTTCCTCATCGCACAGGTAGTGCACCGGGGTGCCACCGGCCAGCGAGGTTGCCGCCGTCCACAGTGGGTAATCGGGCGCCGGGATAAGGATCTCATCGCCATTATTGAGCAGCGCCTGGGTGGTCATGGTGATAAGTTCTGATACGCCATTGCCCAAGAAGACATCGTTGATATCAAAATGCGGGAAGTCCTCGAGCTCATAGCGCGTGACGATGGACCTCCGGGCCGAGGTAATGCCTTTAGAGGTGGAATAGCCCTGGGAGGTGGGCAAGGCGCTGATCATATCGCGCATGATGACATCGGGTGCATCGAAGCCAAAGACGGCGGGGTTGCCGGTATTGAGCTTGAGGATGGTGTGGCCGTCCAGCTCCATTCTCTCCGCTTCCGCTGAGACCTCACCGCGAATATCGTAAGCGATGCCCTTTAATTTTTCGGACTGGTCAAAGATGCGGGGTGTGGGAGAAGTCATGGCCATATTGTGCCATCTTTCACAGCGCTAAGAAGGATTGCAGCGCAACTCAGTGCTATTTTTTATTCCACTTGCTGATTTGCTTCTTCGCCATTTCCATAGCTTGACCAGTAATTTCACCGGCCTGCTGGCGGCGCTCGGCCCACATTTTCTTCTCTAATTCTTTTTGGTGCGCCCGCTCGTGTGCCGTCAGTGCACGGATTTCGCGCTGTTGTTGGCGCTCAATCTGCCGCACCGAGGGGGCATGCCACGATTGCGGGCCCACCTTGGCCACGTACAAGAGGATCCACACGATGGGAATGAGCGCTGCGGCTACGGCACCGCCCGCTAGCAACCAGGGGCTATTCATGGTGGCGCTGAGCATGACAAGAGTAGGCGATGCCGCGAGCAGAACCACCGAGCTGGTCAGCGCGGTAGCGATGCGGGGCTTTTTCGCGGCATTAAAGGCGCGCTCCACATCGCCCTGGGAGTAGATTTTTGCCTCTTGCGATCCGGTCGCAGGGATATCACTGAAAATTGGCGCCAAGTCCTTGTGGGTGACGGCCTGCATGACGCTATCGGAGCGCTCCTCAAACTCGGTCATAGATAAGCGGCCTTCGCCCACTGCGCGGGCTAGATCCGTCAGGGCATCGTTGCGCTCTGAATCAGATAGACGCAGTGTCCGGTCATAGGGGGAGGATCCGTAGCTATTAGTCACAGCCACCATAATAGACAACCTGATTCAAAAAGAATATGCCCTGCCACGGTGGCAGGGCATAGCTTCTAGTGCGGGGTACACAGGCTAGAGCTCTTGCGACTCATCTTCTTTGTCGTCCTCGTTAGAATCCGATTTTTTCTTTGGATCGGATTCATCAACCGTCTTGGAGTTCTTCCTTCCCACCAGGTTGGCCAAGAACGGGAAGATGGCAACGGTCAATGCGCCACCGGCGACGAAGATGGATGCGGTTTCTTGCTTCATCAATTCCGAATTAACGGCCAGCGACGTCACGGCTACGATGATCGGCAGGCCGGTCGCCGTGTACAGGCTGACCTGGAGGCGTTCGCGCACCGTTTCAATTTCGGAGCCGGTGTGGCCCACATTTTCGCGCAGGAATACCGGCAGGCCGCGGGTGACGAGAATAAGCGCCGGGATGCCCAGTACCTTCCCCGGGTTATTAGCGATGGTATCCCAGTTAATCGTCATGCCGGAGACCACGAAGAAGACCGGGATGAGCATGGAGTGAAAGACCACATCGAGGCGGTGTTCTAGCCGTCGATGGAATTCATCCGGAATGATGCGGTTCAAGATGATGCCGGCGGCGAAGGCGCCCAGCACGATGTCGAGCTCAAAGACCGCCGTGACGGCCATGAGGGTGGCAAGGATCAGGATGATAAGGCGCAGAATGGTCTGGTTGGTAGACCCCGCACCGGAGATAAACGCCGCTTTAACCCACGGAATCGTCGTGGCAATGGCCGCCGGCATGATGGCGACGGCCACGGAGATGCCGATGAACGCAAGCATAATTAGCAGCGTGGTCCACGTGGAGCGCGTGCTCAGCAGCAGCGCCATCGCGGTAATGGGGGCGACCTCACCAATAGCGCCGTGAATCATGACCGATTTGCCCACTTTGGTCTCGAGCACACGGTCCTGCTTCAACATGGGTTGCAGCGTTCCCAGTGCCGTGGACGTCAGCGCCAGCGCCACCACGATGGCACCTGGGACGTTATCGACCAAGAAGTACGCACCGATGCCGCAAGCCACGAGGCAGATAAGCCAGGTGGACAGCGCGGTTCCCGCCTCTTTGGTCTTGAGCGTAGAAATCTCGATTTCAAAACCGGCGAGCAAGAAGAGCGCACCAACGCCCAGCTCTTTCAGCATGCTGATGCCGGCATCCTCATGCGCGACATCCAAAAGCGATGGGCCGATGACCATGCCAAAGATGATCAAAAGGGCAACGGCCGGCAGCCGGTTGCCCAACATGAACGACACTATGGGCGCCAACAGCGCCGCTAACATGATCCAGGCAAAGGAAACGAGGCTAGTGGTGTTTTCCGTCGCACCCGCTGCGAGAACAACAGTATCCGCAGCCCATCCCACATCTAAATGCATGGATCACAGCGTACGCACTCATCCCTGCACATGCCTACTCGGTATTCGTGTCCTTCGGCGGCGTGGGTGGCTTCGGCGGTTCCGGTGGCTTGGGGGCCTTGGGAGGCTCTGCGCTTGCCGATGGCGCCGGTGGTGCAGGCGGRGTGGATGGCGCGGACGGCGCGGACGATGCCGGTGGAGCCGGCGGGGSTGGCGGCGCMGCTGCCTCGGGKTTTTTGTCAGCCTGCGGKGGCTTTGGCGCTGCCGGAGCCTGTGGTGCCTTGGCAGCTTGCGGATCCTTTGGCGGTTGTGGAGCTGCAGGTGGTTCCGGCGCAGCTGGTGCTTGCGATGCAGCGGGTGGCTGCGGGGCCCTAGGCGGTTGGGGTGCCGCGGGKGCTTTCGCATTTGGAGCAGCCGGCGGAGTCGGGGCACCTGGAGCTGCCGGGGCACTTGGTGCTGCCGGAGCCTTCGGCGCCGCCGGGACGCTAGGTGCCGAAGAAGAACCCGGAGCCGCAGGGGCCTTAGGAGCCTTTGGCGGCGTGGGAGCACCCGGTGGGGCTGGCGCGCTGGGCGCGGAGGGGGCACTCGGTGCAGAAGGTGGAGTAGGCGCCGACGGTGCATTAGTGGATTGCGGCGCGCTCGGTGAGCTGGGTGCGTTGGGTGCCGAAGGAGCCTTGGGGGCCGCCGGTGCCGAAGGAGCCTTGGGGGCCGCCGGTGCCGAAGGCGCGGCTGGAGCTGCCGATGCCGAAGGAGCAGAAGGCGCGGAGGGTGTAGCAGGTGGAGTGGCAGCGGTGGGGGTATTGCTGGAGGAGGGGGCATCGGCAGGCGTGGGTGCCTTGGGGGATTCAGCGGTGGTGGTAGCTGAGGCCGCACGGTGGCGCACTGGGGTGGCCAAGAACGCCTTGGGGAGAGGCTCTGGAAGGGTGCCCTTGTCATCCAGGGAAATGGAATTGCGCAGCATGGTGGCCACGTCGTTGACCTGGGTGGTGGGGGTGGACTCGGCGGCCAAAGACTTCACGCCGCCGGTCATCATGACATTGCAGAATGGGCAGCCAGTGGCGATTTCCTCGGCGCCGGTCTCTAGTGCCTGCTCCGTGCGGAACTCATTGATGCGAGAACCCAACTTTTCTTCCATGAACATGCGCGCGCCGCCGGCGCCGCAGCAAAAGGCCTCATTGCGGGACTTGTCCATCTCGCGCAGTTCTACGCCGGTGGCCTCGAGAAGCTCGCGCGGGGGATCGAAGACCTTATTGTGCCGGCCCAAGAAGCACGGATCGTGATAGGTGATGGGCTTGCGGTTTTCTGGGGTGCGCGGAACCGGCTGCAGCAGCTTCTCGCGTACTAGTCGGTTGAGTAGCTGCGTGTGGTGGAAGACATCGAAATGCCCGTCGAAGTCCGGGTACTCATTGCGGATGGTATTAAAGCAGTGCGGGCAGGTCGTGATGATTTTCCGCTGGCCTTCCGGCACGCCCTCAAAAGCGTTGTTGAGGGTTTCCACGTTTTGTTGCGCCATCATTTGGAACAAGAACTCATTGCCGGCGCGGCGAGCGGGATCGCCGGTGCAGGTCTCGCCGGTAGAAAGCACACCGAATTTCACGCCGGCGGTGTGGAGAAGATCCACGACGGCGCGGGTGGTGCGGCGACCATTGTCATCATAGGCACCGGCGCAGCCGACCCAGAGGAGGTATTCCATATCGGAGAAATCCGCGGCGTCCTCGCCAATGATGGGTACCTCGATGCCATCGGCACGCGCCTCATCAATCCAAGCGCGGCGCTCGGAATTATTGCGGCCCCAGGGGTTGCCCTTGGTTTCCATGTTCTTAAATAGGCCGGTGAGCTCTGAGGGGAAATCGGATTCCGCCAAGACCTTGAAGCGGCGCAGGTCTGCAATATGGTCGATGTGCTCGATATCAGTGGGGCATTGATCCACGCAGGCCCCGCAGTTGGTGCAGGACCACAGGACGTCATCGTCGATGACACCAGCCATCGAGAGCACATCGAGGCCCTCGTGCGGGCTGTAATTATCTAGCGCACCTTGGCGCAAGTCCATCATGACCTTTTTGGGGCTGAGCGGCTTATCGGTATTCCAAGCCGGGCACAGCTCTTGGCAGCGGCCGCATTCAGTGCACGCGGTTGAATCCAGCAGCAACTTCCAGCTGCCAGGGGTGATGTCTTCTTCCAAGTCCGGGGTGGGCAGGGATTTAAGCGCCTTATCCCCAGAGGTATTGCGCTGGAAAAAGATATTGAAAAACGCCATGAAGCGGTGCCACATGACACCCCACTGGAAATTGCGGGCAATAAAGAAGATGAAGAGGAGCCCGGATAGCAGCTTGACCAAGGCGAAGAAGCTGACCAGTGCCGGGGACTCAGGCAGTGCCTTAGCTAAGTGAACGGTCAAGAAATCCGCGACTGCGGAACCGCCACCAAAGGCCGCGATCTTGGAAGCTTTGACCAAGAGCATGCTGAGGCCCTCGATGAATACAATGGCCTCTACCCACCGGGCCGCCGCCGTTTGGGAGTTGAAAAAGCGGCTGCCGCGCTCGGTATCGCCTAGTTTCAGGCGCACTCCGATGAGGAAGCAGATGCCCAGCAACGTGCCGATGCCGAGTATTTCTTCTACAAAGTGATACACCGGCCAGGTGCTTAAGCCAGGCCACCCTTTATCCGGGGCGAAGGTTTGGATATAGGCCTCAAACCACACCAGGATGCCGAATAAAAAGCCCACCATGACCGCCCAGTGAGCGGCATTGACCAATGGCTTTCCCTTGAAGTGGGTGTGGCCGAAGACCTCTACCAGCACGCGCCCGAGGCGTTTTAGAGGGCTATTGGTGCGCTCTAGTTGGGTTGGTCCGCCCGAGCGGATGAACTTAATGAGCGCGCCTATGCGGGCGAAAAAGTATAGCCACACCGGAATCGATGTGGCTATAGCAATCCAACCGGACACGGTTGTCATTCGTGCTCCTTCACTACTGATGCTCCACGTTGTTATCTACCTTAAAGCCTCAAGGCGTCATCGTGGGAGTCAGTATTCAGTAACTATGAGTGAAGGGATATTGGCCTTAGTAGTGGAAGCCGCCTTCAGCTTCCGCCTTCTCAAAGGCGCGGGTAGCGATAGGAACCATACGTGCCTTACGCGGGAGGACGGAGAAGACTCCACGGACGGCACGGGAGAAGATCTTGAGCTTGCGCTCATCCTTCTTGGTCCACTCCCAGCCAAGCTTGTTGCGCAGCTTGTCCGGAATCATGCCGATAGCAACCCACAACAGCAGACGAGATGCGTAAGGTGCAATGGGCTTCCACAGCCAGTTGGGCACCTTGGGATCTGGGGTGTCGAGGGTAAGGCCGTTGATGATGCGGGAGCGCTCGATGGTTTCGCTGATATCGAGGGTATCGATCATGTTGTCTACGTACTCTTCAAACTCAGCGTACGTCTTTGGCGCATCGTCGGGCTCTGCAACCTCGTAGAAGGTGTACCAGGTACGGGTCTCCTGGAAGAGCTGCTCGCGCTCCTCTGGGGTCAGAGGATCCATGAAGTTGCCGGCCAGCTGGTACGGCATTGCAGCGAAGGTGGCGTGTGCCCAGTAGTACACATCCGGGTTCAGCGGGTGGTAGCGGCTTCCATCTGGGTGGGTGCCCTTGATGTCCTTGTGGAAGTCACGAATCATGACGCCAACTTCAGGGCCTTCATAGATCGTGCGGATGATCGGGAAGGCGGAGCGAACCAAGCGTGCAACCTCGTTATCGAAAACGTTCGAGTGCTGCACCAAGGACCGGCTGACGTCACGCTGGGCAATCTGCAAAAGACCAGCAGACAGTGCGACGAATGCGGAGCGCCAGTCACCAAAGCGTTGCCACAGGATGGAATCTGGACCCAGCTCAGGCAGGTTATCGGTGTTGTTATCTGCAGGTTGGGCGTGCTTGTCGTTTACAGTGCTTTCAGGATTGCTCAGAGTAGTCATTATGCCTCCTTAAGGGCAGTAGCGGACTTTTGTTGATTCTGGCGTTCGGACGAGGCGGACTCAGGGGCGTAGTTGGATGCTCGCTTGAAATCGTGGGCCGGTGCATCGAACCCTGCGAGCACTTCGCGGATTCCGCGTACGGTACCGGGCTGAACCAACCACTTATCGTGCTTGACGGTTAGTTCTCCTGGTCCACGAATCTCTAGCTGGCGGACGTAACGGCGGCAGTGATCGGCGCGGGCTTCGATGACAGCCAGTGGGCGACGCTTGAGGTAAGAGTCGCGCGGGGTAGGGCCGTCAACAAAGAGGGCATTAGGCAGCCCAAATACCTCTACACCGTGGTGCAGGTACATGTCATCGACGCTGGCCTTTGACCGTCCCGGAACGGAAATCCACGGGGATTCCTCGCCGGTGGCGCGAATCAACACATCGAAAGCTTGGGTTTCCTGACCGGAATCACCGAGGTAGGAGATTTCCCATTTGCCTTCTGCGCGGTCGAATTCGGCACCAGTAACGGCGGTGGAACCGCGGRACTCGGCGCCACTGGCAGCAACAGCCTCTTCAAGGTGGCGTACTACAGAAGCTGGCGAGCCGTCAGTTTTCGTGAGGCGGAGGTACGGGGTGCGGAAGTGGTACTTCCGGGAGACCTCGGTGGCATCAGCGGAATTGAAGTGACCGCCGATGTGTGGTTCTTGTTCAAAAAGAACGGTGTCGAATCCAGAGAATGCGCATTCAGAAGCCGCGGCGCATCCGGCTACTCCGGCACCGACGACTGCGACGGTCGGTCGGCGATATGGCTTGAACATACTGTTCCTTTCGAGTTTCACAGGGCACTTACCGGCCGCTGTGTATTGGCAATTTATGTACTCAGAGAGAACACAATTTGTGGATATGTTGTGATAGTACACATATCCCCAACAATTGTGAAGTGGATTACTGGATTTAAAAGCTGGCTGGTTATGCTGCGCAGTGCTTAGGGGAGGAAGCGCAAGGCCTTTCCTAAGCGCAACGCGGAGCTCAGCAGGGTGCCGTAATACTTATTGGGAAGCCAACTTGGCCCGCGCATCGGCATGATCCTTTGCGAGGAAATATTCTTCGCTTCCGTATATTTGGTCAGCCCCTCGTGGCCATGGCGGCGGCCAACGCCGGACTCCTTGACGCCACCCAGCGGGGTGGAAATCGAGGCCCACGTGGAGGCGTAGCCATCATTGATGGTCACGCTGCCAGCATCGATTTTCTCGGCGATGCCCTGCGCGGTTTCGGGTTGGCCGAATACAGAGGAGTTCAGGCCGTAGGGCAATTTATTTGCCTGCTCGATGGCCTCTTCAACATCGCGCACGCGTTGCACGTACACCACGGGGCCAAAGACCTCTTGCTCTGCAAGCTCGGTGCCTTCACCCAAATCAGTGAGAACCGTGGGCTCAAAGTGGTAGGGGCCGATATCCGGGCGGGGCTTGCCGCCGGTAATAACGGTGGCACCCTTTTCTACCGCATCATCGACGAAGTGCTGCACCACATCCAATTGGTTTTGGCCGATGAGTGAACCCATCGTGTAGTCCCAGTTCAAACCGGAACCAAGTTTGATGGATTCGGTTGCCCGGCGGAATGCGGTAATGAATTGATCGAAGATGGCATCGGGCACGTAGATGCGTTCAATCGACACGCACAGCTGGCCTGAATTGGAAAAGCAGGCGGTAGCGATGGTGTCAATATGCTTGTCGATGTCCGCATCCGGCGCGATGATCATTGGGTTCTTGCCGCCCAGTTCTGCGGAGTATCCAACGAGGCGCTCGCCTACGGTGGTGCCCAAAATCTTGCCGGTCTTGGTGGAACCGGTAAACATCAGGTAATCGCAGCGTTCGGAGATGGCGGAGCCGACAACTCGGCCGGAGCCGGTGACGATCTGCAGCAGATCCTTCGGCAGTCCTGCTTCCTTCAAGAGGTAGAGGGAAATCAGGTTAGAAAATGGGGTGGATCCGTCGGGCTTGGCCACAACGCCATTGCCGGCAAGTAGTGCCGCAACGGCATCGGAAATGCCCAATGCTAATGGGTAGTTCCACGGGCTGATTTGCCCCACAACGCCCTTAGGAACTCGCTGCAAGTGAGTTTTGGTGATGAGCGGAAATGCGCCCGGCTGCTTCTGAGTGGCCAGTAGCTTTGGCGCATTATTTGAGTAATAACGCGCGTTATTTAGTACATCGAGTACCTCATCAAAAGCGGCCGTGCGGTCCTTGCCGGTTTCCAGTTGGATGAAATCCGCCAGCAGCTCGCGGTGTTTAGCCACGAGGTGGTGGAAGCGCTTCATTACCTTTACGCGCTGCTTAACGTCGGTGTCGGCCCAGGCCTTTTGGGCCTGACGCGAACGGCGGAAAGCCTCATCTACGTCTTCTTCGGAACCTACTCCAACCCATCCTAATTTTTCTTCGAATAGGGGGGAATGGACCGCTTGGTGCTCGCCTTTATCCAGCGAACCAGTGGAGTAGTTAGTGGTGAGATGTTGTAGCTCAGTCAGTAAATGCTGTGGCAAGGGCCGTTCTTGTAGACGGCGTGGTAAAGACATGTAATGCACGCTCCAGAAAGATCAATGAAAAGGTTCGTGAGCTAAAAAGCTCACGAACAATTGGGAAGCCGGTGTGTTTTAGAACGGGCAGCCGGCAGCACGGCGTGCGGCTACTGCATCATCGGAATCCGGCTTGTCGGTAGATTCCGCGGTGGCAGCAGAGTCCTTAGCCTGGGCGGCGTTGTAGCCTTGGATCTTCTTCGGCTCCTTGTACTTGCCCTCAATCATGCCGTTCTTGATCATCAAGGAACGACCAGGCTCCATGTAGCGCTTGTCCTCTGGGAGGTGGTCCATGATGAAGCGAACGGACTTGGCGATGCGGTCGAAGCGCTTTTGGTCGCGCTTGGTCCACTTCAGATCCAAGATGTCGCGGTACTTCTGCGGCAGGGTAGCCACAGTCAACCAGATGGCGCTGCGCATAATGGGCTTCCAGATAACCTTCCATACGGCCTCTGGAACGCCTTCCGGAGCCTTGACCGGCTCTACGCGTGCGGTGCGCAGTGCGAAGTCAACGGTCTGGTTGCGCTCGAGCACGGTGTCTGCCATGTCATCCATGTACTTGATCAAGTCATCGTAGTTATCAATGACCGGACGCTCAGACATGCCGTACTTGTCCCACCAAGTCACGCCCTCGCGAACGATCTGGTCGCGCTCTTCCTTGGTGAACGGAGTACCGAAGAGATCTTGGGCGTAGATAACGCGGTAGACGAAGGTAGCGTGTGCCCAGTAGTAGGTCTCTGGGTTCAGGGAGTGGTAACGCTCGCCATTTTGCAGCGTGCCCTTAATGGTGACGTGGTAGTCGCGGATACGCTCACCGATGTCCCCATCATCGTAGATGGACTGAATAATCTGCGGCGTAGAGCGCTGCAGACGGGCGAAAGGTTCGTCGAAGAACTTCGAGTGGTCCAAAAGGGACTGACCAATCGCAGGGTGCATATTCTGCAAAATGCCGGTGTAACCGCGCAGCAGCTGCAGGCGGTTATCCGAGCCCCACTTCCACAACAGGGAATCCGGGCCCAAAGGAGCGCGGCGCAGTTCGCGCTTTTCTTCCTTCTTGTCCTGAGCGTTTACTTCTTCTGCTCCGGACTGAGAGGAATCAATGTGGGTATTTTCTTCGTTTGCCTGTGCATTTTCGGGTTTCAGTGAGTTGGACAATTCGACCCTCCTTAGTCGATAAAATCTGATGGTTGTGTAGCGTAACACACACCGGTGCGCACCTATTACATGGCGCACAAATTTGGGGGTGCAACGATGTGCGCTGCGGGTTTAGTGGGGGATCGGAAGTTGACAACGGCAGGGGGTGCGATAATCTTCATTAAACATATGACCTGGGCTACACTGTTGCGGGCGTATTTAATTGCACCCCTATTTGTGTGACGTGTCTCAGGTAGTGTTAACGTGTGTTCAAGCTCATTTAATCAGTGGATTGCGTAGGTCCAATACTCATCGTCGGCTTGTGTACCTCTGGCCGCGGTAAAGAGTGGGCTGAAAATTCACCGTAGACGGGGGATGCCGCTAAAACAGGCTGCTACCCCGCCTTTTCAATTCCACAGAAAGGTTCCTTCATGGGCAGGATTAGTATTCCAAAGTTTGCAACCGCACTGGCTGCCGGGCTTGCGGCTTTTGGTGTAACAGGTTTTGCGGTAGCCCAAGGTGGCTTGACCGCTAATATCGCACTTTCAGGAACCTTCTTTAAGGTGAACATGAGCCACCTAGAGGGCGAAGGATTGTCGATCTTCGTTGATAGGGACAAGATGGGAGAGGAAACCATCCCGGCCGCGCGCTTGAAGTTTGAGCACGCCGTGGCTTCCAACTTGTGCCTGTCTGCCAATCTTCCTGATGTCCCAGGGATTGGCGAGACCACCTTCGCCCTCCGTGCGAATGGTGATGACAGTGTGGAGGTAGAAAACCTCTTGGTTGGTGCTACCGACATTAAGGGTCAGCTCGATCTGACGAACGCCAACGTGGGTGTCGACGCCAGCCAGGTCAATGACAAGGCAGATCCAGGTTCGTGGGGATTGTACGCGCAGAAGGTGACCCTGAGCGCGGATGATATTCGTACGACCTCGGTGGGAGCAGAAAGGCTCGCTGCCTCTGGTGTGAATGTGACGGTGAAGAGGGGAAGCAACAACAATGGCTGCTAAGTCTTCTGATGATGAGACTTTGCGCATGCCTGCGGTGACCGAAACCGATACCGATAACGGCGAAGCTGCACGCAGCGCCCAAGATTCCTCCCAGGAGTCGGCCGGAAATACCGCTGGTGAGGCCGCCGTTGGCACCGATCACGCTAGTGCTGCGGAGACGAAGGCCGAGGACACCGCTGATGCTGGTGCTGAAGCCACGGCCACGGCGGAAAGCGATGGAGAGAACACATCGCAGTCGGTAGCGGATGCGGTCAAAGGTGCTAATGAACCGCAGGATTCCGCAGCGAATAACAAGAATGACAAAGCCGTAACCAGAGTGGCCCCTAAAGAGAGCTGGTGGAAGCGGTTTAAACACTGGCGCAAGCGTCGTCCGTTCGCGGGTGGCTTGTTGCTTATCTTGTCCGGCATCGCCATCGCTGCGCCGGCCTATATTACTGTGCGCATTTCAGATCTTTTGGTCATGATTTCCACGGTGTCTGGCGTTTCGACGCTCCTTATTGGTGCGGCACTTATCATGTTCGGCCTAGGATCTTGGTTTAGGCAGGAGACATCGTCTTACCTGGGTGTTTTAGCCATCTTGGTAGCGATCGTCGCGCTTCCCACCACCAACCTGGGTGGCTTCGTTATAGGCAGCCTTTTGGGCATTATCGGTGGTGCGCTCGCATTTGCTTGGCAGCCACAGGATCGCCAGAAGTCTCCTAAGAAGCGCAAGAAGAAGAAAAAGTCCCAGGCCAAAGAACTGGCGGTTTCAGCATGAAGCTATTCAGGCTGAGCTCGCTACCGCGTCGTCGCTCCGCTCGTGTGGTAAAAGGTAGTGCGCTCGCAGTGCTCTGCGCTTTTACAGCGGTGTGTGCGGTGAACCAACCTGAGGAAACCCGTGCGCAGGAAGGCTTGGCCTTAGCGCAATCTGAACTCAGCACGGTGACTGCTGATAATGTCACCCTGACTGGAAACGTAAGCGCCTCGCTCATCACTGTGCCTACCGCACAAGGTGAACAACGAGCACTGAAACTCGTAGGTGATAAGTTGGCGGCGCGTAACCTCGCGTTGACCCTGCCCGCTGCTATGGGGCAAGGCAAGCTAACCACTGGTGATGTAGAAACCACCGTCACGGACGGGCCGGTCACCGTCCTGACCACTGGACTGCAGACAACGCCTGCAGTGGTGGATCACCCCACCATTCCGGTAAACGTCGATCTATCCAACGGCGATCTCAACGCGGTGCTTGATCAATTGGGCGTTCCTGACCCGCACGTGGTGCCCGATGCTCCTATCCCGAACGTTTTGATGGAGCACATTTCGCTGCAAGATGTCACCATGGAGCTGGTCAACCTGCAGGGCGCTAATTTGCACGCCCCGCAGGTCCAGCTCAACGTGCAGTAACCACGCAGCGGCTCCTTCCCTTAAGCCTCGTTGAACTGCGATTGGTGCAGGCGCCAATAAGCGCCTTGGGCGCGCAGCAGTTCTTCGTGCGAACCTTGCTCGACGATGCCCCCGTTTTCCATCACCAAGATCAGATCAGCATCCCGGATGGTGGATAGGCGGTGGGCGATGACGAAGGAGGTGCGCTCGGCGCGCAGGGCATTCATGGCCTCCTGGACAAGCACCTCGGTGCGGG
The DNA here is from genome assembly GCF_030515985.1 of Corynebacterium accolens. Next base: position 380,640 of record NZ_CP100376.1, on the reverse strand, counting down.
TATCCACGGACGAGGTCGCCTCATCCAAGATGAGCAGCGCAGGCTGGGCCAAAAAGGCGCGAGCAATGGTAATCAACTGGCGCTCACCGGCGGAGATGGCGCCGCCATCTTGGTCGATAACGGTGTCATAGCCCTCCGGTAGGGAGTGCACGAAGCGATCGACGTAGGTGGCCTTGGCCGCGGCGATAACCTCATCGTCCGTGGCATCGAGCCGGCCGTAGCGGATATTGTCCATGATGGTGCCCTCAAAGAGGACGGCATCTTGTAGCACCATGCCCACCTGGGAGCGCAGGGCGGTGCGGGGCATGTGGGCGGTTTCGTGGCCATCGATAAGAATGCGGCCTGAATCGATGTCATAAAAGCGCATGAGCAGGTTGACCATGGTGGTCTTGCCCGCGCCGGTGGGCCCCACGATCGCCGCGGTTTGCCCCGGCTCCACGCGTAGGTTGAGCCCGGTAATAAGTTCCTTCTCCGGCGAATAGGAAAAGCCAACGTCCTGAAACTCTACGCGGCCGCGGGCGCGGCCTACTAGCTCATCGCTGGTAGCCTCCAGCGATTGCTCTTCCGCATCGAGGAATTCGAAGACGCGCTCCGCAGAGGCCACGCCGGATTGCACCTGTTGCATCATGCCGCCCAATTGGCCCAGCGGCTGGTTAAATTCGCGGGAGTACTGGATAAAGGCGGTGGCCTGGCCCAGGGTCATCTGCCCGTTGGCCACGCGCAGGCCGCCAAGCACAGCGATGGCCACATAAGACAGGTAGGACACGAACTGCATGATGGGCATCATGATGCCGGAGAGGAATTGCGCCAGTGCAGAGGAGCGGAAGAGCTTGTCATTGCGCTCATCAAATTGGCGCGTCATATCCTCCGTGCGGCMAAAGACGATGCCCAGATCGTGGCSGGAGAAGGACTCTTCCACTTGGCCATTGAGCTGGCCGGTAGCGCGCCACTGGGTTTTAAATTGGCGCKGCGAGCGCCCGCCAATGACCCCGATGATCAGCGCGGTTAGCGGCAGCGCCAAGAGTGCCACCAGGGCAAGTTGCCAAGAGATGCTAAACATCATCACGGTGATGCCCAGGATCATCAGGATGTTATAGAACAGCTGGGAAAGTGCCTGCTGGAGGGCCTGTTGCACATTGTCGATGTCATTGGTGGTGCGCGAGAGGATATCGCCGCGCTGGTGGGAATCGAAGTAATTTAACGGCAGGGCATGCACCTTGGCCTCCACGCGCTTGCGCAGCTCGTAGACCGTGTCGATGGTCAGGCGGTTTAAGATGAGCCCCTGCCAGAGTTCGAAGGCGGCAGAGACGATGTACATCGCGATCACCGCGATGATAAGCGTACCCAAGCGGGTAAAGTCGATGCCCTCGCCGGGAGTGAAATCCATGCCGGAGGCCATATCGGCCACCTGATCCTGGCCCTGGGCGCGCATACCGTCGATGGCCTGCTGCGCCGAGATGCCAGATGACAGCTCGCGGGAGATGACGCCAGAAAAGATGACGTCCATGGCATCGCCCAAGATTTTAGGGGCAAAGACCGCGAGGAAAACACAGACTACGTCCATCGCCGCCACTACCGCTAGCATGCGCTTATAGGGCATGAGTAGCAGCAGTAAGCGCTTGGCAGAAGGCCAAAAATTCTTGGCCTGACGCGGTGCGGAACCGGACCATTCATCGGCGGCGACCTTGGCCTCAAGCTCCTGGAGCTCGGCGTCCTCAGCGGAGGAGTTGTGTGTGGTGTCCTTGGCCATTAGTGCTCTCCTCCAGCTACTCCAGCGGTTTCTTGGGATTCAACGATTTCCTGGTACACCTCTGAGGATTTCAGTAGCTCAGTGTGGGTGCCGCGGGCGACGATGCGCCCTTTATCGATGACCAAAATCTGATCGGCATCCTGGATGGAGGCCACGCGCTGGGCCACGATGATGGTGGTGACGGCCTCGCCGCGCTGAGTAAAGGACTGGTGCATGGCGGCGCGCACATTGGCATCCGTGACCACATCCAGCGCGGAGAAGGAATCATCAAAGAGGTAAATGCGCGGCTGGGCCACGAGCATGCGGGCAATGGATAGGCGCTGGCGCTGCCCGCCCGATACATTGGTGCCGCCCTGTGCAATGGGCATGTCCAGGTCATCGACGAAGTCCGCCTGCGCCACGCGCAGCGCCTCCCATAATTGATCGTCGGTGGCCTCGGGGCGGCCCAAGCGCAGGTTGGAGGCCACCGTGCCGCTAAACAAGTAGGCCTTTTGCGGCACCAGCGAGACACGGCTGACGATGTCCGGGCGGGAGAGGGAGGTGGTAGGGGTGGCATCGATAAGCACCTCGCCCTCGCTCGGGACGTAGAGGCGCGGGATGAGGGACAGCAGCGTGGTCTTGCCCGCGCCGGTAGAACCGATGATCGCGGTGGTGGTGCCGGGAGTGGCGGTAAARGAAAMAWCCTCTAGCACCSGGGCATCCGCGCCGGCMTAGGAGAAGCTGACATTGCGAAACTCTACGGTGCCGGRCATGGTTTCCGGGGTGACGGTATCTTTCGGCGGGGTAATGGACGGCTCGTGGCTTAAAACCCCGGTGATGCGGCGGGCACACACAAGGGCGCGCGGGRGCATCATCGCCATAAACGTGCCCATCATGACGGCGGCGAGGATTTGCAGCAGGTATTGCAGGAAGGCGGTGAGCCCGCCGACATCGACAAGCCCGGCATCCACGCGTTGGCCGCCAAACCACAGCACTGCGCCCGTGGCCACGTTCAAGATGACGGTGATAAGCGGGAACATGAGAACAAAAAGCTGGCCGATTTTCAGCGAAAGCTGGGTAATGTCCTTATTGGCCTTGGTAAAACGCTCAGTTTCATAGGCCTCGCGCACAAAGGCGCGCACGACGCGGATGCCGGTGATTTGCTCGCGCAGGGTGCCGTTGATGGTGTCCAGCTTGTCCTGCATGGAACGAAAAAGCGGCATGAGCCGCGCGATGAGGACGGAGATGGTGCCGAGCAGCACCGCGACAGAAACCCACACCAACCAGGACAGTCCGGCGTCCTCGCGAATGGCCATGATGATGCCGCCGATGGACATAATGGGCGCTGTGACCATGAAGTTCAGCATCATCATGTAGACCATCTGCACCTGCTGCACGTCATTGGTGCCGCGGGTAATAAGGGTGGGCGTGCCGAACTCGCTCATATCTTCCGCGGAAAACGTGGTGACCTTGCGGAAGACCTCGCTGCGCAGGTCCCGGCCCACGCCCATGGCCGTGCGGCTGCCGCACCACACCGCGCCGATGGCGGTAATGACCTGGACAAAGGCTACGATGAGCATGATTGCGCCGGTGTCCCAGATATAGTCGATATCGCCCTTGGACACGCCCTCATCGATGATCTTGGCGTTCAAGGACGGCAGATACAGGGTGGCCGCGGTGGACAGCGCCTGCAGGATAAGTACCGCTAGGACATAGGGCGTATAGGGTGCCGAGCGGGTAAAGAGGATTCGGACCAGATCCATAAACCTGCGCTTCTTTCGAGGGAGAATAGGGATTAACCTGCAAGCATATCTGGTCGGCGCAGATGGGGCGAACGGTATTTATATTTAGGCACCTGACCTCGTAGCCGAACCTAGACCAAGACGTGCGCCAATTGTGCCCTGGCGATGACGCTGGCCCAGTCCTCAAAATCCGTAATTGGCGTGCACAGCCCCTCCCACGTGGTAACGGGAATGCCGCGGGCCTTTAATTCCATGACGATGAGCTCGCGGTCCCCGTGGGTGGCCAGCTGGTGGACCTCGTTATGGGTGATATCGCCGTCTACTCCCACGCGTACGTTTCCCAGTAGGCGCAGCCGCGGGGTCGTACCCGGTGCACACTCGTGCGGCACGGCCTCATCGACCACGCCGGCAAGCCCCGCGAAGCGGCGAAGTAGACCGAACGGTGCAGTTTTTTCTGAGATGAGGTCTACGCACATGCCGGCGCTTAGGAGTCTTTCCACGGTGGATAGGGCGGCAGGACCTTTTCCAATGATGGCGACACGCTGCATAAAAGTTCCTCCTCGGGCAAGTCTGGTCGGCCCGCAATAGACTACATTGTCTATAAAGTTAGGTCGGCTTGGTCTAGAAATAAAACATTTTATTCTCCCTTTCTGCCAAGCTCAGCGCCGTTTCCAGAAAAACGTGCTGCGTGAGCTACCGGGGTTGCCTAGTGTGTGAGCTCATGAACCCAACGACGAACCTGCTGGATGGTGGACACTCCTTCCGCGATCCCCATATCTCGCCCGAAGGCACGCGCGATACCGCGCCGCTTTCCACCGAGGTGGCCGCGCGCAATGAACAGCTAGTGGACACGTGGGCGGACAAGCTCTACGCCGAATCCGCAGACAACATCACCGAGTGGGCCGCCGAGCATGCCCCTGGCCAGCTTGCCGTCACCATGTCCATGGAAAATACCGTGCTGGCAGAGCTCTCCCATCGCGCCGGGCTCGCTGCTGACCTGCTTTTTATCGATACCGGCTGGCACTTCCCGGAGACCCTCCAGGTGGCCGAAGAGGTGGACAAGCGATACCCGGATCTCCCCCTAGTCCGCGTGCTGCCGCTGCTTAGCCCGGAAGAACAAGACGAGGTGTACGGCCCTCGCCTGTACGCGCGCGATACCGCCGCCTATAACCGCATGCGCAAGGTCGAGCCACTGAACATGGCCATGGATCCTTATGCAGGGTGGGTCACGGGCCTGCGCCGGGCCGATTCTGAGCACCGCGCCCACGCCCCAGCGCTCAGCCTGGACCGCACCGGGCGGTTAAAGATTTCGCCGATCATTACCTGGGACTTGGACGATACCGATAAATACATCGCAGATAATGACCTCATCATCCACCCGCTGACCCTGCAGGGATACCGGTCCATCGGCGATGCGCCGTTGACCTTCCCAGTCGGCGACGGTGAGGACGCCCGCTCCGGGCGAGTATTTGCAGATGGCAAGACAGAATGCGGGTTACACGAATAATGAGCACACTTTCCCCACACCTACAAGATTTAGAAAATGAATCCATCCACATCCTGCGCGAGGTGGCCGGGCAATTCGACAAGGTAGGCATCCTCTTTTCCGGTGGCAAGGACTCCGTCGTCGTCTTCGAGCTAGCCCGCCGCGCCTTCGCCCCGGCCATGGTGCCTTTTGAATTGCTCCACGTGGATACCGGCCATAACTTTCCCGAGGTCATCAAATTCCGCGATGACCTGGTCGCGGAATCCGGTGCCCGCCTCCACGTCGCTCACGTCCAAGACTGGATCGATAGCGGCGAGCTGCAGGAACGGCCCGATGGAACGCGCAACCCGCTGCAGTCGGTGCCGCTGGTAGAGACCATCGCCAAGCGCGAGTACGACGCCGTGCTGGGCGGGGCCCGCCGCGATGAGGAACGCGCCCGAGCCAAGGAACGCATCTTTTCCATCCGCGACTCCTTTGGCGGGTGGGACCCTCGCCGCCAGCGCCCCGAGCTATGGGATCTATACAACGGCGGCAAGATGGCCGGCGAAAACGTCCGCGTCTTTCCCATCTCCAACTGGACCGAATCCGATATTTGGGAATACATCGGCGCGCGCGATTTAAAGCTGCCTCCCATTTATTATTCCCACCAGCGCGAGGTATTCAAGCGCAATGGCATGTGGCTAGCGCCTGGTGAATGGGGCGGCCCCGCAGAGGGGGAGGAGCTGGAAACCCGCACCGTGCGCTACCGCACTGTGGGCGATATGTCCTGTACCGGCGCCGTGGAATCTACCGCATCGACCCCGGACGAGGTGCTCGCGGAGATCTCCATTTCCACCCTTTCCGAGCGCGGCGCCACCCGCGCCGATGACAAACTTTCCGAGTCCGCCATGGAGGACCGCAAGAAGGAAGGCTACTTCTGATGACCACGACCCTCGCGCCGAATGTCGGCGCCCTCAAACAGCGCGATACCCTGCGCTTATGCACCGCCGGCTCCGTTGATGACGGCAAATCCACCTTCGTCGGCCGCCTGCTCTATGACACCAAGTCCGTGCTCGCGGACCAGGTCGAGTCCATGGAGCGTTCCTCCTCCGATCGCGGCTTCGACGGCATGGACCTATCCCTGCTTGTCGATGGCCTGCGTGCCGAGCGCGAGCAAGGTATTACCATCGACGTGGCCTACCGCTACTTCGCCACCGATAAGCGCACCTTCATCCTCGCCGATACCCCCGGCCACGTGCAGTACACCCGCAATACGGTCACCGGCATGTCCACCTCGCAGGTGGTGGTGCTGCTTATCGATGCCCGGCACGGCGTCGTCGAACAAACCCGCCGCCACCTCAACGTGGCCGCGCTCTTGGGCGTGCGCCACGTCGTCCTCGTGGTCAACAAGATCGACCTCGTGGACTACGACGAGCAGGTCTTCCGCGATATCGAAGCCGAATTCCATAAGATTGCGCAGCGCCTGGACATTACCGATACCACCGTCGTGCCCATTTCCGCGCTCAAGGGCGATAACGTGGTCGAGCGCTCTACCACCATGGACTGGTACACCGGCCCCACCGTCCTTGAGGTGCTCGAGACCATCCCCGTCGCCACCGGCCGCGCCGATGAGCTGGACTTTCGCTTTCCCATCCAGTACGTCATTCGCGAGCACGCTACCGATTACCGCGGCTACGCCGGCCGCGTGAAGGCTGGGTCCATCTCCGTGGGCGATACGGTGCACCTGCCCGAAGGCCGCACCAGCACCGTCACCCAGATCGACACTGCCGATGGCCCCGCCGACACCGCCGCTACCGGTGACTCCGTCACGCTCCTGCTTGCCGACGATGTCGATCTCGCCCGCGGCGATCTCCTCGCCGGACCCCAACGCCCCGCGGCCACCCGCGAATTCGACGCCATCGTTGTGGGCCTGACCGAAAAGGACATTAAGCCCGGCCAGATGCTTAAGCTGCGCTACGGCTCTTCCCTGATTAAGGCCCGCGTCTCCGCCGTCACCCGCACCCTGGATCTCGATGGCGTTTCCGATGTGGAAGATCCCGAGTCCGTCGCCATGAACGATATCGCCCACACCACCATCCAGACCCAGGCCGAACTGCCCGTGGAGGACTACGCCGCCCGCGGCGCCGTGGGAAACTTCCTGCTCATTGATCAATCCTCCGGCAATACCCTGGCCGCCGGCTTCGTAGGTCACCGTTTGCGCTAAGGCTCGTGTACCAAGCGCACAAACGTCTACAGCAACCGCGATTCGCTCGATGCTAGGGTGATTCCGAGAAGAACGCGGTAGCTGTAGACATTTGTAGTGCGCACTTCATGAAGGCATCGCCGAAAAGGCAGAAGCCCCTTTTAACAGGGATCGCTGAAGTCTGCGTTGTTATTTAGGGATCGGGCGTTGCCGCCGTACGTCGCCTTGAGCTCGCAGACTTTGTCCACGCTGTGGCCGGCGTCGAAGTAGATCGCATATGCTGTGCCGCCGTCGACTTGGCCGCGGAGAGAACTACAGGCATTACCGGAAAGAATCTTAGAACCCGGGTATTTGTTTTGTACGCGTTGCGTCTCTGCTGACGGATCTTCGCCCAACGGAATGATGGCAGACTCGACGATCATGATGTAGCGGCCATCGCATTGATCATTCCCAGTGGATTGATCGGAGCGGATCTGAGTTTCCGTTGTCGTCTTTGTCGCAGGTCCAGGTTTCTCTGCCGCCGCGTCCTCATCCTCGTTTTCTTCTTGAGACGTGGTGACAGGGACAAAGGCGTCGAGGTCAGTGGAATCAGCCGAATCGCTGTTATTCGTGAGCGCCCACGTGACACCGGCAGTGATTGCGATGATGGCAATGATGGCGAGGACGATCATCGCCAAGCGTGCGGCCTTGCCACTTTTCCCAGCATTACCTGTCGAATCTCCGGTGGGGGAAGAGGAATTCCACGATTGGTGCTGAGAGGGATCCGGCTGACTCAAAGAATTATTAGCCAACGAAGGAGCTCCTTTGCATGCTTTGGTTGGAGGATGAAGTAGAAAACTTGATGAGAATTAATTAAGTCGCGCCATACTATATCCATCTGCTGTGCATGAATTCATCTTGGTCGAAGAGGTGCAGCGCGATTTTCAGTGCCTTAGGGCCAACTAAGAAGTTGGACTTTTGTACGGTGGGTGTGTCCTAGTAACTAGGCAGGTTGTCACTAGCATGGCTCGATTTTCTCGATAAGATCTTCTGGCACATTTTCTTCCTCCAAAGTGCTGCGGGTATAGCATGCAATTTCCGCTGGATGGATCATGCCATCCGGGCGCAGCCTATCCCAGCCGTTGCCACTCCACTGGAAGAGCGAGAAATGCGAGGTGCCAGATTCGGCCACATAAAGCCAGCTGTCATCGCAATGTAACTGGATGGGCCGATGGAGTTGGCCAATTGCTTCCCCGTAGTAACTGCCACATTTTTCTTCCGTGGATATGTTCTTTTCTTTCGATTCTTCCTTCGTGGAAGCCCCCTCTTCCTGCTTTTGAGGCGCTGGGTCGTCCGCGGTGGCGGTGGATTCATCTTCCTCCGGACCGGGCGCATTCTTAGCGGAAGATTCTTGTAAATCAGAAAATGCAGGCTCCGCAGCCTCATTGGTAGAGCTTGCCGGTCTATTAAAGGAAAAGGTCACTCCCGCCACCAAGGCAATAACAGCGATGATAGCGATGGTGATCATCACGATTCGCTTGCCTTTACTTTTTTCGGTGCCTTCCTGGGCCTTGGCGCGCGGCCCAGCGTCCGGCGACGAGCCTGCTTTTGCGGCGGGGGRTGATTCTGGTTCCTGCGRAGGGKTGTTYTTGCTCACGAGAGGTTCCTTAGACTAAAGCGCAGCTTCAAGCTAGAGATATGAATGGGTGTACGGAAAAGACTGTCCTTAAACCATAGCTGGGACATTGGGGGCTTGTCGCTCGAATTCTAGAACTCGGGCGCAGCCGAAAACAGTGCTGCCAACGGTGCGGAAGGAAAAGCATCTGTGCAGGCGAGTCCATCGACCACGTGGGGTGCAGGTATTGTCGCAGGCATGGAAAATTTATCTGGACGAACACTATTCGTCGCCGCTGTGGACGCCGAAGCTGCGCACATTCCAGACGGTGAAGCGCTGCTCATTACAGGTATCGGCACGGTTCCAGCCGCGATTTCCCTGACCGAGGTACTGGCAGAGGCCCGCGCTAACGATGCATTGCCCGAGCGCGTGGTCAATATCGGTACAGCAGGCGCGCTTGTCGATGGCATGGATGGCGTCTTCGAGATCAATAAAGTAACCAAACACGATTTCAAGCTAGAAGTGCTTACCGATATCAGCCGTTACCTCCTGCCAGAATTCATTGAGCTGGAGACCTCCGGCGAGCTTCCGGCACGCGGGCTGGCCACCGGTGACATGTTTGTCTCTACTACCGCAATGCGCAATGAGCTGGTGAAAAAATCCCAGCTGTGCGATATGGAGGGCTATTCTATTGCCGCTACCTGCCAGCGCTTTGGTGTGCCTTGCACGCTATTGAAGCAGGTCTCTGATTCCGCTAATGAGGAATCGATGGGCACCTGGGCTGGCGTCTTGGACCGCAGCGCCCGCCAGTTGGCCGCCGCCGCAGCCGATTTAGGCTTCTTGCGCTAAAAGGTACCACCATTGCCTTCCTCGCCGTTTCGCACGGCGGAGGAAGGGCGGGGGAAGGGCGGATTCTTTAAGTCAGCGGGCTCATGGCTGCGAAAAGCTGTTTTACCTTTTTGCGAGGAGACTCTTCGAGGGGGCTCTCGCTGTCGCCTTCTTCGCCGGTGCGCTTGGTCTCAGGGTCTGTATTGTCCGCGTCCTCAGCTTCGTCGTCTTTGGACGTGGACTTGGAACCGGTGACGATGTCAATGTCATCGGGGGAGACCTCACCGGCGCGCAGGGCGGCCATCTCTGCGTGGTAGCGCAGGACAACGGTAATGGTGGCGGCGACTGGCACGGCGAGGAAAGCACCGACGATGCCGGCCAGGGTGGAGCCCACGGTGATGGAGAGCAAGACGATGGCCGCGTGCAGGCCCATGGCTTTGGATTGCAGGATGGGCTGGAGGACGTTGCTTTCTACCTGCTGGACAATGATGATGAGCGCCAGTGCGAGCAGCGCATTGGTCAGGCCGTTGGATACCAAGGCGATAATGACGGCTAAGGCGCCAGCGGTGACGGCACCGATGATGGGGATAAAGCCCGCGAAGAAGGTGATGACGGCGATGGCCAGTGCCAGTGGGACCTGGAGAACCCAGAGGCCGAGGCCGATAAAGACGGCATCGACAAGCGCGACTAGGGCTTGGGCCTGAATGAAGCCAGACAGCGTCTTCCACACGCGGGAGGTAAGTTCCGTGATGTGCCAGGCGGCGGAGTTACCGGTGTATTTGCGCAACCAGGGCAGGAACCTATCGCCGTCTTTAATGATGAAGAAGGTGATAAAGAGCATGATGACGGTGGCTACCGCAATGGAGCTGGCCATGGAGAAACCGGAAAGCACGCCGGTGGCGATGGTGGAGGCCTGGCCCTTGGCAAAGGACACGATGTCCTCGAGGACCGATTGCAGTTGGTCCACCTCAATATCCAGCGGGGAATCATTGACCATCTTGGTCAGCTGCATAATGCCGGCTTCGGCCTCATTAATAAGCACCTTGGACTGTGCGGTGACCATGGGCGCCATGGCAGCAAAGATGCCACCGAAAATAACCACCAAGCCCAAAAGCGTCGTGACCGCTGCCAGCGTGCGGGGAAAGCCCTTGGAGCGCAGCCAGGCGCTGACCGGATAAAGCACCGTCGAGACCAAGATGGCGAGGATAACCGGCAGCAGGCCCACCCAAATAAAGCGCAGCAGGAAACCCGCTAGCCCCAATCCTGCGACGATGAGGATAAAGCACACCGAAATCTTGGCCATGCTGCGGAAGTCCTTGGCCAGCACGGCGGACTTATTATCGCGATTGGCGGGATCGGCGGKGGCTACCTCCGCGCCTAACTGGGACTCATCGGGGGAGACTAGCGGCGCGGCATAGGGGTTCTTCGCATCGGCTTTGCGGTTGACGGAGTTTTGCTCGAGCGCCGACGGGTACTGCGCGCGCTGCGCCGCGTCCTGGCCCGGGTGCTGCCCGGCACCGTTAGGGGAGTGGTTATCTGGCGTAGTCATTCATCTACTATGCCACAGGAAACCACCTAGAGATAGCGCAGGAAAAGCAGAGAAAAAGATAGCGCCCCACCCAACTCCCAGCAAGAAAGCGGGAGAAGGTGGGGCGCTTACTCAATCTGCCGCGACGGGCAGCAATCGGCGTATTAGTCGCGCAGGTTGCCCACGTTGCGGATGATGCCGAAGCGGTGCATGGTCACGGAGACTGCCTGCTCGAGGAGGTAAGGCATGAGCTCACGGCGGCCATCGGCAAGCACGGGCTGGTCCAGTACCACGGAGTTGGAGCGCACCGCTGCCTCGTAGACGGAATCCGGTACGGTGCCCAGGGCACGCACGCGGGAGGACTCGTCATTGGCCACGGCGGCAGCGAAGGAACCATCAGAAATGGACTTCACGTCGAAGCCGCGCTCCTGCAGCTGGGCGGCAACCTCTGGGGCGGCGGAGATTTCCGTCTCGGTGCCGGTAATCCCGGAAGCCAGTACCTGGCGGGCAACATCGCGCAGCTTGTAGTCCTCGCCCACGCGGATGCGCAGCTTGGTGAGCAGCGGGCGGTAGCGGAAGCGGTTGGCTTCAGCGACCAGCGCGGTGCGGTCGTGGGTGCGGCCGAATTCCTCGAGCCACGCAATCCGGTCCAGCTCGGCGGCGCGCCAGAGCCATTCCAGATCGTCCTGGCTGAGCTCATCAGAAAGCTCATCGCGCAGGCGCTGCAGAATCTTTACGCTGGCTGGGGCGATATCCACGTCGCGCGGCTTGAGTTCGCCATCGGTCCAGGTGCCCATCTGGGCTACGTAGTTAGGGCCGCCGGCCTTCGCACCCGGTCCCATGACGGACTTCTTCCAGCCACCGAAGGACTGGCGCTGAACAATCGCGCCGGTAATGCCGCGGTTGACGTAGGCGTTGCCCACCTCAACGTTGTCGATCCAGTACTCGATTTCCTTGTCATCCAGGGAGTGGATGCCGCCGGTCAGGCCATAGCCGGTGCTGTTTTGCCAAGCGATGGCCTCTTCCAAGGTATCGGCGTACATGATGCCGAGGATGGGGCCGAAGCACTCATTCTTGTGGTACCAAGAGCCCGGCTGGACATTATCGCGAATACCCGGGGACCACAGGGTGCCTTCCTCGTTGAGTTTCTCTGGCTTCAGCAGCCACTTCTCGCCCGGCTCCAGCTGGGTCAGGCCGCGCAGCAGCTTCTCACTCGGCTTTTCAGCCAGGCCATTCATCGTGGTGGTGATGTCATAGCCCGGGCCAGGCTTCAAGGTCTTGACGGAATCCAGCAGCTGCTCGCGCAGGCGCTTGGACTTGCCCGCAGCGCCGACGAAAATCACCAGCGAGGCGGCCGAACACTTCTGGCCGGAGTGGCCGAAGGCGGAGTTGTACAGGTCCTGGATGGCCAGGTCTGGGTCGGCGGCCGGGGTGATGACCAGCGCGTTCTTACCGGAGGTCTCTGCCATCAGGTTCATCTTGGGCTTCCAGGAGCGGAAGAGCGCGCCGGTATCGGACGCACCGGTCAAAATGATGTTGTCCACGTCATCGTGGGAGAGCAGGGCCTTGCCGGCATCGCCTTCATCAGTAAGCACCAGCTGCACCAGATCCGGGTCCAGGCCTTCTGCTTCGAGTGCGGTGCGGAAGGCCTCAACCACCATCTTGCCGCAGTGGACCACCKGGGGAGCAGGCTTGACGATGACCGCCGAGCCCGCCGCCAAGGAGGCCGCAATGCCGCCGGTAGGAATGGCGATGGGGAAGTTCCACGGTGGGGTCACCACGGTGACGGTGTGCGGGTGGAACTCGGAGTGTGCCTCTTCCAAGAAGCGGGCGGACTGGCCGTAGTAGGTGCAGAAGTCAATGGCTTCCGAGACCTCCGGGTCGGTCTGGGTGACCGTCTTATTTGCCTCGTAGGCTGCCACTGAGATGAAGTCCCCGCGCTTGGCTGCCAGCTGATCCGCGACGGCGTCCAGGGCTGCGGCGCGCTCTGCGGCGGGGCGCTTGCCCCATTCGGTGCCCAATTCCTTGGCGCGGGCGACGTAGCTTTCAACAGCCGATGGGTCGGTGACCTCTTGGACGCCGTGCTCACCGGGGTCATTTGCAAGCGCACGCTTGGCCCAGGTGCGGTTCGGGGTAATTGCCGGGTCCGTATCAGGCTCGTTCCTGAAGCGCCCGGAATCCGGTGCCTGGCGCCCGGAATCCTCGAGGCGGTTCTGGGKGCGGCGCGATCCAGCGAAGGKATCCCAGCGCTTGGCAACTGCCTTGCGGRAGGTCTCTTCCTGGCTTGCCAGTGGCTCCTCGCCCGGGGCGAAGAGGGCGTAAAGGAAGTTCTGCGGCGCGGAGTTTTCCTCCAAGCGGCGCACCAGGTAGGATACGGCGACGTCGAAATCATCCGCGTGCACCACGGGGGTGTAGAGGATCTGGCGGCCCTCGTAGACCTTGCGCACCGCTGCCTGCTGTGCCGGGGACATGCCCTGCAGCATCTCAGAATCCAGCATGTGCAGCACGCCGCGCTTTACGCCCAGCTCGTAGGCCATGGCGGCGGTGTACAGGTTGTGGCTGGCCACGCCGATGCGGATGCAGTCCGCGAATTCCTCCTGCAGGATGTAATCCAGCAGGCGGTAGTAGTTAGCGTCTACGTCCAGCTTGTTGGTGTAGGTAGCCAACGGCCAGTCGTGGACCTCGCTTTCTGCGGTCTCCATAGATAGATTGGCGCCCTTTACAATGCGCACCTTGACCTTGGCGCCGCCCTCTGCCACGCGCTGCTTGGCAAATTCCGCGATGTCCTGGAGGGCATCGAAGGTATCGGGCAGGTAAGCCTGCAACACGATGCCGGATTCCAGGTTCTTGAACTCCGGCTCGCTCAAAAGACTCTTGAAAAGGCGCAGCGTCAGGTGGAGGTCGTGGTATTCCTCCATGTCCATGTTGATAAAGACCTGTGGGTTGCGGCGTGCGGCCTCCTGGTAGAGCGGGCGCAGGCGGTCCTTCAATCGCTCTACGGAACTGCCGATGTCCCAGTTGTTCAGCTGCGCCACCATCGAGGACGCCTTGACGGATACGTAGGTCACGCGCGGGTTTTTGATGAGGTCCAGCGTGCGGCGCGCGCGGGACTGTGCTTCCTCTTCACCAAGGACGGCCTCACCCAGGAGGTTGAGGTTCAATTGTTCGCCGGAAGCGGCGGCCTTTTCCAGGGTGTCATTGAGTGCATCCGATTCCGCGTCCAGCACCAAGTGGCCAACCATCTTGCGCATGTACAGGCGCGCTACCGGCATAACCAGGTTAGGCAGGATCGGGCCGAAGAAACCGCCGGCACCGACGAGCGCGCCATTGATGCTGCCCAAGAAGGAAGGATCGTACTGGGAAGAAATGTCCTTCAGCGCCTTGGCTGCAACCTTGTCATCCTTTGGGCGCATGACGCGGTCAACGAAGTCCATGGTGAACTTCACGCCATTGTCATCGCGCAACAGCTCCGCGAGCTGCTCGGTGGCCTTGTCCTTTTCATCCGCGGTCGAATCGAGCCAGCCTTGTGCGCGCTTAATGGCGGCAGGCAGTACGGCCTCAACATCATCAGATAGTGGCGTGCGGGTGTATGCGGGAGAAGTCATGTGAAATTCAACCTCTTTTTCGAAACGTGTACTTCCAGGTTGGTGGCCAACCCACACCGCGGTGTGGCCTTTGTTCTGTGACTTTTAGCGCCGGGGGCAGAAAGTGGCTGGTAAGTCTATGAAAGTTAGAAAGCATGCGGCGATTAGGTCTCCGCATACCTGGCAATGAGTGGAACACGCGGGTTGCGCGCGCCGCTGCTCGGTGGTTTAAACCAAGCGAATCAGCAAGCCATAGTGCTACCGGTAGTGAGGACCGGGGGCCTGTCGCTATGGCGGCGGACGCGTGCCAAGTTGGTGTTCAACACTCACCTGCTTTCTACACTATGGCGATGTGGAGCTAGGGGGGAGGCAGGAATGAAAGCCCAGTAGTGGTTTCCTATACCGGTCCTAGCAAGGGCATCACCGGCCGAATGACGCCGAATGATGCGCGGGAAATGCTATGTAGTTGTGTGTGAAATCAATTATAGGGTTGTCGATATAGTGATGCTAGTCTCGGTAGCAAAATCGGCAGTGGGGGTATAAAGGTAAAAAAGAAAACCCCAGCATGTGGGGTTTTAAGGGGGGTGGGGCCACGATTAGGGGTGAGAGCCATTCACGCCTATACAGCTATTTGCCGTACCCCGCTTTTAGTGCCTTGACCGCTAGTTCGAGACGAGACTTGGCGTGAAATTCGGTTAACAGGCTAGAAACATATTTCTTTACCGTTCCCGGAGCATAGTGAGTGCTTTTTGCGATCTCTTCGTTGGATTTTCCCTCGCATACTAAATCGAGAATCTGAGCTTGAGCAGGCGAAATATGGTGCTCAGAGGCGGAAACCGCAGACGTAGATTGAGTATCGTTTTCGCTCCAGCCAGGCATTTGTTGGAATAAGCGCGTTAAAGGTTGGGGAGCCACGACCGTGCCGCCGCGGACGGCCTCGCGCACCGTGTCCAAAATATAGGCCGGCTTCGAGCTTTTTAGGATATAGGCTGCCGCCTTATTGGACAGGACTTCCCTTAGGGTGTCGTCATTATCCATTGCGGTCATAGCAATGAATACCGGTGGATTAGGCAGCTCATTAAGCTCGCGCAGCAATGCTGTGCCGTCCATCTCCGGCATATGAATATCCGCGATGACGGCATCGACATCGTGTTGTTCTAGCTGCTGTAATGCGGCTTTCCCATTTTCTGCGACGGCGCTGATTTCCATATCTTCGGCCGCAGCGAAATAGTGGCCGAGTGCCTCGATGACTAGTGGATCATCATCGACTAGGAGCAGCGAAGTTTTTACTTGAAGCACCATGGGGCTGGGCAGCCGAAGACGAGCTCTGCCGAGGACTCGTACTTATTGTTTTGCGGAAGATCGCCGGGGGTGAGGTCTGCGCCAAAGAGAGAGGCGGACAGCATGAGGGGCGCGAGAAAGCTAGCGAGGGCAGCCTGCATTGCACGACTCCTTTATATAAAAACCGGATTTATAAGAAACATACGTAAGTGTAGTAAAGGAATGGTGGCGCTGCCAGCGAAGGTGGCTGAACTAACGTTCTTCATGCGCAGACGGGGGCAGCGCGAGCGTGAGCTCCCAGTATTCATCGACACGACCTGCCTCCAGCCGAGCATCGATAGTTGCCGCAAGGCGCGTCATCGAATTAATTCCTATGCCGGAGGAAGTCTCCGGCGTGGTGCTCGTTGGCTTGGCAATAGGGTTGCGGATAGTAAGAATCGTCCATCCCAAATGTGGTTGGGCCGATACGGTAATTTCCGCCCCAGGTGGCGAGTACTTGACGGCGTTGAGGCAAGCCTCCCTGGTGATGGCTACGACCGAGTCAAGAACAGAAGGAGAAAACTGGGGGCAAAAATCTTCTCCGCTTACCTTAATGATTGGCGTGCGGTTGAGCTTTGATAGCTGTTCTTCTTCCCAGGCCAGTACCTGTGCAAGGCTTGTAGGGCGTGGTGCTTGATTAAAACTGAATTCGTCGTTGATGCCGTCAATATTGGAACGCAAGACTTTGGTTAAAGTGCGTATTTCAGACATCGACGAGCGCATTGCATCGCTTAATTCATCGAGGCGGCGGCTGAGCCCCGGTGTGCTGGCATATTCCAAGCTGAGCGCTTCTAGCTGCATGGTATTGACGGTAAGGCTGGAAATTACTGAGTTATGCAGGGTTTCAGCTAGGTCGGACTGTCGGCGCTTGACATCGTTATTCCACTCCACCATGGCGGTTTTATAGCGCCGTGCGGAATGGGCGAGTGAGCTGCCGATGAAGGTGCTAATGACCAAGAAAATTCCCCAGACCAGTGCCGGTGTTGGATTGAGGACTGGCCGCAACGTACTAGGATCTACCAGTCCTACCAGCCAAAACACTACGCAGAGAAGAATCGACTGCCACTTGGTGCTGCGAAAAGCGAATACGGCAAGGAATACCGGGGCTAAGAAAACGGAACTGGCGTAGGGGATACCCACGGTAAGGATGGCAATAATCCAAATTGCCAGAAACCCCACTGCCATCGTCTTCGGGTATCGATAGGCAGATGTAGTGATGGCCGTCAAAATTAACCCGACGATTGCCGCTGAAAGTTGGTGTTTAGTTGGGGTGAGAAATGCGGCGAAAAGGGTAAGGGCCAAGCAAATGATGGCGATCAGCGCTGCGGTGCGCTGTAGGGTCATCGCCGCCCGAAGGCGGTGGCGAAATGGAAGTGGCGGGGKGAAAGTCACGGTGGAATGCGCCTCTTTGGGGCTCAGGCTGAATAGTTGTGAAAAAGCTTGTGGCGTCTCGCACCTAGCTTAAGGCCTGGAAGCGTGAAACCAGCAAATGAAAACAACTAAACCCCGCACCTTCCGGTGCGAGGTTTAAAACCTGCGTGGAAAAGTGCGGGGGTTTAGTCGGTCTTCATGAAGGAGTGTAAACGCGAAGGTTTACTTAAGCGTTAGCTGCGGTTTCGGTAGCAGCGTCAGCGTTGTCCTTGGAGGACAGGCCCTCGATTACGGAGGACAGGTCCACGGAGTCGGAGTTGGACTCGGAGGACAGCTCAGCAGCGCCCTTGATGGCCTTGAAGATTGCCTCGAAATCGAGGGAGGAGCTGAGGTTTACGAGGGTGTCGAGCATGGACGTTTCCTTTCGAATTGGCGGAGTGAAACTACAAATCAATCTCTCTCTGGGTAGCAACCAGTGGCTGCTGTGGTTTCCAGTATGTGCGAGTTAAATACGCCTGCCAAGCCTCTTTTGGATCCTTTGTGAGGTAACTTTTGGCCACCTTTTTACGGCCCTTTGGGGAGCTTTTGGGTGTGGAAGAGTTTGTTTTAAAAGGTAGTTCACTCCTGTTTGAAGCAGTAGGAGGGAGTGGAGTTTGAGGCTAAGAGCTGGGAAAATGGAACAATTTTTGAGGAGGGTTGAGCCGGCGGGAATAAGATTTGAGTGTGGGAGGTTATAAAGATTGAGTGACACAGGCTCAAGAATTTATGAACGAGTTTGCAACTTCTGTTAGAGTAGCGCTCGGACGCAACGAGAAGTTGAGTCACTCACAATCAACTTTATTAACTGCACTCGATAAAAAGGAGAATGAATCATGGGACGCGCAGTAGGTATTGACCTTGGTACGACGAACTCCGTCGTTTCCGTACTGGAAGGTGGCGAGTCCACCGTTATCGCTAACTCCGAAGGCTCCCGCACCACGCCTTCCGTTGTAGCGTTTGCTAAGAACGGCGAAATCCTGGTTGGTCAGTCCGCCAAGAACCAGGCCGTGACCAACGTGGACCGCACCATCCGCTCCGTCAAGCGCCACATTGGTACTGACTGGACCGTCAACATTGATGACAAGGACTACACCTCCCAGGAGATTTCCGCTCGCACGCTGATGAAGCTGAAGCGCGATGCAGAGTCCTACTTGGGAGAGGATGTTACGGACGCCGTTATTACCGTCCCTGCATACTTCGAGGACGCACAGCGCCAGGCCACCAAGGAAGCCGGCCAGATTGCCGGCCTGAACGTCCTGCGCATCGTCAACGAGCCCACCGCGGCTGCACTTGCATACGGCCTGGAAAAGGGCGAGCAAGAGCAGACCATCCTGGTCTTTGACCTGGGTGGCGGCACCTTCGACGTGTCCCTGCTGGAAATCGGCGATGGCGTCGTTGAGGTTATGGCTACTGCAGGTGACAACACCTTGGGTGGCGATGACTGGGACCAGCGCATCGTTGACTGGCTGGTGGACCGCTTCAAGAGCTCCCAGGGCGTTGACCTGACCAAGGATAAGCGCGCCGTGCAGCGTCTGCGCGAGGCTGCAGAGAAGGCCAAGATTGAGCTGTCCTCCTCCCAGCAGGCCAACATCAACCTGCCTTACATCACCGTTGACTCCGACAAGAACCCACTGTTCTTGGACGAGACCCTGACCCGTACCGAGTTCCAGAAGATCACCCAGGATCTGCTGGACCGCACCAAGGCTCCATTCAACCAGGTCATCAAGGATGCTGACCTTTCCGTCGGCGATATCGACCACGTTGTGCTGGTCGGCGGTTCCACCCGTATGCCGGCCGTATCTGACCTGGTCAAGGAGCTGACCAGCAAGGAACCGAACAAGGGCGTTAACCCGGACGAGGTCGTTGCAGTAGGTGCTGCCCTCCAGGCAGGCGTGCTGCGCGGCGAGGTTAAGGACGTGCTGCTTCTCGATGTCACCCCGCTTTCCCTCGGCATTGAGACCAAGGGCGGCGTGATGACCAAGCTTATCGAGCGCAACACCACCATCCCGACCAAGAAGTCCGAGACCTTCACCACCGCAGAAGACAACCAGCCTTCCGTGCAGATTCAGGTCTTCCAGGGCGAGCGCGAGATGGCTACCGCCAACAAACTGCTGGGTTCCTTCGAGCTCGGCGGCATCGCACCGGCACCTCGCGGCGTGCCCCAGATTGAGGTCACCTTCGATATCGACGCCAACGGCATCGTCCACGTGACCGCCAAGGACAAGGGCACCGGCAAGGAAAACACCATCAAGATCCAGGAAGGCTCCGGCCTTTCGCAGGAAGAGATCGACCGCATGGTTAAGGACGCCGAGCAGCACGCTGAGGAAGACAAGAAGCGTCGCGAGGAGCAGGAGCTGCGCAATAACGCAGAGTCCACCTCCTACCAGACCCGCAAGTTCTTGGAGGATAACGAGGACAAGGTCTCTGAGGACACCAAGACCAAGGTCACCGAGGCTGCTGACGCCGTGGACGAGGCACTGAAGGGCGATGATCTCGATGCCATCAAGTCCGCAGTAGAGAAGCTGTCCACCGAATCCCAGGAGATGGGCAAGCAGATCTACGAGGCACAGGCTGCAGAGGGCGGCGCCGAGGGTGCTGGCGATGCCGGCGCCGCACAGGGCGACCCAAACGTGGTCGACGCTGAAGTTGTGGACGAAGACGAGAACTCCGACGACAACAAGGACGGCGACAAGTAATGACTCAGGACAGCGGAATGCCGCAAAACCCAGGCGACCCGGAAAACACGGATCCGGAGGCTACCTCGGCTGACCGCGCTGAGGCTGCCGCCGAAAAGGCCGAGGAAGCACAGGCTGCCAACGACGCACAGGCTGATGCCTCCGAAGAAGCCAAATTGGATCCCACCCTTGATGCTGACCTCGAAGACGCGCTGGCTGATGTCAACGCCGATGAGGTCGAGGCCGAGGAGGAGGGCGATGAGCTCACCTCCACCGGCGCTGCCACCAATGATGTGGAGGCGCAGTTGGCAGAACGCACGGAAGACCTGCAGCGTCTGAATGCGGAATACACCAACTACCGCCGCCGCACCGAGCGTGACCGCCAATCCGTTATCGAAACCGCGAAGGCAAAGGTCATTAGTGACTTGCTGCCGGTGCTCGATGACCTCGATTTGGCCAAGCAGCACGGTGACCTGGAGGGCCCGCTCAAGGCGGTTGCGGATAAGCTCCGCAAGGGCCTAGAGCAGCACAACCTCACCGCCTTTGGTGAAGAGGGCGAACCCTTCGACCCAGAGATGCACGAGGCCGTGCAGGATTTGTCCTCCGGCGATGAGCAGGTGCTCGGCACCGTGCTGCGCCAGGGCTACCGCGTAGGCGAGAGGCTGGTGCGCAACGCGCTGGTCATCATCGCGGACCCCGGTGAGGATTCCGGCAGTTCGGAAGGCACCGAACAAGCCGATTAATCCGGGAAAAGGGCGCCTTGGGAACTGACTGATTCAACTTCCCCCGGCGCCCTTTTTTACTAATTACAACCGATTCTTCTTGAAAGGAGGAGATGCCCAGTGAGCGCTAAACCCGAATGGGCAGACAAAGATTATTATGCGGATCTGGGGGTCTCCTCGTCCGCAGACCAAAGCGAGATCAAGCGCGCGTACCGCAAGCTTGCCCGCGAAAACCACCCCGATACCCACCCCGATGACCCCGCGGCAGCGGACCGGTTCAAGCGGGTTGCGGAAGCATACGATGTGCTTTCCGATGCCTCCGAACGCAAAGAATACGACCAGTTCAAGGCCATGCTGCGCAATGGCGGTGGCTTCGGACGGAACGGAGGCGCCGGCTTTCCCGGCGGGKTTCGATCCACGAACATGGGKGGACAAGGKGCGCAAGACTTCGACCTCTCGGACCTCTTCGGAGGTGCCACTGGAGGATCGTCTCAAGGCGGCGGTTTTGGGGATATCTTCGGTAGCGTTTTCAACCGCAGCGGTAGTGCTGGCCACTCAGCTAAACCGTCGCGGGGGGCCGACGTCGAAACGGAAATAACCCTCGATTTCCGCGAGGCCGCCAAGGGGACCACCATCCCGCTGGCCTTAAGCGGTAACGCGCCGTGCACCACGTGCCATGGCTCGGGTTCTTCCTCCGGCAAGACCTCAACGTGCGGGACCTGCAATGGCTCCGGATACACCTCGGAAAACCGCGGTGCCTTCGGCTTCTCCGCGCCGTGCAAGGATTGCGATGGCACGGGCCGCCGCATCACAGATCCGTGCCCAGACTGCAACGGCACCGGAACGGTGCACCGCACCCGGAACATCACGGTCCGCATCCCCGCCGGCGTCATCGACGGCCAAAAGGTCCGTATCGCCGGCCAAGGCGAGGCAGGCCCGAATGGCACCCCGGCCGGTGACCTCTTCGTTGCGGTCACCGTCAGGCCTGACAAGGTCTTTACCCGCGACGGCGACGATATCCACATCACCGTCCCCGTCTCGTTTGCCGAGCTCGCCCTTGGTGACACCATCACGGTTCCTACCTTGGATAGCCCGGTCCGCGTGAAGATCCCGGCTGGCACCCCGGATGGCCGCACCCTGCGCGTGCGTGGGCGCGGCATTGCCAAGCGCGCCGGCAAGGCTGGCGACCTCTTGGTGAGCGTGCAGGTCACCGTGCCTTCCAAGCTCGATGCCGCGGCCTCCAGCGCCCTGCGTACCTATGCACAAGCCGAAAAGGACTCTGGCTTTAATCCCCGCGCAGACTGGGCCGGCGCGGAGAGCAATTAAGGCAGGAGGTGCATTGCACAATGAGTACTGGAAAGGCAGAAGGCTCCGCCACTGCGGTCTACGTCATTTCCGTGGCCGCCGAGCTTTCCGGGATGCACGCCCAAACCCTGCGCACCTATGACCGCATGGGTTTGGTCTCCCCGGCCCGCACTCGCGGCGGTGGCCGCCGTTATTCGGATCGCGATATTGAATTGCTCCGCAAGATTCAGGCGCTGTCGCAAGACGATGGCGTCAACCTTGCCGGCATCAAATCCATCATCGAGTTAACCGAAGAGCGCGACCAGCTCGAGGCCGAACGCGATGCGCTTGCCGATGAGGTCCGCACCCTCCGCGACCAGCTCGCCGCCGGGCAGCGCCCGGGGGCACAGCACCCCCAAGCCCAGGGGCAGCACGCCCGCGGCGCACAAGGCCCACAAGGCTCGCGGACCCCGGTGCGTTCTCAACGCAGCGGTGAGCTCGTCCACGTTCCGCGGTCTACCTCCGTGGTGATGTGGAGCCCGCGCACCGCGCGCGATCGCAAACGCAATCGCCGAAACAACGGTAGCGAAACCGGATAAACCGCCTAACTCGTCCTGCGGACGAGAAACCTCAACTAAAACCCTCCATACCTTTTACGGCGTAGCGCCCGCACAGGAATGGAGGGTTTATCTCTGCCTAAAAGTCCCTCACCCCGGAAATGCCACACCCGCACAACCGGACTTTGGGCGGTGAAGAAATGTTAATTTCTCACCCCTATTTAGTGCGGAATGCGAAAAATTGCATTACTATGTCTGGAAAGGAGGTGAGGTACACCACAGTAGAACGCCTGCAGTGGTCCGAGCCATACACGGCAAGGACTATACCTGGCAAGAACCACAGTCGAGATTTCTGCACGAGAGGACACCACCATCATGACTTTGTACGCAGCACCCGGAACCGAAGGGGCCATCGTCAACTACCGCGACCGCTATGACAACTACATCGGTGGAAAGTGGGTGCCGCCAGTCGATGGCGAATACATGGACAACATCAGTCCCGTGACCGGCGAGGTATTTTGTCAGGTGGCCCGCGGCAAGGAAGCCGATATCAACGCAGCCATCGATGCCGCGGAAAAGGCGTTTGCAACCTTTGGCAAGACCACGCCGGCAGAGCGCGCACTCTTGCTGCACCGCATCGCGGACCGGATTGAAGAAAACCTCGAAAAGATCGCCGTCGCGGAGACCTGGGAAAACGGCAAGGCCGTCCGCGAGACCTTGGCTGCCGATATCCCGCTGGCCGTTGACCACTTCCGCTACTTCGCGGGCGCCATCCGTGCGCAGGAGGGCCGCCTGTCCCAAATCAGCGAAGACACCGTGGCCTACCACTACCACGAGCCACTCGGCGTTGTTGGCCAAATCATCCCGTGGAACTTCCCGCTGCTCATGGCCTCTTGGAAGATCGCACCGGCCCTGGCCGCTGGTAACTGCATCGTGCTGAAACCCGCGGAGCAAACGCCTGCATCCATCCTCTTGCTCATGGATATTATCGGCGACCTCCTCCCAGATGGCGTACTCAATATCGTCAACGGCGTGGGCGAGGAAGCCGGTGCGGCATTGTCGGGTTCGGATCGCATCGCCAAAATCGCGTTCACCGGCTCCACCCCAGTGGGCAAGCTCATCAATAAGGCCGCCGCGGACAAGGTCATCCCGGTCACCCTGGAGCTCGGCGGTAAGTCGCCGTCCATCTTTTTCAAAGACATCATGGATGAAGATGACTCCTACCTGGAAAAGTGCGTCGAGGGATTCGTCATGTTTGCACTCAACCAGGGCGAAGTCTGCACCTGCCCATCGCGCGCCCTGGTCCATGAGGATATTGCCGATAAGTTCTTGGAGCTCGCCATCGAACGCGTCAAGAAGATCAAGATCGGCCACCCGTTGGATACCGAAACCATGATGGGCGCCCAGGCCTCCCAGGAACAGATGGACAAGATTACCGAATACCTCAAGATCGGCCCAGAAGAAGGCGCGGAAACGCTCACCGGCGGCCACGTGAACAAGGTAGAAGGCCTCGAAAACGGCTACTACATCGAGCCCACGGTCTTTAAGGGCAGCAATGAGATGCGCATCTTCCAGGAGGAAATCTTCGGGCCAGTGCTGTCTGTGGCGACCTTCAAGGATTACGACGAGGCCATCGAGATCGCAAATACCACCAACTTCGGCCTCGGCGCCGGCGTGTGGTCGCGCCAGCAAAACATCTGCTACCGCGCCGGGCGCGATATTCAGGCCGGCCGCGTGTGGGTCAACCACTACCACGACTACCCAGCACACAGCGCCTTCGGCGGCTACAAGGAATCCGGCTTGGGCCGCGAGAATCACTTGATGATGCTCGGCCACTACCAGGAAACCAAGAACATGCTGGTCTCGTACTCCGACGCCCCCGCAGGACTCTTCTAAACCCACAGCCTGCTTTAATCCGCCCTCGATTCCCCGGAAGCCACCGTGCCCAAACCGCGCAGGAACTGCGGATCCTCCCAATAAGATCCGTGGTCCCCGGGCAGGCCATCCGCGCCGGGCAGGGGAGTGGCGCCAAAGGACTGGGTGGTGGGATCCGGACCATGGATTCCACTGAGTGGCCCCGTCGCGATAGCGATGGGGTCATTGTCATTGGTCGCCGCCCACACGGTGCCGTGCAGCTCGCGGGCATGCTGGGCGCTGGTGCCGGGGCTTCCCACGAGCACGATATCGGAGGCGATGTCCTCCTCGCGCGCCGCATATCCGGTCACGACGGAGCCATAGGAATAGCCCACCACCGTTCGCTTCGCGCCTGGATACCGCTTGCCGATGCCCCGCTGAAACCGCACCAGCTCCTGCCCCGCTGCCCGCGCGGGATCGGCATGCACGGCGCGCGGCAAACTCGACGGGGCCTGGTAGCCCAACCACACGGCGGCAGGACCACCGCTCGCCTTGGCGATATTGCGGCCACGGTCCACGGCGCGCTGCCAGGTAGTGGGGTCGGAGGAATGCACGCCTTCGACAAACGTGGTCACGGACGCAGGCTCCGTGCGAAAGCCCTCAGGATCCACCAGTGCCACCAGCCGGCCGGGGCTGGTCTCCACGATGCGCATATCGGGGTTATCCGCGGCCAGCTGCGCCACGCGGTCACTGGCCTGGACGAGGTTAATCTCGTGGATGGTATCGAGGGGAAGATCGGCAAAATCTTCCAGCCGCTGCGGCGGTTCCACCCCCGCGGGCGTGCAGAGGGCGTCGATTTCTTGGGAGCAGAGCCAATCGAGGGCATCGCCAAGCGCGCGCACCTCCCGCAGCAGCACGCCGCCAGCTAGCGCGGCGGGGCCAGAAAACTCATCAACCTTGCCTAGAAAAGAAATGATCCGCGCCTCCACCCCCTTCGCGCCAGGCCTGCAGATCCGCGTGCCGGTCCAGCACCTCGATGACGTGCTCCATCTGCCCAAGCGGGCTACTCAGCCACTCGGTCGCCTCCGCCAAACCGGAGCGCGCCGCCACGCCCGCGGGCCCGCCCAGCGATAGAGACAGCCAATCGTGGTGCGAGTCCACATAGTGATTATGCAGACCAGCGCGGTCCGCGGCGAGCTGCGCGGCGCTGTGGCGCAGGGCGGTCGATAAATTCATCGCGTCCTCCCCAAGCTCGCGGCGAGCGAGGAATCGAGCGCGCCGCTGCGGTCCAGGAAGGAGTGGAGGCTGCGCAGGCGCTCGGAAACGGTGGCATCGCTAAGCTGCTGCGTCTCAGACCACTGCGCCACCGCGCGCTGGAGGGCGGCAGACGTCCGGGAGGCCACGCCTAAGCGTGCCCCCGGCATAGCCGCCGCCGGCCGCGCCCTCAAGGCGTCTACATGTGCGGGAAGGTGTTCAGGAATATCTACATAAGTCATGGCCTTAAGCGTGGCCGCTGCGGGCTGTAGCCGCGAGGGCAAAATCGCCAACCCTGTGGATAACTAGGTGACGCTGCACTAAGTTGGGGTTTATGAAAGTAGCAGCAGTGCAATTGACCTCCACCGGCAGCATCGAGGAAAACCAAGAACTCGCCCTGGATAAAATTCGTGAGACCGCGGCGGCGGGCGCGCGCCTTATCGTGCTGCCAGAGGCCGCCTCGCAGAACTTCCGCTCGGGCCGCCTAGACGAGCAGGCGCAGAACCTCGAAGGCCCGTTCGCCACCGCGATTCAGGAAGCGGCGGAGGAGTTGGAGGTCACCGTCGTCGTCGGCATGTTCTGCCCAGCCGATACCATCGAGCGCGAGGACAAGACCATCAACCGCGTATCCAATACCGCGCTCGTCGCGGGCCCTGGCGTGCTGGGCGGCTACGAGAAAATCCACACCTACGATGCCTTTGACTACCGCGAATCCGATACGGTGCAGCCTGGGGAATCCTTGGTGACCTTCGACGTCGATGACCTCACCGTCGGCGTCGTGGTCTGCTACGATATCCGTTTCCCAGAGCAGTTCAAGGACTTGGCGCGCGAGGGCGCGCAGCTCATCGTCGTGCCCACCAGCTGGGCGGATGGCCCCGGCAAGCTAGAGCAGTGGCGCCTGCTCACGGCCGCGCGGGCGCTGGATTCCACCAGCTATATCCTCGCCGCGGGCCAATCCCGGCCAGGCGGCAACGCGGAGGCCGGATCCCCCTCGGGCCCGACCGGCATCGGGCACTCCACCATCGTCGATCCCAACGGCGTGCGCGTGGCCGAGGCCGGCTACGAAGACGAGATCCTCTACGCCGATATCGATCCGCACGAAGTAGCGAAGACGCGCCGCTCCCTGCCGGTGCTAGAACTTAACGACTAAGACTGCGCCGCATAATCCTCCGGCAGCCACTCCCGGTCGCGGCCCCAGCTGTGGCTTAAGATCCACT
This sequence comes from Corynebacterium accolens, assembly GCF_030515985.1. The sequence goes on along the minus strand of NZ_CP100376.1, from coordinate 353,674 downwards.
GCTTGCCGATGCCCCTTTTCTCCAACCCCTTCCTCGCTTCCGCCACCTCCTCGGCGCTGCCGAAGAGGGCGAAGTGGGTGGGCGTGGTTGTGGATAACTCGACCTCGTTGACTACTACATCGGTCGGGTCGGGGGAGAGGGTGTGGGTGGCGGCATCGGCAAGCGGCCGTGCGCCCAGCAGCCACGGGTCGTTTTCCTGCCGGATGATGCGACGCAGGCTGAGATCGGGGTAGAGTGCCGCAAGGTTCTGCTGGAAATGCGTGTCATAGTGCGCGCCGGGGCTATCCGCAACGGCGAAAATCTGTAGGGACAAGTTCTTCGCGAGGCCCTCCTCGCCCGCATCCGCGGCCTGGCGCGCCGCCAGCGCCAAGCACCGCGCCGCCGCCCAGCCCGTGCCATAGGCCACGATGACCAGCCTGCCCCCGCGCAACGCGCGCAGGTCCTGCCAGATGGACCCGGTGGGCCGGCCCAAAGTCCACCAATCGCCCGGCTTGGTATGCGCAAGCGACCGCGAGGCCTCGCCCACCGCGGCGACGTGGAAGACCAGCTGGCCGGTGGCATCGCTGGGCTGGGCTGGGGTGAGCATGCGCCATTGGCCGGGAAGGTACTGGGTGGTGACGGGGAAATACTGCCCCGGCTCGAAGGCAGCGGGCATTCCCGCCTCGACGCGAATGACCGCGGTTTCGCGCGTCGGCCGCTCCACCGCAACCACCTGCCCCGAATACGCCGGCGCCTCCCCAGCCAGGTCCGCCTCGCGCGCCGCACTGGCCATTTCCTCGCAAACCTGGTGGATGACGGCACAAGCGAAGTCGTATTGGTACCGCGTCAGCGCCAAAACCCGCAGGCCCTTGATGAGCGCCTCCTCGAACCGCGCATACACCTCGGCCGGGAAGCCGTGCCTGCGGTGATCGCGGCCGAGCTGCGCGATCTTCTCACGGACGGCCTCGGGCAGCGTGGCCTCAACCCCCACCCCAGCACCGGCGCTGCTGGGCTCCGCATGTTCAATCACCCACGCCAATGCGTGCACCATGGACCGGTGGGTGTCCTGCATAGAAAGGGAAAAGACCTGCCGCGCTTCCGGCACCATGAGGAAAAACTGCTCATGCACCGCATCGCGGTAGTCGTCTGCATACTTCCGGAAGTGCTCGCCCAATTCCCACATGTTTTCCCATCCTAGTGTGCTTGCCTGCCTTTTAGCGTGCGCATTTTCGTCCCCGCGCTATAGGTCCAGCACCTTGATAACCTCGCGCGCCGCCATGCGACCCGCCCGCGTCGCTCCCACCGTCGAGGCGGTCGACCCATAGCCGGCGAGGAAAACCCGCGGGTTCGCGACAGGCGAGACCTCGTTGCGCATGACAATCCCGCCCTTGCGTGAGCGCAATCGCAACGGTGCCAGGTGGTCCAGCACCGGGCGGAAACCGGTATTCCAAAAGATGACGTCCACCGCCAAGTGCGTGCCCGCCGGATACGGCTGCCATGCCGCCACGCTTTCCGATGCCCCCGCCACCTCACTGCTCACATCAGTTCTGCCGCCGGCCGCCGTCTCGCCGTCTGTCACCGTCGAGTGGTCCGCCGCAGCGTCACCCCTCGCGGCGGCCCCGCCGCTCGCAGACCCGCTAAACCGCACGCCGGTCGCGTCAATGGCATTGAACATGCCGCGCGAGACCAGAACGCCGCGCTCGACCGCATCCAGGTATTCCTGCCAGGGCGGAATCCCGGTGGTCGAGACCACCGAGGCCGGCGGGCTGCCGCTAAAGACCCGCTCGCGGACCTTCTTTTCCACATCCAAGCCCCACTGCTTATCGAACTCCGTATTCGTAAAATCCGGCGCCCGCCGCGTGGCCCAGGTGGTCTGGGCGATGCCCTCAAGTTCCAATAGAAACTGCACCGCGGATAGCCCACCGCCGACGACCAACACGCGCTGGCCTGCAAAATCCTCCGCCGACGAATAGTCCTTGGTGTGCAATTGGCGCCCGCCGAAACTGCTAATACCCGGAATATAAGGAATATACGGCCTATCCCACGTGCCGGTGGCGTTAACGATGGTGTCCGCAGAAAACTGCTCGCCGGACTCCAGCGTCACGAGAAACGCGCCGCGTGCGCCGCGGGGATTGCGCGCGCCGCGCGCGCCGGGTTCTCCGGGCAGGGCACGGACGCTGCGGACGCGCGCCGGGCGGTAGGGCCGAAGTTGGAACTTGTCCTCGTAGGCGCCGTAGTAGGCGGCGACTACGTGGGAGGCGGGGGAGGAGGCATCGGCAAGCGGGGCGGGCATGCCCGGCAGATCCGCGATGTTATGGGCCTTTCCCAGCGTTAGGGAATCCCACCGGTGACGCCAGGCGCCGCCGGGGGCGGGGTTGGCATCGATAAGCAAAAAGTCTTGGGCGGGGATAAGGCCGCGGGRGGTGAGCTGCTGGGCCGTTGCCAAGCCTGCCTGGCCCCCGCCGATGATGATGCTGAGGTAGTGCTCCACCGTGCCATTGTAACGGGGGTGAAAAATCCGCCGTATGTTGTGGCTCACTACATGATAGGTAATGTACTTTTTATCTGCGCGCTCGCTACTCGTGAGCAGCCTGCCATAACTGCACAGCTAGAAAGGATTCCCATGGAAGATTTTTCCGCTTATACGCTCATGCTGGACGTGGGTTGGATTTCCTTACTCATGGTCATCGGCAATATTTTGCGCCACCAAGTGAAGTTTATCTTCCAGGACTTATTGCTGCCTGCCCCCATTACCGCCGGCCTGCTTGGCCTGCTGGTCGGGCCCAACGTGCTGGGCTGGATCAACTTCTCCGATAACCTCGGCGACTACACCTCCATCCTCATCGCCGTGGTCTTTGCCTCGATGGCGTATTCCATGGAGGTTGGCGGCAACATGGGCAAGGGCGCGCGCAATATGTGGGGCTATTCCACCATGATGTTTACCGGCCAGTGGGGCCTTTTCATCGTGCTGGGCCTGCTCTTCTTCGCCCCGGTCTTTGATACCCCGAACTGGTTCGGCATGATGCTGCCGGTTGGATTTACCGGTGGCTTCGGCACGGCCGCCGCTGTGGGTGGCGCGCTGGAGGGCGTTGGCGCCGAGGCGGCAGCGTCTCTGGGCTTTACCTCCGCGACCGTCGGCACGCTGGCCGCAATTATCGGCGGTGTCATCGCTGGTAACTGGGGCATCCGCAAGGGCAAGGKGTCCTACGTTCCCAAGGAGCTGCCGGAGGAGATTCGCCGCGGCTACATCAAGAACCTGGATGATCGCCCCTCCCTCGGCCGCGCGACCACCAACCCTTCTTCCATCGAGCCGCTCGCGCTGCACTTCGGCTTCATCATTCTCACGGTCATGACGGCGTACGGCGTCAATAAGGGCATCTCCAGCATTTGGGAAAATGTTTCCATCCCGCTCTTTGCGATGTCCATGGTTATCGGCCTCATCTTTCGCGCCATCATGAACTTCGCCGGCGCCGAGGACTACCTGGATAAGGATTCCGTATCCTCCATCTCCGGTGCCGCTACCGATTACCTCATCGCCTTCGGTGTGGCCGCCATTGTTCCTGCCGCTATCGCCTCCTACTGGCAGGCACTGCTCGTTCTGTTCATTCTGGGCACCATCTTCTGTACCTTCTTCTTGATGTGGTTCCCCGCCGAGTTCTTTGGCGAGCGCTGGATCGAGCGCGGCATCTTCGGCTGGGGCTGGGCGACGGCCACCGTGGCTACCGGCATCGCCGTGCTCAAGATCGTCGACCCGAAGCTGAAGTCCGGCACGCTGTCCGAATACGGCATGGCCTACATCGGCTTCGGCCCGTTCGAGATTTCGTGGACCATCATTGCACCAATGGCGGTGATGTACGGGTTTACCGGCGCGTTCGGTGCCGTTTCGCTGGCCATTTCCATCGGCGTGTACCTGACGTTCAAATTCATGGGCTTGCTCCCGCCGCGCGGCACGATTTTCAAAGAGGGCATCGGCCACGTGGGTCAGAAACAAGAAACCTAGCCCTCACATATCTACTCTGCGCAAGCCGGGCTCCCACATTTTTGGTGTGGCGGCCCGGCTTTGTTGTGCCGCCAATTCGCTTGCTTGCCGATGCCCCCTTAACCCCCACCTCGATTGCACCGTGCACCCCCACTCCTAGGCCGGCCGGACTTCGGTAGGGCTGTTGTGACAGCGCGGCGTGCTCACTCCTATGCCGACAGGACTTGGGTAGGGCTGTTGCGGCATTGCGGCAGAGCTGAGGAGCATAGCGTGGGAAGTTGAGCCAGGTGGACTCAAAAAATTTGAGTTGAGTGGAATAGGCTCAACTTTATGTGCGTTATACCTAGTGAATCCTTAAAATGGACGAATAAATCTTAGAAGGAGAAACGTACACATGAGTTCTTTTAACCCCACCACCAAAACACAAGAGGCTCTGCAGGAAGCCCTGCAGACCGCTTCCGCGAATGGCAACCCGGATATCCGCCCGGCGCACCTGCTGGCGGCCATCCTTGGGCAGGAAGGCGGCATTGCCGCGCCAGTGCTCAAGGCCACCGGCGTTGACCCGGATACCGTGCTGAAAGAAGCGCGCGAGCTGGTTAACTCTTATCCCAGCGCCGAGGGCGCCAATATGTCCAACCCGCAATTCAACCGGGATGGCCTGAATGTACTGACCAAGTCGCAGGAATTGGCGGGCGAGCTTGGCGATGAGTTCGTGTCCACCGAAGTCCTCCTCGCCGCCATCGCCGGTTCGAAGACCGACGCCGCCGAGTTGCTGACCGGTCGCGGCGCAACTTACGACGCCATCAAGGGCGCCTTCCCCTCCGTGCGCGGGGCCGCCAAGGTGACCTCGGAGAACCCGGAAGACCAATTCCAGGCCCTGGAAAAGTACGCCACCGACCTCACCGCGCGGGCGCGCGAGGGCAAGATCGACCCGGTCATCGGGCGCGATCAGGAAATCCGGCGCGTCGTCCAGGTGCTCTCGCGCAGGACGAAGAACAATCCGGTGCTGATTGGTGAMCCGGGCGTCGGCAAGACTGCGATCGTTGAGGGCCTGGCCCGCCGCATCGTGGCTGGCGACGTCCCTGAGTCCCTGAAGGGCAAGACGCTTATCAGCCTAGATCTCGGTTCCATGGTCGCCGGCGCCAAGTTCCGCGGCGAGTTCGAAGAGCGCCTCAAGGCTGTGCTGGATGAAATCAAGCAATCTGAGGGCGAAATCATTACCTTCATCGATGAGTTGCACACCATCGTCGGCGCCGGCGCCACCGGCGAAGGCTCCATGGATGCCGGCAACATGATTAAGCCCATGCTGGCCCGCGGCGAGCTGCGCCTCGTCGGTGCAACCACGCTGGATGAGTACCGCAAGTACATCGAAAAGGACGCCGCCCTCGAGCGCCGTTTCCAGCAGGTCTATGCTGCAGAGCCGTCCGTGGAAGACACCATCGGTATCCTGCGCGGGCTCAAGGAGCGCTACGAGGTGCACCACGGCGTGCGCATCATGGACTCTGCCTTGGTGTCTGCGGCGGAGCTATCGAACCGTTACATCACCAACCGCTTCCTGCCGGACAAGGCCATCGACCTAGTCGATGAAGCCGGCTCCCGCCTGCGCATGGAAATCGACTCCTCGCCGCAGGAAATCGATGAGCTCGAGCGCATCGTTCGCCGCATGGAGATCGAGGAGCTCGCGCTGAAGAAGGAATCCGACGCCGCCTCCAAGGACCGCCTGGCCGCCCTGCAAGGCGAGCTCGCGGACCAGCGCGAAAAGCTCGGCGAGCTCAAGGCGCGCTGGGCCAACGAGAAGAAGGCCATCGATGACGTGCAGGATATTAAGGAAGAGCTCGACGATCTCCGCCGCCAAGCAGAAATTGCCGAGCGCGACGGCGACCTCGCCCTAGCCTCCGAGATCAACTACGGCAAGATCCCGCCGCTGGAAAAGGACCTGGCAGCAGCCGAGGAAAAGGCCGCCGCCCAGCGCAATACCATGCTGGATGAGGAGGTCAGCCCGGATACCATCGCGGAGGTCGTCTCCGCGTGGACCGGCATTCCCGCCGGCAAGATGCTGCAGGGCGAGACCGAGAAGCTGCTGAACATGGAATCGGTGTTGGGCAAGAGGGTTGTCGGCCAGCGCGAGGCCGTGACCGCTGTTTCCGATGCCGTGCGCCGCTCCCGCGCGGGCGTGGCTGACCCCAACCGCCCGACCGGATCCTTCCTCTTCCTCGGCCCCACCGGCGTGGGTAAGACGGAGCTGGCTAAGGCGCTGGCGGACTTCCTCTTCGACGATGAATCCGCCATGGTGCGCATCGATATGTCCGAGTACGGCGAGAAGCACTCCGTTTCCCGGCTCGTCGGTGCCCCTCCGGGATACGTCGGCCACGAAGCCGGCGGCCAGCTCACCGAGGCCGTGCGGCGTCGGCCTTATACGCTCGTGCTTTTCGACGAAGTGGAAAAGGCCCACCCCGACGTCTTCGACGTCCTCCTCCAGGTCCTGGATGAGGGGCGGCTTACCGATGGCCAGGGTCGCACCGTCGACTTCCGCAATACCGTCATCATCCTAACGTCCAACCTGGGCGCCGGCGGTACGAAGGACGAGACGATGGAGGCCGTGAAGAGGGCGTTTAAGCCGGAGTTCATCAACCGCCTCGATGACGTGGTGATGTTCGAGCCGCTGTCGGAGGAACTGCTGCGCGGCATCGTGGACATCCAACTGCGCGGTCTCACCGAACGCCTGGAGGCCCGCCGCCTGACGCTGCAGGTATCCGATTCCGCCAAGTCCTGGTTGGCCGACCGCGGCTATGACCCCGCCTACGGCGCCCGTCCGCTGCGCCGGACCATCCAGCAGGCTATCGGTGACAAGCTGGCGAAGAAGCTTTTGGCCGGTGATATTGCCGATGGCGATACCGTCCACGTCGACGTCGCCGATGGCGGCGCGGAGCTGGACATTTCCGCTCGCTAAATTACCGGGCGAAAAATAATGCTCATGCCTTTAGACTGGAAGGCATGAGCATTTTAGTTTCCCCGCAGGAACTCAAAGAATCCATCTACCACGGCGATCGTTTCACTCTTCTCGGCACCCACTGGCACCCCAAGACGGGCCAGAGCTTCATCGACTTTGCGTCCCAGCACATCCCCACCGCACTTTTCGGTGATACCGGTGCGGCCTTCGTCGGCCTTCCCGGCTCGCGCAATGGCCGCAACCCGCTTCCGGACGAAGACAAGCTGCAAGCCTGGATCCGTTCTTGGGGCCTGCAGGAAGACCGCCCCGTGGTGGTCTATGACGAGGGCCGCGGGCTTTTTGCCGGCCGCGCGTGGTGGACGCTGCGCTGGGCCGGCCTAACTGATGTGCGCATCCTCGATGGCGGCCTGGAAAACTGGCTCGCGAACGGTTACCAAACCCTCACGGGTCCGGGCAATATCGCGGTCGGCTCGAAATTCGAGGTCACTCCCGGCCAGCTGCCTACCGCCACGATTGAAGACGTCCGCGAGCACGATGGCGTGCTCATCGATACCCGCTCGAGTAACCGCTTCGCCGGCCGCCGCGAGAACCTAGATTTGAAGGCGGGCCACATCCCCGGTGCGGTCAATGTTCCCGAGCGCCTCTTCCACAACGATGGGGTGCGCACGTTGAAGTCGCCGGATGAAATCCGTGAAGTGCTGGCCGCTGCCGGATTGACTCAAGAAAACACCAAGGATGCAATCATCTATTCCGGTTCGGGCAACCACTCCGCTCTTGCACTCGCGGCGATGGAGAACGCAGGATTTACCGGCCTGCGCCACTACATCGGCGGCTGGTCGCAGTGGTCGGCAGACCCGACCAACCCGGTAGAACGCGGGGATAGGACTTCGGTTAACGATTAATTCCAATTAATCGCTCCGACTCCGACTGGTACCGGCACCGTGGGGTGCCGGTACCTATTATTATCAGGAGATGATGGCTTCTTTACTCCTGATTTTCGCACTCGTGCTCGGCATCGCCGGTGGCTTTTTGCTGTACTACGATCGCACGCAGCGCGCAGCCGATGCCCAGCGAGACACCGCATCCCAGCACGACCCGAAAGACTGGGACACCCGGGAAGACCAGGATGCGCCTTCCCACGCAAGCCCCGAAACTGAAGAGGGCGCGGAAGACACCACAGGCTCCGAAGCAGTGACAGATCCTGAGAGCGAAGGCGGTACTGAGGCCCACCCCGGTTTCGTGGCGAAATACTCGCCGTTTCCCGATGTTGAATCCGATTCTTCCTCCGCAGTCTCTTCAGGCCGTCACCATCGCACTGCAGACGATTCAGACCGCAGCGATGACGACAAGGGCAGCGGTGACGACAAGATAAGTAAAGACAAAGCCAACGCCGATAGAGGCAGAGCCGAAACCCGCGCCAGCGAGACTGAGGCTCTTTCTGACAATGACGTTGTAAAAGGTAGCGCCAACACTGCAGGCAACACTGAAAAGACGTCGGAAATTGGCGCAGATTCTGACGTTAACCAGGATGCGGACTCGGACGCAGAAACGGAATCGGGTGGGGATGACTCCCCCGAAGAGGCAGTCCAGGAGGGAGCTGAAGAGCAATCGGAAGGGCACGCTAAGTCCAAGCCGGTAGGGCGGCCGCGGCCGCTAATCCCTGGCACCATTCGTCGGGAGCGCAAGAACTGGGCGGAAACCCGGGGCTTTGAGTACATGAAGTCGGACCAGTATCTTGTCGATGAATGGACGAGGGGAGTGGCCTCCTCCGGCGCCGCGCCGAAAGATATCGTTGCCGGCAACGTGTACGGCCACGAAATGCTGCTGATGGATATTGACGGCGTCAATGTGATGGCGATGCGGACGGGAGCGGCATCGGATGTGGTCATTGATTTCCAGCGCTTCGGCAGCCAGGAGGCCGAGATGTCCGAGGACCTGTTGATGGCCATGAGCATCGAAGGGTTTGATGTATATTCCTCCGATCGCGGCGTGGCGGAGCGGATGGTGGACGAGCGCGTGCGAATTGCGTTGCAGCGCATGCCGGAGGTGGTGTCGGCGCTGTGGCTGGAAACCGAGTGGGTTTTGGCACAAACCACCAAGCATTCGCGCACCGCGGATTGGGAGGCAATGCTCCCGCCCTTGGCTTTACTTGCCGATGCTTCCCGCGTTCTCCCACCCCGGTCCTCCTCCGTGCATACCATCCACCTTGAGGACTTGGACCCGGCCAGGGAGATTCCCGCTGCGCCTGTGGTCGACGCGGTGGGTGGAACAGCGGCGGCGGGGCAGCCGGAGTTTTCCCGGCCGGTCATTCAACGGCCGGAGGAACCGTTGGATATGCCCTCGCGCACGTATTCTGAGACCCGCGGCCCAGTTGAGCACACGGCGATTGGGGCGGACGAAGTCGATGCCATTGCCGATGGCAATGAACGCCCCACCCCCGACTCGGGCACCGCCCGCCTGCCGCGCCAGCAATTCGGGGAGGCTTCCATCTTCGACGACGCTTCCGATGATGCTTTTGGTGACGGCCTCGGTGACGCGGACAAAAATGCGGCCAAAGACTCGTCCACCGGCTCAACCAGAAATTCTTCTCGAGGCAGCTCCCAAGACGCCAGTGGCACGGCCGCTGCACGGGAGAAAGAGGATACAGACCGTCATGACGATTCCGGGTCGCAGCAGGGAGAGTAGCCTAGAATGTTGCGTTGGCCCACATAGCCAGGACTTTCCTCATATGCTGAAAACTCTAAAGAAACTCTAGAAAAAGGAGCAATGCGATGACTGAAGTGCACCTGCAAGAAGACAAGAAGAAGCGTCTCGCGGAACTGGTCAAGGAGCTTGCCGTGGTGCATGGCAAGGTGACTTTGTCCTCGGGCAAAGAGGCTGATTACTACGTTGATTTGCGGCGTGCGACCTTGCMCCACGAAGCCTCCCGCCTCATCGGATCCTTGCTCCGCGAGCTCACCGCCGATTGGGATTTCGCGGCCGTGGGAGGACTGACCCTTGGTGCGGATCCGGTAGCGACCTCCATCATGCATGCCGAGGGCCGCGATATCGACGCCTTCGTCGTGCGCAAGGAAGCTAAAAAGCACGGCATGCAGCGCCGCATCGAGGGCGCGGATGTGACCGGAAAGAAGGTGCTGGTGGTCGAGGACACCACCACGACCGGCAACTCGCCACTCACGGCAGTCGCCGCATTGCGCGAGGCTGGAGCAGAGGTGGTCGGTGTGGCTACCGTCGTTGACCGCGCTACCGGCGCCGAGGACGTCATCTCGGCCGAGGGCCTTGAGTACCGTTCTTTGCTTGGCTTGGGTGACCTTGGACTCGCGTAACGAGATGGACCAGGAAAGCCAGGAGGCGCCCGCCGGGCAGGCCGAGAGTTCTGCGCAACCAGAGCAGCAGGAGCAGCGAGAGCAGCAAGAACAGCCCGAGGAGGCGAAGGGTCCCACCGAATGGAACGAGGGCCGCCACGGCGTGGGGCCCTGGGAAGGTCCCTGGCCGGAAGGCACGGAGGCGGACAAATACGATCCGGAGCTGCTGCGCGAGGGCGACCGGCGCAATGTCGTCGACGCGTATCGGTATTGGCGGAGGGAGGCGATTAAGGGGGATATCGATAAGCGGCGGCACAGCCTGCATATCGCCATCGAGAACTTTGAAAATGACGCCAATATCGGCACCGTCGTGCGCACCGCCAACGCCTTTGCCGTCGATACCGTCCACATTGTGGGGCGGCGCCGGTGGAACCGCCGCGGTGCCATGGTGACAGATAGGTATCAGCATCTGCGGCATCATGAGAGCGTCGATAAGCTCATTGCCTGGGCAGCCGAGGAAGACCTGACGGTCGTGGCCATTGATAACACCCCCGGTTGCGTGCCCCTCGAAACCGCCGAACTGCCGGAACGCAGCTTGCTGCTATTCGGGCAAGAAGGCCCCGGCGTCAGCGCCGCCGCGCAAGATGCCGCCCTGATGACCTGCTCCATCGCGCAATTTGGCTCTACGCGGTCCATCAACGCGGGCGTGGCCGCGGGCATCGCCATGCATACTTGGATCCGGCAGCACGCCGATCTGAACAATTCCTGGTAAGAGATCGTTACACTAACTGTAATAAACCTTGCTACTGGAGTGATAAAGAAATCGTGGAAGAAAAGTGGGCCCACCGCGCCGAACTCGCGGAAACCGCCATTGATGAGCGCCATGCGCATTCCGTATGGGGCCTGCCGCGAACCAACCTCGCCATCGTCAGCTGGCCGCCCACCACGAAAGAAAAGCTCCTCGTGCACTGGCACTACTGGTGGCAGGCGCACTACCTCGATTGCCTCGTCGATGCGGCGGAGCGGAAGAATACTAAGGCCCGCCGCCAGCGCATCCTTGACACCATGCGCGGGATTCGCATGCGGAATCTTGCGCAGCTGACCAAGAATAAGTACTTCGATGACAAAGCCTGGCTCGCCCTCGCTTTCGGGCGCGTGGGCGAGGTAAAGAAGATGAAATCGCCCAAGGCGTTGGCGTCTTTGCAGGGCAATATCACCGAAGGCCTCGATGACTCGCTGGGGATATTGCCGTGGCGGGACGGAGAGAACTTCATGAATGTGCCGGCCAATGGGCCCGGTGCCATCATGCTCGCGCGGATGGGCGATATCACCGCGGCCCGCCGCATCGTTGACTGGGTCTACGACAACTTGGTCAATGAAGATGGCTTCATTATGGACGGCGTGCGCATGCGCATGGACGGCCCCGAAATTGTCAAACAAGTCCACCCGTACTGCCAAGGCGTGATGTTGGGGGCATGCCTGGAGATTGTGTTGGCGATGCGGGAGGAGTCGAGCATCGGCAAGCTGGAGCAGATCGACAGCGTCTACGAGGCCGAACTGGCATCCGAGATGATGAGCTACATCATTAAGATTCGGGGCTTGGTGCAGGCTATTGCTTCCGGGATGGCGACTCCCTCCGGCGTCGTGGATTGGGAGACCGGTGATGGTGATGGCGGCCTGTTTAAGGGCATTCTGATGCGCTATCTTGCCGATGTTGCCGTGCGGTTGCCCGGGGACTCGCCCGCGAACCGGGCCACCAAGAAGCTGGCGACCCGGATGGTTGTGGCGTCTGCCGAATCCGTGTGGGAGCACCGGCTTGAGGTTGATGGCCTGCCAATTTTTGGCTCTGACTGGACTGCCGATGCCCGCCTTCCACACAACTACGGCTTCGGGCACACGACCGTGAGTGAAAAGATGGGAATCATTCGCGTGGATGAGCGCGACCTTTCCGTGCAGCTATCTGGTTGGATGCTTCTGGAGGCGTGTGCTCGGGTGGCTCGTGACCTGCATAAAACATCGGGTCGCGATTAACCGCGTTTAACCGTGCTGTTAAACACCTTGCGCGGGGTTTGTCGTGTGGGGGCGCGTCATTTTTGAGAGTTGGGTAGTAAACACAGGAAATGTCACACCAATTTTGCGGCGGGATTCCGGAAATGTGGGSATAATTGGGTGTTGGAACGTGTTTGACCGCAATCCCACTTAAGGATGGAATTTCATGCCAATTGCAACCCCCGAGGCGTATAACCAGATGCTGGACACCGCGAAGCAGAACGGCTTCGCATTTCCAGCCATCAACTGCACCTCGTCTGAAACGATCAACGCAGCACTGAAGGGCTTTGCCGAGGCAGAGTCTGACGGCATCATCCAATTCTCCACCGGTGGCGCAGAGTTCGGCTCTGGCCTCGCGGTCAAGAACAAGGTTAAAGGTGCTCAGGCCCTAGCCGCTTTCGCGCACGAGGCAGCGAAGCACTACGGCGTCAATATCGCCCTGCACACCGACCACTGCCAGAAGGAAGTTCTGGACGATTACGTTCGTCCGCTGATGGCCATCTCCCAGGAGCGCGTCGACCGCGGCGAGAACCCGCTTTTCCAGTCCCACATGTGGGATGGCTCTGCTATTCCGATCGATGAAAACTTGGTCATCGCCCAGGAGCTTTTGGAAAAGGCGAAGAAGGCACACATCATTCTCGAGGCAGAGATTGGTGTTGTCGGCGGTGAAGAAGACGGTGTCGAGGCCAAGGCCGGCGATAACCTGTACACGACTCCGGAAGACTTTGAAAAGACCATCGATGCCCTGGGCACCGGCGAGAAGGGCCGCTACCTGTTGGCCGCTACCTTCGGTAACGTGCACGGCGTCTACAAGCCGGGCAACGTGAAGCTGCGCCCCGAGGTCCTGCTGGAGGGCCAGAAGGTTGCGCAGAAGAAGCTCGGCCTGAGCGAGGGCGAACACGCCTTTGACTTCGTCTTCCACGGCGGTTCCGGTTCCGAGAAGAAAAAGATCGAAGAGGCGCTGCGCTACGGCGTCATCAAGATGAACGTGGACACCGATACCCAGTACGCGTTTACCAACCCAGTGGCTCGCCACATGATGGAAAACTACGACGGCGTGTTCAAAATTGACGGCGAGGTAGGCAACAAGAAGGTCTACGACCCACGCTCCTACCTGAAGAAGGCAGAGCAGGGGATGTCCGAGCGCGTCATCGAGGCATGTCAGGACCTCCACTCCGTGGGTAAGACCACGGCCAAGTAGGACGAGTCCCAATTAGCTTCATGTTGAGCTGAAGCCTAAGGCGCGACCGCACTGTAGGCACGACGAAGTAGCCGCTTCCCCCTGTGTGGGAGGCGGCTTTTCCTATTTCTGGTCCGATCTCTGGACCTAACGCTGGGCCCATCTGTGGGGCGCGGGGATGCGGCGGGGCTTTGCCGGACATGAGACAGAGCAGGCAAGTATGCCAGATTAGCCAGACAAGCTATGCCGGCCCGACCAGCTATGCCAGCGAGATTGGGCAGAAATATAGGCTGGCAAAGCCAGGTGGAGACGGCAGGCCCAGCGACCCGAGTGGACTAGACGGACCAGACGGACTGGGTGGGGTGAGGATTAGCCGTAACTCCTTGTTGGTCGTGGTGAATGGGCGGGTGAGGGGATGAACCGCGGGTTACCGCTCCACGGCGGGATCCAAGCGATGCGGCCCTTGATGCGAACCATGCGCCCGCGTGCGGTGGGTCGGGAATCATCATCTTGGTTCACCGCATTGTGATGGGCACAGAGCGTTACGAGGTTTTCTTGGTTCGTGGGGCCGCCGGCGGCCCAGGCGGTGAGGTGGTGGACTTGGGCGTCATCGGCAGGCGTGGAGCAGCCGGGCCAAGCGCAAATAGGATGTTCCGCGCGGGCTAGCATGCGCTGCTTCCAGCTGGCCATGCGTTCGGTGCGATACAGGTTTACCGCGCCGTGCTCGGGGTGAACCAAGCTGACGTAACCACGTTGGGCGAGGGTGCGGGCAACGAGCTGGGCGCCGGACATGCGCGCGCCGTTGGAAAGCTGAAGCATGATGTCATCGCCCTGGCCAGCAGTGATGTGATCTAGTTGGTCGAGGGTAATGATCACGTTGGTATGGACCGCGGGGAGCGCGCCGGGATTGCCCTCGAGGATGACCTGCTTGGCTGCCGCAAGCGGGTTTTCCTTATCCACGGAAGCGAGAACGCCCTTGATATCTGCGATATCCGTGGGGTCCGCGGTGATGGAGATGGTGTGGGGGCCATTGGGGCGTCGGGTGTAGCGGACGCCGTGGGAGGGCCGCTTGGCGGGGTTGAGCTGCTTGAGGCGCTTTTTCGCGATCGCCGGAATCAGGTGGGCTTCCGCGCGGCAGAGCTCCAGGCGGAGATCCCAACTGCGGTTGGTGTCTTTCACGCGGTGGGCGAAAGACTCGATGCTTTCAAGCACAGCGAGGTCGTGGCCGCGTGAACGAGCTGCCTCGCAGGCGAGGCGCTGCTTGCGGCTATTGGAGGTGCGGCCGAAATAGGTGTGTTGCAGGCGGGCGAGTTGCGCGGCGAGGAGCTGGCTGGCGCCGGCCTCGATGAGCTGCTGTTCGGAGCATCCCTGAAACTCGGCGACGAGGTCCACACCGCGACGGCAAAGTTGCAAAAATTCTGTGTTCACGGCTCCTGACCGTAAAAGCGGCACGGGTACGCGGCAATGGGGGAACAAAGCGAAACGGCGAATCTGTGGAATTCTTGCGCTGCGGGGGTCGCTGTCGCGCAGATATAGCGGGGTTATCCACAACCTGGCGCGGGCCGGGATGCGGGTATTCGGGGGCGGTGGTATGGAGCGGTCTTCTATGCTGGAGGTCATGTCGGAAGCGAAACAAAGAGTCTCAACGAGGCAAATGCTGCGGGTGGTGGACCGCTCAGTATTATCGCGTCTGCAACGCATCCGCTCGCGCTTCGTTTATATAATCCAGGCCACCGTCGGTGCCGCATTGGCGTATTGGGTGGCTAGCTCTCTCTTTGGGCATCCGCAGCCGTTCTTCGCGCCCATCTCGGCAGTCATCATTCTGGGGCTTTCGGGCGGGGACAGGATGAAAAAGGCAGTGGAGATGTCGCTGGGCGGCATCGTCGGTGTAGCCGTGGGCGATTTGCTCTTCCAAGTGGTGGGGCAGGGCCCGTTCCAGATCCTGTTCATCGTGGGAGCCGGCCTGGTGGTGGGGTCCTTTATTACGAAATCGCCGCTGGTGTCCAACCAGATTGTTTTTGGTTCCATCCTTATCGCCACGATTTTTCCGCCGACCGAGGGGCCAGGTGGCCTGCACCGGGCCATCGACGCGATGATTGGTTCCGGCATTGGGCTTATCACGATTGCACTGATCCCGAATTCGCCGTTGAAGGAAGCAAGGCGCGAGGTGTCGAAGGTGCTGCGGATTGCATCGAGCATTCTCAATGACGTCACGCATGGCATCCGCGATACCAATCCTGAGATTATTCGCGATGCCCGCGATGCGGTGCGCGGCACGCAAAATGACGTGAATACGCTGTTGAGTGCGGCGCAATCGGGGAGGGAGGCATCGGAAGTATCGCCGCTTTTGTGGACCTCGCGCAGGAGCATTCGGTCCCTAGAGCGCATCTTGTTGCCGGTAGATAATGCGGTGCGTGGGGTGCGGGTCTTATCGCGCCGCGCGCTCGTGCTTACTGAAGACGGCGATACCGTGTCCGAGAAGCAGTTAGAGCTCTTGGAAGAACTATCAGAAATTATCCTCGCGGTGGGAGAGCTCTACGGCAGGCAAAAGCGGGACCACGATGAGGCGATAGAGATACCCGAGCTGGTGCAGCGGCTGCGCTACGTGGGCGGTCAAGCAGGCATGGATCTTATCGAAGAAGACGCGACGCTTTCTGCGTATACGATTCTCGCGCAGACGAGATCCATTGTTGTGGACATGCTGATGGTGTGCGGACTCTCGCGCGAGTCTGCCGTCGCGCACCTAGTTCCTACCTCTACGCACCCGGCGTTCCCGCCAGAGGTGTGGGAACGCAAAGATAAGCAGAAGGGGCAGAATTAGCAGGACCCCGCCCGCATATCCGCCGAGCGGGGCGCCGGTGCGGGGGCAGCGCTAAGAGCCAAGGGAAGTCGGCGTTAGCTGTGAAGAGTGGACTAGGGGCGTGCGATTTGGAGGTCGCGCAGGTGGCGGTAGAAGGTGACGCGGGTGAGGGGGCGTTTGTGGGGGATGGCATCGACAAGCACGCGCAGCTGGGGGCCGCCTGCCTGGACCGCGCGGCCGGTGTGGACGGAATCCGGGTCGAGGCGGCCGGGTTTGCGCAGCAAGGAACGCAGGCGACCTTCGGGCTCGACGGGCGATGTCGCGCGGGCCGCTAGGATGCCCGGAGCATCGGTCATGGGGACCAGCCGCGCGCCAAAAGTGCCGCGACCGGAGGCGGCGAGGGTGTCATCATCGATGATGATTCCACCGGTAAACGGGCCATTGGACCAATCCGAGATGGTCGCGGAGCCGGCGACGGCCTGGCCGGAATCGTTGCGGATAAGCGGCACCGGGCGAACCGGGGCGGTGCGGGCGAGCTCAAGGGCCTCCTGCGGCGCGGCGGGAAGGCCCCAATTGGCGGCGGCGGCCGACTCGCCCGTGGGGATGAACGCGACCTCGGCCCACAGGTTATCGGCGCGCATGAGCCGGGTGATGACGGCGTTCAGCGCCGAGTCCGAGCCCGCGACGACGATGCGCAGGCGGTCCTCCAAGTACGGCTCCTGCGGGGCGGCGGCAGGGGCGCCGAGGTGGCGGACATCGGGCTGCGCGGCGATCTCGTCCAGCGAAGGCGTGGGATCGTGGGGGAGGAGATCGGTGGCGGCGGCATCGATAAGCGCGAGCTCCTTGCGGGAAGGAACGGCCGAAAGGTCAAAAGCCTCTGCGGGCAAGTCAATGTCCGAGGCACCGCAGCGGAGGAACAAAAAACGCATGTACATCATGCTACGTGGGCTAATCCGGCCAGAAAAGTGTAAGGTAAATGCGTATTTTGGCTTCAATAATGAGGAAGTGACTTAAAAGATGGCAGCGATCGTCATTGTCGGCGCCCAATGGGGCGACGAAGGCAAGGGCAAGGCTACCGATATACTTGGCGGGAAAGTTGACTACGTAGTCAAGCCGAACGGCGGCAATAACGCCGGGCACACCGTCGTGGTCGGCGGTGAAAAATACGAGCTGAAGCTCCTGCCCGCCGGGATTCTTTCTGAAAACGCCACCCCGGTGCTGGGCAACGGCGTGGTGATTAACCTTGAGGCGCTCTTTGATGAGATTGATGGCCTCGAGGCACGAGGGGCGAATGCCTCCCGCCTGAAGATTTCCGCGAACGCGCACCTCGTGGCGCCGTACCACCAGACCCTCGACCGCGTGCAGGAACGCTTTTTGGGCAAGCGCGCCATCGGTACCACCGGCCGCGGCATTGGGCCGACCTACGCTGATAAGGTCGCGCGCATTGGTATTCGCGTGCAAGATATCTTCGACGAATCCATCCTGCGGCAGAAGGTGGAGTCCGCGCTGGAGATCAAGAACCAGATGCTGGTGAAGATGTACAATCGTAAGGCCATCGAGGCAGAGCAGATTGTGGAGTACTTCCTGAGCTATCGCGAGCGCCTGCGCCCCATGGTTATTGACGCGGAGCTTGAGCTTAACCAAGCGCTTGCCAATGGTCAGAACGTGCTCATGGAGGGCGGCCAGGCCACCATGTTGGACGTCGACCACGGTACCTATCCGTTTGTGACTTCCTCGAATCCGACTGCGGGTGGGGCATCGGTTGGCTCTGGCATTGGGCCGACGAGGATTAAGACCTCGCTGGGCATTATCAAGGCCTATACCACCCGCGTGGGCGCCGGACCGTTCCCTACCGAGCTGTTTGATAAGTGGGGCGAGTACCTGCAGACCACCGGCGGCGAGGTCGGCGTGAACACCGGCCGCACACGCCGCTGCGGTTGGTACGATTCCGTGATTGCTCGTTACGCTACGCGCGTAAACGGGTTTACGGATTACTTCTTGACCAAGCTCGATGTGCTGACCGGTATTGGGGAAATCCCTATCTGCGTGGCTTATGACGTCGACGGCAAGCGTTATGACGAGATGCCGGTTACCCAGTCTGAGTTCCACCACGCCGAGCCGATTTTTGAAACCATGCCGGCGTGGGACGAGGACATATCCGAGTGCGCCACCTTCGAGGAGCTTCCGCAGAAGGCACAGGATTATGTGCTGCGCCTTGAAGAGCTGTCCGGCTGCCGCATCTCTTATATCGGTGTCGGACCTGGCCGCGACCAAACCATCGTGCGCCACGATGTCATGGAAGACCAGTAATGGACGTATTTGCGGTGATGAGCTCGGCCTAGCCGCGAGCTCATAAAAGTAAGAAGGGGCGAGGTACCTTGCTGAGGTACCTCGCCCCTTCTTTAGGATTCCGCGGGGCGCTCCCCGAGGCTATGACCGTTCAGCTTTAGTAAGCGGCGGTCAGGTTGTCGTAGCCGTTGATCTTGAGTGCTTCCAGCACGCGGTCCACGGCTGCCTGGTCAGTATCCGGGTTATAGGTGTCTGGGAAGGTCAGGTGTGCGCTGTGGCTGTCCTTGAAGTCGATGTTCATGAACTCGTGGCCCAGCTCGTCAGTAGCGAGCGCGAGTTCGCGCTGCACAGCCAACTTACCGCTCTGCAGGATAGGTGCAGAATAGTCCTGGTCTCCGTTGATTACATCTTCCTTGTCACCGGTGATATGGCCCTTTTCGGCGTGAGCGCCGGGCTCATCGGACTGGTCGGTGGACTGCTCAACGTCAGCGGTCTGGGTTACCTCTGGCTCAGCAAGCTGGTCCTGGGCGTCAACTGGGCCGGTGCTGCCAGTTAGCGGTAGTACAGCAGCGATGGCGCTAGCAATAAAAGAAGGAATAGACATTTCCGATCCTTTCTGGGTTAGTGTCTGAAACCGATAAAAATACTAGCACCGTAAAAGGCGAGTAACTATATGGAATTCAACTTGTTGATTCGTTCATTAAAATTTGTTTTAGAAGCTATTGACGGAAAAAATGCTTTAGTCCAATATGTGGCATTAGACCCGCATTATTCGTCCTGAAGTGTGACATTCGCTATTAAGTTTAACCGGAGTGCAATATAATACAACGCCGGTGGGTGCGAGGGGTGCACTGGAGGTTGACGCTAATAAAAGCTGACATTTGATGGGATTTAGCTCATTAAAGTGGCTTAAGCCAAAGTAGCGTCCATTTCCTGTCAAACTTTAGAAAAGCAGACTGTAACTTTGGTTTATCCCCCATTTTAGTGGACGCTTCAATTACTGCACGACTTCTATTTACAGTGCATTTTTGCGCGAAGTATGCACGTTTTCCTGTGACGTTTGACACTTCTTGAAAGCATTTCCTTAAATGCAAATAATTTTCTTAATCAGTGCCTACAGGGGAGTTATACATAACTGAATAATGTCTGAAGGTAAGTTGAATCGAACATGTGGTCGCCATTGTTTGCGGTCTTTCATTTTGGGAGTTCAGGTGATTGAAGGCTCGTATTGCGTAAAACCAATGTTTGTGACTGTTTAAAAAGTGTACCGACATTTAGTGGGGTGCAAGACTGAGTTCAGAAAATGCTGGTAACAGCGTCAATAGAAATGGTAAATCTACTAAAAGCTGTAAGTTATCTATTAACCTATAGTATTCTGGAGTGAAGTTCACCTTCGAATAAAGGTTTATTTATGACGGTTTTAATTGCCAGCTTCCGTTTATCGGTAAACCGGAATTGGCATAGTAAATTCGTTGACGTATCACTTGGATAAGTTTGAAATAATTCTCTTTGAACGCATGGACTGGTACTCTCCTAAAGGCACAAACGGTGGCGATCGTAGCGGTTAGTGAACAGGGATCGTCTATCGTGTGTTCAAGTTTCACATTTAGGTTCTACACAGCTGAAGTTCGAGTTGTGTAGATGCGAATTGTAAGAAGATGTCTTTTTAAAGGGGAGAAGATGAGCGGAGTGCGCGATTTATCCCGGAGAAAGTGGACTGTATTAACCGCAATCTTTGCTGCATTTGCGGTTATTGCTGCTATGGTCACTGTTCCCTGGAATCAAGCAAATGCTGGGGAAAGTAATCCTACAGATTTTGAGCCAAATGTAAGTTTGGGAGATGTAAACAAGATTATGCCCAAAGGAGTAGATACTTCTTGGGGGCCACTTGTTTGGGCAGGAACGCCGCCAGAGGGTGCTGGTAAAGGAAACCCGAACAACAACGTGGGATGGGGCTGGTGTATCGAACCATTCGCCCAAATCCCACTGCAAACAAATCGGGTATATGCGAAGGAAAACGCAGAAAGGCTTGAAATCTCACCCGAATACAGGGATGGTGTGATCAATCTTGCACGGAAATTGAAGGATGCAGCGAAGCGGAAGGATAGTAAGGCTGCTGCAAACTACTCCGTGTATTTAGCAGCTTTAATTGCTGAGAAGGACACATCACGGGCTATAGCTGCCGCTACTATTACTGGCCGAGACCCATCTTACGGTGCGCTTGATCCAGGTCAGCCTACATACCCTAGCTTTACGGGAAGCCACGAGGAATTTACGGAACTGACTGGGTATCGAATTGTAGACGACTATGACCCGCCAAAATTCGAAAAAGATCCATCCGTGCAGATTCCGGAACAGCCTGAAGATGCTTATATCACGATTGTTCGTCCTCACGATGATAAAGGTAGGGTCGATAAAACACGCAGGGACCAGCCTGTGATGCCGCCGGATCAGCCTGGTCTACCTGATACCGAGGGGGACGAGCCGGAGGAATCCACGACTCCCGAGCAGCCTTCCGAGGAAGAAACCACGGAAGATGAGCCTACGGAGGAAGAGAGCACTCCGAACTCCACGGAAGAGCAGCCTTCCGATGAGGAGACCTCGACAGAGGAGACCACTTCCTCTGAGGAACCTTCGACGGAGCAAACCACTACTCAGCCAAGCACTGAGCCTAGCGAATCGACTCCAACTACTAGTGCATCCGAGAAGAAGTTGCAGCCCAAGATTCGCACCAAGGCAGAGTTTGCCGACGATGCTGACCAGGTTGTTGCTGGTGCCAAGGTGAAGGATACGGTTCACTATGAGGACCTGGTCCCGAACAAGAAATACACCCTTGAGGCTGAGCTGAAGGATAAGGCTGGAGACCACCAGGTCGTCGGCAAGGGCAAGAAGACCTTTACTCCAGAAAAGTCCTCCGGCGACGTGGACGTGGAGATCACTGTTGACAGCGGTCTTAAGAAGCCCATTGACGCGGCAGTTGCTTTTGAAACCTTGACCTCTACTGAGGTTGATGCGGAAGGAAAGTCCAACTCTGACTCTGACAAGAAGAATGTCATCGCAGAGCACAAGGACCTGAGCGACGAGGCGCAGACTGTAAATACCACCTGGAACCCAGAGATTTCCACCAAGGCGAAGCTTGCCAAGGGTGAATCGGTTGAGTCCGGCGCTAAGGTAACCGATACCGTTAAGTACAAGGATTTGGTCCCAGGGAAGCAATACACCCTGAATGCGGAATTGGTTAATAAGGCAGACGAGTCTGTAATTGGTAAGGGTGAGACGACCTTTACTCCGGAGAAGTCTGCTGGCAACGTTGACGTGGAAATCACTGTTGATAGTGATGTGACGGAGCCGGTTGAGGCTGCGGTTGCCTTTGAGGARTTGACYTCTACTGAGGTTGACGCYGAGGGYGAGGRCACTCCGGATGCTGAGAAGCCAAATAAGGTTGCTGAGCACAAGGACATTAACGACGAAGACCAGACCGTAAACACTAAGAAGGACAACCAGCCTTCGGAGTCGTCTTCGTCGGAGACTTCAACGACTAGCTCGAAGCCAAGCGCCTCGGAGTCCAAGAGCTCTGAACCATCGACGGAGAGCAGTTCGGAATCTGAAACCTCGGAGCCGTCGGACTCGGAGACGTCCACTTCGAAGACTACGACCAGCACTGAGCCTTCGAGCACGACTTCTTCGGAAAAGCCGGAAGAGCCTGCTGATACTTCGGCAAAGCCGGAGATTTCGACGAATGCTGATTTTGCTCAGGGTTCGCATGAGGTTGTTGCTGGTGCTGAGATTGTTGATGAGGTCAGCTATGAGGGCTTGGTTCCTGGTAAGGAATACACGCTGCAGGCTGAGTTGATTAGCAAGGCCGATAAAGAGACTGTTTTGGGTAAGGGTGAGACGACCTTTACTCCGGAGAAGTCTGCTGGCAAGGTTGATGTGAAGATCACTGTTGATAGTGATGTGACGGAGCCGGTTGAGGCTGCGGTTGCCTTTGAGGAATTGACCTCTACTGAGGTTGACGCTGAGGGTGAGGACACTCCGGATGCTGAGAAGCCGAATAAGGTTGCTGAGCACAAGGACATCAATGATGAGGATCAGACGGTAATCTCTGAGGATTCTAAGAAGGTTCTGAAGCCGGAGATTTCGACGAATGCTGATTTTGCTCAGGGTTCGCATGAGGTTGTTGCTGGTGCTGAGATTGTTGATGAGGTCAGCTATGAGGGCTTGGTTCCTGGTAAGGAATACACGCTGCAGGCTGAGTTGATTAGCAAGGCCGATAAAGAGACTGTTTTGGGTAAGGGTGAGACGACCTTTACTCCGGAGAAGTCTGCTGGCAAGGTTGATGTGAAGATCACTGTTGATAGTGATGTGACGGAGCCGGTTGAGGCTGCGGTTGCCTTTGAGGAGTTGACTTCTACTGAGGTTGACGCTGAGGGTGAGGACACTCCGGATGCTGAGAAGCCGAATAAGGTTGCTGAGCACAAGGACATCAATGATGAGGATCAGACCGTAACCTCTGATGACTCCGATGTCCCAGGCAAGCCGTCCAAGGGCAAGATTCCTAAGTGGGCCATCCTGATTCCGGGCATTGGCTTGGGAATCGGCTTGGGCAAGATTATCTTCGGCCACCACGATCACGACCACGGCCACCATGATCACGACAAGCCGAAGGATCGTCCTGAGAAGGACACCGAGGGCCACGGTGAGCACCCAAGCACCGAGGTGAAGGGCCAGGATACGCCGGATAAGGTTGACCAGAACTCCAGCGAAGAGCCTCGCCCCACCGAGGTGAAGGGTCAGGATACGCCGGATAAGGTTGACCAGGGTACCGACAAGGACGATCGTCCGGTCGAGGTTATGGGCCAGGAGCCTGGAAAGACTGGTAAACCGCTACCGTCCGACGCAGGACGTACGAAGATCAAGTCCGTACCGTCCGGTGCGACCGAGCTTGACCCAGGTATGCAGGACTACATTAAGTAGTGTGAGCGTACTGGTCAGGTAACAGGCGATAGCGCCTGGGCACAACATGTCCCCCTTCAGGGTGTCACCGCACACGCTGGAGGGGGGCAACCCATCTGATAAACCATCGAGAAGACCACAATGAGGAGATTGGGCAATGTCTGAGGAGACAGGCCGCGAGGAACCCGTAAGCCGGGGTAAGAAGATCGGCTTTATCGTGCTGGTAGTGGCCGTAATTCTGATGTTGATCCAGCTGGCTCTCTACCTCACCACCGGTGGGGAAGATGATGAGGCTAGTGAGGGGGCATCGGAAAGCGTCTCGGCCGTTGACCCCCCGGACGATAAGGGCGATGCCTACGTCGATGATTCCGGTGCGCAGGAGCACGAATTCGAGCCGGCCCCGGGCCAATTCGAAGGCTTCGAAGGCATGTCCGTGGGCATCGACGGCGAGTACGCCGCCGTGGACCCAGTGCAGGTAACTGACCAGGGCGTGTTGCTGCCGCCACACGATGTCTCCCGCTTGGGCTGGTATTCCGCCTCGGCCGTGCCTGGCGATGCCGGCAATGTTGGCTCCAGCGTGATCACCGGCCACGTGAATTACCAGGGCCAGGGCACCGGCTATGCGGAGAAATTCACCCGGCTGCAGGAAAACCAGGAATTCACCGTGGTCATCGATGGTGAGGAGCGCACCTTCCGTGTGACGGAAAAGCCGTACCGCCTGCCCAAGGGCGGGGATTTCCCGGACGTGGTTAATGACACGGACGGTACCAACCGCCTGGTCCTTATCACCTGCGGCGGCAAGTTCGTCGGCGGTGCGCTGGGGTATGAGGACAACATTATTACCGTGGCAGAGCCAGTCGATGCCCCGGTTCCACCAGAGGCACCCCAGGCCTAGTAGCACGCTCTAGAGTCCAACGAGCGCCCGGTTCGAGGATGAAAATCCTTGGCCGGGCGCTTGCGTTTATGCACTTCACGCATGTGCGCCCGGGGTGCGCCGGGCATCTATGAAATAATTTGGGGAAGTATCTGCTGCTCGGAGCGGAATCAAAGGAGCAAAGTCATGGATATTCCAGGCAAAATCGCCGGTCATATCGGCACGCCGCTGACGGGCAATGCCACGAAGGTATTGCTGCTCGGCGCGGGCGAGTTGGGAAAGCAGCTGGCTATTTCCTTCCAGTCCCTGGGCCTTGAGGTCCACGCGGTGGATAAGTACCAGGGGGCGCCGGCGCATCAAGTGGCGCACTATAGCTATATCGCGGATATTACTGACTCCGCGCAGGTATCAGAATTGGTGCAGCAGATTCAGCCGCACTACGTGGTGCCGGAGGTGGAAATCGTTGCGGTGGAGGCCCTGGAGCAGGTTGAGCAGTCCACCGATGCCGTCGTCGTGCCCACGGCGCGTGCCTGCGCCCTTACCCAAGACCGCGAACGGGTGCGCGCGGTGGCAGAAGATATTGGGCTGCCGACCTCGGCCTACCGCTTTGCCTCTTCGGTGGAGGAGCTGGAGGAAGCGGCGACGGAGCTGGGGTTTCCGTGCATTGTGAAGCCGGACGTGTCCACCTCGGGCAAGGGCCACATGCTGGCACGGGACGTAGAAGACGTGCGCGAGGCGTGGGAGACGGTGCGCCGCGTTTCTTCGGATTCGCAGCGCGTGGTGGCGGAGCGCTTCGTGGACTTTGACCTTGAGGTCACGCTGCTGGCCATCCGGTCCATCGATCCGGCCACGGGCAAGCTGGCCACGTGGTTTAGCGAGCCCATTGGTCACCGCCACGAGAAGGGCGATCTGATTGAGGAGTGGCAGCCTACCGGCATGAGCGAGATTGCGCTGGAGAACGCGCGATCGGTTGCGGCGCGCATCTCCAATGAGCTAGGCGGGCGCGGCGTGTACGGCGTGGAGCTTTTCGTCGCCGGCGATGATGTTTACTTTTCTTCGGTCTCCCCGCGGCCTTCGGATACGGCGATGCTTACCGCCTATACGCAGCGCTTTTCCCAGTTTGATCTGCACGCCCGCGCCATTTTGGGCTATCCCATCGACGCCACGTTGATAACCCCGGGCGCCAGCATGTTCTTGCACGCGCAGGAGCCGCTTGCCGATGTCGCCTTTACCGGCATTGCCTCCGCCCTCCACTACGCCGAGACGGACGTGAAGCTCTTTGGCAAGCCCGATGCCTATAAGGGCCGGCGCATGGGGCTTGTGACCACGACGGCGGAAACGGTAGAAGAGGCCCGCGATCGCGCCGCACTGGCGGCGCATAAGGTGAGCGTGACCTCGACTCCTGGCCTGCTCGCGCAGGGCGGTGCGCGCGGCATCGACCCGCAAGCGGACAATGTGCCCGATATCGAGGTTGTTGAATACGAGGGTGGGGTCGAGCTCGACCCCAAGCTGACCTCAGGGGTGGACGATACCGACTAGCGCAGCGCTGGTTAGCGCTGCGGGGCACTGCCGACCGTGCCAGTCGGTGCCTAGTCAGGCCCGCAGTGCAGCGCTGGTTAGCGCTGTGGGCCGGCGTGCTTGACCATCTCGTCCCACTCGACGATCTTGATGCGCTCGCGGCCGTGCGGCTCGCCGGCGGCCTGCTCGGCGGAGTTGAGGCGGTGCCAGCCGTCCCAGGTGGTGACGGCGATATCGCGGCTGCTGAGCAGATCGAGGATATCCTGCGGATCGCGCTTGGTGGCGGACTCGAGCTCGCCTGCCTTGTAATCCTCTAGCAGCATGCCGGTGGTGTCCTTGGCGTCGGATTTAGTATTGCCAATCAAGCCCACCGGGCCGCGCTTGATCCAGCCGGTGGTGTAGAGGCCGGGAAGCTTTTCGCCGTCCACATCGGTCAGGACGTGGCCGCCGTCGTTGGGCATGGTGGCCGTGTCGTCATTGAAAGGAATGCCCTCGACGGACTGCGGGTGGTAGCCCACAGCGCGGTAGACCGATTGCACGGGCCACTCGGTGAACTTGCCGGTGCCGCTTACGGAACCATCGCCATTGAGCTCGGTGCGCTCGGTTTTGATGGCGGTGACGTGGCCGGCATCGCCAAGCACTTCTACTGGGGATTCAAAGAAGTGGATGTAGAGCTTGTGCGGGGCATCGCCAGGCTCGCGCATGGCGTAGGACTCTAGGGTCTGGCAGACCAAGTCGGTGGACTTGGCGGCGCGGCGGGCCTCCTCGGAAGCCTCGTCGTAGATGATGTCTTCTGGGTCCACGATGACCTCGATGGTGGGGGACTCATCGAGCTCCTTGAGCTCCTTCGGCGTGTACTTAGCCTGCGCCGGGCCGCGGCGACCAAAGACGTGGACCTCCTTGGCGCGGTTTTCCTTCAGGGAAGCGTAGACATTATCCGGGATCTCCGTCACCAGCAGCTCGTCTGCGGTCTTGGCCAAGATGCGGGATACGTCGAGCGAAACGTTGCCCACGCCCACGACGGCGACGGACTCCGCGGATAGGTCCCAATCGCGCTCGAAGTTGGGGTTGCCGTCATAAAAGCCCACGAATTCGCCGGCGCCGTAGTTGCCCTCGAGGTCCTCGCCGGGGATGCCCATTTCCTTATCGGCGGTGGCGCCGGKGGSGRAGATGATGGCGTCGTAGTACTCGCGCATCTCTTCGACGGTGATGTCCTTGCCCACTTCGATATTGCCCAGGAAGCGGATGTCTTCCTTCTCCATGATGTTGTGCAGCGACTGCACGATGCCCTTAATGCGTGGGTGATCCGGGGCGACGCCGTAGCGAATCAAGCCAAAGGGCGCAGGCATCTTTTCAAAGAGATCGATCTGCACGTCCACATCGGACTTTACGAGGAGGTCAGAGGCGTAAATGCCGGCCGGTCCGGAGCCGACCACGGCGACACGCATGGGGCTAGTCATCTGTTTAGGGTGTCCTTTCTTTAGGTTTTTCTCACATTCTACGCGGTGGCAGTGCGATAAATGCCACACTGCTCTGAGTTATCTACCCCCAGTTTAGGAGGTTGCGGAAGGGCGGGGGAGGGGGTGATTCACGTACAGTGGAGTCGTCACCACGTGCTAGTAACTGTGATGTACGGCATAATGTTACGGCGCGTGTTCCAAGTGTTCCCGTGACGGCAAAGGAAAGGTAATCCGCATGTCTGCATCCCAGTCCACAGTGTTAAGCTCCATCGGCCGCGGCTTCGACGGCCTCGATATYCCCGCCTTGGCGGATAGCCTTGGCGCTGAACTGCYCCGCTTAGAAGATTTCGMCCCCMCCGTGGCGGATGTATTGGCCAACGCSCCCACCGCCACTGCCGATGCCCTCCTGGTCCAAGGCACCGGCGAAATCTCCTTCGATGCGGAGGTCGCCGCCGCGCTGGGCCTGCCGCTGGTTATCATCTCCGGCGCCCCAGAGCGCGCGGCGGAGCTGGCACAGCGCAAGGCAGAATCCCTCGGCGCCACCGTGGCAGGCGTCTTCACCGACCTGGAGGCCGTGCCAGGTGCGTTAAGCGCGGCAGAGGAGACCGCGCCCGTCATGTCCGCAGACCTCTTCCAGAAGCAGCTCATTGACCAAGCCAAGACGACTGGATCTCACATCGTCTTGCCGGAGGGCGATGATGACCGCATCCTTGAAGCCGCCGATGCCCTGCTCCGCGATGAGGTCGCCCGGCTGACCATCCTGGGCAAGGAATCCGATATTAAGGCCCGCGCCAAGGATCTGGGGCTGGATATTTCGGGAGCCGATATCATCGACCACCTGGAATCGCCGCTTGCGGAGGAATTCGCCGCCGATTTCGCGGAACTGCGTAAGAAGAAGGGCGTGACCCTGGAGCAGGCCCGCGAGACCATGCAGGACATCTCCTACTTTGGCACCATGATGGTGCACAAGGGGCTTGCCGATGGCATGGTTTCCGGCGCCGCCCACACCACCGCCCACACCATTAAGCCGTCCTTCCAGATCATCAAGACCAAGCCGAATGCTTCGGTGGTCTCCTCCATCTTCTTGATGGTTATGCGCGGGCGCCTGTGGGCCTTCGGCGACTGCGCCGTGAACCCGAACCCAACTGCGGAACAGCTGGGCGAAATCGCCGTGGTGTCCGCGCAGACCGCGTCCCAGTTCGGCATCGACCCGCGCGTGGCCATGCTGTCCTACTCCACCGGCGCTTCCGGCACCGGCCCGGACGTCGAGCGCGCCATCGAGGCCGTCGAGGCCGCCAAGAAGCTGGACTCCTCGGTGAAGGTGGATGGCCCGCTGCAGTTCGACGCCGCCTGCGATCCCGGCGTTGCCGCGAAGAAGATGCCGGATTCTGATGTCGCGGGTAAGGCCAATGTCTTCGTCTTCCCCGATCTGGACGCCGGCAATATTGGCTATAAGACCGCACAGCGCACCGGCGGCGCCTTGGCCGTGGGCCCCATCCTGCAGGGCCTGAACAAGCCGGTCAATGACCTATCCCGCGGCGCTACCGTTCCAGACATCATCAATACCGTTGCCATTACCGCTATCCAGGCTGGAGAGAAATAAATGTCATACGTACTGGTCCTTAACTCGGGATCCTCGTCCATCAAGTTTCAGCTGGTGGACCCAACCGCTACTGCCACCGATGATCCACTCGTCTCCGGCCTGGTGGAACAGGTTGGCGAGCCGAGCGGTGCCATTACCATCAAGGTTGGCGGGGGAAAGGTCACCGAGGAACTGGAAGTTCCCGATCACTCCTTTGGCCTAAAACGCGCCTTTGACCTCATGGATGATCATCAGGTGGGCCCGAAGGACGTCGATATCATCGCCGTGGGACACCGCGTCGTACACGGCGGCCGCCTCTTCTCGGAACCGCAGCTCATCGAGGATCAAATTGAATCGATGATCGAGGACCTCATCCCGCTGGCCCCACTTCACAATCCCGCCAACCTGGACGGCATCCGCGTGGCGCGCAAGATCCTGCCGGATATTCCGCACGTGGCGGTCTTCGATACCGCGTTCTTCAATMCCCTGCCGCCGGCCGCAGCGCTCTATGCCATCAATAGCGAGGTTGCTTCCAAGTACGATATCCGCCGCTACGGCTTCCACGGCACCTCCCACGAGTTCGTCTCCCAGCAGGTGCCGAAGATTTTGGACCGCGATCCGGAGCACACCCACCAGATCACGCTGCACCTGGGCAATGGTGCCTCCGCGGCCGCCATCCGCAATGGACGTGCCATCGATACCTCGATGGGCCTGACCCCGCTGGCCGGCCTCGCCATGGGTACGCGTACCGGCGATATCGATCCAGGCATCATCTTCCACCTGGTGCGCCAGGCGGGCATGAGCATCGACGAGATCGATAAGCTGCTCAATAAGCAATCCGGTGTCAAGGGCATTGCGGGCGTCAATGACTTCCGTACGCTGCGCGAGCACATCGATAACGGCGATGAAGACGCATGGCTGGCGTATAACATCTACATCCACCAGCTGCGCCGCTTCATCGGCTCCTACATGATTGCTCTGGGCCGCGTGGACGCCATTACCTTCACCGCCGGCGTGGGTGAAAACGACACCGAGGTGCGCCAGGACGCGCTGTACAACCTGGATATGTACGGCATCGACTTTGATAAGGAGCGCAACCTCGTCCGCTCCGATGAGCCGCGGGTCATCTCCACCGACGATTCCCCGGTCAAGGTCCTAGTGGTTCCCACCAATGAGGAGCTGGCTATTGCGCAGAAGTCTGCAGACGTTGCCGCCAAGGCGCGCGAGGAAGGCCTATTTAAGTAGGCCATGTAAGTAGGCCCTAGAAGGTGGTGATGGGCCGGACCTGGTTGGCCAAGTCCACCAGCGCGTAGCGGTGGCGGCTAAACGGGGCCTGGCGGGCAAGGGCCCGCAGGGTCTCGGCCAGGCCGGTGCGCAGGCCGCGCTGGGTAAAGGCGTACTCAAAGAGATCATTCGGCGAGGACGCCCGCGCGAGATCGGCGTTGCGCAGGAAGTTCAGGCCCGCGGAGATGACGGCGATCTTGATTTGGAGAAAGCGCGGCTCGTTGGTGGGGACTTCTTCGAGGCGTCGGGCAGCGCGACGAATGCGCGATTCCGATAGATCGTGCACGATGAGCTGCAGCACGGTGGTCAGCAGCGCCATGCGGAAGTGGCGCGAGGCATTGGGGACCTTATCCAAGGTGGCTACGGATAGCTCCACTTGGCCCTCCGCGCGCAATTGGCGTGCGAGCCCAAAGGCGGAGGACACCGTCGTGGGGTTGGTGGCCCAGACGATGCCGTATAGGCGCATGGAATTAAAGCGTAGCGCGCCCGGGTCTTGGGTGACGTGGGACCAGATTTCCGGCTGGCCCTCAAAGGCAGAAGAGGGGAGATCCGCCAAGGTGGTGTAGAGGTTGGAGCAGGCGCGGGCAACGGTGGCATCAATAAGCGATGTTTCACTGTAATCAATCTGCTGCAGGATGAGCTCATTGATGGCCGCGATGGCGAGCTTCGGGGCGGCCTCGCCGGGCAATAAATCGAGGACGGTGGCGAAGTACTCCTGGGCATCGACGTAATCATCGTGCAAGAGCTCCGTAATGCCGGCATACCACTGGTAACGCCAGTCGCGGCCGAGGCGGTCCTCGATGGAGCCTAGCCACTGGCGGGCCYCGTCGGKATAGCCCAAGTCGATCATGGAACGCACCACGCCGAGGGGRATCTCGGCGGRATGTTCGTATTCAGGGGKGCGCATGGCCTGGCGCAGGGTGTCGAGGGCTTCCTGCGGCTCGGCGTAGGATGTACCTTGCAGCAGGCTGGCGCCGACGTCATCGCGGTCTACCAGGGGCGTCGGCAAGGCGGAGACCACCTCGGGGGCGGTGATTTGGATGGTGCGGTCGATGCCATCGATAAGCTGATCCGTGCGAAAGACCAGGTGTTTGGTGCCAAAGGTGGTACGTTGCGGCGAGAAGAGCGAGTGCTGGGAGGGGTACTGGCGGCCGTCGCGGATGGCGAGCACCTCGCGCAGCACGCCGTAGAGCTGGGTGCGCAGCTCCTTGATGGAGCTAAACCGGCGCTGCGGGTCGCGGTGGGTCGCGCGCAGCAGCAGGCGGTAGAGGGAGAGGAAGCGGCGCAGCTCCGGCTCCTTGGAGGGGTTGGGGATGCCGGGAAGGAAGACGCCGTCCTCGCTGGGCAGCTTGAGGCACAGCGCCGCCAGGGTGCGGCCGATGGTATAGATATCGCTGGCGATGGACGGCCCCTTGGAGGCAACCTCCGGGGCCTGAAAGCCTTGGGTGCCGTAGATAAACCCGAAGGCTCCGATGCCGGAGACCGCGCCCAAGTCAATGAGCTTGACCTGGTCCTCGGTGACGATGATGTTATCGGGCTTCAGGTCGTTATAGACCACGCCGCGCGAGTGCAGGTACTCCAGCGCCGGCAGGATTTCCAGGATATAGCCAATGGCAATGTCAACGGGAAGCAGCTCGTTGGGCTGCTTGTTCCGCCTGCTTCTTAGCGATGGCCCGCCCACGTACTCCATGACGATGAATCCACCCGGCACGCGGTCATCGTCGATGAAGTTAAAAATCTTGACGATGCCCGGGTGGGTAATGTCTGCCAGAAACTCGCGCTCGGCTTCGGCAGCGGCCGTCTCATCGGCTGACTTTTGGGCCTGCATGCCCTTGAGCACGACCACGCGCCCGGAGACGTAATGGTCATTGGCCAGGTAAATCCAGCCCATGCCGCCGTGGGCGATGACGCCGAGGATTTCGTATTGCTCCGCGACCATATCGCCCGGTTCTAGCTGCGGCGGCGGGACCTTCTTGCCCTTGATCTTCTCTGAGGGATCGATGAGGGCAGCGGTGGGATTGGCCGGGGTGATAAACGGCAGGCGCACCATGCCATCAGCAACCGGCCGCTCGGTGCGCTGCGTGCCGCGGCGCTCGCGGAAGGTATCGATCGCCTGCCGGCGCGAACGCTCCGAGGATTTTTCCTGGGCCGTTTTTTCATCGCGTTCGCTCTCGCGCTGGGCGCGGATATTCTCTAGGTCCGCGAGCAGGCTGGAGAGGTGATCCGGGTCGATGGATCCATCGTCGTCTTCATCGTCATCGGCGAAGGGATCGAAGGCCACCGCCGAGGTTCCCGGATCCTCCCGGTGCTCGATGGGCTCGCTGGCGAACGGGTCATACGCCACGGCCGCCGTGCCCACTCCGCCGGTTTCGCTGGCATCGTCGCTCTCATCGGCGTCGTTGCCATTTCGTACGCCCTGAGCCGCGGTGCCCTGGCCCTCTGCGCCCGGGCCAGTCGTGCGCTGGCCAGCAGCGTTTTGGCCAGCCGTGCTGCCGCCCGCTGTGCGCCTACCCGTGGCCTCCGTATCCGGGAAGGCAGCCGCGGGAGCCGTGCCGGAAACCTGCGCCGCGGCGGTATCAACATCAGCTTCGCTAGCGCCCTTATTGCTAGTGCCAGCGTTATGAGTGGTGGCCGCCGTATCGGCGCCGACGTTGCTGTTTGCAGAGTTGGGGCGAGCAGCGGCGGTATCCGGACCAGCGGGGTCGGCGGCGTCACCTGTGTTGGCTGCGTCAGGGGAGTCGGCAGCGCCGAGGTTGCGGTCTTGGTCAGGGTCTTGGCCGTGGTCAGCGTCGCGGTAGGAAGCCTTGGTAGGCTTTCGGAATTGGCGCTGGGTATCGAGGTTTTCGGGCTCTAGGTATTCGAGCTCGTCTTCGCTGAAATTCGGGTTATGCTTCATGACTTATCTTCCTCGATGTATGTACCCGACGGCAGGGTGGGCTCGTCCAGGTAAGCACCTAGCCACCTGTCAAAGATGTCGGACCACGTCCCGTCGCGGCGGATGCGCTCCAAGGTGGAATTGACCTGGCGCAGCAGCGGGCGGGAGTCATGATCCTTGCTAGGGCGGCGCGCGGCAACGCCGTAGTTCTCGGTCTTTAGGGGCTCGCCCACGATGGAGGTATAGGAATCCTGCGCGGCCATGCCGGAAAGCAGGGCATCATCAACCACCACGCCATCGGCCTGGTTGAGCTGCAGCGCCATGAGGCAATCGCCCCAGGAGCGAGTGATGAGGATATCGGACTTGGGGGCGCGCTCGCGGATGGTATCCAGCGCGGTGGATCCGCGCACCCCGCACAGTCTTTTGTCTTCCGCATCATCGATGGAATTCATCCCGGAGCTGGTGAGCACCAGCATGCGGGTCTGCGTGGTCATATAGGGGATGGAAAAGGCCACTTCCTTCTCGCGTTCGGGGCTAATGGTCATGGTGCGCACGATGATATCGACGGTGCCATTATCCAGCGCGGCGGTGCGGTCAGAGGATTCAACGAAGCGGAAATCCACCTTATTGGGATCGCCGAAGATATCGCGGGCAATCTCGTGAGCGATATCGACCTCGAAGCCGCGGACATCGCCGGAGGCGGCATCGCGGTAGCTCAGCAGGTTATTGGAGCGGTCCACGCCCACGATAAGGCGCCCGCGCTTGACGATGTCCGGCACCCGCTCCTTCGCCGTTTTGCCATCCGGCCGGTAGGTGCCTCTGAGTTCGGTATCGTCTTCCTTCTTGGGCGCGGTGCTACCGGCTTCTTCTATGGTGGAGCCCTCCGGCAGCGGCGGGCCGGGGCTGGCATCGAGCGCCTGCTGTTCGGGCGATTCCAGCGGCGGGGCGGRGCGRATATCGCAGCCGGCCAGCGCGAGGACACTGCAGGKGGCAACGATGGCGGTCAGCGGKGCGGTAAGCCGTGCTCGGTAGCGCATTAGAGGTACTCCTGCAGTCGGGGACGAATGCCCAGCCACACCGCGAAGATGGCGCACAGGGTGAGCAGGAAGACGGCGGAGGAGACCGCGGTCATGGCGGTCAGCCCGCGCTCTAGGTAGGTGCGCATGGCGATGCGCGCCTGGCCAATGAGCTCCGAAAGCTCGCTATCGAGCTCGTTGAAGGACTGCGCGGCGGTGGTCTCGCCATTCTCGGGATCGGTGATGGTGGCCTGGTAGACCGCCTCATCGTAGTCGCCCTCGCTCAGCGCCTCCATGAGCTTTTCGTGCGAGTCTTGCCACTTTTCGGTGGCGGCGCGGGCGCTGTGGATGAGCTCGGGATCGTTGACCTCGACGTCATCATCATGCAGCGCGCTTTCATAGTCCCCCAGCGCCTTTTCAATGGAATCTACCGAGCCGGAAAAGCGCTCGAGCGTATCTTCCTCAGACGAGCGCAGCACCAGCGCGAGGGTTTCTGAGGTGCGCGCCTGCTGCGCCTCAATGCGCGAGGCCGTTAGCGAATCCCACGGGCGCGAGGCGGTTTCAAAGCCCTGATGGCCGGTGGACCAGGTGGCCAAGTTAGACAGGGCCACCCAAAAAATGGCCAAGAAGAGCAGCACCGTTGCGGTTAAAAAGCCGCGGTTAAACCGGCGGCGCGTCTGGCGCCACAGCCACCATTGCGCGACGATGAGGAAGAAGACCGCGGCCAAAAGGCCAGAGAGCGGCACCCACTGAGGCGAGGTGAGCTTTTGCTGTTGCTGGTTGACCTTTGCGGTGGTCAGCTGGAAGAGCTCGGAGGCCGCCGGCAGGATGTGCTCGCGCATGAGCGAGGAGGCATTGGACATATAGGAGTTAGCCACGGCATTGCCGGCGCGGTGGTTCGAGCGCGCCTTTTCAATCATCGCGGTATAAATGGGCAGCTCGCGCTGGATGAAGGTGACGAGATCGCGCACGCGGGCATCGTCAGGCGTGGTGCCCAGCACGGATTCGGTCGCGGCGATGGAGGCGGCATCGATGGCATCGTTATAGCGCTCGCGATTGCCCTCTGATTCCACGCCGGCCTGCACGAACCCGGTGGTGGCGATGGTATCGGCCACCGATAGCGAGCTATAGAGGTGGTGGGCCGCATTGGACATCGGCTCGGTGGTATTAAGCAGCTCGTCGAGGTCGGAGTGGCGGGSGGSGGRRGACTGGGRSATCGATAARCCGGCGGSKCCYAATGCCACCGBGAGGRKCAGGGKGRCGGKAAAAARCTTGCCCGGGGKGGKGGRAGSGAAGKAATAAAAWCGCCGCAGCAGGCGCGCCGGGCCCGCAAACCATTCCATGGCCCGGTGGGTCAGCCCGCTTAGGGCCGGGCGAGAGGGCGCGGTAACCTCATCCAGCCAGTGATCGCTGGGGTGAGCGTCCTCATCGCGCTCTGACTCTACCCGCACTGCCTGCTCAGTCATTTACTTAGAATAACGCCCGCAGTGTGCTGGGCGCCACCATTTACCCGCGTGTGTGGCTAGGATAGGAAATATGCATAACCCTCACAGTGGAGACGGCTGGGCGGCGGGCCCCAGTGGCATTCGCGTATGGGGAAAATTCGGTGCCGCCGGCCTCTTCCTCGTTGCCGGGCGCGAGGTGCTGCTGCAACACCGCGCTGCGTGGACCAATAATGGCAATACCTGGGGGATTCCCGGCGGCGCGCGGGACCTACAAGAAAGCCCCACTCAGGCCGCGCTGAGGGAAACGCACGAGGAATGCGCCATCGCGCCTGCCGATGTCGAGGTGCTCGACACCCAAGTAACGGCCGGGCCCTATCCTCCGGCGGGGGATTTGCCGGGGGAGTGGACCTATACCACCGTGTTAGCGCGCACCCGCAGCGGCCTGCGCCTGCCCACCACCGCTAACGAGGAATCTCACGAGCTGCGCTGGGTGGGGCTGGATGAAGTGGAAAACCTGCCGCTTATCGCGCCATTTCGCCACGCCTTTCCCGCCCTGCGGCAGCGGGTGGAAAAACTGTACCGGTAAAGTATTCAAAATTATGGCACTGTAGTGCTCATGATTGAAGTACAGGGACTGACTAAGGATTACGGGTCTGTCCGCGCCGTTGAGGATCTCACCTTTCAGGTAAAGCCCGGTGTGGTCACCGGCTTCTTGGGGCCCAATGGTGCCGGCAAATCCACTACCATGCGGATGATCGTGGGCTTGGACGAGCCCACGGCGGGTGAGATTCGCGTTAACGGCAAGCACTACCGCGACTTGGAGCACCCGCTGCGTGAGGTGGGCGCGCTTTTGGATGCGAAGGCGGTACACCCCAACCGCACGGCCGCGAATCACTTGAAGTGGATGGCGGCGTCCAATGGTATTCCCGCCTCCCGCGTGGATGAGGTGCTAGGGCTGGTGGGGCTTTCCGATGTCGCCGGTAAGAAAGCCGGCGGCTTTTCCCTCGGTATGGGCCAGCGCTTGGGCCTTGCTGGTGCTCTATTGGGTGATCCCGGAATCCTCATCCTGGATGAGCCGGTCAATGGCCTGGATCCAGAGGGCATCCGCTGGGTGCGTCAGCTCGTGCGCGCGCTGGCTGCAGAAGGCCGCACCATTTTGATTTCTTCCCACCTCTTGTCCGAGATGGCCCAGACCGCAGACCACCTCGTGGTCATTGGCAAGGGGAAGATGGTTGCGGATAAGCCCACCCACGAGTTCGTCCGCGGCCACTCGCAGTCCTTGGTGTATGTGCGCTCGAACCACCTCCCGGAATTCGGTGAGGCCCTAAAGAAGGAGGGCGTTTCCTTTACCGAATCCAAGGATGAGGAGGGCCGCCCGCGGCTAGAGGTCATCAACCAGACCACCGAGTTCGTAGGCGAGCTGGCCTATTCTACCGGGGTGCCGCTGCACGAGCTCACCCTGAAAAGCGCTTCGCTGGAGGATGCCTTCATGGATCTCACTGGCGATGCCGTGCAGTATCACGCAGGCACGCCTGGCGTGTCGGGTGCGCAGGTAGGTCAGTCAGGCCAATCCGGCCAGCCAGGCCAATCCGGTGGGTTCGCCCGCCCCAACGAGCAGGAGGTTTAATCCGCCATGTTGAATATCTTGAAATCCGAGTGGATTAAGCTGCGCACCACCCGCTCCTTCTGGTGGACCACCGCGCTATTCCTTCTATTTTCGTGGGGGTGGGCCGGTGTCACCGCTGCGTTTACTGAGCCGCTCGATCCGGAAGCCGTTGATATGGGCTTTCAGCCTATTGGAGCCGAGTTCACCGTCGTATTCCTGGTATCCCTGGGCCTGCCGGTGCTGATGATTCAGGCCATCATGCTGGTGACCACGGAATACCGCTTCGGCACCCAAGCCATTACCTTCATGGCCTCCCCGCGGCGTTGGAGCGTGGCCGTGGCCAAGCTGGTCTTATATGCGGTCATCGCGGCCGTACTGACCTTCATCGGTGTGGTGGGCGCGTACCTGCTTACGGAACTGCTTGCCGATAGCTCCATTTCCGCCACCTTTGACCCCTGGAACGATGAAGTCGGCCGCGAGCAGCTGTGGAAGTACCCACTGGCCGCGGTCCTCGTGGTGGCCTTTGCCCAAGGCATCGGCATGCTCATTCGCCAGACTGCGGGCTCTGTGGCGCTAGGCCTTATTTTGTACTTGGGCGTGGATCAAATCGTCAGCATGATGCCCGTGGTAGGCGATAAGATCGGTAGCTTTATGCCCTTTACCGCTTTCCAGAACTGGCTATTCAATGTCCCAGTGGATAACGCACTGTGGACGGAATCCGCAGGCAGCGGCATCGTATTCTTCATCTGGGCCGCAGTGCTGTGGGCCCTTGGCGTGCTGGTGCTGCACAAGCGCGATGCTTAGGCGAGGGTAGGTCTATTGTTTGAGACATGACTGGTAACCGGCTGATTGTGATCAGCCGGTTATTTTTATTGGTGGTTAATGGCTGCCTCAGCAAACAGCCTTTCCAGATGGGAGAATATTTGAGAGCCCTATGGATGCGCGCATATCGTAAGTTAAACTCTAAACGCCTTTAAATATAATTATATTTTATCGGAAATGCAGTTTAAATATTATTTATGT
The DNA here is from genome assembly GCF_030515985.1 of Corynebacterium accolens. The sequence continues at coordinate 315,504 of NZ_CP100376.1, read as the reverse complement.
ACTGACAATATTTTTCTTTTGTGTTAGGGTTGGGGGTGAAGAAAAAGAAATTGTGTAGAGTAATGTAGTCAAGTTTATCCGAGGGAGTGGTAAGTGTGTCCAATGAAATGCTTCCAGATTCTGTTGAAAAGTTTGTAGCCCCGACTATCGCGGGTACCGCATTAGTGGGAGGTGGGGTAGCCGCAACTACCCCTCCAGCTAAGGCACAAGGACCTATCGGTAACGCTGCTGAAGTAGTTAGCCACATGAAGCCCGATGGGGCCCGTGCGCACTCTATTGTTAACGAAGTCAATGCAGCAAGGGCGGATCATGGTTTAAATCCCGTGACAGAAAACCCTGCGTTAAACAATATCGCTCAAGACTGGGCCGACCATTTGGTAGGAACAGGGGATTTGCAGCATCGGCCAAATCACTGGGAAACCTATCCGGATAGTATTCCTGCCGGTGGCGAAAACGTCCTTCAAGCATGGGACGATTTCGCAGATGCGAAGCTGGTAAATATGTGGCTGAATTCACCCAGCCACAGGAAGATTTTGCTGGACCCAGAAGCGAAAACGGTTGGCACGGGCATTGCCGTTGGCGCGAACGGTGAGCTTTTTGCCGTACAGAATTTTGGGCGTTAAAGAAGCGCCTTTTAATAATCCTCTTCGGAATAGCCGCGATATGATCACTCTTGTATTCCCTAAGCTTTTGATACGCTCTCGCGCATAAGCAATATCAAAGTCAGAATCAGGGTTTATAGTAAAAGCAATAGACAAGAGAGAAATCTGCGGAGGATTCGGCGTATCTTTCGCAATTAGTTCCAATAATTAACGCCGATCCGGAGTCAATTAAGTGGACTACACACTCATCTCTGCGGTGATACCGTGCGCGGTTCAACGCGGGAAGTTCTACTCTGGTTCTGCAAAAGAAAGCTTGTGTTTAGGTAGCCTATGAGCGGGCTATTGGGGCATCGGCAAGCAATGCTTATTGTAGGGCCGAAGTTAGCCGCATGACGTTATCGACGTAGCGGCGGACAAAACCGCGCTGGTTCCACTCCTCGAGGGTGAGCTCGTGGCACACCGCGCGGTAATTGGCGGCGAGCTGGTTGAACTGGGCGAGGAGATCGCCTTTGGCCACGAGCATGGTGGTCTCATAGTTGAGGCCGAAGGAGCGCGGATCCATATTGGACGAGCCGAACATGCACAGCGGATTGAACTCCTGGTCATCTGGATCCGTGATGATGAACTTGGAGTGCAAAACGTAGGGGTAGGGGAATTGGTAGATATGCACCCCGGCCTCAAGCAGCGCCTGGTAATACGAGGACTGGGCATGGTTGACCATGAATTGGTCTGCGGTATCGGAGACATAAAGCTCCACATCCACCCCGCGGTAGCAGGCGGTGGTCACGGCCTCTAAGAGGGATTCATCCGGCACGAAATACGGCGAGCACAGCACGAGGCGCTGCTTGGCGTGGTGCACCAGGGAGTTAAACATGCGCAGGTTCGGCTCGGTGGTATAGCCGGGGCCGGAGGGAATCATCTGCAGGTAGTTGGCATCGACGGTTTGGGCATCGTCATAGGGTAGCTCATCTAGCGGGAGATTCTCGCCGGATTCGGTGTACCAATCCACCGCGAAGACCGCGTTCATGGCGGTGACAATGGGGCCGGATAACTCCACCATGTAATCGATCCAAAAGCGGTCAGTGGTTTTATATTGGCGCTTGATCAAGTTGATGGAACCGATAAAACCTACCTCGCCATCGATAATGACGAGCTTTCGGTGGTTGCGCAGATCCGGGCGGCGGAAGCGGCCCTTGTGCAGCTGGATGGGCAGCATGAGGCGCCAATCCACGCCGATTTCTGTGAGCCTATTTCCCAGCGAGGAATAGCCCTTGTACTTAAAACTGCCGATCTGATCCAACAAAAGGCGGACCTTGACGCCGCGGGCGGTGGCGCGGGCAAGGGCCTGGAAAAATACATCCGTGGTCTCGTCCCAGGATTGGATATAGACCTCGATGGAGACGTACTTTTCGGCGCGGTCCACGGCGGCGGCGATGGCGCGAATGCATTCATCGTAATCCGCATGCAGGCCCAGGTTGTGGCCAATGAGCGCCGGAAAACCGGTCAGCTCGCGGTTGAGCTTGATGACGGATTCCACCTCCGCCGACAGGATGCCCTTCGGGTGATCCGGGGTGCGGGCGGAAATATCCTCGAGGCGCTCATTAGCCTCTTGCTGGATGCGGTGGCGGCGCCGGTTGATATACGGCGAGCCCATGAGCAAAAACAGCGGCAGGCCGATGACAGGCAGCACCAGAATGGCCAGCAACCACGCGGTGGAATTGGAGGGCCGACGGCCTTCTGGCACGAAGCCGACGGCGATGATCTTGATGGAATAATCAATGATGAGGAAGAACAGCTGCCAGAAGCTGAGATCGAGCGACCAGGTCATTTAACGCACGGAATCGAAATCGGGCAGATCGAAATCTGCATGAAGCGGGCAGTGATCGGAGGTCTTTTCGCCAGCGCGTTCTTCCATGTCTACGCGCGCGCCGGTGACGTGCTTGGCCAGCGGCGCCGAGGTGAGCTGGAAATCGATGCGCATGCCCTCGTTCTTGTGAAAGCGCATCCCCTTGTAATCAAAGTAGGTATAGCGCTGATCCTCGGTAAAACGGCGCGTGACCTCTTCGAGGCCGACCTCCTCGAGCATCTGGAAGGCGGCGCGCTCGGGCTCGGTGACATGCGTTTTGCCGCGGAAGGCCTCGATATCCCAGACGTCTTCATCGCGCGGGGCGATATTGAAATCGCCGGTTAATAGCAGCTTGGATTGGGCGCGGCCGGCGGCGTGGCGGGCGAGCTGGTAGAGAAAATCCAGCTTGTAGTCATAGTGACGGTCCGTGATCTCGCGGCCGTTGGGGATATACAGCGACCAGATTTCTACCCCGCGGATGCGCGCACCAAGCGCCCGGGCCTCGCGGTCCTGGGGCTTTTCTGGGTCCTTGGCAAAGCCGGGCTGGTGGGGGAATCCGGTAAAGACTTCTTCCGGTTCCTCCTTGGAAATGATGGCCACGCCATTCCACTGGTTCAGGCCATGGCAGGTGACGTGGTAGCCGGCGTCCTCGAAGGCCTCGCGGGGGAATTTATCGTCCTTGACCTTCGTCTCTTGTAAGCACAGCACGTCGATGTCGTGCGTGTGGAGAAGGTCCAGCGCCCGCTGGGCGCGGGTGCGAACGGAGTTGATATTCCACGTGGTGATGCGCATGGATAATACAGTACCGCGCGGGTATTGGCGCGGACTAGTCCAGGCAGTGGCCGGCGGGCTAGCTTAGCGGGGGCTAGTCACGCAGCCGGGCGTAGATTTGGCGGTGCTGCTCGATGAACCCCAGCTTTTCGTACAGGCGAATGCCGGCGGTATTAGAAGCCAGGACATCGAGGTAGGCGTGCTTCGCGCCCTGCTCGCGCCCCCAGCGCAGCATGTGCTGGCCCAAAAGCGCTCCTAAGCCCTGGCGGCGGTGCGCGGGCGCTACCTCCACGGCGGAGTATCCCAGCCAGGCGGTGCCGTCGCCGGATTCGGTGATGGTGCCGCGGGTGATGGCGACGGTCTCGCCGTCAATAACGAGCCGCCCAAAGCCCATCGTGCCCTCGATGCGGGCGCGCAGGTACTCCAGGGCCTCGGCGGGCAGCGCCTGGCCGCGGAAGTGGTACATCTGCAGCCATGCGTCATCGGGCTGGGCATCGATGCGAAACTCCGCGCCGCTGGGGTGGGACCCCGGGGCCTCGGCGGAAAGGTCTGCGAGATCGCGCAGGACCATGACGAGGATTTCGGGTTCGGTGTGCCAGGTGGCATCGGCAAGCAGGCGCTCTGCAGGCTTGCCAATGCGCTCCGGGATAAGCAGGCGCACCGGGAGATCGTGGCGGCGGTAGAACTCCGTGATTTCCTCGACGGGCACCGGATTGAAGCCCGCGGAAGGCCCGAGCGGGACGGCGGAATTGGACCGGCCCGTCACACCATCGCCGGCGCGCATGAGCCAGGAACCGTCCGCGGTCCACGTGTGCTCCTTGCCGGGAAAGGCCTGGGCGGTGGCGTATTCGACGGCGCGAATATCGGAATTGCGCACCATGCGCGGCGAAAGGCGCTTGATGATCTTCAGCTGCTCGGGCGCGATCTCCACTGCCTCGAGGTCAGAGGGATAGCCGCCGACCTGCTGTGGGCGGATGACCAGCGGCTTAAGGCTGAGGACGTGGCCAATGACATCGCTGTGCACATCGCCAAAATCGCGCCGGGCCACGACGCGATCGCCTACCTGCACGTCATCGGAACGAAAGATGCGGGACATGATTAATCGTCGTGCCCGAAGGGATCTTCGTCTTCACCCGGCATCCAGGTGTAGCCCGGCTCGGTCCAGCCATTGCGCTTAATGGCCTTCTTGGCCTGGCGCTTGTAGCGGCCGATGAGGGTATCGGTATAGACGTAGCCATCGAGGTGGCCAGTTTCGTGCTGCAGGCAGCGGGCAAAAAAGCCGTAGCCCTCTACAGTGATGTCGTTGCCGTGCTCGTCCTTGCCGGTTACGCGCGCCCAATCGGCGCGGCCGGTGGGAAAGCCCTCGCCCGGCACGGACAGGCAGCCTTCGTCGTCGGAGCCGTCATCGGCAGGCATGGTTTCTGGAATCTCGGAGGTCTCCAGCACCGGGTTGATAACACAGCCCTTGCGCATGCCGGCCTTATCGGCGGGCAGCTCGGTGCCGTCTGGGCCTTCGGTATCGGGGCAGTGGTACACGAAGAGCCGCTTGCCGATGCCCACCTGGTTCGCAGCCAGGCCCACGCCGTGGGCGACCTCCATGGTCTCGTACATGTCCGCGATGAGCTGTTGCATCTCAGGGCTGGAAATCTCGGATTCTTCCACCGGCGTGGTGGGCTGATGAAGCACGGGGTCGCCGTGGATAACGATGGGGCGAATAGTCATGCTTTACAGTTTAGGCATGAACCCCTTGTCTGACCTAGACGCCGCCATCTTAGATTTTGAGGAAACCGCTCCGCGCAGCATTGGCCGCAAGGAAGAGGCCATTCGTGCGCAGCTGGATATCTCGCCGGTGCGCTATCACCAACGCCTCAACCTGCTTCTTGATGTCCCCGCTGCCGCCGAATCCCATCCCCTCTTGGTGGCCCGGCTAAAACGCCTGCGGGAGGAGCGCGAAAACACGCGGCGCGCCGCGCGGGGAAATACCCCACCGCGTTAGAACTAGCTACTAATGTTACTGAAGTGACTAAAGGGAATCCGGATAATCTATACGACCAGCAATTCGACGACGCCGCAGACGGTGCCGCCGCGGAGGATGCCGCCGCGACCGATTATGGCGATGCTTATTATGACGACGCCTACGAGGGCGCTTATGACGATGAGATAGGCGGCGAAAATGCTGCTGCCGCTGGCGCTGCAGGTGCCGGAGCGGGAGCCGCTGCGGCTGGAACTGGCGGTGGGGGAGGCGCCCACGCCAAGAAGGGCGGTTTACCGCTGCGCGGGCTCGCCATGGTGCTTATCGCCGTGGCCGTGATGCTCGGCCTGTGGGGCCTTTATGCCATGACTTCGGAGGATGATGACTCGACCGTCGCTTCCGATTCCGAGCAGTCGAAGTCAGACGGCTCCGCAAATGGCGGCCAAGAGGGCAATGGCGCGGGCGGTCCTGCCGCGGATGGCGCGCGCGGCGATGGCTCCCGCGACGGGGCTAATAACCAGCCGCCTCGCGAAGGCGAGGGCGATAACGCGCACCCGAACGGCGGTGCCGAGGGCGAGGCTAACCGCGATGCCGACGCGCGCGATCCGCACGAGGAAGGCCGCGCCGGGGATGAAGCCCGTGCCGGTGGCAACGATGCGCCGTCCGCTGCGCGCGACCGCAATGACATTAAGGTCAGCGTGCTCAATAACTCCGGTGAATCCGATAAGGCCAAGAACGAAGCCGATGTGTTGAAGGACGGCGGCTTCAAGGTGGGCTATGTGGGCAACCTGCCAGGCGACGTCCTGACCGTGCCCAAGACCACCGTCTTCTACCCAGAAGGCGATACCTCCGCGGAGTCCTTGGCTAAGGAAGTTGCCGCGCGCTACCAGGCGGAAATCAAGCCCATGAATAAGGACCTGCCCAAGGAAGCTACCGATGACGGCGCCGTTGTGGTCGCCCTCGCCGTCCCCCAGGCCTAAATAAAATTCATGGAATATTACCTGCCACCCGTTAAGCTGGACCAGTGAAGATTCCGGCAGAAGTATTCGCCCGTTCCCCCGAGCCCACGCTCGGGGTGGAATGGGAAGTCGCGCTCGTGGACCGCGACTCGCGCGATCTTGTCCCGCGCGGGGCTGAGCTTATTGATCTCGCCGCTGCCGCCCACCCAGATATTCACGTGGAAAAGGAATTCCTCCAGAATACGGTGGAACTAGTCACGGGCATTTGCACCACGGTGCCAGAAGCCATCGCGGAGCTAGAAACCTCGTTGGCTGCCGTGGAAGAAGCAGCTGCCAAGCTCGGCATCGATGTGTGGGCCTCTGGCGGGCACCCGTTTACGGATTTCCGGGAAAACCCGCTGTCAGATAAACCCAGCTATCAAGAGATCATCGCCCGCACCCAGTATTGGGGAAAGCAGATGCTGCTGTGGGGCACCCACGTCCATGTTGGCATCAGTCACGAGGATCGCGTCTGGCCCATCATCAATGCGCTGATGACGAAGTACCCCCACCTTTTGGCTATCTCTGCGTGCTCGCCCGGGTGGGAAGGCCTCGATACGGGCTACGCCTCCAACCGCACGATGCTCTATCAACAGCTGCCTACCGCTGGCATGCCGTATCAATTCTTCACGTGGGACGAGTGGCAGTCCTATATGCGGGATCAGGCCATCTCCGGGGTTATCAATCACACCGGCTCGATGCACTTTGATATCCGCCCAGCCTCGAAGTGGGGCACCGTGGAGGTCCGCGTATCCGACGCCACCTCGAACCTGCGGGAGCTATCCGCCGTCGTCGCTCTCACGCACTGCTTGGTCGTGTACTATGACCGCATGATTGATGCGGGCGAGGAACTACCCGTCTTGCAGCCGTGGCACGTGGCGGAAAATAAGTGGCGCGGTGCGCGCTACGGCATGGATGCCCTCGTGATTACCTCGCGCGATACGGACGAGGCTTGGGTCAAAGATGAATTGGCCCAGATGATAGAAGAACTCACGCCCTTAGCCCGCGAGTTGGGCTGCGCGGAAGAGCTGGCCTTGGTGCACGAAATCATCGATGGCGGCGCCGGATACGAACGCCAACGCCGCCTTTTTCAAGAAACCGGCAGCTGGCGCGATGTCGTCGAAGAAACCTGCCGCGAGCTCCACACCTTCCGGCCGGTGCGCTAATTAGCTAACCGATCACCGACTAGGCGTGTGCTCAGTGATCGCACGCCTAGAGCCACACCGGAAGTAGCTGGGCGCGGCCGGCGCAGGGTGCGCAGATTGCTGCCGCGCCCCGCTGCTGCGTACCGCTTAGTCGTTATCTAGGGCGTGGCGGCCGCCGGGGGACGGGGGAACCGGAATATCGGTATAGCCCTCGGTGGAGGGAAACTCGCGGGTCTCAGGGTTAAATACTGGGAACTCTGCGGTTTCGTCGGTAGTGGCAGAACCCCGTGCGGTAGCGCCAGACGCGTGAGCTCCGGCTGTCTGAGTGCGTTGCGGCTGGGCGTGCTGGGGCTGCTGGGCGCGGTGCTGTTGGGCGTGCTGCGGCTGAGCAGCACGCTGTGCCGCGTGCCGGCCGCCGCGGGCGTCTTCCTCGCTGGGCTGGGTGCCGGGGATAAATCCCCAGAGGGCATAAAAGGCGATGTAGAGGATGCCGGAGGCGGTGAAAAGGAGCATGGCCCAGGGCTGGAAGTCCAACTGGTTCAAAGAGCGGTTGGAGCCTTCGAGCCAGAAGGCTGCGGAGACAAAGGGCAGCAGTACGACGCACATGGCCGCGAAGGAAATGAGTGCTGCTACTTGCGCACCGATGACGCCGTGCAGGCGCTTGCCCAGTGCCTGGTTGACGGAGATGAGGACAACGATGGCCAGCGGGAAGACCCAGACCCAGTGGTGGTACCAGGAAAAGGGAGAGACCAAGCACGCGCAAATGCCGGCAAGGGACATGGCGGCGGAGTTATTCTTGTGCTTCATCGCGGTGCGCAGGGCCAGGCAGGTCAGGACGAAGACCACCGCGACGGCGGCAAGCCACATCCAGCCGCCGTCGATGCCCCACGCGCGGACCATGAGCGAGCGGATTGACTGCGCGCCCGGGTTGGTGTGTTCACCCACGCGGGAGGAATTGAAGATGGCATCGGTCCAGAACACCCCGGCATCCGGAATGGTGACGAAACCAATCGCAACGGTCACCGCGAAGGTAAGGACGGAGATGACCGCCTGCCACCAGCGCTTCTGGAATAGGAGTACCAAGCCCATAAAGGCCGGGGTGAGCTTCAAGCCTGCGGCGAGGCCGATGCCAATTCCGGGCAGGGCCCTCTTTTTTGGAATGACGTCGAGGGCGACCAAGAACATCAAAAAGACGTTGATCTGGCCGTAGAACAAGGTGCCGTACATCGGCTCTACAGCCGGGGCGCACAGCACCAGTAGGATGGCAACAACCCAGGTCAAGGGCGAAAGTTTAAGGCCGCGCTCGTGGAAGACCATGAGGATGACGGCCAATAACGCAAGGATGGTGCCGCCTTGCCAGAGGATGATAAGGGGGTCATCGGCAAGCGAGGAAATCCACTTGAATAGCGTGCCGGCAAAGGGAGGGTAGGTAAAAGGCAGGTTGCCAATGTAGGCGTTGTCGTAGAGGTTGGCGCCATCGGCAACCTCGCCGCCGGCGAGCCAGTAAATCTTCAGATCCAACGGCACGCGCCAGATGAAGGCATTGGGGCCGTCGTATTGGCTATAGCGGGAGATGCTGAAAATAAAGAAGGCAACCAATAGAGCGGCCAGAGTAGGCAGTCCGTAGAGCTTTTTCACGGTTAAAGGTGCCTCCTATTTGCGGCGCAGCGAACGGCCGGCGGGGCGGTCATTGCGCGACATCGATTCCTCGGAACCATACAGGCCTTCACGGCGTGCAATGCGTGAGGTGCGCTGCGCGGTTACAGGGCTGGTAAACATCGCAAACAGTACCAGCAAAATAAGCATACCCAAATCACCACGCTCGGCCATGCTGAAAGATTCCGCGCCAGTAATGCGGATGAACGCACCCATGATGGTGAGGATGAGCCCGGTGGTCTGCGGCTTGCTCACGGCATGCACGCGGGACATCGTGTCCTTAAAGCGGGCTAGGCCAATGGCGGCGGCGAGGATGAGCAGGCTGCCGCTGATGACGAGGATGAGCGAGAGGATATCGGCGATTAGAGACCAACTCATTGGTTATCCCTCTTCCTAAACCTGGTAACAGACACGGTGGAGATGAAACCGAGCAGCGCGATGACCAGCATGGCCGAGACCACGGAGGTATCAAGTGACCAGCACATGTAGGTCGCCAGCGCGCATTGGAACATGGCGGTAAAACCGTCCATGCCCACCAGCCGGTCGAGGGAGTTGGGCCCGGTGATAATGCGCCAGACGGTGATTAATACGGAGATCCACAGCAGGAATGCGGGAACCAGCAGGATGGCGTGATAGATCTGCGGATCCATTATGGGTGGCTCCTTTCAAAGATCTCGATCATGGAAGATTCTAGGCGGGATACGGCATCGATTTCGCGCTGGATCTGCGCCTCATCCCGGGCATCCAGGATGTGGATGGTGATCATGCGATTGGCGATGTCAATGTCTGTCACCGTTCCTCCCGGCTGCAGGTTGTACAGTGTCACCGCGAGGGAGAGGATGAACTCATTTTCCAGGCGCATCGGCAATTCCAGGATGGCGGTTTTAGGCAGCGGCTGCGGCCGGGAGGCCAGCCAGCCCACCTTGAGGGAGGCATAAAACAGCTCCCAGAACCAGCGCAGCATGTAGCGGAAGAATTTGCCCCACGCGACCTCGACGCCGGCAATGGGCATCGCCGGCAGTGGCAGGGCAAAGACGATGACCAGGGCGACGAGGAGGCCGCCGACGACATTGCCCACCGTGATTTCGCCCATGAGCATGCACCACATGACCGTGATCCAGACGGTAAACCACGGCCGGAAGCGGTAGCGCAGACCGGCAAAGCGGCTCTTAGTCATCGCGGGCCTCCTTCTTTAGTGGGGTAGGGCTTTCTGATGCCCCCGTCTTCGCCGGTGCCTTCGAGCTTGGCGTCTCCGAGCTCGCAGTCTCCTTGGCGGCGGATTCCGGATCGTGGGCCGGGCCGGGGTCCGGCAGCAGGTGGCTGCGCTCCTTGTAGGAGTCCGCGCCGCCTTCGTAGCGCTCCTTTTGGTCAAGGTGCCGGGTGGGGTTATCGGCGTTTTCGCCCAATACGGCGTATTGATAAATGGAGGTATCCTGCGCGGATTCGGCCGCGCGGGAGGTGACACCGGAAATCGGGCCGGCCAGGAAGGTGATCGAGGTCGAGGCAATGACCAGCAGTGCGGTGGCACCCACCATGCCGAACGGCACGCGGCCGACATCCTGGCGGGAGGAGAACTCGACCTCATCGGTGATATCGGAAAGCGGGGCGGGGCGGGSCMGGGSGACGTTGCCTTCGGGGGCATCGGCGCGATCGCGTTGGAAGCCCTTGGCCCACACCAGCATCATGACGTACAGGGTCAGCAGCGAGGTCACTAGCGCGCCGCCGATAAGCACCCACGCCAGCCAGGAGCCTTCGTTGGCGCCCGCCTGAATGAGGATGATCTTGCCCAGGAAGCCAGAGAATGGCGGCACGCCGCCCAGGTTGATGGCCGGGATGAAATACAGCACGGCGATAAGCGGGGCGGAATACATCAGCGAACCCAGGCGCCGCAGCGAGGAGGTACCGGCCTGGCGCTCGATGAGGCCGACGACCAAGAAGAGCGCGGTCTGCACCAAAATGTGGTGGATGGCGTAGAAAATGGCGCCGGATAGCCCCTGGGCGGTACCCAAGGAGACGCCGAAGATCATATAGCCGATGTGGCTGACCAGGGTAAAGGACAGTAGACGCTTAATATCGGTCTGCGCGATGGCGCCCAAGATGCCCACCAGCATGGTGGCCAGCGCCACCCACATCAGCACGGTATCGAGCCCACCATTGGTAAAAATGGACGTGCGCGCGCGGATGATCGCATATACACCGACCTTGGTGAGCAGACCGGCGAATACGGCCGTGACCAGCGAAGGCGCGGTGGGGTAGGAGTCCGGCAGCCAGGCGGCCAGCGGCACCACCGCGGCCTTGATGCCAAAGGCCACGAGCAAGGTGGCGAAGATGGCGGTGCGGGTGCCCTCCGGGATGTCCTGCATGCGCTGGCCAATCTGCGCCATGTTCATGGTGCCGACGGAGGCATAGACATACGCTAGCGCCAGCAAGAAGATCATGGATGAGGCCATCGAGACCATCACATAACCCACGCCGGCGCGCACGCGGCCTGCCGATGCCCCCAAGGTCAACAGCACGTACGAGGCGACGAGGAAGACCTCGAAGCCGACGTAGAGGTTAAAGAGGTCGCCGGCCAAGAACGAGATATTCACGCCCATGGTCAGCAACATGTAGGTGGGCAAAAAGACCGCGACCGGTTCGTCCTTGGTGCCATCGCGCACACCCTGGGAAATGGCGTACCAGATGACGGAGAACAGCACCACAGACGAGGTAAAGAGGATCATCGTGGAGAGTCGATCCGCCACCAAGGTAATGCCCACCGGCGCATCCCAGCCGCCTATTTGCAGGGTCTGTATGCCATGGAAATCCACTATTATGATCAGGCTCGCGTTCACCGCAGCCGTAATCAGCAGGGAGAAAAAGGCGATCTGGCGCTGCACATTAGGCATGCGGGCAAACAGCAGCGAGAGAGCCGCGGCCACGGCCGGGATGATGACGGGCAGCGGAATGAGGGCACCGACGTACGGGTACATCGCCTCGGCCGCCTGGTGGAATGGCTCAGTCATCTTCGGCTCCCTTCACCGGCTCCTCGAAGGATTCGGGGCCGAAATTATCGCCTTCCTTAGTAGCGCGCCCGGTGGCGGGGTCATTGGAGGCATCATGATCCGCGCTCGCTGCGGCGTTGCCAGGCTTGGAGGCCTTGGCGGCAATCGCGGTATCTTCGGCGTCATCTTCAATGACGTCGGCGGTGCGGTAGCGGTACTGGCGGTAGGCCAAGGKGAGAATAAAGGCCGTCAGCGCCATGGAAATGACGATGGCGGTAAGGATCATCGCTTGGGTAAGAGGATCCGCAATATCGCTGCCATAAGGCTGGGCCTCGCGGCCATCGATGGGCGGCGAGCCCGCCGGGCCACCGGCCTGCAGCATAAAGAGGTTGGCGCCATTGCCCAGCAAAAGCAGCCCGAGCATCATCTTGGTCATGGCGCGGTCGAGCAAGAGGTAGATGCCCGCAGAAACCATTACTCCGGCGGCGAGCAGGAGGAAGAGGTTGGCTTGCATTTATTTCTCCTTTCCTGCGTTGTCCTCGGAACCTGTGCCGGAGGAGCTCGTTGCGGCTGGTATCTTTTCTTTTTTCTTCTCTTGTTTTTGCGCCCGTTGGGCCTTTTGCTTGGTGCTGCGCTCCCGGTTCTTCCGCGCCAGCGAGCGGGCGCGGTCGCGGGCGCGTTGCTTACGCATCTCTTCTTCCTCATCCAGCTTGGCGCCGAGCGAGCTGAGCACGTAGAGCGTGAGCCCCACGACGATGAGGTAGACGCCCAAGTCAAAGACCAGCGCCGAAGGCAGCGAGACCGCGCCGATAAGAGGGATCTCGGGCGAGGTATATCCGCTGGTAAGCGGTGGGTGGCCAAAGAACATCGGCACCACCACCGCCAAGGCAGAGAGGGAGAGGCCAGCGCCCATGGTGCGCCCGGCATCGATGGGCAGGGCCTCATCGAGCTCCGCGCGGCCACCGGCCAGGTAGCGCAGGATGAGCGCGAGTGCGGCCACAAGGCCACCGGCGAAGCCGCCGCCTGGCGCGTTGTGCCCGGCAAAGAAGAAATAGAAGGACAGCGCCATCATGGAGGGGAAGAGCACGCGGGTGGAGACATCGATCATCAGCGAGCGGTTGAGCGCCTGCTCTGATTCCGAGCCCGCGGCCAGCCAGCGCCGGCCCGTGACCTGCAGGGTAGGCCGGCGGCTATCCCTAGAGAAGGATTGGGTGCGATAAATCAGGGAGGCCACGCCGAGCGCGGCGATGATAATCACCGTGATCTCGCCAAAGGTATCCCAGGCGCGCAGGTCCACCAGCAAGACGTTGACGGCATTGGCGCCGTGGCCAATCTCCTTGGCCAGCTCCGGCATGTACTGCGAGATGGGCTCGGCAGACCGCGCGTTGATGGCAAACATGGCCACAATGGTGACGGTCAGGCCGGTGCCAACGGAGAGCCAGGCGCGCAGGCGGCCCATCTTCGGGTCCTGCTTCCACTCGGTAGACGCCGGGATGCGGCGCAGCACCAGCATGAATAGAACCATGATGATGGTTTCTGTCAGCAGCTGGGTCAGCGCCAAGTCCGGGGCACCGTGGATGGCAAAGACGAAGGACAAGGAATAACCGGTAATGCCGACGATGATGACGGCAGACAAGCGGTTATCGGTCACCGTGGCCGCAATGGCGGCCACCATCATGATGATGGCGGCGACGACCTGCCAGGGGTTTTCTGCAACCACCATGCGGATATCCGTGAGATCACCGGTAATCAGCATGGTCAGCGGCAGCACCATCAGGGTGGCGAAGATGACAGTCAGGTTGAGCTGCAGCGAACCGCGCTGGGTCACGGCCGTGGTGCGCAGGGAGAGCTTGCGCAGGGTGGAGATGACCTTGTCGTAGACGGCGTCGGCATCGCCAAGCGCGGGGTACGCAAACTGCCATTGCTCCAGGACCTGGCGGCGCCAGTGCACGATGATTCCGGCCACGATGATGATGGCGGAGACGCCCAAGGTCACCGACCACCCGTGCCAGAGGGCCAGGCCGTGGTGCTCGCCTGCCCCAAAGGTGGAATCGAGGTGCTGATCGATGGCCGCCGAAAGCGCCTGCGGCGCGAGGCCAAGCGCGATGGTCAGCGCGGTGAGCACGGCCGGAGCAAGCCACAGGCCCACGTTGACCTTGTGCATCGTGGCCACGGTCGCAGAAACGCCGTCCTTATCGTCCGGGAGGTTCTTGGAGGCAAAGGCGCCCCACAAAAAGCGCAGGGCATAGGCCATGGTGAGGATGGAACCTGCCACATAGGCCACCAGGATCATATTGCGCGGCATGCCAATGAGCAGTCCTTCGTGCATGGTGGATTCCAGCACGGCCTCCTTGGACACAAAACCAAAGAGCGGGGGAACGCCTGCCATGGATAGGGCGGAGATTAGGGCGATGCCGTAGAGGAAGGGCTGCCTGCGGCCGAGGCCGGATAGCTTCGTAATATCGCGCGTGCCTGAGCAGTGATCGATGGCGCCGACCACCATGAACAGTGCGGCCTWAAAGAGCGRGKGGGMAAAGGYCAGCGCCAAGCCCGCCTGCATGGCCTCCCGGGAGCCAACCGCCACGATGGAGGTAATAAAGCCCAGCTGGGAGACCGTGCCATAGGCCAAAATCAGCTTGAGGTCCTTTTGTTTCAGCGCCATCCAGCCGCCGAGCAGCATGGTAAAGACGCCTAAGGAAATGACCACGAGGTGCCAGGTGGCAACCTCGTACATATCCGGTGCCAGGCGCGCGACCAGGTAGATTCCGGCCTTGACCATGGCCGCGGAGTGCAGATATGCCGAGACCGGCGTTGGCGCTGCCATCGCGCCCGGCAGCCAGAAGTGCGCCGGCACGATGGCGGACTTGGTCAGCGCGCCGACCAAGATGAGCACGATGGCGACGGTGACGTATGGGGTTTGGGGGAAGTGATCGTAGGCGTGGATTTCACTAAACGTCCACGCCCCGGTCTGTCGGCCGAGCAGGCAGATACCCATCAGCATGGACAGGCCACCCAAGACGGTGACCATCAGAGCCTGCTGCGCGGCGCGGCGCGAGGAGGCGCGCTCGGCATAGTAGCTGACCAACAGGTACGACAAGAGGGAGGTAATTTCCCAGAAGACGTACATAAGCAGCAGGCTATCGGAGGCCACCAGCCCAAACATGGCGGTGGCAAAGCCCACCATTTGGCCGGCGAACATGGCAAGGCGGCGGCGCGTGGAATCGAAATAACCCCAGCAGTACAGCAGGACCAACGCGCCCATGCCCAGGATAATGAGGCTAAACAGCCCGCCTAGGGCATCCATGCGCAGATCCACGGCGAGGTGCGCGGCCGGCATCCACTCGATGGTGTAATTCAGCGTGCCGCCGTCGCGGAAGGTACCCCGGGCAAAGTGCGCGAGGGTCCACACGAAACCGACACCGGGAACTATTGCCAATAAACCAAAGGCTGGGCGGCCCACATTCATAATGAGCAGCGGTGCAACCACGGTGGCAACGATGAGGGCACCCAGAAGTATTAGCACGTTGGAATCTGCGCTCCTTAGGTTGTGTCAAGTTCTCAGACCCTCGGTGCCGTGGGGCGTGGCGATATGCGCCGGGAGCATATACACACCAAAACAGTTCGCACTCGGCCGAGTACGAACTGTCCCACTTGTGCAAGTAGCGTGGCCGGAAACGGGGTCAACTCGTCAAAAGTTTACCGGTTTTTCCACAACTTCGAAAGATTACTTTTCGTGCACAGTATTATATGCCGCCGTTGCGCGCTTTTTAAGCGTAGCGCTGCAAGAAAAGAGCCTCCGCGGCGGCGACGTGCTCGATCTCGGTGGGATCGACGGACTCATTGGCGGAGTGGATGGTGCACTTGGGCTCCTCCACGCCGTAGAGGGCGATTTCCGCGTTGGGGTGTGCCTCCTGCAGCTCGGTGGTCAGCGGGATAGATCCGCCCATGCCTTGCGCTGCGGTGTCCTTGCCATAGGCCTCGGAGAGGCACTGGCCCAACAGTGCCACGGCGGGCTTTTCCGGGTCGGTGGAGAAACCGGCATTGGCCTCCACGACCTCAGCCTTGACGTGCGCGCCCCACGGGGCGTGGTTCTTCACGTGCTCGCAGACGGCCTCGCCAATGGCGCGGGCATCGGTGCCGGCCGGAACGCGCAGGTTCAGCTTGGCGGCCGCGGTAGCGGGCACGGCGTTGACGGCCTCAGCCACCGGGGTAGAGGTAAAGCCGGTCACGGAAATGGCCGGGCGGGACCACACCATGTCTGCCACTGGGGTAGCACCCTCTGGGTCCTTGGAGCCCATGATCTCGGTGCCCTCGAGCAGCTGCGCATCGCCACGGAAGGCCTCGGCCGGGTATTCCTGGCCCTGCCAGTGGGCGCTGGTATCCACGCCATCGATGGTGGTGCGGCCGTATTCATCCGTCAGCGAATCCAGCGTACGCATCAGCGCCTTCACCGCATCCGGGGCCGCGCCGCCGAATTGGCCGGAGTGCACCGGCGCGGCCAGGGTATTGACCTCGACCTCAATCTGCGCGCCGCCGCGCAGGGAGGTGGTCAAGGTGGGCTGGCCCACCGCGGCATTGCCGGCATCTGCAATCAGGATGGCATCGGCAGCGAAAAGTTCCGGGCGGTCCTTGATGAGCTGGGACAGGCCCTCGCCGCCGCGCTCCTCGGAGCCTTCGATGAGGTACTTCAGGTTCACCTTGGTGCCGCCATTGGCCTCCAGTGCGCGCAGGGCCGCCAGGTGCATGGCTACATTGCCCTTGCAGTCTGCCGCGCCGCGGCCGTACCAGCGGGTGGTGCCCTCGGCATCGGCGCGCTCGGTCAGGGTGAAGGGATCGGATTCCCAGGCTGCGCGGTCTCCTGCGGGCACGACATCGTAGTGCGAGTACAACAGGACGGTCTTGGCGCCTTCTTCACCCTTGCGCTCGCCCAGAATGGCGGTGGAACCATCCGCGGTGGTGATGGTTTCTACCGTTGCCCCGGCTTCTTCCAGCGCGGCCTTCACCCACTGGCTCGCGCCCTGGGCCTGGTCCTCCAAGCCTGACTCATTGTGCACGGAGTTGAATCCAACGAGCTCGCTGAGCTGGCGGAAGATGGTGCCACGGTCGCTGCGTATGCTGTCAATTATATCTGTCATGCAATCCACGGTACCTTGAGCGCTTACACCGCAAGACAGATCCGCACGACATTTCCTTTGCATTCCTGCCCCGCGCTTGCCGATGCCCCCACCTGCCCCACCGCGCCACCTTCTGCCTCAGCCGTCCTTCCGAGGGGGAAATGTCACAGCGCGGTGTGCGGCGGGCAAAAGATCGCTATAGGCAAGCGCGTTGTTTCTTGCAGTAGGGGTAGGAGAGTGCCAGAATGGGCGTTAGCACTCGGACAGGATGAGTGCTAGATAAATCTCCATCGTTGTGGTTGAGGTTGGTCCACACTCACCAGCCATGCCGTCGCGGGCGTCCGCAGCGAGAAAGACGTGAGTGTCGTCCTCAATAAATCCAAGGAGCACAAACACTATGGCAAAGATTATCGCTTTTGATGAAGAGGCCCGCCGCAGCCTTGAGCGCGGCCTGAATACTCTGGCTGACGCAGTCAAGGTCACCCTCGGACCCAAGGGCCGCAACGTCGTCCTAGAAAAGTCCTGGGGCGCACCGACCATTACTAATGACGGCGTTTCCATCGCTCGCGAAATCGAGCTCGAGGATGCTTACGAAAAGATCGGCGCCGAGCTGGTCAAGGAAGTTGCCAAGAAGACCGATGACGTCGCCGGCGACGGCACCACCACCGCAACCGTTCTGGCACAGGCACTCGTTCGCGAAGGCCTGCGCAACGTAGCCGCTGGTTCCAACCCAATGGGCATCAAGCGCGGCATCGAGACCGCAACCAAGAAGGTTGTGGACTCCCTGCTGTCTTCCGCCAAGGAAGTAGAAACCCAGGAGCAGATCGCTACCACCGCTGGCATTTCCGCCGCGGACCCGGCAATCGGTGAAAAGATTGCCGAGGCTATGTACACCGTGGGTAACGGTTCCGTAAATAAGGACTCCGTTATTACCGTGGAAGAGTCCAATACCTTTGGCGTGGACCTCGAGGTTACTGAGGGTATGCGCTTTGATAAGGGCTACATCTCCGGCTACTTCGCTACCGATATGGAGCGCCAGGAGGCGGTCCTGGAGGATCCGTACATCCTGCTGGTCTCCTCCAAGATCTCCAACATCAAGGACCTCGTTCCGCTGCTGGAAAAGGTCATGCAGTCCGGCAAGCCGCTGCTGATCATTGCTGAGGACGTTGAAGGCGAAGCCCTGTCCACCCTCGTGGTCAACAAGATCCGCGGCACCTTCAAGTCCGTTGCCGTGAAGGCCCCGGGCTTCGGTGACCGCCGCAAGGCCACCCTGCAGGACATGGCCATCCTGACCGGCGGCCAGGTCATCTCCGAAGAGGTTGGCCTTTCCCTAGAGACCGCCGAGCTGGAGTACTTGGGCCAGGCACGCAAGGTCGTTGTCACCAAGGATGAGACCACCATCGTCCAGGGTGCTGGCACCCAGGAGCAGATCGATGGCCGCATCAAGCAGATCCGCGCTGAGATCGAGAGCTCCGATTCCGATTATGACCGCGAGAAGCTGCAGGAGCGCCTGGCTAAGCTTTCCGGCGGCGTGGCCGTGCTCAAGGTCGGTGCCGCTACCGAGGTTGAGCTCAAGGAGCGCAAGCACCGCATCGAGGATGCCGTGCGCAACGCCAAGGCAGCCGTGGAAGAAGGCATCGTTGCCGGCGGTGGCGTTGCCCTGCTGCAGGCCGCTACCGTTCTTGACTCCATCGAGGCCGAAGGCGACGAGGCAACCGGTGTAAAGATCGTCCGCGAGGCACTGTCTGCACCGCTGAAGCAGATCGCTCACAACGCCGGCCTGGAGCCTGGCGTCGTCGCAGATAAGGTCTCCGGCCTGCCCGCCGGCGAGGGCCTCAACGCCGCTACCGGCGAGTACGTCAACCTCATGGAATCCGGCATCAACGACCCGGTTAAGGTCACCCGCTCTGCACTGCAGAACGCCGCCTCCATTGCGGCACTGTTCCTGACCACCGAGGCTGTTGTGGCTGATAAGCCAGAGCCTGCCGACTCCAACAACGCTATGCCTGACGCTGACGCTATGGGTGGCATGGGCTTCTAAGCGCCCTCCACCACGCCTGGCGCATACTGAGCTCCCGCTCTTATATGCGCTTGAGTCTGGCGAAAGCTGCGCCCCTCACTGTGTGCTGAACGCACGCGGCGAGGGGCGCAGCGGTGTTTTATGCCCCTTCCGTGAGGCGGTGAGGCGGGGGTCCCTTTGAGGGGACAGGGGATACGAACGGATCCGTTTGTATAGCTTGGGATCTACTTTTCGTTACATCGGCAGCCTTCTCACTCGCCTTTAGTTACCGGAACTAACCCCGTATTAGGGTAAAAAGTGGGCAAAAACCGCGGTAATGAAAACTACTTCCATATAAATCTCCGGTACTGCATTGATAGGAAAATTCATCACCAATCTTTACGGTGTTAATTTTTTCTTAACCTTGCGGCGAGGCGGCGGCGCGGTAGTCCCAGTTCAGCGGCATACAGTTGTAATTACGGTAAACGATTGAAGTAAAAATCCAGTGTAAAATTTTTATGAAAACTTAAGGCGCTGAGAAGGTTTCTAGAAATCTGGGGTTGCTTCGCTGAAGCCCTATGGCAAAATACTCCTCGTAGCGCCCACCGAGGGTGCCTGCACATTGCACAGCCCTTTCGGGGTACAAGCTTCGGACCTATTCGAGGAGAAAAACATGAACGTGGATCTCGCCACCATCCAGATGCACCTAGACAACTTCGTAAACACCCAGGAAGGCTGGTACAAGGTACTGTCCGGCGTTACCGAGATTCTTTCCTTTGGTAACTTGAAGAACGCAGCTGAGACTGCTACTGAGGCAGCTTTGCCGGACGCAATCACCGAACTGTCTTCCTAGTAATCTAAACCGGATTACTTTCCATCCCATTTTAAGGAGACCATAATGGAAATCATCACTTTTTCCTCCAAGGCAAACGGCGTAGCTAACACCATCGTAGAAGCTGGCCACGACATTGTTAGCCCGTTCATCGACATTGCTAACGGTGCATCCCAGCTGATCGGCATGTTCGTCTAAGAGCATCCTCGGGTGAGCCTTAAGGCTTACTAAACAAGGAAGACCTACCGGTTTCGGTAGGTCTTTTTTCGTTTTTCTTTCCTTTATTTTTGGGGTGCACCTGCGAAAAGTTAGCGCGCTAGATGTCTACATTCGGGTTACACTTGGTGCATGGCTGATATTAAAGACGACGACCTTCCTGAGATTGACCTTGCAAAAACCGACGGCTTCGTCGTTGACGGAACGGATGAGGATGATCCGTCGCTGATCATGCCGGATGGCTCTCCGGTGCAGACGTGGCGCGAGAATTACCCTTATGAAGAGCGTATGACTCGCAATGAATACGAGTCCATTAAGCGCGCACTTCAAATTGAGCTATTGAAGTGGCAGAACTGGACCAAGGAAACTGGCCAGCGCCACATCATTTTATTTGAGGGTCGCGATGCTGCCGGTAAGGGCGGAACCATCAAGCGTTTCAACGAGCACTTGAACCCGCGTGGTGCGCGCACCGTCGCGTTGGAAAAGCCATCCCCACGTGAGTCTACCTCTTGGTATTTCCAGCGCTATATCGAGCACTTCCCGGCTGCCGGCGAAATCGTCTTCTTTGACCGCTCGTGGTACAACCGCTCCGGCGTTGAGCGGGTGATGGGCTTTTGTACCGAGTCGCAGCACGCGGAGTTCCTGCGCGAGGTGCCCATGCTAGAAAACATGATCCTGGGATCGGGCATTTCGCTGACCAAGCTGTGGTTCTCTGTTACCCGGAAGGAACAGCGCACGCGCTTTGCTATCCGCCAGATTGATCCGGTGCGCCAGTGGAAGCTTTCGCCGATGGACCTGGCTTCTCTGGATAAGTGGGACGACTACACGCGTGCGAAGGAAGAGCAGTTCCGTTATACGGATACTGAGGAATCGCCGTGGATTACCATCAAGTCCAATGACAAGAAGCGCGCCCGCGTCAACGCGATGCGGTATGTCTTGTCCAAGTTTGAATACACCAATAAAGATTACGACGTGGTGGGTGAGCCGGACGGGAACATCGTCAAGCGCGGCCGCGACCAGATTGGTGATTAGTAGCGTTAATCCCTAGCGCCGTTGAGCGGGAAGATCGAGAGATCGGTCTTCCCGCTTTGCTATGTCTAAGGCCTCTGAGGTGGCTCAACCGCCTTTATAGCGGCAGCCTGAGGGCGCCTGATTATTCTCACAGCTATTTCTTAAAAAGTTGGCAGCCATAAATAAAAAATACTTGAATTACGTTCCCGGGGAAACTACTATCAAGGTGACCTAAAAGTCATCCTATCAATATGCGTGACACAAACCACTAAAAGGAGTACGTACATGATGAGGAAGAAACTGTGCGTTCTGGCTACCGCAACCGCTGTATCCATGGCGCCCATCGCAGTATCGGGGACGCTCACCGCTMCCGCCTTTGCGGAAGGCGGCCAGCCAGTAGCAGAAGCAACGGCAGATAAGACCGACGTTCTCGGTCTCTCCACCGTTTCTGATAAGCAGATCGCCGATGAAGACGGCTACTTCGATAGCCACGACGGCGAGGGCGTGAAGATTTACTACCGCAAGCAGCTGGTAGAAAACCCACGCGGCAACGTCGTGTTGGCACATGGTGTTTCTGAGCACTCTGGCCGCTATGACTACGTGGCCAAGCGTCTGCTGGACGCTGGCTACAACGTCTACCGCCTGGACCACCGTGGACACGGTAAGTCTGCCTCCGGCAGCACGCCACTGGGGCACATCGATAACTTCCAGTACATCCTCAATGACTTCGACCGCGTCGTCGACATGGCTAAGGGTGAGCACCCCGATGTAAAGACCTTCCTTCTGGGCCACTCCATGGGCTCGTTGACCGTCCAGGCATACGGCATTCGTGAGCCTGGCAAGGTCGATGGCATCATCACCAATGGCGGTGGTGCACCGTTGAACCTGTCCGGTAAGAAGGCAACGGGCGAGACCATCACGCCGGACGAGATCTCTGAGGTGCAAAAGCAGCTCGACCCCACCCTGTTCGAGCGCCTGCCGTTGGCGGATATCACCAGCTTCAACGCCAACTACGCGCAGAACCTGATCCCGCACCGCACCTACATTGGTGCGCAGTCGCCGGAGTTCACGAAGAAGATCATGCTGTCCAACCCCTTCACGGAAGGCATTTCCACCAGCCAGGCCGTGAAGGACGAGTACGCGTCTAGCCCGCTCATCGCGCAAAAGACCAGCGCCGGTACCGCGCTGCAGCTGGGTGCTATCGCTACCTACGATGCTGTGAACGCGGACCTGTTTACCGCGCCGACGCTTATCATGCACGGCACCAAGGACGGCATCGTTCCGCCGTACTTCTCCCAGGACTGGTACAACTCCATTTCCTCTGATGACGTGGAATACATCAACTGGGAGGGCCAGAAGCACGAGGTCTTCAACGAGCCAGCCGCTGACCAGGCCCTCGACACCGTGGTGGACTGGCTGGACCGCCACGTGTAGCACAGTTCTTGTGACGCGTTTCTAGCTGAAACTCTTGGCATATCCACAGTGATTGCCAAGAGTTTACGCATATGTAACCCCTTCGTTGCCCGGGTTGGATACAAAAATAGTTATGAAACGTCAATTCTGTGCTTTCTCGTCTATCCTGGCCCTTTCTACAATTGCATGCGCACCGTATGCGGTGGCGCAGTCGCCGCTGAACGCGCTGTCCTCTGGCTCTTCACTCTCCTCACAAGGCCCCTTAGGCATGTCTTCGCGGTCACCTCATATGAAGGATGAGGCCGCAGAAGATGACAGTGGCGAGGAAGGGGAACACCTAGCATCGCCATCGCGAGTGTTATGGCAGGAAAGTTTTGACGAGATTGACACCCCAGCGTGGTTTACACACCGCGCACCGGATGGATGGAAGACGAATGTCGCGGGCGTTGATTCGGGCGAGGCTCGGTGGAAGGGCTGGACTTTTGGGGATATGCGCCACTGGACTTGGGCCTCAGGAACCGATATGCGCCACTATTTCACCCAAGCGCACGATAAGTTTGCCATTATCGATAATAAACAGCAGCGCTTGGCAGAGGGCGATTCGATGAATGCGGAGTTGACCAGCCCGGAGATTGCAGTTGCTGGTCAAGACCGCGTAAATGTGGAATTTGATCACCACTACCGCCAAGGCAAGGACAGGCAAAACGCCACGGTGCAGGTCTCCTTCGATGGCGGAAAGCCGCAGGAGATAGCGCTATTTGATAAGGATGTCTTTTCCAAGCACGAATCCATCGGGGTAGACGTACCTGCAGGAACCAAGAAGATGCAGGTGAGCTTTAAGTACAACCACGGCAACGATGATTGGTGGTGGGCGGTAGATAACGTAGGAGTTGTTAAACCGCTAGGCCAGGAGATCGGATCACCGCAAGCTGTTGTGGACGTACTCAGCGATATTCAGGGTGACCCGGAGGATTATAAAGATGCGGTGCGCCAACTCAACGGCATGGAGGATAAGGCTGGGGCGCTGGTCCTTAATGGCGATCTAGTAGACGATGGCTCGCAGGAACAGTGGGATACCTTCCTAGCCGCTCATGAGGAAGAACCTCATGATTCTGGGAAGGAATTGTGGACCATCGGTAATCATGAAATGTATGGCAAGGAAGGCTCCAAGGCATACATGGACCGCTTCCTTAAACACTCCGGGCAGGACAAGCCGTGGAAAGAAGAAATTGTTGATGGGGTACCGATGATTTCCATCAATACTGAGTTCTACTCCGATCTCCTGCGCCACGGCAAGGAGCCGTTCCAGCGTATTAGCAATGAACAGCTCAACTGGTTAGATGAGCGCCTAGCCTACTGGGACGCCAAAGGGATACCGGCACTGGTCTTTAGCCACCCGCTGCTTCCGCAAACGGTGTCCATGTCTCACTCGGCGTGGTACCAGAATGACTTTGAAGATCTTGAGGCGTTGTCCAATGTGGTCAATAAGTACAACAACATCGTCTGGTTTAGCAGCCATAGCCACTCTTCGCTGCGCCAGAATAACTGGTGGGGTACCCGCCGCTACGATGGTACCGGTGAGCCCGGCCGCACTGGTTTCCCAGTAGTTAATACCGGCGCCATCCTCAACGAGTACATGCCGGATGGCGATAATGACGAAAAAATCGTTAAAGAAAAGGAAGAAGCCTCTACCGGACTTCGGGTCAAGGTTTTTGCTGACCGCGTCCGAGTAGAGGCTTGGGATTTTAAGGCTGGCGAATTGATTAAGTATCAGGATTTCGCGCGGTAGCCTAACCCCACGGCTCAATGGGGTTACCCTGCCAGGTGGCGTTGGCGGGGACGCGGTCACCGCGCATGACCAGCGAACCGGGGCCGACGGTGCTGGATTCACCAATGAGCGAGGCGGGCAGCGCCACCGAATGAGAGGCGAGCGTGGAGCCGGCCTCGATGGTGACGGTATCCAGGCTCATCACGCGGTCCTGGAATAGGTGGGTCTGCACCACGGTACCGGGCCCCACGGAGGCGCCAGCGCCGACGTGGCACAGATCGGTTTCGGGGAACCAGTAGGAATCGATCCAGGAGCCCTTGCCGATGTCCACTCCCAGCCCCCGCAGGCCCAAGTTGATCTCTCCTGTGCCGTAGGTGTGCTGGAAGAACCACGGGGCGGCGACGACCTCCACGAAGGTGTCCTGTAGCTCGTTGAGCCAGACGAACACGCTCCACAACGGGTGGTCGGCTGCGCTGTGCGTGCCCACGCAGATCCACTTCACGGCGATGGTCACCGCCATAGCGATAGCGCCCATCGCCATGAGCACGAGGCCGGAAAGGGCCCAGGTGGTGAGGAAGCCGACATCGGCAAGCAGGTAATACAGCGTCCCCAGGGTCGCGGCGAGCAGCATGGCCGAGAACATCGGCGCGAGCAGGCGCATGGTTTCCACGACGCCGCGGGCGGCCTTGAGTTTGAAGCCCGGGTTATAGGTCAGGGCCTCGGCAGACTCGGCGGGGGCATCGATCTGCGCGGTAACGCGGCGCATGCGCTCTGGCGGGGAACCCCACCAGTTGGCGCCGGACTTCGTCTTCTTCGGCGTGGAGGACAGCACCGCGACCAGGGAGTTCTTGGAAAGTTTGCGCCCGGGTGCCGTAATACCGGAGTTACCCACGAAGGAGCGCTTGCCCACCTTGGCCTCCCCGGAGTGAATCCAGCCGCCGCCGAGCTCGTAGCCACCGATCATGGTGTCATCGGCAAGGAAGGCGCCGTCTTTGACGTCCGTGAGCGCGGGGATCATCACGGCGGTGGAAATCTCCACGTCCTTGCCAATGCGCGCGCCCAAAGCGCGCAGCCACCGCGGGGTCAGCTGCGAGGCATAGAGCGGGAAGAGCTGCGTGCGGGCCTCATCCATGAGGCGCTCGATGGCCCACAGGCGCCAGCCGGCGGCAGAGCGCACCGGGTTCACGCCGGGCGAGATGCCGATGGACAATATGCGCACGCCCAGCCAGGTCTGCAGCATGTAGGTGGCAAAGGCCGCAAGCGCCGCGAGGGGAGCGAAGAGCACCGCGCCGACGAAGCGGTTCCCGTCCGTGGAATGCACCAGCGCCAAATCCACGATGGCGCCGATAAGCACCGCGATGAGCGGCTGCGCGGCCAGGAACAGCGAGGTCGCACCGTAAATGGCCACCCACCAGGGGCGGCGCTTCGGCGGCTTGGAGGGGAAGCGGTGCTTGGAGCGGCCCACCTTCTTCGCAGGAGAGCCGGACCAACGCTGGCCGTCCTTGATCTTCTTGCGGCCGGTGACGGTGGAACCCGCCTCCACGTGGGCGTACTTGCCCACCACGGTGCCGGGCAGCAGGGTGGAGCGCGCGCCCACGCGGGCGCCCTCCTTGATGTCGATGGCGCCGACGTGGAGTACGTCGCCGTCGAGCCAGTAGCCGGTGAGATCGACCTCCGGTTCCACCGCGGCGTGCTTGCCCAGGGTAAGCAGGCCCGTTACCGGTGGCAGCGAGTGCAGATCCACGCCGCGCTTCATCTTCACGCCCAAGGCGCGGGCGTAGTTATTGACCCAGGTGGCGCCCGCAATGGAGCGCGAGCCAGAGGCATCGGCCCACCGTTCCGCGGCCCAGATGCGCAGGTGGGTCGAACCACCGCGCGGGTAATCGCCGGGCTTAATCCCGGCGGTAATGAGGCGCGCGCCAAAGCCACCGATGGGTATGCGGCCCAGCGGCGTGGCAAAGATGAGCACCAGGGCGATAACAAGCCACCAGGGGAAAGACTGCGCCCAGTCCACGCCCAGAGCGGAGGCCACCGTTGAGCCCAGCATGAGCCAGGCCAGCCAGGTGGTCGCCGCCAGCGTCATGGCGGGGATCTGCAGCAGCGTTTGCGCCACGCGGGTCTTCGCGCCGACCGGGGTGACCTCGCGCAGCGGTTTCTGTTGCTCCGCCTTAGGGCGCGGTTCGGCGCCGGCGATGAGCTCCGCCAGCGAACCTAGTCGCGGGTGGTCATAGAGATCGCGCACGGACACGGTGGGGTAGCGATCGCGGATGTGTCCCACCAGCGTCGCCGCGGCCAGGGAGGTACCGCCGAGGTCGAAGAAATCGGCGTTCTCATCCTCCACGGATACGCCGAGGGTCTCGACCCAGAGCTCGGCTAGCCACTTCTCGGTCTCCGTCAGCGTGGTCGATTCCACGCCGACGCCGGGCAGCGGCCACGGCAGCGCCTTCTTATCCACCTTGCCGGAGGTGCGCACCGGCAACTCATCCATCACGCAGATGCGCGGGACCAGGGCCGCGGGCATGGTCTCCGCCAGCCGTTCGTGGGCCACGCCGTGGTTAAAACCGCGCGCCTCATCTTCCAGCGAGACGTATCCCACCAGCACGGATTCACCGCCCGGGGTCTTTTGCACGGCCACGGCGGAGTTATAGACGTTATCCAGCGCGGCGACGTTCGCATCGMCCTCMCCCAGCTCGATGCGGCGCCCGCCAATCTTTACCTGGTCATCCACGCGGCCCACAAAGTACAGGCCGTCTTCTTCCAGGCGCACGTGGTCGCCGGTGCGGTAGGCGCGCTGCCAGCCCATGGATTCCAGCGGCGCGTACTTCTCCGCATCCTTCTGCGGATCCAGGTAGCTGGCCAGGCCCACGCCGCCGATGACCAATTCGCCGGTTTCGCCCAGGCCAACGGGTTGCCCCTGCTTATCGATGACCACCAGGTCCCACCCATTCAGCGGCAAACCGATCGAAACCGCGCGCCCTGGAATCATCCTTTGCGCGCAGGCGACGACGGTGGCCTCCGTGGGGCCGTAGGTATTCCACATCTCGCGGTCCTCGGTGGCCAGGCGGTCCACCAATTCCTGGGAGCAGGCCTCGCCGCCGACGATGAGCAGGCGGATATTATCCAGTGCTTCCGCCGGCCACAGGCCCGCCAGGGTGGGAACCGTGGAGACGACGGTGATATCGCGGCGAATCAGCCACGGTCCGAGGTCCATGCCGGACCGCACCAAGGAACGCGGTGCCGGAACCAGACAGCCGCCGTGGCCCCAGGCCAGCCACATCTCCTCACAGGATGCGTCGAAGGCAACCGAAAGCCCGGCTAGCACGCGGTCTTCCGGGCCGAGCGGGCCATGGGGGTGATCGACGAGGAAGAGGCTGGCCTCCGCGTCCACAAAGGCGGCCGCCGAGCGGTGGCTTACGGCCACGCCCTTCGGCTTGCCCGTGGAACCGGAGGTAAAGATGATCCACGCGGTGTCTTCGGGCCGCGGGGCTTCGACGCCTTCGGCAGCGTGGCGCGGTTTTTCGCGCAGGAAGCGGAAGCCGTCATCGCTGAACATGCCATCGATATCGGCCTCGCCAAAGACCATCTCCGCGCGCTCATCCGGATCGTCCGCGTCCACCGGCACGTAGGCCGCGCCGGCGGCCAGAGTGGACAGGATAGCGAGGTAGAGATCCCGCTTGCCAGACGTCATCCGGATGCCGATGCGATCGCCGCGGCGCACGCCATTGACGTGCAGCTCTGTGGCCCACAGCTGGACCTCGTGGACGAGTTCGGCGTAGGTGATGATCTCGCCATCGTCAAGCGCGGCGGCTTCTGGATGAATCTCAGCGGTGGTCGTGATGATGTCCCACAGCGTGCGCGGGCGTGGGGCCAGATCGCGCAGGAGGTACTGCTGCGGGACGCTGGGAAGTTCTGTATTAGACCTACTACATTCTTCGGGTTCGTCCATGCTTATGCCTCGTCCTCGTCCGCAGCGATGATGGCCTTGGCCAGCTTGCGCAGGTGCTTGAGCTGCTTATTGGTGGATACGTCGAGCGCGTCATCCTCGGCGTTAGCGACGAGCTCCGCCAAGTCCTTGTGGGTCTTGGTGCCCTTCTTGGTGCACGCCACGATTTGGCGGCGGCGATCTTTGGGATCGCGCTCGCGCTTGGCCCAGCCGCGCTCCTCGAGGGCATCAATAAGCCGCACCATATCGGAGGCATCGATGGCCAAGGTGTCAGACAGGTAGGACTGGGAGGCGGCATCCGCCTCGACGAGGCAGGTAAGCACCCAGAACTCGCGGATGGTCGTCTGCTTGGTCTGCAGAGCCACCTCGACGCCATCGCGGGTGCGACGGCGCAGGCGCTCTAGCTGAAAGGACGGGGATTCGAGCAGGGAGGTTGGTATGCCAGAATTATTAGTGGAAGCCATACCATCATTATAATCTCAAAAGATGGGTAAAGGCCAATTAATCGCGAACGACGGGTAGGTCATCCGCCTCCCACTTATCGGTGCCGCCCTCGACATTAATAACGTCCCAGCCCAAGGAGTTCTCCAAATACTGGCAGACCTGCGCGCTGCGCCCGCCTAGGTGGCAAATCACATAAATATCGCGGTCCGGATCGATTTCCTGGATGCGACCCGTTATCTCGCTCATGGGAATATGGGTGGCGCCCTCCGCATGCACGGTGGCCCATTCGTCGTTTTCGCGCACATCGATAAGCTGCGCGCCTGCTGGAACTTCGGTTGGCTGTACGTTTTGCATACCCCGCAGTCTACGTGCCGCGCGCTAGCCGCCGTAGGTGGCCGCGGAGAGATACTGCAAGATCGCCTTCACGCGGCGGTTATCCTCGCTGGGATCCAGGCGCAGCTTGGTAAAGATATTGGAGACGTGCTTGGCCACGGCAGCATTGGAAAGCACCAGCTCGGCGGCCATGTCTTTATTGGACTTCCCGCGCGACATCAGCTCTAGGACCTCGCGCTCGCGGGGGCTGAGCTCACCCAACCCGCTGCGCCCAGAGCGCATGAGTGCCTGCGCCACCGTCGGATCGATGACCGTGCCGCCCTGGGCCACCACCTCCAGGCTGGCCAGGAAATCGCGCACCTCAGAGACGCGATCCTTAAGCAGGTACCCGGTGCCCGCATCCGGGGAATCAAAGAGTGCCACCGCATACGCCGGCGCCACGTACTGCGATAGCACCATCACCGGCAGGCCCGGATAGGCGCGGCGCAGTGCCACCGCCGCCTTCAGCCCATCATCGCCCATCTCCGGCGGCATGCGCACATCCGTTATCMCCACAYCCGGCAACTGGGCACTCAGCTTGCCGATGMCCCCCYCCAGCYCCACCGCCGTTCCCGCCCTGCCCACGACCTCGTGGCCGCGGCGCTCCAACAGCCCGGCAAGGCCCTCGCGTAGGATCGCGGAGTCATCCGCAATCACAATCCTCAATCCACTCATGCTGATACTCCCGTCTGCCCGCGCTCCAAAAGGAGCGGAATCGTGCACTTTACCCGCGTCGGGCCTCCCTCCGGCGAGGACAGCGACAGCTCCCCGCCAAAGGCCGCCAGCCGCTCGGCCATGCCGGCCAGCCCGCGCCCGGGAACCATGCGCGCCCCGCCCGGGCCCTCATCCATGACCGAGATATGCAGGGCGGCATCCGAGGTGATGAGCACCGAGACCGGCGCGCCCGGCGCGTGCTTCGCGGCATTGGTCAGCGCCTCGGTACCGAAGAAATAAGCGCAGGCCAGCACGCTGGCGGAAAGCCTCGGCAACGGGTGTGGGGCGTAGACGCTGACGTGGGGGCCGTGGGCGGAGGCGGCATCGGCAAGCGCGGCCACCAAACCGTGATCCTGGAGGACCTGCGGGTGAATGCCGTGCACCGTCGCGCGCAGCGAACGCAGGCCGCGATCCACGTCCCGCTTCGCGGCGGTGAGCAATTCGGCCTCGGAGCCGGTCGCATCCAGCAGGGCCTCACCGAGCTTCATGCTTGCCGCCACCAAATATTGCTGCGCGCCATCGTGCAGATCCCGCTCGATGCGGGCGCGCTCCACCTCGTAGGCATCCGCAATCGCGCGGCGCGAGGCCGTCAGCTCCGCGATGACCCGCGCCTGCCGCTCCTCATTGCTGGTGGCCTGCTTCTTGCTGAAAAACACGCCCCCAAGCCTAATCGCGCGCGCCCCAGGCAGGGGTAAAGCTAGCACTACCCGGAAAGTATCCTTAGCGCTGTAGGAATAGCGCGCCCGGCACGGTGAAATGAACAGCATGACACAAACACTTTCCCTCCACGACATCACGAAGGACTTCGGCGGCGGCCCCGTGCTGGCCGGCATCACCCTGGACATCACCCCAGGCGAGCTCGTCGCCATCATGGGGCCCTCCGGCTCCGGCAAATCCACCCTGCTGCACTGCATGYCCGGCGTACTCACGCCCACCGACGGCAGCGTCCGCTTCGGCGACGAAGTCATCYCCMCGCTTYCCGATGCCSCCCSCYCCCSCMCCCGCCTCCGCCACTTCGGCTTCGTCTTCCAAGACGGCCAGCTTTTGCCGGAGCTGACCAACCTGGACAATGTGGCACTGCCCGCGATGCTCAACGGTCTAGGCCGACGTGCGGCCCGCGCAAAGGCGCTGTCGCTGCTCGACCAACTGGGGCTCGGCGATCTCGCGGACCGCCGGCCCGCCCAAGTCTCCGGCGGCCAGGCCCAGCGCGTGACCATCGCCCGCGCCCTCGTGGCCAACCCCGGCGTCATCTTTGCCGATGAACCCACCGGCGCCCTCGACCAAGCCACCGGCCACGAGGTCATGCAGATGCTGACCACCACCGTGCGCCAATCCGGCGCCAGCCTCGTCATGGTCACCCACGACCCCAAGGTGGCGGACTGGATGCAGCGCCGCGTGGAAATCCGCGACGGCATCATTCACGATGACCGCCGCCTGGGGGTGCAGCCATGAATACCGCGACCCTAGTCCTTGGCCTCCAGCGCGAATCCGTCCGCGCCCGCTCCGGTGCGGGCATTGTCAGCGTGCTGGCCATCGTGAGCCTGACGCTGGGTTCTGCCATCGCCTTTCTCGTCGCCGGCGGCACCTGGATGTTCTGGCAGCGCGCCCACCACCCAGAATCCGCCGTGCCCGCCCTGCGCGCCGCTGCCGGAGACACCCCGGAAGATTACTTCCTGCCCTGGTTCGTCCTCGCGCTCATGGCTTGCGCTTTCATCGTTCCCGCCCTGTTTAACCTGACCGCGCAGGCCGCCGTCCTCGGCGCCTCCGGCAGGGAACAGCGCCTGTCCACCCTCCGCCTTCTGGGCCTAAGCTCCCACCAAGTTGAGCGCATGGCCGCCGTCGAGACCGGCATCCAAGCCCTCATCGGCATTGTGCTCGGCTGGCTCGTCAGCGTGCTCATCGCCCCGGTCTTCACGCACGTGAAATTCCAGGACCGCCCCGTCGCCTTTGAGGAAATCATCCTGCCCTGGTGGGGATACCTCGCGGTGGCCGCAGTCCTCTTCCTCCTCGCCCTCGCCGCGGCCCTTGCCGGCATGCGGCGCGTGCGCGTCAGCCCCCTCGGCGTGGCCAAGCGCCAGATGCCCGCCGCTTTCAGATGGTGGCGCCTCATCGCCTTCCTCCTCATCGTCACCGTCGGCGGTGCCCTGCTCAAAGGCAAATCCGACGCACCCGAAATCTCCGTGGCCGTCGTGCTCTTCGCGGTGGTCATGAGCATCAACCTGGTCGCGCCCTACCTCCTGCAAATCGGCGCCCGCCTTTTGGCTTTGCTCCCCGGCACCGCACACCTCGTGGCCTGCCAGCGCGTCAACGCCAACGCCCGCCGCGCCTGGCGACAAAGCGCGGCCATCGGCTTCTTCGGCTTCCTCGCCGGCTTCCTCTTGGGCGCGCCCATGGGCACCGACGCCCTGACTACCGCTCTGAAGGAAGAACAAGAAACGGGCATCATGTTCCGGGACGTGTCCACCGGCGTCATCCTGACCTTGCTCTTCGGCTTCGCTTTGACCAGCATGTCCATTTTCTTGGGCCAAGTATCGTCCGCCTTCGAGGACAAGGAACTCATCCGCTCCCTCGACCTGATGGGCGTGCCGCGCCGCTTCCAATTCAGCACGAACGCCCGTGCTGTGATGGGCCCCATAGTTGCGCTCAGTCTCTTTGGCTTCCTCTTCGGCGGCAGCATCGCGGCGCTGATGTTCTTTAGCGCTCTCGAGGGCGAAGATATTGACCTCGCCGGGCGGTTCCTTATGTCCTTCGGTTTCCTCGCCCTGGGTTGGGCGGTAACCTTCCTCGCCATCGCGCTCGTCGAGCCCCTGCGCAGCCAGGTTCTCCGCAGCGGCCGCCGCAGGGAGTAGCCGGTTACCGGCGGCTGCGGTGAACC
The DNA here is from genome assembly GCF_030515985.1 of Corynebacterium accolens. Next base: position 282,829 of record NZ_CP100376.1, on the reverse strand, counting down.
CTAGCCCAGACTCTGGCTCGGCTGGGCCTGGGCCCGGCCTTGGCCCTAGCCCCGCACGCCTTCATGCCGCCACAAGCGGTGCCATTGCCACGGCGGCCGCGCAAAGGGCCGCTTATTCTTGGCCGTAGCCATTACCTGCTGCACCACGAAATCCGGGTAGTGGTCAATCGTCGTCGCGGTGAAGTGGAGGGGCTTCCAGCCGCGATGGACGGCATCGTTAAGCTTGTGCCGGTCCAACTCAAACTGGCGGCGATTTTCTCCCCGGTGGTAGGCGTAGCCATCGACCTCGATGGCGATCTTATACTCCCTAATCACCAGATCCCAGTGGTAGGCGCCTATTTTTATATTGTTCTGGACCGCGAAATGCGGCGCGAGGGCGCGGGTTAACTGGCGCTCCGGCACGCTATCCGTGCCGATGATCGCCCTGTCCAAGGCGCGCTTTACCGGCCTCGGAAACCGCTGGTAGTCCAGCTTATTCAGCTCCAGCCGGCTAACCCCGTCCTTGCCGGAGTAGAAGTCCTCGAGGAAGGCGACCGCATCATCCTCCGGCATCGCCTCGACCGCCTGCAGTGGATTGCACACGGTGACGCCGTCCCAGGTCAACGCGCCCTTCGGCCGGGCGCGGCGGGAGGTGAAATACTTACTCGACGGCAGCGATGAGCTGCGCAGGAACTCCAGCGGAAAGCGCAGCGGCTTCTCGACGTGCTTGAGCGCGGCCGAGTAGCCGTCCAGCGCGCAATTCGGCCACTCCTTGCTCATGATGCGCGCGAGTTGGTTCGGCGTAGGCTCCTCTGACAGGCAGAAGCCGTTAGCGATCCGGACGGCGCCGTGGCGTACCGCTTGCTGAGCGGCACTTTTCCCCCGAAAAATTTCCATTCGTATCCCTCGATCCCCCGAAGCGAAGGTTGTGTGGCGCGTGTGGGCGCTTATTCAGCACGGTTGGGTGCTTGGTTGGAGCCTGGTTGGTGGGTTTTGGTGCCTGGTTGGTGCTCGTTTGATGCGTTTTAACAAATAGTGGCCCCAAACCTCACGGTTTCCATGGCCTATTTGCAAAAACGCATCAGGTGGCCGCCAAAAACGCATCAGCTGGGCCCCAAAACAGGCTTCATGGCCCTAAAACGCCAAGCTCGGCCCCGCAAACGCGCGGGCCGAGCCCTAAGAGCCCCCGCAGCCTACTTCAGGCGAGCCTTGGCCTCTTCCAGAATCTTCTCGGCCTCGGCCTTGTCTCCCCAGCCGGAGCCGGAAACTTCCTTGTTGGGCTCGAGGTCCTTGTAGTGGACGAAGAAGTGCTCGATTTCGTCCTTGATGTGCTGTTCCACATCATCGATGTCCTGGTAGCGCTCCCAGCGTGGGTCATCGATGACGGCAAGCAGCTTGTCGTCGCCGCCGGCCTCATCGGTCATCTTGAACACGCCGACGATGCGGGCTTCAACGATGACACCGGGGAAAACGGGCTCGGGGAGGATGACGAGGGCGTCGAGGGGGTCGCCGTCTTCGCCAAGCGTGTGGTCGATGAAGCCGTAGTCGGCGGGGTAGGCCATTGGGGTGAACAGGTAGCGGTCCAGGTAGACCTTGCCGGACTCGTGGTCCACCTCGTACTTATTGCGGGAGCCCTTTGGGATTTCAATGGTTACTTCAACGCTCACAGCGATGTCCTCCATGTGGGATTGGGTGTTAATTACCGTCAATAGTCTAGCGCGTCGCCCATCCGCGCTAGGGTTGGTGGCGATGAAAGCTAAGAAGGTTTGGTGGTCAGTAACCGCGCTGGTGGTCACGGCGGCGGTCGGGGGCACGGCTGCGCTGGGGGTTACCATCCAGCGCGAGTACGGCGATCTTTCGCATGGCGAGGCCGAAACGGTCCAGGCCCCGGAGAATCCCCTGCAGCCGGCTAAGGCGCAGGACGTGGATTTTGCGGCGCTCAGCGCGAAGCTCGATGAGCTGGGCAAGAACGAGGATTTGGCCACCTTTGGCGGGCAGGTCATCGATAGTGAGACCGGCTCGGTGGTCTGGGAGCGCGATGCGGATAAGGCGCTGACCCCGGCTTCCTCGACGAAGGTGTTGACCACCGCCGCGGCAACGCTGGCACTGGATGAGTCCAAGCGGATTACTACCAAGGTCTACCGCGGCAAGGATCCGAACAACGTGGTTATCAAGGCAGCTGGCGATGTCTGGATGACCAACGAGCAGCTCGATGACCTCGCGGACCAGATTGAAAAGACCGGCACCCAGGTGGCGGGCGTGTACATCGATACCTCCGCGTGGGCGGGCGAGCCGCAGGCGCCGGGCTGGGATCCGGAGAACGTGGATGAGGGCTTCGTCGCGCCCATGGAGCCGGCCATGCTGTACGGTGGTCGCATCGGCGCTACGGAGGGCGATGTCCCGCGCAGCCACACCCCGGCCCTCGACGTCGCGGGAGAGCTGGCCAAGCGCTTGGGCACGGATAAATTCGCCGCGGGCACGATGGCTGACGGTGCGGAGGAGCTGGCCAGCGTCGAGTCGGCGCCCCTGAGCGAGCGCGCGCTGGAGATGGTGCGGCATTCCGATAACGTCATGGCGGAGGCCATTGCCCGCGAGCTTGCCGATGCCCGCGGCAAACAGCCCAGCTTCCAGGTCGACACCCAAGCCACGCTGGATGTGCTGCGCGAGCACGGGTTCGACGTCAGCGGCGTGGATATCAAGGACAACTCGGGCCTTTCGGTAGATAACCGGTTGAGAGCGAGGGTGTTGGCGGAGATTGTCAACGGCGCGGTCGAGGAACCGCAGTTGCGCCCCTTGGCGGCGTATTTGCCGGTCGCAGGTGGCGACGGCACGCTGCACGAGCGCTACGGGGAGTCTGCGGCGCGGGGGTTTGTCCGCGCGAAGACCGGCACCTTGACGGGTGTTTCCGCGCTGGCGGGCACCGCGCAAGGCCAATCCGGGCGCGTATATTCCTTTGCCTTCTTGGTCAATGATGGCGAGATTATGGCGGCGCGCGCTGCCCAAGATGACCTCGCCGCGGCGCTGCACGAGTTTTAAATGAGCCCACAGCCTGGAGTAACGCTATTTTGGCCGCGGGTCTCGCCGCATTTTTTGGCCTGCCGGCGCGCGGTCCGCGCGGCGAAGATGGATCACACCGTGGCGGTAGGGCTATCCGGCGGCGCCGATTCTCTGGCGCTGTGCGCGGCGATGATAGCTGAGGGTCATGACGTGATCGCGCTGTGCGTCGACCACGGCTTACAAGACGGTTCGCGTGAGCAGGCCGAAAGGGCCGCTCGGCAAGCAGAAAGCTTGGGTGCGCGGGCGCGGGTGCTCGCAGTTCGGGTATCGGAGGAAGCGGGGAATTCGCTGGAAGCGGCGGCTCGGCAAGCGCGCTACCAAGCGATGTCCGCGGCCGTGTGCGAGGGGTGCGAGAGCCGCGAGAACGCAGCCTCGCGCCGGGCTGAGCCGCGCGAACGAGACGCGGGGCCTGGGGAGGAAGCTGCGCGCGGGAAAGCCCCGCGCGAAGACGGAGCTTCGCGCAGAGGAGAAAGGGCGCTGGAGATTGCCGTGGCGCATACGGCCGATGACCAGGCGGAAACGCTCCTCCTTGGTGCCCTGCGCGGCCGCGTGGCCGGCATGCCGGAGCGAGCAGTGGTGGAAGGCGCGCGGGTGGTGCGGCCTTTCCTGCAGGTGCGCCGTGCCGATACGGAGGGCGCGTGTGCGGAGCTGGGGCTTGAGGTGTGGCAGGACCCGCAGAACGCGGATACGGATTTTCGGCGGGKAGCGCTGCGCCGCGAAATCATCCCGGAGCTATCGCGGGTCATCGGCGGKGRTGCGGKACCGGCGCYGGCGCMGGCGGCGRTGGATACCGCGCGCGRTGAAGAATACCTCGCCACGGCGGCCACCGCGGACTGTGCGGATTTGGCCGCGCTGCCGGAGCCGCGACGCCGGCGCGCTATTGCGGCCTGGCTCATCGAGCGGGGAGTGAAGGTGACGAGGGAGGGGATTGGGGGCATCGGCAAGCTGTGTACCAACTGGCACGGACAAGGGCCGGTGGCTGTGAGTTCGGTGCGGCAGGCGGGGCAGAGGTTGGAAGTAGCACGTATAGGTGGCAAACTGGCACTATTGTCTGGTCATTAAAGGAGCGCACACGTGCACGACAAGAAAGACTTCGCCGTCCCCGCAAACCGCTACGGAGACGATGTAGAAGCAATCCTCATCACGGAAGAGGAAATTAAAGACCGCGTCCAGCAGCTGGCGGATGCGGTATCTGAGAAATATGCCGACGCCGAGCAGGACCTGCTTTTGGTCTGCGTATTAAAGGGTGCGGCCTTTTTCCTGACGGACTTCGCGCGCAAGCTATCCATCCCCTCGGAGCTGGAGTTTATGGCCGTCTCCTCGTACGGCGCCTCCACGTCTTCTTCTGGGGTGGTGCGCATCTTGAAGGACTTGGACCGTGATATCGCCGGGCGCGATGTGGTCATCGTGGAAGACATCATCGACTCGGGCCTGACGCTATCCTGGCTCATTCGCAACCTGCGGGGGCGCAACCCGAAGTCGCTCAACGTGGTGACCTTGTTGCGCAAGCCGGAAGTGGTAAAAGCGCAGATCGATCTGCTCGATGTCGGCTTTGATATCCCCAATGAATTCGTCATTGGCTATGGCCTTGACTACGCGGAACGCTACCGCGACCTGCCCTTTGTGGGCACCCTTCACCCTGATGTCTATACCACCAACTAAAATCGCGCAGTAATGAAAAACAATAAACTCCTTCGCTACGGCGGCATTGCGGCACTGATCCTCGTAGCGCTGTACGCCTTTACGTTTTTTAGCAACGAGACCCGCGGATATGTGGACACGGATACCTCCGTGGCCCTGAAACAGCTGCAGGATAAAAACGTTGACGAGGTAGAAATTGATGACCGCGAGCAGCGCCTGCGCATCAAGCTCAAGGACGAAATCACGGTAGAAGAGCGCGAGGGCGTACAAGAGATCGTGTCTCAGTACCCCGCGCGCGCCTCCGAGCAGGTCTTTGATGCGGTCAAGGATTCGGGTGCGGAGAAGTATCAGACCAACGTCACCCAGGATTCGTTCTTGGGCTCCATGCTCAGCTTCCTGCTGCCGATGGTCATCCTCTTCGCCCTGCTGTTCTGGCTCATGTCCCGCATGCAGCAGGGTGCAGGCGGCATGTTCGGCATCGGCAGCTCCAAGGCCAAGGAGCTGACCAAGGATATGCCGACCAATACCTTCGAGGATGTTGCCGGCGCCGATGAGGCCGTGGATGAGCTGCAGGAAATCAAGGACTTCCTTGATGATCCTTCCCGTTATTACGAGCTCGGCGCGAAGATTCCGCGTGGCGTGCTGCTTTATGGCCCTCCGGGTACCGGTAAGACCCTGTTGGCCCGCGCCGTTGCGGGCGAGGCCGGCGTGCCTTTTTATTCCATCTCCGGTTCGGACTTCGTGGAGATGTTCGTCGGTGTGGGTGCCTCCCGCGTGCGTGACCTGTTCAAACAGGCCAAAGAGCACAGCCCGTGCATCATCTTCGTGGACGAGATCGACGCCGTGGGGCGCCAGCGCGGATCCGGAACCGGCGGCGGGCACGATGAGCGCGAGCAGACCCTGAACCAGCTGCTGGTGGAGATGGACGGCTTTGGCGATCGCGAGGGCGTTATCCTCATCGCGGCCACCAACCGCCCAGATATTTTGGACCCCGCATTGCTGCGCCCGGGCCGTTTCGACCGCCAGATTCCGGTCACCAACCCGGATCTGGCCGGCCGTGAGCAGATCCTGCGCGTCCACGCCAAGGACAAGCCTTTGGCGGAAGAGGTCGATGTGGCGCAGCTGGCCAAGCGCACCGCCGGCATGTCCGGTGCGGACCTTGCCAATGTGCTTAACGAGGCCGCGCTTCTCACCGCCCGCATCGGCGGCAACGTCATTACCTATGACGCGTTGGAAGAAGCCACCGACCGCGTGGTGGGCGGTCCACGGCGCCAAGGCAAGATCATCTCCGAGCACGAGAAGAAGGTCACCGCCTACCACGAGGGTGGCCACACCCTGTCCGCGTGGGCGCTCAAGGATATCGAGCGCGTGTACAAGGTCACCATCCTGGCCCGCGGCCGCACTGGTGGCCACGCCATGACCTCGCAGGAAGACGACAAGGGCATGTACACCCGCGACGAGCTGTTTTCCCGCTTGGTCTTTGCCATGGGTGGCCGCGCCGCCGAGGAATTGGTCTTCGGCGCTCCCACCACGGGTGCGTCCTCCGATATCGAGAACGCCACCAAGATCGCCCGCGCGATGCTGACGGAATACGGCTTTTCTCCTGACCTGGGCACCGTCAAGTACGGCCAGGAGCAGGGCGATCCGTTCAGCCAGATGGGCGGGGGTGGCGGCTCCATCGATTACTCGGATGACCTTGCCTCCAAGATCGATGAGCAGATGCGCTACCTCCTCGAGCGCGCGCACGAGCAGGCCTACGACATCCTGCGCACCAACCGCGAGTTCCTGGACAAGCTGGCCGAGGCCCTCCTGGAGAAGGAGACCCTGCGCCGACCGGACCTGGAGAGCATCTTCGACGGCATTGAGCCGCGCGATGCCTATGATGTCTTCCCCGGCGAAGACGATCGCTTCCCGCGCCAGATTGGTTACGCGCCGGTCAAGACCCCGGTTGAGCTGGCCAAGGAGCGCGGCGAGGAACTTCCTAAACGCATGACGCTTCTCGATGCCTCCCGGGCAGCCCGCGAGCGCCGCCTCGCCGGCGAAGAGATCAAGGGCGAGGTTGGCTTTAACTTCGGCCAGCACGCCGGCGACTACGTGAACCCCGAAACGGTGCGCGAGCTGCACGGCGGTGGCAGCAGCCACCGCGAAGACCGAACTGACCAGAGCGGCCGCAGCGATGGACGCAGCGGCCGAAACGACCAGAACGACCGCGCGGACCAGAGCGACCGCGGCGACCGCGCCGACCAGAGCGACCACGGCAGCAGCGACGGTGGGGAAGGTCGAACGGATTCGGCATCGGAAAGCAGGGGAAAGCACCACAAGCCAGAGGGAGAAACCAGCCAATGGTTTACCCCAGGGTGGAATGAGTCTTCCCGCCGCGATAATCCCTACGCGCGCGATGCGGAAAAGCCGCGCGATGACGAAGAGTAAGAAGTACGTGCATGTCTGAAAATCACACTGATCCCCAGCAGGTGCCCGCCCGCGCGCCGTATGACCACGAGCGGGCGGAGGCGGCCGTCCGCGAGCTGCTCCTTGCCGTTGGTGAGGATCCTGACCGCGAAGGCCTGCGCGAAACCCCGGCACGTGTGGCTCGCGCCTACCGTGAGGTCTTCGCCGGCCTGCACGAGGATCCGACGGAGGTGCTGCATAAGACCTTTGCTGAGGATCACCAGGAACTGGTCTTGGTGCGCGATATTCCCATCTACTCCACCTGCGAGCACCACCTCGTGCCGTTTTATGGCGTGGCGCATATTGGCTATATTCCCGGCAAGGACGGGCACGTCACCGGGCTGAGCAAGCTGGCCCGCCTGGCGGATTTGTATGCCAAGCGCCCGCAGGTCCAAGAGCGCCTGACCCAGCAGATTGCCGATGCGCTCGTTAATGTCCTCGAAGCCCAATCCGTCATCGTGGTCATCGAGTGCGAGCACTTGTGCATGGCCATGCGCGGTATCCGTAAGCCGGGCGCAACCACAACGACTTCCGCGGTACGCGGCGGGTTTAAAAATAACGCCGCCTCGCGCGCAGAAGTGCTCAGTTTTATTCGTACGTAGCGCGTACGCAGTCGAGTTTGTCGAGCGAAAAGGAGAACGCAGTGCACCCGGCTTCCTCAGTTGCAGAGTTGACCATCGCGAAGCGCACGCTCGTCATGGGCATCGTGAATGTTACAAAGGATTCCTTTTCCGATGGCGGGCGGTGGCTCGACTTTGACGCCGCCACCAATCATGCCCGCGAGCTGGTGGAACAGGGTGCGGACATGATCGATGTGGGCGGCGAATCCACCCGCCCGGGCGCGGTGCGCGTGGAAGCACAAGAAGAAGCCGACCGCGTGGTCCCGGTCATCCAAGCACTGCACGAGCAGGGCATTCGCACCTCGGTGGACACGATGCGCGCCTCGGTTGCCGCCGCGGCGGCCGCGGCCGGGGTGGACATGATTAACGATGTCTCCGGCGGCCTCGCAGACCCCGAAATGTATGCCGCCATGGCCGATGCCGGCGTGCCCGTCTGCCTCATGCACTGGCGGACGCTGCAGGAAGGCGCGTTCGGATCCGCGGCGGGCACGGCGGATCACGGCGGCGATGTAGTGCGCGACGTGCACGAGACCCTCGAGCGCCTGAGCAATAACGCCCTGGATGCGGGCGTGAAAAGGGAGAATATAGTGCTGGATCCGGGCCTCGGCTTTGCCAAGAGCCCGCAGGATAACTGGGCGCTGCTGCAGGCCCTGCCCGAGTTTCTGGACGGGGAATTTCCCATCTTGGTGGGTGCCTCGCGCAAGCGCTTCCTCGCCGCCATTCGGGCGGMCCGSGGGGTAGAGGCCAGCCCGCTGCTTGCCGAYCCCGCCACCGCCGCCGTGACCGCCATTTCCGCCCAGATGGGCGCGTGGGGCGTGCGCGTGCACGAGGTGGGCGTATCCCGCGATGCCGTCGACGTGGCCGCCGCGTGGAACGCCGGCGAGTCCTATGTAGGCGGCGCCAATGCCACCGGCAGCTACCGCAATGCCGCCACCGGCACGGGCACAGTGACCTCTACCGCGATGGGTACGGAAAGGAATTAACCATGGCAGATCGCATCGAATTAACCGGCCTAGAGTGCTTTGGCTACCACGGCGTCTTTGATGAGGAAAAGCGCACCGGCCAGCCCTTCATCGTCGATATCACCTGCTGGTCCGAGTTTGCCGAGGCCGCAGCTCACGATGATCTGACCAAGACCATCAATTACGCAGAGCTTGCCGATGTCACCGCCAGCATCGTCGAAGGCCCCTCCCGCGACCTCATTGAGACCGTCGCCAGCGAGGTGGCCGATACCATCATGGAATCCTTCGCCGACCTGCACGCGGTGGAAGTGACCGTGCACAAGCCCAAGGCGCCGAYCCCGCGCACTTTTGCCGATGTCGCCGTCGTCGCCCGCCGCTCCCGCAAGCACGCGCGCACCGGAGCCCCACGGCCCGCTCCGCAGGTGGGAACTCCGCAGGGAGCCGACGCGCAGCGCCCCGGCACGAACCCCGGGAGTCAGTAATGCGCGCGGTACTATCCATCGGCTCCAATATGGATGACCGCGTGGAGCTTTTGCGCACGGTATTTACCGAGTTCCGCGAGGACATCGTGGCGGCCTCGCCCGTCTATGCCACCCCGCCGTGGGGAGTAACGGACCAGGATGAATTCTTGAATGCGGTGCTCATCGTGGACGTCGAGGAGAGCCCGCTGGAGCTCTTACGGCGCGGCCAGAAGCTGGAAGAGGCGGCTGAGCGCGTGCGCGTGCGCCACTGGGGCCCGCGCACCCTGGACGTGGACATCGTCGATATCGAGGGCTATAGCTCCTCCGATGCGGAACTTATCGTCCCGCATCCCTATGCCCACGAGCGCGCATTCGTGCTTATACCCTGGTTGGCCGCCGAGCCGGCTGCTAAGTTGAAGGGACAGGATGTCTCCGCGCTGGTTGCCGCGTTGGACCCGCAGGAAACCGTCAATATCCACCGCTTGGGCCTGATGGAGGAGTTATGAAACGAACCTCGCTCGGTGCGCTTATCGGTGTTGGGATATTCATGGCAGCCGCGGCGGCCATCCTCACCACGCGCTTTTATGGCTCCATGATGTCCATCCCGGTCACGGTATCTGCCACGCTATGGCTCATGGTGGTGGTGTGCTTGGGGCTTACCTGGAAAGTGGATAAGGCCACCGATGAGGATCACGGCATCGGGCTAGATAATTCGCAGCTTAATCCGATGACCATCGCGCAGTTCATGCTGGTGGGCAAGGCTTCGGCGTGGACGGGTGCGATCGTCGGCGGGCTCTATGCAGGGGTGGCGGTGTATGTCATCCCGAATGCGGGCACCCTTGTCGCGGCTTCCGATGATCTGGTGGGAGTGCTCGCATCCGCGATTGGCGGCATCGCCATGTCTGCGGCTGGCCTGCGATTGGAGCGACACTGTGAGACCCCGCCGCCACCGGACGGGCTTCAAGCGGTACATTAGGGAGCATGACTCAGCCGCGCTCTTCTTCCAAAAACTCGTCGTCCTCGCCGGATTTGGGACAAATTGGGATTATCGCCCTTGTCATCTTGGCCGTCATCGCCAGCATCGTCATGCTCATTTCCGGCTCGGCAGCGGCGCTCAAGATTGCGCTGATTGCCGCCCTGTGGGCCGCGGTGGTGGGCTTTTTCTTGGTAATGCGCTACCGCCGCCAGGCCGAGGAATCCGTGACCAAGCTGGAGCTACAGGAGCGCGCCCACCGCGCGGAGCTCAAGCAGGCCCGCGCAGCCGAAGGCAAGGAGCTGCCGGATCAGCAGATCCTCGATGAGATCCGCACCGAGCTGGCCTCTATCCGGAAGCAGATCGAGGATTTGTCCGGCCACGAGTTCACCTACGAGCCCGCCGCCCTGCACGCTGAGGCGCGCCGCATCATGGAGCTGGAGGCCCAGACCGCCGCGGCGTCCCACCGCCGGGAGGAAGACATCGACTTTGAGCAGGCCTCTTCCGGCGCGCCGTCGGCCGATGCCATCGCCGGCCGCCTGGGCAATCAGCCCTCCGGTGCGCACGCGGACTCTAACCCGCTCAATGAGATCATCAGTGAAAACACCCGCGCGCAGCGCAGCACCGGCCGGACCGCCGAGCCGCTTGCCGATGCCCCCAAGCCCGCCACGTCCAGCGAGGCCGCGGGGGCGAAGGAGCCGAAGGACGTTTCCTTCGATACCGGCAGCTTCCAGGCCGTGCGCTGGGATTCGGGTGGGGACTCCAATATCAAGCGCCAAGGCTCTCGGCAGTCGGGCTCTGGCAACGCAGCTCACTCTGGCGCACGAGGTAGCCACCGCAAGCCAGAGGCTGATACCGCATCCGAGCCGGCTTCCGATGCGGTGACCCAGAACATCCCGCAGCAGACCACCGGCAAGGATGCGCGCGAGGAGTACAAGGGTTCGGGCCACCACGTGGCCGCCGAGCAGAAGCAATCGGCCTCGCGCCGCCAGCAGCAGACCCGCGGTCGCCGCCGCAGCGATGAACAGCGCGATGGTTCCGTGTCCGTCTCGGAGCTGTTGGCACAGATGAAGAAGGATAAATAAATGCGTCCACCGCGCATGCGCGTTGCCCTTTTCGGGCGCAGCCTCGCCGGGATTTCCCTGGCCACTGCCATGGAGCGCGCCGGCCACACCGTGGAGATGCTCAATGATCCGGCCGAACTTGGCTCCTTCCAGGCGCTGATTCTGGCAGTGGGTGAGGCACGGCTGGACGCTGCCGTCGAGCTGGTCCAGGACCACGTGCACAAGGGGCTCATCGCTTTCCACACGTGCCTGTCCCGAGGCGTGCAAGGCCTTGACCCGCTGGAGACCCACGGTTGTATCGTGGCGGCCGTCGCCCCCATGGCGGGCGGGCGCTGGGCAGTATCCACGCTGGRTGAGTTGGGCGAAAATATCGCTGACTTCGTAGTGAGCGAATTCCGGGGGCAGGCAGTGCCGCTTTCCGATGCTGAGCGTCCCGCCTTCGCCGCCCGCTCCTACTACATAGAAATGCTCAGCCGCTTGCACCTAGCAGCGGCCGTAGAAGCCAATTTCTTTGCCGAGTTCGATGAGATCCCACCGTCTGAATTCGACATCGATACAGAGGACATCATTGCGGCCTACCGCGGCGCCACGGATCCCGGAATGCGCCGCCACTACTTAGAAACCGCTCGGCGCTTGGGTGAAGTAGAAGATCGCACCGAATTGGAAATGTGGGCCTTGCAGGAGGAATCCCGATGAGCTTGAAGATGGGACAAGCCACCGTCATCAGCGAGGTCGACCGCATCCGCATGGTGGGAAGCGCGCTGCGCAAGACCGGTCGCCCCGTGGCCTTCGTGCCGCTGACCATCGGCGTGCATGCCGGGCATATCGCGCTGGTGCGTGCGGCCCGTCGTATCCGCGGCGCGGTGACCGTCGTGGCCCTCCAGGAACCTCGTGCCGAGGATGTAGATCTCCTGCGCGCCGAGGGCGTGGACGTCATCTGGGATTACACGCCCGACAAACTCTGGCCCAATGGTCGCCGGATTACTATCTCGGCTCGCGGCGKCGCCGTCGAACGCGACGCCGCGAACTCCGCCGCTGCCGAGCAGACGCCTGATGCTGAATCTGCACCTGAAGGCTTAGAGCCCGATCTATCAGGCGAGCTCACCCTCTACCTCACGCTGATGATGGCACTGTCGCCCACCGATGTCCTCATCGGGGAAAAAGACTACGAGCTCCTCTTGGCCATTCACCATGCGGTGCAGGACCTGCACCTCGGGGTTCGCGTGCAGGGCGTACCCGCCGTGCGCATGCCCGATGGCGTGGTGATGAGCCTGCGCAATACCCGCGTGCCCGAAGATAAGAGGGAGGACGTAGCCGCCCTGTCCGCCGCGCTTACCGCCGGGGCACATGCCGCAGAGGCGGGGGCAGACAAGGTTCGCGAGGTTGCCGCAGGKGTCCTAGAAGCCGCCGGCGTTGAACCGGAATACTTAGAGGKGCGCGGCCGCGWTCKGGGCGAGCCACCCGCCGAGGGCGATGCCCGCCTGCTCGTTGCGGCCACCATTGGCGGAGTTAGATTAATTGACAACGTTGGCCTGCCGTTGGGGATTGGGTTCACTAATATTGAAGAGCACGAGGCTAAGGCCGAGCTCGAGCGCGAAAAGCAGCGCGAACAAGACCAATCCCCGGAGGACTAATGACCGAAATCCACATCCGCGACCTCGACCCGCGCGATGAGCCCAAGGCGATTGAGTTTGCCATCGAAGGCATGCACCTGCACTGGTTTGTGAAGAACCCGCGCTTCGAGCGCGCCTACGGCCGTTACTTTTGGGATTTAGAGCGGGCCCAGGCCACCGATATTTTGGCCGCCTATGCCGATGATGGGCGTTTCCTCGGCGTGATTCTGGCATCGATTAAAGGCGAACCAGCGCTGCCGTATCCGTGGTGGCGCAAGGCTTATGTCAAGGCCGTGGATCTCTTCAATAGCCTGCGCCCTGGCGGGCACCGCGGTGACTATGATGCCGCGAACGAGGACATGTTGGTCAGCTACCTAGCCGAAAATACCGTGGACGGTGAAATCGGCTTTCTCGTCGCTGACCCGAACTCGGGTGTGAAGGGTGTGGGCACCGCGCTCATTGAGGCCTTTGAGGAGCGCCACCCCGGCAAGGATATTTACCTCTACACCGACGATGGCTGCACCTATCAGTTCTACGATTCCCGCGGTTTTGAGCGGGTGGGGGAGAAGCAAATCTCCATCGATAAGGACCGCGACCTTACCTGCATGCTGTACGTGCGCCACGTGGCGTGAGGCTACCGCGTCACGCCACGCAAACGAGCGCAGCTTCACGCTACGCAAACGAACGGAGCGTCACGCCACGCAACGCAGCCACAYCGGCGAACGCTACAGACTYCGCGGCACGAACTCTCGCGGCGCGGGYCCYCCCCGCGCCGCCCGCGCCACCCGCGCCGCGTTAGTTCGCCAGCGCGCCCATCGGATCCCACGCTGGCAGGGTGGTGATATCGGAGGATTTGAGCGCCTCCTGGTACTGCTCAGGCAGGCGGGACGGGTGGACGGCGATTTCGAAGACGTACTCGTCAAACCAGTCATCGGCCATGGTCCAAAAGCCCTTGTCGCCCTTCTCGGTGCCCCAGGAATTCTCCACGCGCCAGCGGGTGACGTCGCCGCCCTCGGCGATATCCGCGCCGGTAAAGACCATCGCGTGCGTCATCAGGGACTCGTGGAGGCGGAGGCGGTCCGGCTTCTCGATGCCCATTTCCACCCCATACAGCCCCTCATAATCGTGCAGGCGCTTGGCCCAGACGCCGCTATCGGCATCGGATTGCTGGCCGGTATCGCAGCCGAACCAGACGGGCTGGCCATCCTCGATGGCAGAGCGGGTGGCATCGCGCAATACCTCGACTGGGGCGTTGAGGTAGGTGACCTTTTCACCGACGACGTTGCCCAAGTAGTCCACGGTGTAGAGCTCGCCGTAGTTATTGCGCGGGTCATTGACCACGCAGACGTACTCGCCCAGATCCTTCGGGAGGTACTCGCGGGCGAAGTCCTGCGGGGTAAAAGTGCCCTCGCGGTGGAAGTTATCGTCCTTATCGCGGTACTGCCACTGGAAATCTGTTGGCGGGAGGCCGAGGTTGGCGGTGAGGATGCGGTAGACATCGGCAAGCGCCTGCTCCTGCGCCCCAGACTTGCCCACGCGGATCTGGTGGGCGGCGCGGCGCAGGACGGTCTGCAGGTTGCGGTTGAGCATGGCGCTGGCCTCGGAGGACGCGGTCTCCGGCATGGCGTACTTGGGCACCACGCCGTACTTTTCCACCAGCGAGACGAACATGGACCACTGGCCGCCATCGCCAATGGGGTCATCCATGAGCTTGGTCAAGGTGCGGTCCGTAATTTCGCGGTCCTTGAGCTCGTCTACCGCAGTGAGGAACCAATTGGCTTTTTCCAGCTTGTCGTAGAAGTACAGGTAGGTCTGCGAAAGCTCGAAATCCTTGGTATTGGTGCGGTCCATGATGCCACCGCGCAGGGAATTCAGGCCCGCAAAAATCCAGCAGCGGCCAGAAGCCTTCTGGTTGGCCGCGCCCCACTTATCGAGCTTGTGGCTGGTCGCCGTGGTGAGCTCGCGCACGAGATCGCGGTCGACGCTCAGCTTATCGATACCCTCCTGCGCCACCGCATTCCGCGCCGCCTTGATGGCCGGCTCGCTGCTAAGCGTGGCGTTGGTGGTGTGAACTTCCTGTGGATTGATCTCATTCATTTCTCGATGCTCCTTAGTTCATCCGGTCCCAGAAGGGAAGCTCGATGGGCTCGGTCTCTAGCGCTTGTTGCTGCGCGGAAGTGAGGAATTCCTTGCGCACGACGATGTGGAAGACGTTTTCGCCGAACCATTCATCCGACATCGTGGCAAAGCCCTTGCCGGGTACCTCATCGGCGTCGTCCTTGCGCGGCGCCTTGGTGCCCCAGGAATTCTCCACGCGCCATGCACGGGGTGCACCATCGATGCCGGTCAGCGCCATCGCGTGGGTGGGTGCAGATTCGCCGGAGGTAAAGCGCTCCTCCTTGCTCATGGTGGAGTCGATGCCGTAGAGGCCATCGGTATCGACGAGGCCTTCGTCCCACACGGCGTTCTGGAAGGAGAACTGGCGGTCGACATCGCAGCTAAACCACACAGGCTCGCCGGCCTCGATGCTGGCGCGCGCGGCGGAGCGCAGTTCGTCCACATCGACGTTGAGGTAACCGGCGGGCGCGCCGCCAGCGACGTTGTTTACGGCGGCGCTGGTGTAGAGGCGGKGSTTWTCGTTGGTGGTACGGGGRTCATCGGCAAGCACGACGTACTCGTCCAACTTTGGCAGGTACTTATCCGCAAACTCGCGCGGGGKGGAGTGCACGCGGAAGAATTGATCGTCCTTGGTGCGGTAGCTCCACGTGAATTCCTCGGGCGGGGTGCCCAGGTGAATGGCGAGCACGCGTTGGATATCGGTGCGGGCTTGCTTGATAATGCCCCCGCGATCCCCCTCGCCTTCCACCGCACGGTGCGCGGCGCGGCGGATGATGGTGGCGATATCGCGGTTCATCTGGTCGGTGTGGCCGGACGAGTGCACCTCAGGCATGACCTCGGCCGGTACGGCACCGTACTTGTCCACGAGGTTGGTGAAAAATGACCACCAGCCGCCGTCGTCGCCTGTGAGCTCGAGGGAAGTAGCCACGTCGCGGTCATCCCAGTCGGTGCCGTCTTCGGTGAGATCCAGCAGTTGGTTGAGCACGAAGTTGGCGCGCTCTAGTTTGTCGAAGTACTGCAGGTAGGTAAAGGAAAACTCAAAGTCATCGATATTGAGCTCCTTGGCCGCGCGGTGGCGGAATACGTTGAGCGCGGCAAACATCCAGCAGCGCCCGGAGCGCATCTGGTCGGTAACCCCGAGGCTGTCGAGCTTTACTTCGGTGGTGGGGTAGAGGGCGGTAATGCGGTCACGGTCGAGGGCCGCCTTGGCCACCCCTACGCTGGTAATGGCATTGCGCGCGACGCGCAGCTGGGAGTCCGCTGCGGCCTCCTCGCGCAATTGGGACAGGAAGTCATTGGTGAGCAAAGTCATATTCTCTGTTTTAGCAGACTGCGATCTCACCCCAGGCCGTTGGGGCCGAATGGGCCATTATAAGTGCTCGGCTAGTCGCGCCACGGCCGCGGGGTTTCCCACCTCTTCTGGGAGCCAGGGGATCTCGTGGACCGGGGTACCTGGAAGCTTGTCGTGCAAGAGCGCTAAGGCTTCATCCTCTGCGGCGCGCCGGGCGGCTAGGAACTCGCCTTGGTCCGCGGGCGTGCGGCGGTTGACCAGCATGGATCCCACCCGCACTCCATTGCCTGTGAGATCCGCGTGGAACTCGGAGGATTCTAAGACGGGCAGGCGCTCGGCGGTGAGAACGATATGGAACACGGTGCGCTGAGAGGTCAGCGCAGCGCGCAGGTGCTCGAAGCGCTCGCGGCGCTGGAAGAGCGTGGCTCGGATTTCCTGATTGCGCCGGTCCACCGGATCGTTATCGGCACCGGACTCCGCGGACATCCCGCGCACCAGCGAGCCGAATTTATCGGACTTCTCGCGCCGGGCAAGCAGCCCATCGGTATAGGCCGCCATGATTTCCGGCAGGGCCATCAGCCGGGAGGTGTGACCGGACGGGGCGGTATCGAAGATGAGGTAGTCATACTCGTCCGCGTTAGCGACCAAGGTGGCCATGCGCTCCAAGAGCGCCGCCTCCTGCGTGCCGGGGGATTGCCGGGCCAAATCTAGGTGCTTTGTTACCTCGCCGTGCAAGTGCTCCGGCATGAACCGGCGCATCGAGGCGCCCACGGTCGTGAGGTGTTCCTCGGTGGCCCGGGCAGGATCGAGCTCGATGGCGGAGAGGGATGGGGTGAGGTGAGAGGAGGCATCGGAAAGCGTGGCATCAAAGATATGCCCCAGGTTGTGCGCCGGATCCGTGGAGACCAAGAGCACGTTGTGGTCCTGGGAAAGGGACAGGGCCGTGGCGGTGGCGAGGGTGGTCTTGCCCACGCCGCCCTTGCCGCCAAAGAACATGATGGGCGCGGTTTCTAGCAGCATTGAATATTCTCCAGGGGTGATTTATCCATGCCCATGCGTGTGTGCCAGGCATGGAAATCTTCGTAGACCAGCGGCAATAGCTCCAGCGTGTAGTAGCTGGCGGGGTTGGGGATGCCGAGCGCCTCCGAGGCCACCAGCATCATAAATAGGTCATCTTCTTGCTGCTGGGCCTTGGCAAAGACGGCGCGGTACGGGGCCTGGTAGTACTCATTGAGTCCCGCGCCGAAGGCCTTAAGCTTGTCGAGCATGCTGGGGAAGGGGAGCGTCGGTATCGTCATCGGTCCACTCCAGCGGTGGTTCCTTGCGCGCGTTGGAGATGGCGCCGATCGACTCCACGATGACCCAGATGGAGGCGATGACGATGACGACGTCCATGCCGAAGAGCAGCCAGTTCTGATCCGCAAACAGGGATTTCAGCTGTAGCAGCGCTGCCCACAGCGACATGATGGTGACGAAGATGAGCGGGATGATAACCGGCAGGGTAGGCCGGCGCAGGTGGGTGAGGATAACCACGACGATGGCCAAGGACAGGCTGGCCATGAGCTGGTTGGTGGTACCAAATAGTGGCCAGATGGTCATGCCACCGGAGCCATCCGCACCGGCGGAGAAGGTCAGGCCGAAGGCCAGGCCCACCGCGATGATGGTAGAGACCAGCGCCGTAATGCGGATGCCCATGATTTCGCCGATTTCCTGGACCACGATGCGCTGCAGGCGCACGCCGGAGTCCATGGTGGTGGCGGCGAAGAGTACGGCCATGGTCGCCAGGATGGTGGCAGACAATGAGGTGGGAATGCCCAAGCCCTCATTCATCAGCGCGCCGCCTCCCTGCACGAAGGCGTTGACGCCGCCGGCGTTCCACTCGGCGTAGATTTCCTCCCAATTCGCCAGGGTCTTAAAGCCGGCGGTGGTGGCGATGATGGTGCCGAGCGCCAGCAGACCCTCGCCCACCGCGCCGAAGTAACCCACGAAGCGAACGTCGGTTTCCTTATCAATCTGCTTCGACGAGGTACCCGAGGCCACGATGCCGTGGAAACCAGAGATGGCGCCGCAGGCGATGGTGACAAAGAGCAGCGGGAAAATGCCCGGGGTTCCGTCAGGAACGTTCTCGCGCACGGCAGGGGCGGCAAGCTCCGGACGGGTGATAAGGAAGGAGCCGTACAAGATGATAAGACCGACGAAAAGCTGCAGGCCATTGATGTAATCGCGCGGCTGGAGCAGTACCCACACCGGCAGCAGCGAAGCGATGAAGGCGTAGATAAATAGCAGGATGATCCACACGCCGTTGGCGGGAATACCCAGGACCGTCTCTGGCAGCACGACCGGGAAGCGGTCACCCAGGACCATCAGCGAGTACAGCGCCACCACGCCCACGAGGGAGACCAGCGGCAGGTTCCAGTTCAGGCGGTAGATGGCCTGCCCAATCAGCAGCGCGACGGCGATGGCGCCCCACGTGGGAATGACCGCCGAAGGCGTGGAGATAAGCAGGTTCGAAATCACCACGGCGAAGGCAGCATTGACCATGAGCAGCAGCAAGAAGATCACAATGAGGAAGAGGTTGCGCCCGCGCTTGCCGATGTAGCGCCCCGACAACGTACCAATCGACTGACCCTTGTGCCTTTGCGAGGCCCATAGCGCGCCCAGGTCGTGCATGCCGGCGAWAAAGACGGTGCCGAACGTGACCCACAGGAATGCCGGGAGCCAACCCCAAATGACGGCCACTGCCGGGCCGATAATCGGTGCCGCACCCGCCACGGAGGTGAAGTGGTGGCCCCACAGCACGTATTTATTGGTGGGAACGTAATCCACGCCGTCTTTGAGGCGGTGCGCCGGGGTGGTGTAGTTCTCTGATAGCCGGAAGATGCTCTTGCCCAGGAATTTGGAATAGAGCAGGTAGCCGGCCAGCATCATCGCCACGCCGATGATGACAAGGATGAGAGAGTTCATGGCTGTGTCTCCTTGCGCGTCGAAGGTGGGGTGTTGTGTATCACAGGTCTGAACAGTATGTCACGGTTCACACAAATTCTTGCAGTGCGGGTGGATTAAGGGGGTGGTGTCCCACTATGTGGACGCGGTGGAGGGGCTTATGCGTTCCTTTGCGCGCTCGGCGTGGCTTGGCGGACATATCTGGGCCAAATCGCGGGTAGCGGGCGGGATTAAAGGACCCTGCTGGCGCGGCATGTAGCCAGTAGTGCCGAAGTACCGTGGTTAACGGCGAAGGCTCAATCGACTGGACTTATGGAGGAGTCGTTATCTCGCTTCCTGCAGTTGGGACCCCTTTGGTGGCGGCACTTGTAAATCTTGACGAAATATCTCAAAAATTTCCGAACAGCGGCTTTTTGGCGAGGTAGCGAATGATTCGATTTTCGGTCTGGCTAGTCTACTGGAGCTCGAATTCTACAACGTCAACTTCGTCTGTATCCGCTAATCCGGGGTAGTGAGTATCTAGAGCTTCGTGAAGCTCGGATAGAGAATTGAACCCGTCATTTTTAGCTTGCTTTTCCGACAGCAGCCCGCGCTGGGTAGATACAACGGCTGTGACCTGTGCGGGTAAGCTGACGACTTCCCCGGTTTCCTTCTCAAAGACTATTTGGGCTTTTCCTTCATTGAAGGGATCATCTACTCGGATTGTTTGACGCTTTTCTCCGCTCCGAATGGAATCCTCGTAGCCTTCCCACATGTAGATGCGCTGCTCTTTTTCCAAGTCTTGCAAGTTAAACGCGAATGGAAGAAGTTCTTCCACAGTGGGCGCAACGAGGCCGTTGCTTCCGCGCACAATACACTGGATAGATGGATCGACATCAAAAAGTACCTGGCGGCATTTACCACAGGGTGAAATTACTTGTCCGGTAGGTCCATATATGGCGACTACTGCTTGGATGGGATCCCCTGGATAACTAGCGGCATGGTTTGCTAAAGCAGAGACTTCGCCACAGGGGCCACCAAGGAAATGGTGTGCGTTTAAACCGAGAACGTGTTTTCCTGATTTGGTCAGGAGAGCTGCGGCTACGGTGTGGTCTCCTCCGTCTTGGAAGCGCTGCGCATGGGCGGCTGCTTTGGCTGTTAATTCCCGAAGTTCGTTAGTAATCACGCTCTAATGGTAGTAACTACTAGCAGCTTCGATCTGAAGTGTCCCAGATTTTCCCATCTACTCAAACGGAACAAAACCTGGGACACTTCAATGTCGGAYATTACCTACCTGCGCACCGGYGARGGMTGGTTGTACTTRTGCGCRGTYCGCGACGGTCATTCCCGCAGGGTACTGGGCTGGGCTATGGATAGCGTGCAAGATACATACCTGGTCGAACGAGCGCTGCGGATGGCACATACACTGCGTAGTGATGTTCCTGAGGGGCTGGTGTTTCACGCTGACCGGGGAACACAATTTACCAGCGAGCAGCTCTGGGACGTGTGCCGCAACCTAGGGGTTGCTCAGTCGGTAGGGCGCACTGGGGTGTGTTTCGATAACGCGATGGCCGAGTCGTTCTGGTCGACGCTTAAGACCGAGTTCTACGACCGGAAACGCTGGGCAACCCGCGATACTGCGCGTCAGGCTGTGGCTTACTGGATTGAAGTRGTCTACAACCGTCGGCGCCGGCACTCCGCCCTTGGGATGGTCCGCCCTGTCGATTTCGARAAYCAYATCACCCAAACCAGAAACGAAGAARAAATMGCTGCCTAACCRCTAGGTAGCTYKACTACGTGYCCACGATTTGCGGGCAACCCCACTCGCATCTGACACTAGACAGTAAACTCTTATTAATATAAAGTAAGGCTATGCTAAAATCGTTTACAAAAGGGCGTGTAGTTCTCGCGCTCGTATTCGCCTTAGCTCTAGGGGCAGGCCTTGTGGCGTGTTCTTCTGATTCTTCTTCTACGGAAGAGAACGGAGATAAGAAGATCGAGCGAGTTGTGGCGCTCGATTGGCGCTACGAGGAAATCCTCAAGGCTCTCGATGTGGACCCAGTGGGAATCGTGGAAATCGGTAAATCGGAAGCGCCGACCACCTTAAAGGGCCAGCTGGAGCAGGCCACCTCAGTGGGTCAAGCCAAACAACCGAACCTAGAGGTTATCCAATCCTTGGAGCCAGATCTGATCCTGGCTAGCCCTACCCGCCAGGCCAATATCATGCCACAGCTAGAAGAGATTGCGGATACCGAATCCTACTCAGATGAGACTTACTCGGACGTGCTGGATTCGATGGATGAGATCGCGGCCAAGCTTGGCAAAGAGGAAAAGGCCAAAGAGGTCCGTCAGCGCATCGAGGACAAGATCGCTCAGACTAAGGACACGGTAAAGGCAGGCAGCCGTGCTGTTGTGGCCGGTTGGTCCAGCGAGCTGCTCTATACCTGGGTCAATCCTTCCTTCCCCCAGTCCCTGCTGAGTGAGGTGGGCTATGACTACGCCTTTGAAGGTGAGAAGTCATCCATCGAATCCAAGACCGATGTAGCGGAACTGACTGGCGATAAGCTCCCCGGTATGAAGGCTGACCGGGTCTTTATGTACAAGGACGTCGATGCGTTTAAGAAGACGCCCTATGCTAAAGGGAGCGGTGACATCGTAGAAGTAGACCAAGATATCTGGTCACGCGCCCGCGGGCCGCTTTCTGCTGAGCACATGCTCGATGACATTATTACAGCTGAAAAGTAGTGGCACTACGAACTAAAACCGGTTCCTGCTTGGTCCTTGCCACCGCTGCCGTCGTGTTCGTGTGGTGGTGGCAGCTTCGCCATGTTCAGGTGCCAGTTGATGCCCCGTGGCTGGAAGAAGAGCTACATAGCGTGGCTTTTGACCGCCTCCTTGCTACCACGGTGGTTGGTATCGCGTTAGGTGTGGGTGGGCTATTGCTGCGCACGGCCACCGCGAACCCGCTTGCCGATCCGTCCATTACTGGTGTGAACTCCGGTGCGGCACTCGGTGCAGTCGCAACCGCAATGTTTATAGGAAGCGAAACCTCGAGCGTCGATCAGCTGCCCGGCGCACTGTTGGGCGCAGGGATTGCTGTGGGGGTGACTGTGGGCGTCGGTAAGAGCGGTGAGATCCAGCGCATGGTGCTCGTTGGCGTTGCCGTTTCCACGCTGTGTAGCGCTTTGACCTCCATTTTCCTAGTGATCGATGAGGCTCAACTGGCTACGGTGATGTCATGGCTTTCTGGGCGGCTTGCCGGAGTGCGCCTGGTTGATATTACCCCCGCGCTGGTTTCCGTGCTGGTCGTGGTGCCCTTGACCTTAGTCAGCGCGAAAAGATTGGACTTACTCGTAGCTGGTGATGCCGTGGCCGGTGCTGTAGGCGCGAAGCCGGAGCGAATTCGGTTGGCTGCCATTGTGGCGGCGGTAGTGCTCATTGCTCCGGCGGTGGCCGCGACTGGGCCGATTGGGTTCTTGGGGTTAATGGCCGCAGCAGTTGCGTGGCGCGTATGTGGTCCGCATCACCGCACGGGGCTGTGCGTGGCTGGAATTGTTGGAGGGGCGGTGCTCCTAGTAGCTGATTTGATTGGCCAGGCAATCTGGGCGCCGGCCGAGACCCCAGTGGGCATCGTGACTTCTTTGGCTGGCATGCCATTAGTGTTGTGGTCCGTCCATGCGCTGGGGAGGAGGAAGCATGCGGCATAAGAGATTTGTTGGGGTGCTAGTAGTACTCATCCTGGCGTTGGCGTTGAGCGCAATCATCGGCATGGGCGTCGGTGCGGTGATGAAACCGCCGGGCGAGGTGATCACCGCCTTCGTTACCGGAGAGCCGCTCATCTGGAAGTACCGCGCCCCGCGGATCTTGGTGGGTATATGCGCAGGCGTTGCCATGGCCGTGTCCGGCTGCCTATTGCAATCTGCGCTGCGCAACCCCTTGGCTGCACCAGATACGGTGGGTATTACCTCCGGCGGTGGACTCGCGGCCGTTGCGGTACTCATGGGAGCAGGTGCCCTGCCGGCCCATCTGTTGACTTTTATTGTCTTTATCGGCGCGTTGGCGGGAACTGCGCTGGTTCTCCTCCTCGCTGGACGTGGGGCGAGTGATCCGGTACGCCTGCCGCTTACCGGGGTAGCGGTATCGTTTGGGCTGGGCGCAATCACCGAACTGTTGCTGGTGCGCGCCGCCCCAGAAGCGGGCGCGGCCATGACATGGCTGAAAGGTTCGCTTTACGCCCGCTCGCTTGGCGATGCCACTATTGTCGCCCCCTTTATCCTTTTCGCCCTAACCGTTGCGATGGTGGTGGCAAAACACCTGGATATGCTGGCGCTGGATGATTCCACCATGGCCGGTATCGGTGTTAGGACTAGGACGTGGCGCCTCGTAGCCATCGCCTTGGCCGTCATCCTCGGCGCCGCAGGGGTTGCTGCGGCTGGGGTCTTGGGGTTCGCCGGGCTTATCGTCCCACATGCTGCCCGTTTGGTGGTCGGTACGAATCTGCGCCGGCAAATACCCGTGGCGGCGCTCGGCGGCGCGGTCCTTGTCACCGCATGCGATTCGGTAGGCCGGTGGGCCTTTGCGCCCACGGAAATTCCCGTCGGTGCGCTCATCGCGTTGATTGGCGCACCTTACTTCATTTTCTTATTGACTCGGCTCACCCGAGTGCGAAACGGAGGCTAGACATGACACTGACGTGTAGCGCATTAACCGTGGGCTACGGTGGTCCAGATGTGGTTAAGAATGTAAATCTCCACTTAGCCAGCGGTCAAGTAACTGCCCTTATCGGGCCAAATGGCTGCGGTAAGTCGACGCTTCTCAAGACCTTGGGCCGCCAACTTACACCCAGCTCAGGTGCAGCCTACCTCTTAGGAAAAGATATCAGCGAGTATTCCTCGCGCGCTTTTGCCCGGGAAGTTTCTTTCCTGCCACAACACCCCGTGGCCCCGGAAGGTGTAGTAGTGCGCGATGTCATCGGCTACGGCCGCTATCCCTATACGGGGGCGCTAGCAACGATGCGGGCCGGAGATCATGAAGCGGTTGAGCGTGCAGCCAGACGTGCTGGGGTGAGCGAGCTGCTTGATMCCCCCGCCGCAGACCTTTCGGGCGGCCAGCGCCAGCGCGTTTTCCTCGCTATGACGTTGGCGCAAGAAACACCAATTACCTTGCTTGATGAGCCAACTACTTACCTCGACCCCGCGCACCAATTGTCCATCTTGGACCTCATCCGAGATCTTAACCGTGCCGAGACTACGGTGGTCATGGTGGTCCACGATATGGTCCATGCCGCGCGTTACGCCGATCGAATCGTAGCTATGCGTGAGGGGCGCATTGTGGCCGAAGGGCCCACCGAGGAAGTTATGACCGCTGAACTCGTACGCGAAACCTTCCATGTTGAGTGCCTAGAGATGACTGATCCATCTACCGGTCGACGCTTCCCCATACCCATTTCCGTTCACGCTCCTGAACTTTTTGGACCCCAGAAGGAAGAAGATAAAACTCTTTAAAGGAACACTAGGGTTGCCCGCAAATCGTGGACACGTAGTTAAGCTGCTTAGGGGTTAAGCAGCGGCCTTCTTATTACCATTTTGATCAGCGAGCTGGGCTTCGAAATCGACGGGGCTTACCATCCCGATGGACGAGTGGCGACGGCGCCGGTTGTAGACAATCTCAATCCAGCGAGCCACCGCCTTCCGGGCTTCGTTGCGGGTTCGCCATTCCTTCCGATCGTAAAATTCGGTCTTCAATGTCGACCAGAACGACTCGGCCATCGCATTGTCAAAGCAGACACCAGTACGGCCGACCGATTGTGCAATCCCTAGTTCTTGACAGACCTGCCACAGCTGTTCGCTGGTGAACTGGGTACCACGATCGGCGTGGAAGACCACGCCGTCGGGTACTTCACCACGCAGGGTGTAAGCCATGCGCAGTGCACGTTCAACTAGGTAAGAATCCTGCACACTATCCATGGACCAGCCTAGGACTCGGCGGGAGTGTCCATCGCGGATAACGCATAGGTACAGCCAGCCCTCATTCGTGCGTAGATAGGTAATATCCGACATCCACACTCGATTAAGCTGCCCTTGATCAAATAGGCGTTTCACTAGGTCTGGAAGCGTTGACTTCCGCTTGGATTGAATCGTCGTTACGACCCCGAGATCGGAGGCGATCGCGTTGAGCGTTGCTCCGGGGGTCGACTCGTACAACGAGACTGCGTCGCGCTTGAACTGCTCGGTGTAGGTCTTGCGTGGCATGGTGGAAAGGTACCTCACTTCCCCAGCGAGATGCTGGTTTCAAGGTGTCCACCATCTGGGGGTCAGGTCCGTCTCTAAATAGAGCCGACAACAAAAAACTAAAGAACGCCCTATGACAATCATCTTTTGCATCCATCAGATTCCACGAGCGTTCACGCCAATTCTATGAACGAAAGCGCAATGAAGGCAAAAGACACAACGCCGCAGTAGTAGCACTCGCCCGCAGACGACTCAACGTCCTTTACGCCATGATGCGCAACTACGAGTATTACCACGACCCCGCCCCCGCAAAAGAAGCCGCAGCAGCTTAACCCCTAACAGTGAAACAAGCCGCCTGGAAAAATCCCAGTCGGCTACCAGTCGCGCGCAAAACAACACACCTAAAAATCCCGAGTTAGGGATCCGCCCCCGTCCACCCCACCCGCGAGATTGACAAACTACATAGGAACACCCCCGGAAAGTAGACACGTCGGAGGGTAGCTATGCTACTAGGCTCAATGTAGCTGAATTAAGTGCTTCGAAGTCATCGGGGGCTTGAAAGTTGCACCAGGAGTGTCGTCTGCGCGTGTTGTAGCGTATGCACCACCGGAAGACTTCCTGGCGGCAGCTGATTGGACTTTCGAAGACTTTCCAATCACGCAGGACTTCACGCTTGAAAGCGGCGTTAAACGATTCTGCTAGGGCGTTATCGGTACTTGTACCCACCGCTCCCATGGATTGGCGCACACCAAGCTGGGCGCAGTGGTCCCTAAATGCCTGCGATGTGTAAACACTGCCGTAATCGGAATGGAAAATTGCCCCTGTAAGGCTTCCGCGGACCTTTCTAGCATGAGACAAAGCTTCGATAACCAGCGATACCCGCATGCGATCCGCGAGTGCATGGCCAACGAGCTTGCGCGAGTAGGCGTCGATGACTGTGGCCAGGTACATATTCTTGCCGCCCTTACACGGCAGGTACGTAATGTCGCCTACGTACACGTGGTTGGGCCTGTCCGCAGTGAATTTGCGGCCTACTAAATCTGGCATGGCTCGGTCGCCAGGCTTACGCCGAGTGGTGATGCATCGACGCTGTTTCGAAAAGCCTTTAAGCCCCATGGATTTCATGATGCGTGCGACCTTCTTGTGATTGATTGGGCGAATGCCCGAATCGTTGTTGAGGCTTGCAGCGATGCGTTTAGCACCATAAAGCCCGTGCTCATCATCGAAGATGGTCTTGATTCTTGCGCCAATAAGAGCATCGGAACACGTCTTTAACCTGCGATTTTCGCGGGTGTTGAGCCATTTGTAGAATGAGGATCGATTGAGCTTTAACACGTGGCACATCCGTGTGAGCCGAGTACTCGGTTCGGTGGTCATAGACAAACTGGAAGCGGATTACCAGCGTGTCTCTTTGGCAAAATACTTCGCGGCCTTGCGCAGGATGTCGCGTTCTTCGCGCAGCTTCGCGTTCTCTCTTTCTAACTGACAGGTCCGCTCTGAATCAGTCATCACTTGAGCTTCATCGCGCAGGGTCTTCGTGCGGGCACGTTTGCCGGTGCCGTACTGCTTGATCCAAGAATAAAGTGAGGAACGATTGACTCCTAGCTCTGCTGAAGCCACGTGAAGTGAGAGGTCCTCATTATTTTCGCAGAGGGCCACAGCATCACGTTTGAAGTGTTAGGAATACCTAGGCATGGTGGTAGATTACCTTTCTTCCCAACCCAACCGGGCTGGATATCAGGTGTCTACCTAACAGGGGTCAGGTCCTTTTGCTACTTTTTGCCGCAATGGGGTTCCTTTCTAACTTTGGATGTTTTTATCAGTATTGGTTTTGTGAGATTTTTGGGTATTGGCGTTGTCAAATCGTTGTCGCAAAACGTGGCAACATAAATTACTCCCTGGTCAGACCCTTACATTACGTTAGTTGGTGTGAGTTCGAGTCTCACCAGAGGCACATTTCAACCCCGCTTCCTTCCGGATAAATATCCACGGAGGAAGCGGGGTTTCGTCATGCCACCTTGTTTATCTTGCTGCTGCCTCGATTGTGCGTATATCCTTCCGCGAATTGCATATTTACACAACGCTCGAGAAGCATAGCCGTTGCAAAATAACACGTTCTTCCCTCGAGACTTTAAGCACAAGCCCATCTCATATAAGGTAGATAACCGTTAAAGTAATGAAAGATATGCAGACTTAAACCACCGCGGGCGATGGTGCACCACGCCGTTCGGTCTTGAGCCACGAGTTTTTGGCACCCCGAGTGGCCCGTCAACCGCAGTCATGTCTTATACCCAGGTAGATTTTTAATTTATGCACTATATTTTGAACGCCATTCGTGGCGCCCTCATCGGTATGGCCGAGCTGGTTCCCGGCATCTCCGGCGGAACCGTCGCCCTCATCGTGGGGATTTATGAGCGCGCCGTCCGCAATGCCAATGACCTCATTTCCGGCAACTTTAAAAAGGTCGAGTGGTCCTTTCTGGGCTCTGTCGCCGTCGGCATGCTGATCGCCGTCTTTGGCTTTTCCACGCTCCTATCCAACTTCGTCGACAACAACGTCTCTGCCTCCAGCGCACTCTTTTTAGGCATGGTGGTCATCTCCATCATCGTTCCGCTATCCATGTTGTCCAAGGCTGAGCGCACCGCCCCCTCCTCCATCATCGCGTTTATCGCTGCTGCGGTCGTAATTTTCATCGTCACGGGCTTTACCTCCGAGCCGCAGAATGACCCGAGCCTCATCGTGGTCTTCTTTGCGGCAGCGATTGCTGTATGCGCGCTAATCCTGCCGGGCATTTCCGGTTCGCTCATTTTGCTAACTATGGGGCTGTACCAGCCGATCATCGGCGCGGTATCAGACCGCGAGTTGGGCACCATGGGTGTTTTTGCATTAGGCGCCCTGTGCGGACTCGCCGCCTTCATCAAGTTGCTCAACTATTTGCTCAGCAGCCACCGCGCCCCCACCTTGGCCGCGATGGCGGGCTTCATGCTGGGCTCCCTGCGCGCCTTGTGGCCGTGGGGTGCAGACCAGGATGCCTCTTCGGGCGCCATCATCGGATACTTCATCCTCGGTGCCATTATCGTGTCCGTCTTCATCTACGTAGACCGCAGGAACGCGCGTGCCATTGGGGAAAGGACGGCGGAATATTAATGCCCTGGGCGATTAATCATCGACCACTCACGGCTGTCGTTATGGCGTGCGTACTCCCCTTGAGCGCGTGCGTGGTCAACGAGGAGGATTCGACTCCAGAGGGCTGGGAGGAACCACAGACCAGCGAGGTTCCCGAGATCGCCGCGATGTACCACGACGATGACGGCGTGCTGACGGCGGGAACGAACCCGCCCTATGCCCCGTTTCAGCTCAAGGACTCCCACGGAGATCTGCAGGGCGTAGAGCTCGACCTTGCCCGCGCCGTAGCCGGGGTGCTGGGTCTGAAATTCCAGGCCCTGGAGCAAGACTTCTCCATGATCCTGCCGGCGGTACAGTCCGGCCAGATAGACATGGGAGCCTCCGGGTTTACGGATACGGCCGATCGCCGCGATGAGTTCGACTTCGTGGATCACCTCTATGCGGGCATCCAGTGGGCAGAGCTTGTCGATGGCCCCAATATGGTCGATCCCCAAAACCCTTGCGGTTTGACCGTCGCCGTGCAGCGCACCACCGTGTCCGAGACCGACGATGTACGCCCCAAGCAAGAGGCCTGCGACGGCGATCTCACCGTCTTGTCCTATGACACTGGGGATAACGCCGCGCTCGCCGTCCTGATGGGCCGCGCCGATGCCCTATCCGCAGACTCGCCGGTAACGGCTTGGGCGGTCAATCGCTCCGAGGGAAAGATGCGCGCAGTGGGCGATATGTTCCAGGCCTCTCCTTATGGCTTCGCGGTTCCGAAGGACTCGGACTTGGGCAAGGCCTCGGCTGCAGCCCTCCAGCATCTTATCGATACCGGTGAGTACGCGGAGATCTTGGCCCGCTGGGGAATTGAGGATGGATTAGTAGACCAGGCGATGATTAATGAAAGGCCCATCAATGGTTAACGAGCACAAAGACACAGCCGGCCCTACGGCACAGCAGGAGGCACCCGCCAAGGTTGAAGCCCGGCCTCTGCGCCACCCCTGGCGGTGGATTTTTGCCGCTGTACTGTTGATCCTCGGCCTGTGGTTTGTCATAGCCTCCGCGCGCAACGAGGCCTTTGGGTGGGATACGTACTTCCAGTATCTCTTTGACCGGCGCATCGCCATCGCCTCCCTGCATACGATTGCGATCACCATCTTGTCCATGATCATTGGCGTGGTAGGCGGCGCCATCCTCGCCGTGATGCGCATGTCGCCCAATCCCATCCTGCGTGCCATTTCCTGGATCTTCTTGTGGATTTTTCGCGGCACCCCGATTTATGTCCAGCTGGTTTTCTGGGGCTTGCTCTCCGCGATTTACCAGTCCATCAACTTGGGCTTTGCAGAGGTTTCCCTGCAAAGCGTGTTGACCAATGCCTTCTTCTTGGCGGTCATGGGCTTGGGACTCAATGAGGCCGCCTATATGGCCGAAATCGTGCGCTCGGGCATTTCCTCGGTGCCGGAAGGACAAAAGGAAGCCTCCAAGGCCCTCGGCATGTCTTGGTGGATGACCATGCGGCGCACCGTATTGCCGCAGGCGATGCGCATCATCATCCCGCCGACAGGCAATGAGTTCATTTCCCTGCTCAAGACCTCGTCACTGGTGGTGGCCATCCCCTATACCCACGAGATCTTCGGCCGCGCCACGGACATTTCCGCAGCCCTCTTCCAGCCCATTCCGCTCTTGATGGTCGCCGCCTCGTGGTACTTGGTCATTACTTCCCTGCTCATGGTGGGCCAGTATTTCCTCGAGCGCCACTTTGAGCGCGGCGCCACCCGCGAGCTCACCGGGCGCCAACTTGCCGCGCTTGCCGATGCCGAAGGTACTATCCCCCGCAACGTCTCCGTAATCCAGGAGGGTAAAAACTAATGACTACTCCCATGATTTCCGCCCAGAATGTGCACAAATCCTTCGGGCAATTCGAGGTGCTCAAGGGTATTGACTTAGAGGTCCAACCCGGCGAGGTTGCCTGCCTTTTAGGTCCTTCCGGTTCCGGTAAGTCGACCTTCCTGCGCTGCGTTAACCACCTGGATAAGGCCACGGCGGGCCGCCTTTATGTCGATGGTGAGCTCATTGGTTACCGCGAAAAGAATGGAATCCTCTACGAAATCAGTGAGAAGCAGGCTGCGCAGCAGCGCTCCGATATCGGCATGGTATTCCAGTCTTTTAACCTCTTCCCCCACCGCACGGTGATTGAAAACATCATTGAAGCACCGATGCAGGTTAAGAAGATGCCAGAGGATAAGGCCCGGAAGCGTGCCATGGAGCTATTAGATGAGGTGGGACTTGCGGCGAAGGCCGATAATTACCCGGTCCAGCTGTCCGGTGGCCAGCAGCAGCGCGTGGCCATTGCTCGCGCCGTGGCGATGGACCCCAAGCTCATGCTTTTCGATGAACCTACTTCCGCCCTCGATCCCGAGCTCGTCGGCGAGGTCCTTCGCGTGATGAAGGATCTCGCGGCCCAGGGCATGACCATGCTCGTGGTGACCCATGAGATGGGCTTTGCGCGCGAGGTCGCCGATAAAATTTTCTTCATGGACAGCGGCGTAGTCCTAGAGTCCGGTACCCCGGCTGAAGTGCTCGAAACCCCACAGCAGCCGCGCACCAAGGAGTTCTTATCCTCCCTGCTTTAGGTGGGCTTCGCGCGGTGCCGGCCGCGCCCTAGGAACCGTAGGTGACGATGCCGCGAATCAGTGCACTGAGTGCACCGAGGCTTGCTACCGATAGCGACAGTGCGCGCGCGATATTCCTGGAGACTACATGCGCGATGCGCGTGCCCAGCCAGATGCCGATAAACATGCCGGCAATGCCTGCGGGCCAAATGATCCAGGGCAAGCCATCAAATGTCGCTGCACCGAGCGCCGTCTTGGTGATAACGGAAAAGAGCCCGCCCACCACAAAAATCGGCTGCAAGGTCGCTGTATACATGGCTTGCGGCCATTTGGCTGCCTGGGCGTAGACGGTAATGACCGGGCCTGCCACTCCCGCCAAAGTATTGGTAAATCCGCCAAGAATGCCCGCAGAAATGGCCGGGCCCTTGCCCTCCATCGGCGGGACGAACCTAGCGCCGTAGGTCACCACCGCCAAGGCGATAAGAAGCGCTGCACCCACCACTATCAATAGGCCTGCGGTATCGATCTTGCTAATCAACGCCGCGGCCGCCAGAGAACCGATAATCATCACGGGCGCGATGAGCCCGAACATTCTCCAGCTCACATTGCGGCGGACAGTCACCGTGGTCAGCAGCGCATTGMCCGCCGCMAAGACGTTGATCACGAGGATGCCTTCTACKGGSCCCAYCACCAAMAWAAGAAKGGGCCCGCCGATGAGGCCAAGCCCCATGCCGGAGACGCGTTGCAGCGTGGATCCCGCAACAACGACGGCAAAAATAGTCAGCGCCAATATCATCGGCGGTATTTTTYTTTYACCGCTTGAACTACCGGATCCGGAAGCATCCCGGTGACCTCACCGCCGAATTGCGCGACCTGTTTGCACAGCGATGAGCTGATGTAGCCGTACTTTTCATCGGTAAGCAAAAAGACCGTATCGATGCCAGATAAACGCCGGTTCATCTGGGCCATCGGCAGTTCATATTCATAGTCCAGGGAAGAACGCAGCCCCTTGACCAAAACGTCGACGCCGTGCTGCGAGGTATAGTCCACGAGCAGGCCGGACCAGTAGTCCACGTTAATGCGCGCATCCACGCTTTGGCGGATGAGATCCATGCGCTCGTGCACGCTAAATAACCCGGAAGGCTTTTCTGGGTTGCCGGTAACGAGCACCGTAACCTCATCAAACATCTCGCTGGCACGCTCAAAAATATTCACGTGGCCAAGAGTGATGGGATCAAAAGAACCGGGACACACGGCTGTGGTCATACAATATCTCTTTCTCTAGTTATCTAAGGTGTCATCGGCATCGTCAGTACCGGGACGGGTATAGACTGCCATATCCATGCGCGCGATGCCGAAGGTACGCTTCTTTAATTTCTGCCCCGTCGGCGCAAACCCTTCTGGCCAGTCGGTCTCGGGCGATTCAACGTGGCGTTCAATGACCACCATCGCGTTATCCGTCAGCACAGGCTCTACTGCGGCGATGAGCCCGGGGACATCATCAAACGCATAAGGCGGATCGGCTAAAACCAGATCAAAGTAGCCGCGCGGGGCGCTGGCCAAGTACGTTGATACCTTCCGTTCCTCCACGCGGGCACCAGGATGCTTCACCACGCCAATGTTGTGCTTGATGATGGAGACCGCCGCAGGGTTGGACTCCACCAGCACTGCCTCGTCTGCCCCACGGCTTAATGCCTCCAAGCCCAAGGCGCCGGAACCAGCGAATAGGTCAAGCACCTTGGAGCCTGGGAACCCCCAGCGGGCATTCAACGAGGAAAAGAGGCCTTCCCTCGCGCGATCAGCGGTCGGGCGGGTTCCCTCTGCCGGAACTTTAATCGTGCGCCCCCGTGCTTCGCCTGCAATAATCCGCGTCATTTACGCTTCTCCAATCTCCATAATTAAGTCTCCGCCAATAACATCGCTAAAATCCGCCACCGCAATGCGCGAAATCGTCCCTGGACCAGGGGACACGACCGGCGATTCCAGCTTCGTTGCCTCAACGGTAGCGAGCTCCTGACCAGTGCTAATTTTCTCGCCTACATCGACATGGCAGCGAGCGATGCCCGCGAAGGGGGCGTAGATTTTCATACCTATAGCCTATCCCCTCTTAGTTTTTCTCCAAGTATTCCTGCTCGCTTTGGCTCAGATTCCGCGTTAGCTCTTCGGCCAACTGGGGATTGCGCTGGACCATGGCATACGCATCCGCGTGGGTGCGCTCGACAATATCTTGGTCATCTGCAAGGTTGAGCAGCCGCAGCGTCCGGTGCGTACCAGACTGCACCGCACCCAGGATATCGCCCTCGTGGCGTTGCCGAAGGTCTAATTCCGCAAGGTCAAACCCGGACGAGGTCTGGGCGATCTGGGTAATGCGCCGATACGAGGGCGAGTTATCCTCCGCTTTCGTATGCATCAGGCAAATCGATGCATTCCCACCGCGCCCTACGCGCCCGCGCAATTGGTGCAGCTGCGAGACGCCAAAATTCTCCGCTTCTCGGATGAGCATGACCGTGGCGTTGGGAACATCGACGCCCACTTCGATGACCGTGGTGGATACCAAGATATCGATCTCACCCCGGGCAAAAGAGGTCATGACCTCATCCTTATTTGGCATCTTGCCGTGCAAGATATCTACCCGCAGCCCTTTAAACGGGCCGGCGGCAAGCTGTTCTGCCAACTCAAGCACGCCGCCCTCGCCTTCGATGCGCGGACAGACGATATACGCTTGGTGCCCATGCGCCACTTCCTCACGGATGCGCTCGAGCGCCCGCGCCACCCATATGGGCCGCCATTCCGCCACCACGGCAGACTGGATCGGTTTTCTCCCACCGGGTAGCTCGGCGAGCGTCGATACCGCAAGGTCGCCGAAAATCGTCATGGCGATGGTTCGCGGGATAGGAGTTGCCGTCATGACCAAGACGTGGGGGCTAATCCCCTCGCGCGTTTTAGAACGCAGGCTATCGCGTTGTTCCACGCCAAAACGGTGCTGCTCATCCACGATCACCAAACCCAAATCGAAGAACTCGACGGATTCTTGAATGATGGCATGCGTGCCGATGACGATATTCGCCTCACCCGAGACGATATCCAGGAGCGCTTGGCGCTTCTCGGCGGTCCGCATGGAACCGGTTAAGAGCACAACCTTGACGCCTTCTGGCACGGACGTACCAATGGAGGCCGCGTGCTGGGAAGCCAAGACTTCGGTGGGGGCCAGTAGTGCCGCCTGGCTCCCAGCATCGATGGCCTGCAGCATGGCGCAGGTAGCAACCATGGTTTTTCCCGAGCCCACCTCGCCTTGCAACAGGCGCATCATGGGTAAGGAACCGGACAGATCATCGTCGATTTCAGTAATAACCCTGCGCTGGCCTTGCGTGAGCTCAAAGGGAAGATGGGTCAATAACTCTTCGCGGAAACCGCCCAAAATTGCAGGCATCGTCGGCGCCGTGTGCGCATGAGCATCGCGCTGGCGTAGCGCCATGACCAGGCCAATGGAAAGCGCCTCGTTGTACTTGAGGCGCTGAATCGCGCGTTGCGGGCCAGCCGCGCCGGGCTCATGGATTTCGCGCACCGCTTGATCCAGGCTGATAATCATCTGCTGGTCTAAAGGTTCCCTAATGGTTGGGGTGTGGGCGAGCACGTAGTGGATGGCCCCCATGAGGTACCACGAGGTGATCTTCGCCGTGGCGGGATACACCGGGATCCATTCCCGCTCGAGCAATAATTTATCGAGCCGCCCGAATTGGGACAGGTTGCGCAGGGMCCCGGTTGCCTTCTGGGWYTTTTTCTYCCCCGCCGTTGGCGCCTGTTCACGGTAGGCTGCGAGTTCCCCGTCTGGGCGCCCAAAAGCGTCGATTTCTACGAAATCCGGTTGCTGCAGCTGGGGCTGCTGGCGGAAATATTTCAATTTTCCGCTCATCATCACCCGCTGCCCACGGTGGAGCATCCGCAAGACGTACATGGCATTAAAAAACGTCGCGACGATATGACCATCGAGCTGGACATTGATGATGGTGGTCTTGCCCGTATCGCGGGTCGTTATTCCCGTTACGGTTCCGGTTACGGTGACGATATCGCCCTCGGCGGCATCGCCAAGCCCCACGTCTTGATTATGGCGAATGTAATCGCGCGGATAGTGCGCTAAGAGCTCCCCGCAGGTCTTATACCCCAGCGCCTTAGTGATCTTGGTGGCGTCTTTTTTCTCCAAGACATCGGTCAACGGGCGATCATCTTGCCAGCCGAGCATCGCTATTCCACCCCGATCTCGGTAGGAATATCGGGCACCTGCAAGGCCACTACATCGACGCCTAGCTCTGCTGCCAGCTCTTCTTGCGAGATGGCAAGCGGGCTTATAACCGTCACCTGTTCCCCACCGGCGGTAAGCAGCTGGCGGCACGTCTTAGCGATGGCTGCCGCAGATTCTTCTGCCGGGTGCGCCMCCCGCATCGAGTGCGCTGCATCGCGCATGGWTTCTACGMCCGCGGCGGTAYCCGCATTAYCCGGCTCATAGASGGAGAKGGCGSCCAGCCCCGCCGCAAGGGAAGAGATTTCTACTGTATGCGCTGCGGTTGCGTGTTCTTCTAGCCCGCTAGATAACACGATGTCCTGGCCTGCCGCATGGATTGTTTCTCCTGGTTGAACCACCGTCACCCCGGCGGACTGCACCAGCTCGGCCACGGGGCCGGCGGGCACTGCAGCATAGACGGTGCGCGCATGACTAGCATCGGTCTCTTTGCTCCTTGCCGGGGCTTCCGGAAGGGACTCTAGGCGCAAGTTGCTCACCGATCCTGTGGCAAAGGCGGTCTCAATGACCTCACCGGCCTGGGTGGAATGAATGTGGATGGAGGCGCTATCCTCGCCTGCCTGCGCGATGACCAGGCTCGTACCCAAGGAGGCAATCTTTTCTTTCAGCGCCGCGCTATCACCTTCGAAAAAGAAGACCACCTCGAGTTCGGTGACGGTCTCTTGCATGGATTCGGGTGCGTGGCTGGTGGTTCCTTCAATTTCTGCAAGGAGGGCTTCTAAAAGGATGACTAAACCGGCACCGCCTGCATCCACGACCCCGGCTGCACGCAGTTCTGGCAGCTGCGAGGGTGTTTCCGCAAGAGCTTTCTGGGCAGCCGAAATCGTCTCTGCTACGACGCCGTGAAAACTAGATTCGGGTTGCCGCGCGGTGTGCTCCGCCTTTTCTGCTGCACACCGCAATACGGTGATGACCGTGCCTTCCACCGGCTCTGCAATGGCTCGGTCCACGAGCTCTACCGCATGCATGAGGGAGGCGGCAAAGATGGCGCCATCGATGGTGGAATCCACGGTGGCCTCCGCGATCCCGCGCAGGACCTGCGAGAGGACCATTCCGGAATTTCCCCGCGCCCCGCGCACGGCGCCCATCGCAAGCGCGGCCGCAACGTCGCCGCCACCCTTTTCCACCTCGGCGACGGCGGCTTCCATGGTGTGCGCCATATTCGAGCCGGTATCAGAATCCGGCACCGGAAAAACGTTGAGCGCATTGATTTCGGCGCGACGATGGGAAAGCTCGCCTACAGCGCGGTGCGCCCAATTGCGCAATCCGTGAGCGTCCAGCGTACTGGGGTATGACATGCGCAATAGTTTACAAGTCCCACGCGATCTCTCGCGCGCCTTGGTCCCGCAAAAGGGCGTTTGCCCGGGAAAATGGGCGGGAACCAAAGAACCCGCGGCTGGCCGAGAGCGGCGAAGGGTGCGGGGAGGTAATGCAAGGCACATCGGGGAGGAAGCGCTCGCAGGATTGGGCATCGCGGCCCCATAATATGGCGACCATCGGGGTGCGGTTAAGAGCGCGGATGGCGGCTTCGGTCACCTCTTCCCAGCCAATGTGCCGGTGCGAGCCCGCCTGTCCCGGTGCCACGGTTAGCACCCTGTTAAGGAGCAAGACTCCCTGGTCGGCCCAGGCGCTTAGATCGCCGTCCTCGCGCCCGCGAACGCCCACATCGTCATACAGCTCGCGGTAAATATTGACCAGGGACCGCGGGGGTTTAACCCCCTGCTTGGTGGAAAAGGCCATCCCCATCGCGTGGCCCGGGGTGGGATAGGGGTCTTGGCCAACGATGAGCACGCGGACATCGTCAAGCGGCATCTGCAATGCCCTGCACACGTCTTCTGCCGGCGGCAGGTAATCCTGATTGTCCAGCGCCTGAGATATCCGTGGCCACTGCTGCTCCAGCACCGGCGCGAGGACCGGTTCCCACGAGGGATGGTAAGTCGGGTGCATATCTAAAATCCTGCCCACCCTTCTGCATAACGGGGTTGTTTACCATCCACTGTAACGCCGCTGCCGCGCGAGACGGTGCCAATTTCCCGGAACCCCGAAGGCGCCTGCTTTGCGGTGGTTCCAATTAAGGTATGGTCCTCGCCGCCGGCCAGGACCCACTGCCAAGGATCGCAATCGAGGACGGTGGCCGCGGCGTGCAGGAGTGGATCGGGCTGGATGGCATCGGCCTCCAAATCGATGTGGACCCCAGAGCGCTCCGCCATGGTTCCGCAGTCTTGAATCAGTCCATCGGAATTATCGGTCATGGCGGTGACCTCGGCGGCGCGGGCGATAACGCCGCGGCCGGGGCTGAGCCAGGGGGCGCAGTGGGCATCAATAAGTGGGTACAAATCCGCATGCTCTGCCGGCAGGTCGCGGCCAAAGCGCTGCAGCAAAGATAAGCCTGCCGCCGCGTGGCCAATCGCGCCATGGGCTACGACCTTCTGGCCCGCGCGCGCCGCATCAAGGGTCAACGCTGCCCGGCTACCGCCCAAAAAGCCGACGGCGGTGATGTTGATAACCAGCAGGTCCGATTTCGTAATATCTCCGCCCACCAGCTCGGCGTTGTAAAAAGAGCAATGCTCGGCGATGCCCTTAGCCACGCCCCTGACAAAACTCACCGGCGTATCACCCGGTGCGGCGATGGCTAAAAGGGCCGCCACTGGGCGCGCTCCCATGGCCTCGATATCGGCGAAGTTGCGCAGGATGGCCTTTTTGCCTATTTCGCGCGGGGTGGACCATTCCCGCAGGAAGTGCCGGCCATCTACCATCAGATCGGTAGACGCTACCGTGCGCGAATTGGGCGGTGCCGCGAAAAGTACCGCGGCATCATCCCCATTCAAGCTGCTGGGAGCGGCCGCTGTGATTTCTTGAATCACCGCCTGCTCCCCCACGTCCGCGAGAGTCTGACTTAAGTTCACCGGCATCCTTTCGATAAAATGAACCCCTATGACATCCCAATTTAACCGCACCGCGATCCTCATTTCACTTGGGTTGTCCATAGTGATGGTTCTAGCGGTCCTTTTCGGCGCGAAATACGTATTCACAAACACAGCCAAGGCCCCCGTGGCGGTTTCCCCGGTGGATTCCCAGGAGGCCGATTCGCAGGCGTGCACGGACTTTGTGCAGGCGCTTCCCGATGAAGCCATGGGTCAACCGCGCGCCGATATTGCAGAACCCGTCCCCGCCGGCGTTGCCGCTTGGGCCGCTAATTCCCAGGAAAAGGTGACGGCGCGCTGCGGTGTTGCCATGCCCGTCCAGTACACCGATTACTCCACGACGCAAGACGTCGACGGTGAGCAGTGGTTCAAGGTCAAGGATGCGACATCTGGTTCTAGCCTCTCTACCTGGTATTCGACCCAGCGCTTTCCCGTCGTGGCGGTAACGACCTTTAATGATGAAAAGCCGCAGGACCTCAATGAGGCCGTTGCCACCCTGGAGAAAAAGCCAGCCGAGACCCATCCAGCCCCGTTGCGCGATCTTAAGGCGGCAAAAAATGACCGCTGCGCCGCGGTAGAAAAGGCGCTACCGGATGAGATTGCGGATGGCTACCACCGCCGTGAGGTTGACGATAAAGACACCTACGTGTGGAGCTCTGAAGGGCACGAGGACATCGTCGCGCGCTGTGGCGTCGCCCAGCCGGAAAATTACGAGGCTGGCGTGCAGCTCCAGCAGGTCAACGATATTGCCTGGTTTGAGGATACGACCTTGGCCCAAGGCACGACCGCAGGAACCTGGTTTGCGCTCGGCCGCGAGAACTACTTGGCGCTGCACGCCCCGCAGGATTCCGCACAGGCAGCACTGGTAGCCCTAAGCGATATCACCGCGAAGCACGTCCCAGAAAGGTAAAGGAAGCCGCAGACCTACGCGGTCCGGGCCTCTGCGCGTGCGATGAGTACCTCAAGCAGCGTGGGGTACTCCACGCCAGAGGCCGCCAGCACCTGGGGGTACATGGAAATCGGGGTAAATCCCGGCAGGGTATTGACCTCATTGATGTACAGGCCTTCTTCAGTGACGAAGAAATCCACGCGGGAAAGGCCTGCGCAGTTGAGCGCTTTGAAGGCCCGAATCGCCATATCGCGCAATTGCGCCGTGAGTTCTTCTGGGAAAGGCGCGGGAATCTGGGCCGTGACCACGTTATCTAGGTATTTGGTCTCAAAGCCATAGAAGCCCTCATCGGAGTCATCGATGCCCTTGAGCAGCGCCGGCACCGAGGCAATAAGCTCGCCATCCGGGTATTGCAGGACGCCGACCTCTACCTCGCGGCCGACGATTTCTGGCTCGACCAAAATCTTGTCATCGTCTTCCAAGGCAATGCGCACTGCTTCTGGGAAATCCGCCCAGTCGCTTACCTTGGAGACTCCAATCGAGGAGCCCCCGCGGGCAGGCTTGACGAAGACCGGCAGGCCAAGGCGGTCTTTTTCTTCCGCGGTTAATTCCGTGCGGCCCTGCACAATGACCTCTGGTGCCACCGGCAGGCCCGCGGCGGATAAAATCTTTTTGGTAAATTCCTTGTCCATTCCCACCGAGGACGCTAATACGCCTGGGCCCACATAAGGGATTCCGGAGAGCTCGAAAAGCCCCTGCATGGTGCCGTCTTCACCATAAGGCCCATGGAGAATGGGAAAGATAACGTCAACGTGGGCATACAGCGAACCGTCACTAATCGTGCGGATTTCACCCTTACGCGATGGATCCGCAGAAAGCGCCAATTCCGTGCCGCGCTTGACCTCAGGCATGACGCCATCGACGATTTCTAAGCCCTCGGTATCGCCCGGCGTCCACGTACCCTCGCGCGTAATGCCGATGGGCACCACCTCGAATTTTTCCGGATCAAGGTGCTTCATGATTGCGCCTGCGGATACGCAGGACACGGAGTGCTCGGTACTGCGGCCACCGTAAAGGACGGCCACGCGGGTCTTTTCAGTCATGGGCGATGAGTTTACCTTTCTGCTACTCCGACTTCTTGGAGCGACCCATAAGGGCGATAATCATATCGTCTACAGCCATGCCCTGATGGCACACTCCGTAGACGGCTTCCGTTATTGGCATCTCTACCCCAGCCTGCTGGGCTAGGCGGAAGATGGAATCAGAGGAAAACACGCCCTCTGCTACCTGGCCATTGGTGGCCGCCTTCGCTTCTTCTAGGCTGCCGCCTTGACCGAGGCGGTAACCGAAGGTCCTATTACGCGAGAGCGTGGAGTTACACGTAGCCACCAAATCGCCCAACCCCGCCAAGCCGGAAAAGGTAAACGGCTCCGCGCCCAAGGCCGTGCCCAGGCGGGTAATCTCCGCTAAGCCGCGGGTAATCATCGTGGCCATAGTGTTATTGCCCAAGCCCTTGCCCGAGGCCATGCCGCAGGCCAAGGCGATGACGTTTTTGCAAGCACCACCGATCTCCGCGCCGATAACATCGGTATTTGTATAGGGCCGCAAGTAGGGCGCGGCGATGGCCGCCTGCACCGCCTTGGCACGCTCTTTGTCAGTGCAGGCGATGACCGTGGCCGTAACCTGCCCCTGCGCCACTTCTTTGGCTAGGTTGGGTCCAGATAGCACCGCCACGCGCTGCGGATCTACGTCGGCGGCATCCACGATGACTTCGCTCATGCGCTTGAGCGTGCTGGTTTCTACGCCCTTGGAAATGGAGACCAGCGTGGAATCCTCGGGCAATACGGGCGCCCAGCGCTCCACGTTGGCGCGCAAGGACTGGGATGGCACGCCGAAGACCACGATATCCGCGCCGGAAAGCACCTCTTCCTCATCGTGC
This sequence comes from Corynebacterium accolens, assembly GCF_030515985.1. The sequence goes on along the minus strand of NZ_CP100376.1, from coordinate 241,678 downwards.
GTGGCGCGCAGTGCCTCCGGAAGGTGGATATCCGGCAGGTAATCAGGGTTTGTATGCGTTTCGTTGATCGCTTCCGCCAATTCGGCCCGTCGCGCCCACAGGGTGACATCGTTTCCTGCGTCCGCAAATACCTTGGCCAAGGTGGTGCCCCAGGAACCGGCACCCATTACCGCTACTTTTACCATGGCTTCCTCCAAACGTTTTCCTATTAGTTCCACCTTAAGGCATTTATCGCTCTGGGCGTGGCAAGGATGCGGCAGGGATCTCCCCCGTGGAACAATGATTATGAGGTTAACGCCAATTTTTCAGTCACCGAAGAAAGGCACGAAAAGCTATGCCGAGCGCGAAGAAGATGCACGAGACCGATAAAGATAAAAAGTCCGAAAAATTCATTTCCGGCCGGCATCAAGAAATTCCGGTGGATCCTGCCAAAGAATTTCCCCGCACTACCCTTGCCGCCGGCGCTGTAGTCTGGCGCGGCGACCCCGCGAACCCTGAAATCGCGCTCATTCACCGCCCGCATTACGACGATTGGTCCCTGCCCAAGGGAAAGGTGGATCCAGGCGAATCCCTGCCCACCACCGCGGCGCGCGAAATTGAGGAAGAAACCGGCTTCCAAGTGCGCTTGGGCAAGTTGATTGGCAAGGTCACCTACCCCGTACAGGGGCGCACCAAGGTGGTCTATTACTGGGCGGCGTTCTACCTCAGCGGCACCTATACCCCTAATGATGAGACCGATGAGCTGCGTTGGGTGCCCATTGACCAAGCACAGCAGCTCTTGTCCTATGACGTGGACAACGACGTCGTCGCCAAGGCACAAAAGCGTCTGCAGCTCGCCCCCACAACGCGCGTCTTGTACGTCCGCCACGCCCACGCCCACGACCGCAAGAAGTGGGAGGGCGATGACAACCTGCGGCCTCTGGATAAGAAGGGGCGCCGCCAAGCAGAAATGCTCGTGCCCATGCTGGCGGCCTACCACCCCACCGCGATCTATTCCGCTCGCCCGCATCGGTGCCAGCAAACTGCTGCGCCGCTTGCCGATGAGCTGGGTAAAGACATTGCCATTAATAAGGACTTTGGCGACGAGGTGTGGGAAAAGAATCCGGCGGCTGCCAAGAAGGCTTTCCGTCGCGTCGTAAACGACGGCGGGGTGCCGGTCATTATTAGCCAGGGACAGACCATCCCCGGCATCATCGAGGACTTAGCCCCGCAATTCCTCAAGAAGCCACAGGAGGAATTGAAGTTTAAAAAGGCCTCGGTGTGGGTTTTGTCCTTCAACAATGGTGAATTAACCGGTGCTGATTGCCTTCCCAGCCCCCTGCCTGTGCGCTAAATAGCTCGGGCCGCGCGAGCCCCTAGCCCTTAGCCGCGCATGCCAAGGTTGCGGCGCACGAAGAGGGTGGGGGCTAAGGCCATGAGCCCCGGCAGCACGACAACACCCACCACGGTTGAGCCCAGCGCCATGTAGAGGATGATGAGCGCGATACCGACCAGCAAGGTGGTACCGATGTTCCTCTTTGCGATATCCGCGGAAAGCTTAAAGCAGTCACCCAAGCCTAGGTCTGGGCGCGCTGCCTTGACGGCTGGGACCCACCACCAGAAGAACAGGGCGAAAAGTCCGGGGATTATGAACAAGACAAAGCCGATGCCGATGACCACGCTAGTGACGAGGTAGGCCAACATGATGCCGCCCATGCCTTTGAACGTGAAGAAATCCCCGAACATCAAATCCTGGCCATTGACCTGCTTATTAGCGGCTTGGTACCAGATTGCATTTGCCCACAGATAGACAATTAACAGGGCTATTACCGCGATGGCGAGTAATAGCACGCCCAGTACGCCGAGGGAACCGTCCAAGGCGGTTCCCTCGGTCGACGCCTCGATGGAAAGGGAGCCGCCGCCGGCGGCAAAGACTACGGCGATGATGAGGTATGCGACGAAAAGGACGACCATTTGCACTAGTGGGGCAAAAAGCCACTGCACCCAATTGCGACCGAAATAGCGGAAACTATCGCCAATAATGTTGACGGCATCGATGTCGCCTGGAGCGGTCGACTCACGAAAATATCCCGGCTGCCCACCTGAGTAGGGCTGTTGGGAGCGGTGATTGTATCCATCATGGTCGCGTGATCCGGAATAAGGCGAAGTCATACCACAGAGAATAATAGATAAACCCAGCTGCACGCTTGCGAAGTCAGTTTTGTTACTCGACCGTTACCCCACCACTGCCCCGGATCATGACGACGGTGGTGTGCGCCCCGGCAAAGCGTGGGGCGCACCTGCTGGATTAGTCCGCGTGAACCGCGGGCTTGAAGCTGGTGCGAGAGTTCTCGAAGCTCGTGATCGCCTCTTCATCGCGCAGCGTGATGCCAATGTCATCGAGGCCTTCCATCAGGCGCCAGCGCGTGTAGTCATCGATGTCGAATGAGTAGGTGTTTTCGCCAATCCGAACGGTGCGCGCCTCCAGATAGACCGTGACTTGGGTTTCCCCGGCCTCCAACTGCTTCCAAATAAGCTCGATGTCTTCTTGTTCCATCAGCCCAGTAAGCAGACCAGACTTTCCCGAGTTACCTCGGAAGATATCCGCAAATCGGGAGGAGAATACTGCTTTGAAACCGTATTCGCGCAAGGCCCATACTGCGTGCTCTCGGGAGGAACCGGTGCCGAAGTCGCGGCCGGCAAAGAGTACGGAGCCGTCCTTAAACTGCTCTTGGTTAAGTACGAAGGTGGAATCAGAGCGCCAGTTGGAAAATAGCCCCTCCGCAAAGCCCGTGCGCTTGACCGATTTGAGGTAGCGCGCGGGGATGATTTGATCCGTATCCACGTTGGACGCCCGCAGCGGGACTCCCGTGCCGGTATGGGTGATAAATTTCTCCATTATTTCAACCTTTCTCGCGTGCTTATTTCAGGTCAGCCGGGCTGGACAGGTATCCGGTGACGGCGGTAGCGGCAGCAACCTGTGGGGAAACGAGGTGGGTTCGCCCGCCAGGGCCCTGCCGGCCTTCAAAGTTGCGGTTGGACGTGGATGCTGAGCGCTCCCCTGGTTTCAGCTGGTCGGGGTTCATGCCCAAACACATGGAGCATCCCGCCGTGCGCCACTCTGCGCCGAAGTCTTGGAAAATCCGGTCAAGGCCTTCCTTTTCCGCATCGGCCTTGACCACCGCGGAGGAAGGAACCACGATCATGCGCGTAGTGGAATCGATGGTGCGGCCCTTGACCACCTCAGCGGCGGCGCGCAGGTCCTCGATGCGCGCATTGGTGCACGATCCCACGAAGACGGTGTCGATCTTGATGTCGCGCAGTGGGGTGCCTGGTTGCAGGTCCATGTACTCCAAGGCCTTTTTCACGGTGGCCTTGGAATTGTCATCGCCGAAGTCTTCTGGGTCCGGTACGGTTTCGCCCAGCGGCAGGCCTTGGCCCGGGTTCGTTCCCCAGGTGACAAATGGGGTCAGGGATGATCCATCGATTTCTACGACGCGATCGAACTCGGCGCCATCGTCAGTAGGCAGCGTCTTCCAGTAATCCACCGCTTTATCCCAGTCGGCGCCCTTTGGGGCGAACTCACGGCCCTTGACGTACTCAAACGTCGTTTCATCGGGTGCGACCATACCGGCACGCGCACCGGCCTCAATGGACATATTGCAGATGGTCATGCGGGCTTCCATGGACATCTTGCGGATGGCTTCACCGCGGTATTCGATGATGAATCCTTGGCCACCGCCGGTGCCAATCTTGGCGATGATGGCCAGAATAAGGTCCTTTGCGGAGACGCCTTCCTGCAATTCGCCGGTGACTTCGATGGCCATCGTCTTAAAGGGCTTCAAAGAAAGCGTCTGGGTGGCCATGACGTGCTCTACCTCTGAGGTACCAATGCCCATGGCGATGGAGCCGAATGCACCGTGGGTCGAGGTATGCGAATCGCCGCATACAATAGTCATGCCGGGCTGGGTAATGCCCAACTGTGGGCCAACGGTGTGCACGATGCCTTGTTGCTCATCACCCATTGAGTGCAACCGCACGCCAAATTCTTCGCAGTTCTTGCGCAGGGTAGAAACCTGGGTGCGCGATACCTCGTCTTTAATCTCTAAGAGGTTGCCGGATTTAATACCCTCCGTCGGCACGTTGTGGTCCTCGGTGGCCAGGTGCAGTTCCGGGTGCCGCATTGTGCGACCTTGCAGGCGCAGCCCATCGAAGGCCTGCGGGCTGGTAACTTCGTGCAAAAGTTGAAAGTCAATATAGATAAGGTCTGGTGCGCCCGCGTCGCCCTGCTGGACAACGTGGTCACGCCATACTTTTTCTGCCAAGGTCAGCTTCTGGTTCATAAACATCACTCCACACTTGAAATCTCATAATTTGGGACGTAGATTTCATTATATGGGAGAGTATAGCGCAGTTTCCGGCATTAAGGTACTAGATCGTGCAATGGCCATCATGATGGCCGCCGCAAACAACCCATCGACCCTTAATGAGTTATGTGAAACCACGGGACTACCTCGGGCAACGACACACAGGCTAGCCACTGCGTTAGAAGCGCACCGCATCCTCGTACGCACCCCTGAAGGAAAGTGGAAAGCCGGTCCTGCGCTCCCCGGCAACCGCGACCACATTTTAGAAGTCGCAGGCCCCATCATGGACCAACTCCTCGACCGCACCGGTGAGTCCATTCAGCTCTATGAATTCACGGGAACCACCCGCACCTGCATCGCCACCCGCGAGCCCACGTCAGGGCTACACAACGTGGTCCCAGTAGGCCGCCAGCTGCCGCTGACCTCCGGTTCTGCAGCCCGCATCATCGCAGGCTACGTAGACTTCCCCCTTGACGCCGCACAATTCAGTGCCGCCGATGTAGAAACCGCCCGCCGCCAGGGCTATGCAGAATCCATCGAAGAGCGCGAGGCCGGCTTGGCTTCCATTTCCGCTCCCGTCTTTGATTCTTCCGGCGTTTTCCGCGCAGCACTGTCTATCTCCGGTTCCGCTGAGCGCTTCCGCCCCTCGCCCGCCAAGAAGTACGCCCGCCTGCTAACCTCCGCCGCCCAAGAGCTTTCAGAGCTTCTCTAGCCTCACCAACGCCCTGGACCTCCCMCCGGCCCAGGGCGTTGCTGCGTTTTACCTCCACATMCCCCACCCCGCCGTAGCCTATTGAAAAAATATCGAAAATCTCCCGCACGCTATTGAAACCGAACTGAAAACATGATTTAATGAAAACAGAGTGAAAACGAGAAGGACACTCCTTGACCCCAAAGGCAAAGAAAGGATTCATGATTATGACTCACGCTACCCACACTGAACACGAGCACACCCACGGCGAAGGCTGCGGCCACGTTGCTTTCCCGCACGAGGATCACACCGACTTCGTGCACGATGGTCACATCCACCGCGAGCACGAGGGCCACTGGGACGAGTGCGAGACCAACGAGCACATTGAGGCTGAACCTCACAGCGACCACACCCATGGTGAGGGCTGCGGCCACGTTGCTGTCCCTCACGGCGACCACGTTGACTACATCCACGACGGTCACCGCCACGCCGCTCACGGCGATCACTACGACGAGCACTAAGCTGCGCCGGCACGCGCCCTGCAGCACCCTAGCGCCGCGATGTTCCACCGCTTTGATGCATGGAGTATCGCGGCGTTTTTCTGCGCATTAGCCCAGCGTGAATTAACCTTTTATTAACCCTAGCCACAATTGCGTACGTCGCACGGTGGCCAAGAGGCAATCAAGCTGTCAATTTCGCCGAATCTGCCTGCTTGACTATTAGTTAACACCGTTTCGGTGCTACGGTCTTTCGAGTGATTACTAGTTGGAAGCTTTTTCTCCAAGACTTCGTCCGCCTGTGGCGGACGCCGCAAGTCTGGGTGATTCTCATCGGTTTGATGATTACCCCTGCCTTATATTCTTGGGTCAATGTCTCCGGTTTCTGGGACCCCTATGGCAATACCGAACACCTCAAGGTAGCCGTGGTGAACGAGGACAAGGGTGCCTCGTCAGATCTCACCGGCGATATTGACGTCGGCGGGCAGATGATGGAAAAGCTGCACAACAATGACAGGCTCGGCTGGCAGTTTATGGACCGCGGCGAAGCTGAACACGCCGTAAAATCCGGCGACGTTTTTGCATCCATCATCGTGCCGGAGGATTTTTCTTCCGACTTTGTCAGCCTGTTCCAAGGCACCTATTCTCAGCCCACCTTGGAGTATCAGGTCAATGAAAAAATCAATGCCATTGCCCCCAAGGTCACTGACTCTGGTTCTTCTACCCTAGAAACCACGATTAGCGCGACCTTTAATGAAAACGTCGCGAAATCGGTTTCCACCGAGTTGAGAAACTCCGGCGGCGACCTCAGCGATAGGATCAATAGAACCGCGGGTGATACCGCGAATTCTTTCTCAGAGACCGCCGATACCGTGGCCAATTCGCGCAATTCCTTGGCGGATGTCAACACCACTATCGACGATGCTCGACCCACCATCGCACAGGCTCGTCAGTCCCTCGGCTCTGTGCAGGCCACGATTGATGACGCGCAGCAGGCCTTAAACCAGGTCACCTCCTTGACCGACGAGGTGCAAAAGGAAGTTACTTCCTTCGCCGACGATGCCACTGCCGCTTATATCCAAGGCACGACTGCGCTTGCCGATGGCACCGCAAACGCCAATGCCAATATCGGTTCTGTCACCGGGCGGTTAAACGGCGCTCTCAACCGCGTCGATGCCGCGACAGACGGCGCCCAAGGCATCCTCGGTCAGGCTGATAAAGCCATCGACCAATTAGCCGGAGTCGCTTCCCTGCCAGCCCTTCCCCCAGAGGTATCGCAGCAGATCAACCAGTCGGTTTCTGATCTGCGTGACCGCAACGATCAAAACCGCGCGGTGCTAGGAGAGCTGGATTCCCTTAATAGCGATACTAATGCCACCCTTGATTCGCTGAATAAGACCTCGGAATTGCTCAATTCCATGGCATCCCAGGCCCGCGATGATTCCCACGGACTGCGCGATGACGTGGCCAACGGCTTACCTAAGCTCAATTCTGCGCTGTCTAATGTCTCCGCTACCGCTGGGCGGCTATCTGCCTCGCTCAACAGCCAAAAGGCTCTGGTTGGGCAAACGGACGGGCTTCTCGGGGGCGTCGACGAGCAGTTGACCCACGCCCAAGAAGTGGTAAAGCGCTTCTCGGTTGATCTGGATCGCGTTGAAGAAGGGCTTCGTTCCGCGCGCACCGATGTTATTGCCTTGAGCAACACGGCCAATAACAATACCGTGCTGAAGTCCGTCAACGGTCTTGATACGGACCACGTGTCTTCATTCCTTTCCTCGCCCGCAGAGATGGAAAGCCATGCAGTCTTCCCCGTCGCGCACTACGGCTCCGGCATGTCCTCGCTGTTTATCAACCTCACGCTGTGGATCGGTGCCTTTATGCTCCTAATCATTTTCCGTGCCGAGGTTGACCCACAGGGCCGCCGGGATCTGACCATCAATAAGGCGTACTTCTCGCGCTTCTTGCTCCTCGGCTTTTTCGCCATTGCCCAAGCGCTTATTGTTTCCATCGGTAACTTAGTCATCGGCGTTGAGCACGTCAGCGCCACCGCTTATATCCTTACCTCTGTATTTATCAGCCTGTGCTACCTCAGCATTACCTATGGCCTCGTCTCGACATTCGGTCACGTGGGCCGCGGCATAGCGGTGGTCTTGGCCTTTATTCAGATTCCCGGCGCATCAGGCCTGTACCCCATCGAAATGACGCCGGACTTCTTCCGCGCCGTCCACCCCTTCTTGCCCTTTACCTACGGCATCGATGCCATGCGCGAGACGGTAGGCGGGTTCTACGGCACCCATTACATCCGCGATATCGCCGCGCTGACCGGCATGGCAGTTGTCGCCTACCTCATGGGCACCTTCTTAAGGCGCGGGCTGTCCAACGTCACCATGCTGGTCAATGACGAGCTGGCCAAGGGCGGGCTCGTTATCAACGAGCAGGTCCACCTGATCGGCAGCCGCTACCGTTTTACCGACCTCCTGTATGCTTCCGCGGACCGCGAGGGATACCAAAAGAGCTTGGATACCAAGTGGATGACCGCCCGGAAGAATTATTCTCAGCTAATGAAGCTCACGATCGCCATCGGGATAGCCTTGGTGCTCGCACTCGTGATTTGCTCCCGGTTCATGCCGGAACAGAAAGCGATTCTTTTCGGCATTGCGTGCCTTGTGGCGCTGATTGCGGTCGCGGTCATTTGCTCGCTGGAATACGTGAAACAAAGCATCGCGCACGATAACCGCTTGGCGGATCTCAGCGATGAAGAAATTCAGCAGCACCTAGAACATCAACGCCAAAACCCCAATCAGTATCGGCTAGAAGATGTCCAGTCGGATAAACACCCCGAAATATCTTCTACCCCACAATCGCAGGGCGATACCACAGATAAGCCCGCCGACGACGGCGAAGAAACCGGAAAGGGAGATAAGTCATGAGCAATATTCTGACCATTCTCCGCGATGACCTCAAGGCCATCCGTGGCAACGTAATGACCGCCGTCATCATTTTCGGCCTCGCCATTATCCCGCTGCTTTTTACCACTTTTAACGTGCTGGCCAGCTGGGACCCTTTTGCCAATACCAAACAGCTCAAAATCGCCGTCGCCAGTGAGGACGAGGGCCACCAAAGCGACCTAGCTTCGCTCAAGCTTAACTTGGGAGATGAGGTTTTATCCCAGCTCAGCCGCAACGACGAAATCAATTGGGTTCTTACCAATAGCGATGATGCCGTAGAGGGCACCAAGTCCGGTGAGTACTACGCAGGCATCGTCTTGCCCAAGGATTTCAGCTCAAACCTCCTCACTTTCTACGTGGAAGGCACCGAGCCAAGCAAACTTAATCTCTATACCAATGAGAAGAAGAACGCGCTGTCGACCACGATTACCCAACGCAGCGCTACCGGTGTGATCGAGAAGATCGACGAGTCCTTTACCCGCGTTGTGTCCAATGTGGGTCTTGGCGTCATTTCCTCGTTGGACCAGTACCTTGATGAGGGCGATACCCAGGCCGCGCTCAACAACGTGCACAACCGAGTCAATACCGTACAGTCGCGCCTCGATGCAGCCTCTGGCACGGTCATGGCGCTGAGTAACCTGGTAGATTCCACCATTCCGCTCACCCAGGCGGCCAATAACATCCTGAATGAAGCGGGAAACCAGGCCTCCAGTACCACCAATGACAACGGCGAATCACCCATCGATATCTTAAAGTCCACGCTGGATGAGTCCACTGGTTCCTTGGATGCGTCCCTTGCCGCGACGACGCAGAGCTACGAGGTCCTATCCTCACAAATCGAGGAATTGCTGAACAATGCCAGCGCCACCTCCGCGCAGACCGCCCAAACCTTCCGCACTGCCGCGGACCGCGTGGGACAGCAGACCGCAGCCTTCCAAGGCGTGAAGGACAGCATCCAGAAAGAAGCCGATAAGGTCGATCTCCCAGGCCCGGTAGCGGCAGGCTATGCGGCCATGATGGGGCAGCTGGATGCCAGCATCGCCCAGAGCAATGCGCTGCACGATTCCTTGACCTCTACGGCCGATAACATCGAAAACGGCAGGAATTCCCAAGAGTCCAAGCAGCAAACGCAAGCTGCGATTGCCAGCGCCAAGCAGGCCGTCGAAAACGCCCGCAACTCCTATAACTCTAATCTGAAGCCACAGCTAGCGGCTCTGGGAGATAGTGTGGGTACGGTTGCCAACGATGTTGATGCGGTCAAACGCGATATCGCAGGCATCCGAAATACCATCTCTAATGACAACGATGCCCTCGTGCGGGTGCGCGATCTAACCGCAAGCCTATCCGGTACATTGCAGCAGCAGGCGAGCCGCTTTGGCGAGCTCAGCCAAAAGATCGATGAGATCCGCGACGGCGGTGACCTCAGCCAGCTCGCCGGTCTCATTGGCGATGATCCCGAGCTACTGGCCTCCCGAATCGCTTCGCCGGTCAACGTGGACCGCCAGCCCATCTACGATGTTGCTGCATTCGGTGTTGGTATGACGCCGTTCTACCTCACGCTTTCACTGTGGGTAGGTGCCCTGCTTGCCTGCGTGCTGGTGCACACCAACGCCGAACGCAAGTACTTGAAGAAGAACGAAGGCCTCGACAAGAAGGATCACTTCACCAGGAACCAAGTCTTCCTGGGCCGCTTCCTTACCTTTGGGCTCATCGGCATCGCTCAAGCCACCCTCGTCGTCCTCAGCCTGATTTTCTTCGTGGAGATCGAGCCCGAGCACCCATTCATGATGCTCTTTGCCTCGTGGATAATCTCACTGGTGTTTATGTTGATAATATATTCACTGGTTATCACATTCGATAGCGCGGGCAAGGCCCTCGCGGTTCTGCTTTTGGTCATCCAAGTCTCCGGTTCCGGCGGCGCCTATCCCCTGCCGCTTCTTCCAGAGTGGTTCCAAAATGTCAGCCCGTGGCTGCCGGCCACCTACGGCATCGACGCGTTCCGCAGCGCCATCGCCGGCATTTACGAGGCCGACATCCTCCGTGAGCTCGGCATGCTCCTTCTCTTCGCCATCCCGGCACTCATCCTCGGTCTGTTCTTGCGTCCCGCCATGGATAACTACCACAAGCGCCTCCAGAAGGCGATTAAGAAGACGAAGGTCATGGCATAGCCTTCCACCTACATTCAACGCCCAGTGCAGCCTGAGAGGCTCGCTGGGCGTTCTTTTTGCAGTGGCGGACCCATCCCCTCCCTTGGCGCTCACGGGCGCTGACCCGGCCCCAATTCCCGCTGACCCGGTGAGTGCGAAGGGATGGCTGCGGCTACAGCAGGCGCTTTCCGATGCCTTCTCGCCCACCGCACTCTCTCCAACGCAATGCTCCATGTGGCGCAGCGAGAGCCGTTTAAGCGCCGCTTAATCTACTTCTCAAGCCCTGGGAAACGCAGAAAGAAAATGGCAAAACAAAAGGCTGCGAGCGGTGGCGCTCGCAGCCTTTAAATTGTACCCCGTACGGGATTTGAACCCGTGTTACCGGCGTGAGAGGCCGGCGTCCTAGGCCGCTAGACGAACGGGGCTCGGTCGCGCGTAGCACGCAAATCAAAAGCGATGCTGCTTAAAGCTTGCTTGCTGCGGACTCGTTAAACAGTAAACGATGGGTAAACACATTACAAATCAGCAGATAGTAAGGGAATTCGTGCCAATAGATCCCCCGGGTTAAGACCCACTTAACCCCCGTTTAGACCGCAAGCGCACATACGAAAAATTGGCTTAAGGGACATTTTGTGTGGGATTTGAGGTGTCGATTCATTCCTTGAGCTGGGGCAAGGTGCGGATATTGAATTGGAATCAGTTCCAACCTGAGGTTTAGCCCTCAAATACGCCGGTCATTGCCCACCTGTGGTATTTGAACCTGCTACGGCAATTCTTATGACAGGTCGTAGGAATCGCCCAGCATGCGCGATCTGCGGAACAAGCATGCACAAGAACGGCACAACAACAGCAGGAMCCCCMCGCTGGCGTTSCCCCAACTGCAACGCTTCAMAAMCCGGCACCAGGGCCAACACCGCCAATATCCAGCACTTCAAAGTCTTTTTAGACTGGGTCCTTACCGGCGAACCAGCAGAACGCATAGCACACCGCCTTCACGTCACCCGACGCACACTCACCCGGTGGTTTACCTTCTTCTGGTTCATCGTGGTGCCCTCACATACCGACAAGTTCCGCGTCTACGACCAGTTGTTTATCGACGGCACCTACTTTCACAACAAATGCCTGCTTGTTGCGTGCACCGCCGAACACCCCGTGGCCTGGCTATGGTGCACCGGGGAATCAAAATACAACTACGCCAGACTCCTGGACATGCTCGCACCACCGCTGATCGTCACGATCGATGGCTCTGGCGGTGCCCGCGCAGTCATTAAAAAGCACTGGCCAGATACTAAAATCCAGCGATGTCTCGTTCATGTTCAGCGCAATATCCTCACCGACATCTCACGTCATCCCCGCTATCCAGCGCATAAAGCACTGCGCACGTTCGCGTATCAGCTCACACATATCGAAACTCAGGATGAAGCACGCGAGTTCATCACCAGAGTCCACAAGGCCAGCGTGACATTCGGCCCCTGGTTGAAAGAGAAAACATACCGCAGCCAGGTAAAAGCCGCAGATATACCGCGGTGGGTCAAGCCGAGTCAAAAATTCTGGTTCACGCACCGTGGCGCTAGGCGAAGCTTCAACAGGCTCAATGAACTTATCAACGACGGAACGCTATTTACCTACCTGAATCCGCCTGAAGGCGTGACCTGCGACGTGAAGTCCACAACGAACCTGCTTGAAGGCGGAATCAACAAGCAGCTCAAAGACCTTGCCAGAGCCCATCGTGGAACCTTCGATGAGCATCAACGCATCATCATGGATTGGTGGCTCTATGTCCGCACGGAAAACCCAGTGCCGCCGCTACAGCTAGCTCTTGAGCAAGATTTCGGACGCAAAGGCGAAGAGAAGGCACAGGCGGCCTGGGCCGAAGAAGAAATCAAGCGCCGAGGCCATGCTGATGGTCGACCAGCCGCCTATGACACGGGAATCGATTCCGAATGGAATCCCAGCCTTGGAGTGCGCAAAGGCTGGGCTGGACGCGGATAAATCCCACACAAAATGTCTCTTACCACGACACGCCACAGATCCCACACATTTTGTCCCTTAAGCCAAAATTCCTCCAACCACTGTGGCTGGAGGAATCTTTTTATTTGTACCCCGTACGGGATTCGAACCCGTGTTACCGGCGTGAGAGGCCGGCGTCCTAGGCCTCTAGACGAACGGGGCATAGAACTAGTGAGCCTGCTTCAAAAAAGCGTTTTCACTGCTGGCCTACCAGGACTCGAACCTAGAATGGCGGTACCAGAAACCGCTGTGTTGCCAATTACACCATAGGCCATTTGCTCACTCGCTTGGAATCGCATCCTTATCGGCTACGCTCCCTTGCTCGCTGCAACGTGTTATAACTATAATCATCGTTTCCCAATGCGCCAAATCGCCAGCGCAACTGGAATTTTTAGGCGTTTTTCTTGAGCTAAAATAAAGCGGCGGATGACATCTGTGTAGTTCGATGTTCATCCGCCGCTTTAACGGGCTGCGCCCTCCACACTTCTGGTGGTGCCGATTTACTCCGCAGCTGGAACGTACGGAGTTACCTCGCGGGCAGCACGCAGGCGCGCCAAGGTGGACTCCTTACCCAGAAGCTCCATGGACTCAAAGAGCGGCGGCGACACCTGGGCGCCGGAAATGGCTACGCGCAGCGCGCCGTAGGCCTTGCGCGGCTTTAACTCTAGATCTTCAATGAGCGCCTTGGAGAGCGCGGCTTCAATAGCGTCGGTCTTCCACTCCTCTACCGCTTCAAGGGTGTCAATGCCCACCTCGAGCGGCTGGACGGCGTCGTCTTTCAGGTTCTTCTTGGCCGCCTTTTCATCCAAGGTGAGCTCAGCATCGGGGGTGATAAGGAAGCTGAGTAGCCCATAGGCATCGGCAAGCGTCTTAATGCGCGTTTGCACTAAGTCTGCGGCGAAGGCGAATTTCTCGCCATCATAATCGGCCGGGAAATCCGTGTACTCCGTCAGGTAATTGCGCAGGCGGAAGGCAAACTCTTGGGGCTCGAGCAGGCGAATGTGATCGGCATTGATGGCCTCGAGCTTCTTCTGGTCAAAGCGCGCGGGGTTGCCCAGAACATCGTTGACATCGAAGTTCTCAATCAGCTCGTCCATGCTGAAGATGTCCTGATCTGCAGACAGGGACCAACCCAACAGCGACAGGTAGTTGAGCATACCCTCCGGGATGATGCCGTTATCGCGGTGGTTGAAGAGGTTGGACTGCGGGTCGCGCTTGGACAGCTTCTTCTTCCCCTCACCCATCACGAAGGGAAGGTGGCCAAACTCCGGGGTAAATTCCGCGATGCCGATTTCCTTCAGCACGTCATACATGGCCAGCTGGCGCGGGGTGGACGAGAGCAGATCCTCACCGCGCAGCACGTGGGTAATGCGCATCAACGCGTCATCGACCGGGTTGACCAGGGTGTACAGCGGGGCGCCGTTGGAGCGCGCCACCACATAGTCAGGCTGCGTTTCGGATTTGAAGGACATCTCGCCGCGCACGAGGTCAGTCCAGGCCCAATCCTTGTCCGGCATGCGCAGGCGCCATACGGGCTTGCGACCTTCAGCCTCAAAAGCATCAATCTGTTCCTGCGTCAGGTCGCGGTCGTAGTTGTCATAGCCCAACTTGGGGTCGCGCCCTGCGGCCTTGTGCCGCTCTTCTACCTCCTCAGCGGTGGAGTAGGCGGGGTAGACATGTCCGGCATCGATAAGCTTATTGAGCACATCCTTATAAATGTCCATGCGCTGGGACTGCCGGTACGGTTCATGCGGGCCACCCACGTTGACACCTTCATCCCAGCCCAATCCGAGCCAGGTCAAGGAGTCAATGATGGCCTGATAGGACTCTTCCGAGTCACGGGCAGCATCGGTATCTTCGATACGGAATATCAACTTTCCGCCTGTGTGGCGGGCATAGGCCCAGTTAAACAGGGCCGTGCGCACCATGCCAACGTGCGGGGTACCGGTGGGAGAAGGGCAAAATCTAACGCGAACTTCAGTCATGGCCACCATCGTAGTGGAGTCACAGGACACAGTCCGCACCAGCCCAAACCAGCGCCTCACCCTACCACCCAAAAGTGCGCCCCCATGTACTTTATTACACGCAAAAAGGGGTAGATGATAACGGGTTTCATTATAAACACACAGGTAAACGGGAACAGTTTCCAAAAGATTATCCAGTATTGGGAATAATTTTCTATAGTTTCGAGGTGAACTACTGACAACTGCAGAAAGGTAACGCGCTGGTGGCTTCTCCTCGTATTCGCTTCATGGCCGCATTCAGCATGATCGCGCTGATTGCCCCGGCTACCGCCTACGCCGGCCCCGACGATGGCAAACACATCGCAACCCAAACCCACGTCGATTCCCCCAAGAGCTTTTGGGAAGGAGACAACTTCCTACTGCGATCCGAATTTTCCGGCCAAACTCCGCTTATCGATGACACCGTTGCCTGGATAGGCAAAGGCTATAACCGCGAAGACGAGGACGGTAAGCGCCGCCAGAACTTTATGTATTCCCTGCCAGAAAACGGCACGCAGGACTACATCGGTCCTACAGGCACCACCTACTACACGGCCCCGTACCAAGCCTCCGCCAATCAAGAACCCATCTGGATCGGTTTCGGCGCAGACACTGGGCTTCCCGTGAAAGATTTCCGCGATAACATCGCCTTCCTCGACCTCTTAAGCGTGGATGGCCCAGGCGACGTGGAGCTTTTTACCAACAAGGACGATAAAGACGGCGCCGAGCTCCATCGCATGCTGGGCTCCTTCCAAGACTCACCGCACTCTACATACCTCAATGCCGGTACCCATACCCATAACGCCACTCTCTTTACCAAGCCCGGCCGTTATCGATTGACCTATCGCACCACCGCTCGCACGGCGGATGGGCAGCTCGTGGCTAGTGAGCCGCAAACCACCAGCTACCAAGTGGGCGGGCAAAAGCCAAAGGATGACAAGACCCCAAGCCTCAAGGAACGCTTCGATAGCTCCTCCTCCGGCGATGCCGCCGCTGCTGGTTACAGCCTGAGCATGGACAAAAAGCAGAACCCGGAAAAGGACGGTGACGATAAGCTCACCACCATTTCCTTCGATGCGGAAAATAAGGCATCCGGCACGCTTACGCTGCTTATCGATGGCTACTTCCTCACCGATCTGCCTGTCGCCGACGGCCACGCCGAGTGGGATGAGTACATGGGCCCAGACTCGTCTAATATCCAGGCGGTATTTACCCCAGAAGGCGATGCGCCGCGCTGGATCTCGCAGCAGGTGGAATTTACCCCAGGCTCTTCTGTCCACACCGACTCTTCTGATGCCGCAGAGGCATGGGAAGAAGCCGAAAATCCGCGCCAGCTGGCCCCCACCGAAGAGGTAACGCTGCAAGAAACCGGCTATACGGTGCGGATGCGCAAACAGGGCGAAGAAGGAACCAAAATCATCATCGACATGGAGGACAATAACTTCAGCGGCGTGATGACTGGTGGTCTCTATGACGACAAGAACGACGCGGAACCCACGGCACCAGTGGAAGCCCCAATTACCAACGGGCACGGAGAGGCAACTTTTACCAATGGCGAACTCTTTAAGAACACGATTGCCAAAGTAAACGTCTTCCCTCACTCCACTGTCAAGGCAGGACATGGCAGCACGGTGCTAGCTGAGCCCTTTGAATTCGGCGAAAACTACGAAGCGACAGGCGAGCTTTCTACCAGCGCGGATGACAACGCCGCTACCCCAGGCGAAAAACCTGGGTCCGGCGATTCACCCGCACCCGGCGATACGCCTGCACCATCTCAACCGTCACAGGACGAGGAAGCTCAGCGCTGCAGCGAAAAGCAGGTACTTGACCGCGGGCACGTCGATATCAAGGCACTGCCTACTGACGATGGTTTCCGCACCGTCCTACGCGATGACACAGGACAAATTGATAAGAACTCGGTAGACCGCTCGTTGGATGACGTCGTACTTGGCGTGCACAAAAACGCGCTTACTCCCCGCTCCCGACAGCTGGGTGATAAGGAGTTCGATTTCCTTGGCAACATCGGTGACCGTTTCTACCACCTGCCGCAGACGCAGAACCAAGCCATCATCTGGCCGGGGTATAACACCGAAAAATTGGATTACTCCAAGATGAAAGATGGCCAAGTCAATTTGAACCTCAAGCCCAAGCACACGCCAGAGGGCGCTGAGTGGGGCGTATATATCGATAAAACCAGGGGCGTTGGATATGACATCCTTGCCAATTCCGCCGAAGACGATCACACGATCGAGACCACCTTCGCATCGCATAGGCATACCCACTGGGCTTTTACTAAGCCGGGCATCTACACGTTTGAGGCAACCTATACGGCAACTACTACCGACGGCAAAGAACTTGCATCCAAGCCACAGACGTTGACCTTTGCCATTGGTGATGACGCGGTGAAGTCCTGTTCTACGGCTGCGCCATCCGATGCCCCATCGGAAAAGCCTTCCGAGACGCCGTCCGAAAAGCCTTCGGACTCGGCAAAGCCATCTAAGCCCTCGAAACCGTCTAAGCCTTCGAAGCCGTCCGAGCCATCTAAGCCGTCTACTCCTGCGGGGCCATCGTTTAATCCTTGGGCTCTGGTCTTGCCTGCGGTTCTTGGCATCACCTTCAAGGCCTTCTACAACTTCTTCCGCGACAACCAAGATCTCATTCGTGAGCGCTTTGGCTGGCGCATCTAACTACTAATCCACAGCTAATGGGAACCCCAGCCCAAACGCTCTAAAGGAATAACAACCATGGATACCAACACCATTTCACGCACCAGAGCTCACCGGCCTGGCAGCCGCATCATCGCGGCGGTAATTACCGCCCTCATCGCGTTTTTCGTTCCGGTCACACCGGCCTTGGCCTTCGATGAGGTCTTTGATTCCGGACATATCGACGCGTTCTACGTCACGGCACCTGATGGCCAGCTACACCTATCCATGCAGGAAGATGTCACCGGCTCGCACGTCCAGCGCCCTGGCGATGACGTGCTGCTCCAGGTCGTGGAATCGGCATGGTCCGATGCCACCGAGGCCGTTCCCGAGATTGGAGAATCGACCTACTTCCTGCCCCAAACCCAAGACCCAAATATCATCTGGCCGGGCTGGGATACTCAGCCGGCACGCGATGGCGGATTCACCAGCGTTGACTTCGAATTCACCAATATCTCTGGGCCGGGCTCAGTCTATGTTTTTGAAACCTCTGGGTTCGGCAACGTCGGTGCCGTGACCAATTCCGGTTCGATGGAGCTGACCAGCGGCGAGGTTATTAACCAGCCGAGTCCTGCACACCGGCACGTCAACTGGGCCTTTAGTGAGGCAGGTACCTATGAGATGACTGTTCAGGCCTCCTCTAATGGCCAAACCAGTAACGCAGTGACCTATACCTGGCAGGTAGGCGAAGGCGGAGAGACAGTCTCCGGTCACCGTTCTGCGGGCGGTTCTGGCGAGGCAGATAACTCCGGCAATGACGCTGGACACAGCAATTCCGAGGGTGGCCAAGGCGGCAACGCTGCAAGCGGCGGACAGTCCACGGATCCAGAGTGCCGTCCGGGTATTATCCCGCAGATTAAAGACGATACGGTCTCGCCGCCGCAGTGGCGCGATGCCGATGGCGCAACTTTTTACCTCTCCGATAATTCCAGCGTCGAGCTGCCAGAAGATGTTGGACCTGTTTCGGCCGGCCAAGCCTGGATGATTGGTTCTACGCAGGTCGATGGCGTGCCGTGGCTCGGTGCGAATACCCAGAGCCCCTCCATGCGCGAACACATTCCAGGTGATGTTACTTGGGAGCTCGTCGATATGAAGGGCCCTGGTGCCATGATGGTCTACAGCCAGGGTGGCCTGGGCAAAATCGTCGGCGATGAATGGTTCCGCGGCGCGAACGGCGCTGTGGAAGGCAGCTACAATATCGCCCCCAATACCCACGTGCACCCTAACTGGGTCTTCGAAAAGCAGGGCACCTATGACGTGACGATCCGCCAGGTGGCCCAGACCTCTGCCGGCAAGCAAGTAGCAGGCCAAGCAACGCTGCACTTTGTCGTCGGCGGTGGCAGGCCAGATGGCTCCTTCGATAATGGCCACTTCGACCTGGGCGCGGAAGTGAACCCGGATGGCGGCGACTGTGGTGTTGGCGCCGCAGCCGGCGCGGGCTCTAATGGTTCCGGTGCTGGCCAGGATGGCGCTGGCGGTTCCGGTGCGAATACGTCCGGTAAGGGCAGCAACGCGGCTCTTGCCAATACTGGGACCCCCACCATGCCTCTCGGAATCGGTGTGCTCGGCCTGGGCATGCTGTTCCTTGGCCTGGGTATTGCACGACTCGCTGTCGCGAGGGCAAAGAATTAATGCCAGTGCCCCACTACCGTTTCGTACCGCGCGGGCTGCAGGCCGTAGGGGCGCTCTGTAGCGTCTCCCTCCTCGCGGCAGGCTGCACGACCTCGGCAGCGGTGGATACCTCTGATCGCTTCAGCGTGGTTGCGACGACGCCGATTCTGGCGGATATGGCCCGCCACGTCGCAGGCGAGGATGCCTCGGTCACCGGCCTTATCCCAAGCGGAAAGGACCCGCACACCTTTGAGCCGACGCTGCGCACGGTGCGCAACGTGGCCAATGCGGATCTTGCCTTGAGCAATGGATACCTCTTGGAACCGCAGTCCCTGATAGATACCTTGCACGAGTCCACGGATGCGCCCGTGGTAGAGGTCGCTGACTCCGCCTCCACCCGCGGCGCTACCCTCGTGCCGCTGGTAGAAGATGTCTCCCTGGATGCCATCTGGTTGGGCCTGCGCATTAGCGGTGCCGAGCAGCGCAACTCCGGCGTGGATTTCCGCATGGTCTCTGCCGAGGGGCCAGGCGATGTCGCAGCCTACGTGGTCTCCACCTTCGGCACGCCGGAAGTGCTGTTTAATAGCGCCGATGGCATCGACTCAGGCGAAGATGCGGTCACCCTCCCGGCCAACGCGCACACGCACGTCTCGTGGGGTTTTTCGGAGCCGGGCATCTATAAGCTGGGCTTTCAGGCAGATGGCACTGAGGTAGAGCATCTAACCGTCGCGGTAGGCGTGAACCCGCCGGAAGATGTGGATGTCATTGATTCCGGCCACGTGGATATTGCCGCTGATGTGGCTAAGGGATCTATTGATCTGCGCGATCAAGACCAGCATTTTGATCCCGCTGATACCGCGGTGGCGGTCCCCTCCTCGGTATTGCAGCCCATTCCGCCGGATCCCGCCTACCGCTTCTTGGGAACCCCCGGTGCGGATACCTACCTGCTCCCCCAAGCGGTCTTAGGTAAACACATCCACGGCGAAGTGGACCCGCACCTATGGCACAACGTGGACAATGCCATTGCCTATGTCGATGTCATCGCTGAAGAAATGGCGAATGCGGATCCGTCGCACGGCGCCGATTACCGCGCCCGTGCCGAGTCCTATATCGCAGAACTGCGCGAGCTTGACGGGTATGTGGACCGCGCGATCTCTTCCATCCCGCAGAGCAACCGGCACTTGGTCACCACCCACCACGGCTATGCCTACTTAGAGCAAGGCTATGGCCTGTCGGTGGCTGGGTTCGTGACGCCCAATCCCGCCATTGAGCCTTCGCCACGGGAGGTCATTGCCCTGCGCCGGACGCTGGAGAACCTGCACCTTCCCGCGGTCTTTGTGGAGCCGGTGGAACAGGCTAGTGCCAGCACGCTGAAGGAGGCCGCCGCGCAGCAAAACGTGGAGCTGTGCCCCATTTACGGCGACACGCTTGATGATGCCGTGCCTACTTATATCGATCTCATGAAATTCAATGCTGACTCGCTGCAGCGTTGCCTACATCCTTCGAATGGAGATAACCATGCTTAACCTTGCCTCTCGAACCGTTACCCGCGCGGCCACTCGCACGGCAGCCTGCATCGTCACCGCCGGCTTAGCCGTATCCGCAACGCCTGCTTGGGCCGACGACCTCGCGCAGGTGGTCGGCGCGGATGAAACCGTGGCGCCCGAGGGCGAAGAAAAGGTCATCGATGCGGGCCACGTTGACATCGGCACGCTGCTGGATAGCTCCGATGCCGAGCTATTGGCCCGCGATGATGCAGGCGATTCCCCGGTGTGGCGCCACCTTGATGACCTGGTGTTCTCAGTAGGCGACGCGGCCCAGCAAACGCTGCCGGATACCGATGAGTTCAGCTTCGTCGGTGCACAATCTGGCGAGGATGTCTGGGTTGTCCCGCAGACTGAGCAGGCCGGCGTCCCGTGGCTGGGGTGGAATACCCAGGCGCCTTCGCTTGTCGATAACGCTGATCGCGGCGTCACCATGGAATTCCTCGGCCACTCCGGCCCAGGGGATTTTTCCCTCTTCTTGCAAAACGGCGGCTTTGAGGCACCCCAGCTGCTGTGGTCTACGGCAGAAAAAGGCGAGTCTGAGTTCTGGGTAGACCTCAATACGCACACCCACGCCAACTGGACTTTTACGGAGCCGGGCACCCACCAGGTGGGTATCCGGATCAAGGGTGAAACCACAAACGGCGAGGAGTTTAGTACCGATGGCGTGCTGACCTTCGCCGTGGGCGATGGCGCAGCCATCCAGGCCGCCCAGGATGCGGAGTGGAGCCCAGCAGACGCCACGACCGAGGATTCTTCCCTACCGGTATGGGTGTATGTCTTGGTCGGCGGCGGAATTATCGTGCTGATCGCCGGTGTTGCCGTGCTCGTGAAATCTCGTAAGCGAGGCGATGGCCATGTCTAAGCCGTGCATTCAGGTGCGCGGATTGCAGGTAGCGCTATCTGGCCGCACCGTGATTGAGGACGCCAACCTCGAGGTAGGTACCGGTGAATTCATTGGGCTTCTAGGCCCCAACGGCGCGGGCAAGACCACGCTGATGCGCGCCATTTTGGGCCTAATCCCCTCCTCCGGCACGTGCACCGTCACCGGCTCTGTGGGCTATGTTCCCCAGCGCCACGAGGTGGAATGGGGCTTTCCCATCAACGTGTACCGCACCGTGCTCAGCGGGCGGACCGGACTCATCGGGTGGTTCAAGCGCCCTAAGAAAAAGGATCATGCCGCCGCTGCAGAAGCGCTGCGCTTGGTGCATATGGAGGAATTTGCCTCCCGGCCCATCGAGGAGCTTTCCGGCGGCCAGCGCCAGCGCGTACTGATCGCCCGCGCCCTCGCCATTCAGCCGGAGGTCTTGCTACTCGATGAACCTTTTACCGGGCTCGACGCCCCGAATACCGAGGCCCTTTTGGAGCTTTTCGCCGAGCTTGCGGCGCAAGGAAAATCCATCGTGATGTCTACCCATAACCTGTCTGAGGCGGCGCACACGTGCAAGCGCCTCGTGCTATTTAATCGCACGGTCATTGCAGACGGCCCCGCCGAGGAGCTTTTGGCCGAGAAAGATCCGTGGACCCACGCGTTTGGCGTCAGTGCCTCGTCCCCGTTGCTCGCTGCGATTGGAGTGGCTGCATGATTGATATCTCATTTATCGATTTCCTGCGGGATTTAACCAATCCCCACCTCGATTTCCTAGCCCGGGCAGTGGGCATTTCGCTCATCGCCGCCATCGTGTGCGGAATCATCGGCTGCTATGTGGTGCTGCGTGGCATGGCCTTTATTGGTGATGCCGTCTCACACGCCGTGTTCCCAGGCCTGGCCATCGCCTTTGCGCTGCAGACCTCAGTCCTCTTGGGCGGGGCGGTTGCCGGCGCGGTCGTCGCGGTGCTTATCGCCGCGTTTTCGCAACGCAACCACGTGCGCGCGGATTCCATTATCGGCATCTTTTTTGCCGCCGCCTTCGCCTTAGGCATGGTGATCATCTCGCGCACGGATGGCTATAGCGCATCGCTCACCAGCTTCCTCTTCGGTTCGCTCACCGGCGTTTCGCGCACAGATATCACCGTCGCCGCGAGCGTCTGCCTCGTGGTCCTAGCCGTGGTCGTGGCCTTTGGCCCGCAGCTCAATGCCACCTGCTTGGACCGGGAGACCGCCCGCGCCATGGGCCTGCCGGTCTTTGCCCTGGATATCATCCTCTACCTGTGTGTGACCGCCGCGGTGGTCATTTCCGTAAGCACGATCGGCAATATCTTGGTCCTCGCCCTGCTGATTACCCCAGCCGCCACGGCGCGCCTGCTGACGGCCAACCTCACCACGATGATGTTCCTCTCGGCCATCATCGGTGCCGTCTGCAGCTTCTTCGGCATCTATTTGGCGTGGGCCATCGATCTTCCCGCGGGCGCGACCATCGTGCTCACGCTCACGGTCCTCTTCCTCATTGTCTGGGCCCTGCATCCCTTCCTGCGCTCTCGCCGCAAACCGGGCCACTCTTCTCCTCGCGTGCCAGCTAACGCCTCCGAGAACACCCCACGAAAGGAAACCATCGAATCATGAAACCCTTGTGCCGTACCGCTCTTGCCCTAGGCACCGCCGGATTCCTCAGCGTGGGAACCCTCACCGGTGTGGGTCTACCCTCTTCCGTTATGGCCACCGCGCATGCCGCAGAGACCTGCAGCGCAGAGGACTTTATCCGCATCACCGAAGGCCACCAAGACATGGCGCTCAAGGATGAAGGCGGGGATATCAGCTTTGTGGTCAAAGACGACCAAAAAGAAAAGGAATACCAGTCCGAAGAATTCGCGGTAGAGGTAGCGGAGAAGAACAAGCAGCGTATTTCTGATCTCAACATCCCTTCCCTGCCTGACGAGGGATGGGTGCTCCCGCAAACCCAGATTGAGGATGTTCCGTGGCTGGGCTTTAATACCCAGGAACTCTCGGAGGAATACCTCGGCTCGAAGCAGACCGCGACCTTGAGCATGGCCATCGCGTCTGGCCCAGAGGATGGGCGCATCGTGGCCTTCCAAAACGAGGGCATCGGCGATCTCAAGGTCCGTATGGATACCGAGGACGGCACCGCTTGGGACTATCCGGGCAGGTCCCACTCCCACCCTGCCTTCGCTTTTACCAAGCCGGGCACCTACGCCGTGAGCTTTACCTTTGAGCTTCCCGATGGCTCCCGCCACCACCTGCACGCCGGATTCCTCGTGGGAGATGACACGGATCCAGCAGAGCTGTGTGGTGTGGACTACGACGAGTCCGATGATGCCGAGGGAAGCGTCCCTTCCGATGGAACCTCCCGCCCGAAACAGCTGGCCAAGGACATCAGGGGAGTAGATAAAGCCATCGCGGGCCTGGATAAGGAGCTGGAAAATACTTTGAAGGAAGGCCAAAAATTCCTCGAGGGCGATAAAAAGAAGGAGAAAGATTCCAAGGATAAATCCGGCGATAAGCCGTCTAAGCAGGGCCAGTCCGGTGGATCCGGCGGCTCCGGTGGGAAGGCCGCAGAGAAAAATTCTGGTTCGAAGCAGGGATCCAACCAAGGCTCCAAGTCTGGGTCGAAGTCCGGTTCCACCAAGGGCTCTGCTCGCGGTTCTGGCCAGAGCAAGACTAACCAAGCCCACGGTTCTGGGGCAGGCTCTGGTGCTGCGTCGCGCAATTCGGGTGGGGGCTCATCGAAGGGATCATCGGCAAGCAGCGGCTCTCGCTCCGGTTCTAAGGCTGCGCACTCCAAGTCCGGCGGAAGTTCTGGCCAGAAATCCGCGGGCAAGTCCTCCCCGCAATCCAAGAGCAACAAGTCTAAGGACAGCAAATCAAAAGGAACGAAGTCTGGAAAGCACAGTTCAGCTCCTGCGCCCAACGCGTCTGCAGGTGGCAAGAACCAGAACAATGAAGCGCTTGCCGGTGCCGCCTACACCGCCTCACTGACCAAGAGCAGCTTTTGGGCGGGCATCTTGGCGGGGCTCGGCGCATTCGCCCTCGTGCTAGGAATTGGCCTGTTGGTCTATGTCCAATTCTTCCGCAAGAAGAAGCAAGCTGGAGAACAGTCTGAGCAGCCAGAACAGCCTGGGCCGCCGCAAGCAGATGATGCCACGACGCAGATCCCGCGCGTCGACTAGAAGCTCTAAAAGTACTGCCTAGGGCTACACACGTGTCTTGGTGGAAAGGAAGTCCCACACAACATTCGGGGTATCCGGTTGCCAAAACCACGTGTGTTCAGCAGGCACCTTGATCAATTCCACGTCCTTGTGGCAACCGTTGAAGTTCAGGCGCTCGGCTCCTCCAACCTCCGCCTGGGTTTGGAAGGTCATTTCGCAGCGATTGCGGTTAAGATAGCCTCCCAAGACTGTGCGCACGGGAAGATAGCCAGCTTCGTGCCGGTCGCCGCCTTCATAGGTCATCATCTGATCGTGGGTGCCATGCATGATGAGTGTATGCATTGGCGCGTCGCCGCAATTGGTTTCAACGGGGTTATAAAAAGCTCCGGAGACCATGGCAACCGCAGCAAACGTATCTTGCGCGTGACAGCCCAAGACGGAGGTGAAACCGCCTCCATTGGACATTCCCGTGGCGTAGACGCGATTGCGATCCACATGATAGTCCGCATCCACCGCATCCAAGATGTGCTTGATGAAGCGGATATCTTCGCCATCATGGGTTTTGGCATATGGAGCTGCTTCCCAAGCGCGTTCGTAGCCCTCCGGGTAAATGATGATGGCCTCATCGGTGGCTGACGTATTTCCCATTCGTGCGTAACTAGAGAAATTTTCCGGGGAATCTCCCCAACCGCCAAATCCAAAAAGCACCGGGGATGGCTTCTCGGGAGAGTAGTGATCCGGGATACGCACGAGGTAGCGACGCTGTTTTCCCTCGTGTTCCATTTCAAGCGACTCCATAGTTCCCGGTGCAATGGCCGGATCAGGATTAATGCCGGGATCAGCAGAAGGCATGGGTGGAGTCGGCTCCGAATTGCCCGGATGTGGTGACTCACCGGGAGCGGACGTATGCTCCTCAGGATTGCGGGGAGTCGATTCAGTGACACCTTCTGGGAGCAAATGCGAGCCATCTGGTTTTGGAATCACGGGCTCGCCGGAGTGGTGGTCTTGTTCTGGCACAGGTTCCGGGTGCGTCGGTTGTACCGGCGATCCGGCGCCTTCTTGTTCCTGCGCCGTCGCCGGCACACTTATGGCGGCGCCTATCACTAGGAGCGAGGTCAAGAGATAGGTAAATCGAAGAAAAACTTTAGTCACAGTAGCCACTTTGGTAACAATAGTTACATCGGTTGTGTCACAGGGTGCCCACACGCTTGGCGAGGGCAATTTCTACCAACTTTTAACGAGGCACTAAGCTAGATCCCCATGCACGAAGACAGACCAAGCACCGCCCCCGATTTCTTGCTCTCCCGGGCAACGGGGTCTGTCCGTACCCAAGGTGCGCGGAAAACCTTTACCAGTGCCGAAACCGCGGTTGACGCCTTGCACCGAGGCGAGGCCGAGATGGTCGTTGGCGCCATCCCCTTTGACTCCGATACCCCCGCCGCCCTGACTGTTCCAGAATCGATCATCCGCGAAGACGGCCCGCTAGAACCACATGCGTTCTACCGCAATCAAACCCTCAATTCCCGCGTCGTGGGCTTTGACCCTGAGCCCGAAGAACACCTGCGCCGCGTGGAGGCGGCCATCGGCACCATCGAAACCTCGAAGCTAGAAAAGGTGGTTCTCGCCCGCGCGGTCGATATCGAATTTGCCTCCCCCATCGATCCCAGGCTGGTGGCCGCGCGCCTTATCGATCTCTCCGTCAACCGCGATGGCTTCATTGCGGATCTCTCGCCCGCAGGCCGCCCAGGGGCCATGCTGGTCGGTTCCTCTCCGGAGGTGCTCATCAAACGGCAAGGCTCGACCGTGTCTGCATTCCCGCTCGCCGGCTCCACCCCGCGCCGGGCCAATAAGGCGGCAGACCACATTGCCAGCCAAGACCTCTTGCACTCCGCCAAGGATTTGCTGGAGCATTCCTTTGTAGTAGAACACCTGCGCACTGTATTAGAACCGCTGTGCAGCAGCCTCGATATCCCCGAGACCCCGCAGCTCATACACACCAATGAGATGTGGCACTTGGGCACGCCGGTCACCGGCACGTTGCGGGATAAAGACCTCACCGCCCTGGAACTGGCAGAAGTAGTCCACCCCACCCCCGCAATCTGCGGCACGCCGACGGAAGCGGCGCAGGCGCTTATCGAGACCGCTGAGACCGACCGCGGCTTCTATGCCGGCACCGTCGGCTGGTGCGATAGCTCCGGCGATGGCGAATACATGGTAGCCATCCGTTGCGCGGAAGTTGCCGGCGATGGCCTCTCCGCCCGCGCGTGGGCCGGCGGCGGCGTGGTCGGTGCTTCCAATGCCCAAGCCGAGCTGGAAGAAACAACCGCCAAGCTCCAAACAATCCTCCGCGCGCTCAGCCTTTAAACGGTGCGGCTTAGAGCCGTTTCGCCACGAGGACCACGTCGCTTGTGTGGTGGGATCCGGCACCGCTAGTAACATGGCGCGACGATCGCCGCAGGGTCTGCACCGTCAATTCGGTAAGATTATCCGCCAGCCATTCCGGCATGGCAATCTCTTCTGACTCCATATCATGGTGAACATAGAGCAAGGTTCCACCCGGGGCGACGAGTCTTTCTAACAGCGCCACTTCCCCTGCGGTGGCACGGACGCTGCCGTAGTGAACGGTAACCAGGTCAAAAGAATCGTGGCTAAATTCATCAAAGGTAGCAACCTCGGCGGCAACTCCACGTGCCCTAGTCCGCGCTACGGCAGTAGGAGCAAAATCGATGCCGAGCACCTGCCAGCCACGATCCTGTAGCCACTGCGCATCAGCGCCTTCCCCACAGCCGATATCGAGTGCGGTACCTGCCGGAAGGTCGCTGACATAGTCCACCAGCGTGGCATTCGGGCTCCCTGACCACACCTGCGCGGTGGCACGGTAGCGCTCCTCCATCTCCTGCGCGCTCGGCGCGGACCCGCGGTGGCCTTGATGTGAATGATCCGGCACGCCGTTCTCCTTCTACCAATACCTCACCAGCGGCAGCTGACGCGAGATGAAACTATTGCGCCCTAGAGATGGTATTGCGCAAAGTACCAACCCCTGGGATCTCAATTTCAATGGTATCGCCCGGCACCATCGGTGCGGTTCCTGCTGGCGAACCGGTAGTGATGACATCGCCAGGCAGCAAGGTATAGGCGGCAGAGATTTCTTCCAAGATGCCGCCCATCTTGACGATCATCTGATCCGTATTGGAATCCTGCTTCTGCTCACGGGAACCATCGTGGGTCAGGTAAGCATTGATCTTCTGATCATCAAGATCCAAGCTATCCAGGTCCGTTTCAATCCACGGGCCCAGCGGGCAGAAGGTATCAATACCCTTGGCGCGCGCCCACTGGCCGTCCTTGAACTGCAGGTCGCGGGAGGAAACGTCGTTGCAGATGGTATAGCCCAGCACGTGGTCTTTCCAGTTTTCAGCCTGGATATTCTTCGATGGCTTGGAAATAACCACGGCCAGCTCACCCTCAAATTCCACGTTGGTGGCATAATCGGGAATCTTGATGGCCTCATTCGGGCCGATAACCGCAGTCGATGGCTTCAAGAAGATGGTTGGTGGCAGCTTATCGGAGGACTTCTTGAATACCTCCGCGACGTGGTCGGCATAGTTGCGGCCGAGCGCCACTACCTTGGTGGGCAAGGTCGGCGCCAACAGTCGCACCTCGCCCAGCTTCCATTCCCGGCCGGTGGGCTCCGGCGGGGTAAATGGAGTGCCGGAGATTTCTTTAGCTACGAGCTCCTCCATCGGGGCATCTTGTGGCCCTTCAATGATGGCAAAGCAAATTCCTTCTGGGTGTGCAATTCGTCCTAAACGCATAACGGCCATCCTACTAAAAGGTAGCCTTTACATGTGTGCAAAGTTTGCGGTGTTAATTTGCAAAGATTATTCAGTTCCCTGACAACACCGCATTCATGCGAAGGACTTCTTACGCTTAAGCCTGCAGGCTCTCCGCGATGCGGTCCCCCACCTCAACGGTCTTGATTGGGGCATCGCCGCGCTTGGCGATGTCCTCCGCCACCGCCTTTTCAATCCTCTGCGCATTGCCTTCATCGCCCAGCTGCCGCAAGAGCATCGCTGCCGACAAGATGGCCGCGGTCGGATCCGCGATGCCTTGTCCGGCGATATCGGGCGCCGAACCGTGCACCGGTTCAAACATGGAGGGGTTTACACCCGAAGCATCGATATTGCCCGAAGCAGCCAGCCCAATCCCGCCGGTAATAGCGCCTGCTAAGTCCGTTAAGATATCGCCGAAGAGGTTATCGGTAACGATGACATCGTAGCGGGACGGCTCCGTCACCATGTAGATCGTCGCGGCATCGATGTGGTTATAGTCCACTTCCACCTGCGGATACTCTGCCGAGACTTCTTCTACCGTGCGGTGCCACAGATCGCCGGCGTTGACGAGGACATTCGTCTTGTGCACCAGGGTGAGGTGATTGCGGCGCTGCGATGCCCGCTCAAAGGCGTCCCGCACCACGCGCTCCACCCCGAAGCGGGTATTTTGCGAAACCTCGCTGGCTACCTCGTGCGGCGTTCCTTCCCGCAGCGTTCCGCCATTGCCGCAGTACAGACCCTCGGTGCCTTCTCGCACCACGACGAAGTCAATCTCGCCCGGGTTATCCAGGGGCGAGTGGGCCGTGGGATACAAGATGGAGGGGCGCAGGTTCACGTGCTGATCGAGCGCAAAGCGCATCTTCAATAACAGGCCACGCTCCAGGACGCCCGGGGGGACCTCGCCGGGTGCGCCGATGGCGCCCAGCAAAATGGCATCGTGTTCGCGCAGGCTAGCCAGGTCCGCGTCTGTTAAAAGCTCGCCATTGCGCAGGTAGCGCCGCGCGCCCAGGTCATAATCGGTGGTTTCAATATCGCTGCGCACCGCCCGCAGCACCTTCAGGGCTTCCGCCGTTACTTCTGGCCCAATGCCGTCGCCGCCAATAACCGCTAATTTCATTAGATAGGATTCCTTTCTCACATAGTGGATTAGGCTTTAGCTTACCAAAGGAAACCCGCCCATCGCAGCAGAAATCTACGCGATGGGCGGGCACGAGTACGCGGTTAGGCCACTCTCCTAACCTGCGCTGAGGTTATTCATCCATGTCGAATTGCTGGCACGTAGCGCCAAGGGCCGAGTTGATCTCCTCGATGAGAGAATCTGGTACCTCGGACTCCACGCGCAAGATGAGCACGGCATCCGTTTCCTGCTTGCCCTGCGTCAAGGCTGCAGCGATGATGTTGATGCCCGCCGCGCCCAGCTTGGTACCCACGGTACCAAGCGCACCTGGGGCATCGGCATAGCGGAAGAACAAGTTGCGGCCCTCGGCCCGCATATCCACGCCGCGGCCATTGATGCGCACAAACTTTTCGGTGCCATCGATGCCAATGAGAGCACCGGTGAGCGAAGAGGTCACGCCTTCCGCGCTAATGACCTTGACCTGCAAGGAAGAACGGTGCCCCCTGGATTCTGGGTTGGTGGATACCGAAACTTCGACCCCACGGCTCTCAGCAATCTGCATCGCGTTGACGAAGGTAACCGGCTCCGAGGTCACACCGCTAAACAGGCCGCGGACGGCGGAAAGGCCCAGCACATCCACATCCTCAGTGGACAGCTCGCCGCAGGCTTCGATCTCCACGGCGACGGGAGCCTGATCAAGCAGGCGCCCGGCGGTAAGGCCCAGCTTGCGGGCGAGGTCGAGCCAACCGGCAACCTCTTCGCCCACCGTGCCGCCGGAGACGTTGACCGCATCGGGAACAAACTCGCCGGCCAGAGCCTTGAGCACAGATGCGGCGACATCGGTACCCGCGCGATCCTGTGCCTCCACGGTGGACGCGCCCAGGTGCGGCGACACCGTGACCTGCGGCAGCTTAAACAACGGGGAATCCGTGCACGGCTCCGTGGAGTAGACGTCAAAGCCCGCACCGCGGTGGTGGCCGGAAGTAATAGAATCCGCCAAGGCCTGCTCATCTACGAGGCCGCCGCGGGCGGCGTTGATCAGAATCTGGCCTTCCTTTGCCTTGGCCAAAAGCTCCGCATCGAACATTCCGGCAGTCTCGGGCGTCTTGGGCAGGTGAATGGTGACAAAGTCTGCCTGCGCCATCAGCTCTTCAAGCTCGACCAATTCCACGCCAAGCGCTGCCGCACGCGCCGGATTGGCATAAGGATCGTAGGCAATAATCTTCGTTTCAAAGGCGCTCAACCGCTGTGCAAAAAGCTGACCGATGTGGCCGAAGCCGACGATACCAATAGTCTTGCCGTAGACCTCCACGCCCTTGAAGGAAGAGCGCTTCCACTCGCCCTCGCGCAAGGACTGATCCGCCGCTGGAATCTGGCGGGCAGTGGCCAAAAGCAAGGCAATCGCCTGCTCGCACGCAGAGTGGATATTGGAGGTAGGAGCGTTGACCACCATGACGCCTTTGTTGGTGGCGGTGTCAATATCCACGTTATCGAGTCCCACGCCCGCGCGACCCACAATCTTAAGCTTGGGCGCGGCTTCTAGAACTTCAGCGTCGACCGTGGTGGCAGAGCGCACGAGCAGCGCATCTGCTTCTGGAACCGCAGCAAGCAATTCCTCGCGGTTCGGGCCATCTACCCAGCGCACCTCGACAGAATCCCCCAAAGCCGTCACTGTGGATTGGGCCAATTTATCGGCGATAAGAACTACCGGCTTCGACATATCATCCTTCGTTTCAATTCGTTGTGCATTACGCGAAAATCACCGCGTGTGAAGGAAGTGTAGTTCAGTTTGGGGTGCCCTGCCTTATTTTTTCCTTAAATTCTTTCACTTGACCGAATTCCGGGCCCAAAGCAATCAGTGAACCCTCGTCCAGCCCCGCCACCATGGCCATACTCCGCTTATCTTCCAGCGGATCTGCCGTCGGCATCACCAATACCGAGCCACCATAGGCCGCGGCCGTAATGACATTGGCTACCGGGCTATCCGCCGTGGCCACAATATTGGGCGCCATCTGGCCATCGCGCCGCGACTGTGCCGGAACGGGCGATAACTTTTTACCATCGTCGTCGGGCTCACCCTCATAAGGAATCCAGGCAGGGCGCAACTCAACGTAAGGTGTTTTATCCAGCCGCGCGATGTCCTTGACCATTTGTTTCGGCGAGGCGACCACCTTGGACTCATATTGGAATGCCGTGAAATCTCCCAACGCTTCGTGCGTTCCCGGGTCCTTGATGACAGTGAAATCACCGCTGGATTGTGTCCATGGAATATCGCCAATGATGACGAGTCGTTTTACTTCCAAGTCACCTACCAGGTTGAGGATGTCACCGCGGCGCGAGCGATCGTATTCCACGGCCGGCAGGTGCTGGTTAATAGCCAACGTCGCCGCGCGCAGTTCGGATTTAGCATCGGGTGCAAAGAGCACCATCGAGTCAGAATCCTCGAAAAAAGTCCGCGCAGCGTCAATGCCGCTAGGATCATCGATGATTTCAAACTTGCCAGCGAATTTGGGATCGATAAGGCGGTTTTGATTCTCTGACTTGGCGCGCTCAAGCTCAACGTCGGACTCGGAGAGATCCGACAGCCCACGCTTTACCAGTTTGGGCTCCTGCAAGGCATCGCCGCAGCCGACAAGTACAAGGGAGGCTGCGATAACCGCTGCAGCCGCCCGGAACCTCTTAGCGGCCAAATGCATGTGGCCCCTCTTCACCGCCGGCCAGGTTTGCTTCATCGACATCTCGAATGACGGGAATGCCCAAGGTTTCTTCCACCAGGTTCACAAAACGATGGCGCCGATCCGCCAAGAATTCCTGAATCTTCGATTCCCTTAAGTTAGCGACATCGAGGTCGTGCGACGCCAAGACGGCATCAAATTCCTCGTCTTCCATGATGGACTTGGATTGCACGCGTGGCAGGTAGCGATTCGGTGCGAATCCATCGAGGACGACCTCTGTGCGTTTGCCCATCGGGGTAAAGTTCATAACCGACTGCGCCAAGACCGAATCCACCCCGTGGCGCTGGCACCAATTCAGTGGGAATACTGGGAAAAATCCAGGCTTGAGCTCTTCAAAGGTATGGCGAGTAAACTCGCTGCCCGTCCGCCAGTCCTTCGCGCCACGAGCCATGAGTAAGGCGTAGATTCCGTGCCAAACGCCATCGTTTTCATCGACCGAGAGCAGGCGGGATTCCCGGAATCCTGCATCTGCGACCGTTTTGGGAACGTCATCGGTGGCCCCGGCCACCCACTCGGTCACTTCATCCACGTCGCGGGCGGCGCGCAGCGGCACCGCGGAAGAGCCATAGAGCTCACCAAAGACGCCACACCAGAACCACTGGTCGATGCGATCCCATGCCTGCTGGCTAGAAAGCGCCCCAGGCCGCTTGGCCAAGCGCGCGATGATAACCGCCAGCGGCACGATCTGTTCCGTATAAGGAACCTGATCCAGGCTTAAAATACGGCGCTGCGCCAAGAATTCGGCGACCTCGTGGAAGGTGATGCGCAGGTCGTGCGCGGCCGCCTTGTACTCGCATAGGGACAGCTTCAAAATATCTTCGCGCTGGCCGCCGGCATTGCCCTTCTCCCCTGTGACCAAGAGGGATACTGCGGAGAGGAATTCATTGCGTCCGATGCCATCGAGCGCGGGAGAATCCCGCAGGTCCTTTTCCACCTGCTGCCAATCGTTGGCAAGGTGGAAGGTGGGATCTTCAGAAGCAAAGACGGCGGTTAAGAGATCGAAGACATCCATCTGCAGGCCGGCGGAATTCGCCTGGGCAAAGATGGAACCGATTCCGGCCCGCTCCGTTTCGCGGGATAGCCGGATCATCGGGATGTCATAGCCCGCCAAGGGACGCACGATGCGGTTATTGAACGCAGCGAGCTCGGCGCTGTACCGCTCGTGTGTGGCGGCGAGCTCGAAAAGCATGCTGGTGCCTTCCTCGCTGAGTAGCGAGGCCACAGGGATGCACATATTATCCAGGCCATCCTGGCGGCAGGTGATAGCCCCATCAATATCGGGGCCGAAGTGCGAACAGATCTCGCCGTTCTGGTCGACGGCGAAAATGGCGTCATCGGCAAGCAAGTCCCCGCTTACCGCGGCCCGGACGTCAATGAAAAAGCGGCGGCGAACCTTCTTTTTCCGGAAGTCGGTGGTCTTGACAAAACCCTCGCCGTTAAAGCAGTGATAAAGGGAGGTAAGGCGCTGTTGGCCGTCCAAAAGGAGCAGCCCAGGCTCGACGCCAGCCTCGGGCGCACCCGCCAACACTCGGGGGCGGAAACGCATCTTTTCATTGCGGATATCCAGGGCCATCAGTGCGCCGATGGGATAACCACGCAGGACCGTAACGATAAGTGAGCGGATGCGGTCTTCATCCCAGGCATAGCTGCGCTGGAAATCTGGAAGCTGGATATCGCCCCGGTCAATCCGCGAAAAAAGATCCTTGAGATCATAGCTTGGCGTCGTAAAACCCATAGGGCCAATACTACCCGCAACACCTCTGCGATACCTCACGGACTTAAGTGCTGGGATAGCACGTAGCCAAACCGCAAAAGCGGCCCGCCGGGAACCTCCCGCGGGCCGCACTGGCTTCAGCTATTGCCTAGGCAGTAGCGTCCAAAGGATTCTTTACCCAGCTCATGAGATCGCGCAGCTTGGTGCCGGTCTTTTCGATCTCGTGCTGTGCAAATTCCTCGCGCAGGTCTTCCAGTTCCTTGTTGCCGCCTTCAACGTTGGCGAGCAGCCGCTTGGTGAAGGTGCCGTCCTGGATATCGGACAGGACATCCTTCATGCGCTGCTTGGTATCAGCGTTGATGATGCGCGGGCCGGAGATGTAGCCACCGAACTCGGCGGTATCAGAAACCGAGTAGTTCATGTTGGCAATGCCGCCCTCGAACATCAGGTCCACGATGAGCTTCATCTCGTGCAGGACCTCGAAATAAGCCATCTCTGGCTCGTAGCCGGCCTCGGTGAGGACCTCAAAGCCATTGCGGATGAGGAACTCGACGCCACCACACAGGACGGCCTGCTCACCAAAGAGGTCGGTGACCGTCTCTGCCTCGAAGGTGGTGGGGATAACGCCGGCGCGGGCGCCACCGATCGCAGCGGCATAGGACAAGGTCAGGTCATGGCCCTCGTTCTTCGGGTCCTGCTCGGTGGCAATCAAGCAAGGAACGCCCTTGCCGTCAACGAACTGGCGGCGGACCAAGTGGCCCGGACCCTTTGGCGCAACCATACCGACGGTGACGGACGCAGCCGGCTCAATCAGCTTGAAGTGGATATTCAGTCCGTGACCGAATAGCAGTGCATTGCCGTCTTCCAGGTTCGGGGCAATGTGCTCTTCGAAGATCTCCTTCTGGGAGGTATCCGGCGCCAAGAGCATAACGACGTCGGCCCACTTGGATGCCTCCGCGACGGACTTGACTTCGAAGCCAGCCTCTTCCGCCTTGGCTGCGGACTTAGAGCCCTCGCGCAGACCGATAACAACCTCAACGCCGGAATCGCGCAGGTTCTGGGAGTGGGCGTGACCCTGGGAGCCGTAGCCGATAACAGCTACCTTGCGGCCCTGGATGATCGACAGGTCAGCATCGTCGTCGTAGTAGGTATCAATAGCCATTTCAAATCCTCAATTCTTTGGTAGGAGAAGCTGTAATGAAGCGTCCTAACGCAGAGTATATACCACTGCGCGAGACATTGTGTTCACATCGTGAGATTTTATTTACTTTTTGGGAGCTGTCGCCTTCGGGCCGCGCCCCAAGGCTACGTGGCCCGATTGCACGAGTTCACGAATCCCGAAGGGCTCGAGAACTTCAAGCAGCGCCGCGAGCTTGCCCGGCGTACCGGTAGCCTCCACGACAACCGATTCCTTTGCCACGTCCACCACGCGGGCGCGGAAGATATTTACCGCATCCACCACCTGCGCGCGGTTGGAATTATCGGCCGATACCTTCACCAGCATGATGGCGCGAGCAACGGTGGAATCTTCTTTAAGTTCCACGACCTTGATGACCGGAATGAGCTTATTGAGCTGCTTCGTTACCTGCTCAATGATCACCTCAGAGGCATCCACAACGATGGTCAGCCGGTTAATTCCGGGGGTTTCCGTGTGCGCGGAGACCAAGGACACCAGGCTGTAGCCACGGCGGCTAAACATTCCCACCACGCGGGCGATGATGCTTTCTACATCCTCAACTAATACCGATAAGGTATGCCGAGTTACCTCGTTTTGCGTCATGGTTTATGCCTCCTGGATGGTTTCGTCAATCTCAGCCGGGGTTTCCGCGGCGGATTCAGCTTCATCAAAAAGCGGGCGCAGGCCGCGGGCGTATTGGATTTCCTCATTGGAGGCACCTCCACCGATCATCGGCCACACCTGCGCATCTTGGCCGACGATGAAGTCAATGACAACTGGCTTATCGTTAATTTCCTGCGCGCGCTTAATGGCCGGAACGACTTCTTCTTCGCTCGTGACCCGGATGGCTTCACAACCGAGTGCCTCGGCCAAACGGACGAAGTCCGGGGTGAAGGCGTTTTCTTCGCGCAGCTTGGTGTGCGAATAGTGCTGGTCATAAAACAGCGTCTGCCATTGCCGGACCATTCCAAGGTTTCCGTTATTAATGACGGCAACCTTAAACGGGAAGCCTTCCACGGCGGCGGTGGTAAGTTCCTGGTTGGTCATTTGGAAGCAGCCATCACCATCGATGGCCCAGACTTCCTTATCTGGGCGCGCTGCCTTTGCACCCAAGGCAGCGGGAACGGCATAGCCCATGGTTCCAGCACCACCGGAGTTGATCCACGAACGCGGGTGTTCAAAGTCCAAGAACTGCGCGGACCACATCTGGTGCTGGCCCACGCCCGCACAGTAGATAGCTTCCGGCCCCACGGTCTCACTGAGCTTTTCCAAGACGAATTGCGGGTTCAGCAGGCCATCATCGGTGGGCTCATAACCGCGCGGGAAACGCTGCTGCATGCCGCGCAGGTAATCATGCCACTGTTTCACCTCGGCGGCCGGCTGTACATCCTTCTTGCGGTACTCCTTACTCAACGCGGTCAAGCACTTTTTGGCATCGCCGACGATGGGGACCGTAACTTCCCGGATCTTGCCAATCTCAGCTGGGTCAATATCGGCGTGGACGACCTTCGCATTGGGTGCGAATGTTGAGGTATCGCCGGTCACGCGATCATCGAAGCGGGCACCGATGGCAATGATGAGATCGGCGCGCTGCATCGCCGCGACGGCTGGGACCGTGCCGTGCATGCCCGGCATTCCCAGGTGCAGCGGGTGGGAGTCCGGAAAGGTCCCCAGCGCCATCAAGGTGGTAACCACAGGGATATTCGTGAGTTCCGCAAACTCCAGCAACTCTTGGGAGGCATTAGCTTTAACGACTCCGCCGCCGACGTAGAGCACGGGCTTTTCCGCTTGCGACATCAATTCCACGGCCTGGGCCACCTGCCGGTGGTGTGGCTTGGTGACTGGCTTGTATCCCTGCAGGTCAAGCGTTTCCGGGAAGCGATAATCTACAAAGCCGTTTTGCACGTCCTTCGGGATATCCACGAGCACCGGACCGGGGCGGCCGGTGGAAGCCAAGTGGAAGGCAGCCGAAATTGCAGAAGGGATCTCGGCGGGATCCGTCACGATGTAGTTGTGCTTGGTAATGGGCATGGTGACACCGCGGATATCGGCCTCTTGGAAGGCATCGGTGCCCAAAAGGTTGCTGCCCACCTGGCCGGTGATGGCGACGATGGGAACGGAGTCCAGGTTGGCATCGGCAAGCGCGGTAACCAGGTTGGTCGCACCAGGACCGGAGGTAGCGATGCACACGCCCACCTTTCCGGAAGCCTGCGCATAGCCCTCGGCGGCGTGGCCGGCGCCTTGTTCATGGCGGGTTAGCACATGGCGAAGCTTCGTTGAACCATGCAGTGCATCGTAGAGCGGAAGCACGGCACCGCCGGGAATACCGAATACGAGATCGGTGCCCAGATCTTCCAGCGTGCGGACAATAGCATGAGCCCCACTCATTCGCTCCGCAGACGCAGCAGAAGTTGCAGCGGCCGCGGAAGCAGGCGTGGGCGAGGATGTCGTTACCACGGTGTATGTGCTCCTTGGTTTGGTCTGTCATGGAAACTGATCATCGAAAACGCCCTAGTTACAACTAAAGCCCCCGCGGGCCGGTGGTCTGCGGGGGCGAAAGCGTCGACGTTCAGGAAAC
The DNA here is from genome assembly GCF_030515985.1 of Corynebacterium accolens. The sequence continues at coordinate 203,981 of NZ_CP100376.1, read as the reverse complement.
GTCGCGGTCACCGCCGCGCTCGTACCACCTGAAGTCGAATAATGATCATATTTCCAACTATATACCGATAGAATTATATCTGGAAGCGATTACCCCCTTTTGGGAAAACTTTCCCATATGTTGAAACGCGGTGGAAAAATGGTTCGCTTCCCCACCACATGGTCAATTAGGCTGGCTGACTATGACCCCACCAGCACAGGACAAACAACCTCGTCAGTCCACCACCCAGGCAGAGGTCTTCACCCCTTCCCGCGACCACATCTTGGGCATTTTAATTCTGTCCACGATCGCCTTATTAAGCATTGGCTGGGCGCCCAAATACCTGGGGTGGCTGCTGATTATCCCCGTTATCGGCCTCTGGTGGGTCCTCAAGGCCCGCACACGGGTCTCTGAGAAAGGCATTTCCATTTCGTATGCGTTCCGGAAGAACGTTTCTATCGCATGGGATGATTTCGCCGGGATTGGCTTCCAGCGCGCCCGGGCCTTCGCGCAGACTAAAAATGGTGCGAAACACAACCTGCCTGGCGTAACCTTCAACTCACTGCCCCGCCTGGCGCAGGCATCCCGCGGGCGCATTCCCGATGCCCTCACTCAAGGCCGCGAGGCAGCCGATGACAAGGTCGTCATCGTGCACCGCGACGGTCAGCAGATCCTCCTAAGCAAAGAGGAATATGCTGCATACCTAGAAAAACACCCCGAGCTTAAAGATTCGGCAGAAAACTAAATCTACTTTCTCCTCCCCCCCATTGACCAATCTAAAAGGAATGGTGACTTAAACCATGTTCCCACTGCGCTCTAAAGTAACCACCGTCGGACGTCAAGCCTCCGGTGCGCGTGCCTTGTGGCGCGCTACCGGTACCAAAGAAAATGACTTTGGCAAGCCGATTGTCGCCATCGCCAACTCTTATACGCAGTTCGTCCCCGGCCACGTGCACCTGAAAAATGTCGGTGATATCGTCGCCGATGCCGTCCGCGAAGCCGGTGGCGTGCCCAAGGAGTTCAATACCATTGCCGTGGACGACGGCATTGCCATGGGGCATAGCGGCATGCTGTACTCTTTGCCCTCGCGCGAAATCATCTCCGATTCCATCGAGTACATGGCCAATGCGCATACTGCCGATGCCCTCGTCTGCATCTCCAACTGCGATAAGATCACCCCGGGCATGCTCAATGCCGCAATGCGGTTGAATATCCCCACGATCTTCGTCTCCGGCGGACCTATGGAGGCCGGCAAGGCCGTCGTGGTCGATGGCGTTGCTCATGCTCCGACCGACCTGATTACCGCAATCACCGCATCCGCAAACGATAGCGTGAGCGATTCCGGCTTGGCCCAGGTCGAAGAATCCGCCTGCCCCACCTGCGGTTCCTGCTCCGGCATGTTTACGGCCAACTCCATGAACTGCTTGACCGAGGCTCTCGGTTTGGCGCTTCCTGGCAATGGCACCACCCTAGCCACCCACAGCGCGCGCCGTGAGCTCTTTGAAAAGGCCGGCTCCACCATCGTGGATATGTGCCGCCGCTACTACGGCGAGGAAGACAAGTCCGTCCTGCCGCGCAATATCGCCACCAAGGAAGCCTTTACTAATGCCATGGCCCTCGATATGGCCATGGGCGGATCCACCAACACCATCCTGCACACCCTCGCCGCAGCGCAGGAGGGCGAAGTGGACTTCACGCTGGATGATATTAATGACATCTCCTACCGCGTGCCTTGCCTGTCCAAGGTTGCGCCCAACGGCACCTATCACATCGAGGATGTGCACCGCGCCGGCGGCATTCCGGCCATTTTGGGCGAGCTGCGCCGCGCGGGCCACCTCAACCTCAAGGTGCACACCGCCCTCTATGACAATGCGGAGCAGTGGCTCGATGATTGGGATATCCGCAATCCCCGCGTAACCGATCAGGCCCGCGAGCTGTACTACGCCGCTCCCGGTGGCGTGCGCACGACGGAGCCATTCTCCCAGTCCAACCGGTGGGATGAACTAGATACTGACGCGGTCAATGGCTGCATTCATGATGCCGACCACGCCTTTTCTTCCGACGGCGGCCTGGTGGTCCTGCGCGGCAACCTGGCGCCAGACGGGGCCATCGTCAAGGCAGCCGGCGTGGAAGAAGAGCTGTGGACCTTCTCTGGCCCAGCCCGCGTGGTGGAGTCCCAAGAGCAGGCCGTGTCCATCATCTTGAATAAAGAAGTCCAGCCAGGCGATGTCGTCGTCATTCGCTACGAGGGCCCCTCCGGTGGCCCCGGCATGCAGGAGATGCTCCACCCGACGTCCTTCCTCAAGGGCGCAGGTTTAGGCAAGGCCTGCGCCTTGATTACCGACGGCCGCTTCTCCGGCGGCACCTCCGGGCTCTCCATCGGCCACATTTCTCCTGAGGCCGCCCACCAGGGGCTTATCGGGCTCATTGAGAACGGCGATACCATTTCCATCAATATCCACGAGCGCGAGCTCACGCTCGACGTGGACGATGATGTTCTGGAGCGCCGCCGCGCCGCGCAAGAACAACGCGAAAAGCCATGGACGCCGGTGGACCGCAACCGCCCGATTACCAAGGCGCTGCGCGCCTATGCCGCGATGGCGACCTCCGCGGACCGCGGCGCGGTGCGCGTGGTAGACGGCTTTGTGAACTAGCACAATTGGCTGCTAAATCACTGTGACCTCGGTGGGGTGCGAGCTCTGTAGTTAAAAATCGCGTAACTTGTACCGCGATGAAATTCGCTCGTACCCCGTTATTCCGATATACCGTGGCCCTGCTGGGGTTCCTTTTCGGCGCTCGGAAGGTCGTTGAAGACACCCGCATCACAGACTTCCCCATCGATATGGTGGTCTACCGCGAGGGAGTCAAGGCCTTCCTCGAGCACCGCTCCGTCTATAGCGCGCCGATGCCCGCCGGCGATATTCAGCTGCCCTTCATTTATCCGCCCTTTGGCGCCTTAGCGATGGTGCCGTTGACGGCCTTTGACGCCATCGACCACACCCTGGCCGGCAATATCATGGTGATCCTTTCGGATCTCCTAGTGCTCGTGTGCCTCTMCTTCKTTTTCRGGGCGGTGCWMAAAAAGCCARAATYCCTCTTSCCCGTAACCGCCATTACCTGGGCCATTGTCTTACACTTTGAGCCGGTCGACCTCAATAACAACTATGCCCAAATCAATATAGTGGTCATGGCGCTTGTTATCTTCGACCTCGTTCCGCGCAAGCGATTCCTGCCGCAGGGAATCCTCGTCGGCGTGGCGGCCGCCATCAAGATAACCCCTCTGGCGATGCTGCTCTACTTCCTTGTGCGCAAGGAATGGAAGCAGATTGCGACCGCACTTTTCTCCGCCGTAGCGGCCACCCTTCTTGCCGCCGCCTTCCGCTGGGAGGCTTTCGTGGAGTTCTTCAGCTCCACACTGCTCGACATGGGCTCCGGCCGCGACTTCGGCGTGGGAACCGAGTACCAGTCCAATAGCTCCATCAAGGGCGCCATTCAGCGCATGTATCCATCCATCGAACCCATGGAGGCGAATGGCCTGACGATAGGCTTCGCGTGGATCGCGGCCTCCCTTATTGTCATCGTCGTTGCAGCGTGGCTCATCAAGCGCCTGTGTGAGGAGCATTTGCTTGTCGATGCCCAATTGGTCACCGCCCTCACCGTCCTGCTCATCTCCCCTGTTTCTTGGTCCCATCACTGGGTCTGGCTCACGCTTATCATCCCGGTCTTCGCCTACCGCGCGTGGAGCTGGCTTTCTACCGGATGGGCTGCCCGCAACCTCCTGGCCGTCCTCATCGCCTGGGCAGCCCTGTTGCTCACCGTTCCACCGAAGTGGTGGTGGGGAGATCAAGTCGATGTCCATGCCATGAACCACTTCCAGAAATTCTGGGTGGATGACTTCGTCTGGCTCACCGTGCTTACCGTAGCGCTGTATGCGGCCGCATTCTGTGCCGCCCAGCGCAAGCAGACCACACGTAGCGCTACTCCTGCTCCGCTAGCGACTTAAGCGCGGCGAGGTGGGCATCGAATGCGGACTTGCCGGTAGCAGTGAGCATAACCCACACGGTGTCCTTATCGCGGGAAGACCCGTACTCGCGGAATCGGCTGATATAGCCTTCGTTTTCCAAGGCGGTTAATTGTTTAGATAAAGTAGCGGCCGATTGCCCCACTTCTTCCCGCAGCGCCGCGAAGCGCATTTCGCGGCGCACCTGTCCCTCCACCGCACCCCGCGCGTTTAATACCGCGCAGATCTTGAAGCGATTGAGAGGATAGATAACCGGGTCAATATCACTGAGCACTACGGCCTTCTCCTTGCCGCGCTGCAAGGTCCAAGGCACGAGATTGCAGCACCCAGACCATTGCCACTGCCCACACCGCGATGAAGATCACCAAGGCCCACATGTGCTCACGCAGCATGTTGGTGATAAAGATCGGGATAAGTATTACTGCCATCCCCGCGTAGTATTTCTTATCGGCCTTGGGCTGTGAATGTGGGTCCTGGCGATAGCTGGTCCGCACCTTGCTCTGATGATGAAGCAGCGCCCACACGATGAGGCCTATAAGGACAAAGTAGAAAATGAGAAACGCGACGGGGTGTATTATCTCCGCGAATACTGTTATTCCCACATAGAACACAGCGAATGCGATCACTAGGAGGATATTTTGCATAAGCCGCTTTCGCTCAGCGCCTTGATCCTGCAGGCTGTCATTAAACTCGAGCGACTTCTTTAGCTCATCTTCCATTTTCTACCACCATCCCCAAAATCCAGATTCCATACTTTCCGTTATGGCAATTCTTTCACTTTCCATGATGGAAAGCAAGGGTGAAAAGAAAATCCCCACCGCATTAACTGCGGCGGGGTTCCACTTACGCGGTAGCGAGTAACAGGCTAAGCGATGGGGTTTACGGCTGCGCCAAAGAACCACACGGCAACCAAGATGGCGATACCGACCACCACAAAGACCCACGACGTACCCAGCGGGCGCCGCGCCCAAGAGCGACCAAAGTCCAAGGAAATGAAACCAGGACCGGTAAATTGCAGGCCAATCGCGATAACGAAAAGGACCAGCGATAGCCATACCGAGTCCGGCCAGTCAAAGACCTGCAGACCAGCGCCCGATTCCGCCAGTTCGTGCAAGGCGGTGAAACCGGTAACGACCAAACCGAGCATGGCCGCAAGAGGGCTAATCAGGCCCAAAAGGAGGAATGCTCCGGCGATCAGCTGCACGGTTGGTACCGCCAAGGCAAAGGAATTAGCCCAAGCGTACTGCGAGTAATCGCTTTCCAGTCCGGAGACTCCGGCGCCATCGCCCAGCGAGAAGAACGTGGACACGCCAGCGATGATGAGGTAGGCGCTCATAGCCAAGCGGACAAAGAAGAGGCCAAAGTCAATGGTGCCGCGGCGCCCATAACGCTTGTAGCCTTCCTTATCCTCCTGTTCCTGCTGAAGCTTGCGCTCTTGTTCCGCCAGCTCTTCTGGACTCAAGCCGGCATCGTCTGCCGCAAAACCTTCGGCCTGCGACGCCGCTGCGGGATCCAATACCGCGGTATCCTCACCTGCGGATTACTGGTTTCCCTGCTGCGTGGCCCCATTAGCGGCATTGGGCAAAACCTCCGTCTCCGCCGCCTCTTGCTTCTGCGGCCGAATTTCTTGCGGTTCGGCGCGCCCTGCGCGGGCAAAGACATCGGGGTTATCCTGCCGCATGGAATCGTAGGCTGGAACGTTAAGATCCTCGTCTAAGGGATTGGCTTTATCCGGTTGCTGCTTATCGCTCATATGACCAACTTAAGACAGTTGCCTGCGGTTTTGCGGTACCGTTATCGGCGCGCCGCAATTGTCCCCGCACTCCTCTTCCCCCAGCCCCCATCTTGTTGTAATATCAACAATGTCACATAGTTGACATATAAACATTAATTACCGGCGGGGACACTTTYCCCSCCYTATKAATCCACCASAATTGGGAACGAATCGATGACTTCACACGACTCCGACTGGGCCGGAGATGCCCGCAATGCTTCACCAGATGGCGAGTTTATTCGCGATACCACCTATATCGAAGACCGCATTTCACCAAAGGTATCCGAGATAACCGCGCAGGATGATGGCACCTTTTACTGGCCCATGGAGGCTGGCCGTTACCGCCTGGTGGCGGCCCGTGCCTGCCCGTGGGCGCACCGCGCGGTCATCGCTCGCCGCCTGTTGGGCTTAGAGGACTCCATTTCCTTGGCCCTCGCCGGGCCCGTACACGATGCGCGGTCCTGGACATTCGACCTCGACGAGGGCGAAGTAGACCCGGTTTTGGGCTACAAGCGCCTGCAGGAAGCCTACTTCGAGCGCTTTCCAGATTACCCCCGCGGAATTACTGTGCCAGCCTTGGTAGAAGAATCCACCGGCCGGGTAGTCACCAATGATTACCCCTCGATGGTGCGCGATTTTATTGAAAAGTGGACGGACTTCCAGGCAGAAGGCGCTCCCGATCTCTTCCCTGAACAGCACCGCGAGGAGATGAACGAGCTCAACGAGTACATCTTCCACGGCATCAATAATGGCGTGTACCGCTGCGGTTTTGCCGGCTCGCAAGAAGCCTACGAAGAGGCTTATGACCAACTGTGGGAGGCGCTCGATTGGGCCGAGGAGCGCCTGGGCACCCAGCGCTATATGGTTGGCGATCACATTACCGAAACCGATATCCGCCTATTTGCCACCCTCGTGCGCTTCGATCCCGTGTATTACTCGCACTTCAAGTGCTCGCGCCACAAGATCCAGGAACTGCCCAACCTGCGCGGCTACCTGCAAGAACTATTCCAGCTACCGGGCTTTGGTGATACCACCGATTTCACCGAGATCAAACAGCACTACTTTGCCACGCACACCGAAATCAACCCCACCCGCATCGTTCCGGTGGGACCGGATATGTCCTGGCTAGCAGAGCCGCACGACCGCGATCGCTTTGGCGGGCAGCCCTTTGCCCCTGGCGTGCGACTCCCGGGCCCCATTCCCTCCGGCGAGGAAGTAAAGAATCCGGAAGACTTTCAGCTTAAGCTCTTCCCAGCCCCGCAGCCGCGTTAATCACAGACCGCGTCAGATCGCTTAAGACCTCGGATTCTAGGCGCCAACGCTGCCAGTAGAGGTCGATGTCGAGCTGGTGGTCATCGAGAAGCAGCAGCTCTTTCGATTCCACCAGCGGCTGGGCCTGGACCTGCGGCAAAAGCCCCCACCCCAGGCCCACGCGCACGGCCTCCAGGTAGCCTTCCGAAGAGGGAATTTGCGAGACCCGTGCGCGCACGACGTGGGAGTCAATAAAGCGCTCGCGCATGGCATCATCGAGCACTTGGTCATTGGGGCCATAGCCCACCAGCGGCATCGTCTCCCAGGTAAACCGCCCTGAATGAAAGCCTTCCGCGATATGCGGGGCGGCAACGGCGAAATAGCGCATGGTCCCCAAAAACGTGGAATCGCACCCGGATACCGGCGAATGCTCCCTCGTTACCGCACCCAAAACATCGCCGCGCCGCAGCATCGCGAGCGTGCGGGCCTCATCCTCAATGCGTATGCGCAGGGCAACGTCTCCCTGCTGCGCGGTATCGCTTAATACCTGCGTAAACCAGGTGGCGAGCGAGTCGGAGTTGATGGCCACCGACAGGGGCACGCGCGCTAGGCGCTGGCCCAACCGGGCATCGGTTTCCGCCTGCACCAACGCCATGCGCCGGGCCGCCTGTACGAGGACTTCGCCGGCTYCCGYCSCCCCCMCCGGATTCGCCCGCCGCACCAGCACACGGCCGGTGCTCGCCTCCAACGCCTTAATGCGCTGGCTTACCGCAGATGGGGAAATCCCCAGGACCGAGGCGGCGACCTCAAAGCTTCCTTCCTCCACGATGGCCAGCAAGGTTTCCAAATGTACCGGGTTCATGAAGCTATTCTAAACCATATGAAGATAGATTAACTGGACTTATTTACCGCTTGGATCCACACTAGGGGCATGTCCATCGTGCTTGCTGGTTTTGTGCTTGGTTTATCCCTCATCGTGGCCGTCGGCCCCCAAAATGCGATGCTGTTGAAATACGGCATCCGCCGCGATCACATCGGGCTCATCATCGTGGTGTGCGCGCTTTCCGATGTCATCCTCATTACCTCCGGCACCGCCGGTGTCGGCTACCTGGTTGAGCGCTTTCCCAATGCGCTTGAGGCGCTCAAGTACATCGGCGCGGCATACCTCGCCTTTTTCACCTTCACCTGCTTCCGCGATGCCTTCAAAACCAAGGGCGAGGCCATCGACGTGGAATCCACTTCCCCTAATTCCACCGAGGAAGTCGCGACCTTCGACGGCGACACCACGGGTGGGGCCGGCACCGGGCACGGTTCTGTCGCCACAGCTACCGCCACCCAGCGCCAGGAAATTAAGCGCTCTCCCTCCTGGGTTAAGCCACTACTTACCGCGCTGGCGCTAACCTGGCTCAATCCAGGCGCCTATGTTGATGTGCTGGTCATGCTCGGCGGCATCGCCAACCAGTATGGCGACCCCGGCCGGTGGCTTTTCGCCGGCGGTGCCATTGCCGCCAGCTTTACGTGGTTTCCCGTCATTGGCTTTGGCGCTGCCCGCTTCTCCCACGTCCTCTCCCGCCCCGAGGTATGGCGCTGGATCAACGTTGGCATCGGCGTCATCATGGTTGGCCTGACCCTCAAGCTCCTCCTGCTGTAATCCCTTGGCCAGCTCCAGCCCTAAGCGTTAAAAGGGGCATCGGCAAGCACAAGGCATAGAAAATCCCTCCCCGGGAAATCCTGGGGAGGGAAATTTATTGCTCTAAGGCGAGATTACTTCTGGGAGCTTTCCGCTTCGGAAGACTCATCGTCTTCCTCTGGGTCACCGATAGCACCGGTTTCTTCGATCCACTTTTCAATCTCTTCCGGCGAGCGGTCGTGCTCTACGCCCTCGCGCTCGATGTAGTAGGTGTGATCGTCCTGGTTTTGCTTCTCAAATTCTTCCTTATCAAAGTCCACATCGTCATCACCGTCAAGCTTTTCCGTCACCTCGGTCACGAGCTCTTCATAGAGGGATTCGCTATCCATATTGGAATCCTCGAGGTGCTGGCCAATCTCGTCGTCGTAGCGATCTGCGTCGTATTCCTTGTTCGGGTTCAGCTTCAGGTGCATCAGCGAACGCACGCGCTCGCGGCGCAGCGCCTCGTCCTGAATCTTGGACTGGCTGCGGAACCATGCGAAGACCAAGACGGCCACCATCGCGATGCCCATGTAGCCGATGACCGGGTAGACGTACTGCATCAAGGTCTTGAAGCCGAAGAAGGAGACGCCGAAACCTGCGAAACAGCCGGCGATGAAGATAACGCGGAACTTTGCCTCATTGCCCGCGGAAAGGCGCTTACCCAATGCGTAGAACATACCAATGGCGGTATTGAAAATCATCAGGTAAATAATGATGGCCATGATTGCGCCCAAGACTGGGTTGACGCTATCGACCAAGGACAGCATCGGGATATCGGAGCCCTCAATCTCCTCGGCGTTCATCAGCAGGGAGAAGCCTGCCAGGCCCATCATGACGGAGTAGACGATGCCGCCTACGATGCCGCCCCAMCCGGCCTCACGGGGGCTAATGTTATCGCCGCCGATAACCAGCGACATCGAAACCGCCAGCATCAAAGCTAGGCCGTTGTAGTTCAGCGCGGAGACCAACCAGTTGCCGATCGGGGTATCGATTTGGCTGGAGGCTTCCATTGCCGCACCGATATCGTCCGGCATATTGAACATGGTGTAGATGGCCACACCAATGACGGCAATAATGATGGACGGCGTGAGCATACCGATGACCTTGGACACCTTATCGACGTCCATCATACCGACGGCAATCACGAGCCCCAACATCAGCGTCGAGCCGATCCAAGCCTGCCAGCCAAATTGCTGCTCCATATTGGAACCGGCACCGGCCAGCATCACGAAGCCGATGGCGAAGAGCGTGATGATAACGGCGACGTCCAATAGCTTAGACACGATAGGGTGGGTGACCTTGCGGAATACCGTGTTGTGCTCAGTGGCGTGGAAATAGCTGCCCAATTGCAAGAACACGGTGCCCGCCAGCGTCATAATGGCCGCTGCGACCACAATGCCGGCAATACCCCAGGTGCCGAAGGCGGTGAAATATTGCACGACCTCTTGGCCCGTAGCAAAGCCCGCGCCTACCAGCAGGCCCACGAAGGACATAGCCATGGCGAGAATATTTTTATAAGACACAGTTGCCTAACTTTTGTAGCGGATAATTTTCACACACCAGTGCGCGCGTCCTAGGCCCCCTCCTTATCCCCCGACGCGTGCGGGGAGGCGCGGCGCAGGAGTGTGCTCCTGTGCACATGGTACGTAACCCAATAACGAAATCCTACTTGCACGTGCGTGAAATACAATACATCATCTTTTGTCGATGAAGTAGCTTACATACTTAATCCGCGAAAGTTTCCGTATCGATGACAAAACGGAACTTCACATCACCGGCAACAACCCGCTCATAGGCTGCGTCAACGTCATCAACGCCCACCTTTTCGATGACCGCGCCGATGCCGTGTTCTGCACAAAAGTCCAGCATCTCTTGGGTTTCGGCAATGCCGCCAATATTGTTTCCGGTCAATACTTTACCGCCACCAACGAGGTTGCCCATCGTGATTCCCAGTTCCTCCGGCGGCAGGCCGACCACAGACATGATCCCCCGCGGCTTCAACAGCTGCAGGTAGTCATTGAGGGAATAGGAGGCGGAAATAGTAGACAAAATCAGGTCAAACTCGCCCTTGTGGTTGGCAAAGAAGTCGGGGGCCTCACCCGTTGCCAACACCCGCTGCGCGCCGAGCTTGTAGGCTTCTTGTTCCTTGCGCAAGGAGCGGGAAATGACGGTGACCTCAGCGCCCTTGGCGGCGGCGATCTGCACGCCCATGTGGCCCAGACCGCCAAGGCCAACGACGGCTACCTTATCGCCTTCCTTGACCTGCCACCGGGCCAAGGGCGAGTAGGTGGTAATTCCGGCGCACAAGAGCGGGGCGGCAACATCAAAGTCGAGGCCTTCCGGAATCGTCAACACAAAATTCTCATTGACCACGACCTTTTGCGCATAGCCGCCCTGGGTAATGGTCCCATCGACGTCTTCAGAGTTATAGGTTCCCACCGAGCCGTTCAGGCAGCTTTGCTCCTGCCCATTGCGGCACTGCTCGCACACCCCGCAAGAGTTGACCAAGCAGCCCACACCCACGCGGTCGCCTACCTTAAACTTGGTGACCTTGTCCCCTACCGCTTCGACCACGCCAGCGATCTCGTGGCCCACCGTCAGCGGGAAGTGGGCCTCGCCCCACTCATTGCGAATGGTGTGAATATCCGAGTGGCAAATGCCTGCCGCCTTGATATCGATGACGACGTCATCTTCGCGCGGATCGCGCCGTTCGATTTCTACGGTGCGAAAAGGTGCATCTGGGCTCGTTTTTTGCAGAACTTTAGATTTAATTGGCATGTCACATAGTCTACGCTTTGCCGTCCTGACCTGCCCAAATGAAAACTATGGTCAATTTAAAAACCACGAAAGCCAGCCTCCGCCCCTTGTGGAAGCAGGGACGAAGACTGGCTAGATTAGTGGCGTATTAGCTCAGCTTTTCCGCGATCAGCTTATTAACCTGACCCGGATCCGCCTTGCCTTGCGTCGCCTTCATCACGGCACCGACGATCGCGCCGGTGACCTTCTTATTGCCGGCGCGGTACTTCTCCACGATGTCCGGGTTTGCGGCCAAGGCATCATCCACGGCCTTTTCGATGGCCCCATCATCGCGCACGACCTCGAGACCGCGCTTGGCGACGMCCTCATCAACATCGCCCTCGCCCGCCAGTACGCCATCGACGGCTTGGCGCGCCAGCTTGGTGGTCAGCTTGCCTTCCTTGACCAAGGCGATGACGCGGGCGATGTGGGCCGGGGTGATATCCAGCTCAGCCAGGGTCTTGTCCTGCTCATTGGCCTTACCTGCAAGATAAGACACCCACCAGGAACGAGCCTCGTCCGGCTTCGCGCCGACTTCGACCGTCTCCACGATGAGATCCAGCGCGCCCGCGTTGACTAGGTCGCGCATCTCCTCGTCCTTAATGCCCCACTCCTTTTGGATGCGGGCGCGGCGGACCCACGGCAGCTCCGGAAGGGTTGCGCGCAGCTCTTCTACCCACTCGCGCGGGGCGATGACCGGCGGCAAATCCGGGTCATTGAAGTAGCGGTAATCTTCCGCGGTCTCCTTCGGGCGGCCCTTAGAGGTAGAGCCATCGGTTTCTTGGTAGTGGCGGGKCTCCTGCTCGMTGCTGCCGCCMTCTTCTWATACCTGTGCCTGGCGCTGCATCTCAAAGCGTACGGCCTGTTCGACCGAGCGCATGGAGTTGATGTTCTTCGTCTCGGTACGGGTACCGAATTCTTCTTGGCCGATAGGGCGCAAGGAAAGGTTGGAGTCTACGCGCATGGAGCCTTGATCCATGCGGGCATCGGACACGCCCAACGCAGCGACGAGCTCGCGCAGCGCCGAGACATAGGCCTTTGCCACCTCGGGGGCGCGCTCGCCGGCGCCGATGATGGGCTTGGTGACGATCTCAATGAGCGGAATGCCCGCGCGGTTGCAGTCCACCAGGGATGCGGTAGCGCCGTGGATGCGGCCATCGGCGCCGCCCAGGTGGGTCAGCTTACCGGTGTCTTCTTCCATGTGGGCGCGCTCGATTTCCACGCGCCATTCCGTGCCATCTTCCAGTACGACGTCGAGGTAGCCGTCATAGGCAATCGGCTCATCGTACTGGGAAATCTGGTAGTTCTTTGGCTGGTCCGGGTAGAAATAATTCTTGCGGGCAAAGCGCGAGGACTCCGCGATGGAGCAATTAAGCGCCAGGCCAATCTTGATTGCACCCTCCACGCCCTTGGAGTTAACCACGGGAAGAGCCCCGGGAAGGCCCAGCGATACCGGATCGGTATTGGAGTTAGGGGCTGCGCTGAAGTTCGTGGCGGATGTGGAAAACATCTTGGTTTCCGTATCCAGCTCCACGTGGACTTCCATGCCCATTACCGGTTCATACTTGTCGAGGACCTCGTCGAAGTCCATCAGGTCATACATCGCAGCAGTCATGCGTGCCATCTTAATACGTCCGTGCACTCTCGCGCGCTAGCCCCTAGGGTGACTGTCATGACGACTCCACATACAGTAGACACTTCGCTTGTCGATGCCCCACTGATTAACATCGCAGTCTTTTCTACCGCCCCCTCGACCGAAGAGATCACAGAGGCTGTTACCGGGACCTTTTCGGGGCGTGCCGGAGAGATTACTCCCGGCAAGAACCCAGGCAGCCTCGTCGTTCCTATCGATGGCGCGTTTGTCCTGCACTACCAGACCATCGATTCTGCACCCACCCCAGATAGTTACGGCCTCCACCCCATCTTGAGCGCCGATGCCGGCGACCTCAACACCGCGGGAGCCCAAGTGCTAGTCTCAGTCCTTCCGGATAATCAGGAACACGACCTCTCTCACCAATYCCGCGAGCCGCGCCGCGAGCACCTAGAGCTGCTATCCCAAGCGACGTCCGCCGTAGCCCAGCACCCCAACTGCCTCATCATCCACAACCCGCGCGGCAACGTCTCCATCTCCCCGGCGATGTTTAACGATGCCGTGCGCAATAACCTCGCCCCCATGCATATCGCGCCGGTGTGGATTACGCAATCGGGCGGCGAGCTCCGCGGCTATTCTATGGGACTGGTCCAAGCGGGCCACCCGGAAATCCAGGCGCGCACCAGCTCGATGGATCCCACGGACCTCTATTACAAGCTGGCAAATATCGCCAACCATATCCTGCAAGGCGCCACCGTCAAAGGCGGCGATACCTTGGCCTTCGAGGAAGGCCAGGCCTCACTCACCATCACGGAGGAGCCCTGGTTCGTAGACCAGAACTTCCCCGCTGTCACCATTAACTTTTAGCTGACTTTGGCCTTGCGGGCATCGCTAAAGCGGCACAGCGCAGCCAGGATCGCGCCGGACAAGTTGTGCCACACGGAAAAGACAGCGCCGGGCAAGGCAGCCAGTGGGCTCATATAGGAAGAGGCAAGGCTAGTGGCCAGCCCGGAATTTTGCATTCCTACCTCCACGGCCATGGTGCGGCGGACCGGAACCGGCTGGCGGGTAAAGAGGCCCGCGAGATAGCCCAAGCCATAGCCGCACGCGTTGTGAATGACCACGGCGGCAAAGACCAGCACACCGGCGGTGACGATATTGTCATGCGCGCCGCCGACGACAATGCACACGATCAAGGCAATCGCGGTAACCGAAATCCACGGCAATGCCGCCTGAATCTTCGCCACGAGCCGGGGAAGCAGCATGCCGATGACGATGCCCGCGATGACCGGAACGAGCACCACCTTGACGATGGACCACGCCATCGATGCCGCGGAGACCGGCATGTATTCGCCCGCCAACCACAAGGTCAATAGCGGGGTGAGGATGGGCGCCAAGAGCGTGGAGATGGAGGTCATGGTCACCGAAAGCGCGACATCGCCGCGCGCTAAGTAGGACACCACGTTAGAGCTCGTGCCGCCTGGGGCGCAGCCGACCAAAATCACTCCAGCCGCAACCGCTTCTGGCAGATCCATGACTGCCACCACCGCGAGCGCGATCAGCGGCATAATGACGAACTGCGACACCACGCCGAGCACCACGGGCAGTGGCCGGCGCACCACGAGCGCAAAATCGACGGGCTTGAGGGTAAGCCCCATGCCAAACATGACGATGCCCAACAGCGGCGTTACCTGCGGGGCAAAGGATGCCGCGGTATCCGGGGCGATGTAGCCAATAATGCCGCCGATAATAACGAGTATGGGAAAACCCAGCGCCGCGATGAGCGCTTGCCGTTCTTCCTGTTTTTCTGTAGCGCTATTGGTACTCATATACAAAAGAATACCCTCCCACCATGCGAGAGGGCGATCTTAATATTCGAGACGGCGGAGGTTTAACAGACCTTAGCCGAACAGGGCTTGCGCATTGCGGTAGCGGGCATCTGGCACCGTCTTCAGCGTACCCACGGCCTCTTCCAATGGCACGAGGTCGATATCTTCACCGTGCAGGGCAACGCACATTCCCGAGTCCCCATTGTGCGCCGCGCGGGCAGCGTGCACGCCGTAGCGGGTCGCCAGGACGCGGTCATACGCGGTGGGTGTGCCGCCGCGCTGGATGTGGCCCAACACGGTGGTGCGCACGTCATAGCCGGTGCGCTTATTGATTTCATCGCCAATGACCTGGCCAATGCCATTGAAGGTTTGGTGGCCAAATTGGTCGACGCCACCGGCCTCAAACTCCATGGTGCCCTCCTTCGGCAGGGCACCTTCGGCCACACAAATGATGCCGTATTTCTCACCCATCTGGAAGCGGCGTTCCATCGCCTTGGTAATCTCCGCGATATCGAAGGGCTCTTCTGGAATCACGGTGTAATGTGCGCCGCCGGCCATGCCTGCGTGCAAAGCAATCCAGCCCACGTGGCGGCCCATGACCTCCACGATGAGGATGCGGTTGTGGGATTCAGCCGTCGTGTGCAGGCGGTCGATCGCATCCGTTGCCACCGATACCGCGGTATCGAAGCCGAAGGTATAGTCCGTGGCGTTGACGTCATTATCAATGGTCTTCGGCACGCCCACGACGGGGATGCCATTATCGTTAAGCCACTTAGCGCCCTTGAGCGTGCCTTCGCCACCGATGGCAACGAGGGCATCGACCTCGGCCTCGCGCATATTCGTCTTGATCTGCTCCAGGCCGGCCTTAAATTTATCGGGGTGCAGTCGGCCGGTACCCAAAATGGTGCCGCCACGCAAGAGAATCCGGTCGATGCCGGCATCGTCGTAAAGATCGCGCCGACGGTCTTCTAAAAGGCCAACCCACCCGTCTTCGTAGCCCACGACGGTATCGCCAAATTCGTTGGATGCGGTTCGCACAACCGCACGGATTACAGCATTCAGGCCGGGGCAATCGCCACCGGAAGTCAGTACAGCAAGACGCATAACCCCCAATTTAGCGCAGGATTTTTATCCATGCAGCGTGTCCACGTAGCGCAGTGAGGAGATAAGTCCCACCACCAGCGCGATAACAATCACGAGAATCGAATTGATGATCGCCGTAGTCGGATTACCCGTTTGCATTACGGCGGAGACTAGAGCCACGCCCACCACGGATCCCACCTGGCGGGAGGTGTTATACGCCCCCGACGCCGCGCCCATGTGGTGAGGTGAAATATCGCGCAGCGTCGTTGCCGCATTAGAGCCCCAGATAAAGGACTGGCCGATTCCTAGAACGGCGATGGGCAAGGCCAACCACCACGGATTGGCGTCGGCATGCATGACCCACCAGGCCAAACACAGCGAGGCGATCATCAGGCTAAACCCCACCAGCCCCATCAGGCGCGGATTCACCACGTCCGTGAGGATGCCGGCGATGGGTGACATCAGCATCGAGACCAGCGCCATGGGAGCCACGATAATGCCGGCCTCCCCGGCGGATAACCCCTTGACCGATTGCAACCACAACATCACCGGCAGCATGACCGAAGCCGCCATAAAGCCCATGGTTAATATGCCCACGGAACCGGCCGCATAATTGCGGTTGTGGAAGAGCYCCACCGRAAAAAGAGGCGTAGAGCCGCGATCCTGCGCGCTAGTCTGCAAGCGCAMAAAGGCGATGCTTGCGACTAKGCCGATGGCAAGCACCACWASCACCCGCCAGTCCCAATCCAGCTCTGGGCCTTGTTGAATGCCAAAGACGATGGACCCTAGCGCAATGAGCGAGACTATGGCCGAGGGCTTATCGATGTCCTGGGCCGTGGTCGGCAGCTTCGGTATCCACAGCAGGGCCAGCACGATGGCGGCGATAACAAATGGAATATGCACCCAGAAGGCCGCCTGCCAGCCAAAAGAAGCCACGAGGAACCCGCCGAGCAGCGGCCCAGCCAAGGATGCCACCGAACCGATAATCCCCCATACCCCCAGCGCGCGCCCACGGCGCTCGCGGGCGAATACCCGGTTAATAACGGACATCGTCTGTGGCATCTCCAGCGATGCTCCGAGACCCTGCACGATGCGCGCGACGATGAGCACTTCTATCGACGGCGCCAGCGCACACGCTACTGCGCCGATCCCAAACAGCGCCACGCCGATGCAAAACAGGGCGCGCTGACCGAGGACATCGCCAAGCCGCCCCGTAAAAAGCAGCGGCACTACGACGGCAAGCAAAAAGGCGGCCGAAACCCACATGATTTCATTGACCGTGGCGCCCAAATCCGCCTGAATCTCCGGCAAGGCGATGGCTACCATCGATTGGTCCAACAGGGATACAAAGAAACCGAGGGATAGGGCAAACATGGCGAGCCATGCTTGGCGCTCCGATGGCAGGTTAGTCTCCGCAATCATGGCAGGAATTCTAGCGGGGCACACAAATCAGGCCTAGACTGGCCACCATGTCCATGATTGATATCAAGAAACCGCAAGACGTATCCACCGCCACCACCGTTACCCTCGGCCTTATCGGTGGTTGGGYCMCCGCCCGCGAGMCCGGCATYCSCCCGCKCGGCGGCGTCMYCCKCGGCGCRGCGGGCCTRKGGGCCGGCCKTTCTKGGGCMAARAASMCCAMCCCCGCCACGACCGCAGGCCTGTCCGCCCTGTATGTCGGCGCGTTCGGCGCCTCCCACCCATTGGCAAAGAAGATTGGTTCCTGGCCAGCAGTCCTCGCCGTGACGGCCGCCTCCGCAGGCGCTGCCTACGCGCTTTCCGATGCCAAGTAGTCCACCCCGCCACATACACAACAGCACCATGGTCCCCCGCCAAGGAGGATCATGGTGCTGAATGGTTTTGTGAGTATTTACTCCACAACGTTGAAGACAACGGCGTTGTCCTCAGTGCCCAGTGCGGCCTGGCCGTCAGGCAGAGCATAGAAGGAAGGCTCGGACTCGAGGACGTCACGCAGGGAATCAGAAAGTGCCTGGGTGTGGTCATCACACGCCACCTTGGTGGAGACGAAGTCACCTACGTGAATGGTGCCATCCTTATCCACATCGTAGGAGGTGGTGTAGGTATTGCAGCCATCATCGAGAACCAGGGACTGATCCTTGTCGAACTGCACGGTGAACTGACCGTCTTCCTTAACGGAGTGCAGCTCACCGGTGATGGTCTGGCCCTCGATGTTGGGCACCAGCTTGTCAGCGTCTGCCGGCAGGGATTCCACCAGGTCGCTCTTGGCGGTGGTGTCTGCCACCTCGGTGCCGGGCTCAGCCGGTGCCGGGTTTGCTGCGGGTTCCTCAGCGTTTGCTACGCCCATGGTCATGAGCGCAGCTGCGGAGACGGACATCGTCGCGGTTGCAATCTTTTTCAAAGTCATACCCATTAATCTACCCCTGCCGGATGGGCATCCAACAGGGGTGTAAACGAATCGTTATCTAATCCGCAGCTATTTCACAGTGACAACGATTTTAGATAGCGCGGCTAGCTTTGGCGCTTAGCTTCATAGGCTGCACCCACCTTGTACAGGCGGTCATCCTGGAAAGCCGGTGCCATGATCTGCAAACCGGTAGGCAAGTTGGTATCGGCGGCCAGGCCGGAAGGCACGGACATGCCGCACAGGCCGGCCAGGTTTAGCGGCAAGGTGCACAGGTCGAAGTTGTACATCGCCATGGGGTCTTCGGCCTTCTCCCCCAGCTTGAACGCGGTGGTTGGGGTGGTCGGCGAGACTAGTACGTCAGCCTGCTCAAAGGCGCGGGCAAAGTCCTGGGCCACGAGGGTGCGCACGCGCTGCGCCTGCAGGTAGTAGGCATCGTAGTAGCCCACGGACAGCGCATACGTGCCCAGCATGATGCGGCGCTTGACCTCGGGGCCGAAGCCCTCTGCGCGCGACTGGGACATGACCTGCTCCGCGGAGTGGGATCCGTCATCGCCAGCGCGCAGGCCGTAGCGCATGCCATCGAAGCGGGCCAGGTTGGACGAGACCTCACACGGCATGATCAGGTAGTAGGCAGCCAAGGCCTCGTCGAAGTGCGGGCAGTCCACCTCGACGATTTCCGCGCCCTGCTCGCGCAGCTGTTCCACGGCGGCGTGGTAGTTCTCCATCACGCCGTCCTGCCAGCCATCGCGCTCGAATTGCTTAATGAGGCCTACCTTGACGCCGCTCAGATCACCCTTCGCGCCTTCGCGGGCGGCCTCCACCACGGGGGCAACAGGCCTGTCCACAGACGTGGCGTCGAAGGCATCGTGGCCGGCAATAACCTCGTGCAAGAGCGCGGTATCCAGGACGGTACGGCCACRGGGACCCGCCTGGTCCAGCGAGGACGCGGCTGCAATCAGGCCGTAGCGAGATACCGTGCCGTAGGTGGGCTTTACGCCCACGGTATTGGTCAGCGCCGACGGCTGGCGAATGGATCCGCCGGTATCGGTACCAATACCTAATGGAGCTTGCCCCGAAGCCAGCGCCGCTGCAGTGCCGCCACCGGAACCGCCCGGGGTGCGCTCGGTGTCATACGGGTTGTGAACCGGGCCAAATGCGGAGTTCTCATTGGACGAACCCATCGCAAACTCATCCAGGTTCGTCTTGCCAAGGATCGGGATGCCGGCCTCGCGCAGGCGCTTGGTCACCGTCGCATCATACGGAGACATGTAGCCTTCGAGCATCTTGGATGCGGCGGTAGTGGGGGCATCGGTAGTAACCAGCAGGTCTTTTAGAGCCAGCGGCACACCGGCCAGTGCCGATGCGGGCTTTTCGCCGGCGTCGAGGGCCTTATCCACGACATCGGCAGCCGCCAATGCTTCCTCCTGCCCCACGTGCAGGAAGGAGTTGAGTTCCGGGTTGGTTTCCGCAATGCGATCCAAAAAGGCCTGGGTGACCTCGCGGGAGGTCACCTCGCGCGCGTGAATCTTGTCCGCCAGCTCGGCGGCGGTCAAAGAGGTCAGCCCCTCCGCAGGTACGACAACGTTGGTCATTTACTCTCCTCCCAAAATCTGCGGCACGACGAATCGCTCATCTTCCACGGCCGGCGCTTGGTCCAAGGCCTGCTCGGCGGTAAGGGTGCGCACGATGACGTCTTCGCGCATCGGTGCATCCACGGAGTGCGGGTGGCTCATCGGTTCCACGCCTTCAGTGTCCACGTTCCTTACTGCGGAAACGGAATCAACAATTTCATCAATCTGGCTTGCGAATTGGGCTAGCTCTTCATCGCTTAATGCCAGGCGGGAAAGCTTGGCAAGGTGGGCTACCTCATCACGCGAAATCTCAGACACGCGAACTCCATCCTTTTTCCATAATCGACGCGCAGGTGAAAATTATTTTCCCGCGCGTACTATGTAAATTGCTAAGGCTCCATGATACTGCACCAACCCGCGCGGTTGCCGAGTCACCCCGAATTATTGCCCCTTGAACGTCGCACTGTGACCCAGGTATCGTTATTGGAACTATAAGCTTATAAGCTACTGAAAGCGTGCGACTTAATGTCTTACCTAATCCGTGTCCTGCTTCCCGATACCCCTGGTAGTTTGGGCCAGCTTTCGGAGGCCTTCGGACTGGTTGACGGCAATATCCAATCCGTTGACATCGTAGAATCCTTCCCGGATGGCACCGTCATGGATGACATCGTCATTGAACTTCCCGCAGACGCTATGGCCGATGCCTTAATTACCGCCGCCGCCTCTGTTCATGGCGTGGAAGTAGATTCCATTCGGCCCTTCAGCGGCCGCGTGGACCGGCGCGGGCAGATCGAGTTATTAGCGCGCGTTGCCGCCAATGCCTCCAATGTCACGGCAGCGATGGAGGAAGTCGTCGCGGCTATTCCGAAGGCGGCGACCTCCACGTGGGCCATCGTCATTGACAATAATGAGCCCATTCACCGCGTCGCTTCCTCAAACGCGGCCCCTGCCGATGACGATACGATTCCGGTCGATCTCAACATCGACAGCGCGCGCACCTTGCACCCCGATAAGGACGAATGGGTGCCAGAAAGCTGGGCGCTGCTCGATTCCGCCCTGGCCGCGGCTCCCCTGGGAGATACCGGGATGGTCATCGCCATGGGTCGCACCGGCGGGCCGGAATACCTGGCCTCTGAAGTCGAGCACCTCGGCCACATCGGCACGATTTTGGGCGCCTTCCTCAAATAAGCCCCAGCCCGGCGCGCCTATACCTCCCCGGTGTCCAAGAGCGTGTGGAATTGCTCCTCGTTCAAGATAGGCACGCCAAGGTCGCGAGCCTTATCCTCCTTGGAGCCGGCTTTGGCTCCGGCGACGAGGTAGGAGGTTTTCTTTGATACGGAGCCGGTTGCCTTTCCGCCGCGGCTGATGATGGCTTCCTTGGCGGAATCGCGCGTGAAGTCTTCGAGGCTGCCGGTAACAACGATGGTCAGGCCCTCTAGGGTTTGTTCCTTCCTGTCCTCGGCGGCTACCTCCATGGCTAGACCAGCCTCCGCCCATTTCTCAACGATGGTGCGGTGCCAGTCCACCTCGAACCAGGCGTGGAAGGATTCCGCGATGACCGCGCCTACGCCATCTACCTCTGCAAGATCTTCGGTTTTGGCCGCGCGCAGCTTTTCCATGGAGCCATAACGCGCTGCCAAGGCGCGGGCGGCAATGGGGCCCACGTGGCGAATGGATAGCGAGACTAGCACGCGCCAGAAGTCGCGGTCTTTGACCTCTTCTAAGTTCTGCAGGAGGTTCTTGCCCGCGGTATTGACCTTGGCATTGCCCTCTTTTTTGCTGCGCTTATCCTTCGTATCGCGCTTGGCCGTATAGACATCGGAAGCAAGCAGCTTTTCTTCCGTTAGTTCGAAGAGCTCGGATTCATCGGTGAGGATTCCGTTTTCGATGAGGTCCATAGCTCCCTTCTCCCCCAGTGCCTCAATGTCGAGGCCCTTGCGGGAGGCGAGGTATTCCAGGCGCGCGGAAAGTTGGGCTGGGCAGGATTGGGTATTGGGGCATCGCCAGTCAGCATCGCCATCTTTTTGCGGGGCGAGCGTCGTGCCGCAGGCTGGGCACTGCGTGGGGAAGGACCATTCGTATTCGCTGCCATCGCGCTGTTCGCGCACGGGGCCTAGTACCTCAGGAATGATTTCCCCGGCCTTGCGGATAATAATGGTATCCCCGATAAGCACGCCCTTGCGCTTGACCTCAGACTGATTGTGCAGGGTCGCCATGGATACCGTGGAGCCGGAGACAAAGACCGGTTCCATGATGGCAAAGGGGGTAACGCGCCCCGTACGCCCGACACCGACCTCGATGTTTTTTAGCTTCGTCGTGACCTCTTCCGGCGGGTACTTATAGGCAATGGCCCAGCGGGGTGCGCGGGAGGTCGCCCCGAGCTGGCGCTGTGAGCCCAAATCGTCCACCTTGACCACGAGCCCATCCATTTCAAAAATCGCATCGTGGCGGTGTTCGGCCCAGTAAGATACTTCCTCTTGTACTTCTGCGGCGGAGTGGACCTGCTTGGTATAGGGCGAGACGGGCAAGCCCCATGCGGCGATGGCCTTATAGGCGTCGTGCTGGGAGGAGGGGGAAAATCCCTCGCGCGCGCCTAGGCCGTGACACACCATGCGCAGGCGGCGTTTTTTCACCTCGGCGGGATCCTTCATGCGCAGTCCGCCGGCCGCAGCGTTGCGGGGATTGGCAAACCGCGCCTTGCCGTCCGCCGCGCGCTCCTCATTGATCTCTTCGAAATCTTCGGGGCGCATATAGACCTCGCCGCGGATTTCAATAAGTTCCGGGACTGGGTACTCATCAGTGCCCGTAAGTTCGTGCGGGATATCAGAAATAACCCGCGCATTGGCGGTAATCTCCTCGCCCACGGTGCCATCGCCACGGGTAGCGGCCGTGTCCAAACGCCCGTTGCGGTAGACCAAGTCGATGGAGAGGCCATCGATCTTCAGCTCCGTCAGGTAGGTTTTGGCGGGCGTCCTATCCAGCCAGTCCTGCATCTCACCGGCGCTAAAGACGTTATCGAGGCTCATCATGCGCTCGAGGTGCTCAATATCCTCGCCGGCGTTCGGGGTTGCACCTACCTGTTGGGTAGGCGAATCCGGAACCGCCAGCTCCGGGTGCTGCTTTTCTAGGTCCATCAGGCGCTGGAAAAGCGCGTCAAAGTCGGCATCGGGAATTGCCGGTTCACCGTTGTAATACAGGTTGCGGTGGCGGCGCACTTCCTGCGCCAGGTCGTTCCATTCACGTTGCACATCAGCTGGATTAGTCACGGTATCCAAGTCTAGCGATCCCCCATGTCCGGGCTAGCTACTAAGGTATGGACCATGAACTTCGACGCCTCCCGCATGCTCGCCTTCGACCTTGAGACCACCTCCGCCAACCCCAAAGACGCCCGCATCGTTACCTCTGCCCTAGTCCGCATTGACGGCCACGATGTCCAGAAGGTGGAGCACCTTGCGGATCCTGGCATCGAGATCCCCCAAGCCGCCACCGACGTGCATGGGATCACAACGGAAAAGGCCCAGGCAGAAGGCCGCCCGCACGAGGAGGTCCTCAAGGACACGGTTGATGCCATCAAGGCTGCGTGGGACGACGGCCTGACACTCATCGTGTATAACGCGCCTTTTGATCTTACTGTGCTGCGCAGCCTCACTGGCGATTTCACGGTCACCGGCCCTGTCTTCGATCCGTACGTCATTGACCGCGTGAGCGATAAGTGGCGCAAGGGAAAGCGCACCCTCGGAGCGGTGTGCGAGCACTACGGCGTGGAATTGGGCAATGCGCACGAGGCTACTGCCGATGCCCTCGCTGCCGCTCGCGTGGCCTGGAAGCAGGTGCGCCAGCACTACCCCAACCTCGCGCAGATGGACGAAAACGAGCTCATGGAATTCCAAGCAGTCAAGTGGTACGAGGACCGCGTCGCCTTCAAGAAGTACCTAGAAGGCAAGGGCCGCGATGCCTCCGATGTCTCGACGGCGTGGCCGCTCATTTCCTAATCCCCTTGCCATATTTCTAGTGTTTTGGAATTCTAGAAATATGGATTCCTTAGAATCGCGCATTGCCCGTCTCGAGGCTCGCGTCACACAACTCGAAAACCCCGACCCTGACCCCGTCGAATCATCCGCGGGAGAGTCCACCATGTGGCTCGCGGATGCGCTTGAACCTTCTGACCAGCTTCCTGAAGGGTCCGTCATTTTTGGCGGCAACATCACCACCGGCCTAGGTTCCTATGTCTACCAATGGCAGCGCCCAACAAACACGGTGACCGCTGGAGATTGGTCCGACAATCTCGACCGCCTCGCCGCATTGGCGCMCCCCGTGCGCGGTGAAATTCTGCSCCGCCTCCTTAGCGCMCCASCCACCGCCACAGAACTGGTGGAAGAGGAAATCGTCACCTCCACCGGCACCGCCTATCACCACCTCAGTGCGCTTACTAACGGTGGCTGGACCACCAAGACACACGGGCAATACTCAATCCGTGCGGCCCGCGTCATCCCCCTGCTCACGATCATTACCGCAAGCGAGGATCACTAATGCGAAAGCGAAAAATGGCGCTAGCCATCACCGTCACCATCATGTCAGCAGCCCTCCTGCTCGTGATTGGGCCGCGGCGGATCGCTGTGGCCACCACGGAAACCGGCAATGCCGAACTTTCCGCCACACTGCGCAAACACACCGAACCGGGTTTCAATAATCTCACCGCCTTCACGCTGCACGAAGGGAAAGCCACCTTCGCAGGGCTCGGCGCGGATGAACACACAGAGGTAGAAATCGGTTCGGTGACCAAGATGTTCACCGGAGAAATAGCTCACCAGCTTGTAGAAGAAGGAAAAATAGGCCTTGATACCACCGTGGGCGATGTCCTAGACGTTGGCCAAGCACCCATTTCCGAGGTCACAGTACAAGAGTTGCTCAACCACACCTCAGGATTACCCCGGCTAGCACAAGGGAATTTTTTCGCTGATGCAATATCGGCCGTTACTGGTGTTAATCCCTACGCAGGTGAGACCACCCAAGATATCCTCGATGCCGCCACCGAAGCGGATCTTAAAGATCGTGGAACGGAGACTTATTCCAATATGGGGTATGGACTGCTTGGCCACCTCCTGGAAACGGCAGCCGATTCAGACTATGAAGACCTGCTCCAGGAGAGAATCTTCCAACCCGCCGGAATGACGGAGTCCTACCTCATGACCCCAGGATCTGTCCCCGATGATGCCCCACGGGGCCTTACTGCCACCGGCCGGGAGGCCGATCCATGGGAGATGGGAGGCGGCAATGCCGCAGCGGGCGCACTACGATCAACCGCACATGACATGGCAGCTTTCGCCGAGTGGATTATGGATAACGGCGATATGGCCTATGGCTGGCAAAAAAGTGAAGACAACCAAAGCTTCTGGCACGACGGCGGAACGGGTGGCTACTCGACGATGCTCATCATAGATCCCGAAAATAAGCGCGCAGCCTTCGCCAATAATGACACCCCGGCGTGGACTAGTGACCTCGCCCAAGCGCTATTCGATGAGATTTAAGGAATTAAAATGATTACCACCCTAATCTTTGCCGCCATCACAGCATCCGAAATCTGGGGAACGTGGAAAGCGCTCAAGAAACCACCTTCCTCGGGGATGCTTATCACGTCGGCGATTGTCAGCATCGCCATGATCGCCTTCGTTGGTAACGCCGCTCCGTGGTACAGCCTAGTCAATTATGGCTGGTGGTATGTCCTCGTAACCGCTTGCTCCCTACACATGGGCGCCGTCGCCTGGTGTATATACACAGACCGCAGTGAAAAGTCTCCGAAGACAGATAGCCTTGGGCGAGCTGCTTAAAGGTCGCCCGCATCGCGGGTGAGGATCGCGGCGGTCTCGGTTACAGAGTGCAATGAGCTTGCCGATGCCCGAGCCGGAAACACATCAAAGTGGTCCACGAGCAGCTCACGCGGCATGCCAATGCGGTCCAGGTGGCGGGCAAGCGAAATCGCCTCGTCCTGCGCGTTGGTGCCGGAAAGTGGAACGCCGACTCGGCGGCCTTCGGACAGGTGCTCGCCCATCCCATCGAAATGCTCCGGGGTAGATAGACGGTCGCGGTAGCGCGCATCAACGAGGAATGTCTTCACGGCCCCAGCCACCGACCACAGCGGCGGAGCATGGAGATAATCCGCCTCAAACCGCAGGAGGGTCTCGAGTGCCGCCTCATCAGGGACGGCGGGGATCGAATCAAAGTCGGTGGTTCCTGGAATGCGGCCGGCGATGACATCGGCAAGCAGCGGCTCATCCAGTTGCACCACGACCTCGCCGTGGAAGCGGCGTGCGACGTCGGCGGCGTGGGTGCGGATGCCGTGCAGCAGGGCATCGGAAAGCTCTGCAAAGGCACCGGGATCGGTGAGGACGCGGTGGCCATCGGCAAGCTCGATGCTGGCCGCCAGCGACCATGGGCCAAGCGCCTGCACCTTGATGCGAGGGACGGTCTCACCCCAGACCTGCTGCACCTCATCGAGGTCGCGCTCGAGGCGATCCCACGCGCGTCGGGTAAGCAGCTGGGGCCGAGCCGTCATGCGCCAGGAACGGGGCCCGCGGTCAATGGTGATGGCCTCGAGCATGCTGGCGGTGCGCCCTACCGAATCGGAGCCCAGCCCGCGTTCCGGCAGCTGCGGGATGGCGGGGAGCTCGGTCTCGCCAATGATGATGTCCGCTGCCTCCGCCATGGACGTGCCGGGCATGGGGCCGAGTGCGAATCCGGTCATTTACACGGTCTCGCAGATGGTGCCAGAACCGATGACGATATCGCCGAGGTCATCGGGGGAAGGCAGGTACAGCACCGCGGCCTGTCCACGGGCAACGCCGGACAGCGGCTCCTCGAGCTCCAGGCGCATCGAATCCGCGGCGCGGTCCACGTGGGCGATGCACGGCACGACAGAACCGTGCGCGCGAACCTGCACCTCGCACTCAAAGTCGCCGTCCATGCCAGGGTGCAGGTACTTCAGGCGATCGGCACGGATGGCGGTGACCGCTAGGTCCTCGCGCGCGCCGACGGTCACCGTGCCCGATGCAGCATCGATATCGGTGACGTAGCGCGGGCGGCCATCAGCAGCTGGAGCTTTAATGTCCAAGCCCTTGCGCTGGCCGATGGTGTAGTTCCACGCGCCATCATGTTCCTTAAGCTCCGTGCCCTCTTGGTCCACGATCATGCCGGGGCGAAGCCCGATGCGCGATCCCAAGAACTGCTGGGTATTGCCGTCTGGAATGAAGCAGATGTCGTAAGAATCCGGCTTCTTCGCCGTGGAGAAACCGTGCGCCGCAGCCTCTTCGCGGATCTGCGGCTTGGGGGTGTCACCGATGGGGAAAAAGCAGTGCTCCAGCTCCTCGGCAGAAATGACGCCGAGCACATAAGACTGGTCCTTATTCTCATCCTTTGAGCGGCGCATATAACCGTCATCATCAAGCGTGGCGTAGTGTCCGGTCGCAACGGCATCAAAGCCTAGGGCCATGCCCTTTTGCAGCAATGCGCGGAATTTAATCTTCTCATTGCAGCGCAGGCAGGGATTCGGGGTTTCACCGCGAGCATAAGAATCCACGAAGTCCGTGATGACCTCTTCCTTGAATTCCTCCGAAAAGTCCCAGACATAAAACGGAATGCCCAACTTATCGCAAATGCGGCGGGCATCGGCGGAATCCTCCAGCGAGCAGCAGCCGCGGGCCTTTTCACGCGTTTGCTGCGCGTCCTTGTGCAGCGCCAGGTGCACGCCGACGACATCGTGGCCAGCCTCCACCGCGCGGGCGGCGGCGACAGATGAGTCCACGCCGCCAGACATTGCTACCAATACTCGCATTGCATTCCCCTTTTAAATACCTCGACTACAGGCCCGAAAGTGTACTCCCTTGCCCCAACGCAGCTTAAATCGATTCCATTCCCTAAGCTTGAACCCCATGGGTAGAAAGCGAGCCGCGAACAGCTCAAGCATTACCGGCACCTACGAGATCTCCACCGGTACCGCCGAGGTTGTGCCGGATGAATTCCGCGACGGAGCCTATATCCTTAACGTCAATGGCGTTCCTAGCAGCCATATCGTGCTGGGCGAGCCGCAGGAACTCGACTTTGAATACATGCGTTGGATCGCAGCTGCGGTAGAGCAGCTTAATACGGTCTCGCCTAATAAGTTGCGTGTTACCCACCTCGGTGGGGCCGGCTGCTCACTCCCGCGCTACTTCGCCGACCTGTGGCCGGACAGCCGCCATACAGTAGTCGAGCTCGATGCCAAACTGGGCGAATTAGTCCGCGAGCTTTTCGATGTCCCCCGTTCCCCCACCGTCAAAATCCGCCCCGGCGATGCCCGAAAAGAGACCGAAGGTTTTCTGCCCGCTAGCCGCGATATCATTATCCGCGATGTATTCGCTGGGGATAAAACCCCGAAAAGCCTGACTACGGTGGAGTTTTTCCGCGCGGTGAAGTCATCTCTTTCAGCCGGCGGCCTCTACGTGGCCAACTGCGGCGATCACTCGGACCTCCAGCTGGCGAAGCAAGAATTAGCCGGGCTCTCTGAGGTCTTCGACCACCTCGCCGTCATCGCCGACCCACCCATGCTCAAAGGGCGCCGGTATGGAAATATCATCTTGCTGGCCTCAGATACAGAACTGCCAGCTGAGGGCTCGGTCCAAGCCGCTCAGCTGGCAAAGGCACTCTTAGGTGGGGCCGTTCCCGCACACTTTAAGGATGAAAACTGGACCCGTAAATTCTTTGCAGGAGCTACTTCAGCACGCGATTGAGCAAGTCAGCTACTTGATCAGCATCGAAGTCCGGCACATCAGCACCCGCCTTCTTCGCCGCATCCTTAGCTTCTTCGACTTGAGAGCCGGAGACCTCGCCCTTGTCGACGCCATTGACATGGCCAGCGTTTTCTAGCAGCATCGCCAAGTCGCCCACGGTGAAGTCACCAACCGCCATCTTGCCAAGTTGCTTGAGAGGTAGAGCGTCCTCGTCTTCCAAGGTCTTCACAAAATCTGCCAGGCCCTCAGCAGCCTGGGCATCGAGCCCGGCGTCTTTGGCGGCATCGGCAAACTGGGGCATTGCGATGAGACCAGCCGCAAGGGCGAAGATTGCACCAATCAGCGGCGTGCTATCGGAGCTCAGGTCCACACCATCGTCGAGGACGAGGCTATCGAGCGCGCCGCCAATATCGATGTAATTGCCGCCGCTAAAAGACTCTAGCTGCTGCTTCGAGCCATTAAAGAGGTTCATGTCCACGTCGGTAGGAATACCAGCGACCTTGCCCGATCCGGATCGCTGCCAGAAGGACAGGTTCTGCCACCCACCCACTGGATCCGGGGCTTCATCCTGGTATGCCGCCAACCACAGTGGCATATTGGAGAACTTCTGGGAGTTATTCATCTCGCCCATCCAGAAGTACTTGTAGGTATAAATCATTGGGGTGCGGTTGGTCAGGCGTTTGAGCTCGGAGGTAAATTCCTCGATCCAGCTCTCCAGCTGGGAGGCCGACTTGCCTTCGGAGACCTCGATATCAAGCACCGGCGGCAACGTCTGGTTCGGCGCCAACGCAATCTGCGTGGCAAAGTTTGCGGCCTGCGTCTTCGCATCGCCAGCTGGGCGCGCATAGTGGTATGCGCCGGTCTTCAGGCCGTGCACATTGGCGGCTTGAATATCCTTGACGTAGTGCGGGTTAATCCAGTCTCCACCCTCAGTTGCCTTAACAAAGGCGAAGGACTGGCCGTCAGATTTCACCTTATTCCAGTCAATAGGCATGCCACCTGGGTGCTGGTGGGCAGCAATATCGATACCTTTTGGTGCGCTGGTTCCCAATGCTGCCTGTGCGGCAGCGGTCCCGCTTACCGTGACTGCAACTGCAGCGATAACCGCGATGATGCTCTTGCGGAGTGCCCTCATAGTTGTCATGCGCGAGAGTCTAACAATCATTCACACTAACCACATTTGCAACACACGCACCTTGGAGACAAATTTTTCACTCGCGTAGACAATTTCGTTGAAAATGTACCATATAGAACAGATATTCGCTTTTCGGCTTGCGGGGGTTGAGTGGGTGGCTTATGGTGAAGCTATGGAAATTAGAAACTTAGTGCGAAATTCGGGGGATAATCGCCGTGGAACCCTACTACCTCATCACTGACCCACACGATGACATCGCGGTTAGTGCCACCTGCAATAGAAAGTCCGACTACCGACTCTGGAAGGAAATTAAACCAAGCCTAGAAGACGATTTCGATATCTCGTGCCATATCTTAGCGGGTCGCACCGGCTTAAGCGAGCGGCGCACGAGGGATATCACCATGGCCCTGTACCGCTTAGAAGAGTTGCCGCGCACCCAACTGCTGCAGGAAACCCACTACTTCCTCGACTTCTCTCGGCTTATCACCATCGATGCGGTCTTGAGCAAACTTGGCGAGGTAGACAGCCGCATCCTTCAGCGCATAGACGCAGAATTAGAAAAGTACCTCACTCCCACAAAGCCGGGCCAAAGTTTTCCATCGAACGCTGCCCTGCGTCGAAAGCTCAATGGGCTCATCACGATGGAATCCCCGGACTCTACGGGAGACAAGGAGCCCGAGGAAGAGGACGCGCGAAATGAATCCTATTTCATCTACCCCACCGCGGGCGGACGAGCAGGGTTAAACGTAGAGTTCGACGAAGACGCGCTCATCCTCATTGACGAGGTTGTTCAGCGCACGGCGGAAGAACACGGAATCAGCAAGGCCGATGCCCTAGCCCAGCTGATCCTCGGAACCGTCGAAGATAAATCTCAGGTGCATCTATATATGTACCGCGCCAGCGATATAAAAGCGGCTCCCGGTTTTATCCAGGGCTATGGATGGGTACACCCTGATACCGCAGACCGGCTAACCCCGACTACGACACGGGATATGGACCAGGCGGAAACAAGGGTAAGCCCGGCCTACTCCACGCCGCCGCTCATCGGTGCCTATGTGGAAGGTCGCGATGGTGTGTGCCGCTGGCCTGGATGCAACCGCCCGGCCTACAGGTGCCAGAAGGACCACCGGATCGATTTCTCAGAGGGAGGAAAAACAACGGCGGGAAATTTGGCCTCGTTGTGCCAGCACCATCACAATGTAAAAACGGATAAAAGCGCCTTTTACATCATGGATCCGCACAGCGGAGACATTATCTGGCTCTTCCAAGACGGGCGGTGGGAATACGACGAACCGCAGGGGCCGCTAGCGGCGAAGAATAAGAACTGGGCGCTCACCGTTGCCCAGGCAATCGCCGCGCGGCGCAATGCTGCCAAAGAAAGGGCTGATACCTAAACCGTGCGGGCCCGAGCAACAACATCTGGCAAGTGCGCGAGCATGTAATCCACATCGTCTTCGGAGGTAAGGCGCCCCAAGGTAAACCGGAGGGATCCAATTCCTTCATCCTCGCTGACACCCATTGCAGAAAGCACGTGGGACATGCGGTTGACGCCTGCGCTGCAGGCACTGCCAGTCGATGCCTCAATCTGCAGCGAATCCAGCAGCATGATGAGGCTGTCGCCATCAGTGCCGGGGAAAGAAACGTGTAGGTGCGACGGCAAGCATGGCTCGGTGGAATTCACCACGACGTTGTCAATGGAAGAAAGGATCCGATCCCGCAGCTTGTTCCGGAGTCCAGCGATGCGCTCGCCCTCGGCAGCGCTTTCGGCAATCGACTCTTCCAAGGCAGCGGCGAGCGCCGAGGCGCTGGCGACGTCCACGGTGCCTGGGCGTAGTCCACGCTCTTGGCCGCCGCCATAGGAAATCGGCTGCGGCGCTGGGGTGCGCTTGGCTAATAGCACGCCGATGCCGCGCGGGCCGCCAAACTTGTGGGCGCTGGCGGCGAGCGTTGTGATGCCCAACTCCGCGAAATTGATGGGCAGCTTGCCCGCTACCTGCACAGCATCCACGTGCATGGGAATACCGGATTGTTGCGCGAGGGAGGCAAGCTCCTCGATTGGCTGAATCGCCCCGGTTTCGTTATTGGCCCACATGCAGGTGGCAAGATCGGCAGGCTCCGCGAAGGCGCCCCCATCGCTAATATGCCCGCTGCGGTCCACGGGGAGTAGGTCCACGGTGGCGCCGGCTTGGGCAAGCTTGCCAACGGTATCGCGCACGGCTGGGTGCTCAATATCCGTCGAGATGATGCGGTTGGTGTTTCCCGCCGCATAAAGGCCCTGGATAGCGATGTTATCCGCCTCGGTGCCAGAGGAGGTAAAGACGACCTCGATGGGTTCGCACCCAAGGAGGGAGGCGACTTTCTCGCGGGCATCGTCAAGCACGGAGCGTGCCCTGCGGCCAGAGGCGTACTGGGCGCTGGAGTTAAGCGAGCCGGAGGCGGCAACCCATGCGTCGATGGCGGATTGGCGCATCGGCTGGGTTGCTGCGTAGTCGAAATAGTGCGGCATTACTGGCGTGCCTTCAATTCCTCGGTCAGGGCTGGGGCAATTTCGTGCAGGTCGCCGACAACGCCGAGATCTGCGATCTGGAAGAACGGCTCATCCTGGTCCTGGTTGACCACCACGATGGTGCCGGAGGTCTGCATGCCCGAGGTGTGCTGAATGGCACCGGAAATGCCCAGGCCAATGTAGAGATCTGGCGACACGGTCACGCCAGTCTGGCCCACCTGGTGGGTGGCATCGTAGAAGCCTTCATCGACGGCGTCGCGGGTGGCACCGACGGCGCCACCGAGGGCATCGGCAAGCGGCTCGACGATCTCGGCGAAGTTATCGCCCACGCCGCGGCCGCCGGAGACCACGACCTTGGCTGCGGTGAGCTCGGGACGAGCGGACTTCTCAGCGGGAGTAAAGGAATTAACCTTGACATCCTTCTCGGTTGTCGCAGGCAGCGGCATGGAGGCTGGCTGGGCTTCCACCTGCTGAGGATCCGCCGCAACCGAGCCGGGCTGCAGGGTATAGATCGGGCAGCTGCCGGAAGCCTGCGAGGTGGTCTCGTAGGTGCCACCGAAAATGGTCATGGTTGCAGAGCCATCCGCCTTGATGGAATCCACATTCGCGAGCGCGCCGGAAGCCAGGCGAGCGGACAGGCGGCCCGCAATCTCGTTATTCGTCGGGCTGGCGGCCAGGACGATTGGCGCCGGATTGGCTGCGCCCAGGGCGTGCAAGGCATCTACCTCAGGGGTCACCAGGCGCTGGTCATAATCCTCCGCCGTTGCCTGCACCACCTGGGCGGCGCCGAGGGCGGCTAGCTCGGCATCGAAGGCATCTGCCTGCTTGCCGACGACCACCGCAGACACCGTCCCCAATTCGCGTGCGGCGGTAATGAGCTCACCGGTAACGGGGAGAATGCTGTCTGCATCGTGTTCAACAAGTACGTAAACGTGAGACATTTCTACTCCTAAATCAAGTTCTTTGCGGCTAGGAAGTCAGCAATCTTCTTCGCAGCATCCTGCGGCTGCGGCTCAGAGATAACCTCGCCGGCCGTTCGCGGCGGGCGCTTGGAGGATTCGGTAACGGTCGTGGTGGGCGCAATGGCATCAATGCCCAGGTCCGCCACGCTCAGAGTGGTGATCTCCGCCTTCTTTGCAGCCATGAGCCCCTTGAAGTTGGGGAAGCGCGGCTTATCCGCCTTATCGGTGACGGAAATAATCGCAGGAAGGGCGGCCTCGAGCACCCAGGTTCCGCGGGCGTCCTCGCGGCTACCTTTTACCGCGCCGCCCGAAAGTTCCACCTGTTGCAGCTCGGTCAAGGCGGGCAGCTGGCGGTATTCAGCGAGCAGTCCCGCGAGCGTTCCGGTCGAGGCATCGGAAGCCTCATTGCCCAAGGTGATCAATTGGACATCCTCTAGCGTGTTAATCGCTGCGTTCAGGGTCCACGCGGTAGACAGTGCATCGGCGCCGGCTAGGGCGTCATCGGAAACGAGGACCGCGTCATCTGCACCCATCGCAAGCGCCTTGCGGAGGGCCTCATCTGCTTGTGCGGGGCCCATCGTTAAAGCCACAACACGGTAGTTTTCATCCGGATTTTCATCGCGCAGGCGCAACGCCTGTTCCACGGAGTATTCATTAATCTCATCAATGATGTTGTCCACGGAGGTGCGATCCAGGGTATGGTCATCCTCCAAAGATTTGGTGGACCACGTATCCGGTACATGCTTGACCAGAGCCACAATCGTTGGCATTGGGGGCACTCACCTTTCCGATAGATTTATATTGCGTAATTATCTTCGGACGATAATACTCGGGGTTGGCAAAGCAACGCGATACCCTGTGAGCCAATTCGCGTAATGATGACCGCGAAAGACCGCGATCCTTTCAGCTTCATCTGTTTCCTTAGCTGGTCAGGGTCAACATCGACGCCGCGCACAAGGATTTCTAGGATTCCTGCATCATAGGCCTTTAGTACAGATTTTAGGCGCTTTAGGGGGACCTTTTCTATGAATGGAAATCCCGACGTCCCCTGCGGAATGCGCTCGCCCGTCAGGTACGCAATTCGCGGATCGATCTGCCACAACCCCTCGCGCGCCGCATAGTGCTGCACGAGTCCAGCACGCACCACTGCCCCATCTGGATCAATGAGGTAGGTGCCGATTGCGCCAGCGTCTGGCAGGTTCTGCTCTTCATCCGTGAGGACGTCAACTGACTCCCCCTGAATCATCACTGCCTGCTTGCCCGTTCCGAGGCCTGGTGTGTAGAGGCACGCTTCCTTAACTGCCCCATTGACGCTGCTGACGGTGACCAATCCGTCCCAGTCACTAAAATCAAGGCCGGGTGCGCACTTAATGGCCACGTGTGCGTCCCTGTGCGCGGCGATCA
The DNA here is from genome assembly GCF_030515985.1 of Corynebacterium accolens. Next base: position 169,259 of record NZ_CP100376.1, on the reverse strand, counting down.
GGTCCGGTAGCGGTGGCAGCAAATCCTCCGGGCGAGAAATCCGCCGCCCCGCCTTCCTACGGGCGGGATCGGCGATAATGACGTCCGCGGTAGAGGTGGTGGTGAGTGCATCTGCTTGAAAGAACGCGTTAGAAGCCAAATTATGCCGGGCCATGGCAAGGCGGGAGGCATCGATATCGGAACCGAAGTAGTCAAGGCTCGATCCATAGCCTTCGGTACCGATGGAACACGTGACATCGTGGACGGTGCGCATTCCCTGGTGCTGCAGGAATTCTGAGCGATAGCGCGCAACCGACAGCGGGGTGGCTTGCTGCGCGGAATCGGCATCCATAAGCCAGGTCTCGGGCAGCTTTCCGCCCCGCCGGGCTGTGAGTAGCTCCATGGCGCAGCGCGCATAATCGCCGTAGGCTGCTTTCAGCTTTTCTAGATCCTTCAGCTGCGAAGCCTTGCTCAGATCCAAGTCCAAGCTAGCCAGTTCGGCGTTGTGCTCGCTTAAGAAACGGACTTCATCGAGGTTAAAACTCATATGCGCTCTGTAGGGGTGGTGGCGAAATATTCCGCATACTGCGGGTCATCGCGGGGATCGCCGATGACGGGGCGAAGGTCGGACGAGGAGGCATCATCAAGCACCTCTTGGACGGTGGAGTACTTGCATAACCGTTGCATTTGCGCCCATGTAGGAACTACGAGGCGGACGAGTCCGGCCCGCCAGCCCTCTAGGATGAGCTGCGGCGAAAACCATCCGGCATCATCTGCTTCGTGAGTGTCCCCGTCCGGCTCCTGCCCGCTCGGAAGCAGGCCAACGAAGAAAAATGTATCGAACCAATGGTTTTTGCTTTGCCCTACCCACCGGGCCCATGGGAGGAGCATATCGGCATCGACGCGCATCCCGTTATTACTAAGGAACTCGGTAAAGGAGATGGTGTGGCTTTCTAGGAGCCTGCGCTCGCGGTGATACCGGCGCGCATTAGAAATCGTGCCGTCATCCCGGATCGCAAACAAGGTACCGGATTCCTCGAAGAGCTCGCGGGCCGCGGCGAAGACGAGGGCGTGGGCTTTGTACTTGGTCACGCCCATCCGCCGAGCCATAGCCACAACGGACTTTCCAGCCCACAAATCACCGGAATCCCACGAACGCGGTGGGAAATCGCGCGGGTCTACCCCACCGCCAGGGAATACGGCATGGCCCGGGTAGTTACGCATGGTGCTCACGCGTTCTTGGACCCAGACCTCGAGCCCGTCGTGGCCATCGCGAAGCAAGAGCACGGTCGCCGCCATGCGCCCACCGTTAAACCCGGTGGTATCGCTGGCGTCGATCGCATCGAGCCGGTCATGAATCTGGTTGTTCATTAAGATATCCGGCGGGCAAAGTATCGCTGCCCAATACGATCTACCTGAATGGGTTGGTGGAAGGCCTGGGATAGGTTCTCCGAGGTCAGCACGGAGTTAATGAGACCTTTTGCTACCACTTTTCCTTCATCCAGAAGCATCGCGTGGGTAAAGCCGTACGGGATTTCTTCCACGTGGTGGGTAATCATGACGATGGCCGGGGCATCCGGATCCATCGCGAGATCGCCCAAGTATCCCACGAGATCTTCGCGCCCGCCAAGGTCCATGCCAGCAGAAGGCTCATCCAAGATGAGCAGCTCCGGGTTGGACATCAAGGCGCGGGCGAGGATGACGCGCTTCTTCTCACCTTCCGAAAGCGTCGTCCACGTACGGTCCTTTAAGTGGCTAGCGCCAACCTGGGCCAAGATGTCATCGGCGCGGGAAAAGTCCATGTCTTGGTATTCTTCGCGCCACCGGCCCAAGACCGCGTAACCGGCAGAAATGACGAGGTCATAGACCCGCTCATCCGCGGGAATGCGCGATTGCACGGCGGCGGAGGACAGACCAATCAGCGCGCGCAGGTCACGCATATCGGTCTTGCCAATTTGCTCGCCCATCAAAAAGGCCGTGCCCTTGGAGGGAAATTCCTCCGCGGCCGCCATGCGCACCAAGGAGGTCTTTCCGGCGCCATTCGGCCCGATGATGACCCAGCGTTCATCGAGCTCGACCTGCCAGTCCACGGGCCCTACCAAGTGCTTGCCACCGCGGCGAAGCTCCACGCCACGGAAGTCGATGAGCCAGTCTTGATCAGTTGGGGTTACGTCGTTCACGCCTTCCATTGTGACTGATCTATTCACCACCCGCAGTAATTGACACAGCTCCGCCGACTTTAATACAGCGCGCTTGCCAGCTTCGTGCGCGCTTCAAGAACGCGCGGGTCATTACCTGCAAAAAGGCCAAAGAGCTCAAGTAGGCGTTCCCTGAGCTGGGCCTTCTCATCGCCGGCGGTAACCTTCATGGCCTCGATGAGGCGGTCGAAGGCCTTTTCTGGGGCACCTGCGACGACTTCGGCATCGGCGGCACGCATCTGCTTGTCGATGTCCCCCTTATCCCCATCCGCAGCAGCAATCGGGTCCTCGGTTTGGTTTGCCGGATCCAACCGCTTGAGAAGCTTCGTTGTGTCCCGCGCCTGCTTAATCTGCGTATTATCCGGTTCCGCTTCCAAGATGGATTCGTAGACCTTAATCGCGCCGTCGAAATCGCCGGAGTTCAGGAAGGATTCTGCCTCTTGCAGGCGAGGGTCGTCCTCTTCTTCCTCCTCCGCTGCGGCCGGTGCGGGCTCAAGCCCCTTAAGCTGCGGTCCGACGTTTTCTACCAAGCTATCCAGCCACTGCTTAAGGGCCTCCTTCGGTTGGGCTCCCTCGAAATTGGTCAGCGGTTGGCCTGCGCCAATGGCTACCACGGTAGGCAGGTTCTTCACGCCGAAGGCCTGCGCGACCTGTGGAGTGGCGTCCGCATCCACGTAGCCTACGAGGAAGCTAAGGTTTCCCGCCGCGGCTAATTCCTGCAGGTCCTGCTTCAGCTGGTCGGACTGGGTAGAGCGCGAGGTGCCAATGAGGACGACTACTGGAACCTCGGTGGAGCGGCGCACCACCTCGGTCTCGAAATTCGCCTCGGTGACGGTAAAAAATGGCTGGACTCCGTTAGACTGTGGCTGCTCTTGCGCCTGCTGGCGGGCTTCCGCACGCGCCTTGACCTGGCTGAGATCGAGGGCACCGCCTACATAAGCATTATTCGCAGAAGTCATTAATCCTCCTTAGCTAAACGACGATTCACGGCGTCTACTTTATCTGTCAATTGATTCGTCACGCCTTCGCGGATATCGGCCTTAATAACCAATGAGGTGCGCGGTGATACCGCACGCACGGCTTCGGTGGCTTTCTTAATAGTGCCGAAAACCTCGTCCCACTCGCCTTCTACAAGGGTAAACATGGCGTTGGTTTCATTGGGCAGGCCGGATTCCCGCACCACGCGGACCGCCTCCGCCACGGCATCAGCCATCTCGCCGGAGTCATTATCCACCACTGCGGGTGCTACTGAAAATGCAACAATCATGCCCGCAAGTCTACCTTCGCTCCCAGCAATGCCGGTGCCAATGGCGGCGGTCATCGCCCTGCCTGCCGGTATCGCGCGGCCAGGCGACGATGTGGGCAACCCCAGGCGGAATATTTTGGTTACACCCCGGGCAAAGATAGAACTTCTGCGCCCGCGCGGACCCGATGTGCCGCATGATATACGGCTCCCCGTGCGTCCAGCTGGGGCCCTCGACCGTCTGCGAGCCAAAGAAGGTGGAGCCGTCCTTGGGCAGTGGCCGGAATTCCTGTGGTTTTCGCCTATTTCGCCGTGGCATTAAAACAACCGCAATTCTTTCGACTCGAGTCCGCGCAGCTCCTGGTAATCCAAAACCACGCAGCGGATGCCGCGGTCTTCGGCAAGCGTTCGGGCCTGTGGTTTGATCTCTTGCGCCGCAAAGATGCCGGATACAGGCGCGATTAATTCATCGCGGTTCAATAGCTCAAGGTAGCGGGTTAATTGTTCTACTCCGTCGATGCCACCGCGGCGCTTGACCTCCACGGCAACGTTCCGGTTATCGGCATCTTTAGCCATAATGTCTACTGGGCCAATAGCCGTGGGATACTCGCGGCGCACGAGGGTGAAATTGGAGCCCAGGGTGTCGATCTTTTCGGCCAAAAGCTCCTGTAGGTGCGCCTCCACGCCGTCCTTTACCAGGCCTGGGTCTTCGCCCATCTCGTAGGAGATATCCTCGTGGATTTCCGCAATTGTAATGCGCAATTGCTCGCCCTTCGGATTTTCAACTAGCCACAACACCTCGCCGGTGTCATTGCCATCCACGTCCTCGATGACGGATTCACTCACCGTACACGGCGGCGTCATCCAATTGAGGGGCTTATACGCGCGGTCATCGGCATGCACCGATACCGAGCCATCTGCTTTGACGATGAGCAGGCGGTCCGCCAAGGGCAGGTGGGCGTCGAGCCGTCCCACGTAATCAACTGAACAACGGGCGATTACTAAGCGCATGGGTACTACCCTAGCCTGTTGCTATTGGCGCTTGGACTGCCGGGTGGCGCGTTCCCGCAACTGCTTGTAATCAAAGCGCTGTTGCCGCTTAGACGGCGCCGCCTCTACCCAGGCCTCGAAGGCCATGATTCCGCGGGCATCGGAAGCCAGCTCATATTCCGCGTCCCCGGTGCTAAAGTGCACCACCTCGGTGGCATCAGACATAAAAGAAGCCTCGTCATCATCCAAAGAACGAGAGTTCAAAATGGTGATGTCGAGGCGGTTAAACCACAGGTTATAGCGCGGGAATACGGAGCGCAGTTTGAAGTATTCAACAACTTCTCCGGTATAGCGCAGCACGCCATGGCGCCAAGAAAAGCTATCCTTTGCCGGCATTGAGCGCAACAACACCGCGGTTCCGCGCGAGCGCAGAGTAAAAAATCGCAGGGCTGCCAGCAAGACCACCAGCAGTACCACCAACGCTAAGGCCCACAGGACCACCGAGATAACCGTTGAATTCATGGGCTCCACACGCCATCCTTGGTTAGTGAAAGAACAATTATTTGGATTGTAGCGCCTGATTCCGCCTCCGCGCCAATAAGAAAAGGCAAAGAAAACGTGAAAAAGCGCACCGGATAAATTCCAGTGCGCTTTTCTGAGAGCAGGAAGGGCGGCTATTGCTGCCCTCTCCTACCAATCCAAGGTTTATTCAGCCTTTGCTGCGCGGCGAAGTGCACGCAATGCAGCCTCACCGCGGGACTTGGTGAGCTCATGAGCCGAAGAGGAATCCTCTTCCGCCTGGGCCTCATCCACCTCATCGGACCAGATGGCCCAATCAGCGAGGACGGTAATCTTGTCCTGGGTAACGGAGAGGAAGCCACCCTGGACGGCGGCAACGCGCCGCGCGCCATCAACTGGGTGGATGGTCACTACGCCATTGTCGATCAACTGACCGATCACAGGCTCGTGACCGGGAAGCACGCCGATCTCACCCTCGGTGGTCTCAGCCGTCACTATGGAGGCCTGACCAGACCACAATGAGCGCTCGACGGAAACCAATTCGGCGGTGATGTCAGCCATGTGCCTCTCCCTACTTCTCGTTCAACTTCTTGTATGCAGCTTCGACGTCGTCCAAGCCACCCAAGCCGTTGAAGGCCTGCTCTGGGTAGTGGTCAAACTCACCGTTGCAGATGCGCTCGAAGGCATCGATGGTATCCTGCAGCGGCACGTAGGAACCCTCCAGGCCGGTGAACTTCTGCGCGACGAAGAAGTTCTGGCCCAAGAAGCGCTCGATGCGGCGGGCACGCTGCACGGTCACCTTGTCTTCTTCAGACAGCTCGTCCATACCAAGGATGGCGATGATGTCCTGCAGTTCCTTGTTCTTCTGCAGAATACCGATGACGCGCTGTGCTACCTCGTAGTGCTTCTCGCCCACAATGCCTGGCTCGAGGATACGAGAGGTAGAGGTCAGCGGGTTCACTGCTGGGTAAATACCCTTGGAAGCAATGGCACGGTCCAGCTCGGTCGTCGCATCCAAGTGGGCGAAGGTCGTGGCTGGGGCCGGGTCAGTGTAGTCATCGGCAGGCACGTAAACGGCCTGCAGAGAGGTAATGGAACGACCCTTGGTGGAGGTAATGCGCTCCTGCAACACACCCATCTCATCAGCCAAGGTTGGCTGGTAACCCACGGCGGAAGGCATACGCCCCAGCAGGGTGGATACCTCGGAGCCGGCCTGGGTGAAACGGAAGATGTTGTCAATGAACAGCAGCACGTCCTGGTTTTGCACATCGCGGAAGTACTCCGCCATGGTCAGGCCGGACAGGGCCACGCGCATACGAACTCCTGGTGGCTCGTCCATCTGGCCGAAGACAAGTGCGGTATCTTGCAGAACGCCCATCTCTTCCATTTCCAGGAAGAGGTCGGTGCCCTCACGGGTGCGCTCGCCGACGCCGGCGAAGACCGACGTACCGGAGAACTCGCGGGCAATACGGGTAATCATTTCCTGAATCAGGACGGTCTTACCCACACCTGCACCACCGAAGAGGCCAATCTTGCCGCCCTTAACGTAAGGGGTCAGCAGGTCGATGACCTTAATGCCGGTCTCGAGGATCTCGGTCTTGCCCTCGAGCTGGTCGAACGCTGGTGGCTCGCGGTGGATGCCCCACTGCTCGCCATCGCGGCCGAGGCCCGGCTCGTCGAGGCAGTCACCGAGGGCGTTAAAGACGTGGCCCTTGACGACGTCGCCGACGGGAACGGAGATAGGCTCTCCGGAGTCGACTACCTCGGCGCCACGGACAAGGCCATCGGTAGGTGCCATGGACACGGTACGAACGAGGTTGTCACCGAGGTGCTGCGCGACCTCGAGGGTGACGGTCTTTGCCACAGCTTCGAGCTTAATCTCGACGTGGAGTGCGTTGTACAGGGTCGGAAGTGCCTCGCGTGGGAATTCCACGTCCACCACCGGACCGATGACGCGCACGACACGACCGGCGACTGCCGAAGACTGTGCATTCTGCTCTTGCAGAGCTGTAGTCATAATCTAGTCACTTTCTGCGCTGTCAGATAGCGCGCCAGCGCCACCGACGATCTCTGAAATTTCCTGGGTAATCTGCGCCTGACGGGCCTGGTTGGCCACGCGAGACAGGTCATTGACCATCTCGGTTGCATTGTCAGTAGCAGATTTCATAGCTGTACGGCGTGCAGCGGACTCGGAAGCCGAAGCCTCCAAGAACATAGCAAACAGGATACGCGAGACGTACTGCGGAAGCAGCGCTTCCATCAGGGTATCCGCGTCCGGTTCGAACTCGAAGTCCGCGGAAATGTTTTCCGTCGGCTCCGGATCCTCCAGTGCGGAGTCACCCATCTCGTACTCCTCGCCCTGCACTACCGGCTCAACAGGCAAAAGCTGCTGCGCACGCGCGGTTTGAGTCAACATGGACTCAAACTCGGTGTAGACCACGTGCACCTGGTCGAAGCCGGTAACACCTGCGCCTTCACCTTCCGCGTGCAAGCCCTCGCGGCCCTTGGTAGTGCCCTTCGAACCAGCAACGAAGCCATCGATCATGTGGCGACGCACATCGTGGGTGCCCTCCCAGGTTGGATCCTGAGAGAAACCATCCCAGCTGCCCGCTACCTCTTCCTCGCGGAAGTTGTAGTGGCTGATGCCCTTGCTGCCGGTGACGTAGCGAACTACCTCGTAGCCTTTGCTTTCGAGGAGGGCCTTGAGCTGGGCTGCCTTCTTGAAGACGTTGTTGTTGTAGCCACCGCACATGCCTCGATCAGAGGTGATTACGAGAATCGCGGCGACGTTGCCGTCTTCACGCTCGCGCAGCATAGGGTGCTCTAACGTCGACGCTGCAGCCAACCTGTTCATAACATTGGTCAGCTCAGTCGCGTACGGCTGAGAGGCTTCCACCCGAGCCTGCGCTTTGGTAATGCGCGAGGTAGCAATGAGCTCCTGGGCTTTAGTGATCTTCTTAGTCGAGTTCACGGACCGGATGCGGTCGCGCAATTCGCGAAGATTAGCCATCGTTTCTCCTCCCTTCTTTCATATAGACGGTTAATTGCGAGAGCTGAACTCTACTTAGCCGTCTTCCGGGAGACGTTGAGCTCGGTGCTTTTCACGTCATTTTCGTCCAAAGGATCTACAGGCTCTTCGGTGCCCAAGTTGTGGCCCTCGGAGGTGCGGAACGTAGGAGCGAACTCCTTGGCTGCAGCCTCGAGTGCTTCCTTGGACTCATCGCTCAGCGCCTTGCCGCCGGCGATCTGCTCAAAGACCTCTGGAGTATTGGCGTTGAGGTACTCGTGCACCTCGGCCTCGAAGCGGCGAACGTCTTCGACGGGAACGACGTCGAAGATGCCTGCCTCGGCGAGGTAGATGGATACCATCTGGTATTCCACCGGCTGCGGCGAGGACTCGGACTGCTTCAGCAGCTCGACCAAGCGGGAGCCGCGCTCCAGCTGTGCCTTGGAGGCAGCGTCCAGGTCGGATGCGAAGGCAGCGAATGCCTGCAGGTCGCGGTATGCAGCAAGGTCAAGACGGAGGTTACCGGCAACCTTCTTCATACCCTTGGTCTGTGCCGCACCACCAACACGGGAGACGGACACACCGACGTTAATAGCCGGGCGCACACCCTGGTTGAACAGGTCGGACTCCAAGAAGACCTGACCGTCAGTAATGGAAATGACGTTGGTCGGAATGAAGGCACTGACGTCGTTCGCCTTCGTTTCGATGATGGGCAGTGCGGTCATAGAGCCGGCACCCATGTCATCGGAAAGCTTGGCAGCGCGCTCCAGCAAACGGGAGTGCAGGTAGAAGACGTCACCTGGGTAGGCCTCACGTCCCGGCGGGCGGCGCAGCAACAGCGAAATTGCGCGATAAGCCTCAGCCTGCTTGGTCAAGTCATCGTAGATGACCAGGACGTGGTTGCCCTGGTACATCCACTGCTGACCCAATGCAGCGCCGGAGAATGGTGCCAGCCACTTGTAGCCGGCGGAATCAGAAGCCGGGGCCGCCACGATGGTGGTGTAATCCAGCGCGCCATGCTCCTCAAGAGTGCGGCGCACGCTGGCGATGGTCGAGCCCTTCTGGCCGATGGCGACGTAAATACAACGGACCTGCTTGTCCTTGTCGCCGGACTCCCAGTTGGCCTTCTGGTTCAAAATGGTATCGATGGTAACCGCAGTCTTACCGGTCTTACGGTCACCAATGATCAGCTGACGCTGACCACGGCCGATCGGGGTCATCGCATCGATAGCCTTGATGCCGGTCTGCATTGGCTCTTCAACCGGCTGGCGCTGCAGCACCGAAGGTGCCTGCAACTCGAGGACGCGCTCCTCTTCGCTTTCGATTGGGCCCAAGCCGTCAATGGGCTGGCCCAGTGGGTTAATAACGCGGCCGAGGAAGTCCTCGCCCACGGGGATGGAAAGGACCTCTCCGGTCCTCTTAACCTCGTCGCCCTCCTTGAGGGACTCGTAGTTACCCAGGACCACGACACCGATGGAGTTGGTGTCAAGGTTCTGTGCGACGCCAATTACGCCGCCGGGGAACTCGAGCAGCTCATTCGCCATAACGGATGGCAGGCCAGAAACCTGCGCAATACCGTCAGCTGCCGAAATGACCACGCCGACCTCCTCACGGGAGGCCTCCGCGGAGTAGCTCGAGGTGTAGTTCGCAATCGCACTACGGATCTCGTCGGAGGAGATCGTCAGCTCCGCCATGTTCTTCCTGCTCTCGGTAGTATCTTCCAGCACTTACTTAAATCGTTTCTGTCGTTTCGGCTACACCATCTGGGCACGGAAGCGGGCAATCTTGCCTGCCGTCGAGCCGTCAATGATTTCATCGCCGACGCGGATGCGCATGCCACCGAGGAGGCTGGTGTCAACCTCAGAGTGAATGGACATCGCACGACCATAAATTTTGCCCAGCTTCTCAGCGAGTACTGCCTGCTGGCCTTCATTCAATTCACCCGCAGCGACAACGCGCGCGATGGTGCGATCCTGCAGGGCTGCTGCAGTATCGGCCAATCCGGCTACGTCATCAATCGGGTTCTGCTCTGGGCGGCTGATGGCCTGCAGCGCGAGCGCCTCAGTAAACATCGTCACCTTGCCGTAGAGCACGTTTGCCAGCAATCCGCGCTTGCGTGCGGATTCAGCAGTTCGATCGGAAAGCAGCTGGGTAAGCTCGCCCTCGCGGTCCAGAATCTGGGCCAAGCGGAAAAGCTCGTCTTCGACCTGGCCCAATTGGCCCTGCGCCTCGGCTGCGCGCAGCAATGCGCGGCGGCCCAAGGATACAAGCCCGTTGACGAAGTCCTTCGGCGAAGACCATTGGTTCGCCGCAGCTTCCTGCAGGATGCTCAGTGCACCGGCAGAAATCTTGGAGCCAAAGAGATTCTCGGCCAAGGACTTGCGTGCTTCAGCCGGGGCTGCAACGTCGATGAAGGACACGCGCAATTCGCGGTCCCCATCCAAAACGTCGGCGACCTCAAAGATATCCAGGCCCGCTTGGACTGCACTAGCGACGTTCTTATCGCCAGCGAGGATTTCATCCACACGGGATTGTGAGTTCGCGAGTGCTTCGCGGCTAGCTGCCTTCATAGTTGCCTACTTTCCGGCCGGTGCCACAGAGTCGAGCTCGGACAAAAAGCCATCGATGGTAGAGGACTTCTTGGAGGCGTCAGAAAGCTCGCCGCCCAGAATCTTTTCTGCCAAGTTGATGGAGTTCTGTCCCATTTCGGAACGCAGCTCAGTAACAACCTGCGCACGAGAAGCTTCCAACTGCTTTTCGCCATTGGCGACGATGCGGCGGGATTCCTCTTCCGCTTGGCTCTTCGCGTCAGCCTCGATCTGCTTGCCGCGCTCGCGCGCCTGCTCGCGGATCTCGGCTGCCTCTGCGCGGGCATCAGCCAGCTGAGCATTGTACTTTTCTAGAGCAGCCTTGGCCTCGGCCTGCTGGGCCTCAGCGCGCTTCATGCCGCCCTCAATCCGGTCTTCACGCTCTTCGAGCAACTTGGTGTAACGAGGAAGCACGAACTTCCAGAACAACCAGAGAATTACGATGAAGCACAGCAAAGACCAGAAAATGTCATAGTTCTTGGGCAGAAGAACGGAGAAGCTACCCGAACCTGGGTTCTCCTCGCCCTCTGCTGCAAGCATATAAACGACGTTATTCATAGGTCTCCCGTCTTAAAAGTTTCGGTTTGGAAAACTCGTACTTTTAGAACAGGAAGCCGGCAACCAGGCCGATAAGGGCCAGGGCCTCGGTGAAGGCGATACCCAGGAACATGGTGGTACGCAGCTGGCCGGCCATCTCCGGCTGGCGAGCCATAGCCTCAACGGTCTTGCCGGCAACGATGCCGATACCGATACCTGGGCCGATAGCAGCCAGGCCGTAGCCGATGGTGCCGAAGCCTTCGAACGTCGTAGCAGCATCCTGTGCCAGAATGATTTCGTTCATGGTGAAAGTCGTTCCCTTTCGTAAAAATCTTCAGTCCGAACCGGACCGAATGTCAGTGTTGTGTAATTAGGTGGATTACTCGGTCGCGCTCGTCGACCTCGTCCTTAGTGCGAATCAGCGTGCAAGGACAACTCGATGTACACCGCCGTCAACAAAGCGAAGATGTACGCCTGCAAGAAGATAACCAGAATCTCGAACAGGCTCATAGCCAAGCCCAAGACCACGGTTAGCCCAGACAGGACGGTCCAACCATTTAGCTGCCAGAAGAAGAAGTTCGTAGCAGAGAAGAGAAGAACCAGGATGATGTGTCCAGCAAGGAAGTTCGCCATGAGACGAATTGCAAGGGTAACCGGTCGCAGAATGAACGTAGAGAAGAACTCAATCGGTACCACCAAGAGGTGCAATGCCGGTGGCAAGTTCGGAATCACTACGGAGGAGCGAATGAACTTACCAAAGCCGTAACGCTTGGCGCCGGCGTAAATCATGACGATGTACGAAACGGCTGCCAACACAATTGGCATACCAATACGACCGTTGGGCGAGACGTTAAGTCCCGGAATAACGGTCGCGACGTTCATAAACAGAACCGCGAAGAAGATGCTAGCGATAATTGGCAGGAATCGCTTTCCCTCCTTCTTACCCAAAATGTCCTCGGCGATGTGGACGCGGACGAAGTCGACCGCGTTCTCGCCCACATTCTGAATGCCAGAAGGAACCAACTTAGGGTTCTTAAAGGCAGCCCAGAAAAGGATCACCACAATTAGCGTCATCAAAATGCGAATCAGCATCAGGCGATCAAGCGCGAACCATCCGTCGGCGAAGTCACCGAAAAACAGATGGTCGGCATCAATTTGCCCCGGGAAGAATTCTTCACCTAGATCGGGCGTATGGAAGTGCCCTTTCATAGCCAATGTTGTAACGCTCAGCGTTCTCTCCCGTGTTCGGGCCACACAGCCAATAGCTGGCTTCTGTGGTGCGATGGACGTCTCAAACTCTCTGCCTTGAACACGGACTCCGTCGCACATCAGCGTGAACAAGACAGGGATTTACCGTGCAGGATAAAAGCGCAACACTTAACCCCGCGGTAACCCGAAGCAAATCGTATCAGCTGGATCGACAGTTTTCGCACGKGGGGGCCCCATAASCCACMCCCGATACCGCCATATCCGTCTTTTGGCAGACAAAACCGCGCTATTCCTGCCTAATTCACAAACGTGCATTTGATCACACCCCCAAGCCAACACACCTCCTCGGGGGTGGCGGCCTGCCATTAATGCCAGCATGCAGGCATAAAAAGGCCGCCGCGCACCACCCCAGTGCGCGACGGCTAAGCCCTAATGTGGGCGCGGGTTAGGACACGTAGGTGACCCGAGAGGTAACCACGGCCCAGACTTCGGAGCCTAAGGTAACGATGAGTGCGACGACGACAGTAAGAAAAAGCGCCCAGGTGTCATAGAAATCCATGTCCCGGATAATGGCCAGCACGCCGATAAGCACGATCAGCTTGATAAGCCAGCCGCCCAATACCACCGCGATGGTGGTTGAGGGCGTCGAGTTCGCGGTAAAAAGGACCGATAAAGCGGTAAACAAGACAAAGCCGCCGCCGAGGGCAGCGCCGACGATAACGCCCCAGAGCCCGGCGACACCTTGTGCCCCGCCCCAGACGGCGAGGGAAATGATGGTAAAGATGCCGAGGGCGGTAGCCCCCTTCTTTACGGCGCGCTGCAGCGGCACGCGCGGGTCATCGAAATTAACATTTTCCGTTGTGTCACTCACGGACATTCACCCTACATCACGCGCTCGGAGAGTCATGCAATACGCAATCATCCGATGACCGGAGGCCAATCTTGCCCTGCCGCAGTGGGATCAAGGTCGCACCAAAGGCAACCAATAATGCCGTGATGGACAGGCCGATCGCTACTGGAGCCGGCACGATGGAAAAAGACACCGCACCGAAGGCCACCGCGGATACCCAGAGGTACAACACGAGCACAGTGCGCCGGTGCGTATGCCCCAACGACAACAAGCGATGGTGGATATGCGCCTTATCCGCAGAAAATGGCGAACGGCCCTGAGACAGGCGACGAATAACCGCCCAGACAAGGTCTAGGACTGGAATAAACACCGCTGCGATCACCACGAGGATGGGTGACATAAGCGCCACCATGTCCACGGTGCCGTAGAGCGACATATTGATCTTGCCCGAGGCCGAAGTAGAAGCCGCGGCGAGCAAGAGCCCGATGAGCATGGAGCCGGAATCGCCCATAAAGATTCGCGAGGGTTCAAAGTTATGGGGCAAAAAGCCCGCACACATCCCCACCAACGCAGCGCTGATGATAGCGGGTGGATACGCCGATACCGCCCCGCCCTGGTCATGCAGAACGGTGAGCGAAAAGACCAAGATGGCGCCACCGGCGATAAGCCCAAGTCCTGCTGCGAGGCCATCGAGGCCGTCGACGAAGTTGATGGCATTGATAAGGAGCACGGTGAAAAACGCGGTAAGCAGGGTGCTTTGAATCTGGTCGAGCACTACCGTGGTCCCGCCACCGAAGGGGATGAAAAGCAACGTCCACGTCAGGCCCAGGCCACTCATGAGCGCGGCGGCAAAGAGCTGCCCAAAAAGCTTGATGAGGGCGCCGAGCTCTAGGTAGTCATCGGCAACGCCAACAAGCACGATGGCCAGCGCCGCCCACATCACCGCGCTCATTTCCGGGGTGACGGGCATGAACCCGCGAGTCAAGGCTGGAAGCTGGGCTGCGAGGAATATCGCCGCGCCGAAGCCGGTAAACATGGCGAGCCCGCCCATGCGGGGCGTGGGCTGAGAGTGGGAATCGCGCAGGCGAATTTCTGCCACCCGGCCTGTGCGGACCAAAAAGGATCGCACCACGCCGGTGGTCAGGTAGGTAAATGTCGCTGCAACGAGGATGACCAAGGCCAACTCGCGCAGCGGTACGCCAGTGCCGCTCACGCGAAATGCTCCTTCTATCCTTGGGGCCGGGTGCGCAACGAGTCAGCCGAGACGCCGAGGACCTCACCGATCTCCTCTGCGGATAATGCACCCTCCCGCAGCAGGTATGGATGGTCACCGGCGAGGTCAATGATGGTCGAGGGCTTGCCGATGTCCGTTTCTCCCCCGTCCAAATACACGGTGACGGCCTTGCCCAGTTGAGCCTTGGCCATTTGCGCGGTCGTCGGCGGTTGGTGTCCAGAAATATTGGCAGAAGAGACCGCCATCGGCCCCACCTCGCGCAAAAGCTCGATGGCAATCGGGTGAAGGGGCATCCGCAGCATGACGGTACCGCGGGTATCACCTAAGTTCCACGGCAGGGACGGGGCCTGCGGCACGACGATGGATAGTCCGCCTGGCCAAAAGGCTTCAACGAGGTCACGGGTGGAATCGGGATACGAGGCGACGAGGCCGCGAACGGTGTTCCAGGAGCCGACGAGCACGGGAACCGGCATATCCGGCCCACGCTGCTTAGTGGCAAGTAGATTGGCTACCGCGTCATTATCGAAGGCATCGCAGCCCAAACCGTACAGCGTATCGGTGGGCATGACCACGAGCCGCCCAGACTTGGCGGCCTTGGTGGCGATGCTCACGCCTTCCTCACGCTCGGTGTCATCGGCGCAATTATAAATTTTTCCTTGCATCAATTATCCCCTTCTTGCCCGACGGTGATGCCTTAGTCTACCGCGCGCTGTGCGGTAATAAAGCGCGGCGTGCCTGTTAAGTCCTTAAGCGGAGCGATATGGGAAAAGCCGCCGTGGTCACCCACCGCATCGCGCACGGCATCGCCAGTCGTATCGTCGTGTTCAATCGCCATGACCCCACCGGGCCGCAATAGCCTGGCGATGGTGGGAATCAACCCGCGGATTACTCCCATGCCGTCATCGCCGCCGAAGACGGCCACGTGCGGATCGTGATATACCTCCGGTTGCAGGTTCGGATCTTCCGGAACGTATGGCGGGTTGCTCACCACGAGATCGACCGTGCCATCCCAGTCCGCCAGAGTCTGGCTGTCGGTCGCGTCCGCCTGCACCACCTCTATCCCGGTGCCGAGAGTATTGGCGCGGGTGAACTCGAGGGCGGCATCGGAAAGCTCTACTGCCTTAACCTCCGCCTGTGGTACGTAATGCTGCAGGTAGAGCGCCAGCGCGCCCGAGCCCGAGCACAAATCCACCATGCGCGGGCCGGGGGCGTGGTGGACCGCCCAGTCCGCCATCACCTCCGTTTCCGGGCGCGGGATGAATACGCCTGGGCCCACCTTCAATTCCAAGGGCCCAAACCACGCCGTACCCAGCACGTATTGCAGCGGCTCGCGCTGTTCCCGCCTGCGCAATAGCGCCTGGAAGGCTATGTCAAAGCCGGGCATGGGCGGCTCATGCAGCGGAATATCCAAATGCCCACAGTGAATGAGGTGGGAGATGAGGATCCGCGTATCCCACTCGGGGCTTCCTACTCCAGCAACGCGAAGGCGCTGCACCCCATGGCGCAGCGCCTCACCGTACGATTTCATCGACCGCGATTACCCCTCGGCCTCAAGGCGCTCGGCGCGCTCTTGGTCCTGCAGGGCCTTGATGAGATCCTGCATATCGCCGTTCAACACGGAATCCAGGTTATTGGCCTTGTAGCCAATGCGGTGATCCGTGATGCGGTTTTCGGGCCAGTTGTAGGTGCGCACGCGCTCGGAGCGGTCCATGGTGCGCACCTGGGAGGCGCGCTGCTCGCCAGCCTCGGCCTCGCGGGCCTCGCGTTCCATCTGGTCCAGGCGGGCCTGCAGCACCTGCAGGGCGCGGGCCTTGTTCTGGATCTGCGAACGTTCCTTCTGGCAGGTAACGATGAGCCCCGTGGGCAGGTGGGTAATGCGCACCGCGGAGTCGGTGGTGTTCACACCCTGACCACCCTTACCGGAGGAGCGGTACACATCGACGCGGATATCCTTGTCATCGATATTGACCGATTCCACCTCTTCCGGCTCTGGGTACACCAGCACGCCAGCGGCAGAAGTCTGAATGCGGCCCTGCGATTCCGTGACCGGCACGCGCTGCACGCGGTGCACGCCGCCTTCAAACTTGAAGACGGACCACGCGCCATCGCGCGTCGGAGACTTAGCGCGGAAGGAAATGGTCATGTCCTTCACGCCGCCCAAATCGGACTCGTTAAGGCCCAAGACCTCCCACTTAAAGTCGATCTTATCGGCAAAACGCTCATACATGCGGGCCAAGTCGCCGGCAAAGAGCGCGGCCTCTTCACCGCCGGCGCCGGCCTTGATCTCCATGATGATGTCTTCCGAGTCCTGCTCATCGCGCGGGGCGAGCAGGTCTGCCAGCTTTTCTTCCAGCTCTTCCACGGACGCTGCTAGGCGGTCCGCTTCTTCCTGGAAGTCGTGGTCTTCATAAGCCATCTCCTTGGCGTCCGCGAGATCCTCGCGCGCCTGGGTCAGCTCCTCGTTGACCTTGATGATGGGGCGCAGCTCCGCGTACCGCTTGGATAGCTTGCGAAAAGCCTGCTGATCGCCGGCGGTTTCTGGGTCACCCATCTGCATTTCAATACCCTGGTATTCCGACACAATGTCATCAACCATGGAAACTTGATTAGACATAGTCTTCCTCGTCCTTATCCGCAGCCATTGGTGCAGAAGAAGCCACCTGCATGAGGAACTCGCCATTCGAGCGGGTCTTCTTAAGCTGCTTGATCAACAGGTCAATTGCCTGGTGGGAATCCAGGGCCGACAGGATGCGGCGCAGTTTGGTCATAATGCGCGCCTCCTCAGGCACCAGCAGGAGCTCGTCCTTGCGGGTACCAGAGGGGTTGACATCCACCGCCGGGAATACGCGGCGTTCCGAGATCCCGCGGTCCAGCTTCAGCTCTGCGTTGCCCGTACCCTTGAATTCCTCGAAGATGACGGTATCGCCAGTAGAACCGGTCTCCACCATCGCGGTGGCGATGATGGTCAGCGAACCGCCCTCTTCGATATTGCGGGCAGCGCCCAAGAAGCGCTTTGGCGGGTAGAGCGCATTGGAGTCCACACCACCGGACAGGATGCGGCCCGATGCCGGGGAGGAGTTGTTGTAGGCGCGGCCCAGGCGAGTAATGGAATCCAGCAGCACCACGACGTCCTTGCCCTGCTCCACCAAGCGCTTGGCGCGCTCGATGGCCAGCTCGGAGACGGAGGTGTGCTCTGAGGGCGGGCGGTCAAAGGTGGAAGAAATGACCTCGCCCTTCACCGAGCGCTGCATATCCGTGACCTCTTCGGGGCGCTCATCCACCAGCACGACCATGAGGTAGCACTCGGGGTTATTGGTGGCAATCGCATTCGCGATATTTTGCAAAATCGTGGTCTTACCGGCCTTCGGCGGCGAGACGATGAGCGCGCGCTGGCCCTTACCAATCGGCATGATCAGGTCGATGACGCGGGTGGTCAGGATCTTCGGATCCGTTTCCAAGCGCAGTCGCTGGTTGGGATACAGCGGTGTCAGCTTATTAAAGTGCGGGCGCTGCTTAGCCTCTTCAGGATCGATCCCATTGACGGTATCGACCTGCACCAACTGGTTGTACTTGCGGCGGTTGCGGCCMTTGCCGTGGGKGKGGGKAGGCCCAGCCACCTTGACCTGACCGGTAATAGCATCACCAGAGCGCAAGCCCAGCCGGCGCACGATGTT
Organism: Corynebacterium accolens; assembly: GCF_030515985.1. The sequence goes on along the minus strand of NZ_CP100376.1, from coordinate 151,231 downwards.
TTTATTAACAAAGACATCCGCGTCGCCCGCGCGGTACCCAGTGGTGCGCAGGAAGGCGACGTTATTGTCTACGACATCCAAGATGCCGCCGACTGCCTGTAGCTCATCGCCCTCGCGCACCTGCAGGTCATTGCCGCCGCCGTGGTTATCATTATTGCCCCGGCCACCCCGGCGGTTCCGGCGGTTGCGGCGGCCMCGGCGGTTGCCSCGGKCAAAATTWTTATCGTCATTGCGRTTWTTACGGKGATTATTWTCGCCGTTCTTCTCGCCCTGCTTGTCTCTCTGGTTATCGGAGCCATCCTGGGAGTCATCGCGGCGATCCTGGTGACGATTCTGGTTCTGTCCCTCGCCCCGGTTGTTGTCACTCCGGTTATTCTCGCCGCGGTTATTATCGTCCTGCTCTTGACGCTCCTGGCGGCGGGCGCGGTTGCGGCGGGCVCGACGGGCCYGCGRCCSCGRTTCATAGCGTTGGTCGTCGCCGTTGTCCTTGCGGTCTTTGTCGCGATTGTCCTGCTGGTCGCTGGACTTGCCGTTATCGCTCTCGCCGCGATCGTCTTTCTTAGACGGCTTATCTTTCTGCTTGGCAGGCGCCGCATCCTTAGCGGGTTTCTCGGCCTTCTCGGCCTTTTCTGCCTGCTCTATTTTTGCCTTCGCCTTTGGGGGAACCTGACCGGTCTTAATAGCGGTGATGAGATCCCCTTTGCGCAGGGCAGAGACGCCGCGAAGGCCGCGCTCAGCGGCCATTTTGCGCAATTCCGGCAGCTTCAGGGATGCGAGATCCTGTGCCGCGGTGTTGTCCGTATCGCTCACGGATATCCTTTCGTTGCTTGACCAGGTCCATAGTTGGGATCCGCCCTCCCCCATTTCGGGGAAGCTTGGGCGGGTGCACTGGAAGCCGATGTGTATTTTTCTTATCTTCTCGCCCTCGTGCCAAGGTGCGAGCGCACCCTGCCGGGCAATAAGCATGAGGCCTCTTCCGGTTACCGTATGGGAATTCCCCCTTGTAGCTCGTACGCGGGGGCGGAAGAATTCAAGAAACGACTGTGGGCAATGTTTAACAATGGGACCTGTCACTGGGCCCGATTGCATAGGACTGGGAAGATTTTCCCGCTTTCCTATCAGTCGAAAGCAAGTATAGCGCATTAGCTACACCGTGAGTACTTGGACACCGCTACAGTGGAAGCATGCTTTCCACGATGATGGATATTCCCCTGTCTCTAACCCGTATTTTGGAATACGGCGCGTCAGTGCACGGCAATACCACTGTTACCACCTGGCACGGCGAGGGCACCGGATCCGAGTTTGGCCCCGCAGAAAAGGTCACCTTCCGCGATATCGCCGCCCGCGCGGCCGCCTTTGCCCATGTTTTGCACGATGACCTCGGTATTACCGGCGATCAGCGGGTGGGCAGCTTTATGTGGAATTGCGCCGAACACCTCGAGGTCATGTTTGGTTCCGCCTGCAAGGGTGCGGTTTTCACCCCACTGAATAAGCAGCTGATGAATGACCAGATCCGGCACATCATTAGCCACGCTGAGGTCTCCGTCATCGTGTGCGATCCCCGGCTCGCCCCGCAGTTGGGCACGGTTTTAAACGGCGCGCCTTCCGTGCATTCGGTTATTTTTACCGGCTCCCAATCGCCGCAGCGCTTTGCCCATCATTTCCCGCGCGGCATCGAGTTTTATTCCTACGAGGCGCTGCTGGATGGCCGCTCCACCATCTACGATTGGCCCGAGCTCGATGAACGCACCGCCGCCGCACTGTGCTATTCCACCGGCACCACCGGCGCGCCGAAGGGCGTTTTATACTCCCACCGCTCGCTCTACCTCGAGGCCATGCAGCTGCGTTCCTCGGATTCGCTGTGCATTACCCACGGTGAGACCTTCCTGTGCTGCATTCCCATCTATCACGTGCTGAGCTGGGGCGTTCCCTTTACCTGTTTCATGACGGGTACCCCGCTCGTGCTTCCCGATGCCGATGTCTCCGCCCCCACCCTTGCCAAGGTCATCGCGGCCACGTCGCCCCGCGTGGCCCACGGCGTGCCCACCATCTGGATCCAGCTCTTCGTGCACTACATGCACAATCCGCCTGAGCGCATGACGCTGACGGAAATTTACGCCGGCGGCTCACCTGTGCCGCCGCAGCTTATCAAGATGTGGGAGGAGCATTACGGTGTCGACGTCGTCCACGTCTGGGGCATGGTCGAAMCCTCGACGGTCGGCAGCGTCGCCCGCCCGCCGCAGGGTGCCTCCGGCGATACCCGCTGGGCATATCGCATCTCCCAGGGCAAGATTGCCGCATCGCTGCAGTACCGCGTGGTCAATGATGGCCAAGTGGTATCCAAGACCGACCGAAATGCCGGTGAGCTCCAGGTGCGCGGCAACCTCGTGACCGGTTCTTATTATCATTCYCCCACCGCCGAGCCGGGCGAGGTGGCTTCCGAGTTTCGCGGCAAGCCGGTCGAGGCCGCGGAATCCAAGTTCACCGCGGATGGCTGGTTGCGCACCGGCGATGTCGGTTCCGTGACGAAGGACGGCTTCCTCACCGTTGAGGACCGCGCCCGCGATGTCATCCGCTCCGGCGGCGAGTGGATCTACTCGGTGCAGCTGGAAAACCTCATCATGGCCAATTCCGATGTGGTGGAGGCCGCGGTGATCGGCTACCCCGATAAGCAATGGGTGGAACGCCCCCTTGCCGTCACCGTCTTGGGCGAGCAGGCCTCGCCCACCATCGAGACCGCCGAAAAGTTGCGCCAGAGCCTGCGCAAGGAATTGCCCAGCTGGATGCTGCCGGAGTACTGGACCTTCGTAAAATCCATCGATAAGACGTCAGTGGGCAAGTTCGATAAGAAGGATTTGCGCGCCCACTTGGCCGAAGGCGATTACAACATCATCCGCCTCAAGGGCCCGGGTGAAGCCCAGCGCCTTGACGATATCGACGAAAGCGATTTTAACCGGGAAAACGAGGAATAATCCCCGGCCAGGTGGCGTTGTAGCTTGGTGTACCTTGTTCCCCACTCTTAAACTGGCAGCAATGACTTCACCAACGCCTTCTTCTTCAGCGGTCTCCCTGCCCCTGCCCACCGTGGGCCGGTCGCAGCCGCCGGAGGACTTACCTGCCGCCGCAAGCGACGGCACCCGCGCCTTGGTTGATCGCTACGGCCGCAGGGCCCGCGACCTGCGCGTGTCGCTTACGGATCGCTGCAACCTGCGCTGCACGTACTGCATGCCGGCCGAAGGCTTAGAGTGGATGCCCACGCAGCAAACGCTGTCCGATGATGAAATCATCCGGCTTATCCGCCTCGGCGTGGAAAAGCTCGGCATCCGCCAGGTGCGCTTTACCGGCGGCGAACCGCTGCTGCGCAAATCCTTGGCGGATATCATCGCCGCCACCAAGGAACTCACAACGGATGAAGGCATCGCACCGTCCACGGCACTGACCACCAATGGGTTGGGCTTGGAAAAGCGCGCTGCAAAGCTCGCTGACGCTGGGCTCGACCGCATCAATATCTCGCTGGATMCCATCGAYCCTCAGCGCTATGCCGCMCYCMCCCGCCGAGACCGCCTATCCCACGTGCTCGAGGCCATCGCCGCCGCAGCGGATGCCGGATTAAATCCCGTCAAGATCAATGCCGTGGTCATGCCCGGCGTCAATGAGGAAGATATCGTCCCGCTGGCGGACTATGCCCTGCACCAGGGTGCCCAGCTGCGCTTTATCGAGCAGATGCCACTCGGCCCGCGCGAAAAATGGCGCCGCGAAGACATGGTCACCGCCGATGATATTTTGCTCAGGCTCCAAGACCACTTTTCCATGCGCCCTGCGCGTGAGCCGCGCGGATCGGCCCCGGCCGCGTTATGGGATACTATCGCCCCCGATGGCACCGTCGGCAAGCTGGGCATTATCGCCTCCGTGACCCATCCCTTCTGTGGCGACTGCGACCGCACCCGGCTTACCACCGATGGCGCCGTGCGCAACTGCCTCTTTGGCAATTCCGAAACCCAATTGCGGGATCTCATGCGCTCCGGCGCCAGCGATGAGGAGTTGATGGAGGCATGGGCCGGGGAAATGTGGACGAAGAAACCGGGCCACGGCATTGATGATGAAGGCTTTTTGCAGCCGGATCGTCCCATGTCTGCCATTGGCGGCTAATCTAATAATTTATGTCCGCATCGCGTTCCATTTCTGAGCACCTTTCCGCGGTTCTGGCGCTGGCGCCGGCCCCGCGCGCAGAGTCCGTTCCCGTGGGCCCAGCGCTGCGCGGCCGGGTATTGGCGGAGGATGCCACCGCGCGTTTTCCCGTCCCGCCGTTTGCCAATTCCGCGATGGATGGCTTCCTCGTCCGCGCCACTGATATTTCGGGCACGGGCCCAGGCCCGTGGACGCTGCCGGTAGCAGGCGATGTCCCCGCTGGGGCTACCGCCCAAGAAGTTCCCGCCGGCCAGGCCGTTCGCATCATGACCGGCGCGCCGGTGGGTGATGCCACTGGCTTAATCGTCGTCCCAGTAGAAGACACCACCGTCCCGCCTGGGCCCACACAGTTGCCGAGCGAGGTCACCATCACCGCCGCGCCCACAAAATCGCATATCCGCACCGCAGGCGAAGATATACAGCCAGGCATCATCGTTGCTACGGCTGGGATCACCGCGAATGCCGCCGTGATCGCAGCGCTTATTTCCACCGGAATCTATTCCGTGGAGGCTTACCGGCGCCCGCGCATCGCGGTGATTTCTTCCGGCAATGAGCTATCCCCGTATCCGGACGAGCTTTCCCCAGGGCGCCTGCCGGATTCCAATGGACCGATGCTCGCCTCCCTTGCCTACACGGAGTCCTACTCCCACGTCGGCGACGACCCCGCGGAGTTATCCCGGCTGCTTGATGAGCTCACCGAATCCCACGATCTCATCATTACCTCCGGCGGGGTATCGACCGGCGCCTTTGACGTGGTGCACGGGGTGCTGGGCACGGGCGATGATTCGTGGTTCGGGCACGTTCATCAGCGGCCGGGCGCGCCGCAGGGCATCGGCACGTGGCGGGGCGTTCCGGTGCTCTCGCTGCCGGGCAATCCGGTGGCGGCGTTCGTCGGTTTCCAGCTCTATGCCCGCCCGCTTATCGCCGCCTTATCGGGCCAGCCGCACCCGCGGGAGGCCGTCCAACTGCGCGCGGAGGTCGCGGTACCGCTGCCACCTGCACACACGCGCCCCTGTATCGTTCCGGTCACCGTCAGCTTTGCGGGAAAACCCAGGATTACTGGCGCGTTAAGCCGCGGCAGCCACCGGGTGGTCTCGCTGGCAGGTACGAATGGGTATTGCATCATCGATGGACCTGCCCCCGCCGCGGGCGAAGAGACCACCGTCTATCTGTATTAAAGAGGAGAATTTTCTATGGAGTTTACCCACCTCAATTCCGCCGGCACCGCCTACATGGTCGATGTGACCGAGAAGCAGCCAACCGTGCGCACCGCCACCGCCGAGGGCGAGGTCGCCTGTTCCCCGGAGGTCATGACCGCGCTGCGCGAGGGCACCGTACCCAAGGGCGACGTGCTGGCGGTCGCGCGCATCGCCGGCATTTCCGCGGCAAAGAAGGTTCCAGAACTCCTGCCACTCGCCCACACCATTGGCGTGCACGGCTGCGCGGTAGATCTTGAGCTTGCCGATACCCACGTGAAGATCACCGCCACCGTGCGCACCGCCGACCGCACCGGCGTGGAAATGGAGGCGCTGACCGCGGTCAACGTTGCCGCCTTAGCGCTCATTGACATGGTCAAGGGCGTTGATCGCTCCGCCTTTATCCGCCGGTGCGGCATCGTGGCGAAATCGGGCGGCCGCTCCGGCGATTGGTCTAGGACCCTCCCGGAGGCTTAATGGACGGCGCGATCATTCTGGCCGGCGGGCAATCGCGCCGCATGGGCGGGGCCGATAAGGCACAGGTGCGCGCCTTTGGCCTGCGCCTGGTGGATCGCCTGCGGCACCAGCTTCCCTATGGCATGCCGTCTATTGTTATCTCCCCGTATTACCTCGGCCTGCCGCAGGTGTGCGAGTCCCCACTTTTCGGCGGCCCCGTCGCCGGCATCGAGACCGGGGCGCGCGCACTCTCCCAGTGCGACCGCCTGGCGCTCTTCGCGGTGGATGCGCCCGATTCCCCACAGCTGCTGCCATGCCTTGATAACGCCTTAAACGCCGCGCCCACCGCCGGTGCCGCGATTACCCGCGCCGCGGATGGGTACTTACAACCGCTGTGTTCGTTGTGGCATACCGCTGCGCTCTTTGAGCGCTTGGGCGCGCTGGAGTCGACCCGCAATGTCTCCGTGCGCAGGCTTATCCGCGGCGCCGATTTCGTCGAGGTGGCCGGCACCGGCGCCGAGCGCGATTACGATACCCCTGCCGAATTGCAGGCCATTCCGCCACACCCCGCCCTTCGCGCTCACCGGCGCGGCTAATCTAGCCACACTCCACCCACCCCGTGAGCGCGAAGGGCGGGTTACGGGGAGGGGTGAGAGAGATTATTCGCCGCGGGAGCGGAAGACATCGGCAAGCAGCGGCGCAATAACCCCAAGGGCATCTGCGACGGCGCCGGTGGATGAGGCGCAATTGATGATGAGGCTGCCGCCGCCGTGGTCGGTCATGCCAATGATCCCGCGGGAGAGGCCCGCCTTGGGCGAGGACCCGAGCCCGCGCAGGAGCACCTGGGTCTCCAGGCCGTAGAGGCGGGCCTTGATATAGCGCTCGGTGACCTCTGGGGTCAGGTTCGTCGCCCCGATGCCAGTGCCGCCGATGACCACGACGATATCGGTGCCGGTATCCACGGCGGTGCGCAGCGCGTCGTCGACTGGCGTATAGCCCTCCGGCACGATGCTCGGTGGCGCGACATCGATGTCGTGGGTGCGCAGGATTTCTGCCGCTTTCTCCCCGGCGCGGTTCGGTTTTTCCCCGGACAAAATGCGGTCCGAGCTGACGATTATCTGTGCCTTCCTTTGGGGCATAAGTCTCATTCCTTTCCCATTGTGGAGTGTGGTTAATATCACATTATTCAGTTTTCGATACCAACACACTTGGGACATGGGGCTAACCTGCGATATCGGAATCGATCAAGAATTACGCAACATTTGTATGCCGTAATTAGATACGGATTTTACCGTTTTTATTTACCTGTTCGAGCATAGTCGCCGGTAAATTGAGGAGTCGAACGACCTACTACCTGTGAGGAAATCATGACTGCTCTTGATACCTCAGGCAAAGTCATCCAAGGTTGGGATCCAGAAGATTCTGACCACTGGGACTCTAAAATTGCCTGGCGCACGCTGTGGATCTCCACATTTGTCCTTATCATTGGCTTTGCCACCTGGTACCTCGTATCGGCAATTGCCCCACAGTTGAACCAGATCGGTTTCGACTTATCCCGCAGCCAGCTCTACTGGCTGACCGCCATCCCCGGATTGGCCTGCGGTATCTTCCGCCTCATCTTCATGTTCTTGCCGCCCATCCTGGGCACGCGCAAGCTCGTCTTCAGCTCGTCGCTGCTATTTATCATCCCCATGCTGGGTTGGTTCTTCGCGGTGCAAGACTCCTCCACCCCATACTGGTGGCTGCTGACCCTCGCCTTCCTCTCCGGCATCGGTGGCGGCGTGTTCTCCGGATTCATGCCCTCGACCGGTTACTTCTTCCCCAAACGCCTGTCCGGTACCGCGCTGGGTATCCAGGCCGGCATCGGTAACTTCGGTATCTCCTTTATCCAGCTGGTCGCCCCATGGCTCATGGGCTTTACCCTGCTGGGCGTGGGCTTTGTCGCCCCGCAGCGCACCGATGACGGCGAAATCTTTGTCCACAACCCCGCCATCTTCCTGGTGCCGTGGGCCATCGTCGGCGCATTCCTCGCGTGGACCCTGCTCAAGGACGTTCCCGTGAAGGCGAATTTCCGCCAACAGATGGACATCTTTGGCAATAAGAACACCTGGATTCTTACCGTCGTCTACTTCATGACCTTTGGCGCATTTTCCGGCTTCGCGGCGCAAACCGCGCTGCTTATTAACCAGATTTTCGGCGAAGGCTCCGAATTTGCCGGCACCTACGATAACCTCCCTGCCGGCGCGAGCTACGCCTTCCTGGGACCACTCATCGGCGCGCTCGTCCGCGCGCTGTGGGGCCCGCTGTGCGATAAGTTCGGCGGCGCCATCTGGACCTTCATTGGCTGCCTGGGCATGACCATCTTTACCGTCGTGGCCACCTTCTTCCTCACCCCGGACGAGCCGGATGAGGTCTGGTGGTTCCTGGGCACCATGCTCATTTTCTTCTTCTTCACTGGCCTGGGCAATGCCGGCACGTTTAAGCAGATGCCCATGATTTTGCCCAAGCGCCAAGCAGGCGGTGTCATCGGTTGGACCGGTGCCATCGGCGCCTTCGGCCCGTTTGTCGCGGGTGTCTTGCTCTCCATGATGTCTGCACCGACGTTCTTCTGGGGCTGCGCCGTCTACTTCGCCATCACCACCGTGCTGGTGTGGATCTACTACGCCCGCCCCAACGCCCCTTTCCCCGGATAATTAGGAGCTTTCATTCCCCATGACTGCATACTTCGCGCCCGAAAAAGGCAACTCAAATCCACTCTTTAAGCTCGGTGCCTACCTGCGCAAAGGCGAAGCTACCGATTCTGGTCAGCAGCTTTTCTTAAAGGGCGGCCGCCAGGCAGACGTCTTCTACCGCAACCGCTGGGCCTTCGACAAGATGGTGCGCTCCACCCACGGCGTGAACTGCACCGGTTCATGCTCGTGGAAGGTTTACGTCAAAGACGGCGTCATCACCTGGGAGTCCCAGGCGGTGGATTACCCCACCACCGGCAATGACATGCCGGAATACGAGCCCCGCGGCTGCCCGCGCGGCGCCTCCTTTTCCTGGTACACCTACTCTCCTACCCGCGTGCGCTACCCGTATGCCCGCGGCGTGCTGGTGGATATGTTCCGCGAGGAAAAGGCAAAGCACGGCGATTCCGTCCTGGCATGGCGCGCCATCCAGGAGGACCCAGAAAAGCGCAAGGCGTATATCTCCCAGCGCGGCAAGGGCGGGCTTATCCGCATCTCTTATGAAGAGGCCATCGATATCGCCTCGGCTGCGCACGTCTACACCATCCGCAAGTACGGGCCGGACCGCATCAACGGCTTTACCGTGATCCCGGCCATGTCCCAGATCTCCTATGGCGCGGGCATGCGCTTCCTGCAGACCATCGGCGGCGTCGCGCTCTCCTTCTACGACTGGTACGCCGACCTGCCCCCGGCATCGCCGCAGACCTTCGGCGACCAGACCGACGTCCCCGAATCCGGCGACTGGTACAACTCTTCCTACCTCATGATGTGGGGCTCGAATATCCCGGTCACCCGTACCCCGGACGCCCACTTCATGGTGGAATCGCGCTACAAGGGCACCAAGGTCGTCGTGGTCTCGCCCGACTTTGCCGATAACACCAAGTTCGCCGATGAGTGGGCTCGCATCGAGCCGGGCACGGATGCCGCCCTCGCCTTTGCCATGGGCCACGTGATCTTGAAGACCTTCCACGTAGACCGCCAGGAACCGTACTTCCTGAACTACATGCGCAAATACACCGACTCACCCTTCCTGGTATCCCTGGAAGACCGCGGCGACGGCACCTACACCCCGGGCAAGTTCCTCACCGCCTCGCAGCTTGCCGATGCCACCTTGAATTCCTCCCCCAACGCCACCCACCGTGGCCTGGTGATGGAGGAAGACGGGTGCATCGTTGACCCAGGCGGCACCGTGGCAGACCGCTGGGATAACGAAAGCGCCAAGTGGAACCTGGCGCTAGATAACGCCGATCCGGTCATGTCCATCGCAGAAACCGATAGCTTTGATACCGCCGAGGTGCTCTTCCCGCGCTTCGACCTGGATACCAACCCAGAGGACGTGGGAACCGATAAGCCCATTGGCGCGGGCATCGTCCACCGCGGCGTGCCAGTCCGCGAGGTCGACGGCAAGCTGGTTACCACCGTCTTCGACATCATGCTCGCCCACTACGGCGTCAACCGCGAGGATCTCCACCTGCCGGGTAGCTGGCCGAAGGACTTCCACGATTCCAGCGAAGTCGGCACCCCCGCCTGGCAGGAAGAGCTCACAGGCGTGGCCGCCGATACCGCTATCCGCATCGGCCGCGAATTCGCGCAAAACGCCGCGGATTCTAAGGGCCGTTCGCAGATCATCATGGGCGCTGGCGTCAACCACTACTTCCACGCCGATAATATCTACCGCACCTTCTTGGCACTGACCTCCATGTGCGGTACCCAGGGCGTCAATGGCGGCGGTTGGGCGCACTACGTGGGCCAGGAAAAACTTCGCCCGATCAACGGCTGGACCCAGTGGGCCATGGCCGCCGACTGGCAGCGCCCGCCGCGCCACATGATTTCCACCGGCTTCTACTACTTCGCCACCGAGCAGTATCGCTACGATAATTCGCGCGCCTCCCACTTGGGATCGCCGCTTGCTAGCCACGGTTCCATTGGGGACAAGATGGTCTCCGATACCATGGCAGAATCCATGCGCCGTGGCTGGATGCCGGCCTACCCGCAGTTCAACCGCAACTCCCTCTTCCTTGCCGATGAAGCCGATGAGGCCGGCATGGACATCAACGACTACGTGGTCCAAGAGCTAGAAAACGGCCGCCTGGAATTCTCCTATGACAACCCGTCTGCCGAGGAGAACTGGCCGCGCATCCTGCTCAACTGGCGCACCAACCTGCTCGGCTCGTCCGCCAAGGGCACCGAGTTCTTCCTGCGCCACCTGCTGGGCATCGACTCGGACGCCACCGCGGAAGAACTAGCCCCCGAAGACCGCCCACGCAGCATTAAGTGGGTGGATGAGGCACCGGAGGGCAAGTTGGATCTGATGATGACCACGGACTTCCGCAATACCTCCACCACGCTGGTCTCGGATCTCATCTTCCCGGCCGCTACCTGGTACGAAAAGCACGATATGTCCTCTACCGACATGCACCCGTACCTGCACTCGTTTAACGCGGCGATTAACCCGCCGTGGGAGGCACGCTCGGACTATGAGGTCTTCCGGGACCTGGCCGCGGCACTCTCTGATAAAGCCACCAAGTGGCTTGGCGTGCAACGCGATGTCATTACCCAGCCGAGCCACCACGACAGCCCAGACGAGCTCGGCATGCCCAATGGCATCGTCCCCGACCCCGAAGAACAGGGCCTTATCCCTGGGGTCACGATGCCGAAGCTGCATGTGGTCGAGCGCGATTACACCAAGGTCTACGAAAAGTGGGCCCACCTGGGCCCGCTTCCCGCCAAGGCCGGCACCGGCGTGCACGGCACCAAGTTCAACGTGGAAAAGCAGGTCAAAGAGCTCGAGCTTATCTGTGGCACCACGGAGACCTCGATGGGCGAGCTGGTGGACCTATCCAAGGACACCAAGGTCATCGACGCCATCCTGCACCTTTCCGGTGTCTCCAACGGCGAGCTAGCCAAGCAAGGCTTTGAGTTCCTATCCTCGCGCACCGGCAAGGATCTCACCCCGCTGGGCGCTCCCGATGAAGACGTACGCATCACGTGGGACGACATCAAGGAACGCCCGAAGGAGGTCATCMCCYCCCCGGAGTGGACCGCCGATAAGCGCAATAAGCGCCGCTACACCGCCTTTTCCATCAACGTCGAGTTCGACAAGCCCTGGCACACGCTGACCGGCCGTATGCAGTACTACATCGACCACGACTGGTTCATGGACTACGGCGAAGCGCTGCCGATCTTCCGCCCACCGCTCGACCACGTCCACATGCACGGCGAATTCGCGCCGGGCACGGAATTGACCAATGACCGGGGCGAGGCCGAGGTCACCCTGCGTTACTTGACCACGCACAATAAGTGGTCCATCCATTCGCAGTACTTTGACAACCTGCACGTGCTCTCCATCTCGCGCGGTGGCCAGGTGGTCTGGATGTCCAATAAGGACGCCGAGAAAATCGGCGTGACGGACAATGACTGGGTCGAGGTATATAACCGCAACGGCGTCGTCTCCGCCCGCGCCATTGTTTCCCACCGCATTCCGGAGGGAACCATGCTGTGCAACCACGCACAGGAGCGCACCGTGGGCACACCTATCAACGAGCACACCGGCCGCCGCGGCGGCACGCACAACTCGCTGACCCGCATTTCCATCAAACCGGTGCACATCGCTGGCGGCTATGGCCAGCTGACCTACCACTTCAACTACATCGGCCCTACCGGTAATAACCGCGATGAAGTCACCCGCGTTCGCCGCCGTTCCCAGGAGGTATCCTACTAATGAAAGTCATGGCCCAAATCTCCATGATCATGAACTTGGACAAGTGCATTGGCTGCCACACCTGTTCAGTTACCTGTAAACAGGCATGGACCAACCGCGAAGGCACCGAGTACATCTGGTTCAATAACGTCGAAACCCGCCCCGGCCTCGGCTACCCGCGCACCTGGGAAGACCAGGAAAAGTGGAAGGGCGGCTGGGAGCGCACGGCGTCCGGCAAGATCAAGCCCAAGGCCGGCGGGCGCCTCAAGAAACTGGCTACCCTCTTCCACAACCCCAACCTGCCCACCATCCAGGATTACTACGAGCCCTGGACCTACCAGTACGAGGACCTGATGGGCGCCGAGGCGGGCCAGAAGACCCAGCCGACCGCCAAGCCGGTCTCCCAGATCGACGGACGGGACATCGGCAAGATTGAATGGTCCTCCAACTGGGACGATAACCTGGGGGGCTCTACTGCCACGCTTGACGATGACCCCGTTCTCCACAACATGAACCTCGAGGTCAAGAAGGAAATCGAGGACTCGTTCATGTTCTACCTGCCGCGCATTTGCGAGCACTGCATGAACCCGACCTGCGTATCCTCCTGCCCCTCCGGTGCGATGTACAAGCGCACCGAAGACGGCATCGTCTTGGTGGACCAGGACCGCTGCCGCGGCTGGCGCATGTGCGTATCCGGTTGCCCGTATAAGAAGGTCTACTTCAACCACAAGACCGGTAAGGCCGAAAAGTGCACGCTGTGCTACCCGCGCCTCGAGGTGGGCCAGCCCACGGTGTGCTCCGAGACCTGCGTGGGCCGCCTACGCTACTTGGGCGTTATCCTCTACGATGCCGACCGCGTCGCCGAGGCCGCCTCCACCGAGAATGAGCAGGACCTTTTCGAGGCACAAAAGTCGATCATGCTCGACCCCCACGACCCAGAGGTAGTCCGCGCGGCCCAGGCGGAGGGCATCCCGCACTCCTGGATCGATGCCGCGCAGCAGTCGCCGATCTACGACCTCATCTTCAAGTACGGCGTCGCTCTGCCGCTCCACCCGGAGTACCGCACGCTGCCGATGGTCTGGTACATCCCGCCGCTGTCGCCCATCGTTGACAAGGTGACCGCAACCGGCAACGACGGTGAGGACCACAAGATCCTTTTCTCGGCGCTATCGAATATGCGCATTCCGCTGGAATACTTGGCGGGCCTATTTACCGCCGGCGATACCGTCCCGGTGGAAAAGTCGCTGCGCCGGCTCGTCGCCATGCGTTCGTATATGCGCGATATCAACCTGGGCAACGAGCCGCAGGAGGAAATCGCCCAGGCAGTCGGCATGACGGGCAGGGATATGGAAGGCATGTACCGCCTGTTGTCCATCGCTAAATACGATGACCGCTACGTTATCCCCACCGCCTCGCCGGAATCCCCGCGCGGCATTACCGATTTGGATCCGTTCGGCGATGTGGACCCGGCCAAGGCCTCCGAGGACGTCTTCCACGACCTTGGCATGGGCGCGCCCGAAGCTTGCACCCACGGCGCCGAACCGCAAGGTAAGGTCTCGCTGCTCTCCTGGRGCGGCGACCGCCCCGATGCCATGTTCCCGCCGCGGAAGTAGGTTAGCCGTGAATATCTTCGATATACTCCGCAAGCGCCAGGAATCCCTGCAGCGGCAATCTGCCCCGCAGGGTGCCGATGCCCCCGTGGCCGGGTTCGGAACTCCCGCCGGCATCGGTTCCATGGGCGGTGCCAAGGACGTCGAAAAGACGCTGCGCACCCACACCGGTCAAGTCCCGCGCGAATTCGTCACGCCTGTCGAGGTCACCGAAGACCAGCGGCGGATAGTCGCCATGGCCGTGTCCGTGCTGYTTAATTMCCCAGGCGAAGACATCTTTGACCGCCTCTCCGTGGTCGAAGACCAGGTAGATGACCTGCCGCTGGCCATTGCCACCGACTTCATCAACTTCGCCGAATGGGCCCGCAGTATCGGCCCGCGCGGCTTGGAAGAGCACTACGTCGAGACCTTTGATCAACGCCGCCGCTGCGCGCTGTACCTGTCCTACTTCGCCGTCGGCGATACCCGCCAGCGCGGAATGGCCATCTTGTCCTTCCGCCAGCAATTGGAATCGCTCGGCTTCGAAATTTCGGATGAAGAACTACCCGATCACCTCTGCGTCGTCCTCGAAGCCCTCGCCATGAGCGAGGGGGACACGCACGAGCGCGCCGTCGAATTGGTAGCCAGCTACCGCGAGGGAATCGAGGTGCTGCGCGCGGCCCTCGCCCACGAGCGCTCGCCGTACGTCAGCTTGATCGTGGCGCTGTGCAAGGCCCTTCCAGAAGTCGATTCTGATACCGCGCAAAAGTACGTCGATCTCATCCGCACCGGCCCACCCGCCGAGATGGTCGGCATTGCAGACCTTCCCTTCCCCACTACCCAACCAGACCTCGTCTAGGAGCCACATCATGTTTGATAACTTCCTCTGGGGTGCCTTCCCGTGGTTAGCCATCGCGGCATTCTTCGTGGGCATCTTCTGGCGGTGGCGATCCGACCAATTCGGCTGGACCACCCACTCCTCCCAAATCTATGAATCCAAGCTGCTGCGTTTATCCTCGCCGCTCTTCCACTGGGGCATGGTTTTCGTGGTCATCGGCCACCTGATGGGCTTGGCATTCCCCAAGTCCTGGACCCAGGCCGTTGGCATCAGCGACCACGCCTACCACCTCCTGGCCACCATCCCCGGCTCCATCGCCGCACTGGCGGTCCTGCTGGGCTTTGCCGGATTGCTGTACCGCAGGCTAAAGAACCGCTCCGTATTCTTGTCCACCTCCACCTCGGACAAGGTCATGTACGCGCTGCTCGGCCTCGCGCTGGTATCGGGCTCGTTTGCCACCTTTACCCTGCAGCTTTTTGACCTCGCTGGCACCGGCGGATACGACTACCGCGAGACCATTTCCCCATGGCTGCGCCAGCTGTTGATTTTCAACATTCAGCCCGACCTCATGGCCAGCGCCCCGTGGCAATTTAAGGYCCACGTCCTCTGCGGTTTCMCCATCAYCGCAGTATGGCCCTTTMCCCGCCTCGTCCACGCATTCTCGGCMCCGGTTGGCTACGTCMCCCGCCCCTACGTGGTGTACCGCTCCCGCGATGAACGCACCACCCCGATGCGCTCCAATACCGCGTGGGAGCCTATCCGCTCCAACCGGAAGCAATTGGAGGGAGAAACCCCTGGCCACGGTGCCTAGGTAGTTCCTCGGTCCTTTTCACCACCGCGCGTCGTCCAGTATTTGGATGGCCCGCGGCGGTTTCCTTATGTCTGAATCTACTCCGACGCTACCCACGCGCCCACCCCGCGCCCCCACTCGCCCTTCGCGCTCACCGGCAAAGCGGCGCGGCCGTGAAATCACCACCCGGTGAGCGCCAAGGGAAGGTGCCGATCAACCCCCGCACCCTTCGCGCTCACGAGGAAAGCGGCGCGGCCGTAGATACTTCCGCCCTGTGAGCGCCAAGGGGGAGGCTGCGATCAAAGGACCCCCGCCCTTTGCGCTCACGAGGAGAGGTGGATCTATCTCTCTACAGTGCCCTGGTGAGCGCCAAGGGCGGGGGAACGAAGTGCGCGGGAACGAAGGGCGGGGAACTAAGGCCGCTTTATTCGGCGACGACGAACTTGCCGTGCTGTCCCTTTTCCGCGTTAGTCATGATGTGGTTGACAAAGGAATACGTTCCAGGCTCGTTGAAGGTCATCTCCACGAACCCGCCTTGTGCGGGGAGCAGGTCGAGGGCTTGCGAACCGGTCTTATCCTCGTCCTTGATGAGGTAAGCACCTTCCTTATAGGCAGTATCGAATTGCTCGCCCACCACGTGGAAGCTAAGCGGCTGATCGGGGCCCACGTTCAGGATCCACAACCGGACGGTATCGCCCACCTTGGCCTTGATGGGGTCGACGTCGTACTGGCTGGGGTAGTAATTAAAGGCCATGAGGTCGAAGTCGCCATCGGCCACGCGCTGGGCGTCGGCGCCGGTCTTTTCCTCACCGAGGAATACATCGTTGGCGATGAAGTTGTACTCGGCATCTACGTCCTTGAGATCTGGTGGATCGATGATGACGTTACCGGCCATGCCGTTGGCGATGTGCAGGGACATCGGGGCGGTTGAGCAGTGATACATCCAAATGCCGGAGCGATTCGCGGTGAATTCGTAGGTTAGTTCTTCCCCGGGCTGGATGGACTTCATGTTTTCATCCGGGTTGACCTCACCGGCGTGGAAGTCGATGGAATGGGCCATGCTGCCCTCGTTCTTGATGGTGATCTTGAACTTATCGCCCACCTTGCCGCGCAGCGTCGGCCCTGGCGCCTGGCCATTAAAAAGCCATTGCATCTGCTTAACTCCTGGGGCTACCTCAACGATTTCCTCGGTCATCGACCAGGTTTCTTCGTGCGTGGTGGTATTAGCCGCCGGCGCCAGGGAGGCGTCATAGGCGCTAAAACCTTCGCGGGAGGCACCGAGTTCGGCGGCGCTCGGAACATCAACGTGCGGGTTGGATGCCCCTGCCACGGCGTGGTGGTGATCGTGCCCGCCGGTGCTTGGCGCGGAATCGTCCACGTTGACGTCAAAGGTCATACCTTGCAGGCGGTGACCGGCAATGGTGCAGTAGCCTTCGATGCTGGATTCGATGACACCGGCATCGAGCTGCACGGTATCGCCGGGATCGACGCGGCCGGTTTCGGCATCACCAATCTTTAGATCGTGGACTTGGTCCCCGGTATTGGTGAAGTTAACCACCAAGTGGGTGCCGGGATCGATATCAACGTGGTTGGGGACGAAGGCCATACCATCGACTTCTACGTCAATGGTGTGGGTTTCACCTTCGGCAACAGAGCCCGCCGGTTGAGAGTCCTTAGAGATGGTATTGACTAGGGCGAGCGCGATCACCGCGGCCAGCGCGATACCGATAAGTAACCACGAGGCCCATTGGGAGTTACCGGACTCCGGCGGCTTATCCTGTGGCTGTGGGGAAGAAACACTAAGCATTTAATTCTCCAGATTCTGTTGTTGGTAGACGGCGCGTCCCACGGCAAGCACGTTTAATGCTAAGCCTATCCCCATGAGGATAAGCCCAGCAGAAAGGGCGTTGACAAGGCTCAGCAGGGCGCCGAGGTTGATGAGGACGAGTCGGGCAAAACCGGCGCGGTCCGCGGTATCCCGGCCGTGGTGCACCTTGGCAGGACCGCCTCCCACCAGCGTGGGCAAGAGATGGTGCAAGACGCCGGTGACCAGCTGCAAAATGCCGCCGCCGATGAAGGCCGGAACCACAAACAGCGTGATGACGCGCGGGTAAGCGCCGAGCGCTGCGGCGACGGCATCGCCGGCGCACAGGGCCACCATCCACAGCAGTCCTGCGATAACGGATACCGATGCTGTGGTGAGCCGGGGGTTGCACCCCAGCACAGTGGCCAGTACCGGTTGGATGATCATAATTGCAGCTAGCACGACAAGCAGCTGGGCGATGCCCGCCGCGCGCGTCCACCCCACCGCGCCACAGACCATGGTCAGTATTAGCCCGGTGCAGTGGACGATGAGCCCGCGTGTGCACCGCATCCGCGCGGTGGGCGAAATCGCGGTATTAGACAAGGTGGGAAGCAGCGTCACGATGGTGCCCACGATGGTCAGCCACGCAAACCCCCAGACCATGCCGCGCGAGTGCGCTGCCACTAGGAAGGAATAGTTACCCACGCCATTGCCGCTTAAGATCACGAGCACCACGGAGGCGATCATGAAGATGGATGCGGCCGCATAAAACGGCACCGTCACCGCAAAGGATCCGGAAAGCGAGCCGCGCAAACGCGTATAGGTGAATACGAGCTGCCAGGCAAGGGCGGCGATGATGAGGAGGGAGGCGGCATCGGCAAGCAGGCCCCAGTCATAGCCCGCGCGATCGATCATGAGCAGGATGAGGCCCACCTGGATGAGCGCCACGCGCGCGCCCACGCCGCGGTAACCATTATTGGCGGTGCGGGKGAGCGCCTCGGTGAAATGGGTGGAAAATACGATGATGGCGGTGGTCAGCGCGCCAATGGTCAGCGGGKGGATGAGTTCCCMCCACMCCACGGGGGCGCCCRGGTGGCCCGCCACGTTGATGCCGATGCCGATGAGTACCCACGCGCCGATAAGCGCGGCGGTAAGGATATGCCAGCGGCTGCGGGCGGCCAGGGAGATGTCATTAATGCGCACGGTGGGCCTCCTTCACCGTCAACGTAATGCCGCAGGCGAGGAATACCAAGACGGCGGCGATGGTGGTCAGGCCACCTACCTGGTAGGCAACGGTGTGGCGGGCGACATCGGCAAGAATGCGCAGCGCCAGCCCGCCGTGCAGGACCGCTACGGGGRGAAAAAGCACCGGATGGTAGGGCAAGTGGCGGCGGATGACGGAGGKAATGATGATGGGGGSATGGGCAAAAATCATGGACATGACAAAGCCTAAAAAGATGGCGTGCACCGAGGCGTCGTAGGCAAAGCCCGAGCTTTCGCCATAAAGCAGCCAGAAATATCCGCCCAGGGCCAGCCAAAAATACCCGGCGAGCATGCAGGCTGCGGAATAGCGCGGCAGCCCGCGCGAGCGCACTAGGTTCTTCGCCACATCCACGCGCACGGTAGAAACCGCAACGCCGATAAGCGCCGCACCCATCGCGCGGTAGCCCACGGCCGGGGAAAGGATATAGACCACGCTGAGCGCCGCCAACCCCAAAACCCACAGGGTAATGCGCTTTTCCGCCTGGGTGCCGGCCATGGTGATGCGGGCAAGCTCCATGCGCTCGCCGATGATCGTCGCTACCACGTAGAGCACGCACAGCGGCATCGCCGTAGAAAAGGCCGGCTCCATGGCCCACAGCAGTGCCGCTGCTACCCCACCGATGACGCCGGTGGCCTGCACAATGATGGGCAGGGCCGGCTGGCGCCGGTGGATGGTGGCATAGATCAACCCCAGCACGATGAAGCCGGCGGCGAAGCACAAGGCCGGGACCTGCCGCGGTAAGCCTGCCACGATGCCCACGAAACCGGCTACGTGGAAGATGGGTCCTGCCCAGGCCCACCGCGTGCGCACGGCGACGGCGCGCTCTAGCCCAATGGCGCCGCCGACAAAGCCAAAGACCATCAGCGGGCCGTGATCGGCGGCGACGGAGGCTGCCGACGAAAATCCCACGCCGAGCAGGGATGCCCCGGCGGCGAGCCCAACCAGCAAGGACAGCCCCGCGCAGGCAAGGAAGAAGAAGCGGTGCGCGAGCCTAT
Source organism: Corynebacterium accolens (assembly GCF_030515985.1). The sequence continues at coordinate 131,682 of NZ_CP100376.1, read as the reverse complement.
TATTTATCACGGCTTTAATCGTACTAATATTGGTGGCAAGGTAAAACCCTCGCCCCACCTCCGAAAGGATGATCCTCGCCATGGAACTTCCCATCACCGATTCCTCCCAGCAGAACTCCATCCCCACGCTCAACGCCACCGAAATCCCCCACGCCGTGCGCCACGGCGCCATCCACGGCGCTTTGGGTACGCTGAACGTGGGCCAAGCCATGGTCCTCATCGCCCCGCACAACCCGCTGCCGCTGCTCAAGGAAGTAGAAGAGCGCGCGGAGAAATTTGAGCTGTCGTACCTCAAGGAAGAAGAAAACGACTATCACATCAAGTTCACGCGAATTTCGTAACGTATTTCCTTGCAAGTCGATACGCTATGTGCTGATAACTCCATCTCTTATACCCTGTTGCCTACATAACACGGAGCATTCACTATGAATAAGAAATTTGCCGCAGCCGCCGTTGCTGCGACCGGCTTGGCGCTCTCCGCCTGCTCTCCCGATACCTCCACCACCTCCGATGCAGAGCAGACCAGCTTGAACCTCTTGGCTGCATCATCCACCCGCGTCATCAACGACGAACTAGAAAAGCGCGCTTCCGAGCTCGACACCCCGGTTGACCTCGAGTTCCAAAATGGCGGCTCTTCTGACTTGGTCAATAAGCTGAGCGAGGGCGCTCCTGCGGACCTGCTGCTTACCGCGTCCAAAAAGACCATGGACAAGGCAATCAATGACGGAACTGTGAAGGACCCGAAGGTGCTTGCCACCAACGTCATGGTGATGGTCGTACCGAAGGGCAACCCGGGCAATATCCACTCCATCGAGGATCTGCAGAACGAAGACCGCTTCGTCATCTGTGACCCGCAGGTTCCCTGCGGCGATATCTCTTCCCAGATCATCGAAGAAAACGACCTGGACGTAAAGCCCGCCTCCCAGGAGCAGCAGGTCGCTGACGTTTTGGGCAAAGTCGTCTCCGGTGAGGCCAATGCCGGCTGGGTCTACTCCACCGACGCCGCGGCCGCTGGCGATGATGTAGAGGTCATCGAGATCCCGGATGCTGATAAGTTTGCCAACCAGATCCTGGGCGCAGTCTCCGCCGAGGCTGAGCACCCAGAAGAGGCACAAAAGGTCCTCGACCTGTTGGCCGATGACTTTGATAAGACCTGGGAAGAGTACGGCTTTAACCCAGCAGATTAATCAATGACCCCTCCCCAGCCCATTCGCCTTCAGTCTCCCCTCGTTATCGGCCTTATCGGCCTCATCGCGGTCGTTGTTATCCTCGTTCCCGTAGCCTCGCTGGGTCTGCGCGTACCGTGGGACCGCATCGGCGAATACCTCGCCAAACCGGAAATTTGGGACATGCTCAAGCTGTCCTTCACCGCGGCATTCCAATCAATGCTGCTGGCGATGGTACTGGGGACCGGTCTTGCCTTATGGGTCCAACAGCTTGGCCGGGGCAGCGGCGTTATCCGCCTATTCATCTATTTGCCCCTGGCCATGCCACCCGTCGTGGGCGGTTTGGCGCTGACCGCCGCCATTGGCCGCCGGGGCTATTTGTCCCCGCTTCTTGACGCCATCGACTTCCATTTTGCTTTTGCTTTCCCGGGCGTCATCGCCGCGCAGTGCTTCGTCGCCTTGCCCTTCGTCGTGGTGGCGGTCGATTCCGCCCTGCGCCAATTGGATCAGGAGATTTTGGCCTCTGCCGCCAGCATAGGCCTTTCCCGCTGGGAGGTACTGCGCAAAATCACCATCCCCTCCATCGCCCCTGCCTTGGCCACCGGCGCCGGCCTTGCCTTTGCCCGGTCCCTCGGCGAGTTCGGCACCACGCTGACCTTCGCGGGCTCCCAGCCGGGCGTGACCCGCACGATGCCGCTCGGCATTTACTTGGAGCGCGAGGTCGATACCGATGGCGCCTACGTGCTCTCCGCCATCCTCATCGCGATGGCGATTGTCTGCCTCGCCCTCGCCGGGCTGCCCTCGCTCCTCCAGCATTCCTATCAGGCGCAGGCCCGCGAGCTGCACAGCATGGACTACGAGAAACTCCGCGCCCTGACCGCCCCGGATAATGCCCCTGCCCTATCCGTCACGGCGGATGGGGAGACGACTGAATTTACTCCGCGCGCGATCACCACCATCGTCGGTTCCAATGGATCGGGCAAAACCACGCTGATGAGCCGCATCGCCGGGCGTCTGACCGGCGCGGAGATTAGCGCCAACCAGGATGACATCGTCCTGCTGACCCAGCGCCCCGGCCTGCCGCCGCAGGCTACCGCCAACCAAGCCATCGCGATGGTCACCCGCGATAAGCAGCGCGCCACGCAGTTGCTGGAGGCTGCGGGCTTGCGTGAGCTTAACGATGTCCCCGTGCCAGCCCTTTCCGGCGGCCAAGCCGCCCAAGTCGCCTTCGTCCGCGCGCTCGCCGCGCGGCCCSCCATCCTGATTCTAGATGMGCCCTKGGCGGCCAYCGACGTGGAAYCCGCCAGCARGKGGCSCCGCTYCCKGCGCSCCMCCCGCCGCGACCGGACCACGCTGCTGGTGACCCATAATGCGCTGGATATTGCTGGGCTTGCCGATGACATGGTGGTCATGAATTCCGGCAACGTCATCGCCCACGGCTCGGCTGCGGATTTACTCGATGTCCCGCCCACCGGCTTCGTGGCTTCCATCGCCGGGCTCAACCGCGTAGAAGGTACCGTCAAAGCCGCCACCGCTACCGAGACCATCGTCTCTTGCGGGAGCACAACCATCACCGGTGACGCGAGCGATCTCCGCGCCGGCGATAAGGTAGTGGTCACGTTTAAGCCAAGCGACATGCACCTTACCTCTGAAGCCTCTACCGGGGTCAATCACTGGTCTACCAAGGTCATCGCGGTGGAAGCGGCCAGCATGGCGGGTGCCCGGCTGAGCCTGGATATGGGCGGACACACCATTACCGTGCCGGTCAGTAGGCAGACGGCTTTAGGCATTGATACAGGAAATACCGTATCCTATAGCGTGGCTAAAGATAAGATTTCTGTTAATCAAGCCCCTCATCAGCACCCAGAGATACGAAGTTAATCGCATGCCCAATTCGCTCCCACGCCCCAGCTCCGACCTTTTCCCAGAAGCGCTCAAGCTATCTCCTAAGCAGCGCGAGGTGCTCACGCAGCTGCAGCATTATTCGCGAGGAGCCCGTGCAGCGGAGGTAGCAAAAGATTTAGGCATGCACGTCAATACCGCGCGCGGGCACATCGATGAGCTCATTCAGGTTGGCGCCATCACCGCCGTTCCAGAACGCAGCTCTGGGCGCGGGCGCCCTTCCCTGGTGTACCAGGCCCGCGTGCCGGATAACCGTGCCATCGCAGAGGAATACGTCAGCCTCATTAGCGTGCTGACCTCCATGCTCGCGGGCAAGGAAGAGCTCGATGATTTCTCTTCCCCACAGGCCCGGGAATTGGGGCGGCAATGGGCGCGCGCTACGGGCGCGGATATCCAGAGCGGCGCGCTCGATACCCTCTTTGCCACCCTGCGCGATATGGGGTTTGATCCTTCGCAGGGCGCGGATCCTTCCGAAATCGAGCTGAATGCCTGCCCGTTCGTCTCCTCCGGGACCACGCCGAGCCCCTTTGTCTGCGCCATACACGCTGGCTTTTTGCAAGAAGCCAGCGGCACGGACACGGACATTGCCTTAACCCCGATGCAGCGCCCCGAGGTCTGCCAGATCGAGATTAAGCCTGTGTAACTTCCACGCGGACTGGGCCCGCGACCTTGAGATCGAAGACGCGCAGGCCCTGCTCGCGGGCATCATCAAGAATGCTCTCGTCGATGTCCTCCGTGTGCAGCACCATCACCGTCGGCCCCGCCCCAGAAAGATAGGCGGCGTACCCGCGGTTGCGCAGGCGGTTCACCCACTCCGCGGTCACGGGGAGCACGTCTGCGCGATACGGCTGGTGCAAGCGGTCGCGGGTGCCTTCCCACAGTAATTCCGGGTAATTCTGCAATGCGGCTACCTGGACGGCGGTGCGGGAGACGTTAAAGGCGGCATCGGAATGCGTCACGTGCGAGGGCAGCACGCGGCGCACCGCCTGGGTGGAGGCGTGGGAATCCGGCACCAACGCGGTCGCCCGGATATCGGGATGCACGTTGATGGTAGCGGCCTTGTATTCCGGCAAGGAGCGGCCATCGACGGGCACCGTCGTCCACGAGACCACGGCGCTGCCCAGCACCGAGGCCGCGGCATTATCCGGGTGTCCCTCAAACGCCGAGGACAATTGCACCAGCTGTTTTTGGATCAGCGGGCTGCCTGCCAACGCATTGCCCGCGGCCACGCCGGCGACCGCCGTGGAGGCAGAAGAGCCCAAGCCGCGCGATTGGGGAATCGTATTATGCGATACCACGCGCAGCCCTGGCACCGTGGCTTCGGCGGCAGATAGTGCGGACCGGATGGCCTTGACCATCAGGTGCGATCCATCGCGTGGGAGCTCTTCTGCCCCCTCGCCAAAAATCTCCACCTCGAGGCCGGAGGGAATGACCTCCACCTCGGCGGTGTCGTACATGCTCAGTGACATGCCGAGGGTGTCATATCCCGGTCCCAAATTCGCCGTGGAGGCGGGGACGGTGACTATCGCTTTGGTGCCGACTTCAACTTCGATGCTCATGGTGACTAATATATCGAACCGATTTAGCTGCCCAGGCGGATGACCGAGTGAACGGCCTTGACCTCATCGAGCTCGCCCAAGGCGGAGACGATGTTTTCCAGGGTTGCTTCCTTGGCGGCGTGGGTGACCACGATAAGGCGCGCGGTGTCCTCGCCGTCTTCTTGGCGCACGGTGCGCAGGGATACCCCATGCTGTGCGAAGAGCGCCGAAATGGCTTCCAAGACGCCGGCGCGGTCCTGGACTTCCATATCGATGTGGAAGCGGGTATCGACCTCGCCAAAGTCTGCAATGGGCAGGTTGGCGTAGGTATTCTCGCCAGGCGCGCGACCGCCGTGCACGATATTGCGGGCGGCACCGACGACATCGCCAAGCACTGCCGAGGCAGTAGGGTTGCCGCCGGCACCATTGCCGTAGAACATGAGCGACCCGGCGGCTTCAGCCTCGACGAAGATGGCGTTATAGGACTCACTGACAGAAGCCAGCGGGTGATCCTTAGCCACCAGGGTCGGGTGCACGCGCGCGTTGACCACTTCGGATCCATCCTCGCGGCGGAGGCGCTCACAAATGGCCAGCAGCTTGATGGAATAGCCGGCATCGTTTGCCGCGGCGATATCGTCTGCAGTGATATCGGTAATGCCCTCGCAGTGCACGTCCTCGAACTTCACGCGGGTGTGGAAGCCGATGGAGGCCATGATGGCGGCCTTCGATGCTGCGTCGTGGCCCTCCACGTCCGCGGTGGGATCCGCCTCGGCATAGCCCAAGCGGGTAGCTTCCGCCAGGGCTTCGTCATAGGTGGCGCCGGTGGACTCCATGGCATCCAGGATGTAGTTGGTCGTGCCGTTGACGATGCCGGAAATGCGCTCGATTTGGTCGCCCGCCAGGGAGCGGCGCAGCATACCCACAACCGGAATGGCGGCGGCCACGGCGGCCTCAAAGTAGAGGTCAACCCCGGAGCGTTCCGCAGCCTCGGCCAATTCATCAGCATGCGCGGCAACGAGCGCCTTATTAGCCGTCACCACAGACTTGCCGGAATTAAGCGCGGTCAAAACCAGCTCGCGCGGGAAATCGATACCGCCGATAACCTCCACCACCATGTCGATATCATCGCGGGAGATCAGGGCCTTGGCATCATCAGTCAGCAGCTCATTAGGCACGCCCGGGCGCAGCTTGTTCTTGTTCTGGATTGCGATGCCGCGGATCTCTGCCGGCCCGCCGATGCGGTGAGCAAAGGCATCCGCATTTTCATCTAAGAGGCGGAAGACTTCCGCGCCCACGGTGCCGAATCCAAGCAGTGCAATGCCAACGGTTTCGCCTTCGCCCTTGCCGGTACGCGAATGTAGCTGTAGCTCACTGTTTGAAGCATCCATAGTCCGTCTCCATGTTGGTTTAGTGGTGGAAAATGTCCCCCGCTTTACGCGGCTACAGGACACTATACAGAACGAGCTGTCTATATTGCGACATGCGGGGGATAATATTCGTTCAGCTACAGAAAACCCCCGCCGCACGGGCCGAATGCGGCACCTGCTTAACGGGGGTAGTACTGACTTAATCCACTTCCAAGGACAAGAGGTCCTCGATGGTTTCGCGCCGCAGCATGGGTTTGGTATTTCCCACGCGCGTTGCCACCACAGCCGGGCGCACCGCGCCGTTATACCGAGACGACATCATGTACTGATACCCACCGGTGGCCGCGAAGGCGAGCAAGTCCCCCGACTGGATATCATTGGGCAATTCGCCTTCTTCTAGCAAGATATCGCCGGATTCGCAGTGGAAGCCCACGATGCGCGAGGGCACCATCTCACCATCGCTAAAGCGGTTCACCAGGCGCACATCGTATTCGGAACCATAGAGCGCGGGGCGGATATTATCGGACATTCCCCCGTCGATGGAAATATAACGGCGCACCGGCAAATCGGCCTTGCCGGTTTCCACGTCCTTGACCGTGCCCACGCGGTAGACGGTCACGGCAGAACCCGCCACCAAGGAGCGACCCGGCTCCACGAGGAGGAACGGCGCCTTAATGTCGAGTTCTTCCGCGGTTTGGTCCACAGCTCGCAGCATGTCCTTTGCCACGCGGTCAATATCCAGCGCTTCCTCATAGGGCATATATGGAATACCAAAGCCGCCGCCCAAATCCAGCTCGGCAAGGTCAACGCCCAGCTCGGTGTGGATTTGGCGGTAGAGCTCCAGCACGCGCTCGGCGGCGAGCTTAAAGCCCTCAGCATTAAAGACCTGGGAGCCCACGTGGCAGTGCAGTCCGCTCAAGTGGAGGTTATCCACCTCGAGGCAGCGCTTCGCGGCAGCAAAAGCCGCACCCGTGGCCAGGGAAATACCGAATTTCTGGTCCTCGTGCGAGGTGGCCACGAACTCGTGGGTATGCGCGTCCACGCCCGGCTTGACGCGAATCATCACCGGCTGCACCACGCCCGCCTCACCGGCGATACGGTTGAGCTCTTCGAGCTCCTGCTCATTATCGATGACCACGTGGCCCACGCCCGCATCCACGCACAGGCGCAGGTATTCCTCGTCCTTATTATTGCCGTGCGCGGTAATGCGCGCGGCTGGGAACTCTGCGGCGAGCGCAATCTTTAATTCATTGAGCGCGGCAGCATCGAGGCACAGGCCCTCTTCATTGACCCACTGCACTACCTTTTTGGAAATGAACGCCTTGGAAGCATAGTGCACGTGATCCGGCCCGCCGAAGGCACGCGCCATATCTTGGCACCGCGAGCGGAAGTCGTCCTCATCGAAGACGTAGAGCGGAGTCTGGAATTCCTCTGCCAAATCCGGCAAGGGCACTTCCGCCACGGTAACGACGCCGTCCTCTTGGCGGCTCACGTTCCGCGGCCACACGTGCGCGGGTAGCTCGTTGAAATCAGCCATTTACATCTTCTCCGGTGCGCTCACGCCCACCATGGTCAAGGCATTGGACAGGACGACGCGGGATGCTTCCGCCAATGCGAGGCGTGCGCTGTGAATGGGCTGCTCTTCCTCCCCCGCCTTGGGCAGGACCTGGCAGGTGTCGTAAAAACGGTGGAACACGCCCGCCAGCTCTTCGGCATAGCGCGCCACTCGGTGCGGCTCGCGCAGTTCCGCGGCATCTGCCACCACGGCGGGAAACTCGCCGAGGGKGCGGRTAAGGTCGCCTTCGCGCTCATGCTCCAGCAGCGACAGGTCCGCACCTTCGGAACTAACTCCCAGCTCCGCTGCCTTGCGCCCGATCGAGCACAACCGCGCGTGTCCGTATTGCACGTAGTAGACCGGATTATCCGAGGACTGCGACTCCCACAGGCCCAGATCGATATCGATCGACTGATCCACAGAAGATCGCACCAGCGAATACCGCGATGCATCGACGCCGATGGCGGCGACCAGATCCTCAATGGTGATCACAGTGCCCGCGCGCTTGGACATGCGCACCGGCTTGCCATCGCGCAACAGGTTGACCATCTGACCAATGAGCACCTCCACGCCATCGGCGTCATAGCCCAAGGCAGCTGCCGCCGCCTTCAAGCGCGGGACATAACCGTGGTGGTCAGCGCCCAGCATATAGATATTGAGGTCATGGCCACGGTCGAATTTATCGGCCACATAGGCGATATCGCCGGCGATGTACGCGGCATTGCCGTCCGATTTCACCACGACGCGATCCTTAGAATCGCCATAGTCGGTCGATTTCAGCCACCACGCGTTGTCCGCCTCATAAAGGTGACCTTCAGACTTCAGGGTCTCAAGCGCCTTGTCCACCGCCCCAGATTCGAACAGTGAATTTTCGTGGAAGTAGACATCAAAGTCCACGCCAAATTCATGCAGGGACTGCTTAATCTGGGCAAACATCATCTCTACGCCATCGGCGCGGAAGGCCTCCTGCACCTGCGCAGCATCGCCCTCGAGCGCGTTGGGGTTCTTTTCCACAACCGCGTTTGCGATGTCGCGAATATAATCTCCGCCGTAGCCGTCCTCCGGCGTGGGCTCGCCTTTAGCTGCGGCAACAAGGGAGCGCGAGAAGCGATCGATCTGGCCGCCGTGATCATTGAAGTAGTACTCGCGGGTGACTTCTGCACCGGAAGCCGTGAGTACCCTGCCTAGCGAATCGCCGACGGCGGCCCACCGCGTCCCGCCCAGGTGAATCGGGCCCGTGGGGTTGGCAGACACAAATTCCAGGTTAATCTTCTTGCCTGCAAAGGAGTCATTCGAACCGTAGTCCGCGCCTGCCTGCAGAATCTGGGCGACAATCTCACCCTGGGCAGCGGCGGCTAAGCGGATATTAATAAATCCAGGCCCGGCAATATCGGCTTCCGCAATGGCATCGTGCTGGGCTAATTTTTGCGCTAACCAGCCACCAAATTCGCGCGGATTCGCGCCGGCTTTCTTGGCCACCTGCAGTGCAAGGTTGGTGGCGTAGTCACCGTGTTCTGGGTTGCGGGGGCGCTCTACCGTGACAGATTCCGGCAATACGGACGCGTCTAGGTCATGTTCTGCCATGACCTCGGTGGCGGATTCTTTAACTAAGGTGGCCAAATCAGCTGGAGTCATGTGGCAAGAGTCTAGTTCACTGCCCCGACACGTGCGAAAAGAAGCACTGGCTAACATTTCCGCGGGCGGAGATCACTCATTTAATAGACCTCTTAGGCAAACCTATATTGCGATATATATTACAAAATATATGCTGGTAGAACGTGATTCACACTACATTCCACGCAGTGAATGTGTAGTGTTAATGACACCTCCATGACTTAAAAACTAATAAGGAGCACCGTATGCGCATTGCGCTTTTTTCTACTTGCATTGGTGACACCCTTTTCCCGGACGTCCAAAAGGCGACGGCATTGGTTCTCTCCCGGTTAGGTCACGAAGTTGTCCTTCCGGAGGAGCAAACCTGCTGCGGCCAGATGCACATCAACACCGGCTACCAAAAGGAAACTCTGGGGATGATCCGCTCTTATGCGGATGCCTTCGCAGATCCTTCCATTGACTACGTCGTGGCCGCCTCCGGTTCCTGCGTTGCAGCAGTTCGCGACCGCCACGAAAGCATTGCCGACCGCTTCGGCACTTCCGCCGATGTCGATGGCGCGCAGAAGACCGCGGGAAAGACCTACGATCTCACGGAATTTTTGGTCGATATTGAAGGCGTGACCAACGTCGGCGCTTTCTTCCCACACCGAGTGACCTACCACTCAGCCTGCCACGGCCTGCGCTTCCTTAAGCTGGAAGACCGCCCCTACAAGCTTTTGCAAGAAGTCGAGGGCATCGACTTGGCACCACTAGCCAATAGCGAAGAGTGCTGCGGCTTCGGCGGCACGTTTGCCCTGAAGAATGCAGAGGTGYCCCAGGMAATGGTCTCCRAWAAAMCCCGCCACATTAAAGACACCCAAGCCGAGTACGTTACCGCTGGTGACTCGTCCTGCCTGATGAATATCGGCGGCGCGCTCCACCGCCAGCGCTCCGGCATTCGCGCCCTACACATGGCAGAGATTTTGGCCTCCACGAAGGAACACCCGTGGCAGCCAAACTCCGCCGCTTACTCCAAGGAGACGATGCTCTAATGACCTCTTTCCTCGACACCACCCCACCACGCGCCCCTGAAGGCTACGGCAACCTGCGCGGCAGCAAGGCCTTCGTCCCGCTCGCGCACGTCGGGCTGAATAACGCTACCCAGCGTCATAACCTGCAGCACGCGACCACCACCATCCGCCAAAAGCGCGCTAACACCGTGCAGGAAGTGGATGACTGGGAGCTGCTCCGCAACGCCGGCTCTGCCCTCAAAGAGGACGTCGCAGCCCGCATGCCGGAATTGCTCGAGCAATTTGAGAAGGCCGTGTCTGACCGCGGCGGCATCGTCCACTGGGCACGCGATGCCAAGGAAGCCAACGAGATCATTGAAGGTCTCATCCGCGAAACGGGCGAAACCGACGTAGTCAAGGTTAAGTCCATGGCTACCCAGGAAATCGGCTTGAACGAGCACCTCGAAGACGCCGGAATCCACGCCCAGGAAACCGACTTGGCAGAGCTCATCGTCCAGCTTGGTGACGATATGCCATCGCACATTCTGGTGCCCGCAATTCACCGAAACCGCGCGGAAATTCGCGATATCTTCGTCGAWAAAATGCCCAATACGGACGACTCGCTGAAGGCCGAGCCCGCCGAGTTGGCCGAGGCATCCCGCCAGTTCCTGCGCCAGCAATTCATGAAGGCCAAGGTCGCCATCTCCGGCGCCAACTTTGGTGTGGCAGAAACCGGCACCGTCAACGTTGTCGAATCTGAGGGCAATGGCCGCATGTGCGTGACGTTGCCGGAAACGCTGATTACCGTCATGGGCATCGAAAAGCTCGTGCCTACCTTCCAGGACCTGGAAGTCTTCCTGCAGCTGCTGCCTCGTTCCTCCACCGCGGAGCGCATGAACCCCTATACCTCCATGTGGTCCGGTGTGACGGAGGGCGATGGCCCGCAGAACTTCCACATCGTCTTGCTGGATAATGGGCGCACCGCAGCACTGTCTTCGCCCGTTGGTCACCAGGCGCTAAAGTGCATCCGTTGCTCGGCCTGCCTCAATGTCTGCCCAGTCTACGAGCGCGCCGGCGGACACGCCTATGGCTCCGTGTACCCGGGCCCCATCGGTATCTCGCTGACTCCGCAGCTTACCGGCATGAAGGACCACAACGATCCATCAGCAAGCCTGCCGTATGCTTGCTCGCTGTGCGGGCGCTGCGATGACGTGTGCCCGGTGAAGATTCCGCTTTCTGATGTCATCGTGGAAAACCGCCATCAGAAGGTCACCCACGCTGCCTCGCCGATCGAGCCGAAGCTGTTCAAGACGGTGCAGCTGCTCTGGGACAACCCGAAGATGTGGGATAAGGTCACCCACCTCGTGGCACTTGGCCGCGTGATGGGCGGATTCAACGGCACCATCGAGTCGCTGCCGCTATTTATGTCCGGTTGGTCCGATGGCCGCGATACCGCGATTCCGCCGAAGAAATCCTTCCGCCAATGGTTCGACTCCGATGAAGGCAAAGAGCTGCTGGCTAATGCCCGTAAGGAGGCCACCAAGTGAGCGCAAAGCAAGACATCCTAAACCGCATTCGTTCGGCGCAGAAACAGGCTGGGCTCCCAGATCACGTCGATGTGCCGCGCGAATACCAGCGCGAAGGCACGCTGAATGATGATGAACTGCGCGAAATTCTGGTCGATCGCCTCGAGGATTACAAGGCAGAAGTCCACGTCACGGAGGAACGCGATCTGAAAAAGACGCTGGATACCATCGTCCACGACCGCAACTGCACCGACATCCGCTACGCCCCAGGCATGAATGCCGATTTCTTTGATGGCCTTCCTGCCCGCCCGGACGACGAAGACGCGGATCCGCGCGAGCTTGACGATGCCGATGCCGTCGTCACCGAGTCCCTCGTGTCCTCCGCACAGACCGGCACCATTGTGTTGCAGTCCGATTCCCGCTGCGGCCGCCGCGCCCTGACGCTGGTACCGGACCGTCACATCTGTATCGTCCGCCGCGACGAGATTGTCTACGGTATCCCCGAGGTCATTTCCCGGATGAACCCTGACAAGCCCGCAACGTGGATTTCTGGCCCTTCCGCGACCTCCGATATCGAGCTCTCGCGCGTCGAAGGCGTGCACGGCCCGCGCGATCTGATCGTGATTATTGTGAAGTAGCGTGGCTAGGGTGCCGAGTTAGGGCACCCGTCACGTGGAAATTCCTGCCACGAACCTGAAAGAAGCATAAGCTAACTCTGACAAACGTTATAGGAGTCGGAGCTTTAGCTTATGCTTTCTTTTTCTCGAAAAATCTCTACCGTAGTGTGCGCTAGCGCCCTCGCGCTGGGCGTGGCAGCCCCCACCGCCGCGGCGACGGAGCCGGACATCACCTGGGAGGATTGCCCCGAACAGGTCAACCTCAATGGCGCCGAGTGCGGCCGGGTAGAGGTGCCTACCTACTACGATAACCCCGCGGCCGGCACCATTAGCGTCGGGTTCGTTCGCGTGCCCGCGGCACAACCAGATGCGCGCCGCGGCGCGCTCTTTACCAACCCAGGTGGCCCAGGCGGCGACGCTTATTCTTGGGCTGGAAACGATGCCGTCGAATGGCCCGAGGAAATTCGCAACGAGTGGGATCTGATCGGCGTCCAGCCGCGCGGCCTGCCCGGTTCCACCCCGGTGGACTGCGCTACCACCCCGAACTTCAATCCCATCGAGGCCACCACCCAGATTGGCAAGGCTACTCGTGACGCCTGCGAGCAGAATMCCCCTGGCTATACCAACTCTTTAACCACCGCCAATACCGCCCAAGACTGGGAGATGGTGCGCCAAGCGCTGGGCGAGGACGTCATTGACATCGCCGGTGTTTCCTACGGCACCTACCTTGGTTCCGCCTACGCCACCAAGTATCCGCAGCACACCGGCAAGGTGCTGCTCGATTCCGGCATGAGCCCCCAGTTGGCGTGGAACGGCATCTTCGCCTCGCAGCAGCAGGGTTATGAGAATGCGCTGCACGATCTGTTCCAGTTCATTGCGGATAATGACGCCACCTATCACTTAGGCACTACCCCACTTCAGGTCTATGAAAAGTGGTCGCAGAAAGTCGCCATGGAAGCCGGTGCCCGTCCCACCGTATTGCCACCGGATGCGAAAATCGGCGACCTTCCCCCAGGGCTCGAGTTCGCCGGCCAGCCGGGCGCGGACATCATGACCGCCACGGGTGAGCTGCGCGTACAGGCGGAATTCCTCGCCAACAAGGCGCTTAACCCACAAGCGGACCAGCGCGCCTCAATCACCTTGGGTAAGACCCGCGAGGTCGTTCCTATGCCCGCGCACTGGGATGAGTTTGCCAAGTACTTAAACGGCAGCACGCCCCTCGAGGTCGTCGATGACCCGGAGCTTGCCCGCGCGGTGCAACAGCAAACTATCCAGATGATGAATATGCAAAACCTCATCGTCTGCAACGAGAACACCGTCGCCGGCAACCCGTGGCTCTTCCCCACTTATCTATGGTCCAACTTTGTCACCGGCGATATTTTCTCCCTGGTTAATTCCATGTATGGATCTGGCGCCGGGTGCGGCGGCCGCGGACCCGTTACAGGCGGGGCTCCACTCGATGGCTCGCACCTTGCCACCAAACCGCTGCAAATCCAAGGTACGGGCGATCCGCAGACCCCGTACCAGTATCACGAGGCACTCTCCCAGCCCATGCAATCGCGCGTCGTCACCGTCCACGGCCCCGGCCACGGGCACTTTGCGCTGGGTAATAAGGCCGTCGATGAGATTGGCGTGCACTATCTGCGCACCGGTGAGGTAACCACCGCAGACGCACCGGGCCTGATTTAGTTCCGCGGCTGCCGATGCGCTAGAATCACATCGTTGGGAATTTTCCCAGCGATGTCTCCGTAGCTCAGCGGATTAGAGCATCGGTTTCCGGTACCGAAGGTCGCAGGTTCGATCCCTGTCGGGGACACAAAATTTTTAGCCCCTCGCTTTTGCCAGCGAGGGGTTTCACTATGCGCCCCGTTTTCGGATTATGTAGCCACCGAGGGTTCAGGAAGGACCAATCATCCCGAACGCCGAACGAAAATTGTGAGACGGGCTGGGTCTAGCAAGGTCAAAGTCGCGGGCTCCGCTTTAATGTGAGTAAAGATCCCCATATTTAGTCTCTATCCATAGAACATAGAAAATTCCACCGTCTTTCCAGCCAACGAATGGAAGGTTTTCTTGGTGTCGGAACACGCGGAATTTGGTTAGCTCTTGGAACTGCCTAGGGATTTGAGCTTTGATTTCCTTTTTCGGGATAAATTCTGAGCCGAGGCCGTGCCTGTGGTGATTAACAAACTCTGTCCAAGAAATTAGTGACCGTTTGTGCCATTTGTCGAGGAATTCTCTGCGCATTCTATCGGTCATTTGCCCGAACCCCCATCCGCTCTGCAAAAACCTAGTGGACAGGAGTGGGTATTCGTTTGATGCTGCTCTTATGGCACTCAAGACGCTTGTATCGGCACCACTTTGGCTCTTTGAGGCAGGCCGAGTGCTACGTCTCTTACTTTTCTTTCCCATATCTAGTCGAAGTACTCTTTGAGGTCTGCATCAGAAACCTCGAGCCCCCGTTCTTCTTCAACGAAGTTTTTCTTCCAAGGCGACTCCGTGTGGGTTTTATTACGTAAAGCCCATGCGGAATAGGGCCCGTACTTATTCCATACTTCAATCAAGGTATCTTCCACAGGCCGGTAATCGTCCCAGTTGAAGTCATCAGAAATAAACGTATCGGGGTCGATGGGGCTCTTACCGTACTTTTTAAGCTCGTGGTAGATGTCTACAACGACAGGTCCGTGGGCCCATGCTTCCATCCGTTCATTGAAGAGAGGAACCCCTCCGGAGGCTGGCATGTAAAACCCCTTTGCATAGTAGAGGAGCTTTTGAAGTTTCAGTGGTGTCAGCTCGGCTTCTTCGGTTTCTTCAGCCCAAGCTACGAGCCATTCTGCGATTTGGCGGGCAGTGAATTGCTTCATTGTGCACCCCCTTCCTGCATGTTCTTAACGTTACAGCACCTAGATAGCACTTTCTATTCCTACCTACTCAGCAGGGGCTTGACCCATGCAACCTGGCTTTCGATGGATTCCATTGTCAAACTATTAGGCTTATGAAATACTAAGGTACTTAGAACCACGACAGTTATGCAGTATAGGCGCGACATGGAGGAGACCCCTTGCCCACCTTAGAAATCGACCATCTCAATAAATCTTTTGGCAGTGTTCGCGCGCTGCAGGATATGACCTTTAACGTGCAGGAGGGCGAGATCTTCGGTTTCGTCGGTTCCAATGGCGCGGGCAAGTCCACCACCATGCGCATCGCGCTGGGCGTGCTCGCGAAAGACTCCGGCGAGGTTTATTTCGATGGCTCCCCCATTAATGACGATAATCGCCGCCGCATTGGCTATATGCCCGAAGAGCGTGGACTCTACGGCAAGGAACCGCTGCTTAGCCAGCTGACGTTTCTGGGCACCCTGCATGGCATGAGCAAGCAGGCCGCCCAGAAATCCGGCACGGAGCTACTGGAACAGTTGGGGCTGGGTGAGCGCCAGGACGACAAGCTGGATGATTTATCCTTGGGCAACCAGCAGCGCGTGCAGCTGGCCGCGTCCCTCATTCACGATCCGGATATGTTGATTCTGGATGAGCCCTTTTCCGGCTTGGACCCCGTCGCCGTCAATGTCATGTCTGACATGCTGCGCGAGCGCGCCGCCCGCGGGGTGCCGGTCATCTTTTCCTCCCACCAACTGGACTTGGTGCAGCGCCTGTGCGACCACGTGGGCATCGTCACGCAAGGCCGCATGGTGGCAGAGGGCACGGTAGATGAGCTGCGCACCCAAGGGGCCTCGCGCTATGCGGTGGAAACCCCTGCCCGCGGTTGGTATCCGGAGGGCACCCACCTAGTAGAGGAAACGGACCAGGGCGTAGTGCTCGAAGCCGATGACGGCACCGATGACCAAGCCATCTTGCGCGCTGCCATGGCCGCTGGCCCCGTCCACTCCTTCGGCCTCAAGGTCCCAGACCTTACCGAGCTATTCCAAGACGTCGTCACCAGCACCACCACCGAGGAGGCCTAGCCCATGCAGTATTCGGCAATGAAGACCATAGGGACCGTCGCCAAGCGCGAGATGGCGGTTGCCCTTAAGACCAAATCCGTTGTCATCATGATGCTGCTGCTTATCATTGGTGCCATCGCCACCCCTATCATCATTGACTTGCTGTCCGGTGGTGACGATGAACCAGATTCCGTCGCCGTGGTGGGCCTGGAGGCAGACGCATTCGCTGATTCCGGACTGGAGACGCAGGCCGCAGATGACCGGGATAGCGCGGTGCAGCTTATCGATGACGGCGACGTCGACGCCGCCCTCGTGCCCGCCGACGACGAGGGGTGGGAGCTTTTGGCCAACGGCACCGTCTCCACCACGATCTCCACCACGGTCAATCAAGTGGTCGCGGCGCAGGCGCAGGCAGAGGCACTAGATACGCTGAATATTGATGCCCAAGACCTTGCCGACGCCACCCCATCGACCAAGGTGACCGCGGTAGATCTGGAAACAGATGAGGCCTCCGAAGAACAGATGGGCAATGTTGCCATCGTCCTTATCGCCGCCATCGTGGTGGTCTTTTCCATCATGACCTTCGCAGGGCTCATCGGCGGCCGCGTTACCGAAGAGAAGTCTTCGCGCGTGGTCGAAATAATCCTTTCCACGGTGCGCCCGGTGGATTTCTTGGCAGGCAAGGTCATTGGCAATACCATCATCGGGCTGCTCGGCACCTTCCTCATCTTGGCCGGCGGCGTGGCTTCCCTGGCATTTACTGGCGCAGCAAGCGAAATCCAGCTCGACTATGGTCTAATCGCTGCCCTGCTCGTCGGGGAAATCCTCGGTCTCTTATTCTTCGGCAGCCTCTATGCCGCAGCCGGCTCCATGGTGCAGCGCACCGAGGATCTGCAATCGACGCAGATGCCCATCCTGCTCATCGTCTTTGCCACCATGTATGTCCCCATGTTTGGCTGGACCAACTTGGATGCCACCTGGATGCAGGTCATGGGCTGGGTGCCGCCGGTCTCCATGTTGGTCGCTCCCCTCCAAGTTGCTGGCGGCAATATGAGCTGGCTAGGCTTGGCGGGAAGCTATGCGGTCCTCGCTGTAGTTACCGCGCTGATCCTCATCGTTGTCGCGCGCATCTACCGCCGTGCCATCTTGAATAACGGCAAGAAGATGACCTGGCGCCAGGTGCTCAAGAAATAAAAATAAATCCGGCCTCCCACTTTCCAAGGGAGGCCGGATTTTTCTATTGCGCCGAATTACTCAACGATGAATTCGTTGGTGATCGGCTGGGTGATATCCAGGGTGCCGTGCTCGATGTAGTACATGCCAAAGAACATGGCGCCGAGCAGCACTACGGACAGCAGCATGCAGGGAATCCACTGGACAAAAACGGAAACCCAGCCCTCGGATTGCTGGCGGGCCGCTGCCTCGCGTTGTTCTTGAGCCTCGCGCTCGTTCATAATGGTAAAACCTCTCACTTCACCGAAGATTAACTAAAAGTATCTTAACAGTTTATGGTCTCCGCGGTGGCATTAGATCCCCGGATCTTCATCATTTAATAAAGCCTCGAGGAATGCCTCGCGGTCCGCGAACATTTTCTCGATATCCTCTTCCGCGCCCACGATCCAGGCATTGGCATCCTCATCAAAGGTCACCGCGGAATCGGGATAGGTTTCCAGGGCTTCCTCCATCGCAGCAAGCTGATCGGCATCGGCACGGTCCTCAGCAAAAGCCTCTGGATCGCCAATACGCTGGCCCAGCTCACCCAAGGCCGTCAAGCCATACGTTTTATGCTGCTTTTTCGGGTACTCGAAAAGTTCTTGGCCCATCATGGCGGTATTATTTTCCTCCATTCAATAAAGAATCCGGGACGAATCCCGAATAGCCGGGGATATTATTGACCTGCAATACCCCATGGAAAAAGCGCTTGAGCGCGGGAACGTCATCCTCGTGGAGGTGGTCGAAGACCAACCGCCGGACGGATTCCACGTGCTCGGGGGCCGCGCGCTCGAGGTGGTGGAGCCCAGCCTCCGTGATGTGCACGTTGACCCCGCGGCCATCATCGGTGGTCTTTTCCTTGACCAAGAGCCCGCGCTTTTCCATGCGCGTGACCTGGTGGGAGGCGCGCGAGCGATCCCAGGCCAGTTCCGTGCACAGGTCGCGCAGGCGCAGGTGCTGATCTGGGGCTTCCGAAAGGGATGCCAAGACCGCGAATTCCGAGACGGAAATCTCCCCGCCCGCCTTAAGGGTCTCGTCCATGCCCCTATCTATCTTGCGGGTCGCAGCCAATAATAGGCGCCATAGCTCCTGTTCATCATCGTTTAACCAGCGGGTTTGTTCAGACATAAGGACTAGATTACCCCCTTCAGCATGGCGATGTCGCGCTCGCTGCGCCCGAGCACCCGCGAATAGCGCTGCGGCATGCAGGTAAAGACCAAAACCTGGTTCTCGCGGCCCACCTGTGAGAACAAGGTGGACATGAGTTGCAGGCGGTGGGCGTCGGTGGAGCCTAGCGCATCATCGACGATGACCGGCACGGTTTCCTCCCCCGCCACCAAGCGCGCGATGGCAAAGCGGGKAAGGATGGCCAGCTGCYCGCGCGCGCCGCCAGACAGGCTGGTCATGGCCMCCKTTTCATTATCGSGGGKGCGCGSGGDAAMAGAGAGAYCGYCCSCMAATWMAAAGCTGATAYCCCCGCCGTAAATAGTGCGGGCCAGCTGGGCGAGCGCCGCCACGAAGGGCTCGGCATAGCGCTGGCGCGCGGCATCGCGGTGCTTGAGCAGCAACTCGCGCAGGTAGCGTGCCGCCAGCGCGCGCTTTTCCACGCTTTCTAGCACCGCCTGCGCCATTTCTGCTTCCGCTTGCGCCTGCTGCTCGCGCTCTGCCGCGCCGGAGTGATAATTAATTTCACTCGACAGCTTGCCCAGCTCCACCTTGGTATCTTGCACCTGGTTCTGCAGGTACTCTAGGTGCGATTGCGCACCCTCCACCAAGCTCTGAGCGGTGGCCAGGTCCACGGCCTCCATCTCAGATAGCTGTTCCTGCAGCCGGGTCACCAGCGCACCCAACCGCTCCGCTTCTTCTGCCAAGCCGGCATCGGAAGTTTTCTCCCGCGCTTCGGCCAGCTCGCGCTCGGCGCGCTCGGCCTTCTCGTTGGCGGCCTCAAGCTCGGCTTCTAAGCGCACCACGTCGTGGGCGATGCGGCTATCGCGGAAGGGAATAAGCTCGCGGTCGAGGGCATCGACAAGCTCGCGCGCCTCTTCCTCCGCCTCCTCCGCAGCGGATAAATCCTTGGCAGGGGCATCATCGAGGCCGGCGACCTTCTCCTTGAGCGCCGCGTGTTGGGCGCGCAGTTCACCTAAATCATCCGGCCCCAACTCGCTTTCGAGCTTGCGCGTTGCCACATCCAAGGCGGCATTCTGCTCGCTGTGCGCCTCGTGCAGGTTCTCTGCGGCGGCGATGGATTCCACGCCGGTGGCATCGAAAAGCTCCTGCAAACGCGCCTCGGCCTGATCCACCTCGCGCTGGGTCTTATCGGAAGAGTACGCGCCAGCCACGAAGCGGGCGGTGATATCGCCGATGGTGATCTCGCGGCCATCGACAAGCTCAATTGCGGGCTGCTTGCCGATGTCCACCTGCGTCCCATCCACCCCAATCTCCGCGCCCTCAGGCCCGGAAAATTCCACCTTAGCGGCGGTGGCATCGTGCAGGCGCTTGGCCAGCGACAGATCGGCATCCGCCTTGCGGRGTTCCTCGACATCCGCGGCGGTCATCTCGCGCCCGCGCTGGGCTATCTCCGTTTGGGCCTTCTCCACGCCACGTACCAATTCTTCTACCTTGAGCAGGCGTTTATCCAGGCGCTTAAAGGTCTCCTTGTCCTGATACGCCCGCGCCTGTTTGAGCGTTGCGCGCGCGGTGGCGTAGTCCTCCTTCGCGGTGGACAGTTTCTTTTCCACCGCTTCTTTCTTCTCGTTTTCCTCTGCGGCCTTCTCGCGGGCGGCCGCGAGCTTATCCGAGGCGCTCGCCTGCGCCGTGCCAGCGGCCTCGAGCGCCTCTGCCATCTCCCGGCGCTGGGTTTGCGCATCCTTCGCGCGTTGGAAATCCTCCTTGGCGCGGGTGAGCTCGGCCTTGTGTGCATCCACCTGGTGCTGGGCCTTCACGGCCTCGTCCGCGGCGGACTGTTTCTCTGCGAGATCCTTGCGGGCAGCGGGAAGCTGCGCTTCCGCCTCTTCTTGCTGGTGTTCCAGGTGCTCGTAGCGCTCCACCACGGAATCGAGCCCGCGCACCGCAGCGGTTGCTTCCTCCAGCTCTTGCTCGGCACGCTCCAAGGTCTCCTGGGCCTTCTTGTATTCGCCAGCCGGTTTGCCCCACCTTGCTCCGTAGTAGCGCTTATATTCCCTATCTACCTTGCCCAAAAGTTGGGAGTCGTCGCCGGATACCTCGTCTTCAGCCAAGCCGGACTCCTGCTCGAGGGCCTGCGTCAACGTGGGAATGCCCGCTGCGGAGATGGCGTCATTGGAGTCATCCTGGCGCATAAAGAGGACATCGAGAAGCTGGCGGTCCAGGTTCTCGCTTAAGATCTGATCCAGCTCATCATCGGCCTGGCGGCCGGTATACTGCGCGTGGCGCGGGGACGAGATGGCCAATTCACTGTACTTCTTCTTCAGCCAGCGCTTGGCAATGCGAAAGCGGTACTCCCCCACTGATATATCCGCGATGACCTCCGGTGAAACGTCCTTGCCTACCGGCTGCAAGTCCTTTGTAGCTTTCGTCCATGTGTGTTTTTCCGTCAGCACCACATCGAGGGCCTCCACGATGGTGGACTTACCGGCCTCGTTCTCGCCGTGGATGACCACCACCCCGGTTTCTGGAAGGTCATCTAAAACCAGGTGCTCGATGCCGCGAACATTTTTAATCTCTAAGCTGTGGATGCGCATGTGGTTTATCCTTCCAGGCGAAATAGCAGGTTGGCGGCGTCGCGGGCCACCGGATCCTCGCGGTTATCCAGCAGCTCCTGCAGGGCGTCGGCGGCATAGCCGGAAATATCCAGGTTGGCTAGTTCGTCTTCGCTCGGTTCCAAGAACAGGTACATGGTCCGCTCGCGCGGGCGCAGCGAGGCGAAGACCGCCTCCAACTCATCCAGCCCGCGCTGCAGCCGGGCGTGCGCCGCAATACCGAGGGTCCCCTGCAGGCTGTATTTAATCGCCGTGCGCACCTTATCCGGGTACTCCTCCAGGCTGCGCAGGAAGCGCTCGACGTCCTCGGTGGAATTGACGGAGGCATCGAGGGCTTCAAAAGTCCAGCGCCCGATGCTGCGCTTATCGATGTCTATGTCCTCCCCCTCAATCCTTACCACCAGCGCATTCCCGGAATCGGCCTCGCCGCCACCGGTGGAACATTCCTTAAAGTCCGTAGTCTCCGGGCTGCCAGAGAACCAGACGCGGCCGGTCTTTCCCAGGCTGGCCGTCGAGTGGGTATCGCCCAGCGCCAAGTAATCGATCACCCCGCGCTCCAAGCACTGCTCTACGAATTCCAGGTCGATGGTATCGGCATCTCCCCCGCTAGAGCGCGAATCCACCTGGCCATGGCCCACGGCAATTCGGATTCCTTCCGTGGGTTCAAGCGGCTCCAACGCCTGGCGCACCAAATCGTGGTTGGCGCGCTTAGACAGGTACGGCGCGCCCACCAATTCCACGCCCTTGCCCACCTCGATGGGCTCTGAATCCGCGATGACGTGCACATTATCTGCGCTGGTACGATAAAATACCGAGTCCGCGACCAGCGGATCGTGGTTTCCCGGCAGCACATATACAGGCACGGGCAAGCGCTTAAACATCTCGGTGGCACGCGCCAAGATTTCCCGGGAGAGCGCATTGTGTTCAAATACATCGCCCGCAACGACGATGAACTGCGCGCCAACCTCCTCCGCGAGCTGGCCTAGGTGCATGATGGCGGACTCGCGGTCATCGTTGAAACGACCTTGCGCCTCCCCCTTTAAGAACCAGCGGGTCATTCCCAGCTGGAAGTCGGACGTGTGGATAAAGGTCGTTGCAGTCATAATCAGTGCGTTAAGTGGTAGTAGAGGTCTTCAATATCGGACACGGCGCGCAAGAGATCAATATTGGTATGCGATACGGCTCGAAGGGCCTTGCGCAAGAGGTCAGGATCGGAATCTTCCAATGCTGGGGCCACCTTGGGGTGCGGCAGCTTAGGCATCTCGCGGCCATTCCAGAACACGTCGTTCTTTTCTTCCGCGGATAAATCGCTGGCGCCAAAGCTTTCACGGGAGATCTGCTGCGATTGCTCCATGACGGCCTTTTCCAAACGCGCAAAAYCCASCCCGCGCATATTRAAAAYCMCGGCTGGAYCCGCMYCCGCGSGGGKGGCGASCCTATCYCCCACCGCCACAATGTGCTTGCAGGTATAGGCGGAATCCGGGCACGTGCAGGATAGACGCAGTTCTTCGGCCTCGCTGGCAAAAAGCGTATCCAGCGCTTCCTCAGATAACAGGCCCTTGCGCGCATTCGCTACGGAATTAGGGGTGCGCGCGAATTGGCCGGCGAGTGCCGCAATATCGTCATTATCGCGGTACGGCAGCTGAATGAGTATGGAAAAAGGCTCGTTTTGGGAACCAGCCACGCGCCCATGGATGGCACCATTGCGGATCTCCAAACCAACGACGTGACCGCCTTCGGCGTACTGGCGCCCGCGGCTAATCCGCCCCCGGTCCGCATCATAGCTGGTAAAGGACGAAATCCGGGCGGCGGTCTTGGACAGCAGCCGCCCGCTGCGGTCGACATGGTTGACCTCGTCCGGGGTACTCACGCGCTTGCGGGTACCAAAGTTCGCGTAGATGACATTGTCATCGCCCTTAACGGCCATCCGCTTACTCCTTTCCCCGGTAACTCATGAGCTCTGCCAGCTGGTCCGGCTCCAGTTCCGTGAGCCAGCCCTCGCCTTCGCCGACGACGGCGCCAGCCAGCTGCGTCTTGCCATCCAAGATGTCTTGGATGGATTCTTCCAACGTGCCAGCCGTAATCATCTTATACACCTGCACGTTGCGGCGCTGACCAATGCGAAAGGCGCGGTCCGTGGCCTGGTTTTCCACCGCGGGGTTCCACCAGCGGTCCATGTGCACCACGATGGACGCCGCGGTTAGGTTCAGGCCCGTGCCGCCTGCCTTGAGCGAAAGGATCATCGCCTGTGGGCCATCATCGGCCTGGAAGTCCTCCACCATCTGGTCGCGCTTTTTCTTGGTCACCCCGCCGTGCAGGAAGGGAATCTCGTGGCCCAGTTGCCCGCTCAGGTAGGGCTGCAAGATATCACCGAAGGCCTTGTACTGGGTAAAGATCAGCAGGCGCTCGCCGGATTCGGTGGCGGCATCGACAATCCGCATCAGCTCCTTCACCTTGCCCGAGCGGTGCTTGCCCTTGATAACCACCGGCGAATCGTCTCCCAAATAATGCGCCGGGTGATTGCAGATCTGCTTAATGCGCGTCAGGGAGGCCAAGACGATCCCGCGCTTGCTGATGCCCGTAGCATCCTCCAAGCTCTTCTTCACCTCATTGACCAGCGCCTTATACAAAGCCGCCTGCTCTGTAGTCATGGATACCGTAAGAATCTGCTCGGACTTTTCCGGCAGGTCATCGATGATATTGGGATCGGTCTTGACGCGGCGCAGGATAAGAGGTGCGGTCAGCGCGCGCAGGCGCTCGGACATCTCCTCATCATTATTGCGCTCGATGGCCTTGGCAAAATGATTGCGGAAAAAGGACGCCGTGCCCAAAATGCCTGGGTTGCAAAAGTCCAAGATGGACCGCATCTCGGACAGGCGGTTTTCTACCGGCGTACCGGTCAGCGCCACGCGGTGTTCAGACGGCAGCGATCGCACCGCCTTGGAGGAACGCGTGGCCGAGTTCTTAATGGCCTGCGCTTCATCAAGGACCACCCGCTGCCAGGACACCTCACCCAAGAGGTTGAAATCCCGGCTCACGGTGCCATAGGTAGTAATGACGAGATCTGCTTTTCCTGCGGCCTCGAGGAACTTCTCCCCGCTCGGCCGTCCCGCGCCGTGTTGCACCATGACCTCGAAATCCGGCACGAAGCGACGGGCCTCGCGAGCCCAGTTGCCCACCACGGAGGTGGGTGCGACGACCAAGGTAGGCCCGGTCTGTTCACCGCGTTCCTTCTCCACCGCCAAAAGGGACAGTAGTTGGAGTGTTTTGCCGAGCCCCATGTCATCGGCAAGCACGGCACCAATATTATTGCGCGACATCCAATACAGCCAGTCCACGCCAGTGCGCTGATACTCGCGCAGCTCCGCGTGGACGGCCTCCGGAATGTCCACGCGCTTCGGCGCAACCGTATCCATGCCGCCGAGCAACGCGGTATGCCACGTGCTGCCAGTAAATTCGATGGGCTCCTGAGCCATCGACTCGAGCGCCAGCTCCCGCAGCTCCGCCACCGTGACCTGGTGCTCGCTCTTCTCGTTGAACTCTGCTCGGCGACGCTCGACCTCTGCCATGAGCTGCTGCCAGCCCGGCTCACCTAGCTTCTTGGCCATCTCCGCCGAGGCCGCCAGCTGCTCGAGCTCCTTCTTGGCGCGCTCGCGGGACTTATCCGCCAGCTCCTCCATATAAAAAGAAACCTTGGACACGACCTGGGTATCGGCCATGACCCACTTGCCGCGCAGCTGAATGAGCCCGGACTTGGAATTGACCAGCTCATTCATCTCGGATTCGGTAAGTTCCACATCGCCAACGGACATGCGCCAGTTATAGTCCACCAGCTGGTTCATACCGATGTGCTTCTTTGTCGCGGCCTCTGCCGGATCCCGTGCCTCGCGGGTTTCTAGCTTGGCCTTCGTATCCATCTGCGCCCACGATTTGGGCAGCATGACGGTAATGCCCCGCCTCTTCAGCTCGGGTACCTCGTGCGCAATAAACTGCGTGAGCTGTTCCGTGTCCAGGTAGACGTCCCAATCGCCGTCGCCTGGCTGGGGCATTTGCGTGCTCTGGCCCAGGCTCGGCGCCGCGTGCAGGGCCTTGCGGTGGTTTTCGCGCAGCTTCTCGATGCTCGCCCGATCCAGCTCCTCCGCCAACACCGGCCGCGGCGAATCCGTTCCCGAGCGCACCCGCACCCGAATCGGCCACGCTGCATCCTCGGGGTCCTGTTCTTCAGGCTCCTCCACGATGTAGACGAGTTGGAGTTCCACCTGGTAAATGGAATTTTTCCATTCATTGAGCGCGCGCAGTAGTTGCGCGCGGCCGCGGCGAATGGGCGACGTCGTCAGTAGTGCACGGGCGAAGTCGTGCCACGGCATTGACCGGGGTTCATTGAGCAGCGGCTGCAATTCCCGGTTGGCAATCCAATGCGTCAGTTCATCCGCTAGGTCATCTGAAAGGGCTCTATTATTTATATGGAGAATCCCGGGTGCCGCGGCCATCATCTCTGCGAGCCAACCGCGCTCGCCCAAACCTGAGGCCAACTGCCACATGGGGAACCACTCGTTGGCCTGGTAGGCCAGCCGGAACGTCACCCTGCCCGCGCGGACAAACTTGCTCAGGCCGCTATATGCGTGAATGAGCCAGTGCAGATCCGGCGCAATTGATGCCGGTGGATGATGATCCAGGTATTCCAGCTGGGCTAGGGCTTCTACCGCTTCTTCCGGGGCAAACATGGCCATGGGCACCATGAGCGAGACGTCCTTACCCTTTGGCGTCCGTAGTGATACTCGCGCCCGGTTCCGGAATGATTTCTTAGCCAAGATGGCATCAATAGCCTGCGGAAACGTCCCTTCTGGCACGGCCGAAGGCATAACAATCTTGTGCCCTTCTACCTGCTCAATCCATAGACCAAGCCCCGAGACCGGCAGCCAAAGGCCATGCACAAGGTAAGAAGCCATAGCCGCCAGCATAGCAGCCCGGCAAAGTTTTGTTACAAGCTCGTTATATTCACGTCTTTACGCAGTTAAACGGTGAAAAATATCACCAGAGATCTATGCCACAGCTGGATTTTAGCTTGGTTGAACCTTAAGTCACCGTTAACGTAAGAATGTCCGACAAATCACTACAAGGAGTGAAACGTGCAAGAATCAACTTGGTACGTCATTGCGATGATTGTCTATTTCCTCGTAATGGCAGCCATTGGCTACTGGAGCTACAAACAAACCGACGAATACGACGATTATGTTTTGGGCGGCCGTGGCCTGCACCCATTCGTAGCTGCTCTCTCCGCCGGTGCATCTGATATGTCCGGCTGGCTGCTCATGGGTCTGCCTGGCGCGCTCTTCCTTTCCGGTTTTTCCGAGCTGTGGATGCCTATCGGCCTCCTTATCGGTGCATGGGCAAACTGGAAGTGGATTGCGCCGCGTCTGCGCGCGTACTCGGAGGTTGCGGGCGATTCCATTACGGTCCCCTCCTTCTTCGAGAACCGTCTGCGCGATAAGTCGCGCCTGCTGCGTATTATCTCCGCAGTTATCATTATCTTCTTCTTTACCTTCTACGTCTCTTCCGGCATGGTCTCCGGTGGTCGTTACTTCGAGTCCACCTTCGGTGGCGACTACATCACCGGTATGTTGGTCATCGCCGCAGTGACCATTTTCTACACCTTCATCGGTGGCTTCTTGGCAGTGTCCTACACCGATGCTATGCAGGGCATGCTCATGTTCGTCGCCCTGCTGATCGTGCCAATCATGGCGCTTTTCGCTCTTGACGATGCCGGCGCGATCTTCTCCTTCGCTACCGAAAACAACTACGCTACCGACGGCGCACTAGAGCCAAACGATAACTACTTCTCTCTCTTCGCTGGCGTTTCCGCTGGTGTTATCGTTGGTAACGCCGCTTGGGGTCTTGGCTACTTTGGTCAGCCGCACATCATCGTGCGCTTCATGGCGCTGCGTAAGCCTTCTGACGCCAAGCAGGGCCGTTTCTACGGCATCACCTGGATGGGCCTTTCCGTCATCGGCGCTATCTTCGTTGCGCTGACCGGTACTGTGTACTTCACCCAGTTCGGTGAAACCATTACTGACCAAGAGAACTTCGAGACCATCTTCTTGGATATGGCTCAGGCCATGATGCACCCATTGCCTGCTGGTTTCATCTTGACCGCAGTCTTGGCAGCGATCATGTCCACCATGTCCTCCCAGATGCTCGTGGTTTCCTCTTCCCTGATTGAGGACCTCTACCTCATCATCGCAAAGCGCAAGCCTGACGAGCGCATCCTGATTAACCTGTCCCGTACCGCCGTTGTGGTCATCGCGGTTATCGCCGCACTCCTGGCTATCAACCCGTCCGACTCCATTCTTGGCCTGGTCGGCTTCGCATGGGCTGGTTTCGGTTCCGCATTCGGTCCGCTGGTCATCCTGGCTCTGTACTGGAAGCGCCTCAACGCAACCGGTGCAATCGCCGGTATGGTCACCGGTGCAGTCGTCGCCATCGGCTGGGGCATGTCCCCGCTCGGCGATTCCCTCTACGAGATGGTTCCGGGCTTCTTCTCCGCACTCATCGTCACCGTTCTGGTCACCTTGGCTACCAAGCAGCCAGACCAGGAGGTCTTGGACGAGTTCGAGGAAGCCGAGAAGCTTGCCAAGCTCGTTGAAAAGGACGACTCCCTGGACTTCGAGGAAGCAGCAGAAAAGGTTTCCGATAACAAGTAGGAACCTTCCCGCACCTCGCGGAGTCCAATAGGACATGAAGTCCTATTACCTGGCCGCGCTATCATGCATAACCGCTCTCGTTATCGCATGGTATGCGTGGCCTTTTCCGCGTTTTGATGTCTCCACCGTGCCAGCTCGCACGGAATTGCAAGGCTACGACCGCGACGAGTTCGGCGGCTGGCAGCCCAACGGCGCATGCACTACGCGGGAGGCCATCATGGAGAACCAAGCCAGCGAGGCCTTCGCTGACTGCCGGCCACAATCCGGCACGATCTATGACCCCTACGCGGGCGAGACGATTTCAGCCACCTCCCCCATTGAGGTCGACCACATCTTCCCTCTTTCTGCCGCCTTTGACATGGGTGCCGCAGAATGGGACCAAGACACCAAGAGGCGTTTTGCCAACGATCCTCTCAACTTGGTGGCCACCAGCCGGAAGCTCAATCAAGAAAAGTCCGATTCCCTTCCTTCCGAATGGTTGCCGCCTGCCAACCGCTGCGATTACTCGCGGCGCCTCGCAGAGATCGCGCGGAAGTACGAGCTGCCCTTGTCCCGCGCGGACGTCCGTGCAATGAGAAGGCAATGTCGGTTCGATTTCTAGCAGGGAAATTGATTAGGGTGAACAAGGCAACTTTTCTTAACTGAAGGGCATCCTCCATGACTACTTTGTTCATCTTCCTGCACGTGGCAGCGGCCATCGTCCTACTTGGCCCCGTGTGCATTTCCACCTCCATCTACCAGACTCAGCTGCAGGGCGCAGCGCAGGGCGATAAGACGGCCCTCGGAGCCGCCCGCAACCTGCACAACATCACCAATACTTACGGCTACATTTCCGCCCTCGTGCCGGTCCTTGGTCTTGCTGTGTTCCTGTCTGATATCGAAACCTTTAAGAGCCAGGTCAACTTCCACATCGCCATCCTTGTGGCCATCATCGCGTGGTGCCTGCTCTTCTTCCTCATCCTTCCTAAGCAGCGCACGGCGCAGGCAGCCCTAGAGTCCGGCGATACCGCCAACCTGGGCTCCATTAAGAAGTCGCTGTCCGCTTTCGGCGGCGTCTTCAACCTCCTGTGGATCATCTGCCTTATCCTGATGTACCTCTAGGAAGCCATTTACTTTTCGGGGACAGTGTCATCGCTGTCCCCTTTTTCATGCGTGGACTCCTCCCTAAGCTCTTCTTTTAGTTGCTGCGCACCTGCATGCGCATTCTCCCGCCGCTTCTGCGTGGCCTGCGCCACCGTCTGCGCCCACCTGCGGTTCTTCGGCGCCAACGGTCCGCTCGCGGAGTCGTAGACCCACGTAGAGTCATCGAAAAGCCAGACGATGTCCCCACTTATCGGGTCCTTGATATAAAACGCCCTCCCATCGGTCTTTATATTGTGATGGTGCTGGCACAGGCAAGTGAGGTTTGCCGCCGAGGTCGGCCCACCATCTGCAAAGTCGTGCCGATGGTCCATCTGGGACGCCACCGCCGGCCGCGTACAGCCTGGCCACCGGCACGTGCCATCCAAGCCCTCTACAAACGCCCGGATATCTGGCGGAGTCACATAATTCGGGCTCTCCGCCTGACCGGCCTTCTCCATGTCCCTTGTCGTTGTCGCCCGAGCCTCTAGGTCATCCGCGGTCTCCGGGGATACCCAGCCTAAGTTTTGTACAAACGCGGGTGCATCCGGCAGGTCGCAGCGATACATATTCAACACGACCTTGGCCTTTGGTTGCGCCTTTCCGGTCAGCAGCTCCACTGCGGCCTCAGCCATCGTGAGGTCCTTGTCCGTAGCGATATCCCGAATATTGCGGTCGATTATCTCCGCGGTTTCTAACCCGACGTCCAGACAAMCCGCAGCCCACTCCCCGCCTGTAGGTTCAACGCTATAGGCTTGCTTGCGGCGCGGATCCCGCGCGGCAATTGAGGGATCGAGGCGCACGATGAGCTCGCGTAACTTGCGGCGGAGATTGCGGTGCGAGGGCAGCTTTTGATTGGGGCGGGTTGGGGKCAAGTAGTTGGTCAGGGCGTCATCGATAGTAAACTTCTTCTCCGCATCAATGGCGCCGAGCTTGGCTAGGGTTTGGTCAATCGTAATCAGGCGGTCTAAATCTAAATGGAAATGCTGTTCTTGCCGGGCGCGCAGCCGCGGCAGCTCCTTTAATCGCTCGAAGGCGAAGATAATATTTCTAATTCGGGACTGACGCGCCCCAGTTAAGTCAGACAGGGATTGGCTAATAACTTCGATATCATCATCCGGGTCAGGGTGAAGCCTCTCCCAGAACTGGTATTCCGCTTTCCTAATCTCTGTAGCTGCACGGGAGGTAGAATTTTCCGGATTAGTATTGGCATAATATGGCGCATTCATGGACTTTCTTTCGAGAGATTTACTAGAACATGCTTTCGCCATACACCATACAAAACCGCCCCGACACACTACCCCCATTTATAGTAAAAGCGCAGGTCACAGGGCATGAAAAAAGGGCCTCTAAAAGAGGCCCTTTGGAGGTTTAATTAGTCGCGGAAGCGACCACCATGTTTGCGTCCACCGCCGCCGCCATCACGGCGAGGCGGGCGACCAGTATCCTTCTGAATCTTGATGAGCTGCCCAGAAATCCGGGTATCCTTCAGACGGTCCAGCACAGCTGGGTCCATGTTCTTCGGCAGGTCCACGAGAGTGTGTCCCACCGCAATGGTAATGCGGCCGAAGTCCTTGGCGGACAGGCCACCTTCGTTGGCGATTGCACCGACGATGGCACCTGGGCGGACATTCTGGCGCTTGCCGACGTCCAACCGGTACGTCTCAAAGTCACCATCCGGCCGCTTGGAGCCGCCGCGGTTCTTGCCGCCGCCCTTGAAGTCACGGTCGCGCTTGCGGTCATCGCGATCGCGGCGGTCCTTCTTTGGCTTGGGCAAAGGCTTGTCTTCCAATAGGAAGTTCTTGCCACCCTGGTGCATGACGGCCAGCGCCGCGGCGATGTCATCCATCGCGACGTCATTTTCTTCCGAGTACTTGCGCACCAAGTTGCGGAAGAAATCGGCCTGCTTGTTGTCCATGGACTGGGTGATGGCCTGCGCAAACTTTTCCTTGCGCTTTTCATTGACCTCATCGACGGAGGGCAGGTCCATCTCTTCGAGGCGTGCGTTGGTCACGCGCTCGATGGAACGCAGCATGCGGCGCTCGCGCGGGGTGACAAACAGGATTGCCTCACCGGAACGGCCAGCACGACCGGTGCGGCCAATGCGGTGCACGTAGGACTCGGTATCGTTCGGGATATCGAAGTTCACCACGTGGGTGATGCGCTCCACGTCGAGGCCACGTGCGGCGACGTCAGTGGCCACGAGGATGTCTAGGCGGCCATCCTTGAGCTGGTCGACGGTGCGTTCGCGCTGCGCCTGGGCGATGTCGCCGTTAATGGCAGCAGCGCTGTAGCCGCGATCGCGCAGGGCCTCGGCCACTTCTTCGGTCTCGTGCTTGGTGCGGCAGAAGACGATGATGGCGTCATAGGTAATGACCTCGAGGATGCGGGTGAACGCATCCATCTTTGCACGGTGCGGAATCAGCAGGAAACGCTGCTTAATGTTGTCGTTGGTACGGCGCTCGGACTTAACGGTTACTTCCGCCGGGTTGTGCAGGTACTGCTTGGACAGCCGGCGGATGGCATTAGGCATGGTGGCGGAGAAAAGCGCCACCTGCTTGCGGTCCGGGGTGCTTTCGAGGATGCGCTCGACGTCTTCCTGGAAGCCCATGTTCAGCATCTCATCGGCCTCATCGAGGACGAGGAACTGCAGCTGGGACAGGTCAAGCGAGCCCTTTTCCAAGTGATCGATGACGCGACCCGGGGTACCCACGATGACCTGGGCGCCGCGGCGCAGGCCAGACAGCTGGATGCCGTAGGCCTGGCCACCGTAGATGGGAAGAACCTCGATACCCTTGAGGGTTTCTGCGAAGGATTGGAAGGCATCTGCAACCTGCAGGGCGAGCTCGCGGGTAGGCGCGAGGACGAGTGCCTGCGGGTGGCGCGCATGCGGGTCAAGCTGGGACAAGACCGGCAGCGCGAAGGCTGCGGTCTTGCCGGTACCGGTCTGTGCAAGGCCCACGACGTCGCGGCCTTCCATCAGGATCGGGATGGTTTCTGCTTGGATGGGGGACGGCGTGGTGAAGCCTACTTTCGCAACGGCTTGCAGAATTTTATCTGGCAGGCCGAGGTGCTCGAACCCCTGGGAGTTGTCGTTGGCCGAGTCCTTGGACTCAGCGCCGGTGCCCTCAGAAGTATTCGCAGCCCTGGTGTCCTGGTTGACACCTTGCGAGTTGTCCTGAGATTCCGACTTATTAAAATCTTCCGGCTCGTTTACGCCGCCGGTGGCGTTATCGGTAATGCTCATTGCTCATCCAMCCCTACGCGATACCGGCGGCAAACTCCATYCCTCGCTATMCCCCCGCCACGAACGTGCGGTAGCTCAGCGGCATGCCCGGCCGGTAGGCCAAGTGCACCGCGCTGGGAGCATCGAGCACGTGCAGGTCAGCGGCAGCTCCTTCCACCAGGGTGCCCTTCGCGGGGCGGCCCTGCGGGTCGAGTCCGTTGCCCACATTATGGCGGCGCAGCGCCGTGGCACCACCGGTGGTGGCGGCGTGGATGGCCTCGTCGACGGATAGGTGCTGCTGCAGGACGGCCGTGGTCACGCAGTAGTTCATCGACGAAGTATAGGAGGTACCTGGGTTGAGGTTGGAGGCGATGGCGAGGGTGGCGCCGGCATCGAGAAGCGCACGGCCAGGCGCCAAGGGCTCGCGCGTGGAGAGATCGCAGGCCGAGAGCA
Source organism: Corynebacterium accolens (assembly GCF_030515985.1). The sequence continues at coordinate 99,023 of NZ_CP100376.1, read as the reverse complement.
TGGTGGCCACGGTCTCGGATGCGGCGAGCTTTTCGATGTCACTATCGCTCAGGTAATTCACGTGGTCCACCGAGGCGGCGCCGAGATCGACCGCGAGGCTAACCCCCGGGCCCTCGCCAAGCTGGTTGCCGTGCACGCGCAGGCCAAGCCCCAACTTTTTACCGGCTTCGAGAACCCGGCGCGACTGCTCTTCATTGAACGCGCCGCGCTCGCAGAAGACGTCGATCCACTGGACGTATTCGGCAACCCCGTCCAGCATGGGGCCGACGACCTCATCGAGGTAGTCTTCCGCATCCGCTCCCGGCGGCACGAGGTGGGCACCCAGGAAGGTGACGTCATCGACATGCTGGGATGCCACGCGCGCGGCTTCCACTTCAGATTCCGTGTTGAGGCCGTAGCCGGTCTTGGTCTCGAAGGTGGTGGTGCCACCGCGGCGGCCGGCTGCCACGCGCTCGGCGACGAGCTTATCCAAGCGGTCTGCCCCCGCCTCCCGGGTGGCGTCCATGGTCACCGCGATGCCGCCTGCCTCGTAGGAACCGCCGGACATGCGGGCCTCGAACTCGGCGGAGCGGTCACCGTCGAAGACCATGTGGGTGTGCGAATCCACCCAGCCCGGCAGGACGGCGCGCCCGCCCAAGTCCACCTGGTCATCGGCGGCAGGCGCCTGGGAAGCGGGGCCAATCCAGGCGATGGTGCCGTGGTCGGCGATAAGGGCGGCATCGTTAAGCGTGCCGTGCTCGCTGACCGTGCGGAGTTCAGAAATTCCGGTAAAAAGTGTGCTCATTTAATCCCTTGCCTTAAATTCCATGGGAACGCGAACGCCGCGCTCCTTGGCTACTTCCTCTGCGCGAGAGTACCCGGCATCGACGTGGCGGATAACACCCATGCCTGGGTCATTGGTCAGCACGGCGCGCAGCTTGGCGGCGGCGAGATCGGTGCCATCGGCAACCGTGACCTGGCCGGCGTGGATGGAGCGGCCCATGCCCACTCCGCCGCCGTGGTGGAGGGAGACCCAAGTCGCGCCGGAAGATACGGCGGTCATGGCATTAAGCAGCGGCCMGTCAGCGACGGCATCGGKGCCATCGAGCATGGCTTCGGTCTCGCGGTACGGGGAGGCAACCGAGCCGGAGTCGAGGTGGTCGCGGCCAATGACGATGGGGGCCTTGATCTTGCCCTCGCGCACCAAGTCATTGAAGAGCAGGCCGGCCTTGTGGCGCTCGTTGTAGCCAAGCCAGCAGATGCGGGCGGGCAGGCCCTCGAACTCGACGTATTCTTCGGCGGCGTCCAGCCAGTTGTGCAGGTGCTCGTTCTCTGGGAAGAGCTCCTTCAGGGCTTCGTCGGTGACCTTGATGTCTTCGGGGTCGCCGGACAGCGCTGCCCAACGGAACGGGCCCATTCCCTCGCAGAACAGCGGGCGGATATAGGCGGGAACGAAGCCGGGGAACTCAAATGCGCGCTGGTAGCCGGCGTGGCGCGCCTCATCGCGGATGGAGTTGCCGTAGTCAAAGACCTCGGCGCCCTCGTCCTGGAATTCCACCATCGCCTGGACCTGTGCGGCCATGGATTCGCGGGCCTTTTTGGTAAAGGTCGTGGGATCGGCCTTGGCCTCGGACTGCCAGTCATCCACGGTGATTTCGGTGGGCAGGTAGGACAGTGGGTCGTGCGCGGAGGTCTGGTCGGTGACGATGTCTACCTTGAATTCCCCGGCGCGCTGGCGGCGCAGCACCTCGGGGAAGACCTCGGCGGCATTGCCCACCAGGCCGACAGAAAGGGCCTTTTTGTTTTCCTTGGCATCGAGAACCAAGCGCAGGGCCTCGTCCAGGTCGGTGACCACTTCATCGAGGTAGCGCTTGTGCTGGCGGCGGCGCAGGCGGTGTTCATCCACGTCCACGATGAGCACTGCTCCGCCGTTCAGCGTCACGGCGRGCGGTTGGGCMCCGCCCATGCCGCCGCACCCGCCGGTCAGGGTCAGGGTGCCGGCCAGGCTGCCCTCGAAGCGCTTCTTGGCCACGGCCGCGAAGGTCTCGTAGGTGCCCTGCAGGATGCCCTGGGTGGCGATGTAGATCCAGGAGCCGGCCGTCATCTGGCCGTACATCATCAGGCCCTCGTCCTCGAGCTTGCGGAAGTGCTCCCAGTTGGCCCAGTCGCCCACCAGGTTGGAGTTGGCGATGAGCACGCGCGGTGCCCATTCATTGGTCTTCCAGATGCCCACCGGCTTTCCGGATTGGACGAGGAGGGTTTCATCGCTTTCTAAGTCCTTCAGCGATTCCACAATGGCATCGAAGGCCTCCCAGCTGCGCGCTGCACGACCGGTACCGCCGTAGACCACGAGGTCCTCGGGGCGCTCGGCAACCTCGGGATCGAGGTTATTCATCAGCATGCGCAGTGGCGCTTCGGTTTGCCAGGATTTTGCGTTGAGTTCGGTGCCGCGGGGTGCGCGGACTTCGCGTGGTTCAGACATGGCTTCCTTTCGCTCGTGCTTATCGACGCCGTGCCCTACCCCAAGGCCGGTTTCCCGGGGCTGTCTCCCGGGGGCTTGGCGAGCGTCACAGATATCAATTTAGTGTGATACACAACGTATTTAGAGCATTCACAATCACCAACTGTCTGGCATTTCAGACTCGACGGCTACGATGGCAGTCATGCGCCACGTATTGCCCGCCCTCGCCGCCGCCTGCCTGCTGGCAGGATGCTCCTCGCAGCCGCAAGAAGCCCAAGAAGCCACAGAAGACCCCGAAAACTATGTGGCCCTCGGGGATTCCTACGCGGCGATGGGCTCGACGACGCTCCCTCTCGATCCGCCCGATTCCTGCGCACGCGCACAAGATTCCTATCCAGAACTCGCCGCGCAGGAGATCACCACCAGTTCTTTCCGCAACGTCGCCTGCCAGGGCGCGAGCACGCTGGATGTTTTATCCTCCGCGGGCGAGCACCCCGCCCAGGTGGACGCACTGGCCGCGGATACATCCCTTGTCTCCTTGAGCATCGGCGGCAACGACGTAAGCTTTGTGCGCCTGACCCAATGCGCAACGGACGATATATGCCAAGGCGAATCGGGAGCGCAGATAGACCTGGAGCTACACGATCTACCCCAACGCCTGGACAAGGTCTACGGGGAAATCGCCCACCGCTCGCCCGAGGCAAAGGTCATTGCCACCGGCTATATCCCCCTCATCAACCCCGGCGAGACCTGCCCCTTCATAGAAAAAATCCCGGCCACAGACCGGGAGTGGTTGGCAAATACCATCCAGCGCATCAACCAAGCGGTGCGCGAGGCCGCCGAGCGCAACGGCGCCACCTACGTGCTGCCTGACGATGCCCCGCAGCACTCCGCCTGCTCAGGCAAACCGTGGGTGGACTTTACGGGGCAGGATACCGATTCCTTCCCCATGCACCCCACCCACGCGGGCCAGCGGGCTATGGCCGATGCGCTACGCGCTGCCCTCTAGTCCGGCGCGCGCGGCGTCGTCGGAGCCGGGCACGCGCATCTCGAATTTTTCTGTGACCACGGTGTAGTCAAAGTAGCCCATGCGCGCGATGGGCTTAATCTTGAGGATGTCAAGCTTGCCTTCCTCATCGATGACAGATTCATCGATATGGATAGTCTTTACATCCGCCACCACGAGGTCGATGCTGCCCACCTTGGAATTGCCAGGCACGCGCAGCGTGGTCTTGTACTGGCACTCGAACTTCACCGGCGATTCTTTCACCATGGGAATGCGGTAATTGTCCGCATATTCCTTGGTAACGGACAGGCGGTCCCACTCGCTGTCGCCATAGTCGAGCACCTGGGCGGATTTATTGACTTCCTCGCGAAGATCATAGGTGGCCATATTCCACACGAACCAGCCGGTCTCCTCCGCGTTAAGCACCGTGTCCTTGCGACGACCATCCGGATACTGGTTGGCCGAAAACATCACCATGGGCGGATCGAAGGTGAGGTTTTGCCACTGGCTATAAGGAGCGATATTTTCGCGGCCCTCACCATCCACGCTGGAAAGCCATCCAATGGGGCGCGGTACCGTGCTGGCTTTGAAAGGGGAAAACGGCAAAGGGTTGGGCTCAGATTGCGGGTGCCAAGAGATGGTCGACATATTAATCACGCAGCTTTCCAGTAGCATTCTCGACAGCTTCGACAAGCGCGCCCTCCTTGACTAGGCGCACGGTCTCCTCGATTTCCGGCGAGAGGTAGCGGTCCACACCTGGCCCCTTGACGGTTTCGCGCAGCTTGGCGATTACCGCGCCGGTTCCCTTGGCCGGGGTACCCTCGCGCATGTCGATAGCGCGGGCAGCGGTGAGGATTTCTACGGCAAGCACGCGTTGTAGGCCATCGACGGCCTTGCGCAGCTTGCGGGCGGCGGACCAGCCCATGGATACGTGGTCTTCCTGCATGGCAGAGGAAGGAATGGAATCGGCCGAGGCCGGGGTGGCCAGGCGCTTTAATTCGCTGACGATGCCAGCCTGGGCGTATTGGGCGATCATGTGGCCGGAGTCGACTCCGGGGTCATCGGCAAGAAAGGCGTTCAAGCCGCGGTTGCGGGCCGGATCCAAGAAGCGGTCGGTGCGGCGCTCAGAAATGGACGCCAGGTCCGCGGTGACGATGGACAGGAAATCGAGCGCATAAGCCACCGGGGCGCCGTGGAAGTTGCCGTTGGAGACCACGCGGCCGTCCTTAGCCACGACCGGGTTGTCCACGGCGGCGGCGAGCTCGCGCTCTGCCACCTGTGCGGTATGCGCCAAGGTATCGCGGAAACCGCCGGCCACCTGTGGCGCGCAGCGCACGGAGTAGGCGTCTTGGACCTGGTTCTTCTTGAACTCCTCCAGCGCTGCGGCGAGGATCTCGGAGCCGTCCGCCACCTGGCGGATATTGGCGGCAGAATCGGCCTGGCCCGGGTGCGGGCGCAGCTGCTGGAGGTCATCGGCAAAGACCACGAGGGTGCCAAGCAGGCCTTCTACCGTCATCGCGGTGGCGATATCGGCGGTCTTKGCGGCCGCACGCMGGKCAGTAATGGCCAGGCAGAGCTGGCCCMGCATGCCATCGGTTCCGTTGATAAGCGCAAGGCCCTCCTTCTCGCGCAGCTCCAGCGGCTCGATGCCGGCGGCGGCAAGAGCCTCGTCGGCGTCCTTGAGCTCGCCGCCCACGCGTACCTCACCCTCACCCAACAGCGCTAGGGCGCAGTGAGCCAGCGGGGCCAAGTCGCCGGAGCAGCCCAGCGAACCGTATTCGCGCACCACCGGCACGATGCCGGCGTTGAGCGCCTTGGCATAAGTTTCTACCACCACGGGGCGCACGCCGGTACGGCCGGTACACAGGGTGGATAGGCGCAGCAGCATGAGCGCGCGAATTACTTCTTCTTCCACCTCAGGGCCGGTGCCGGCCGCGTGGGAGCGCACCAGGGACAGCTGCAGCTGCGCGCGCATCTCTTCTGGAATGTGGCGGCGGGCAAGCGCGCCGAAGCCGGTGGAGATTCCGTAGACCGGCGTGGGATCCTGGGCCAGTTCTTCGACCCGGTCGCGTGTGGAGGCGACCACGTCCAAAGCCTCGGCGGAGATTTCTACCGTGGCACCGTAGCGGGCAACGGCCACGACTTCCTCAATGGTCAGCGCTCCGACGCCGACTGTAACGGTGGATGGGTATGCATTAGGCATGATGACTCCTAGTGTCTTTAGGGCAACAAAATATAGCTCACGTCACAGCCTAACGCGCTAGCCCGCATGGTACCTCACTTTTCGCGCTGGCGATACATTTTCCCCGCAACTTTCTCCGCGGCCTGGCGCAGCGCCGCAATGAGCTCCTCTACCCTATCCGCCGGCGTGGACACGGGATAGGTCACCGCAATGGCCGCCGCAGGCCGCTCCAAGTGGTCCAGGATGGGCACCGCCACCGAGGCCTGGCCCCGCGAGATTTCTTCCACCTCCTGATCCCACCCGCGCGCACGGGCCAGGTGCAGCTGCTCTTTGAGGAAACCAAAATTTTCCCCGCCCGCGGTATCAAAGGCGGCCTTGACCTCGGATTCCGGCAGGTGCGCCAGCATCACCCTGCCCGAGGCCGTCTTATGCGCCTGCAGGCGCACCCCGACCTCCGTAACCAACGAGGTCGCGCCCGGCGCGCGGACCTCCTGCAGGTATAAAATCTCCGAGCCCGCCATACGCGAAAGGTGCCCAGATCCACCTACCAGCCGCGCGCATTCCTCCAGGTCGCGCGTTGCCATGCGCACTAGCGGCTGCTGGGTTACATAGGCAGAGGCCATCGAATACGCGGCCAGCCCCAGGCCGTAGGTCTTGTGCTCGGGCAGGTGGGCAACGAAGCCGGCATCGACCATCTCCGCGAGCAGGTGGTACGTGGTCGAGCGCGGCAGGCCGAGCTCGCCTTGGATGCGGGCGGCGGAAATCGGGACATCGATAGTCGATAGCAGCTTGAGGATGTCCAGGGCATGGCGCGCAGCGGGGACTCGATTAGCACTCACAGCGCCCAATTATATTCCGCTACTGCCAGACAAACTCACCGCACGCTTCTAGTATCGGCACTATGAATACCGAATCAGCCCCACTTTTTACTCCCGCCCCCGAGTGGTCCGGCCGCTCCGATGGTCCCGGCCCCGAGCACGCGCGCTGGCATAGCGTTATCAACCAAGCCGAATCCGCGCCCGTAACCCTGCTGGGGTTTGCCTCCGATGAGGGCGTGCTGCGCAACGGCGGCCGCCAAGGTGCTGCCGCCGGCCCCGCCGCCCTGCGCACAGCCCTCGGATCCCTCGCGGTTCACCACGGCCATGCGCTTGCCGATGCCGGAACCATCACCACCCAAGCCGACGATCTCGACGGCGCCCACGAGGCCCTATCTGACAAGGTCGAAGAACTCGTCCGCAGCGCTACCCTGCCGATTATCTTGGGCGGCGGGCACGAAACCGCCTTCGGCTCCCACCGCGGCCTGTTCCGCGCGCGCGGTGCCACCCCGATCATCAACCTGGATGCCCACTTCGATCTCCGCCACGCGGACCACGCCACCTCCGGCACGCCCTTTACCCAGATTTCCCAGCTCACCGATGACTTTGAGTACACCGTCTTCGGTATTTCCCGCCCCAATAACACCGCGGTGCTCTTCAACGATGCCGATAAGCTCGGCGTCAACTACACCCTGGATGAGGAGCTGGTGAACCTCMCCCCGGCCGAATGCGGCGCGCTCGCCACCCAGGCCMCCGCCGCTGCGGACAAGGTCCACCTCTCCATCGACCTGGATGTCCTTCCCGCCTCCACCGCGCCGGGTGTATCCGCTCCGGCCAGCCTCGGCGTTGCCTACGAGCGCATCCGCGCCCTGGCGGTCGCCATCGCCGCGACGGGCAAGCTCGCGCTTGTCGATGTCGTCGAGCTCAACCCCACCTTCGACATAGACAACCGCACCGCCAAGGCAGCGGCACGGCTTATCGATGACATCGTTAACGCTCACCTCACTGCGGTAAGCGGGCAATAAACCTCAAAACAGCAGGTGCGCAATCGGGGTCGCAATCACGATGGTGAGGGCCACCCGCTCAAACCAGATGATGACCAGGTGAGATAGCTTCACCGGAATCTTGGTGGCCAAAATGCACGGCACCAGGGCGGAGAAGAAGATGATGGCAGAGACCGCCACGACCCCGATGACGAATTTCAGCACCATGGAATCGCTGTCGGCCACCGCTGTGGCGGGTAGGAACATCTCCGCAATGCCCATCGCCSCGGCCYTGCCGCCAAGTGCCGGCTCCSGCAGCTGCACTATCCAAGCAAAGGGATAAAACAGGTACCCAATCCATTCAAAGATCGGGGTAAACCGCGCAAGCAGCAAGCCAATAAGGCCCACCGACATGATGGACGGCACGATGGCCGCGGCCATGCGCACGCCATCGCGCAGGTTATCCCAAATGGCCTGCGGCAGCGACGGCGCGCGCTGCAAAGCCAGCATCGCTTCGCGCCACGCATTCTTAAAACGCGATCCTTCCACCGGCTTTTCTGGGTCAGGCTCTACACCCGCGCAGTATTCATCCGGACTCGTCCGCAGCGGCGGGATGCGCACGGTAATGGCCGTAACCAGGAACGTCACCAGCAGCGTGACGGCGAAATAGGTGCCCCAGATATTCATCAAATCCAGTTGCTTGGCCACGATGACCATAAACGCCGCCGATACCGTGGAAAACCCCGTGGCAATAACTGCAGCCTCTCTGCCGGTATAACCGCCCTTTTGATAGACACGGTCCGTGACCAAGATGCCCAGCGAATACGACCCGACAAAGGATGCCACCGCATCGATGGCGGAGCGCCCCGGCGTCTTCCACAGCGGACGCATGATGGGTTGCATCAGCACCCCAACAAATTCCAAGAGCCCAAAGCCAATGAGAAATGCCAGGAAGGTACCGCCGATGGGCACGATAAGCCCCACCGGTGTGGCAATGGAGTTCCACAAGAAGGGAACCAAGTCCTCATCGCCCAATACCCACGGCAGCGCGTCAATGACCATGAGGAAGGAAATGACCGCACCGGCGATATTGAGGACCGCAAAGACCGCCTGCAGCGCACTTTGCTTAAACGCCCCAGTGCTAAAGCTACGGACCGTGCCATACACGGCGAGCGCAAAAATAAGCCACGGCACCACCGCCGGAATGCTATCGCGCACGATGGTGACCATGTGGTCCAAAGGAATGGAGTTCTTTTCCTTATACGTCACAGGAAAGAAGAACACGAACGCGCCAATGGCGCTATAAACAAAGAGTTTCCACCGTCCCTCAGGCCGCGGGACTTCCCCGTCATGGCTCTGGATGGAGGAATTAACTGAATCAGTAGAAGTCACGATAGACCGCCCCTCAAGCTTGCATGATGATCAAGCCCGCGCGACAGCCTGACGCGAACATTGCGATTATGTTAGCTAAATTACATCTTCTTGTCTAGCGTTTCTTAGCTCAAGGCACAATGGGACTATGTCTAACCCCATCCGCGTCGTCGGCGCCGTCTTTCACGATGGCGATCGCTTCCTCGCCTGCCGCAAGAAACCCGGAAAACCCCTAGAAGGACATTGGGAATTTCCGGGCGGAAAAATCGAACCGGGAGAATCACCCGAACAGGCTTTAGCCCGCGAAATTCGCGAGGAACTCAACCTTACTGCCCGCGTAGGCAGCAAACTCACGACGACCATCTACGAGTACGACTTTGCCACCATCGAACTAACCACCTTTTATTGCACGCTCACCAGCGGCGAGCTTCGCCTGAGCGATCATGACGCAACCAGGTGGGTTACCCCCACAGAAGCAATGGAGCTGACCTGGGCGCCAGCAGATATTCCAGCCGTGGAAAAACTTTGCCCTTAGAATCTTGTAGCTATGAGTCATTCCTTGGATTCCTCGCTCCCCTTCGGCGTTTACGAAACCCCGGTGACCTCGCGCATTCGTGAGCGAATGGAGGAAACGCAAAGCCGACACCCATCGGCGGGATTCGGGGTAGGAAACGGCACAGATGATAGCGCTCGCGGGCGCTATACCTCGGCCATGTCTCAACACATCGGCGATTTACTAGAGCAACGCCTCATGGGGCTCAAATCCTCAGCAGACCGAGTAGCCCTTATCAATACAATCGCTGGAATGCTTGGCGAGGACGAAGATATTGATACCGAGCAACTCCTCTACGCCGTCTACAACACTTCTTTAGCCGAGCCTCCGCTGCTTCCGGATGTATCGCTGACTAAGAGCGCGCTTTTTACTAATGCCCAGGGCGAGACCAGCCTGACCAGCGAGGTTGAGCGGGAGATAAAGACAGCCGATTCCGTCGACTTATTGTGTGCCTTCATCAAAAGCTCCGGAATCAGTGTCCTTGACCAGCAATTGCAGTTCCTGCGCGACAACCAGATTCCATTCCGCCTATTGACCTCTACTTACTGTGGGGCTTCCGATGCGGCGGCTCTTAAACGCCTGGTAGAAAAATATCGCGCCGATGTAAAGATTTGCTATGAGCATAAATCCACACGCCTGCACGCCAAAGCATGGCTATTCCGACGGGATTCTGGCTTCGACACCGCTTTTATTGGAAGCTCGAACCTTTCGAGGTCTGCTCTTATCGATGGCTGGGAATGGAACGTGCGCGGCTCTGCTACGGCGACGCCTGAGGTCATCGAAAAATTCATAAAGACTTTCGACAGCTACTGGCACGATAGCCACTTCAAGACTTTTGACCCCGCCAGGGATATGGATCGCCTGCAGGAATCCCTGCGCATTGCAAAAGGCACGGAGTCCCCACAAGCTTTGCGCCAATTAGAGCTTTCTGGCCTAGAAGTTACTCCCTATCCTTATCAAGAAGAGATGCTCGAGGCGCTGCGGTCCGAACGTGAGGTAAAGGATCGCCACAAAAACCTACTCGTTGCGGCGACAGGCACCGGCAAGACCGTCGTAGCTGCCCTGGATTACCTCAATCTTTGCCGGCAGTGGAAGCGTCGCCCACGTTTGCTCTTCGTCGCACACCGCAAAGAAATTCTTCACCAAGCGCGGCGTACGTACCGCGAGGTGCTCAAGGATGCCAACTTTGGCGAGTTGCTTGTCGATGGCACCGAGCCCCGGCGCTGGGACTTCGTATTTGCGAGCGTTCAGTCGCTCAATTCCACTCGCTTAGAAAAGCTCGCGCCGGATCAATTCGATGTGGTGGTCATCGACGAATTCCACCATGCAGAAGCTCCAACATATAACGCGCTTCTTAGCCATTTTGAACCAGACGAATTACTTGGGCTGACCGCAACACCTGAGCGCGGCGATGGCAAAAATGTCCAACAGTACTTTGACTACCGCATTGCCCATGAGCTTCGCCTCTGGGATGCTTTGCGCCTGCAACTTTTGGTTCCCATGCATTATTACGGAATTGCAGACGGTACGGATCTTTCTTCGCTTACGTGGAACAGGGGCAAGAAAGATTACAACACCAACGAGTTGTCAGAGTTTTATATCAAGTCTGGTGAAAAACGGACGCGCTTTATTCTTAATGAACTGGATAAACGGATTTTCGATCTTTCTGAAATGAAGGCGATCGGCTTTTGCGTCTCCATTGCCCACGCAGAGCATATGGCCCAGCAATTTCAGCACTTTGGAATTCCAGCCCAGGCCGTAACGAGCAAATTAACTTCTTCTGAACGCGCAGAAGCCATTCAACAACTCGAAAGCGGCGCCATCAAGGCTCTCTTTTCCGTTGATATTTTCAATGAGGGCGTCGACATCCCAGCGGTCAATACACTGCTCTTGCTCCGGCCAACCCAAAGCCCGGTTATCTTCCTACAGCAACTTGGCCGCGGTCTTCGCCTTGCTCCCGGAAAGGATTCTTGTACCGTATTCGATTTCATTGGCCAACAGCATGTTGAATACGATTTTGAGCGTAAATTCAATGCATTAACGAGAAAACGCGGGAAACATCTACTCACCGAGATAGAGCAGGGCTTTCCCACCACGCCGCCGGGAACGCACATCCAATTCGATGAATCGACGACGGAACAGGTCCTCAACAACGTAAAGAAGACGACACGGAGCAACTTGCGGAAAGTGCGTGCGCTGGTGGCGGAATTGCGAACTACCGATCTCAAAGAATTCCTCGACGAGGCAAACCTCGAATTGGAGGATATTTATCGCCCCAACAAATACTCCTGGACCCGCCTCCTGCGCGAGGAAGGCCTCCTCGAGCCACGTGACGATGAGATGGAAAGCTTCTTACTCAACCGGATTAAAGTTTTCCTCCACGTCAATGATGCGACACGCATTGAGGCTTATCTTCGAATCCTAAAATCCTCCACTTCGCAATTCGGCGATATGTCGCCCACTGATCAAGCCTTTGCACGAATGCTGGTCTTGGGCTTTTGGGCTAATTCCAATGCACCCAGCCCGTCTTCTTTTGACCAAGCGCTGGGGATATTGCGAGAGCACCCGCGAGTTATTTGGGAACTTGAACACGTCATGCGGCTACAAAACGATGCTTCGCGCATTATCCCGCAGCCTAGTGACGACACCGTTCTGGAAACTCACGCAGACTACTCTCTGGCAGAGTTAGTCGGCGCCTTGCAAACTGGCGAATTAGAAAAACTGGTCAGCCTTCCGCGCGAGGGAGTGAAATACTTCCCCGAGATGAACATGGACTTATTCTTGGTGACTTTCCAAAAAGACGATCAAGTTAGCGCCACCACGAATTACCGGGACTACCCGATTTCACCGGATCTCCTCCACTGGGAATCGCAATCGACAACAACTCTAAAATCGAAGGCCGCACGTCGTTATATTCGGCATGATGAGCTCGGCGGGAAGATTCTTATCGCCTCTCGCTTTACTAAGAAGAACTCAGTGGGCACCGCGAGCGCCTATACATTTTTGGGTGCTGTGGATTATGTTTCCCACCACGGTGAAAAGCCCATTCAGTTCCAATGGAAGCTGCAAAGAACCATGCCAAAGGCGCTGTACGCTGCTGGCCGGACCGTCGCTTAGCACGCATGGTTGAATAATTGGGCTGCACTCTACCAGTCAAGAGTGATACATTTCTCTTAAGTGATTCACACCATAGCCACTTAAGGAAGTGTCATGAGCCATTCAGATAACCACACCGGCGTAACATCCGCCGAAGGCCAACAGACACACAACTCTGAGCCACAAGCAAAGGTGAAATGGACCCTCGTTGGTCCGGGTTTGGTCGCCGCAGCTACCGGCGTCGGTGCCGCCGACCTGGTGGCAACCATGATTGCCGGCCAGCGCTACGGTTACGCACTGTTGTGGGCCGTCATCGTCGGTACGATTATGAAAATCGTGCTGGTGGAAGGCGTCGGCCGCTATAGCTTGGCCACCGGAAACACCATGTTCCACGGCTGGCGGGAACTAGGGCGCTGGACCTCGTGGTACTTCGCGCCCTACATCGTCATCTGGGGATTGGTATATGGCGCCGCCGCCATGTCCGGCACCGGCTTGGCATTGAGCGCACTCTTCCCCGGGACAAGCTTGACCATGTGGGCTATCCTGACCGGCGTATTGTGCTTTGCGCTTACGTGGTTGGGTCAATACCAGCTCTTTGAAAAGCTTGCCGCCGTATTAGTTGGCATCATGTTCGTCACTGTGGTGGGCATCGCCGCAATTACAGCGCCTAATTTGCCAGAGATTCTGCGCGGCCTCGTCCCCACCATCCCGGATGGGTCTTTCGTCTACGTGCTCTCCATCGCCGGCGGTGTCGGCGGCACTATTACCCTTGCTGCCTATGGCTACTGGCTGCGAGAAAAGAAGTGGTTCACGCCCAAGTGGATGAAGGTCATGCGCATGGACAACTCGGTGGCCTATGCCGTCACCGGTATCTTCGTCCTAGCTACGCTGGTCCTTGGTGCCGAGCTTTTGTACAGCGCTAATGTCGCTGTCTCCGATAACGACCAGGGCTTGGTGGACATGGCGGACGTGCTGGAGGCTCGCTACGGAACCTTTATTTCTAAGTGGTTCATCGTCGGATTCTTCGCTGCCGCATTCTCTTCCTGCTTGGGCGTGTGGAACGGTGTGTCCCTCATGTTTGCGGACTACGTTGGGCACCTGAAGAACCTCCCACAAGGCCACCCCAGCACCAGCACGGGCGGTAAGTACTACCGCGCTTACCTCATCTGGTTGACCTTCCCACCGATGCTGCTCCTGCTGCTGGGCAAGCCCACCGGGTTGATCATTGGCTACGGCGTCTTGGGCGCATTCTTCATGCCCTTCCTGGGACTTACTCTCTTGGTTCTGCTGAATACCAAGCACACCCCGAAAAAATGGCGCAATGGCTGGTTCATCAACACCCTGATGGGCATCATTTCTGCGGCCTTTGTCTACCTGTGCGTGTCCCAGGTCGCAGGGCTCTTCTAGCCCTGTTGCTCGTAATCTTCAAGGTACGCGCCGATCACCCTTAAGCTCTCGACCTCGTAGAGAGGGATGCGCCGGCGTGTACCGTCCTCAAGCCGGCGAAGCACCCAAGTATTTTCTTCCATCCACCAGGCGCGGCCTACAACTACGTCTGCATTATGAAGCCGTACCCAAATAATCAAAGCGTTATTAACCGCATCAAGAAAGCGCGCGTTTAAGTCATCCACACGCGCATAACTTAGCCGGCACTGAGCGGTTGCCGTCAACTATTTTTTCGGCATTCGCTCTACTTCCACCGTGGACTCCTGGCGGGGTTCGCGGCCGAAGAGCCAGGCGATAATGCCGAAGATGGCAATGGCACCGCAGACGGTGAAGGCTGTGGGGAAGCCATAGACATCGGCAAGCAGCCCAATGAGCATGGGTCCCACGATCTGGCCGAGGTCTCCTGCCATCTGGAAGGCGGACAATACCTTGCCGCCGGAGCGCTCGTTGCCCACGATGTCTGCCACCGCGGCGGTCTGGGAAGGATTGATTAGGCCCGATGCTGCACCCGCAAGGGCGGATACGAGCAAGAGGAACCACACGCTGGTGGCCAGGCCCATTAGCACCATGAAGATGGCGGAGCCGACCAAGCCAATCAAGATAAGCGGCTTGCGGCCATGGAGATCGGACCACCGGCCGGAGAACTGAAGAATAATCGCATTGCCTGCGGCGAAGGCGGCGAGGGCTAGGCCCGAGGCTGCGGCGCCATTATGGAAAATCGCGGCGGCGAAAAGCGGCAGGACGGACACGCGTACGCCCATATTGATCCAACCGTGGGCGAAGTTGGAGGTCAGCACCGCGCGGAAAGCGGTATCACCCCAGGCCTCCTGCAGGCGCATGGGAGGCAGGTCCGACGTAGTGGATTGGGAGTGGTTGACCCGCGGCATCTGCCACCAGACAACGAACGCAGCAAGCATCACGCCAATGCCGTAGATGAAAAATGGCCAGCGAAAGCCCAGGAAGGACAGGCTGGCGCCGAGCACTGGGCCGGCGACATTGCCCAGCAGGAATGCCGTGGCATAGGTGGCGGAGCACTTACCGCGAATCGACGGTGGAGACAGGCGCACGATAAGGCCCATCGCGGAGACAGTAAACATGGTCGAGCCAAGACCTGCCAGGGCGCGCAACACCACGATGTGCCAATACTCTTGGGCAATGGCGACCAAGCCCGTGGTCACGGCAACGGTCATCAGGCCCACCAGGTAGACGCGGCGCGAGCCGACGCGGTCTACCAACGAGCCAGACACGGGCGCGAAGATCAGCCGGGAGGCGGCGAAGATAGAGACCACCAGGCCGGCGGCGGCCATCGAGACATCGAAGCTGACCACGAACTGCGGCAAAAGCGGTGCGATAAGGCCATAACCTAAGGCGATAATGAACGCCGCCGTTTCCATTACCCAGATTTCCCGCGGCACCTTGGGCTTTTCGTAGGGCGCCGGTTCGGCATTAGCACTCTTCATAGCACGTGCAACCTTATGCCTTTGAAGGTCTGAAATCTATTTAAGCTACCTTTTCGAACTTGTGTTTGTATTGTTCGAACTCGTGTCGGCCTTGCGGTTTAGAGTAAGGGGCCATGCACAACGTAGATAAGAACTTTTCGCACACAGTACCCAGTCAGCCCAGCGCCACGGCTACGGAAATCGCCGCCGACTTGGCCTATCACCACTATGAGACCGTCAGCTCAATTTCCGCCATCATGCACCACCCGCGGTCCTTGGCTCGCCCCACCCCGACGTGGCGCCCGCCCATAAAGCAACTGCCACCCACACCAGGCGGCGCGGACTACAGCATGAGCATTMCCCGCCMCCGCGTGGGAGCACGAGTAAAGGCGCGGATCCGCGGGTTCGGCRAAAGCCGCAYCCCCGCCTACCTCATCACCATTCGCATCACCGATAACTTTGGGCAGATAGTCGATCCCGCCACGGCGGAAGGATGGGTGCGCACGCTTGTCCCCGCCGAGTTAGCTGGCGCCGTCCACGAGATTTCCCGTGGACCCAATGCCACCTACGTGTGGCTGGTGGATAGCGCCTTTAAGCCCGTACGCTCTCCGGAATCCCTTTTCGCGGGATTCCAGCAAGCGGCTTAGGGGCTTAGTTGTTGTCGCCCTCGTCGTCAGCGTCAGCGTCGTCGTCTTCGGTGAAGGTATCGAAGAACTCAAGGGCCTCGTCCGCGTCATCATCGGCGTCTTCGCAGAAGATGTCGTAGACGTCTGGTTCTTCGAAATCGTCCTCATCGAAGTTGACGAGCTGGGCTTCCCAGTCCAGGGCCTGCTCCGAGACCAATCCGAGCACGTCAAAGAGGCGGTCGAAATCGGTGTAGGTGCCCAGTTCCAGGGCCTCAGCGGGGACTTCCACGATGGGGATGTCATCGGAGTCAGTGTTGTCAAAGAGGGCAAGGCGCTCGTTTTCATCGAGGTCCTCGCCTTCCTCGTCCACCTGCCACAGCTCCGTCACGGCCTCATCCTCGAGCTCTTCCATGTCTTCTTCATCGAAGTCGAAGGCCAAGAAGCGCACGATGGCAGAGGGCACGCCGTCGATGGTTTCTACCAATACGCGCAGCTCAGAATCGTTGCCTACTTCCGCGACCACCAGGTGCGGGTTGAGTTCATCCTGGTCAAACTCCAATTCCGCGATGCGCTCATCGGTGCCTTCCAAGAGGTCCCGGAGGACGGTAACAACCTGGTCGGTGGCGATGTGGCGGGAGACGGCCTCTACGGCGKCGTCGACGGRAAAGGCGACGGRGACCAAGACGGCCTCGAATTCTTCATCGTCTTCATCCACATCCGCGGCAGCGATGTACACATTGGCCGCCGGCAAGAGAGGATCGATTTCAACAAACTGGATTTCCAAATCAGAGGTGATTGGAACGAACATGACGTCTTCGTTGACGCGGGACTCAATGCCCTCGGCGTCCAATGCGGAAGCGATATCTTCGAAAAAGCTCATGGTGGTGAAAAATCCATCCTTCGGAAGCAGAGGTCCCCGCGGTGGGCAAGACGCCGCCCGCGGTCACCCTGGATTCTACCGCTAATCCCGCCGGTGTGGTTGGAAACCAAGGGAGCGCACCAGCTCTGGGCGCCCACTTCCCCACTCCACCATGTGGTAATCCTCCCACGCCTTGCGGCGACCGTCATTGGGGGCGTGCACGATATAGGCCTGTTCATCAAAGATCATGGTCGCGCGCTCACCGCCCTCATAGCGCGGCCACTGCGCCTTCGGGCTGCCGCCGTGGATGAACGCGGCCCAGTGCTCCTGCATGGTGGAGGTCAATTCCTCCATCTCAGCCCGCGAGCCCCAGCCAGTTAGCAAGGAGGCGCGCGAGGATCGGGGATCACCAAAGACATTGCCCAATTCCATCGAGTGCATGGCGCCTAAGCCCAGCCACTTCAAGACGGCAGAGGCGAAGTCGAAGCGGTACATCCACGTATCGGCCACTTCAGAGTGGGCGCTGGCGATGCGGGTGGAAGGTGCCCAGAAGAGGGCATCGGCAAGCAAGTGCGCAAAATCTTCCCGGCGGACCGCACCGCGGTAGGCGGCGACGACCTCGGGGGCGTGGTGGGGATCGTAGGAGGCCAAGAGCCGCAGGGCGGCGCGCTCTCGGGCGCTTTGGCGCTGAAAGAGGAACTTGCCAAAGCTGGCTTCGTCCGAATTCGTGCCTATCAGCAGCGGGATTTTGTGCTGGTGGCCCTGCTCAAAGGCGGTGATGGGGTGCTCGGGCAATAGCTCGCCGTCCACCGTGGGCGCGTAGCAGGAGTTTAAGTGCAGTAGCTCGCCGGCGCGCCACATCATGGATTGGCCGGAGCGCACCACATCCGCACAGTCTTCCTGGCGCAGGTCATCCACGCTCACCCGGCGCGGCAGGCCCACCCGGCGTGCGAGTTCGCGGGCCCACAAGGTGGATTGGGCGCGGGAATGCACCAACGCAATGGGTGGGGACTGGGCAATGGCGCGGTGGAAGAGCCCTTCGGCGGGCGGGCTGGTCATCAGTGCCAGCACCGCGGCGCCGCCGGCGGATTCGCCCATGAGGGTGACCGAGTCTGGGTCGCCGCCAAAGGCAGCGATATTCTCCCGCACCCATTTCAGGGCCAGAATCTGATCCGCCACGGCGGAGTTGGCGCTGCACTCGCCGCCGAGGCTGCGCAGATCGAGATATCCCAGGGCGTTGAGGCGGAAGTTGATGGATACGTAGACCACGTTCATGCGGGTGGCGAGCTCAAACCCGCGCAGCATGAGCATGTGGGACGAGCCCATGATGAAGCTGCCGCCGTGCAGGTACACCACCACGGGCAGCTTTTCCTCCGTGCGGGGGCGCACGATGTCGAGGTACAGGCAGTCCTCGGAGCCGACAATGCGGTCGGTCCAGGAGTACGTGGGTTGTGGGGCAATTGGCCCGAATTGGCTGCAATCGCGCACGCCCTCCCAACGCGGTGCCGGGCGTGGGGCGCGAAAGCGGCTGTCGCCGGCCGTAGAGGCACCGAAAGGAATGCCGCGCCACGTGCGCACCGGCCCGGCGCTAATGGGGCGATCTACTCGCAGGTCTTCTTCGATGACCCCGCGCACCCAGCCGGAGGTCGTGCGCACGGTGACCTCATCCGCGTAGGCATTCTGTGCCCGCTCGTGGGCCTGACGGGCGCGCTCGTGTGCGCGCATGGCCCGCAAGCGCGCGGCAGCGGTGGACTCTTCGGAATAAGAGTCCCTACTGTCGCGTTGACCATCCTGCGGGTAAGGCATACTCCCTACCTTAGGTAGGTTGCGCGCCGGTGGCGATCTGAATCGCACCTGGCGGCCCCTTCTTTCAAGGTCAGGGCTATGCTAGGTAAAAAATCAATTGATACCACTACCCCAACAAACTAAGGATTGGTGTGGGAGAAGGCATGTCCATATTTAAAAAATCCACCCCGGATAAAGCAGCTACTGACACATATGACATCGATCCGGAGCACAGCGGCCGTTTTACCAAGGCGCTGCTGAATTCCTTGGACCGCGCCGTATCCGTGCAATCTGGTGTTATTTCCAAATACGTCACGAGCCTAAAGAAGCACCACCCAGAAGCCACTGACCAAGAATTGCAGGGCTTTATTAACAAACACTTCATCAATATCACATCCGGCACGGGCGCGGCCGCTGGTGCCTCCGCATCCGTGCCCGGCATTGGGCTATTTACGGGCGCGGCCACCATTGGTGCGGAATCCGTAGTCTTTCTTGAAGCCGCTGCGTGGTACATCCTGGCGTCCGCGTACCTGCGCGGCGACGATATCTCCTCGCCCGAGCGTCGCCGCGCCCTCGTACTGGTGGTATTGACAGGCTCGAAGGGCTCCGCGGTGGTCGATACCTTCGTTGGAGACCTCGGCACGGTCACGGGGGCGCGTTCGGTTGCCTCGCTCTCCCGCTTTTCCGGGCCCACACTATCTGGCATCAATGGCAGGTTGACCAAGGTATTTACCAAGCAGATCACCAAGCGCATGAAGTGGGCATGGGTGGGCAAGCTCATGCCTATGGGCATCGGGGCGGTCATCGGTACAAAGGCCAACCGCAAGCTGGCCAATCAGGTCATCGAATACGCCCGCCAGCAGCTCTCCCCTCTTTCCCACACAAAGGCGGGTTAGTGGTGATCGTTTAGAGCGAATTCGCTACCCCTGACATAGTGAAGGTGAGGGATTGGCCCGTATCATATAGGCAGACACTTTGGCGGGTGAGAAATGCGCTCGTACAAAGTCCGGACTAAAGTCGAATAAACGACCATTTTAAAGCAGAGAAATGAGGCGAATACCTGCCGTGAGCACATCGAGCATCTTCGGCCCGAATGCGTGGCTGATAGACGAGCAGTTCCAGCAGTACTCCAAGGATCCTAGCTCCGTAGACAAGGAGTGGCGCGACTATTTCGAAGCAAACGGCGCGCCCAAGGCGCAGCCAGAAGCTGCGGCTCCTTCTCAAGCATCTAAGCCACAGCCAAAGAAGGCACAGGCAGAGTCTAAGTCCTCGGCCAAGAAGACCGAAGGCACTACCACCGCCCGCAAGCAAGAGGCCCGCGATACCAACGTGAAAGAGTCTGTATCTAGGGCCAAAGAAAAGTCCGCGAAGGCAAAGCATTCTGCGGGCAAGAATGCGCAGTCTCCGCTGGATAACCTAGAAGATTATAAGGGCGGCGACGAGCGCCAGCTCAAGGGCATGTTCAAGGCTATTGCTAAGAACATGGAAGAATCCCTTGAGATTCCTACCGCTACCACCGTGCGCGATATGCCGGTCAAGCTCATGTGGGAAAACCGCTCCATGATCAATGACCACCTGAAGCGCACCCGCGGTGGCAAGATCTCCTTTACCCACATTATTGGCTACGCCATGGTCAAGGCCGTACAGCTGCACCCTGGCATGAACGTGCGCTACGAGGAAAAGGACGGCAAACCCTTCGTCGTCCAGCCTGAGCACATCAACCTGGGCCTGGCAATCGACCTCCCGCAGAAGGATGGCTCCCGCGCCCTCGTGGTTGCCGCCATCAAAGAATGCGAGACCAAGTCCTTCGCTGAGTTCATTGAGGCTTACGAAGACATCGTTACCCGTTCCCGTAAGAACAAGCTCACCATGGATGACTTCTCAGGGGTCACCATTAACCTGACCAACCCGGGCGGCMYCGSCMCCCGCCACTCCATTGCCCGCCTGACCAAGGGCGCAGGCTCCATTATCGGCGTTGGTTCCATGGATTACCCGGCAGAGTTCGCCGGCGCCTCCGCTGACCGCCTGGCTGACCTCGGCGTCGGTCGCCTAGTCACGCTGACCTCCACCTACGACCACCGCGTCATCCAGGGTGCAGAGTCCGGCGAGTTCCTGCGCACCATCGGCAAGCTCATCGTTGATGACGCCTTCTGGGACGAGCTCTTCGAGTCCATGGGCGTTCCTTATGAGCCCTTCCGCTGGGCTCAGGATATCCCCAACTCTGGCGTGGACAAGAACACCCGCGTCATGCAGCTCATCGAGTCCTACCGCTCCCGCGGGCACTTGCTTGCCGATGTCAACCCGCTCGGCTGGTCCCAGCCCGGCCTGCCTAGCCCCGATCACCGCGACCTCGACATCGCTACGCACGGCCTGACCATCTGGGATCTGGACCGCGTCTTCAACGTCGGCGGCTTCGGTGGCAAGGAACAGATGACCTTGCGTGAGGTGCTCTCCCGCCTGCGCGCTGCTTATACCCTGAAGGTCGGTTCCGAATACACCCACATCTTGGACCGCGACGAGCGCAGCTGGATGCAGGACCGCCTCGAGGCCGGCATGCCAAAGCCGACCAATGCCGAGCAGAAGTACATCCTGCAGAAGGTCAACGCCGCCGAGGCATTCGAGAACTTCCTGCAGACCAAGTACGTGGGCCAAAAGCGCTTCTCCCTCGAGGGTGCCGAGACCCTCATCCCGCTGCTGGATTCCATCATCGACACCGCTGCGGGCCAGGGCCTCGACGAGGTCGTCATGGGCATGCCGCACCGTGGCCGCCTGAACGTGCTGTTCAATATCGTCGGCAAGCCGCTGGCAGATATCTTCGGCGAGTTCGACGGCAACTACAAGGGCGGCCAGCTCGGCGGCTCTGGTGACGTGAAGTACCACTTGGGCTCCGAGGGCGAGCACCTGCAGATGTTCGGCGATGGCGAAATCAAGGTCACCCTTGCCGCCAACCCGTCCCACCTCGAGGCCGTCGACCCAGTCATGGAGGGCATCGCCCGCGCCAAGCAGGACATCTTGGACAAGGGCAAGGACGGCTACTCCGTCGTTCCCGTCATGCTCCACGGCGATGCGTCCTTCACCGGCCTCGGCGTCGTGCAGGAGACCATCAACCTCTCCCAGCTGCGCGGCTTTACCAACGGCGGTACCGTCCACATCGTGGTCAACAACCAGGTGGGCTTTACCACCACCCCGGACTCCGGCCGCTCCACCCACTACGTCACCGACCTGGCCAAGGGCTTTGACTGCCCGGTCTTCCACGTCAACGGTGATGACCCAGAGGCCGTTGTCTGGGTAGGCCAGATGGCCGCAGAATACCGCCGCCAGTTTGGCAAGGACGTCTTCATTGACCTCGTGGTCTACCGCCTGCGCGGCCACAACGAGGCCGATGACCCATCCATGACCCAGCCGCAGCTGTACTCGGTCATCGAGAACCACGAGCCGGTGCGCGAGCACTATACCAACGAGCTCATCGGCCGTGGCGACTTGTCTGCTGAAGACGCCGAGGCAGCGGCGCGCGACTTCCACGACCAGATGGAGTCCGTGTTCACCGAGCACAAGGAAGCCGAGAAGGCCGGCCCGAAGGAACAGACCGGTATTACCTCCTCGCAGGAGCTCACCCACGGTCTGGATACCTCCATCACCGCTGAAGAGATGGTCGAGCTTGGCGATGCCTACGGCAACCCACCCGAGGACTTCGAGTACCACAAACGCGTGGCCAAGGTAGCCAAGGACCGTGCGAAGTCTGTCCGCGAAGGCGGCATCGACTGGGGCTGGGGCGAGCTGCTCGCCTTCGGTTCCCTGGCTAACCAGGGCAAGGTTGTGCGCCTGGCCGGCGAGGATTCCCGCCGCGGTACCTTTACCCAGCGCCACGCCGTGACCTTCGATCCCCGCAATAGCAACGAGTACAACCCGCTCAACTCCTTGGCCGTGTCCAAGGACAACGGCGGCAAGTTCATGGTCTACAACTCCGCGCTGACCGAGTTCGCCGGCATGGGCTTCGAATACGGCTACACCGTGGGTAACCCCGATGCCCTCGTGGCATGGGAGGCTCAGTTCGGCGACTTCGCCAACGGTGCCCAGACCATCATCGATGAGTACCTGTCTTCCGGTGAGGCCAAGTGGGGCCAGCTGTCCAGCCTGGTTCTCCTCCTGCCGCACGGCTACGAGGGCCAAGGCCCGGACCACTCCTCCGCCCGCATCGAGCGCTACCTGCAGCTGTGCGCGGAAGGTTCTATGACCGT
The DNA here is from genome assembly GCF_030515985.1 of Corynebacterium accolens. The sequence goes on along the minus strand of NZ_CP100376.1, from coordinate 76,184 downwards.
GGCCCAGCCGTCCACCCCGGCTAACCACTTCCACTTGCTGCGCCGCCAGGCTTTGGGCGAGATGAAGCGTCCGTTGGTCGTCTTCACCCCGAAGTCCATGCTGCGCAACAAGGCCGCTACCTCCTCCGTTGAGGAGTTCACCGAGGTCAAGAAGTTCCGCTCCGTTATCAATGACCCCCACTTCGTGGACGCCAATAACAAGAAGGTCGGCGACACGGACAAGGTCAAGACCATCATGCTGGTCTCCGGCAAGCTCTATTGGGACTTGGAGAAGAAGCGCGAGGCCGACGGCCGCGATGACATCGCCATCGTCCGCGTGGAAATGCTCCACCCGATTCCGTTCAACCGCCTAAGCGAGGCATTCGAGATGTACCCGAACGCCACCCAGGTCCGGTTCGTACAGGATGAGCCCGCCAACCAGGGCCCATGGCCGTTCTACAACGAGCACCTGCGCGACCTCATTCCGGATATGCCGGAAATGGTCCGCGTCTCCCGCCGCGCCCAGTCCTCTACGGCTACGGGTAACGCCAAGGTACACCAGATTGAGCAGAAGAACCTGCTTGAAGAGGCCTTCGACGTTTAACCACGTGTAACCGCTGAAAAGGCACCTAGCGCGCTGCAGCGCTGAATGCCCCAGTGAGGTTATTTCCTCACTGGGGCATTTTCATGGTTTCTGCTGCCTTCTCCTCGGTCCTCCTACCTCGCCGCCGTTCCTGCTCTCCCTACCTTCAGCTCCCCTCCTTCGCCTCACACCGGTCACCTACTCGTCCTTCGCGCTCACCGGCGAGATGGTAGGGGCATCGACAAGCTGCGCCCGTGAGCGCGAAGGGCGGTAAGTGGGTAGCACGGACCGCGCCGCTTACTTAAGAACTGCTCAGATCCGAGCCACCGGAGGAGCCGGAGTCGCTTTCTTCATTGACAATGTCCAGTCCGGAGGCTTCCATCCATTCGTGGACGACCTTCTTCAACTCTTCGCCATCCTCTAGAGCCTCCACCATGTCAGAGATGTCTTTTTGCGTGATGAATTTGGTGACCGCGGCGACGGATTTTTCTTCTTCGCGGTCAAAGAGGCTGTCGCTATAGATGACCACGAAGTTTTCTGGCAGCTCTGGTTGTGCATCCTCACAACCGTGAGCGCCGGATGGCTCGACGGTAGCAAGTTGGGTGGGCAAGGTAGACATGAGCGCGATATGGGTGCGGGCAAGAAAGTCTTCCCCGCCCGGCTCACTGTCTTCTTCTGCCTTTTTATATTCCGCCGAGATATCGCGCGCCTCACCGGGATTAAAGTGGCTTAAAAAGTTGCCGGTGCAGCCGACGTAAAAGTTGCCTTCCGGGTTTAGGGAACTGCCCTTGCCTCCATGTGTTTTGAAGGTTTCTTCTTCCTTCAGCTCGGCTGTGCGTCCTTCCTCCAAGAGCGACTGCCGGAATACCTCGCCCAAGATGAGCTGATCTGTTTCTGCAGGGTCAACGACGATCTGCACCTGTTCCGGCTCGGATTGTGCCGCAGCGGGACTGGTATCGACTTTGTCTGAACACCCAGCAAGCAATGCAGCGCCTACCACCGCGGTAACAGTAGCGCGGGCATATCGACGGGCGGGGCTGCGCTTCACTGAGTGTGCTCCTTCTGATTCTGCTAGGTCACCGATACAAACGGATGGATTTAAGTGTCCCACAGAGTCTACCGTGCAAGCGTGTTTACCTGAGGTAGCGCCGTGACTAAGATGGCAAGAGTTATGTCTAGCTCTATTACCGAATCAGTCGTACGCGAGGCTCTTTCCCACGTACAGGATCCAGAAATCGGCCGCCCCATCACCGAACTGAATATGGTGAAATCGGTCGATATCGAAGGAAACGACGTCACCGTTGGCGTTTATCTGACCATCGCGGGCTGCCCCATGAAGTCCACCATCGAGACCAATACCCGCGCCGCGGTCGAGGACATCGACGGCGTTGGCAAGGTTACCGTGACCATGGACGCGATGAGCGATGAGCAACGCCGCGAGCTGAAACAGAAGCTGCGCGGCGGCCAGGCCGAACCCGAGATTCCTTTTGCGAAGCCCGATTCGACGACCCGCGTCTTTGCGGTGGCGTCGGGTAAGGGTGGCGTCGGCAAGTCCTCGATGACCGTCAACCTAGCCGCCGCGCTGGCGGATAAGGGCCTGAAGGTGGGCATTGTCGATGCCGATATTTACGGCCACTCCGTGCCCAGCCTGCTCGGCTCGACCGACGGCCCCACCGTGCTTGATGATGAAATGCTGCTGCCTCCCATCTCCCACGGCATTAAGCACATCTCGATTGGGCAGTTCGTGGAGGGTAACGCGCCCGTCGTCTGGCGCGGACCTATGCTCCACCGCGCACTGCAGCAGTTCTTGGCGGACGTATTCTGGGGCGATCTCGATGTTCTCCTCCTCGACCTGCCTCCGGGTACCGGCGATGTCGCGCTGTCCGTTGCGCAGCTCATCCCGAATGCAGAGCTGCTCATCGTCACCACGCCGCAAGCAGCTGCGGCAGAAGTGGCCGAACGCGCCGGTTCCATCTCCCAGCAAACGCGCCAGCGGGTGGCCGGCGTGATTGAGAACATGAGCGCCATGGTCATGCCGGACGGCTCCACCATGGACGTCTTTGGTGAAGGCGGCGGCCAGATTGTTGCAGACCGCCTCGGCGTCATCCTGGGCCACGAGGTGCCACTGCTGGCCTCCGTGCCGCTGGATCCGGCCCTGCGCTCGAATAGCGATGCCGGCACACCCATCGTACTCGAGGCACCTGACTCCCCTGCCGCCAAGGAAATCAGGGCGGTGGCTGATCAGCTCGCCATCCGTTCCGATTCCCTCGTGGGCAAGAGCCTCAACTTGGGTGTGAACTAAGAGCGCGTTGTATTAGGTAACGTCGCTCCACTCAGAGCCGCCGCCGGTGGAATCTTCCCCACCGCGCTGCGGCTTTTGTTGTTGCTGGGGCGGCTGCTGCGCCGGCTGCTGGGTCGTTTCGGTGGTATCGCCATATACCTCGGCATAGTTAAAGGTGGGCCGGGTAGCACCACTGTTGTCCTGCGCGCGCTGTTCGGGTTCTTTCGGCGCGGTGCCGGATTTGATGTCTTCGGCCATCTTCTTGGGGTTGAAGTCGTCCCAGGCGGAATCATCGCCATCGAAAAGCGCCTTGGTAATAGCGCCTTTGGGGCCTAGCCGCGTCCACTGCGCCGCCTGATTGAGCGGGCCGCGGATATCATCGAATTCCGCGGAGATCGACCCCATTTCGCCATTGAGCTCGGCCTTCGCGTTGTTGATGGCCTTGCGGGCGGCATAGATGGCCGCGCGCACGTCCTTGATGACCTCCGGCATGCGCTCCGGGCCGATGATGACGATGCCGAGGAGGACAATGACAATAATCTCAGGCCAGCCAATGGAAGAAAACACGATTAAATCCTCGCCCTCCGTTTAGTTCTGCCCGCGCTGATTGTGTTTAATCGCGCGTACCACCGTCTCGACTTTATCCAGAAAATCCTGCTCCGGCCGGTGCGCCGGGGTCGACGCATCGGGCCCCGGCGCCACGCCCTCCGTAGCCATTCCCGCCAGCTTAGCCAATAAGGACTGCGGGGCCTTCACCGCGGAATCATCGCTGCAGTGACGTACCCACTCGGAGGCGTGGCGCTGGTGGTGCACGTCGGCGCGACACTCCGCGCAGTGTACTAGATGGATGCGCACGCGGTGCATGGCTTTGGGTTCCATCTCCCCATCGACGAAGGCAACGACGGCCTCTGGGCCAAGGTGACCGATGGAATCGCTGCGCCGCGCCCGCGCCTTTGCCTTATCCCGGGCCTTCGCCTGCGCGGGGGTGAACTCGCCCCGTACGCTGAGCCTGGAGAGGGTGCGGCGTCCTCGCAGTGAGTCCATCGACACCCTCCTCACGTTCATTCCACAGACGGATTACTCACACTTAAGTCCCCCTGCCACGCGGCAGGGGAGGTAATGATTCGATTCTAGCGCGTGCGCAGCAAGATGCGCGCTTCCGCATTGGTCTGTGCCTCTTTTTCCAGCGCCGCGCGCAGTTGGGAGCGGCCGCGGTGGATGCGCGAGCGCACCGTGCCCATCTTTACGCCGAGGGTCTCGGCGATTTCGTCGTAGCTCATGCCTTCGATATCACACAGAACCACGGCAACGCGGAAATCCGGCGCCAAGCTATCCAGCGCGGACTGCAGCACCGGGTCCAGGTTCGCCACGGTATAGGCCTGCTCCGGGGTCATATCCGTCCCCGGAACGCGCTCATAATCCTCTGGCAGGGACTCCATGCGAATCTTGGAGCGGTGGCGCACCATATCCAAAAAGAGGTTCGTAGTGATGCGGTGCAGCCAGCCGCCGAAGGTACCCGGTTGGTACTTATCCAAGGAGCGGAAAACACGCATGAAGGTCTCTTGGGTGAGATCCTCGGCATCCTGCTGGTCACCGGATAAACGGTAGGCTAGGCGGTACACGCCATCGGCATGCTCTGCCACCAATTCGGCCCACGAAGGCATCGTAGCTTCCCCAGCATCGAACGCCGCGGTACCGGTCAACTCCACGTTCGCATCGGTGGAGGCAACGGACTCGGCATCGCGCTTCGTTTCTGTCATGGGTGTCATTTTTCTATACTCGGCGCGGAAACTCCAGCTGCTGCGCTGATAATATCCTGTGAGTCCGTCACATACTTCCCACAGACCACAATTTCGCTGGCTAGGCGCGTTTTTGCCACCCTTGCGCGCAACTTTACCTATTGTCTTAATCGTGACTACTACCGCATATGACGCACTGCGCTCCTATATCGATTCCACCAGTGAGCCTTCGGCGGCTCTCCGCGGCGCCCGCGACCACGCCGAGGAATACGGCCTGCCCGTCCCGGATGAATCCACCGGCCAGCTTCTCACGACGCTGACGGCGACGTCTTCCGGTGTGGTAGACCGCCCCCAGGCCGTGGCGATTACCCCCGCCGCCTCCGTCGTGGGCCTCTACCTGTTCGCGGGCATGCCGGATAACGGCATCCTCACGTGCATCGACCCTGAGGCCGAGCATCAGCGCAGCGCCAAGGCCGCCTTCCGCGAGGCCGGCTACGCCCCCACCCGCGGTCGCTTCCTTCCCTCGCGCCCCCTCGACGTGCTCGGACGCCTGGCTACCGAGGCCTACCAGATCATTTACGCGGACGTCGCTGCCCTCGACCTCCCTGCCCTCATCAAGGCGGCCTGGCCCCTGCTGCACCAGCACGGCACGCTGGTGCTTGCCAATGCGCTTCTCGATGGCACCGTTGCCGACACCTCCCGCACCGACCGCGATACCGCCGCCGCGCGCGAAGCCGATGAATACCTCCGCGAGCTCGAAGGCGCCACCGTGACCCGGCTCCCACTGGGATCGGGGCTGACATTGGTGACGAAGCTTTAAGGGAGCATCGGCAAGCAAGGGCCCCTGCACGCGCTAAAAGATATCCGTATTCTGGGTGTACATGACAGCCGGACACTGGCCCATAAAGTTCGCGAAAGCACCGCGTGGCAGGTCAACGAGTTTCCTCCCCGGCGTAGCTGCCACCCCAACCCAAGCTTGTAACCCGCACCTGATTTAAGAGAGGAATGCCGTGACGACTCACCGCCCCGAACTCCACTTCATCCCCGATGCCGGCATCCTAGACGCGCCCGCCGGCGTCCTTCGTGATGGCGATACATGGCACATGTTCTACCAGTACCGCCCCACTCCCGATGCCCCGGCCCGCTGGGGACACACGTACTCGGAGGAAGTACCGTTTAACTGGCTGGACTGCGATGACGTCCTCGCGCCCGTCGGCGGCGAGCTCGCCCTCCGCGCGGGTTCCGTGGCCCAAGGTGAGGACGCCATCAACCTCTATTTCACCTCTGTGACCGCGACCGGCACCTCCATTCGCCTCGCGCGCTATTCCGGCATCGACGATGTCTGCGAGGTCTCCGATGACTCCTCAGCCCTCGACCCCAACGTCGTGCGCTTTGGCGAGGTGGCCGGCAATACCACCGACCACACCCGTTTCCGCTCGCCTTCCGTCGTGCCCGATTGGGCCACCGATGACCGCGAAGACGGCCACATGGGTTGGCTCATGCTGGCGCTATCCGGCCGCACCGAAACCCCGCAGCCGGTCATTCTAGAAAGCCACGACGGCATCTCATGGTCCCTGCGCGGCAGCCTCACCTTCGAGGGTGACCCAGGCTTCCTCGACGGCGAGGTGCCCGCCGATTCCCCCATTCCCCCAGTGGTTTCCCCGCGCATCGTGCGCCTGCGCGATGAAATCGACGAGGAAATCTACGACGTGCTTTTCGTCACCCTCGAGCGCGACGGCCGCGATGTCTCCGGCTACCTCGTGGGCCAGCTGGAAGATACCACCTTCACGGTGGTCTCCGGTTTCCGCCGCGTGGACTTCGGCCACGATTTCTCCCGCCCGCGCAATACCAACGCCACCGCAGGCACGATTCCTGAAGAAAGCCGCTACGAGCGCGCCGTCATCCTCGGCCTGCTCAACGGCAACGGCCGCGGCGATGACGCCACCCAGCACGCCTCTTGGGATGCCGAGGGCTGGTCGAATGCCCTCTCCCTGCCGCGCCAGGTCACGCTCGAGGGCGGCGTCTTGTACCAGGCACCGGCCACCGGCCTGCCCGAGGCGGTCAAGCTTTCGGATTACGCGCGCTCCTGGACCGGCGTCATGGAGGTTCCCACCGGCTCCAGCGTCACCATCACCCTTCGCGATGGCAACGGCAACCCCGCCGCCACCATCTGCCACTCCGGCGAGGAAATCAGCCTCGATCGTTCCATGAACAAGGCCTTCGATCACTTCTTCGCCGATTCCGCYCCCGCCACCGCCACGCTTGCCGATGGCGACTCCGACACCCTCACCATCATCCAAGACGGCTCCACGGTGGAGGTCTTCGTCGACGGCGGCCTCATCGCCATGGCCTCCCGCGTCTATTTCGACGGCGGCTGCTCCGGCATGGATGTCGAGACCACCGGCGACGCAGTCATCGAACAAGACTGGCAGCGCTCCGGTTCCAAGCTCTAATACTGCTACCCTCCCCCTGCCGCCACGCGCCTTTTGGCCAGCCTCTCGCCACCCGCCTTTCGGCGCCCGCCCTTCGCGCTCACCGGCGAGGCGTCGCGACATCGGCAAGCAGCTCCCCGTGAGCACCAAAGGAGGCAACGGTGGCTGGCTGACTCCACACCCACCCTTCGCGCTCACCGGCGAGCGACTCCGGCCATCAGAATGTGCTTGCCGTGAGCGCGAAGGGCGAGTATTCCTTCCATCTGTCCCTAGGACCGACCGCACGAGTCAAATGATGCCGTCCTTAGCCGCATTCTGCACCCTCGTTTTCCGTCAGCCACCGCCCTGCCGATGCCACCAGCTCTTCGCGCTCACGGGCAAGGTGGAGGGGTATCGGCAAGCTGTTCCCTGTGAGCGCCAAGGGAGGGTACGGTGACTGGCCTATTCCACACCCGCCCTTTGCGCTCACCGGAAACACAAATGAACCGCCCCGGGCGCTGCTGGTGAGCGCGAAGGGCGGTATGTATGCCGAAGGCGAGGTGAACCTGCGTTTATTAAACCGCGCGGAGGCGGTCTAGGCGAGCGCGGGCGGTGACCGTCAGCGTGGGAGGAAGGGCGGCCATTCGCTCGGCGAGCTCATCGGCGCTGATGTGGCGGGSGGRCGGGSKCMTTCCTWCCTKTGCGGCGRTGGCCGCTTTWTCCAGGTGAATGGGGRAGGAAATATMGACCGGGTCGGCCGCTTGCTCGAGGTGGCCTTCTGCCTGCTCATACATGCGCTCGACCTTGCCCTCTTCCACGCCGAGGATGCCGAGGGGTTCGCGCAGCTCATCGAGGTGCCCCGCGCCCGGGGTCAGAACGATGACCTGGCCGCCGGGGGCGAGGACGCGCTGGAATTCGGATGGGTTGCGCGGGGCGAAGACCACGGAAATCGCGTCGATGGATTCATCGCGGATGGGAAGTTGCTGCCAGACATCGGCAACCACGGCACCCACGTGTGGGTGGCACTTAGCCAAGTGCTTGGCCGCATGCGGGGAAATATCGAGGCCGACGCCGCGCGCGCCGTCGATGGAGTCAAGCGTGTGGGCCAGATAGTAGCCGGTTCCGGCGCCGACCTCGAGAAGCGAGGCGGGCGTAGAGGCAGACAGCGAGCTGGCATCGAGCGCGTCTTGTACTGCGCCGGTCACAGACTCAACGAACGGCGCGAAATGGCCGGTGGCTAGGTACGCTTCGCGGGCGTTGACCATATCCATGTCATCGCCCTTGTGCTTCAGGCCAGCACCGGCCGCTAAGGTCACATACCCTTGCTTGGCCACATCAAAGGAATGGCCGGATTCCGAAACGAGGCGGGAAAAATCATCGGCGCCGGAAAGCGCCGTGCCGTCGTTTGGATCGGCCAGAATGTCGACGATATGAGAAAGCATGTATCCAGACTAGCTAGAAACCTCGGTCAACAAAGAACCGAGCTCCGCGGCCTCTTCTTTGTTCAGCTCGATAACGATGCGCCCGCCGCCGTCGGATGGGATGCGCATGACGATCTTGCGGGATTCCACCACCGCTTCCATTTCGCCGCCAGTGGTACGTGGCTTCATTGCTGCCATAGTTGGGCTCCTTAACTTTCTTCGTTTCTTTCCAGCTTAGTCCCTTTTTGCCCGCTTTTCCGCGCGGCCGCTAATTCCAGCTCCAGTTGCGCGAGCAGATCATCAACCTGATCTTGGCGGTACCCACGCGGCACGACCTCGAATTGCACGTCCTCAAAACGGCCCTGAGCTGCGGCGGCGCGGTTATTTTCCAGCACCTTCTGCGGCTCATCGGGCGGGTCCATCACGGTCCCGGGGCCAAAAATCGAACCCCACAGCCACGTTCCGATCACAATGAACGCAATGAGCACCACGATGAGCACAATCCAGGACAGCATGACTTAAATCCTACCTAGCAGCGGTGGGCGCTGAGCAATCGGCGCACTCACCCCGGCGCGCGAGAGCAGCGTGCGCGCCACGATATCCGCCATCGGCGCGAGCTCATCAAGCGGCCGATTGCGGTGGACACGAGTGCCTAGGTCGACTTCTGTCAGCCCGCCGCGCTTGCCGATGTCCACCAGCAGCCCCGCTTCCACCCCATAGCCCTCCACGAAGGGCACTTCTAGCGCGGCAGAGCGGCGAAGCGCGTACTCGCCGCCCAGAGGCTGATCGATGTGGGCTAGCTCCGGGAAGAATTGCCGGATGAGCGGCTTTGCAGTCAATTCGGTCACGCGCCCGCCGCCGGTGGGTTGGCCATTGAGACTACGGCGATAGCGGGCCTTGACCATGTTCACACCCGGATCCTTAAAGGGCGCCGCGAGCGCTGTGACCATGCCGGGCGCGGCGGATTCTAGATCGGCGTCAATAAAGACGACGATGTCCCCGCGCGCGGCGGCGACCCCGCGCCACAGGGATTCCCCCTTGCCGGGGCGCGGCGGTTCGGGCAGGATATCGCGCCAATTGCGCACGTCGGCACCGGCTGCGCGCGCCACTGCGGCGGTGTCGTCGGKGGAATCGGCGTCGATGACGAGCACTTCGAGGGGGTCATCGGCAAGGCAGGCGCGGATAACGCCGGCCACGGTGGGCTCCTCGTTGAGGGCGGGGATGATGACGGAAACGCTCATGCGAGTCCACGGGTGGTGTCAAGGGGCGCGGCCGTGCCCTGGATGGCGGCGGTCATGCGGATGACGTCTATGGTTTCAGCAACCTCGTGGACGCGGAAGGCGGCCACCCCGTGCGCTGCGGCCCAGGCGGTGGCGGCGAGCGTTCCAGCGACGCGATCTCCTACCCCGCGCGCGAGGGTCTCACCCACGAAGTCCTTATTGGATAGCGCCATGAGCACGGGCCAGCCGGTGTCGACGATCTCATCAATGCGCCGCAAAAGTTCTAGGCCGTGATAGGTGTTTTTACCAAAGTCATGCGTGGGATCGATGAAGGTGAGATCTTCCGGGCAGCCAAGCCCCGCAGCCTTTTCTGCCAGGGCGGTGGTCTCAGCAATGACATCGGCAACGACGTCATCAAAGTGCACGCGGTGTGGGCGGGTGCGSGGGGTAATCCCGCCGGTATGCGAGCACACGTAGCCTACGCGGTGGTGGCCGGCGACCTCGATAAGCTGCGGATCCCAGCCGGCCCAGGTGTCATTGACCAGCCCGGCCCCGGCGGCGATGGCGGCCTCGGCGACCTCGCTGCGCCAGGTGTCCACGGAAATGAGTACCTCTGAGTGGCGCTCGTGCACGCGGGCAATGGTGGGCACGACGCGGTCGATTTCCTCCGCGCTATCCMCCYCCYCGCCCGGKCCGGCCTTGMCCCCGCCGATATCGATGATGGAGGCTCCCGCCGCAATGGCCTCATCGCAGCGCTTGAGGGCGGGGTCCATGTCAAAGGTGGCCCCCTTGTCATAAAAGGAATCCGGGGTGCGATTGACTATCGCCATCACGCGCGCGAGGCTCAACGCGGCTCCCTAATGCGCTTATCGCTCATCACCTTGTGGCGCTCGATGATGTGGGCGACGGCCTCATCGGGGTCATCGGTAAGCAGRAAAAGCTCTTGGTCATCTTCGTTGATGTACCCGCCAGCGGCGAGGGTATTTTTCATCCACTCCAGCAGGCCAGACCAATAATCGGTGCCCATGAGCACGATGGGATAGTTGGTGACCTTACCGGTCTGAACCATGCAGAGAACCTCGAAGAACTCATCCATGGTGCCCATGCCGCCGGGCAGGCAGACGAAGGCCTGGGAGTACTTCAAGAACATGGTCTTGCGGGCAAAGAAGTAGCGGAAGTTCAGGCCCAAGTCCACGTACTCGTTGAGGCCCTGCTCGTGCGGCAATTCGATGCCGAGTCCCACCGAGAGGCCATCGCCCTCGTGCGCGCCCTTATTCGCGGCCTCCATGATGCCGGGGCCGCCGCCGGTGATGACGGCGTAGGCGCACTCGGCGAGCTTGCGGCCGAGTTCTTCGGCCATCTGATAGCTCGCATCCTCAGGCTTGGTGCGCGCGGAGCCAAAGACCGTCACTGCCTTGGGCAGCTTGGCCAGCGCATCGAAGCCGGCGACGAATTCGCCTTGGATGCGCAGCACGCGCCACGGATCGGCATGCTGCCATTCGTGGTCCGCGCCGGATTCCAACAGGCGCTGGTCAAAGGTGGAGCCTTGTTCTCCTTCGCTGCGCAGCAAGAGCGGGCCGCGCAGGGTACGCATGTGGTCAGGGGTCATTTTTATCCCTTCAAGTAATTAAGCAGAGCGGTAGAAACTTCGGTGATTTGCGCCGTGGGCACCTGCTCGTCCTTCTTATGCGCAAAGCCCGGATCGCCGGGGCCAAAATTCACGGCCGAAATGCCCATCTCAGCAAAGCGCGAGACATCGGTCCAGCCGAACTTGGCGCGGACGTTGCCACCGACGGCATCGACAAGCGCACGCGCCGCAGGCTGCCCCAGGCCAGGCAGGGCGGCGCCAGCAATGTCGTCGATCTCGATGGTGACGTCCTCATGCTTGCCGATGACCCCCTTCATGTACTCCAGTGCCTCCTCCGTGCTGCGGTCCGGGGCGAAGCGGAAGTTGACGAACATCCAGGCCTCGTCCGGCAGGGTATTGGTGGCCACGCCGGCCTCGAGGTGGACGATGTTCAGCCCCTCGTGGTAGGTGCAGCCATCGATGGTGACCTCGCGCGGCTCGTAGTCCGCAATGCGCGTCATGACGGGGGCAAGCTTGTGCGCGGCGTTGGAGCCGAGCCACGCGCGGGCCGAGTGCGCGCGGGTGCCATGCGCCGTCACGCGCAGGCGAATCGTGCCCTGGCAGCCGGCCTCGACCATGGCGCCGGAGGGCTCACCCAGGAGCGCGAAATCGCCCTGCAACCACTCGGGGTGGTCCTTTTGCAAGTGGCCCAGCCCATTAAATTCAGTGGATACCTCTTCGCCCTCATAAGCGATGACGGTCAGGTCGTGCTGAAGCTCTTCCGATTCATGCAGGTGAGCAAAGGCGTTGAGGTATACCGCCATGCCGGATTTCATGTCCACAGTGCCGCAGCCGAACATGATCTCGGCGCCATCTTCGGCGGTGTCCATGCAATGCGGTACGTTATCTGCCAATGGAACGGTATCGATGTGGCCTGCAAGAACCACGCGGGAATCCATCCCGCGGTTCGTGCGCGCGCACACGGTATTGCCAAAGCGGGCGACCTCCACGTTGAGACCACGCAGGGCTTCTTCCACCGCATCCGCGATGGCCTCCTCGTGGTGGGAGGGGCTCGGGATATCGACGAGCGCCTTGGTCACTTCAATGGGGTCGGCATATAGATCTAAAGTCACAAGCCGCCATGGTAGCGCCCCGCTGGGTCCGTTGCATTGTGTAATGTTCACTTCACTGCAAAAAATAACCTCTCACAAGGTGGTAATTATGGCCGAAGCCACACAATTGAAATCGCGACACCTCACCATGATGGGCCTTGGCTCCGCGGTGGGTGCCGGTCTCTTCTTGGGCGTCGGATTGGGAATCCAAATCTCCGGCACCTCGGTGCTCATCTCTTATGCCGTCGCCGGCGTCCTCATCGCGCTCATCATGTGGATGCTCGGGGAAATAGCCGCGGCGCGTCCCTCCCTGGGTTCCTTTTCCACCTACGCCGGCCAAGCTTTCGGCCACTGGGCGCGCTTTACGATGGGCTGGATCTACTGGTTCATGCTCATCATGGTCATGGGTGCCGAGATCACGGGCGCCGCCGCGATCATCGGCAGTTGGTTCGATATCGCCCCGTGGATTCCCGCGCTCATCGCGGTGGCCTTTTTCGCCGTGGTGAATTTCGCCGCCGTCCGCGGTTTCGGTGAATTCGAGTTCTGGTTCGCCATCATCAAGGTCGCCGTCATCCTCGCCTTCCTCGTCGTCGGCATCCTCATGGCACTCGGCATCCTGCCCGGCATGGATCTCTCCCGCGCCGGCACCAACTTCACCGATAACTTCCTGCCCAATGGCATGCCGGGCTTCGCCGCGGGGCTGCTCGCCGTGGCCTTCGCCTTCGGCGGCATCGAGCTGGTCACCATCGCCGCCGCCGAGTCGGAGGACCCCGCCCGCAACGTGGCTACCGCAGTGCGCGCCATCATCGTGCGCATCATGATCTTCTACATCGGCTCCATCGTGGTCATCACCATGGCCCTGCCATTTAGCCAGATTCAAGATGCCGATGCCGCCGCCGATTCGCCGTTTACCTTGGTGCTCGAGGCCGCCAAGATTCCTTTCGCCGCAGGCTTCATGGAGGCCATCATCGCGCTGGCCCTGTTGTCCGCCTTTAACGCCCAAATTTACGCCAACTCCCGCTTGGTCTTTGACATGGCCAAGGACCACTGCGCGCCCAAGTTCTTCCTCAAGACCAACCACTCCGGCTCCCCCATCAACGCCGTCATCTTGTCCATGATCTTCGCCTTCGCCTCGGTGGGCCTCCAATTCTGGAACCCGCCGGGACTGCTGGCCTTCCTCTTCAACGCCGTCGGTGGCTGCCTCTTGGTTGTGTGGGCGTTTATCGTCGCCTCCTTCCTCAAGCTTCACCCGCAGTTGAAAGCAAACGGCGAGCTCACGGATATCCGCGTGCCCGGCTACCCCTGGTTGCCGTGGGCGACCGCCGCCGCGCTGGCCGCGCTGACCATCTTCATGCTCTTTGATCCCTCCGCCCGCAACCAAGTCATCGCCGTCATCATCCTCTTTGCCGCACTCGTCGCCTTGTCCTTTGTGGTTCCCGCGGGCAAGCGCGAACAAGTACGACAGTAATTGCTAAGCTAGCCACCATGACTTCTGCATCCGCACGTGGCCTGGCAACCATTACCCACGACGGCACCGTCTTGGACGTTTGGTTCCCAGCAGTTCATACCGATAAGCAAGTAGAGACCACCGGCACGACGCGTTTGGAGGAGACTCCGCAGCAGTTCTCCGCCCTCGTCGGCCCCGATGAGGAGCGCGGCGTGGCCCGCGTGGCGGTGGAAACCTCCATCGCTGACCTCGACGAGGCCCCGACCGATACCTACGACGCCTACCTGCGCCTCCACCTGCTCTCCCACCGTGAGGTAAAGCCGCACGGCCTCAACATGGACGGCATCTTCCGCCACCTCAATAACGTGGTGTGGACCAACTACGGCCCCTGCGCCGTGTCCGATTTCCAGATGGTGCGCGGCCGCCTCGCCTCCCGCGGCCCCGTCGTGGTCTACTCCGTGGATAAGTTCCCCCGCATGGTGGACTACGTTGTCCCCTCCGGTGTGCGCATCGGTGACGCCGACCGCGTCCGCTTAGGCGCCCACCTCGCAGAGGGCACCACGGTCATGCACGAGGGCTTCGTCAACTTCAACGCCGGTACCCTGGGCGCTTCCATGGTGGAAGGTCGCATTTCCGCGGGCGTCGTCGTGGGCGATGGCTCCGATATCGGCGGCGGCGCCTCCATCATGGGCACCCTGTCCGGCGGCGGCAAGGAAGTGATTTCCATCGGCGAGCGCTGCCTGCTCGGCGCTAACTCGGGCATCGGCATTTCGCTTGGCGATGACGCCGTTATCGAAGCCGGCCTCTATGTCACCGCCGGCACCAAGGTCGCCGTCTTTGGCAAGGTGGCTGAGGCCCTGGGCGTCGGCAATGGCGAGGCCGTCAAGGGCTCCCAGCTCTCTGGTGCCTCCGGCCTGCTGCTGCGCCGCAATTCCGTCTCTGGTGCCGTCGAGGCCGTGGAGTGGAATGCCGAGGCCGTCGCGCTGAACGAGGACCTCCACAAGAATTAACGCCACCCCAATTCCCGTGCCCTGCGGCCGAGAAATACCATGGAGAAGTGTCTGATAACTCTTCTGCCCTTGGTTCTGGCCTGAAGGTCCGCCACCTGACCATGATGGGGCTTGGCTCCACCATTGGCGCCGGTCTCTTCCTTGGCACGGGCGTCGGCATTTCCGCCGCTGGCCCAGCGGTGATCATCGCCTACGCGATCGCCGGCTTCCTCGCCATCCTCGTGATGCAAATGCTCGGAGAGATGGGAACAGTCATCCCCGCCTCCGGCTCCTTTTCCGAATACGCCGAGCACGGCATCGGCCGCTGGGCGGGCTTTACCCAAGGGTGGATCTACTGGTGCGCCACCGTCGCCGTCCTCGGCGCCGAAATCACCGGCGCCGCGGGCTTCATCGGCTCGTGGTTCGACGTCCCGCCCTGGATCCCCGCCGCCATCTGCGTCGCCGTCTTCGGCCTCGTCAACCTGCTGCGCGTGCGCACCTTCGGCGAGTTCGAGTACTGGTTCGCGCTCATCAAGGTCGTCGTCATCATCGCCTTCCTCATCATCGGCGTCCTCCTCATCTTCGGCCTCCTGCCCGGCCACACCTTCGTGGGCACATCCGTCTTCCTTGCCGATGGCTTCATGCCCAACGGCCTCGGCGGCGTCGCCGCCGGCTTGCTCGCCGTCGCCTTCGCCTTCGGCGGCATCGAGGTCGTCGCCATCGCCTCCGCCGAATCCGAGGATCCCGAAAAGTCCCTCGTCAACGCCGTGCGCTCCACCATCCTGCGCATCTCTGTGTTCTACTTGGGCTCCGTCCTCGTCATCACGTTCCTGCTTCCCTATTCCAGCCTGGACGCCGCCTCCACCGCCGCCGAATCGCCCTTTACCATGGTCCTCGACCGCGCCGGCATCCCCGGCGCAGCCGGCATCCCCGGCGCAGCCGGCATCATGGAGGTCATCATCGTCCTCGCGCTGCTATCCGCCTTCAACGCGCAAATCTTCGCCTCCTCCCGCATGATGCACTCGCTCGCCTCCCGCGGCGAGGCCCCGCGCATCTTCGCCGCCACCAATACCGAGGGCGTGCCCACTACCGCCATCGCCTTGTCCGTCGCACTGTCCGCGCTCATGGTCGTCCTCAACTACGCCGATACCGGCTGGTTGCTCACCTTCATGCTCAACGCCGCCGGCGCCTCCCTGCTCATCGTGTGGGTCTTCATCGCAGTCAGCCAGCTGCGCCTGCGCCGCCAACTCGAGGCCCTGCATCCCCTCCCCATCCGCATGTGGGCCTTCCCCTACCTCACCTGGTTCGCCCTCGCCCTCTTCGCGGCCATCGCGGTGCTCATGCTTACCGATGCCACCGCCCGCACCCAACTCCTCTCCGCTGCCGCCATGTTCACGGTGCTCGCCATCGCGGGTGTGCTCAATTCCAAGGTTCGCGGCATCGACCCGACCTCCACGCTCCCGCTGACCTAGCGGCCGCTCCCCGCCTCCGGCCCACCATCACTGCCTCACACCCCGTTACCCCGCCCGCACGCCCTACCGCTGACACCCGTCCCTGCCCTCACGCCCCATTACCCCGCCCTTCGCGCTCACCAGCGCTGGGCGGGGCACTGCGTTTTCACCTCCCGGTGAGCGCGACGGGTGTGGGACCGCCCCTCGCGGTCACGGGGATGAGGAAATGGACATCGGAAAGCGTGGGCGTGAGCGCAAAGGGCGGGCTGGGACCACACTCGCCCTTCGCGCTCACCAGGGGACGCTCCAGCGCATCTAAGTGGCCCCCGGTGAGCGCGAAGGGGACGTCGAGGGAGGCATGGAGGGAGTTATCCACAGGGCGGCGACGAAAATGGACCGTGGGACCGTGAAATGGGACGGTTATCCACAGGCTGGCGAAAGCCGTATGGACGGGGAGGCGGCTGCTTCTTTAGGTTGAAGCCATGGGGGCATGGACGACTGCGCAGTTGCGCGAGCAGGGGCTGGGCAAGGACGCGATTCGCCGGCGGGKGCGCGCGGGCAAGCTGCACCGCGTTCACCGGGGRATTTATACCGACGAGTGGKCGCCGCTGGCGGKGGCGAAGGCGCTAGTGCATGGGCTGAGCCGCATTCATTTTACGGGGAAGACCGCGCAGGAGATTCACCTTGACCGGCCGCTGACCTTTCCGCTGGAAGCGGAGGGGCCGCGGACGCTGAGGGGCAAGAATTTCCGTGTCTCGCATTCCCGGCTCAAGGCAACGAGCCTGGTCAAGGGGCTGCCGGTAGTGCAGGTCCTGTGGGCCGCTCGGAAGATTGCTAGGGCCTGTAGCCCGCTGCTGGAGGAGTTTTATCGCGGAGAGAAGGGGCCCGGCCGGCTGGAGCGGGACCGCAAGCGAATGGGCCGGACACCGCGCGCGTTGAAGGAGACGATTCGGATTTCGGCCATCGGCGCGGATAGCCCGCCGGAGCGAAAAGTCAGCCGCGCGCTGCGCGCAGAAGGCATTTTCCCTGTTCACAACGCCCTGGTGTGTGGGTACCGGTTCGACCTATTGATGGGCAAGCTCATCGTGGAAATCGACGGCTGGACCTACCACAGCCACAGCGTCGCGTTTCAGGCCGACCGCTCCAAGCAGAACGCCGCAACCGCGCACGGGTACACGGTTTTGCGCTTTACTGCCGATGACGTCACGCACCACCTTGACCAAGTCATTCTCCTCATCAAAGCCACCCGTGACCTGCTCAAAGGCCGCAAGCCACAGCTGCCTATATCCGCCACCCAGCCATATTGGCGCTGGCATCTGTGCGTCTAACCCTTGCCATAATGTAAAGTTTGCTTTACATTAGGTCATGTAAACACGACACGAGAGGTGATGTTGTGGCCGGACAACCCAACATGGTCCGCAAGTGGCGGCGCTGGCGCGAATGGTCGCAAGGCGAACTAGCAGAGCGCGTCGGCGTCTCCCGGCAAACTATCGCAAATATCGAACGCGGCAACTACTCCCCGTCCGTGCACCTCGCATTGGACATCTGCCACGAACTAAACAAAACAGTCGAAGAAATCTTTGGAGCTGAACAACATGATTAACGCCATCGCCAACATATCCCTCAACCAGATGGAGCGCGCCTCCACCGACGAGTTCGAACGTGACATCCTCACCAAGGCCTCCGCCATCACCCTCACCCCAATCACCTTCCTCGAGCTCATCGTCGCCGCCATCCTCGCCTGGTCCCTCCCCGGCCGCCTCAGCCTCCTCGCCCCCTCGCCATCGTCCCTTCCCTCGCCGGCACGTCCCTCAGCGCCGCCTGGATGCGCAGGCACATCGCCACCCCCACCGTCCACTCCAACTGGACTTTGACCGCCCTCTACCTCATCCCGATGTTCCTCTGCTTCGCCGGCATCGCCTACCACGCCTTCACGCTTTCCGATGTCCCTGCCGCCCCCCTACCTCATCTGCTCGACCGTAGGCGCCGTCACGGCCGTCCTCATCTCCCCCSCMCYCCGACGRAAAMAAAACCGCCGCGACCAGTCCCGCCTCGACGCCGAGCTCGAGGACTAATGCTCACTCCCACCGCTATCACGCACTCCACCACCCGCCCTTCGCGCTCACCGCGGACGGCGGGTGGTTTCCGTTTTCTACGCCCCGTGAGCGCGAAGGGGTGCTAGCGTCAGCGGCTCCCGGCCTCCCCACCCTTGCCGCTCACGGGGAGGAGATTTCGCCGACGGCAACCGTTGGCGGTGAGCGCGAAGGGCGAGGCCTCCCGTGCCGCTCACCGGGGGCGAGCGCTGCGCACGAAGTCCACCTCCCCGTGAGCGCGAAGGGAAGGGTGCCTCACACGCACCTGCTTGGCGATGCCCCTCCCTGCCCTTGCCGCTCACCGGCGGGCACAAAAAGACCCCAGCGCCCCACGCTGGTGAGCGCGAAGGGCGGCTGGGGCGGCTGGGGCTGTGCGGATGGCAGGGCCGTGGCCGGCGGCGAAGGGCGGGTAGTTAAACCGGCGCGACCTCGTCGACGACGACTGGCTTATTGGGCTTGGAGCGGAACGTCCAGAGCTTGTTGATGATGAAGTTGATAGGCATCGCCACGACGATGGAAATGGCCTGCGCCCAATAGGACTTGGTGCGCAATCCGGTGGAGTTATCAAAGACATCGGTGGGCAGGCCCACGGGCGAGTTGGGGTTCATTAGCAGCGTCAGGATGACCTGGCTGACGATAAACGCTCCGATTCCCGCCAAAAGGAACGGGAAGAAACCGCGAATCCAGGACACTTTGGACACGGTCCGAAAGGTCCACATGCGGTTGAGCTGGTAGTTCCAGGTATTGGCCACGAGGAAGGAGATGGTGGCAAAGACGTGGTACCAGCGGATGTGGAATGCAGAACCGAAGAGGTTCATGAAGGGGTCCTCGGCAAAGATATCCGCCGCACCAAAGAGTTTCTGCGCGAGAAAATACACGAAGAGGTTAACCGCGGTACCCGAGCCGCCGACAAGACCGAACTTAAGGAATTGCCCAAAATTGGACGCAAAGCGCGCAACGCTGAGGTCTGCCATGGGCCGCCTTTCTTGCCGGAGGTTAGTAATTACCTGATTGTAGTTCCTAAGCCCCGCGAACTGAAAAACTGACGCTCCGAATGTGATAAAGGATCTCTAAAAGATATAGTTTCGTGCAGCAAGGAAAGCGGGCGCGAGAAATCGTAGAGGCTGAGCGGACGCGGCGTGGGATAGGTGTCATCGCCGATGAGCGGGCGCCCAAGATGGTTCAGTAGCACCCGCAGCTGGTGCGTATGCCCCGTCCGCGGCCACATGGTCACCTCCCGCCCCGCAGCGCGCACATACGTCGAGGTCGGCGTGCCATTATCAGCCACGAGCACCTGCCTGCTGCCCCGCGGCTTGTGCATAGGCAGCCTGATTTCCTCATCGCAGAAAAGCGGCTGCTTGACGATGCCCCTATACCTCTTCACCGCCCTCCCCTCCAGGAAGATGCGCTGGTAGGGCGCGCGGGTCGCGGGATTGCGCGAGCAGATGACAAGGCCTGCGGTGAGGCGGTCAAGGCGGTGGAGCGGCACGATTTCGTCTTCGCCGAAGTCCACGCGCAGGCGAGTTTGCAGGGTTTCGCGCTGCAAACGGCCATTCGTGGTGGTGGGAAGAAAGTGCGGTTTATCGGCAACAATGATGTTTTCATCCGCGTGGACGACGGTGTAGACATAGGGGATCGGTTCCTCCGGCGGGACGAAGGGGTGATACCACGCGGGAATGGGCCGCGAAAGTACCGTGTCCGCGGGAAGGAGGGTTCCCTCCGGAAAGGGTGAGTCCCCGGCACGGGCGGCCCAGTACTCGCCTTCTAAAGGAACGCGATCGCGCAAGACCACCTTGCGGGGAGAAATCCCCTCCCGCGCAGGCGGGCGAAACGCGCGAGGCGAGTTAGGCACTGGCGAGGCGTTCGACAGCGGCGCGCACCCGCTCGTCGGTACCGTTTAAGCCGATGCGCACGTGTTGCGCACCCGAGGGGCCGTAAAAGTCGCCAGGTGCAGCGAGGATGCCCAAGGAAGCCAACCAGTCGATGGTCTCGCGGCAGCCTTCGCCGCGGGTGGCCCAGAGATACAGGCCGGCATCCGAGTGGTCGATGGTAAAGCCCGCTTTGATAAGCGCCTGCATCAATTCGGCGCGGCGCGCGGCGTAGCGCTGGCGCTGGAGGGCTTCGGTGGGGTCATCGTCAAGCGCGGCAACCATGGCCGCCTGAATCGGGCCTGGCACGATGAGGCCGGCGTGCTTGCGCAGCTCCAAGAGCTCCGCGATGAGGTCGTTATCGCCGGCGAAGAATCCGGCGCGGTAGGAGGCCATATTCGCGGACTTGGACAGCGAATGCATGGAGATAAGGCCGGTGTTATCGCCGTCGGTCACGCGCGGATCCAAGATGGATACCGGCGGGTTGTCATCGTTCCAGCCCAAGCCCATGTAGCACTCGTCGGAGGCGATGATGGCGCCCGTCGAGCGGGCCCAAGCCACGATGCAGCGCAGCTCCTCTACCCCAGCGACGCGGCCGGTAGGATTGGACGGGGAGTTGATAAATACCAGGGAGGCGTCCTGGAAGTCGTCGTCGGCTCGCAGCGGAGTGGCCCCAGCGAGGAGGGCGCCGACCTCGTAGGTGGGATAGGCCACCGAGGGGAAGGCGACGGTCTCGCCGCGCATGCCCAACAGGGTGGGCAGCCACGCGATGGCCTCCTTCGTGCCCACCACGGGCAGGACGCGGTCCACGTCCATGTGATAGCGGCGGCGGAGAGCGGAGGCGATGGCTTCGCGCAGCTCGGGCGTGCCCTGCGTTTGCGGATAACCGGGGGTCTCGGCGGCAGAGGACAGCGCCAGCTGCACGCCAGGGGCGACCGGATCTACGGGGTTGCCTACCGAAAGGTCAACGATTCCATCTGGATGCGCCTGGGCCTTCTTC
Organism: Corynebacterium accolens; assembly: GCF_030515985.1. The sequence goes on along the minus strand of NZ_CP100376.1, from coordinate 55,023 downwards.
TTGGCGCCAGCCAGCGAGTCCCAGGGGAAATCTGGAAGCGATTGTCCTAGCGGTGTGCGGGCCATGAATTACTCCTGATTCTGTGGGGGCAGCGCGGCTACCATTGACGCATCGAAATCTTGCGGGCCGAGGGCTGCCGCTCCACCGGGTGAGCCCAAGTCATCGAAGAATGCTGCGTTGGCATCGTTGTAATCGATCCACTCATCGGGAACGTCGTCCTCGTAGAAGATGGCCTCTACCGGGCATGCGGGCTCGCAGGCGCCGCAGTCCACGCATTCATCTGGGTGGATGTAGAGCATGCGCTTGCCTTCGTAAATGCAATCGACGGGGCATTCCTCAACACAGCCGCGGTCCATTACATCAACGCAAGGTTGAGCGATTGTATAAGTCATGGAGAATCCTTGAATCTTCCTGATTTCATGGGTTTGGGGATGAAATATAGTATGTCACTTCTGCTTTAGGAAAGGCCAAACGCCGCCGCCGATTCCGGCCAAAAGCAGGAGCAAGCTGAGAATATTATTGCCGACGATGACATCACCGGTAATCGGAACCAGCAGCATAAGCGCGAAAAATCCCAGGCCCCACACTATGAGCGGGATGGCCACGATATAAGTTCGATCACTCCACAGCCGCGCCGTACGGGTTAGCACCACGTTAAAGGCGGCGGCGATGACGATGGTGATGGGAAACGCGATGCTCGCGCCATCAGCCAGGGGAATCCGGGCGGTAAGGTAAATGACCTCTAGGAACAGCGATAGCAGGGCGCCGAGGGAGAGCCAGATGAGGCCGGTGACCTGCTCACCGCGGCTAAAATCAGTGCGCATTACAGCTCCCCTAGGAGGTCGGTTGCGGGCTCGCCCCGGCCGAGTTGAAAGTATTCGGCGCGCAGCAACGGCATCAGTAATCTATTGGACAGGCAGTAGGCCCCTGGCACAGCGGCTGGGTCGTGCACGGCGGCCACGGCGGCCTCGGGGTTGGTGGCGGTGGTGGTGCCATCGGCCAGCCAGATTTGCGTGGCGTGGGCGCGCATGGCGGCGCGTTTGGCGTTTAGGGCAGCATCGTCAAGCGCGAAGGCCAGATCCGCGCCGGCGGTGGTGAAGTTATCCAGGTACGCGGCATCGGGCTTGCGCCAACCCGCGGGCGCGTCGAGCGTGTCCAGGCCGGCGTAATTGGCGGCGCGGTCAAAGATCGCCCACCAGATGCGCGTGCTTGCCGATGCCGCCTTCTCCACCACCCTATGCACCGCCACGTGGTCCGGGTGGTTATAGCCACCGTCTGGCCCATAGGTCAGGATGGCGTGCGGCTGGAGAACATCTAATTCCGCGCGGAGCAGGTCTACGGCCTCATCCAGGCGATTGACCAGCGCGCGGGGGTTGTCATGAGAAGGAGAACCCACCATGCCGGAATCGTGGAAGTGGCCGAATCCGCCCAGCTGTATGCCTTCTACTCCTAGGGCGGAGAGGGCACAGGCCAATTCGCGGGCACGGAAGCCACCGAGCTGGTGGTGCTCGGCCAGGCCTTGATAGGGCGCACCGATGACCTCGCCGTCCTCGCCAAGGGTAAGGGTGATGACCGTGACCTGCGCACCGCGCGCGGCCAGGGTGGCAAGGGTGCCGCCGGTAAAAAGCGTCTCATCATCAGGGTGCGCGTGCACCGCAACAACGCGGTAGCCCGCCAAGTCCTTAGTCCTCATCTTTCCTCCAAACCGGCGCTGTGACCAGCCCTTTATCCCAATCATCAATACTTTGGCCGGGGCCTACAATACCCTCCCCTAGCGCGTGCACACGCGTTTCATCTAAGAGCGGGACGTACAACACGTCCTGGGCATTGATCTCGCGGATTCGGCCCAGCGCGGTTGAGGGGCTGATTTTTCCGGAGAGAATGTCCATGCGCGTCTCGGCGGCGTTGTCGGGGCAGAATCCGGAGAGGTCCCCGGCGAGCGGCTGGTCTTCGGCGCAATTGAAGATACTCGCCGCAGAGAGCGAAGTTAGGGTGATATCCTCCCAGGTCACCACCGCATCCACCTTGCCTTCAGGAAGCAGCTTAGAGGTAATTGTGGTAAGCCTATCGGTGGTGACCTCAGCGGGGATGCCGTGGGCCTCGAGGACATCGTAAAGCGTATTTGCCGCAGCCAAAGCCGTGGGGCTGGTCGGATCGACGGCGAAGCGGATGGGCTTCTTGCTGGCGCGCTCGCGCAGCGCCGTCAGGTTTGCTTCCCCGGAGACCGGATTATGCCCGGCCTTCAGGTTAGAGGCGCGGCCGGTGGCCAGCCGGGCAACCTGCCCGGTATCGATAAGCGAGGCCAGACCGCGCCGCGCAGCCGCATCCTCTAACGCACCCTGCTCGGTGGACATGTGCAAGCGCAGCTGGCGCGGGCGGGTGACCGTCTTATCGCTTACGTGGCCCAGCAGTCCGAGCGCTTCCTGCGAGGTTTGGTCCGGGGTAAAGTCCGCGAACCCAATTTGACCGGAACGCAGCATATTCAGCGCCTGGGTGCTATCGCGTACCTCGCGCAGCTGGACGACATCGATGTGGGCGGGGTCAGCGCCCCAAAAGCGATCATTGCGGTTGAGCGTGATGACCCCGCGGCTGCGGTCCACGCTATCGACCGCGAAGCGGCCGGCGGAGGCAGGGATGTCATTGGCCACCACCGAATCAAAATCGGCATTTTGCAGCAGGTGCGAGGGAAGGAGCTGGTTGAATAGCTGCTTCCAATCCTTAACCCGCTCGGCAAAATCCACCGTGACCACGCGGCCGCCATCGGATGTGGTCACCGCGGAAATGGCGCGGTAGCCCGCCGGGTCCTTGACGCCTGCGGTCGTGGTCATCTTCTTCCACAAGTAGTTGAAATCCGCACCGGAAATCGGGGTGCCGTCAGACCACTGCGCGGGAGAGGCAATAACGTAGCGCACCCGTTGGGCCACGCCCTCCGGCGCGGTGACCTCCGTGGCAGATTCCAGAACGTCTGTGTCCATGCGGCCCCAGTGGAATGTCGAGGGCAAGACCAGCTCCGCGATTTGATCCACGAGCTCGGAGTTATTGGCCACCAAGTGTGGGTTAAGGCCAGCGCGCAGTGGATCGACGCCGATGGAAATGGTGGGCCGCGAATCGTCTTCCTCCGCGCGCGGCGGACCATCGTCCGTCGCGGCCGTGGTTGATTCCGTTTCTTGGACGGTAGATTCCTGGTCGTCCGAATCTTCTACCACCGGCGGTGGGCCAGGATTGGCCGAACACCCGCTGACAAACGCGAGGCCGATGGCGGCAGTGGCAGCAAGTGCACGAGCCTTGAGACTATTTTTCATCGCGGACTACTTTAGTACCTACTTCCCGCCACACGAAGATTCTGCGCGCTAAACTCGGACAAAATCACTGTTGAAGGGATTACCCCACCATGCTTATCTGCCAAGAAATGTTCCTCCTGCTGACCAAGGACAACGGTAAAAAGGAGGCAGTGACCAATAACGAGACCGCCTTGAGCGCCGGCCTTTTTAGCGATTTACTCATGCATGACGCGGTTGGCATAAGTGCAAAGAATAAGGTGCACGCCACGGATAAAAAGCCAGAGCACCCAGTGCTTGCTTGGGCGTGGGATGGCCTGCACGAGCGCCGGACCAGCTCGGTCAAGACGCTACTGCAGGCGAGGTGGTTCTCCCCGCGCGAGAAGATTGCCCAGGATTTTAGGGACCACGGCCAATTGGAGATTGAGGATGCCGCGTGGTGGCAGCTGGGTGGCGACCGCTACATCATGACGGACACGGCGCTAGAAGATGAGGTGCGCGAGAGGCTCGCTGCGGTGCTTGATGGCACCCAAAACCCAAGCGTCAAAGACATGATTATCTTGGATATTCTCCGCGAGGTTAAAGGGGCCTATCCCCTGCTCAAGGAGGACGCGCCCGAAATGAAACGCCGAGAGATGCGCAACCGCATCAAAGAATTAAAACAACAGGTGGATTACGACGATGCCGCCGCCTCTGCGGTAAAAACCATACTGCAGGAGACGACGGCGATTATCACGGCGGTTGCGGCATCAACCSCAGCCACGACTTAGACCGAGGGCAGATTACTTCTTCATCTGCTTAGCGCGGGRGGCGGCGCGCTTGCGGTCGGTGGCGGAAAGCTCGAGCTTGCGCACGCGCAGCACGTCTGGAGCAACCTCGACGCACTCGTCGTTGCCACAGAATTCCAGCGCTTCTTCCAGCGAGAGCGTGTGGGCCTTGGCCAGGGTGACCGTGGCGTCTGCGGTGGCAGAGCGCATATTGGTCAGCTTCTTTTCCTTGGTGATGTTGATGTCAATATCCTCATCGCGGTTATTGGCACCCACCACCATGCCTTCGTAGGCCTCAGCACCTGGCTCGACGAAGAAGTTGCCGCGGTCAGCCAGCTGCATCAGTGCGTACTGGGTGATCTGGCCGGTGCGGTCAGCCACCAGGGAGCCGGTGGCGCGGGACTTGATTTCGCCGGCCCAGACATCGATGCCATCGGAGATGGAGTTGGCGATGCCGGCGCCACGGGTTTCGGTCATGAACTGGGTACGGAAGCCGATGAGGCCACGGGCGGGAACGCGGAAGATCATGCGCACCCAGTCGCCCTCGCGCACGTCCATGGACTGCATCTGGCCCTTGCGGGAAGCCAGCAGCTGGGTGATGGCGCCTTGGTGCTCCGACGGGGAGTCGATGGTGAGGATCTCGTAAGGCTCGTAGGTCTTGCCATCGATCTGCTGGGTAACAACCTGCGGCTTACCGATGGTCAGCTCGAAGCCCTCGCGGCGCATGGACTCGATGAGCACGGACAGAGCCATCTCGCCGCGACCCTGAACCTCCCAGGTATCTGGGCGCTCTGTGGGCAGCACGCGCAGGGAGACGTTACCGATAAGCTCCTGCTCCAAGCGGGCCTTGACCATGCGGGCGGTCAACTTGGTGCCGCCCCCGCGGCCTGCCATCGGCGAGGTGTTCACACCGATGGTCATGGAGATGGCCGGCTCGTCAACGGTGATGCGCGGCAGAGCCTCTGGGTTTTCCGGATCTGCGATGGTGTCACCAATCATGACATCGGAAATACCAGAGATGGCGACGATATCGCCGGCGATGGCCTCTTCGGCCGGCTGGCGCTCGAAGCCGACGGTGCGCAGTAGTTCGGCAACCTTGACGGTCTTGGTGTGCTGGTTGCCCTCATCATCGTAGTGGATCCAGGCCACCTGCTGGCCCTTCTTGATGCGGCCGGCGTAGATGCGCAGCAGCGCGATACGGCCGAGGAAGTCGGAGGCGTCAAGGTTGGTGACGTGCGCCTGCAGCGGGGCATCGACGGTAGCGGAAGGCTCTGGCAGGACGTTGTAGATGACATCGAAAAGCGCCTGCAAGTCCTTGCTATCGGGGACGTTGCCGTCGCCCGGGTTCTCGGTGGAGGCAACGCCGGCGCGGCCGGAGGCGTACAGAACCGGGAGATCGAGCAGCTCTTCAGCGGCGGCTGCGGCTTCCTCGTCCTCGAGGCCAGCTGCGATTTCCAGCAGCAGGTCCTGGGACTCGGTGACAACCTCGTCGATGCGGGCATCGGGGCGGTCGGTCTTGTTCACGCAGACGATGACCGGCAGTTTGGCCTCTAGCGCCTTGGTCAGGACGAAGCGGGTCTGTGGGAGGGGGCCCTCAGAGGCATCGACAAGCAGCACGACGCCGTCCACCATGGAAATGCCGCGCTCAACCTCGCCGCCAAAGTCGGCGTGGCCCGGGGTGTCGATGACGTTGATGATGAGGTCTGCGCCGTCCTTGCCCAGACCCTGGCGGCGGATGGCCGTGTTCTTGGCCAAAATGGTAATGCCGCGCTCGCGCTCCTGATCGTTGGAGTCCATGACGCGGTCCGTGTGCTCACCGTGTTCGCCAAAAGCACCGGACTGCTCCAGCATGCCGTTGACCAACGTGGTCTTGCCATGGTCAACGTGCGCGACAATGGCAACATTACGGAACTCGGTATTACTCACTAGTTGGGTTCTCCTTCGGAGGATCTACAAGCGCTGGTGCGCGAGAAATGTTCTTGAACGACGTCCTACGATACCCCCTAACAGGGCATAGTGCAGCATTGGGGAGCCAAGACGCGACCCAGGCAACCCCGTAACGTCACGCGCGCCTGAAACGACCTACTACTTGACACTTCCCAGCGGATCACTATCGTTACTAGAGTTATTACTGTTACTGCTGTGACTGGTGGGACTATACTGCTTCCCCTCCGCGAGACAATAAGGACCTGATACCGTGAGCCACGCCCGAACTTCCTGGCGCCTAAGCGGACGCACCGGCTACATCGCCGCTGCCACCGCCGCGCTTATTGGCCTCGCTTCTCCCCTGGTAGCGCCCGCACAGGCCTTCGCCCCGGATCTCTCATCGCTGGCACAACAACACATGCCCGCCAGCCCGTTGGATGAGCTCGGCCGCCCCACTCAGGAGACCCAAGACCGCGTGCGCGCCTTTGCCGCGCAGCCGTGGATCCCCGAAGAGGCCCGCAATGCTATCTTGTCTGCCTTGGACTTCTTTGCCGGCAACGGCGACGGTAGTGGCGGTGTCGCTATGCCGCMGGGCGRTAATCCACACTTCCGGCAGTTTTWTTKGCCTACCGTCTCCSCGCACTGCATCGGTGGCACCAACGCCGCCACAGGCTCTGCCATCGCGGTACCTGGCCCTACGGAAATTCCTGCCCCCGGCGCCGGCGAGGGCGAGACCGCCTTCCTCTTTACCGCCCTGGGCACCCCTCCGGCAGCACCGGACCAAGAAGGCATGAACGTGCAGTGGTTTAATATCAACACCCTGCAAAGCGGCATTACCCCGCTGCACAATAACGGTATCAATCAGGATGGTCCGACGACGCTGTCCGGCACGGCCCACACGGGCAAGGGCCTGGTCGTCGCGCTGCTCTCCGGTTCCGTGAATACCACCGAAGCGCGCTGCGATTTCGCCCCCACCGCCGCCTTCCTAGAGGTGAAGTAATGGCCGTTGATCTCCACCCAGTCAAGCGGGAGACCTTTAATACCGGGAACTTCACCAATACCGATCCCAAGGGCTACCTGCGCCAGGTCGATACCTACACCGAAACCGAGTTTGGCCTGTATATGGCACGCGGTGCCGATCACCCGCGCTTTGGCTACCTCGAATCCTGGCTGCTGCCCAGCCTGAACCTGCGCGCGAATATCTTCCACTTCCGCCCCGGCATCGAGGTGGAGCAGGACTTTTATATCGACGTCGCCGAGATCCAGCGCCAGGGCAACGAGTGGACCACCCGCGATCTCTACGTCGACCTGGTCACCACCACCGGCGAGCCGATTACCGTCCTCGACATCGACGAGCTCTCCGCGGCGACGTCCGCGGGCCTCATTTCCGCCGAGGACGCCGAGCTCGCCATCGACACCMCCCTGGACGCGGTCGAGGGAATTACCCGCCACGGCGACGATGCAATGGCCTGGCTTGCCCACCACGGCATAGACTTGTCCTGGTCAGAAAACGTAACTTTAGCCCCCGAAGGATAAGCCATGGCCGGTGGCCTTTTCGCCCTGCTTGACGATGTCGCCCTCATAGCCCGCGCCGCCGCCTCCAGCGTCGACGATGTGGCCGCCTTAGGCGGCAAGACATCTATGAAGGCCATCGGCGTCGTCGTCGATGATGCCGCAGTAACCCCGCAATACGTCGAGGGAATTAAACCGCAGCGCGAGCTGCCGATGATCTGGCGCATCACCAAGGGCTCGCTTATCAACAAGCTCGTCATCATCTTGCCGATTGCGATGATCCTGTCTTGGATCGCCCCATGGGCGCTCACGCCCATCTTGATGTGCGGCGGTACCTATCTGTGTTTCGAAGGCGCGGAAAAGATCCTCTCCTTCTTCAACTCCTCCCCTAGCGATGCAACCGATACCGTCCAGCACAAGGGTCCAGAGGCCGAAGATAGCTTGGTGAAATCCGCCATTACCACCGACCTCATCCTGTCTGCTGAGATCATGGTGATTTCCTTAAATGAAGTCATCGATCAGCCCTTCTGGCTGCGTCTCGGCGCGCTTATCGCCGTTGGCATCATCTTGACCTTGAGCGTCTACGGCGCCGTGGGATTGCTGGTCAAGATGGATGACATCGGCTTGGCCTTAACCCGGCGCCGCGATGGCAACTCCCCGCTGGGCAATGCCTTGGTCAAGGGTATGCCGATCGTGCTGGACATCATCGGCGTCATCGGCACCGCCGCCATGTTATGGGTAGGCGGGCATATCGTCACCACAGGCCTGCACGAATTCGGGGTAGACCAACCGCATGGACTTATCGAGGCCGCCACTGAACACATCCACAACGGCGCGCTGAGCTGGCTCGCCGAAACCGGCTTGTCCATGGTGTGCGGGCTCATCCTCGGCCTTGTCATCGCCAGCATCGTCATGGCCGTTAAGGCCTCGACCGGCTCGCCCTCTGCCMCCTCGGCAGCGCAGCACTAAATTACATAAACAGCATGAGCGATACCGCCATAATGGCCATGCCGGCAATAAGGCCGTAGATGGCGTAGTGGTGCTCGCCGGTTTCTTCCGCGGTGGGAAGCAGCTCATCCAGCGAAATAAACACCATGATGCCAGCCACTGCGGCAAAGCTAATGCCCATGGTGGCCGGCCCCAATACCGGTAAGAGCAGGCCAAATCCGATGAGCGCGCCGAGCGGCTCAGCAAGCCCAGAAAGCGTGGCCCACCAGAAGGCCTTCTTGCGCGAGCCGGTCGCCTCCCGCAACGGCACCGCGACGGCGATGCCTTCCGGAATATTGTGGATGGCAATCGCCACGGCCACCGGCACCGCAATCTCCTTGGACTCCAGGCCCGATAAGAAAGTGGCAAAGCCCTCCGGAAAATTGTGCAGGCCCAGCGCGACCGCGGTAAATACGCCCGTCTTCATCAACCTGCCGCGCCGGGCATCTTCTTCCGTCGTGCCGGGTTCGTGCGGGTTAATTTCTTCTGGCACCATTCGGTCAATAATCGCGATGACCGCAATACCGGCGAAGAAGGCCCCTACCGCGGCCCAGGTGCCGGGTTTCTCGCCCCCGAGGGCGTCGCTAAGCTGCTCTATACCCYCCGGCAGGATTTCCAWGAAGGAAACAWAGAGCAYCMCMCCCGCCGAAAGGCCCAGGGCCGCGGCCAWAAAKGCGGGCCCKGGCKGGCGCTTYCCCMCCGCCAGCGCCCCGCCAATGGAGGTGGACAGGCCCGAGAGCAGCACCAATCCAAAGGCGAAGGCGAACGTGGACAAGGTCATGGTCTGTGACTGTACCTAACTAAAATTATCGAGCCTTAATGAGCGGGCGGGGTCTGTGCATCGTCATCGGTGGAGCCAGAGACGAACTCGCCATCGGCCACCGAAGGATCATCATCCACGTAGCGGCCGGCTTCATAGTCATATCCGATGGCGTGGCCTTCCTCATCGGTACGCGCGTACCACTCGGTGACCTCGGCGGCGGTGGAATCGAATTCGCCGCCGGTGGCGTAATCGGAGTCTCCCGCAGTGGGCTCGACCGACAGGGCAAAGTTATCGCCGTATTCGCGCACGCCGTGAATGACCGCATTGGACACGGCTTGGTGCTCGTAATAGTGGCGGATGGRGGSCGGRTCGTGGSGCAGTTCCCTAATCAGGGCAATACACATCAACACGATGATGACGGCAAAGGGAAGCGCCGTAATGGTGATGAGGTTTTGCAGGCCTTGCAGCGCGTTTTTGCCACCGGACATGAGGATGACCACGGCGATGCCCGCCATGCAAATCACCCAAAAGACAGTAACAGTGGCTTTCGGCTGTGGGTTGCCGCGCTGGGTGAGCTGGGAGTTGACCAGCGAGGCTGAGTCCGCAGTGGTGATGAAAAATACCACGAGCATGACAATGACCAGCGGGGCCATCCAATTGGATCCGGGGAAATGGTCCAAGACGTTAAAGAAGATGTCTTCGGCCGCCGGCATGGAATCGATTGTGCCATCGGGGGCGATATCGCCATCGCGGCGCTGCAGCCAAATGGTGGTGCCGCCCAAGATGGTAAAAGCGGCGATGATGATAGCGGAAGGAATAAACAGCACGCCAAGGACGAATTGGCGGATGGTGCGACCGCGGGAAATCTTGGCCACGAATACGCCGACGAACGGCGACCAGGATACCCACCACGCCCAGTAGAACGTGGTCCACGAGGATAGGAAGGAGACCATATCTTCGCCCTCGCCCATGTTGGCGGACAACATTTCGGGGGTGTTATCGAGGTACTCGATGATGACCGCGGGCATCATATTGGCCAGCAAGGCGGTTGGTCCGATGACGAAGAAGAAGATGGCGATGCCCAGCGCCAATGCCAGGTTGATATTGGATAGCCACCGCACGCCCTTAGCCACACCAGACACTGCGGAAAAGATGGTGCCGATGGACAGCACAATGATGATGACCAACGCCGCGGTATTGCCGGCGGTGGACCAGCCGCTGACGATTTCCACGCCGCGGCCGATCTGCAGCGCGCCAATTCCCAAAGTGGCCGCGGTGCCAAAGAGGGTGGCGATGATAGCCAGGCCATCGATAATGCGCGCCGGTGTGGAATCGGTGGAGCGGTTGCCAAAAAGCGGCATCAAGATAGAGCTCATCAGGGGTACGCGCCCGCGGCGGAAGGATACATAGGCCACGCACAGCCCGACGATGGCGTAGATGGCCCACGCATTAAGGCCCCAGTGCATGGCCGATTGGGCCAGCGCGCCAAGCACCGCTTCATCGCTGGCGGCCTCATAGGCACCTGGGCGCGGCGAGAGATAATGGGTAAGCGGTTCGTAGGGTCCGAAGAAGATAAGCCCGATGCCGATGCCCGCACCAAAGAGCATGGCGGCCCAGCTAATCGTGGAAAACTCCGGCTTTTCGCCATCCACGCCGAGTGGGATTTTCCCGTACTTGGAAAAGGCCAGAATCAGCAGCAGGAACATCAGGAAGGTGGCCAGCGCCGTAAAGATCCAGCCTAGGTTGCGCATAACCCAGTCCAGGGCCGTAGAGGAGGTATTAAAGACCTGTTCGGGGGCGAGCACTCCCCACACCACGAAGGCGATAACGAGCCCACCGACGACGCTCAGGATGGTCTTATCCACACCGTATTTAACCTTTTGGTCCTCGATGGATACGCCAGGGACCAAGGCGGGGTGGATATTGTGCGGGTAGATGATGTCGTGCAGGATGCGCTTGGCACCGCGCACGCGCTTTTGGCTTTCTTCCGTATTATTAACGTTTTCCAGCCCATTGGTGGTTCCGTTATCGGGCCGGGGCGATGAATTAGATGACAAAGCCCTACTCCTATTTCGTTATGCACTTTTCAACTTGAGGGAATCATTAATACGTTAACGAACATTGGCTAAAACCACCGACTAAGCGCTGTTTTACCCCCACATGCGTAAAATGAGATCCGTACGTTACGCCCCGCTTTAAAGCTTTGGAGTTACTTTTCCTATGGTGCCCTACCCGCTTGCGACCAGCTACTTCGGCGTCGAACACGTCGCCATCTTGGAACATGTCATCTCCGGCACGGTGCTGAGCATTCCTGGCGTGGGTAGTCAGCCTGCTCTTATCGATGTCTCTTTAGAGCCCGATACCTACTCCAACGGCTGGCGGGTGCGTTCGGAGTTTGGCTTCATCGGTTTTCTCGATGAGGTTGAGGCGGCCGAATACCCTGACCTGCACCGATTGAAGGCCTCACAGGCCACCCCGCAGACGGTGGCCACGGTCGGCATCGTTGACGGCGAACTCGAGGTCGCCGTCTCCCTCGGGCTGTGGCCGTGGCTGCTACCGGTCAATGACCAACCGGCCGAATCAGTACTTCTTGCCGGCGGCCATGGTGCAGTGATTGATACTGGGGCAGGCGATCTGACCGATGAGCAGCTATCTCACTTTGATACGCAGCAATTCTTTGTCACGCTCAAGGTCATCGATAACGCCGTCGTGGCCTCCTGTGGCGATACTGTGCTGGGACCGTGCGGGGCATTAAGCCAGCTGCCGGGCCTGCGCACCGCGTATGCGGCGGCGCAAGAGGCCGGTACTGTGTTGGCCGCCCGTGCCTATAGCGGCGGCGGGATGATCGCGATAGATATCCCGGTAGCGGATGCCACAGAAGCCGAATTATTCTCCCCTGCGGTACCGCCCCTGCGCGTGCCGTCCGGCCGCACCGTGCTGCCTAATGCCACCACTTCCCGTCCTACCACCCCAGCCCCGCCCGAGGAATGGGAGTTCGCGCTGGAGTCCGCCGACATTGCCGGCGATCTTCCCACCGGCTCCCGCCGCCCGGTCAGTCCCGATACCAATGTAGACACTGCGGTCACTGGTTCTGCCGAAGCCTCGCCCGCACCTCGTGCCCGCGACGAGGGCGAGGCTGCGGCACCGCCTGCTAGCAGCGGCTTGGCTGACTTGGTCTCGTCCATGCCGGGCTCACAGAACCTGAGCTGGCGCGCGCTTCCCGTAGCGGAGGAACCGGGCCGCTTTTCTTCCGAGTCCGCCCGCGTGCGCGCCCGGCGCGTGGCGCGCGAGCAGTCCCGCCCGCGCGGCGGAAACCACCGCAAATAGGTCGGCCGCCTCTGTTTAGCGCAGCGTGCGCTTGCCGCCCTCGCCGCGGCGGGTAATGCCGTGGGCATCGAGGTATTCCAGCAGAGGTATGGCCACCCGGCGGGTGGTCCCCAGCGCTTGCCGCGCGGCGGACAGGGTAAAGGGCTGCTCGAGTTCTTCTAGGAGCTCCCGTGCCTTGCCCGGTGCGTCCGGTAAGAGGATGATGCCGTCTTTGAGGCGTAGCAGGCGCCCGGCGCGCTCGGCGGCGGCCAGTTCTTTCTCGCTCAACCCCAGCTCTTTAAGTTCGTGCGCCTCTGGTGCCGCGAAGGGATCCTTATTTAACCTGCTCTCCAATTCGGCCACGGCGGTCTCGGCGGCTCCGAGATCCACGCTGTGGCCGGGCAGGCGGATAAGCCCTTCGGATTCCTCCGCGTGCGCGGCGGCTACCGCCAGGCGCAGGAGCGCGTTGTCCGTGAGCCCCAAGGCATCGAGTGCCGCCTTGCGGGGCATCCCGGGTGCGAGCGGGTTAGCCGCGGCGTGTTCCTGCAGCGCGGTAGTCAGCGCTTCTTTCCAGCGCGTTACCTGGCGGGCGGCAATCCACCACTGGTCGAAGTTAATGACGCCCTGCGGGGCGGCGTCGGTGTCATAACCATCGAATTCCAAGTCCACGCGCCGGGCATAGCCCACGCGCTGCAGGTAGGAGGAAGGATTGCGGAAGGAGCTTAACTCAGCCAGTGCGTTAGCCCGCTTGCGGGCGGCACCGCGGCGGTCTAACTCCGGCGGGCGCACGTCGATGACCTCCACGCCGGCGCTGACATGGCGGCCACCGGGGCTGCGGACAACCAAGCGATCCAGGAGGACTAGCGGCAGAGCGCGCGTTAGGCGCAGGCGGGCAAAATCCGCTGACAGCGGCCGCAGATGCGCTTCTATCCCGGCGGTGCCGCAGTGGACCACGAGGTTATCGGGCAGTTCATCAAGCGCGGTGCCAAAGGTGCGGTGGACGTCCACGGTATCGACGCCGCGCCACGCATCGGGGCTCAGCAGCAGGTCACCGCGGTGGATATCGGCGGCATCGACCCCGCGCAGGTTAACCGCGGCACGTGTTACGGGGCCCAAGGATTCCTGCGCGGTATTTTCGCTGTGCAGGCCGCGGATCTCCACGCGATTGGCGCCCTCTGCGGTGGAGAGCACCAGGGCATCGCCGGTGCGCAGCGTGCCAGCGCTCAGCGTCCCGGTCACCACGGTTCCCGCGCCCTTGACGCTAAAAGCGCGGTCGATCCACAGGCGCACAGGGGCATCGGTGTCGGGTGCGGGCACGCGGGCGACCAAATCATCGAGCGCCGCGCCCAGTTCCGCCAGGCCCTCGCCGGTGTGGGAGGAAACGGGGATGATGGGGGCATCGGCAAGCGGCGTGGCAGAAAACTGCGTGCGCACTTGGGCGGTGACCTCCGCGCGGCGCTTTTCATCGGCGCGGTCGCTGCGGGTCAGGGCGATAATGCCGTGCTCGATACCCAGCGCGTGCAGCGCGTCGCGGTGGTCGGTGGATTGGGCCTGCCAGCCCTCGTCCGCGGCGACCACGAAGAGCACCACGGAGGCAGGCCCCACCCCGGCGAGCATATTGCCAAAGAACTTTTCGTGGCCGGGGACATCGACAAAGGCCACGTCCGCACCGGAAGGCAGCGACGTCCACACAAAGCCTAAGTCAATGGTCAGCCCGCGGCGCTTTTCCTCAGCCCACCTATCCGGATCCATGTCCGTTAAGGCGCGCACCAGGCTGGACTTGCCGTGATCGACGTGGCCGGCGGTCGCGATGACGTACACCTACATCACCGCCCGGATGGCCGCGATGAGCTCCTTGTCCTGGGCCTCGGGCACGCAGCGCACGTCAATGAGGCAGCGGCCTTGGTGCTGGCGCGCCACCACCGGTGGGGTGTGCTGTCGCAGTTTTGGCGCAAGTTCCTCCGGCAGCGCCACCGCAACGCCGGGCAGCGGGTACTCGGGGGCTCCTCCCCCGCCCACGCGGCCAGCGTGCTCAACAATCTCGCCGCCCACCGCCGCGGCGATGGCCTCGGTGCGCGCGCGGTGGCGCGCCGGGTCAAGGTGGAGGGCCTGCTGCACCGCATTGGCGGGCGTTGTGATTGCAGCCTCCAGGGCATTAAGCCGCAGCTTATCTATGCGCACCGCCCGCGCCAACGGGTGYTTTTTCACCGCCGCAATCGCGTCCTTGGTGCCCAATAAAATGCCGGCCTGCGGCCCGCCCAAAAGCTTATCGCCCGAGGCGATGACGATATCCGCCCCGGCCTTGAGCTGCGCATGAATATCGGGCTCGTCTGGCAGCACCGGATCGTGGGTGAGCAAGCCCGAGCCGAGATCCACAATGAGGTGTGTACCCTGCTTCTTCGCCAGGCGCGCCAGCTCGCCCACGCCCACCGAGGAGCTAAACCCCTCAATCCGAAAATTGGACGGGTGCACCTTCACAATCGCACCGGTCTCCTCCCCCAGCGCGCCTTCATAATCGTGGAGGTGCGTCCGGTTGGTCGCGCCCACCTCGCGCAGGCGCGTCGCGGTGGATTCAATAAGTTCCGGCAGGCGGAACCCCGCACCGATTTCAATGAGCTCGCCGCGCGAGATGATGACCTCCTTGCCCGGCGCCAGCGCGGCCGTGGCCAGCAATAAGGCCGCCGCACCGTTATTGACCACCAGCGCATCCTCCGCGCCGGGGCACGCCGCCAAAAGCGCCTGGGTGGCACCGGCACCGCGCCGGGACGAGCGCCGCCCGGTGTCTAGATCCATTTCCACGTCGGTATATCCGGCCGCTGCCTGCAGCGCGTCGATCGCGGCATCAGGCAGCGGTGCGCGTCCCAAGTTCGTATGGATGATCACGCCGGTGGCGTTGATGACCGGCTGCAAGGAATGGGTGCTGTGGTCTGCCAAGCGCCGCGCTATTTCTTCCTCCACGCCGGCAACGGGCACGTCCCCGCGGCGGGCGGCGGACAGCACGCCTTGAATCATGGCGCGGATGGCATGTTCGGCGATTATCTCCCGCGCGCTTTCTACCGCGGGGAGCCGCAAGAGCTCATCCATGCGGGGTAAATTCCGGCGGGGATCACGGGCATTATTCGCGGGGCGACCAGCGTTATGGCTCGGCACTCGTTTTCCTCCTTGCGCGCTTTTGGCGGAGACGGACAGGAATCGAACCTGCCAGACCGAGATGCTCGGCCTCACCGGTTTTGAAGACCGGGGCGCCCACCAGGACACGTACGCCTCCGCCTGGCTACTTTACAGATCCCGCGCGCGGCCCACCGCCGCCGCCCCACCACTTTCCGACGGGTAAAATGACCAGCATGACGGAGCAGATTAATCTAACCTCTTTCGCAGCCGGTGGCGGCTGCGCCTGCAAGATTCCCGCCGGGGAATTGGAATCGGCGGTAGAAGGGCTCATCGGCAAGGCCGATCCCAACGTCTTGGTCGGCCTCGACGATGGCGATGATGCCGCAGCGGTCAAGATCGACAACGGCCTCGCCGTGATTTCTACCGCAGACTTTTTCACCCCCATGGTCAATGATCCCTATACCTGGGGCCAGATCGCCGCGGCCAATGCGCTATCTGATGTCTACGCCATGGGTGGCACCCCCATTACCGCCATCAACCTCGTGGGCTGGCCCAATGAGAAGCTCGGCTTGGACGTCCTGCGCGAGGTGCTGCGCGGCGGCATGGATAAGGCCACCGAGGCGGGCATTTCCATCACCGGCGGCCACTCCATTACCGCCCCAGAGCCCTTGTACGGCATGGCGGCGACGGGCATCGTCGATCCCGATAATCTCATGCGCAACGATGCCGCTGAGGCCGGGCTGCCCATTACGCTGACCAAGCCCATCGGCGTGGGCATTTTGAATAATAAGCACAAGGCCACCGGCGAGGTATCCCAGGCCGCCATCGATTCCATGACCGCGCTCAACCGCCAGGCCGCCCAGGATGCGGTCGCCGCCGGTGCGCGCGCGGCCACCGATGTCACCGGATTCGGGCTGCTCGGCCACCTGTACAAGATGTGCCGCGCCTCCGGGGTGTCGGCCGAGCTGGACTTTTCCGCCGTGCCCACCGTAGACGGTGCCACCGACGCTCTCGCGGAAGGCTTTATCCCAGGCGGTTCGCGCCGCAACCTGGATTGGGTGCGCCCACACCTGCAGCCCTCTTCCCTCTCGGAGGAAGAGCTAGTGCTGCTTGCCGATGCCCAAACCTCCGGCGGCCTCCTCATCATCGGCGAGGTCCCTGGCTACCCGGTCATCGGTCGCACTACGCCGCTTTCTAACGATGCCTACATCACCATTTCCTAAGATGAAACACCGTATTTTTAGCCTGCCCCTTGCCACCCTCGCCCTCGGCGCGGGCCTTGTCGCCTGCGCCGACGAGACCACCAACCGCAGCTGCTCGCCCATCGAATTATCGGAACTGCGCACTTCCCTGCCAGACACCCTCATAGGCGCTAACCAGGATCCCGATTCCACCAGCGAGGAGGATGATTCCTTTTCCGTGCTCTACGGCGGCGATTCGCCGGAAAAGATTAGCGTGCTGGGCACGAAATACGAGTCCGATAATGAGGCCGTATGCCCCGATGACCCAGATGCGGCGGCGGAGCGCTACTTGGAACTGGTCAATGAGGACATCGATAAGCAAAATGCCGCCCAAGGCCGCGCGGGAAATGAGTACAAGCCATTCGATTTCACCGCCGCGGACCGGCATTTTTATTGCTCGGCCTGGGAGGTCGAGGATGCCATCTCGACCACCTGCGTGACCACGGTCCATGACGCGGCGGTGAACTACTACCTCCACCGCGATTCCGAGTCCTTAGAGGCCGAGCAATCGCGCATGCAGGAAATCGGCGAAGAACTCGCCGATTCCTTTGCCAACCTCGACTAAGCCTGGCTCGCCCTCGCTAGCCTGCGCTGAGCACGTCGGTGGCAAGCCCCTGCTCGCGCCGGCGCCGCTCCGCGCGGCGTTTTTGCGGGCCCATCGTGGTGGCCGGGTTCTTGACTGCTTCCAGGCCCGCGTTGAGCACGCCAAAGCGCGTGCACGCGGATCCGGCAAGCAAGGCTAGGCCCGAGGCCACAGACACGGCGCGGGACTTCGTCGCCGCCGCCACCGCGCTGCCCACGCCGCCAGCGGCGATCAGGTATTCCGAGGCGCGCATGAGCTTTCCCGGCGTGCCGTGATGCAATTCCTCGCGGGGCTCCGGCTCCATGTTGTTTTCTAGCACCTTCGTCGCCGCGATATCGCTGGCTGCGGCCGCCATGCCCAAGGCCCGGGCGGGACCGGCGTATTTCACCGGGGTGGTCACCATGGCCAGGCCGGACGCCGCTGCCGAGGCAGAGGATACAAAGACATAGGGCAAGTGCCGCTTCATGTCATTCCATACCGGGTTGGACGTATTAGACAACAATACCGCCGTATATCCGGCCAGCGGGCCACCGAGCACACCGGTGACCACTCCGGCCGGAGTCGCGGCCTTCCCTAGGCTCGCGCGCAGCCACTTCGGCAGCGGCAGCTTCCGCTTGGTCGCGTCATCCACCTCTACCACGGCAGGAATGGCCGCCGCGGTGGAAAAGCCCGCGAGCAGCCACGATCCGAGCGACATCGGCGAGGTCACCTTGAATACGCGGAACATATTTAACGCGCGCTCCGGTCGGCCCAGATCCAAAATCAAAAAGACCGATCCAGCGGCCGCCGCGCCAAAGGCCGCTACCCGCGTGGCCCGGCGCAAGGGCGCGTTGCCCGCGGCCTGTGCACCGGTAGCCAAAAGGCCCGAACCGCCGGCAATGCCGCCCAAGAAGAAATACCCACCGATGGGCCACTCCCACGGCGGGGCCTTGACTACCGGCCTGCCGTAATAGGAAGAAAACTCGAAGTCTTCTGCCATCCGCTCCTCTTTGGAGCCATCCTGCGCACCCGCCCCCGGGCGCTTGCGCTTCTTCTTGCGCTTCGGCCCGTCGAAGTTGCGGTAGCGATTCGGCCGCTCCGGCTGCGGTGGCCGGTACTCATCAAAACCGCTCATTTGCSCCCYCCAAWMAAAAAGGAACCCGCCACGGCCAGCGCCATCCCGCCGATGGCCTTCGCCGCGGTTTTATACATGCTCGGCAAATCCGCGGTGGGCACACGCGGATCCGGCGGCAAGCCATAGACCTCTGGCGAATCCAGCAATAAGAAGATAGAGCCGGTTCCGCCCACGCCATCGTTATCATTGGCGCCATAGAGCCGCGCCTCCGTCATGCCTTGTTCGTGCAGGACGCGCACGCGCTCCTTCGCCGCGGCCAGCATGTCCTCATAGGTACCGAATTGGATGGAATCGGTAGGACACGTCTTGGAGCACGCCGGCTGCTCGCCCTGTTTCAGGCGGTCATAGCACATGGTGCACTTCTGGGCGACGCCCACATTCTTAATCGGCATTGCCTCACCCGGCGTGTGGTCCGCGCCTTGGGGCTTGCGCTGCTTGAGCTTTTTCAGCACATTAATACCGGCGTGCGAATTATCCTGATAATCCACCGTCGCGGTCTTATCGTATTTCAGCGATACCCCGCCATCATCGCGGCGTTCGATGACGCCGAAGGGGCACCCCGCCACGCAGGTTCCGCAGCCATTGCACACGTCATCTTGGACGACCACAGTGCCAAACTCTGTGCGGAAGAGCGCGCCCGTGGGGCACACGTCCAAACACCCCGCATGCGTGCAGTGCTTGCAGACGTCCGAGGACATCAACCACCGGAACGTATCCGTATCCGGCGGAGTGGTATCGACTTCGTCCGGTGTGCCACCGATGGTAGGCATGCCAAGGGAAATAAGCTGTTTTCCCTCTTCGCGCGCCTTCTCAATGCGGTCATTGTTTTGCTCCACAAAGGCCACGTGCCGCCACGTATTAGCACCTAGCGCGCCGGTGTTGTCATAGGAATCACCGGTGACGTCATATCCTTCTACCGGGTTGCGGTTCCATTCCTTGCACGCGACCTCGCAGGCCTTGCAGCCGATGCACACAGACGTATCGGTGAAAAAGGCCATGCGGCGGTAGGAATCATAGCCGTGCCGGCCCGCGTCCTCGGTCAGTAGATTAGTCATTTACTTACCTTCTTCGCCATTACTCGCCGTATCGCCGTCACTACTTTCCGCCCCAGGCTGGCCATGCTTTTCGGGCTCCGGGTTATAGGTAAACGAGTCCGGAACCGACAACAAATCATTGCCAGAATCCACGCTTAACTGAGCCCGCTCCTGATACTGCTTGAGCAGCTTCAAGCGGCCTTCTCCCCTAGGTCGGCGGCCCGGCTGGATATCGCAGGCGCCGATCTTCGAGTTCTGAATAAACACATTCGGCTCGAGCGTAAGGCCCAAGAGATCGTTAACGCCGTCGCCTGCCACAGCGGTGGTCTCGGACTCGCCGTAGTGGAAGGGCAGGCCAATCTGGTGGAATTCTTCCCCATTGATCTTCAACATCTGCATGCGATCGGTGACCAAGACCTGCGCCTCAATCACACCGCGCGGCGAGATAATCGTCGCCCACTCGCCATTTTCCAGGCCGCGCTTTGCGGCCAAGTCCTTATCCACCTCGCAGAATAGGCCTGGCTGCAGCTCCGCCAAATAAGGCAGGCGGCGCGACATCGCACCCGAGGTATACATCTCTGTTAGGCGGTAAGTAGAAAATACGAACGGGAAAACCTCCGCACCAGGCATACCCGGTTCTGGGCGCTGCAGGTTATCCGGGCGCTTGATGGCCAAGCGCGTCGGCGATTGCTGCTGCTTATACAGCACGTTCGTAACCGGGGACTCCTGCGGCTCATAGTGGGTAGGCAAGGGGCCATCGGAAAGCCCGGAAGGCGCAAAGAGCCAACCGCGACCGTCCGCCTGCATGATGAAAGCGTCCGTGCCATCGAGGGCGTCTGGACCGACGGCATCGGCAGGTGCCTTGTACTCCGGCGACTTCGTCACAGGGAAGTCAGGGACGTCATCGCCTACCCACTTGCCCTGGGCCTCGTCCCACCACACGTACTTCTTGCGCTCGGACCACGGGGTGCCATCCGGCTTGGCCGAAGCGCGGTTATACAAAATGCGGCGGTTAGCAGGCCAAACCCAGCCCCACTCGGGCGCGACCTCGTTCTGCTCCGACCCCGGGACCTTGCGCGCGGACTGGTTAACGCCATCCTTGTACACGCCGGTGTAGATCCAGCAGCCGCCGGAAGTCGTGCCGTCATTCTTCATCTCCACGAAGGTGGGCAAAAGCTGGCCCTTCTTGGGACCATCCAAGTAGTAGCCGTTGATCTCTTTGAGGACGTCCTCAGAGTTCGGCTCGCCTTCCTCATTTTCCGCATAATCCCACGTCACCTTCTGGAGCGGGAGATCGCGCGGATCAGTGGAATCGCGCAGGCGTTCCTTGAGCTTCTTACCCAGCTGGTAGAAGAACCACAGCTCGCTCTTGGCATCGCCTGGCGGCGGTGCCGCTTGGAAACGCCACTGCAGCATGCGCTGCGTCTGGGTAAAGGTACCAGCCTTTTCCACGTGGGTGGCAGCGGGCATCAAGAAGACCTCGGTTTCGATGTCTTCCGTCTTCAGCTCGCCGTTTTTAATCTCCGGCGCGTCCTTCCAGAACGATGCGGTTTCGATTTCCTGGAAATCGCGCACGACCAGCCACTTCAGCGATGCCAAACCGCGGCGCTGCATGCCACCATTGGACTGCGCCACCGCCGGGTTCTGCCCGAAGACGAAGTAGCCATCTACCTGACCATTGAGCATGGCCTGCAGGGTTTCATAGGTAGAATGCGCGCCGAAAATGCGCGGCATGAGGTCATAGCCCCAGTTATTTTCCTTGGTCGCCGCATCTCCCCAGTAGGACTTCATCAAGGACACGGCGTAATTCTCGCCAATCTGCCAGAAGCCCTTTTGGGACTCATCCCGGATCTCATCCACAAATTCCGGCCACGTCTGCTTTTCCACGCTCGGCATGGGCAGGTAGCCAGGCAGGGAGTGGAAGAGCGTCGGAATATCGGTGGAGCCCTGAATGGAGGCGTGCCCGCGCAGGGCCATGATTCCCGAGCCCGGGCGACCCACATTGCCCATCAAAAGCTGCAGGATCGCAGCGGTGCGGATGAATTGCGCGCCCAAGGTGTGTTGGGTAAAGCCCAAGGCATAGGCGAAACACGTGGTGTGTTCCGGATCGGAATTCTGCGCAATGGAATCCGCCAGGTAGAAGAAGTCTTCCTGGGCGATGCCGCAGGTTTCTTCTACCAGCTCAGAGGTATAGCGCGCATAGTGGCGCTTGAGAATCTGGAAGACTGAATTCGGGTGCTCCAGAGTGTCATCGCGCTCGACATTCCAGGAGGAACCTTCCGGCTTTTGCACGTACTGCCACGAATCGGTCACGTACGTGCCGGTTTCTGGGTCATATCCAGAAAACAGTCCGTCCAGTTCCTCGGTGTCCTGGTAGTCCTCCGAGATAATCATCGGCGCATTGGTATATGCAACGACATAGTCGCGGAAGTACAGCTCATTTTGGAGCATATGGTTGATAACCGCGCCTAGCAGCACCACGTCGGTACCTCCGCGAATGCCAATGTGACGGTTGGAGAACGCAGAGGTACGCGTATAACGCGGGTCCACGTGAATAATGCGGGCACCACGCTTTTTGGCTTCTACGACCCACTGGAATCCCACTGGGTGGCACTCGGCCATATTCGAGCCCTCGATGACGATGCAATCAGCATTCGCCATATCCTGCAGCGGTTGGGTTGCGCCGCCGCGGCCAAACGAAGTTCCTAAACTAGGAACTGTGGCGGAGTGTCATATGCGCGCCTGGTTTTCGAGCTGCACCGCACCGGCAGCGGTAAAAAGCTTCTTAATGAGGTAGTTTTCCTCATTATCCAAGGTCGCGCCACCAAGTCCAGCGACACCCATCGTGCGGTTTAGAGTCCGCCCCGAGTCATCGGTGTCTTGCCAGCCCTTCCGGCGCGCCTCCAAGAAGCGATCCGCGATCATGTCCATCGCGGTGTCTTCATCCAGCTCCTGCCACTCGGTGGAGTGCGGTGCGCGGTACTTAATCTTGGTCAATCGCGTTGCGGAATTGACCAACTGCTCCGAAGCCGAGCCCTTGGGGCACAAACGCCCGCGCGAAATCGGCGAATCCGGATCGCCCTCAATCTGGATGACTCGGTTATCTTTGACGTATACGCGCTGGGCGCAACCAACCGCGCAATATGGGCACACGGATTGCACCACGCGGTCAGCTTCTACCGTGCGCCCGTGCTTTTCCTTACTCTTGGTTGATTGCGTATTGATATCCCTGCCAAAGGGATCGCCGCTACGCAGCTGGCGCACAACCGGCCAGTTGAGAGGACTTAAGCGAGACATGACTTTAAATCTATATTTGGGCGGAAAATTTCTCTAGCAAGGTGACCCTAAGCGTTTTTCGCCACTGCGCCAATCGCGCGCTCCACGCCCTGAACGACCTCCGTAAGCTCCAGCATCGGGCTGTGTTCTTTAGCCTGTTCCTTAATAAACGGCACGTGGATAAAGCCTACCTTTACCTGCATATCTTTGAAATGGTGCAACAGGCCGTAGAGCAGATGGTTGCAGACGAATGTTCCCGCGGTAGTCGAGACCCGTGCCGGAATCTCCGCCTCCTGAATCGCTGTGACCATTGCCTTAACCGGCAGGGTAGAAAAGTACGCGGCAGGGCCACCTTCAACCACTGACTCATCGCTGGGCTGGTTACCAGCATTATCCGGAATGGAGGCATCCGCCAAGTTGATACCTACTCGTTCCGGAGTGATATGGCCGCGCCCAGCGGCTTGCCCCAGGCAGACCACCGCGTCCACGTCTTCTTCCTCGGCCACAGCAATCGCCTGCTTCAGTGCTTCACCGAACACTGTTGGCACAGGGTGCTTAATAATCTGCGCTCCGCCAATTTCGTCCGGCAGCTTATCCAGCGCGCGTTCCGTAGGGTTAATTTCTTCGCCACCAAAGGCATCAAAAGCAGTTACCAGAATCTTCATCGTTCCAGTATGGCAGCTGACGGTGCCCCGCTGCATTGATTCAGCGCTGTTCTCTTAGTTTCCTCGTGGTGCACCACCGACCTTCGCGCTCACGGGCGGCGGTCTTTAACGGGGCACCGTGCTCGCGGTGAGCGCGAAGGTGAAGTGAACGAATTCGAGCGGGCGAACAGTGTGTTCAATCGAAACCTTATGAATCGCCCCGCCGCCCTTCGCGCTCACGGGGAAGCGCTCAATCGGGCCATCCGACTTTCGCGGTGAGCGCGAAGGGCGGGTCTGCAGGATGAGGGAATAAAAGGCGGGGATGGAGGTCGCGGCTGAAGGCGAAAGCGAGAGTAGGTACTGAACTGCTTTGTCTGCAAAGCGGTCTTTGCGATTCCCCTGCTGCAAACGAGACCCTTTTTCTTTGCGGTTTGACGTGTGGAATAAAGTGAAACTAGTTGAAGTTGAACAGAACCGTACTCAACAAATAGTCAGACCTGTTCAGTTGATTTCTAAAGGACGTTCTATGACACAAAAAGTTTCCTCTCGCCCCAAGCTGCCTAGCTGGGCAACGGGGTTTGGCGCGCAAGTCATTGCGGGCCTTATCATCGGCCTTATCCTGGGACTGATTGCATCTGGAATGGATACCGATCCAGATAATCCAGGGTGGCTGACCAGCCTGCTCAGCGGAGTTGGTGGCGCCTATGTCCAACTATTGAAGGTCATGGTTCCGCCGCTCATCTTCGCCGCGGTAGTCACCTCGGTGGCCAACCTGCGCAAGGTTGCCAATGCAGCGTCACTGGCCATTTCTACGTTGGTGTGGTTCGCCATTACGGCGTTCTTCTCCGTCCTTGTGGGCATCGTCGTGGCATTAGTCTTGAAGCCCGGTGCTGGCACGAGCGTCGATGCATCCACTGCGGGGGATCCGTCTAGCGTTGGTTCGTGGACTGCCTTCTTCGAGCAGCTGCTCCCTCAAAACTTCATCGGGCTTACGGCCTCTGCTAGCGATGGCGAAGTTACCCTCAATTTCGGTGCGCTTCAGCTGCTGGTTATTTCCTTGGCCATTGGCATCGCCGCCGTACAGACCGGTAAGGCTGCCGATCCCTTCCTGCACTTTACGGAGTCCTTCCTCAAGGTCATCCAGAAGGTCCTGTGGTGGATTATCCGCCTGGCACCGATTGGTACCGCAGCGCTTATCGGTAAGGCCGTTGCTACCTACGGTTGGGACGCACTTGGCTCGCTGGGCAAGTTCGTCTTGGCAATGTATGTGGGTCTAGCCATCGTCTTCGCCGTGGTCTACCCTGCAGTGCTGAAGTTCAACAATATTCCGGTCAAGGGCTTCTACAAGCGCATCTGGCCGGTAACGTCCTTGGGCTTTGTCACCCGTTCTTCCATGGGTGTTATGCCCGCAACGCAACGCTTTAGCGAACGTGCCTTGGGCGTTCCCACCGAGTATGCGTCCTTTGCAGTGCCACTCGGCGCTACCACGAAGATGGATGGCTGCGCCTCCGTCTACCCCGCTGTTGCTGCGATCTTCGTCGCGCAATTCTACGGCGTAGACCTGGACTTCACGCAGTACCTACTCATCATCTTCGTCTCCGTCATTGGTTCCGCGGCTACCGCGGGTACCACTGGCGCGACGGTTATGCTCACGCTGACCCTGTCCACGCTGGGACTGCCGCTGGCTGGCGTCGGTTTGCTGCTGGCCGTTGAACCCATCATTGACATGGGCCGTACGGCGCTGAACGTCACGGGTCAGGCATTGTGCGCGACGGTCGTCGCCAAGCGCGCAGGCATCCAAAACCAAGAGGTGTGGGATGAAGCCGAAAACGGCGTCAAGCACATCATGGAGGAAGACTCCGACGAGGAAGTAAGCGTCAAGGCTTAATAAAACGCGAATAAAGGCCCCGGGCAGTACGCCTTGGACCTTTATTTATTGCCGGAATGGAAGTGGGCGGCGATGTGCAACGCCGGCCGGCTCCACGTGAATAAACACACTGCATCCGGGGAAAAGCTGGTCAAGGGCGACTTCGACGTCATCGGCAATCTCGTGCGAGTATAAAACGCTCCAGTTCGCCGGCACCTCCATGGTCAGGTAGACCATTCTTTGCCTGCCAGAGGCTACCGTGCGCCGGTCCGTGAAGGTCACGGACTTTTCTTTTTCCAGTTCAGCTAAAAGATCCCAAATTTGATCTTGCTCTTCTTGCGGAAGGGCCTCAGAAAGCAGGCTGCTGACAGAATCGCGCAAAATCTTAAATCCAGTCCACAAGATATTGATGCCAACGGCCAAGGCCACAAGCGCATCGAGCCACAACCAGCCCGTGAGATACACCGCAGCCATGCCCGCGAGGACGCCGGCGGAGGTCCACACATCCGTAATCAGGTGATGCCCATCCGCATTTAGCGTCGCAGACCGGTAGCGCTTACCCGCCTTGATCAAGGCTAGACCGACGCCCAGATTGAACAACGAGGACAAGAGCGACAGCGCTAAACCCCAACCGCCTTCTTCAACGGGCTGGGGAGTAAAAAGGCGTTGGACCGCGGTGTAGATGATGGCCCCTGCTGCGAGGAAGATCATCGCCCCTTCTACCAACGCGGAAATATACTCCGCCTTGCCGTGGCCAAAGTGGTGATTATCATCGGCAGGCTTAGCGGCAATGCGCAAAGCGCAATAGCCAGCGATGGCTGCCACGAGGTTCACGAGGGATTCGAGGGCATCAGAGAAGAAACCAACCGAGCCCGTCAGCCACGCCGCCAAGGATTTCAGGACAATTGTCGCCACCGCCGCGGCGATGGACAACATCATAAAGCGCTCTAAAATACGCTGCTCAGTACTTAAAGAAGACAAGGTCCACTACTCTCCCTTCGGCAACCAGAATCAGTCCGAAGGTCTCGTTCGCATCGATGCATCGATGCTGAGTGGCCGGGCTATTAAGCCAGTGTGTCGACCAGTCATCGCGGCGCGGGTGGGCACCGTAGGAACTACTCCCCTTCTGGGTTCATAGGTTAGCAGACGGCGAGAATCCTTAAACATTCAACCAAATCCTTGATCCGCCCTAGCGAGTTCAAAAATGCCGCTATAGACGAAAAATCTCCCTACGAACCAGGAGGTTTCTCACCATCTGGCGCGTAGGGAGTAATGAAGGCTCTAGCCTAATTTAGTGCTGGCCCTCGGCGAACTCTTCAACCAACTTCGCGTTGAATGCAGGCAGGTCATCCGGGGTACGGGAGGAGACCAAGCCCTGATCGCAGTGGACCTCTTCATCAACCCAGGTAGCACCTGCGTTGCGGAGATCGGTCTGCAGGGACGGGAAGGACGTCAAGGTGCGACCCTTGAGGGCCTCTGCATCGGCTAGAATCCAACCGCCGTGGCAGATGGCGCCCAAGGGGCGGTCCTCGCCCATGTGCTTGCGCACGATGCTAACGGCTGCCTCATCCAGGCGGATGAGGTCAGCGTTATTGGTGCCGCCAGGCAAGATGATGCCGTCGAAGGTCTCACCCTCGGAGTCCTTGGTCGTAGCATCAACGTTAATCTCGGTACCGTTCTTGCCCGTAATGGTGCCAGCCTTAGGCGCCAGAACCTTCACGGTAGCGCCGGCCTTCTGCACAGCCTCTAGCGGAGAGGTCAGCTCGGAGTCTTCAAAGTCATTCGTAGCAATGATTGCGATCGTCTTGTTTTCTAGCTCAGCCATTATTATGATCTCCTTATTGTTGTTGGGTACGCAAATAGGATAACTCTACATTCGCGCGCTCGCCACGTTTACTTTCGCAACCTGCAACAAGCTAGGATTTAGCCACCGATCTTGAAGTCACACACGTCGCCATCGTGCATGATGTAGTCCTTGCCTTCTTGACGGACCTTGCCGTTGGCGCGCGCCTCGGCCATGGAGCCGGCGGCAACGAGATCGTCGAAGGAGACGATTTCAGCCTTGATGAACTTCTTTTCAAAGTCGGTGTGGATAACTCCAGCGGCCTGGGGTGCGGCAGCGCCTTGCTTAATGGTCCACGCGCGGGCTTCCTTTTCACCAGCGGTGAGGTAGGTCTGCAGGCCCAAGGTGGAGAATCCGGCCTTGGCCAGGGTAGCCAAGCCGGGCTCTTCTTGGCCTACTGCCTCGAGCAACTCGCTTGCCTCGTCCTCATCCAGCTCCAAGAGCTCAGACTCGGTCTGTGCATCGAGGAAGACGCAATCTGCTGGGGCGACGAGCTGGCGCAGCTCTTCCTTCTTGGCGGCATCGGTAAGCACAGCCTCATCCGAGTTAAAGACATAGAGGAAGGGCTTAGCCGTCATCAGGTGCAGCTCGCGCACGAGGGAAAGATCAATCTCGCCGGTCTTGGCGGCGGCGAAGAGGGTGCGGTCATCCTCTAGGATTTCCTGCGCCTTCTTGGTGGCCTCCACCACAGGCGCCAAGTCCTTATTCTTCCGGGCATCCTTTTCTAGGCGCGGCAGGGCCTTCTCGATGGTCTGCAGATCCGCCAGAATCAGCTCTGTATTAATAACGGAAATGTCATTGCCGGGATCTACCTGGCCATCGACGTGGATGACATTGTCATCAGAAAAGGCGCGGACCACCTGGCAGATAGCGTCGGCCTCGCGGATATTGGCTAGGAAGGCGTTTCCCATACCCTCGCCCTGCGAGGCACCTGCGACGATGCCGGCAATATCCACGAAGGACACGGTTGCCGGCAAGATGCGCTCGGAGTTGAACATCTTAGCGAGGGTGTCCAAACGGGGATCCGGCAGCTCCACCAAGCCGACGTTGGGCTCGATGGTGGCGAATGGGTAATTAGCCGCCAAGATTTCGGAACGGGTCAGGGCATTAAACAAAGTGGACTTGCCCACATTGGGCAAGCCGACGATTCCTAGTGTAAGACTCACGGGGCTAATCCTAACGCACCTACCGCGTTATGAGGCAAGATGGTGGGGTGAGTTCTGATAAGCAACCAACACCCGAAAAGCCGCAGGCGAGCCCGGGCGATAAGATGGACGGTGACTTCGACACCAGCCAATTGGACGACGTATCGCCACATCCCCCGGGCAATCAGGTCGATCGCTCCGTCATTGCGGGCGAAATGGTGAAATCGACCTCCCTGTGGGCCGTGCGCCTGCTGATAATCGGCGTTTTCCTTTTTGCTGTATATCAGGTCCTGGGTAGCTTCTGGCAAGGCATCCTTCCAGTGCTCTTGGCTCTTATTATCTGTACAGTGCTTAACCCCATGGCGCGTTGGATGCGAACAAAGGGACTACCCGCGGGCCTGGCAGCGATTGTGACAATCCTGCTCTCTTCAGCCGCCGTCGGTGGGCTCATCGCCTCGGTGGCGCCGGACTTCATGCGGCAATCCCAGTCGCTCTACCTACAAACGGTCTCCGGCATCCAGCAGCTCCAGGTTTGGGCCCAGGGCCCACCCTTGAACCTCGATAGCGACGATATGAGCACCTATATCGACGAGGCCGCAGGCTGGTTGCAGGAGCGTGCGGGCGTTATCGCCGGGTCTGTATTTACGGGTATCGGCAATGCCACCTCATTTTTCGTCACGGTGTTCATTGTCTTGGTGCTCACCTTCTTCTTCCTCAAGGACGGCACCAAATTCCTGCCGTGGCTGCGCGATGCCACAGGCCGGCGCGCCGGCTGGCACCTCACGGAATTGCTCACGCGCGCCTGGAATACCCTGGGCGGATTCATTCGGGCGCAGGCGGTGGTCTCGCTTATCGATGCCATCTTTATCGGCCTCGGCCTCGTGCTTATCGGCGTGCCCTTGGCGATGGCCCTGGCGATCATTACCTTCATCGCCGGCTTCATCCCGTTCGTCGGCGCCATTGTCTCTGGCGCGCTCGCAGTGGTTATCGCCTTGGTATCTTTGGGCTTTACCCAAGCACTGTTGGTCTTGGGCCTCGTTATTTTGGTCCAGCAGCTTGAAGGCAATGTACTCTCGCCGTGGCTGCAGGCAAAGGCCATGAACCTGCACCCAGTTATTGTTTTGGTCTCCGTCATCGTCGGCTCCGCGCTCTTTGGACTCATCGGTGGATTCCTGGCCGTGCCGACCGCCGCCATGATCGCGGTTGCCTATCGCTACGTGCAGGACATGATGAAGCTGCAGTCCGGGGAAAAACACTCCTCCGAGCTCAATTACTCCACCGTCGCGGGCTATCTCATCGGCCGCTATACCGAAGAGCAGGCGCAATACAAGCGCGAGCAGTGGCGCAAGGTTCCAGAACACGCCAACCCCGATATCGCAGGCGCCGATGCCGCATCCGATGGCGCGTCTAACACCCTGGATGATTCCGTCGACGTCGATTCCACCCCGGACGACTATGACGATCCGAGCATGCGCTCCAACCTGCGCCGCGCGCGGGATGCCTTCGAAAATCTTTTGAACGGAGATTCGAATAAATAGTGTGCCATGTCGGCAGCACGTGTCATAGTGGATTCCATGACATCCACTTTGCCTGTGCTGCTGCTGTTCATCGGTCTCCTATTGGGCGCCGTGCTGGGTTGGTTGGCCCACTCCCATTCCGTGTCCCGCTCCGCGCCGAGCGAGGAGCACCGGGCGCTGCAGGAATCGCAGCGCCGCCAGGCCGAGCTGCAACCGCTAGAAAAGGCCATGGATAGGATCGGATTCCAGCTACAAGAACTGGAAGAAGACCGCACCGCCCACTTAGCCTCCCTGTCCAGCCAAGTGCAGGCGGTGACCCGCACCTCGTCCCGGCTAACAGAGCGCACGGATCAGCTCGTTACGGCTCTCCGCTCGCCCAATGTGCGCGGGCGGTGGGGCGAGATCCAGCTAGAGCGCGTCGTCGAACTCGGCGGCATGAGACGGCACGTGGACTTCGATTCCCAAGTCTCTGCCCCCTTAAATGGCCGCATCGTGCGCCCAGATATGCTCATCAACTTGGCCGGTGGCAGGCATATCATCGTCGATGCCAAGGTTCCGTTCTCTTCATACCTCGATGCGCTAGAAACCGACGATCCAGAAGAACACGCCGGCTACCTGCGCCGCCACGCGCATCAGCTGCGCAGTCACATCCAGGCGCTATCCCACAAAGACTATATTGAGGCCTTCCAACCCACCCCGGAATTCGTGGTGCTCTTCGTACCCGCGGATCCTTTCCTCGATGCTGCGTTATCGGTCGATCCTGAGCTCATCGAGTTCGGTTTTGAACGCAACGTCGTCATCGCGACCCCGAGCTCACTCTTCGCGCTCTTGCGCACGGTAGCTATGGGGTGGCACCAGGAAGATATTTCCGCCAAGGCAAAAGAAGTCCAACGCTTGGGACGTGAGCTCTATTCGCGTCTCAATACCCTTTCGGAGCACTATGGCAAGGTGGGCCAAGGACTCGAAAAGGCAGTAGAAGCCTATAATTCCACGCTCTCCTCGCTTGATTCGCGCGTGGGCGTGACCGCCCGCAAGCTGCACGAAATGGAGATTCCCGGCCGTACGAACAGAGCGCCGCGCGAGCCCTCCCCCATTGATACGTGGCCGCGCGGGACAAATTCTTCTTAAAATCTAGGCAGTTTTACTGCGTGGATATAGCCATTGGCCCGCGCCAGACGGTAGGATTTTGCGACGTGTCACTAGCCAAACAACGAAAGCCTACCGCCGCGCAAAGCCTGAGCATGCCGAGCATCTCGCTGCTGAAGGGCCTTGGACTATTGGCGGCACTTTTGCTCACCGGCGCATTGATTTCCATTCTTGTCGGCTCCATAGGCTGGATGTACTTTGCCTTTCTCATCATCAGCTCCCTGCTCATAGCGCTCATCGTTGAGGAGCGAGGATTATTCCTGTCCATCGCGTCCATCCCCATTTTGTACGCGGTAACCGTGGTGACGGCGGGAATCTTCATCACCAAGTCCAATGCTCCGGAAGGCACCAGTTTTTCTAAAACGTCCCTGCTGACCTCCGTGTATCCGCTGGTCCAGAACTTCCTGTGGTTGCTTATCGCGGTTCTCGGCGCGACCGCAATCGGCGTCTTGCGCTGGATGCGCTTCCGCAAGGCCGCCCAACGCGCTGTGAATCAGCAAAAGGTCGCGCGGCGCGCGGACATGAAGCGGGATCGCCAGAACCGCGCTGAACGGCTTTCCGTGGCGGAACTCATGGCGCGCAATAGATCCGAAAACCCGCAGGCCCCCTCTCCACGCGCCTCCCGCCGCAGATCACACGCACAGGCGCAACCTCCGCGGAAGCCGCAGGACCGCATCCGTGGCCGCGACCGAGAAGAGCGCCGTCGCGAGCAACAGGCGGAACGCGAAAATCGCTTGCAACCGGATCCGCACCGGCGCGCAGGGGACGTGATACCACCGGCTCCCGAACCAGATCTCGCTTCCTCGACAAAAGACACTGCCAAGAAACAGCGTTGGGACGATAACCTCTACGAATAAACTAAACCGTGAGCCCCGGCACTCTTTAAGAGGCCACCAGGCTCACGGTTGTTGTCGTTTTAGGCGTTGCAGCGCTAGGTGCGGGCAGGACGCAGATCGCGCGGCAGCGCGAAAGTAATGGATTCGGTGGAGGTGGTCACTTGCTCCACGTCATTAAAGCCGCGCTCATCCAAGTATTCGAGCACCTCGCGCACAAGAAGTTCTGGCACGGAGGCGCCACAGGTCACGCCAACGGTCTCTACGCCGTCTAGCCACGATTCATCGATCTCGTCGGCAAAAYCCACCAAGKGGGAGTCGCGTGAACCCGCCTCGAGCGCGACTTCTACGAGGCGCACGGAGTTGGACGAGTTCTTAGACCCCACCACGATCATAAGATCGCACTTCGGTGCAATGGCTTTGACGGACTCTTGCCGGTTTTGAGTGGCGTAGCAGATATCATCTGACGGCGGGTTTTCTAGGTGCGGAAAACGCTCGCGCAGCTTATTGACGATGACAACGGTCTCATCCACCGAGAGTGTGGTCTGCGAAAGCCAGATGAGTTTCTCATCCTGCAGGTAGTCTGGCAGCTTGTCCACGCCGTCGACGCCATCGACCAGATGCGTAACATCGGGGGCCTCGCCCGCGGTGCCTTCTACCTCCTCGTGGCCTTCGTGGCCCACGAGGAGGATGTGGTAACCATCGCGCTCGAAACGCTGGGCTTCCTTGTGCACCTTAGTCACCAAGGGGCAGGTAGCGTCCAAGGTCAATTGCTTGCGCTCCTGTGCCTGATTGCGCACCGCCGGGGAGATGCCGTGGGCGGAAAAGACGAGGTGAGCACCCTCCGGGGCCTCGGCGGCCTCTTCAACGAAGATGACTCCGCGCTTGGCCAAAGATTCAACGACATAACGGTTGTGGACGATTTGCTTGCGCACATAAATGGGTGCGCCGTATTTTTCTAGCGCCTTTTCTACGGTCTCGACGGCGCGGTCCACTCCAGCGCAGTAACCGCGCGGTGCCGCGAGGAGAACATTTTTACCATCAGTCATGCCTCCCAGAGTATCGAAAGGTAAAGCAAAACAATAGTAAGGGCTATCCAGCAGGGAAAGCGCCCATCTAGGCCACCCAAGCGGGGCGCCACGTGCCTTGAGCACCTACACTAAAGGGCACCGTATGGCGCTGTAGATGGAAAGGGTGGCTGCGTGAATCAACCGGCAAATACTCCAGAGACCCCGTGGCCCGTGGGCCAGGTCAATGACCAGGTGAAGGGATGGATCGAGCGCCTTGGATACCTGTGGGTGGAAGGCCAATTAACGCAGATCAATTACAAGCCCACCTGGAAGCTGTCCTACCTCACCCTGCGCGATGTGCAGCAGGAAAAGTCGGTGCAATTGACCTGCTCTTCCTCAATGCTGCACAACTTGCCCACGCCGCTAAAAGACGGCGACCGCGTCATCGTGCACGGCAAACCCGCCTTTTATGCCGGCCGCGGATCCTTTTCCCTGTGGACCACGGAGATTCGGCACGTGGGCATCGGCGATTTATTGGCGCGCATCGAAAAGCTGCGCGCGCAGCTTGCCGCAGAAGGCCTCTTTGATCCCGCGCGCAAGCGCCCGCTTCCCTACCTCCCGCAGAAAATCGGCCTGATTACCGGCCGCGGTTCTGCCGCCGAGCGCGATGTCGTGGCGGTAGCCCGCGACAGGTGGCCGGCCGTGCAATTCCGCGTCATTAATACCGCTGTTCAGGGGGCGAATACCGTCCCCGAGGTGATTTCCGCCTTGCAGGAGCTCGACGGCGATGCGGAGATCGATGTCATCATCATCGCCCGCGGTGGCGGTTCCGTCGAAGATCTCCTTCCCTTTTCTGAAGAAGCCCTGCAACGCGCCGTCGTGGCCGCCAGCACCCCGGTGGTCTCCGCGATTGGCCACGAGCCGGATAGTCCGGTGCTCGATAACGTCGCAGATCTGCGCGCGGCTACCCCGACGGACGCCGCCAAGCGCGTGGTCCCGTCGGTGGCAGAGGAACGCGCGGTCATCGCTGAGGCGCGATCCCGCATGGCGGCGGCCTTGCGCGGCTGGGTAGAACGCGAGCGCCGTGGATTGGATAATATCCGCTCGCGCCCAGTGCTGGCCGATCCGATGACGCCAATCCGCGCTCGGCGCGAAGAGGTCGAGCGCATGCGCACGAGCATGCGCCGCGAACTGCGGGTGCTCTTAGACCGTGAGACCCGGCACGTGGAGTCCCTTCGCGCGCGGGTTTCTGCTTTAGGTCCTTCGGCGACGCTTGCCCGTGGGTATTCTATTGTCCAGGTCTTGCCCAAAGATGGCAGCGATCCGGAGGTCGTTAGCTCTTATGAGCAATCACCGCCCGGCGCGCAATTGCGCATTCGCGTGGGCGATGGTTCCATCACCGCCGTGTCCATGGCCTCCCAGGCCGCCGATTAGCCAGAAATAGTAGGAGAATGCTGATGTCAGATGAAACCATTGGTTCCGGCCAGCCAGGCCAAGATGCCTTTACTCCCGTAGAGGAATTGAGCTACGAACAGGCGCGCGATGAGCTCATTGAAACTGTCAAGATTTTAGAGCTCGGCCAAATGGGCCTGGACGAGTCCCTGAAATACTGGGAGCGCGGCGAGGCGCTTGCTCGCACGTGCGAGTCCCACTTGGATGGCGCCTCCAAGCGGGTGGAGGATGCCCTTGAAAAGGCGGAACACAGCGAGCAGCAGGCTGAGGAGGGTGAAGAGTAATGCAGATTTATGGTTACCCGGGAAGGCGGATTGATTTCGTCTCCAAATCGGCATCGGCAGGCTCCATCATGGGCGGCGATTCCCGCGCGCTGGTAGAGGAATTTTTCGGGCCGGCGCATACCAGCACCCAGGTTTCGGCCACAGAAGAGGAATTGAGTTACTTTTCCCGGTCCATCGTGCTGCTGCTTGCCGATGCCAAAGTGGTCCAAGTCTCCATCTACCCGCGCCGTTCCCAGCGCGAGCGCGTGGACGTCTACCTAGAAAAGACGCGTTTGAGCGGGCTGGATGCCGCTGCCTTGGACGAAGCCACCGGTGACACTGAGGGAATCACAGTGGAAGCGGACGCCGAGGGGCTCAGCGAGGTTACTTTCCGCTTATAGGTTTGGCCTCGATAAAGGCCTCGGTGGCGGCGGCGAATTCTTCATCGGGGGCTGCACCGGAGATGATGAGGCGGGCATCGCCCAAGTCGGCGATCCACAAGCGGCGCACAGAATCGTCGTCACTTGCCAGCACGCGCACCTGATGGCCGGCTMCCTCGCGCATTGAGTTCAGCCCGCGATAGTTAGCGTCGTWTTTTTCGCCCGCCTCTTCTGCAGAAACCTGGGTTTGGGTGGATTCCACGTAGTTTCCATCCGCGGTAAGCCAGCTGACGACGGTGACTGTGTCGCCGCCTAGCTGCGAACGGCGGGCCGCATTGGCCTGCCAGCCTTCGGGCATCTGGGGATCTCGGATAGCACCAATACCGGCGCGAGCCTGCGTATCCAGGAAGGTCTCCTCGTCTACCTCTTGAACTGGGCCTTGCTCTGTTTCCGGATTCACCGAGCAAAGCCCCGTCGCGCCCACCACGAGCAACATCATGACCACCACTACGGAAAGGGACAAAATGATGTCGCGAGCGCCTTCGAAAATCTTCGGTCTTTGTTCTGCAGCCACGCGCCTTAGTATCGCATGAGCCACCGTGAAAGTGCCACATGCCTCCCGCGTGCGCACATTCGCGCCGATAATGCTGCCTAGAGAAAGGAAAAACCCCGCAAAAGGGGCCCCAAATCGGACCTATTGACGCCAAAAAGTGCCAGAATAGGACAAGTAGAACACTAATCGCGTGGGAATTACCCCCACGGTGAGAAAACATGGAAGGCAACCACTACACATGTCCGAAAATACTTCTTATTTGCCCGACCGTAACTTGGCCATGGAGCTGGTGCGCGTGACCGAAGCCGCCGCCTTGGCCTCTGGCCGCTGGGTTGGTCGTGGCATGAAGAATGAGGGCGATGGCGCGGCAGTCGATGCCATGCGCAAACTGATTAACTCCGTGGCGATGAAGGGCGTTGTCGTCATTGGTGAGGGCGAAAAGGATGAGGCCCCGATGCTCTTCAACGGTGAAGAGGTCGGCACGGGCGAAGGCGCGGCGATGGACATTGCTGTGGACCCGGTAGATGGCACGCGATTGATGGCCGAGGGCCGCCCCAATGCCATTTCCGTAATCGCCGCCGCAGAGCGCGGCACCATGTATGACCCATCTGCGGTCTTCTACATGGAAAAGATCGCCGTGGGCCCAGAAGCCGTCGGATCCATCGATATCAACCAGTCCGTGCAATGGAATATCGAGTCCGTGGCCAAGGCAAAGGGCCTGCGCACCGCCGATATCACCGTGGTGGTATTGGACCGCCCGCGCCACGAAAAGCTCATCCAGGAGATCCGCGAGGCAGGCGCAAAGGTGCGCCTCATTATGGATGGCGATGTGGCAGGTGCCATCGCCGCCTGCCAGGATTCCAACTCCATCGACATAATGATGGGCATTGGAGGTACCCCTGAGGGCATCATCACCGCCTGCGCCATGCGGTGCATGGGTGGCGAGATCCAGGGCAAGCTGTGGCCGAAGGATGAAGAAGAAGCAGAAAAGGCCCGCGCTGCCGGACACGACTTGGATAAGGTCTTGGGCACCAATGATTTGGTTTCGTCGAAGAACTGCTACTTCGCCGCTACCGGCGTGACCAATGGTGACATGCTGCGCGGTGTTTCCTACCGCAATAATGGTGCCTCCACCCGTTCGCTGGTCATGCGTTCCAAGTCCGGCACCATTCGCTACGTCGATTCCTTCCACAAGCTGGCTAAACTGCAGGAATACTCAGTGGTGGACTACTCGGACCCCACCAAGAACTAAACCTCACCCCCAAATGGCGGGGCAGGCTCGGGCTTTTCACCCACTGACTTTTAGCTTTTCGCCATACTGGGGGTAGGTGCACACAATCAATCAACCGAGGTGATTCTCATGACCGAATACCGTACCGAACATGACACTATGGGCGAGGTTAAAGTTCCCGCTGATGCCCTGTGGCGCGCACAGACCCAGCGCGCGGTAAACAATTTCCCTATTTCCGGCCGCGGCTTGGAAGATGCGCAGATTCGTGCGCTTGGCCTGCTCAAGGCTGCATGCGCACAGGTCAACAAGGACTCCGGCAGCCTGGATGCAGAAAAGGCAGACGCCATTATCGCCGCCGCACAGGAAATCGCGGATGGCAAGCACAACGATGCCTTCCCCATCGACGTATTCCAGACCGGCTCCGGCACCTCTTCCAATATGAACACCAACGAGGTCATCGCCTCCTTGGTGCATAAGCAGGGCGTAGAGGTTCACCCGAACGATGACGTCAACATGGGCCAGTCCTCCAATGACACCTTCCCCACCGCCACCCACGTGGCGGCTACGGAAGCGGCTGTCAATGACCTCATTCCGGGCCTAAAGGTCCTGCACGAGTCCTTGACTAAGAAGGCGAAGGAATTCGCGGACGTCGTCAAGGCCGGGCGCACCCACCTCATGGACGCCACCCCAATCACCTTGGGCCAGGAGTTCAGCGGCTACGCCCGCCAGGTGGAGCTCGGCATCGAGCGCATCGAGGCTACCCTCCCGCGCTTGGGAGAGCTCGCCATCGGTGGTACCGCCACCGGCACCGGCCTGAATACCTCCGCTGATTTCGGCGGCAAGGTGACCGAGGAGCTCAAGAAGCTCACCGGCGTTGAGAACCTGAAGGAAGCAGAAAACCACTTCGAGGCACAGGCTAACCGCGACGGCCTCGTAGAATTTTCCGGCGCCATGCGCTCGGTGGCCGTATCCTTCAACAAGATTGCCAATGACCTGCGTATGCTGGGCTCCGGCCCACTGACCGGCCTGGCAGAAATCCACCTGAAGGACCTGCAGCCTGGTTCCTCCATCATGCCGGGCAAGGTCAACCCGGTTATCCCTGAGGCGGTTACCATGGTGGCCGGCCAAGTTGTGGGCAATGACGCAGCCGTTGCCTTCGGCGGCGCGCAGGGACAGTTCGAGCTCAACGTCTTCATCCCGATGATGGCGCGCAACGTGCTCGAGTCCGCTCGCCTGCTGGCCAACTCCGCCCGCGTCTTTGCTGAGAAGTGCGTCGACCACATCGAGGCCAACGAGGAGCGAATGAAGCACTTCGCGGAGTCCTCCACCTCCATCGTGACCCCGCTGAACTCCGCCATCGGCTACGAGAATGCCGCCAAGGCCGCAAAACACGCCCTCAATGAGAAGATCACCGTCCGCCAGGCCGTAATCGACTTGGGCTTTGTTGACGGCGAGAACCTCACCGAGGAAGAGCTGGACAAGCGCTTGGACGTATTGAGCATGACCAACCGCGAGCGCGACAATATCTAACCTCAGCCGCCTTTAGCGCTGCAACCCCGCTCGGAAATCGCTTCTGAGCGGGGTTTTGCATGCCCGGGAACATGACCGGGTACGGGAAGTGCGCGCAAAGAAAAGGGGCATCGGCAAGCACATGCCGTGACTTGCGCCATAAATTCAGCGTACACATCTACAAAATCACTCATTTTGCACTTGGTGCAAGTTTGCACCGAGTGTAAAGTTGCATTCTGTGCAAGAAGAACTATCACTACGCGAGCAGAAACGCCTAGAAACACGGCTACGCATTGAGGATGCCGCCACCGAACTGGTGGATAAGCATTCCTTTGGCGAGGTCACTATTGAAGAGATCTGCGAACTAGCCGGTATTTCTCGGCGCACATTTTTTAATTATTTCGATTCGAAGGAATCCGCCGTGCTCGGGGCACCAAGCGCTGACTTCACCGCGGAAATGCGCGAGTATTTCCTCCACGAGCCCACCACCAACATCATGGAGCTCGTCCTTAACCTGGTGGAGCAGCACATGGAGGGCCATCACGTTAATCCCACGATTCGGGAGCGACGCAAGCGCATTGCTAATGACCCGGAGGCGGCCGCCGCCTCCATTAGTCGCAAGCGGGCGAAATCCATCGAGCTTATTGGACTCATTGAGGAGCGCCTTGACCGGGAACCGGAACTGCGCATCCTGGAGGGTCATTCCACGGCAACGGAGGCCATGGTCATCGCCGGTGTGGTCCGCGAGGCCCTGTGGCTTTCCATCGCCGCCCCCGATAGCGATTGCAGCGACGCCCTGAGTTCGCGTCTGAATGATTCACTGACTTTGATTAATGATGTTATGAAAGGAATCCGATGGTAGATACAGTCGAAAAGGCTCCTGCGCAGGGCCAGTCGCGGGCGGATAACCTGGGGCTCATCTTCTCTGCGCTGGTGCTCACCATGTTGATGAGCTCGCTGGGCCAGATGATTTTCTCTTCCGCTTTGCCAACGATTGTTGGTGAGCTTGGCGGCGTTGACCACATGAGCTGGGTCATCTCCGCATTCCTGGTCACCATGACCATCGCCATGCCGATTTCCGGCAAG
This sequence comes from Corynebacterium accolens, assembly GCF_030515985.1. The sequence continues at coordinate 15,646 of NZ_CP100376.1, read as the reverse complement.
CTGGGTGACATGCTGGGCCGCAAGTGGCTCTACATTGGCGGCATCGCCGTCTTCGTCGTGGGCTCCGCCATCGGCGGTTTYGCCGATTCCATGACGGTGCTCATCATCGCCCSCGCCGTGCAAGGCTTCGGCGCCGGGKTCATGATGATCTCCTCGCAGTCCATCATCGCCGAGGTCACCTCCTCCCGCGAGCGTGGCAAGTTCATGGGCATTATGGGCGGTGTCTTCGGCCTGTCCTCCGTCCTTGGCCCCGTCTTGGGCGGCTGGTTTACTGATGGCCCCGGCTGGCGCTGGGGCATGTGGATGAATATCCCGCTCGGCCTGCTGGCCATGGTGGTCTGCATCCTGGTGCTCAACCTGCGCGTGGGCCAGGCCGATATGAAGCGCTTTGACTGGCTCGGCGCCACCTTCATCGCCATTACCACCGCTTCCCTAATCCTCATGACCACCTGGGGCGGCACCGAGTACGACTGGGATTCCTCCATGATCCTCACCCTCGGCGCCATCACCCTCGTCGGCGCGATCATTACCACCATCGTGGAATTGCGCGCTGCCGAGCCGCTCATCCCGGTTCGCCTCTTCAAGAACCGCAACATGGCCCTAACCACCCTGTCCGGCGTCATCTTGGGTCTGGCCATGTTCGGCGTGCTGGGCTATATGCCCACCTACCTGCAGATGGTCCACACCCTATCGCCCACCAACGCTGGCCTGATGATGATTCCAATGATGGTTGGCCTTATCGGCACCTCCACCGGAGTTGGCTTCATCATCGCCCGCACCGGCCGCTACAAGATCTACCCCCTCATCGGCCTAGCCATTACCGCAGGCGCCCTGTTCTGGATGTCCCGCCTCTCGGTAGACACCTCGCTCACACAGCTCGGCTTCGAGTTCCTCGCCTTCGGCATCGGCCTGGGCATGGTCATGCAGGTGCTCGTGCTCATCGTCCAGAACTCTTTCCCACTGTCTCAGGTGGGCACGGCCACCGCGGCGAATAACTTCTTCCGCCAGATCGGTTCTGCCCTGGGCGCTTCCCTGGTCGGTTCCATGTTCATCAACAACATGCAGGATGAGATGGCCAACCGCCTGCCGCGGGCCATCCAGCAGCTGGGCCCCGAGGGCGCGGCCTATGCTGAAAAGTTTAATAACGCCAATGGCAATGCCAATAGCCTCACCCCGGATATGGTTTCTTCCCTGCCAGAGCCCCTCGAGCAGGCGATCCTCAATTCCTATAACGATGGCCTCACCCCGGTCATCGCGCTGATGGTCCCGCTCGTCATCATCGCCCTGATCGTCCTGCTTCCCCTGCGCGAAGAGCGCCTGAAGGAGACGATCGATTAGGGGAGCTGCATGCGCTGCGCGATAGCCTGCTGCTTGCCGATGCCCCCATCGAGTCCGCCCTCGGCTACCCACCCGGCGGCCTCGCGAAGTAGAAAACGACTAAAGGCCGTAGCGGCCGAGATTATTAATTCCCTCGGCATCGCTACGGCCTTCGTGGTTACTAGGCACAGTGTATTTAGCGGTTCTTTTCCTCCGGCTTGGGGAGCAGGAGCTCGTAGACATCGGTATCGCGCCACTGACCGGCCAACTCGCCATAGGTCATCTTGGCCATGTGGGAGTAGGTGCCGACCTTTTCAAAGCCGCGGGACTTGTGCAGGCCCGCAGAGCCTTCATTTTCCGGGAAAATCCAGGAGTGGATGGCCCACTTGTGCAGATCCTTGCACACCTCAATGAGGCAATCGAGCAAGGCCCCGGCGATGCCACGGCCTTGGGCATCAGATCCCAAGTAGATGGAATCCTCCACCACGCCGTGGAAGACGGTGCGCGATGAAATCGGGGCGGCCGAAACCCACCCCAATACCTTGGAATCATCGTCCGCCTCAACGGCTACGTGCACCGAAGCCATGATTTTGGAGTTCGTAAACTCCTCATAGGTCAAGGAACGGGTCTCATAGGTGGCATGGCCGGTTTGCAGGCCCTGCTCGTAGATCTCCCGCATCTGCGGGTAATCGGCCGACGTGAAAGGCCGGATACGGAAATCCTTTTTCTTTTCGTCCGCAGACGTCTGCTTGGCGTTCTCGCTCATAGGCACCATTATTACTGGTCTTAGGTGATTTTTGCCATATAAATTTGATTAAATTCGCTGTCTGCGAACACGCTTTCATCTCTCCCTTAATCATTGCCCTCCAATAGATCCGTTACTAGCTCCGCAATGGCAGAGCGCTCCGATCGCTGAAGGGTAATGTGCGAGAAAAGCTCATGGCCCTTGAGCTTTTCGATGACCGCCTGTACCCCATCGTGGCGGCCCACCCGCAGGTTATCGCGCTGGGCAACGTCATGGGTGAGCACTACTCGCGAGCCTTCCCCCAAGCGCGAGAGCACGGTAAGCAAAACATTGCGCTCCAGCGACTGCGCCTCGTCCACGATAACGAAGGCATCGTGCAAAGAACGGCCGCGAATATGGGTTAGGGGCAGGACCTCGATGAGCCCGCGTTCGTGGATCTCCTCCAGCACGTTGTCAGAGACTAAGCCTTCCAAGGTGTCATAGACCGCTTGGGCCCACGGGTTCATCTTCTCTGACTCAGAGCCCGGCAGGTAACCCAGCGACTGCCCGCCGACGGCGTACATCGGCCGAAAGACCACGATGCGGCGATGTTCACCGCGCTCTAAGACCGCCTCCAAGCCGGCGCATAAGGCCAGCGCGGATTTGCCGGTGCCTGCCCTACCACCGATGGACACGATGCCGACTTCCGGATCCAACAGGAGATCGAGGGCGATGCGCTGTTCCGCCGAACGCCCCTGCAGGCCAAAGGCATTTCGATCGCCGCGCACCAGGCGCACCGCCCCGTCCGGCAGAATGCGGCCCAGGGCAGATTGCGCGCCGCCGACCAAGGTGATGCCGCAGTGCACCGGCAAGTCTTCCACTGGGGTGTCATCGTCCGTGACGACCCCATCGAGCAGCACTTCCCCATCGCTGTAGAGGGCATCGATGACATCCGTGGTGGTATAGGCGGTGGCCATACCGGAGTACCCGGTCAAAATGACGTCCTGAGCGTGATATTCATCGGCCTGCACGCCCACGGCGCCAGCCTTAACGCGCAGCGGCACGTCCTTGGTAACAAGAACCGTGTCCTTGCCTTCGTGTGCCAGGTTCAAGGCGCAGGCCAAGATGCGGTGGTCTCCTTCCGGCCCGCGGAATGCGGCCGGCAAGAGCGATTGGTCTTGGTGGTTGAGCTCTACCCGCAAGGTACCGCCGTCCACGTTGACCGGAACGGGCTGGTCGAGCGCCTCATAGGTAGCGCGCAGCTCTTCCAAAAAGCGAAGAGCTTGGCGGGCGAACCAGCCAAGCTCTGGGTGATGACGTTTTCCTTCCAATTCAGAGATAACCACGACGGGAAGGACGACCTCGTGTTCGGCAAATTTTCGCAGCGCCCACGGGTCAGATAATAAAACCGAGGTATCAAGCACGTAGGTCTTGGTAGCGACGTCATTTTCCGTGGTGCCTAGTGCAGTAGAAAGTACAGAGGGGCGAGTCATGATGGCAGGAATCTTCCTTTGTAAAGCGGTAGAAAGCTGTTCTTCCTTGTCTGCCCCCTAGAGCCGCTAGTGCTGCGAACTCTTAGGGGCTGCCACCCAACCTAAGCACCCAAGGTTGAAATCACATGGGTGGAAGATGAACTTTAAGAAAACGACAGATCCCTGCGGGAAAGCCGCAGGGATCGTGGCGAGAGGTAATCGACGCGCCGCGTGGGCAGGGCGCCGACTTTTAGCTTTTAGGCGTTGATATCGGCCGCGAAGGTGCCGTCTTCACCCTCAGTCCAGGAGATGGTGCCGTTGCTAAACTCCTGGGTCCAGCCGTTCGCCTCGACTGCGTCAGCCTCTGGCTTGGTAGGCAGGCCAACGGAGGAAGCGAGTCCGCCCTCGTTTACCCAGGTTTCAGCAATCTTGCCGATGACCGGCTGCGCACCAGTCTCCTCAGAGTATGCCAAGTACTTGCCACCCTCGAAGGTAGCCAGGGTGCCTTCATCGGAGGACTCTATGCTCTGCACGTCGCCCCACTCGGCCTGCTTTTCCTCGATGGCAGCTGCAAGATCAGCGGGAACTTCTTCTTCGCCATGTGCAGTGGTGATGGTCTGGGTTTCGCCCTTGGCGCCCTCTGCATCACCGTCCTTGGAGCCGGTTGCCTCTTCGGCGGCGGAACCAGCGGCGTCGGTGGCATCGGATGCGGCAGAGCCGGCAGCATCCGAGGCGTCTGCGGCTACGGAGCCAGCGCTATCCTTAGCGTCATCGGCGGCGTCCTCTGCGTCCGAGCATGCAACGAGAGCAACGGAAAGGGTTGCGGCCGCGAAGCCACCTGCAATACGACGAGTCATCTTGCGCATTTCTGGATCTACCTTTCGATTTTCAGCTGAAAAATTAGTTCGTTGTAGGTTTAAGCCGCCATTGTGGCGAGCGCAGCCAACGGTATACCCCAAATGCACTTCCTTGCCACCGTGTGCAACGGGGTTAGCGCGGATCAACCCTCATATCATCGTCGTTTGCGCTGCTTAGGGCACTTCTTTTGTTTCTGTAACGGATTGTTAACAATCCTTCGAGACTGTTTGGCTTTAGCTTTTTCACGGGCGGTGCGCTTCGGCTTTTCCTGCCTGGAGGAGCGAGCGGTGCGGCCCTTAGCGATGCCCACAAAGTCCTGGATGGCCTCGCCATCCTCCGCCTTCCGCCAAACCAAGGCAATTTCCGTCACCGGCACGCCGCTATCCTTGAGCGCGAGCGGAACCACCTGTTTCTTGCTGAGGATTTTTAATAGCGGCAGCGGTGCGATGGCGATGCCCACATTGGCCGCGACCACCTGCAGGGCCTCTCGTACGGCGGCGATATCGACCTCGCCGGCATCGGTGAGGCGGTAGTTGAGGTGCTCATCGGAGACATCGGCAAGCGCAAGCGCCTCACCCACCTCCGCATAGACCGAGTCTTTTGGAACCGCAAGGCCGGGGGCCTCCTCATAAAGGCGCACCACGTGGAAAGAGTCATCCACCCGCGGATCCGGCAGGCGCGTTAGCGCCAGATCCACGTGACCTGCGAGCAATTCTGCCATGCTGTCATCCGCATCGACGGTGGATAAACCGCCGTGGGCAGTATTGTCCTGAAATCTCTGAAACCATTTTCCAGGTTCCGTACCGGTCACAAAGGCTAAGCGCAGCATGGAGCACAGTCTACTGAAAGTGCTACGGTTAAACCGTGAGTGAACAACATAACCAACAGCAACCGTCCGGTACCGCGATGCGCGCGCAGACCGCCGCTAAGAAGCTGAATATCTATCTGCCCGCCGCGCCTGAAGAATTTCAAAATAGCGCGGTCAGCCACGAGGAACTGCGTGAGCTGCAGCACAATCCCCCGCAGTGGCTGCAAACGCTGCGCCGCGAAGGCCCCCACCCCCGGCAAGAAGTTGCCCACAAACTGGGCATTTCCGTTACCGCGCTAAAGAAGAACGACATGGATAAGCCGCTGACCACCGCGGAAATCAGCGAGCTTTTGGAAAAGCAGCCGGAGTGGCTGCAGCAAGCCCGCGCCACGCTGGCGCAGGCTCGCGGCCACGACGTTCACAAGGACGCCGCAGAGGATGCTTTAGAAGATAAGGACTAAACCAGCTTCCAGTCCTCGAGGCCCTCATACAGCGGGTAGTCCTCCGCGATCTTGTCGACGCGCCGGCGAAGTGCCTCGACATCGGCGTTATTGCCCTGCGCCAAGGCGGTACCGATGACATCGGCAACCTCGGTGAAGGCTTCCGCATCGAGGCCACGGGTGGCCAGGGCGGAGGTGCCGATGCGCAGGCCCGAGGTGACCATCGGCGGACGAGGATCGTTCGGGACCGCATTGCGGTTGACGGTGATTCCTACCTGGTGCAGGAGGTCTTCTGCCTGCTGACCATCGAGCTGCGAGTTGCGCAGATCGACCAAGACGAGGTGGACATCGGTGCCGCCGGACACAACGTCCACGCCAGCTGCCTGAGTGTCTTCTGCCAAGAGGCGATCGGCCAGAATGCGGGCGCCCTCAAGGGTGCGCTCCTGCCGCTCCTTGAATTCCTCGCTGGCCGCAATCTTCATGGAAATGGCCTTTGCCGCCACCGCGTGCATCAGCGGTCCACCCTGCTGACCCGGGAAGACGTTGGAGTTCAGCTTCTTTGCGTACTCCTGCTTGGCCAAGATCATGCCGGAGCGCGGACCGCCCAAGGTCTTGTGCACGGTGGTGGAGACGATATCGGCGTGCTCGACAGGGTTCGGGTGCAGGCCCGCGGCAACCAAGCCCGCGAAGTGGGCCATATCAACCCACAGGTAAGCGCCCACCTCATCGGCGATTTCGCGGAAGGCCGCGAAATCCRGGGTGCGSGGGWAAGCGGACCAACCGCCGATGATAACCTTTGGCTTCTCCTTAAGTGCCTGCTCGCGCAGCTTATCCATGTCCACGCGCATGGTCTCTGGGTCCACGCCATAAGCTGCGACATCGTAAAGCTTGCCGGAGAAGTTCAGCTTCATGCCGTGGGTCAGGTGTCCACCGTGGGCCAAGGACAGGCCGAGGATCTTATCGCCCGGTTCCGCGATGCTGGACAGGACTGCGGCATTAGCCTGCGCGCCGGAGTGCGGCTGCACGTTGGCAAATTCCGCGTTGAAGAGCGCCTTCGCGCGGTCGCGGGCAAGATCCTCAACGACGTCGACGTGCTCGCAGCCGCCATAGTAACGACGCCCTGGGTAGCCCTCGGCGTACTTATTGGTCAGGACAGAGCCCTGTGCCTGCAAGACGGCGCGCGGCACGAAGTTTTCAGACGCGATCATTTCCAGGGTTTCGCGCTGGCGGGAAATTTCTCCCTGGATAGCACCGAAAACATCTGGGTCAAGATCGCGCAGGTCAGTATTAAAAGAAGCCATAAAAGACTAGTCCTCTTCTCGGTAGGAAGCAGTATGAACTATTACATATCATAACCTTTCGGCTACCTTACAGGGGGCAAATTTTTCATTCCCTTATCGCCGCGTGCGACAATTAAGTTATGGCGCGCAACCTGGATTCAAGCCCCTACCTCGACTTTGACCGTGAAACCTGGCGTGAACTCCGCAAATCCATGCCGCAGGTGCTGACAGAAAACGAGCTAGAAGAGCTACGCGGCATCGGCGACCGCATTGATTTGGACGAGGTGGCAGACGTCTACCTCCCCCTCTCCCGCCTTATCCACATGCAGGTCACCGCCCGGCAGCAGCTCACCGCCGCCACCGAGGCCTTCTTGGGCAACCCACCCACGCACGTGCCCTTCGTCATCGGCGTGGGCGGTTCCGTGGCCGTGGGKAAATCCACCACCGCCCGCCTCCTCCAAGTGCTCCTACAGCGATGGGACTCTCACCCGAAGGTGGACCTAGTGACCACGGACGGGTTTCTCTTTCCCACCCAAACGCTTAAAGACCGCGGACTGATGAAGCGCAAGGGTTTCCCCGAATCCTATGACCGCCGTGCACTTATGCGCTTTGTTACCGACGTCAAATCCGGAAAACCCGTGGTCAAAGCGCCGCTGTATTCGCATATTACCTATGACATCGTCAAAGATCGCTATCAAGAGGTCAATCAGCCGGATATCTTGATTTTGGAGGGCCTCAACGTCCTCCAGACCAGCCCCACCTTAACCATCGCGGATCTATTTGATTTCTCCGTCTACGTCGACGCCCGCACGGACGATATTGAACAGTGGTACATCGACCGCTTCCTCACGCTGCGCCACACCGAATTCCGCCGGCCCAATGCCCACTTCGCTGCTTATGCCGATATGAACGACGAGCAGGCGCGCGCCCAGGCCCGCGAGATTTGGCAATCCATTAACCTGCCAAACTTGGTGGAAAATATCCTACCCACCCGCGTGCGCGCATCGCTGGTATTGAAGAAGGGATCGCATCACCTGGTTGAACAGGTCCGCATGCGAAAAATCTAGCCGCTACTTACCAAAGCGGCGCGAACGCTGCGAATACTCACGCAGCGCGCGCAGGAAATCTACCTTCCGGAACGCCGGCCAATAGGTATCGGTGAACCAGATTTCTGAATAGGCCGCTTGCCACAGCAGGAATCCGGAAAGACGCTGCTCGCCGGAGGTGCGGATCACCAAGTCTGGGTCCGGCAGGCCCTTGGTATATAGGTGTTCCGTGATCGAGTCTGCGGTGACTCGGTCCGCCATCTCGGCAGCGCTGGTGCCCTTTTCAGCCTCGCTGCGCACCAGCTTCTGAACGGCATCAACGATTTCTTGGCGCCCACCGTAGCCCACAGCCACATTGACGATGACCCCTTGGTTATCCTTGGTTTCCTCGGCGGCATCGACCATGCGCTGTGTTACCGGCGCGGGCAACAACCCTAAGTTACCCACAAGACGAACCTGGCAATCCAGATCTCCCTGGGACAGATGCGTGACCACATCAGAGATGATGTCAAAAAGTAGCTGCACTTCCTGCTGGCTGCGCTTCAAGTTCTCCGTGGATAAGAGGTAGATGGTGACTACCTCAATATCGGTATCGCGGCACCACGCGATCATCTCTCCAATTTTCTTCGCCCCTTGGCGGTGGCCGTGGCTAATATCTGTAAACCCGGCTTCCCGCGCCCAGCGGCGGTTGCCGTCAGCCMTGATCGCCMCGTGCTTCGGCTGCGGTCTGCCCTTGATAARCCGCACGAGGCGTGCTTCATACAAGGGGTACATCAGCCGCTTGAGAAATGTCACGTTGATTACTCCAGCCGCTTAGAAAATCGACTTCTTGCGGTTATCGTAAAGGCCAGCTTCCTTGAGCGCCGCATCCACTGCTTCTTCGTCGAATGGATCGATTCCGTGGTCTTCAGCGAACATGGTGCGCCGACGGAAGCGCGAATAGCGGCGGTGGRAGKTCCAGCCCGCYACCAGCACGGCAACGCCCAARAWGGCCAAGATGAGCAGTCCGATGGGCGAGGCTTTGCCAAACTCGGGCCCCATTGGCCCACCCTCAGCACCTTCTGTGCCTTGCGCAAGGACAGTGACATCGTGCGCAGCCAAGAAAAGGGAGTCATAGACGCTCATGCTTTAAGTCTCCTCGTTCTTTTCAATGCCCGCAAATAAATCATTTTCCGGCAGCGACGTCGATACTCGGGTCTTAGCTAATTCAAACTCTTCTGTAGGCCACAGACGCTGTTGAACCTCCACGGAGGTGGCCAAGAATGCGCCCGCAGGATCGATCTGCGTCGCGTGCGCCCGCAGCGCATCGTCGCGGTTTTGGAAGTAATCGGCGCACTCCACCTGCGTGGTAACGCGAGCCATGATATCGCCAAAAGCCGTATCCCAGCGCGCCAGCATAGGACCATACGGGCTGGGTTTGCCCTCCTCAAGGAGGAGATCGTGGAACATCTTCATGCGCTGGTACACAAAGCCATGCGAGTAGTACAGCTTCAGCGGCTCCCAGGGCTCGCCCAATTCTGGGTGGTAGTCAGGGTCACCGGCTTTTTCCCACGCAATCATAGATGCTCGGTGGACCATGAGGTGGTCTGGGTGCGGGTAGCCGCCATTTTCGTCATAGGTAATGATGACCTGCGGGCGGAACGAGCGAATAACGCGCACCATTTCCTGGGCCGCCGCATCATCACCCATCAGGGCAAAGCAGCCTTCCGGCAAAAGGTCTTCCATGCTCTTGCCTTCCTCAGGATCCGGCAGGCCGGAATCAACGTGGCCTAACCACTGGTGTTGGACCCCAAGCGCGCGGGCTGCCTTAGCCATTTCCTCGCGGCGTACCTCAGCCATGTTTTCCTTAACGCCAGGACGGTCCATAGCCGGGTTAATAATGTCACCGCGTTCACCACCGGTGCAGGTCAGCACCATTACATCCGCACCTTCTGCAGCGTAACGGGCCGTAGTCGCAGCACCCTTAGAGGATTCATCGTCCGGGTGTGCGTGGATTGCTAGGAGGCGAAAGTCGCTCACTGAAAATCCATCCCCTTTAAAACTAGCTTTTAGAACAGATCACTATCTTAGTAGATAATGGGAAAATGGTACTCCTCGGTTAAAGTAGGGCTATGACTTCCGCCGGAAATTCTCGCTCCGCCGCGCGCTACGGCTCGCGCGATAAATCACAAAAGAACTCTGGTAGCTGGACCAATAAGGCGCTGGTGTTGATTTTCGCCGCCATGCTCGTCACCCTTCTTTATTACGGTTTCCAGTATTTTCGGGAAAAAGAATCCGTCAATGCTCAGATCTCTATGGTCACCCAGGAGGTTCTCAGTGATGACACCACGCGCGTCTGGGTCGATGTGACCCGCAATCACACCGATGAAGACGCCTATTGCATCGTGCAGGCCTACGATTACTCCAAATCCGAGGTAGGCCGCCGCGAATTTGCCGTTCCCGCCGGCGGAAAAGAAACGCATCGCATTGCCGTCGATGTCCCCACCAATGCCCGCGCCGTCGCCGGTGGCGCCTATGGCTGCTCCGGCAATATCCCGGATTACCTGGATATGGACAACCCCGACTACGCGGAAAGTCGCTAGCTCCATGTGCTAGGATTTGTACAGCCTAGAACTGGGCATTTGCCTGGTTGCATACTTAACTTCGGTCCCGCCACCATCGCGGGGCTTTGACCACTATTCCACAGCACGGAAGGTTTTAGAATGGCTGAGCAGCAAAAGCAGTACATCACCCCAGAAACCAAGGCAAAGCTCGAGACCGAGCTGCAGGAGCTTATCGATCACCGCCCTGAGGTTGCAGCGGAAATCAATGAGCGCCGCGAAGAGGGCGACCTGAAAGAAAACGCCGGCTACGATGCCGCCCGCGAGATGCAGGACCAGGAAGAGGCCCGCATCAAGCAGATTTCTGAGCTGCTGGCTAACTCCACCACCGAGCGTGGCACCATGCAGGAGGGCGTTGCCTACACCGGCAGCGTCGTTCACGTGTACTACAACGGCAACAAGGACGATAAGGAAACCTTCCTCATCGGCACCCGCGCTGCTGCGACCGATAACAAGGACTTGGAGACCTACTCCGAGCAGTCCCCGCTGGGCGCCGCCATCATCGGCGCACAGGAGGGTGAAACCCGCGAGTACTCCGCACCAAATGGTAAGACCATCTCAGTAACCATCGAGTCGGCCGCCCCGTACGATTCCGCCAAGGCTGCCACCCCGCGCGAGTCCTAATTCCCTCCATCTACCCCACTACCGCCTTCACTACTCTGGAGAAAGAGCACATCCCCATGAAGAAATTCTCCCGTTTCGCTACCGCTGGATTAGTATTTGCCGCCGGCCTTTCCTTGGCCGCATGCCACCCGCCGAATCAGCAAGATTCTGAATCCGGCAAGATCGACAATGCATCGACCTTTACCGGCGAAGCACCGGCGCAGAAGGATGCCGAGACGTCCTCGTCTGCTGCCACCACCGAGACCGAAGTGGATCCGGAGGGCCTGCAAAACGGGGTCGAGGAACCTGAGCAGCAGCCAAAGGCCACCGCGACGCAACTGCCGCAATAAAAGAAGTGGCCTGAAGGATTATTTCCTTCAGCCCTTTTTCTTTCCACAATTCACTGGCTAGGATTCTCGCGCCCAATTGCCGATGACCCCAGGCACGACCGCCGGCGGCTCGCCCAACAGATCCCGCTTATTCGGATCGCGCTCCACCTGCGTGGTTACCGCCTTCACCCGGTTCTTGTCATTTCCCTGACCCCGCGTTCCCATCATCGGCGCAAGGGCGCGCATGCCAGCGGCCGGTCTCCCGGCACCGGTTTTAGCACCGGTACTATTGGCGGCGCCTCCCCCGCGCACCACAGCTTCACGCGCAGCGCCCCTTTCTAGGTGTCCGCGGCTACCGTTACCGCCGCTGCTATTGCCAGCAGCTTCACCTGCGGCCCGAGGAAGCGCGCCTCCCACGCCGCGGGCGCCGACACCCTCACCGGCACCGCCGCGCATTCCTACTCCGCCGCGCGCAGCAGTTCCGCCAGCTCCCAAACCTGGGGCGGAATTTACGAGTGCACCCATATTTCCACCTGCCCCAGAACCAGGCCTTCCGCCCGTACCGATGGCCCCGCTGCCGAGCCCGGCCAGCGAATTGAATCCGCCACCACGAAGCGCACCAGTGTTTCCACGTCCAGTTCGCCCGCCGATGCCAGGACCACCTGCTGCACCGGCAATACCGGTTCCTGTGCCGACCCCGGATCCGGCTCCGTTACCAGAACCAGTTCCACGTCCAACACCAAGCGGTGCTCCCAYCCCGGTAGAACCGAGTCCGCCGCTACCGCTGCCAGCTCCAGCACCAATACCCGAGGTACCGGGAGCGGCACCTGCCGTTGGCATAGATCCTAAGTGGCCATGCGATGCCGTCGCCCCAGGAAGTGAGGCCCCACTGGTTGCGATATCGCGACCGCTGATATCTATACCGTCGCCCACGCCTAGCTCAGAAAGCGCCCTTCTGCCATCTGCATGCAATTGCTCCTGGAACGCGGCAGTTTCCTCAGGAGTCATGCCGACGGATTCCAAATCGTGGACCGTACCATTAGCCACGTCGAAGTTTCCCGGGCCCACATCGCCGCGAGCAATAGCTTCCTGAATTGCACGCGGCCAGACGACGTTGTCGGTGTTATATTTCTGGCCATCGCCCTCCACACCTGACAAGCCAGCATCTACGCCGCCGCCTCCGGATGCCGGCGACTGTTCCATCAGCGGATGTTGATTAGGCATGGCGTCGATGGCAAACCTCTGGAGATCCGGCTGCAGCTTTGCCAACGCCGCCTTCTCTGCAATTTTTCGCTTCGCTGGATCAGGGATTTTCATAATATCCATCGCCATGGCCATCGCCGAAGGCTGAATCATCATCAACCGCGAGTGGAACCCAGTAAGCTTTTCTCCCATTGCTGCGGCATTGGCCACAAAGTGTTTCCCGGAGGCTGCCACTTCCCTAATCTTCGCCGCCGCCCGCGACGTGGTTTCGCTGTCATTCTCACTTTCCAAGGAGCCTGCGGCTTCTTCAAGACCGCTCACGATCTCCCGAACCTCAGAACCTAACGACGCCCAACGCGCATTAGCTTCAGACACACTCCAAATCTGCGTTGACATCAAGTCCGTTGCCAACTTGGTAATCGACGTGCCGACGTTAACTACCGGAGGAGTAAAGGCGAAGGGGCTATACCCCGGCTCCGGCTGATCCATAATCGGCATTGATTCAACGCCAATCTCACCACCCGCATCAGCGATATCCATCGCCCTACTATTTGCAGTTTCTTGGGCTTCAAAGCCTCGAGCTTCTCGGGCAAGAGCCTGCGACAACCATTCGACTTGCGAGGCATAGTCCAGGAGCGTCCCTTTAGCCGACCCCGGGTCGGTGGTAAGTGTCCTTTCGTGCACACCCCCTACGTGATCAATTCCCGACACATTCGAAAAGCCCGAATTAAGAGGGCTATTTACTCGGTCCTTTAGTGACTGAGCTCGACGGTATAGATCAGATATTATGCTGGTATTTCGTTGTAGATTTTTGACACTAACAAGCATGTTTCCCCCAAAACACGACTATTGTTTGAGATTAGTAATGAGTTCAGCAACCAATTGACATCTCTTCATTGCACTTGACTGTGGTGTGACATCATTTATGCCGACGGTAATCGTTCCTCGGCTGGTAGAAAGATATCCATTACACTGGGAATCTTTAAAAAGCTCAGAGTTAAATAGGTGAATACCTTCGATATCTGCTGTTTCATCTTTTTGTCGAAGATCTTCATTTAACTCTAGCCCATCAATAGCAGTTGAATCGCTAGCTGCAGAGACTAGAATGCTTTCAGAAAAATTCCTCCCATTCGATGCAAAATTGCAAAAATAGTGCCCCGGCTCTTTTCGATAATCGAGTATTCGTGGTTCTAAACCAATTTCCTCCAGCCTGTCCGGCGGAATTTCCGTACATGGATCGAATAGCTCGAAATCTGGATCAGCAGGATCAAATTCTCCCGGTGGCGGTAGTGCCCCGGAATCCTCATCTCCCGTGGCGCCGGTCTCCCCCCGAAGACCGGCGCCGGCCCTCGAATGCTCGCCTTCGGGGTGTTCCGAATCCCCCGGATTGTCTTCCACATCATCCCCCTGGCTCCCGTTGGCATTACCCGCGCCATCGACCGAACTAGTGCCATCAGTTTCTGCCGTCATCGCGGCATCTTCTGATGCGCTCTTCGAGCCGACTTCCGCAGCGCAGCCACTCAGCGTGACCGAGCTGACTACCAGCGCTGCTACGGTTGCCTGACGTTTCACAACAATCCTTCGGTTACTCCTTTTAGACGAGCTGGAACGAGAAGAAAATAGAGGAGAGAACTCTCTACCTTCCGGTTTCCCGTTCCCGCCACATAGCATGCATGAATCGTGCAAGAATTTCTCGTTGAGAGCGCAAATTAGTCAATATTTAACTATCTCATTATCCTCATTCGCCACATTTAAATCTTTTCAAATGGTGAAATTAACTGCTCATTGACTGTCTTTGACCTGAAAGCCCGCTCCTACCCGCTTAAAACCTAAAGAACGGCTTAATACCCCCTGAATTACCCCAATAATTACACGCCCGTAAGCCAAAGGAAAACACAAAAATGGCCCGCACCGAAGTGCGGGCCGAAAGCGTAGAGAGGCTTAGTTGCGCTGAACGTAGCTCAACAGGCGAAGGATTTCGGTGTAGAGCCAGACCAAGGTCACGGCCAAGCCAAGGGCTACGCCCCATGCCTGCTTGGCAGGAGCGCCGGCACGGATAAGGCGGTCTGCTTGGTCAAAGTCGGTCAGGAAGGACAGAGCAGCCAAGACAATGCAGACCAAGGAGAAGATGATGGCGAGGGGGCCACCATCGCGCAGCGGGTTGAAGTCGAAGAAGATGGCGCCCAAGAAGTTAGCGAGAGCCATTACCGCGACACCTGCAATGAGGCCGACCAAAATCTTAGTGAACTTTGGAGTGACCTTTACTGCACCGGTCTTGTAGACAATGAGCATGCCGATGAACACGCCGATGGTGCCAACGATTGCCTGGCCGATCAGCGCCATGCCATTAGAACCACCGATGGTGCTGTTAGCGAAGACGAAGGAGAATCCACCAACGAAAAGGCCTTCGAATACCGCATAGATGAGGGTCGCAGCCGGGGAACCCCACTTACGACCAAAGGAGGCCACCAGTACGGTGATGAATCCGCCGATGCCGCCGACCAGCATAAGCATCATCGCGGTGCCTGGGTTCATGGTGCCTAGGTAGAAGTTGATAGCAGCGGCCACGATAATAACGCCGAGGGTGATGCCCGTCTTGGTGACGACGTCATCCACGGTCATGGGGCGAGGGGCTTCGCTCGCGTAGCCGGGGTTCTGCTGCTGGTTAGTTTCAGTCAGCGAGGTCATAACCGGATTGCTTGAACGCACGGTTGTCCTTTCTCAGTGATGTACGAATCATCTTTCTCATGGAGATCAACGTCATCACGCCCCACAAAGTTCCTCATTTAGAATAATTTGTTCAAGATTCCAAGAAATTTATTACTGAACAGGTCTCTCCTGACGCGCGACGCTATTTAGTACCGGTAGGGCGGTATCGAGTACCGACCGGTGCGGATATCGGGTACCGGGGGTAGTTTTTAGGCACTCTTTAGTGGACGGCCCACGCAGTGTGTACGCGTGGGTCG